>JAFEDU010000003.1 GCA_018241425.1 Pseudomonadota bacterium
ATGCTGATCTTCGCCGTGCACATGATGGGCGCCTCCTCGATCCTGGGCGCCATCAACGTCGTGGTCACGATCATGAACATGCGCGCCCCGGGCATGACGCTCTTGCGCATGCCGCTGTTCGTGTGGAGCTGGCTGATCACCGCGTACCTCCTGATCGCGGTGATGCCGGTGCTGGCCGGCGCGGTCACGATGCTGCTCACCGACCACTTCTTCGGCACCACTTTCTTCACCGCCGCCGGCGGCGGTGACCCGGTGATGTTCCAGCACATCTTCTGGTTCTTCGGCCACCCCGAGGTCTACATCCTCATCCTGCCGGCCTTCGGCATCATCTCGGAGATCGTGCCGACGTTCTCGCGCAAGCCGCTGTTCGGCTACGAGGCGATGGTGTACGCGACCGCCTCCATCGCGTTCCTGTCCTTCATCGTGTGGGCGCACCACATGTTCACGGTGGGCATGCCGCTCGCCGCGCAGCTGTTCTTCATGCTGTCGACCATGCTGATCGCCATCCCCACGGGCGTGAAGGTCTTCAACTGGACCGCGACCATGTACAGGGGCTCGATCAGCTTCGAGCCGCCGATGCTGTTCGCGCTCGCGTTCCTGTTCCTGTTCACCATCGGCGGCTTCTCGGGCCTGATGCTCGCGATCGTGCCGGCCGACTACCAGTACCAGGACACCTACTTCGTGGTGGCGCACTTCCACTACGTGCTGGTGCCGGGCGCGGTGTTCGCGATCATGGGCGGGGTCTACTACTGGCTGCCGAAGTGGACCGGCAAGATGTACGACCTGAAGCTCGCCACCTGGCACTTCTGGCTGTCGACCATCTTCGTGAACGTGCTGTTCTTCCCGCAGCACTTCCTGGGGCTCGCCGGCATGCCGCGCCGCATCCCGGACTACGCCGTGCAGTTCACCGACTGGAACATGGTGTCCTCGATCGGTGGCTTCGGCTTCGGGCTGTCGCAGCTCCTGTTCCCCTACATCATCTGGAAGTGCGTGCGCTCGGGCGCCCCGGCCCCGGCGCGTGCCTGGGAAGGCGCGCATGGGCTGGAGTGGGAGCTGCCCTCGCCGGCGCCGTACCACTCCTGGACCGAGGCGCCGTCGGATGCCCTGATCGCGCGGGGCGCGGCGCACTGATGGCGGCCGTGCTGAGCGAGCGGGCAGACGCCGCGCGCCGCCGGCGCGTGCGCACCAGCGCCATCGTGTGGAGCCTGGTGGCCGCCTTCTTCTACGTCGGCTTCATGGTGCTGATCGTGGTGCGCGGCTCGAAATGAACGACACGCGCCGCGCCAACCGCAGCATGACGCTGAAGCTGCTCGCGATCGCCGCGGGCGCCTTCGGCTTCGGCTTCGCGCTGGTGCCGCTCTACAGCGTGCTGTGCTCGGTCACCGGCTACGGCGACCAGACCAAGCTCCTGCAGAAGGTCGCGGCCATCGAGCACCCGGACGTGAACCGCACCGTGACGGTGGAGTTCCTCGCGGACGTCGCGAGCTCCGGGGAGTGGGAGTTCCGGCCGGTGAAGCGCGTGGTGCACGTGCACCCCGGCGAGCTGTTCACGGCCGAGTTCTACGCGCACAACCTGACCGGGCGCGACCAGACCGCGCAGGCGGTGCCGAACATCGCCCCGAGCGAGGTGGCCGCCTACTTTCACAAGACCGAATGCTTCTGCTTCTCGCCGCAGCACTTCAAGCTGGGCGAGCAGCGCACCATGCCCGTGCGCTTCATCATCGACCCGGCGATGCCGGAGCACATCGACATGATCACGCTGGCCTACACCTTCTACGATGAATCCTCGCGCGTCACGAGCGCGCAGCGTTAAGACACACCCGCAAGAAAGCTCAACGTATGGCGAACGCACCCGCAACCAACGACGGCCAGAAGTACTACATCCCGCACGACAGCCAGTGGCCGATCTTCGGGTCGGTGGCGCTGTTCACCATGATGCTGGGCGCGATCCTGTACCTGAACGACGTGTACCCGGGGTGGGTGTTCGTGCCCGGCGCCATGCTGCTCGCGATCATGTTCTTCGGCTGGTTCCGCACCGTGATCGACGAGAACCAGGCCGGCATCTACAACATGCAGGTCGACCGCAGCTTCCGCATGGGGATGATGTGGTTCATCTTCTCGGAGGTCATGTTCTTCGCCGCCTTCTTCGGCGCGCTGTTCTACGCCCGCGTGCTGTCGGTGCCATGGCTGGGCGGCGAGGGCGTGAAGGTGTTCACCAACTTCGTGCTGTGGCCGCACTTCGAGTCGACCTGGCCCACCAACGGGCCGGCGCACGTCGGCGGCGTCGACGGCAAGTTCAGCACCATCCCGGCGATCGGCATCCCGATGCTGAACACTGCGATCCTGCTCACCAGCGGCGTTACCATCACGATCGCGCACCACGCGCTGCGTGCCAACCAGCGCGGCAAGCTGATCCTGTTCCTGGCGCTCACCTTCCTCTTAGGGTTCACCTTCGTCGGCTTCCAGGCCCACGAGTACGGCGAGGCCTACAAGGAGCTGGGCCTGCGCCTGTCGACCGGCATCTACGGCTCGACCTTCTTCATGCTCACCGGCTTCCACGGCCTGCACGTGACCATCGGGGCGATCATGCTGCTGGTGATCTGGCTGCGCTGCCTGAAGGGGCACTTCACGCCCAAGCGTCACTTCGCCTTCGAGGCGGTGGCCTGGTACTGGCACTTCGTGGACGTGGTCTGGCTCGGCCTCTTCATCTTCGTCTACTGGCTGTAAGGGCCTTAGCGCGGCCCCGCGCCGCGCCTTACGGGTGCGGGGCGACGGCCGGAGCGCCGAAGGGATGCGGCGCGATCCAGCCCTCGTGCCAGGCAAGCAGCAGGAAGAGGAACAGGGCGACCGAGAGCGTGATCCGGACGGTGAGGGCGCGCCCGAGCTTGCGCGAATCCTCCTCCCCGCGCCCGCGCGACAGATGAAAGAGCCCCGAGCCGAGACTCGTGAATATCCCCGCCAGGCACAAGAGCACCACGATCCAGACGAGCGACTGCATGGCGGGCAGTGTAGCGCGGGCCCGGTGCGGGTGAGTCCCGGTGGCGCTGCGACGTTCCACGCTCGAGCGGGCGTTCTTCCTGGCACTGACACTCATCGCCTGCGTGCTGTTCGTACGCCTGGGGCTGTGGCAGTGGCACAAGGGCGCGGCCCGCGAACTCGAGGCGCAGCGCTTCGAGCGCGGCAGCCTGCAGCTGCTGGAGCTGGGCTCCGCCCCCACGACCTCCGTGGCGCTCTACCAGCGCGTGCGGGTGAGCGGCAGCCTCGATGGCGCCCACCAGTTCCTCCTCGACAACCGCTCGTTCCAGGGCCAGGCGGGGTACGAGGTGCTGACGCCGCTCACGCGGCCGGGCGGCCGGTCGTTGCTCGTCGACCGGGGCTGGGTGCCCTTCACCGGCAGCCGGCGGGTGCTGCCGGACGTCCAGGTTCCCTCGGCCGGGACGGCCGCCTTCACCGGGAGGGTAGCCCCGCTGCCGAGCCCGGGACTGTCCCTGGGGCGCGCGGCACCGCAGATGCCGTGGCCGCAGGTCACCTCCTTTCCCGACATGGCCGAGCTTGAGGCCGCCTATGGGGCACCGCTCGAGCCGCACATCCTGCTGCTGGATCCGGGCGTGCCGGGCGGTTACGCGCGCGACTGGCGCATCGGCGGTGTCTCGCCGCTGCGGCACTTCTCCTACGCGATCCAGTGGTGGGCGTTCGCAGGCCTTGCGGCCCTGGTGTGGGCGGTGATGACCTGGCGCAGCCGGCGGATGCAGCCGTGAGCCTCACGCCCGAGGAGGCGCGGCTGCGGGCGCGCAACCTGCGCACCCTCGGGCTGCTTGCGGGCCTGTTCCTGGTGCCTCTCGCGCTCGCATTCTTCACCTATTACGGCAGCAGCTGGCGCCCCCTCCACACCGTCAACCACGGCACGCTCATCACCCCGCCGGTGCCGCTGCCCACGCTGGCGCTGCCGGAGGTGGTGCCGGAGGTCCCGGGCACGGCCGGCAGCGCGCAGCTTCAGGGACGCTGGACGCTCGTGTACCTCGGACCCGGTGACTGCGGGGGGGAGTGCGCGCAGGCGCTGTTCGTCATGCGCTCGGCGCGCCTGGCACTCAACAAGGACATCGGCCGCGTCGCGCAGCTCCTGCTCGTGACCGGGAACTGCTGCGCGCGCGCAGCATTGGCGCACGACTACCCGGGCGTGCGCGTGCTCGATGCCACCAACGCTGCCGCCGCCACGCTGCTCGCGGACTTCCCGGGCAGCCCCGAGGAGCGGGCGCACACGCTGTACGTGGTCGACCCGCTCGGCAACCTCATGATGCGCTACGATGCCCGGCAGAACTCGCGCGGCCTGCTCGAGGACCTGCAGAAGCTCCTGCGGCTGTCGCACATCGGCTGAGCCACGCCACAGGGGAGCATTGCGACCGTGCCGGTAGTCCGCTGGATGCGCCGCCTGGCAATCGCCGGGGTGATCCTGTGCTTCACCGTGGTGGTGCTGGGCGGCTACGTGCGGCTCACCGCCGCGGGCCTGGGCTGCCCGGACTGGCCGGGCTGCTACGGCAAGCTCACCCCGAGCGCCGCGGCCCAGGATCCTGCCGCCCAGGCCGCCTACAACCGGCCGCTGGAGGTGGGCAAGGCGTGGCACGAGATGATCCACCGCTACGTGGTGGGCGCGCTCAGCCTCATCATCCTCGCCATCGCCACGCTCGCCCTGCGCTACCGCCGCCAGAGCGGGGTGAGCGTGCAGTACGCCCTGACGCTCCTGGGGGTGCTGGTGCTGCAGGCGCTGCTCGGGATGCTGACGGTAACCTGGCGCCTGAATCCCCTGATCGTCACGGCGCACCTGCTTCTGGGGCTGACGACGCTGTCGCTGCTGTGGTGGCTCACGCTCTCGCTCCCGGCCAACTCCTGGGGCGCGAGCGCCATGCGCGGCCCGGCTCACAGCCGCTCCGGCGGCGGTGCCGGACCCTATGCGACCGCGCGAACCCTGACGCTGGCGGCGCTGGTCGCGCTCATCGTGCAGCTCGCGCTCGGCGGCTGGACCTCGAGCAACTACGCGGCGATCGCCTGCCCGGACTTCCCGACCTGCCAGGGCGCACTCCTGCCGCACGCGGACTTCCGGCATGCCTTCATCCCCTGGCACGGCCGCATCGACTACGAGGGCGGGATCCTCGCGCCCGAGGCGCGCACGGCGATCCACTTCACGCACCGGCTCTGGGCGCTCATGGCGACCGTGCTGCTCCTGGTCGGCGCCCTCTACGTCCTGCGCCAGAAAGCGCTCTCGGCGCCGCGGCCGCGCGCCGCGCTGGTGCTGGGCGCGCTCGGCCTGCAGCTGGCCATCGGCATCAGCATGGTGGTGATGGGGTTCCCGCTGTGGCTCGCCACCGCCCACACCGCGGGCGCCGCGCTCCTCCTGATGGCCACGCTCGCTCTGCTGCGCTCGCTCTAGGCGCGCAGGTCCTTCAGCTCTTCCCGCCCTTGCGCCTGAGCATGAGCGGGTTGGGCGTCGGCTCGGCCACCTTCTTCAGGGTGTTACGGTCGCGGTGCAGGAACGGCTCGCTGCGGCCGCGCACCACGAGCGTGGTGTCGAGCACGTAGCTCCACGTGCCGTCGGGGTTGTAGACCACCTCGATGCGGTAGGCGTCGGTGCGGAAGGCGTACTCGAGGAAGTCGCTCGAGGAGATGCCGTAGGCGGCGGCGGCGCGCTGCGCCGTGAGCACGAGCTCCGTGTCGGTGGGCTTGGCGTGGCCGGAGGCGATCGCCACCTGGCCGCGCGGGATGGACAGCGTCTGCATCACGAGCCCGGTGGCCGGTTCCCACAGCCAGTAGCCGGTCTGGTCGTGGAACGTGGCTTCCTCGTCGGTGGCGAGGATGCGGGTGTGGTAGCGCAGCCCGTAGAGCAGCTGCGGGCCATTGGACTGGGCGTCGATGGGCTGCAGCTCGATGCGCTCGGTGAAGTCCCGCCGTTCCGGGCCCTCTTCCTTCGGGTTGATGTCGACCCCGCCCTGGCCCTCCCAGATCCCGGCCAGCCGGGTGAGCGGCCCCAGGTTCGCAAGGGTGTCCGGGTCGGGCTCCTGCTCGGTGAAGATGTCCTCGGGAAAACTCATGGTGGCTCCAGCTTATGTTCTTGGTGTCGTGCCGCAGGGCGCCCCCGCGGGACCGCCGCCCGTGATCTGCTAGGCTGCGCATCCCCGCAAGGACCGCAACTCCCAATAAAGCCCGTTTCCGGGCCCCTCGCAACGCCGTGGCGACGACATCCCATTATGCCTCGTCCGCCGTCGCCCCCTGGCGGCGGTACCTGGAGCTCACCAAGCCCCGGGTGGTCAGCCTCATCGTGTTTACGGCCCTGGTGGGGACGCTCCTGGCCTGCCCGGGCCTGCCGCCGCTCGCGCCCCTGGTGTTCGGCAACCTCGGCATCGCGCTCGCGGCCGCCTGCGCGGCCACCATCAACCACGTGCTGGACCGCCGCATCGACGAGCAGATGACGCGCACCCGGGGGCGCCCGCTCCCCACCGGCACCCTGAGCGAGCGCAACGCGCTCACCTTCGCCGCGGTGCTCGGGGTGGCCTCGATGGCGATCCTCGCCTTCCGCGTGAACCTCCTGACGGCGGTCCTGACCTTCCTGTCCCTGATCGGGTACGCGGTCATCTACACGGTGTGGCTGAAGCGCGCCACCTCCCAGAACATCGTCATCGGCGGGGCCGCCGGCGCCGCCCCGCCGGTGCTCGGGTGGTGCGCGGTCACCAACAGCGTCGACCCGAACGCGCTGCTGCTGTTCCTGATCATCTTCGTGTGGACGCCGCCGCACTTCTGGGCGCTCGCCATCGCGCGGCGCGACGAGTACGCGCGCGCCGGCATCCCGATGCTGCCGGTGACCCACGGGATCGACTACACGCGCCTGCAGGTGCTGCTGTATACCGTGCTGCTCACGCTCGTGACGCTGCTCCCGTACGTCACGCGCATGAGTGGCCTTTTGTACCTTGCGGTGGCGCTCGGGCTGAACGCGGGATTTCTGTACTACGCCCTGGCGCTCAAGATCACGCGGCGCGCGGAGCTGCCGATGCGGGTGTTCCGCTTCTCGGTCAACTACCTGATGTGGCTGTTCGCCGCGCTCCTCATCGACCACTACCTGCCGGCGCTGCGCGGCGGGGCGCTGCCGCCGTGACCTGGAAAGTGACATCGGACGATGTCGCCCGCTGCCAGCTCTGTCCAAGCACAGGAAACCGTCACCCTGAGTCGGCGTCTATGAGACTTGATCGCACGAGCCCTCTGTTGAGATGGCCAGCCATCTTCTGAATCTGCTTTGACTGGGCGGCGGTCAACGGACCGTCGTCCGGGGCGTACTGAGGCAGAGTTCGCACAGCCATTTCGCGCAGCGCCAGATGGATGACCTGCGTCTCATCGACACCCAGCACAGCTGCCATGCGCTTGGCGGTCTCCCGCGTAATCCCGGAAGGGCTGTCCGCTTCGCGGTACCGAAACGCGTTTCGATTGGGCAGCTTCTTTGCCATGGCTAGATACCTTTGAGTCCGAGATCACGAACACGCCCGGCGTGCTCGTCCGGTGCCTGCCGCGCCGTTCAGTCCATCGCGAACGCATTGAGCTTGTTGCCATCGAGGTCGCGGAAGTACGCCGCGTAGAACCCCTCGCCGCGCGCACCCGGCGCTCCCTCGTCGGTGCCGCCGAGCGAGAGTGCGAGGCGGTAGAGCCGCTCGACCTGGGCACGGTCCTTCGCCTCCAGCGCCACCATGACCCCGTTGCCCACCGTCGCGGGCTTGCCGTCGAAGGGGAGTGTCAGCCCGATGCCCGCGCCTCCCCCCGGGATGCCCCAGGCGATGAAACGCTCGGTCTCCATCATGCGGCCGACGCCCATCTCCTTCGCGATGGCGTCGTAGAAGCGCGCGCCGCGGGCAAGGTCGGTCGTTCCGAGCGTGACGTAGCCGATCATGGGACTCGCTCCTTCAGGCTTTAGTGAGGGGCAGACGGTACCGCACCGGTTCGATCCTCAGCAAAGCGCGGGGCGGCGTGCTGTATGGACCTGGGGCCGCGATGCAGCAGGCGCCCTGCCGGGCGCTCAGCCGGCTGCGCGCCGGTGCACCATCTCCCAGGAATACACGAGCTGGCCGCGGTTCAGGAGCATGCCGGTGGCGCGGTAGGTATCGACCGCCTCGCGACGATAGTGCTCGGCTCCATGGAAGCCGGTGGCCTCGCAGCCGTAGACCGCCAGGATCGAATCCCCGATCTCGGCGAAGCGGCCCTGGATCGCGCCGAACAGGGCACTCTCGAAGGTCCAGCGCAGCGTGTCGCGCGCCCCGCGCGGCGGCTCGATGAGGTAGGCTTGCACGAAATCCGTGGGCGGCGAGCCCAGCACCCGCAGCTTCCCCGACAGCACCCAGCAGTCCGGGCGATGCGCGATTTCGGTGCGCGACTCGGCGCCGAGTGGCTCGCCATCGGCCCGCCACAGCGTCCCGGTCCCGGACCAAACGGCCGGCTCGAACAGAAACGAGTGCCGCATGCGCCCATTATCGCGCGCGCGTAAGCTCGGTAGGCAAATCGACGACTTTAAAGCGGAGGACACGCTCATGCTGACGGAACGCATCTGGTCGGGGAACTCACTGCGCAATTTCCACTATCTCATCGCCGACCCCGACAGCGGCGAGGCCATGGCCGTCGACCCCCTCGACTGGCGCCTGGTGCTGGATGTGGCCAACAAGCACGGCTGGAAGATCACCCAGATCCTGAACACCCACGAGCACTCCGACCACACCGGCGGCAACGTGGGACTGAAGGACGCCACCGGCGCCAAGGTGCTCGCCCACGCGGGTGCCGCGCCCCGCATCGGCACGGGCATCGACCGCGGGCTCAAGGCCGGCGACGTCGTGAAGGTGGGGCGCGTCGAGCTCGAGTGCCTGGACACGCCCGGGCACACCATGGTCCACGTGTGCCTGCTGTCGCACACCGACACGCCGGCGCTGTTCTGCGGCGACACGCTCTTCAACGCCGGTGTCGGCAACTGCCACAACGGCGGTGACCCGGAAGTGCTGTACAACACCTTCGCCACCCAGCTGTCGCGCCTGCCCGATGCCACCAAGGTGTACCCGGGGCACGAGTACCTGGCCCGCAACCTCGAGTTCACGCTCGACCGCGAGCCGACCAACCCGGACGCCGGCAGCTTCCTCGCCGAGGCCAAGAAGCTGGCGCCCCAGAACGCCCCGGTGACGACCCTCGGCGAGGAGAAGCGCATCAACACGTTCCTGCGCCTGCAGAACCCGTCGGTGATCGCGAAGCTCCGCGAGCGCTTCCCGGACATCGGCGAGCGCCCGGACCCCAAGACCGTGTTCGTGAAGCTGCGCGAGCTGCGCAACAAGTGGTGAGTGCGTAGCAGGGCTGCCGCTGCCGTCCTGTCCGCGGCCGCGCTCGCCGGCGGCTGCTCCCCGAGCGCACCCCTGCCGCCGGCGCCCGCGGATGCAGCGCGGTCCGGTGAGGCCGCGGCGGTGCGCGACTTCATGGCGCAGGTGGCCCGCGAGGTGAGCCGCGACGGGCCGGTCGCCTGGAAGCGCGCCTTCCAGGACGGCCCGCAGTTCTTCATGGCCTCCGACGGCACGCTGGTGTTCCGGGACGGCACGGCCATGCGCTCGGGCGTGGACGCCCTCACGCACACGCTGCCGCACATCGACCTCAGGTTCGGGGACGACCTGCGCGTGGACCCGGTGACGCCGACGCTCGCCGCGGTCGGCGCGTCCTACCAGGAGCTGCAGACGGACGCGCAGGGGCGCCGTCACGAGGACCACGGCTACATCACCGCGCTCGCCGAGCTGAAGGACGGCGCCTGGAAGCTGCGCAACGCCCATTGGTCGAGCGTGCCGCCGTCGGCGCCGGACATCGCCGCAGCGCCCTCACCCGCGAAATAGGACTCGGTTACCCGGCGAACGGCCGGCGTGCGGATCCGATTGTCATTCGTCCGGATACCCGGCCTCGCGCTGATGGCGGATCGCCAGAATCACGACAAGATCTTCGGCGGGAAGCCATCGGTAAAGAGCGAGGTAACCGTCCCGTCCTCGCATAAGTACCAGTTCGCGGAACCCGTATTCGACTTCGCGACCGAGGAGTGGATGCTCAGCCAGGAGCTCCAGGGCACGACGGACGCTCAACAGACGGACCCGGGCGCGTTGCGGATCGCTCCTGGCCTTGAAATCGAACAGGCGCTCCAGATCCGCGATCGCGCGTGGGGCTATTTCGATGTGCGCCATCGCCGTGAGCGTGGGCGACTCGCCTTTTGACCCGCAAGCGAGCGATCCAGGTAGTCGAATGCCGCATCGAAATCGACTGAGCGCCGACTGGAAAGGAACTCGGCTTCGGAAGCTGCCGCGTCCGCTACGAACCTCGCCCGAAGCTCCAGTCGCTGCGCCTCGCGTGCCAGAGCCTCGACCATGAATGCGTGTGGAGTCACACGGGCGCTTGCCGCGAGCTTCGCAATCCGCCTCTTCAGATCGTCAGGAAGCTTGAGACTGGTCGCTGCTGCCACGGATTGATTCTCCGCAAGGGTCGGTAGTCAGATCCTACTACCTTGGTAGGACGAGTGGCAATTAAAAGGGCGCTGCCTCACTGCTTCAGGTAGCGGTCCATCCAGCCCAGGTAGCGCTGGATGCGGTCGATGAGGAAGCTCGGCCGCGTCAGCACGTGGTACTCCCCGGGGTAGATAACGAGTTCGGTCGGCACCCCGAGCGTGCGCAGCGCCTGGTACATCTGCTCCCCACCCACCAGCGGCACGTTGAAGTCCTTGTCGCCACCCATGAAGAGCGTCGGCGTGCGGATGCTGTCGGCGTGGAAGAACGGGTAGGACACCTTCTGCCAGAGCGCGGTGTCCTTCCACGGCGGGCCGAGCTCCGCGTTGTACTGGAACACGTATTCGTCCACGCCGTACATCGCGGTCTGGTTGGCGCTGCCGGCCCCGCTGATGGCCGCCTTGAAGCGCGGGTCGCTCGCGATGCTGTAGTCGGTGAGGATGCCGCCGTAGCTCCAGCCGCCCACGCCCAGGCGCTCCGGATCCGCGATGCCCTGCGATATCGCCCAGTCGACCCCGGCGCGCAGGTCCTCGACCTCGTGGTGCCCCCAGTCGGCGGCAATCGCACGTGCATAGGCCGCGCCGCGCCCCGTGCCGCCCCGGTAGTTGATGGCCAGCACCACGTAGCCATGGGTCGCGAAGTACTGCCGCTCGAGCGGCGGCCCGTAGCCCCACAGCTCGAGCGAGTGGTCGTCCTGGCCGTTCGGTCCGCCGTGGATCCACAGGATGGTGGGATAGCGATGGCCGGCGACGTAGCCCGGCGGCTTCACGATCTGGCCGTGGACCTCGGTGCCGCCGGCGCTCTTGAAGCGGATGTCCTCGACGCTGCCCAGGGTGAGTTCGCCGAAGAGGGCTGCGTTGTGGCTCGTCAGCGGGCGCAGGTGTCCGCCCTCGAGCGCGTAGACCTCCGGCGGCGTGCGGTCGTCCGAGGCCAGCACCGCGGTGTGCCCGCCGGCGTGCGCGAGCTCCAGGGCCACCGTGCGCGGCACGAGCGTCGTCACCGCACCGCTCCCCAGGTCGACCTGGGCCGGGTACTGGTAGCCATCGTCCTCGACCGCGAACACGATGGCACGGCCGTCGCTTGCGATGCGCGGACTGACGATGGCGCGGTCGAGCGTGCGCGCCAGGCGCCGTACGGTGCCGGTCTTCACGTCCGCCATCGCCAGCGCGTCGGTGATGTATGCGTTGAACTTGGGCGCATCCCCCTCGAGGAACATCAGCTGCGCGCCGTCGGGGGTGAACTGCAGAGTCTGGTGGTTCGGCGAGAAGGTCGTGAGGAGCTTGCGCGGCGTTGCGCCCGCCCGCGGCTCGACGAGGTAGATGTCGTCGTGGCCGAGCCCCTGGGCGTCGCGGTTGCCCACGAAGGCGAGCGTGTGGCCGTCGCGCGAGAACACGGCGCCGGAATCCTCGCGCTCGGGATCCGCATTGAGCGCCGCGACGTCCCCGCTGCCGACGTCGAGGAGATAGAGGTGCGTGCGCGTGGCCGGGGTCAGGTAACCGATCTTGTCCTGCTTGAAGTGGAAGTCGTCGATGACGATCGGGTGCGGCGCCTTGTCGGCCTTCGCACCGTCCTCGCCCTTCGGGGCCTCGGCCACGGTGCCGCGCATCTCGAGCACCACGTGGCGGGCATCCGGCGCCCAGGTGTAGGCCGTGATCTCCTGGGTCACGCGACTCACCGCGCGCGCCTCGCCGCCGCGACGGTCGAGCACCCACAGCTGTGCCGGGGCATCCGCGGGCCGGCTGGCGAGGAAGCTCAGGTAGCGGCCGTCGGGGCTGAAGCGCGGGTCACTCACGTTGTCCCCGTGCGTAAGCTCCACCGGCTCGCCGCCGGACCACGGCACCAGCCACAGCGAGGCACGGCTCTCGTCCGCCTCGCGGTCGTAGCGCGTGACCAGGTAGGCGACCGCCGCCCCGTCCGGGGCGACCTGCACGTCGGAGACCGGCCGGAAGCGGTACCAGTCGGCGGCCTCCAGCGCCCGCCCGGCTTCGGCCGCCAGGGGCAGCGTGCAGGCGGCGCAGGCCATGAGGATGCGGATGATGCGGTTCACGATGGGGCTCTCCTGCGAAGGTGCCGGCTGTTGTCGTTCGGTGAGGCGCGCGGCGCGGCAGTGTAGCCTGCGGCGCCCAGGTCCACGATGGGGGCCTGCATGCTAGGCTTCGGTCACGCGCAGGGCACGCTCGCCGTCCCGCGCGAACCCCGCCCATGAATGCGCTGCCCCCCGAATCCGGCTACCAACACCAGCTGCGCCAGGTGCATTTCGCGGTGCGCGCCGGCCACGGCGCGGCCGCGGAGCGGGCGCTGCGCGAGCTCGTCGCCGCACACCCGGGAGAGCCCAACGCACAGTGGCTGCTCGCCGTGGCACTGCTGGACCAGGACCGTGCCGCCGAGAGCCTCGCGCTCCTTGCGCCGCTCTTGCAGCGCTCGCCGGACTTCGCCGAGGCGCGCGTGGACTACGCGCGCGCGCTGCGGCAGGCACAGCGACCCGAGGAGGCGCGCGCGGAGGTGCGCCGTGTGCTCGAGCGCCACCCGCGCCACCATCGCGCCTGGCTCGCGTACGGCGACATCCTGGTGGACCTCGGCCAGCTCGGCGATGCGGCGATCGCCTTCGACCGTGCCCGCGAGAGCGACCCGCAGCGCAGTCAGATCGAGGCTGCCACCGCGGCACTGACCGCGGACCGGCGCCGCGAGGCCGAGGAGGGCTTCCGGCGCATCCTGCAGGCGGACCCGGGCCACGTCGCCGCCCTGGTCGGGCTTGCGGCGGTCTCGCTCGCCGCCGATGTGCCCCGGGACGCGGAGCGGCTGCTGCGGCATGCGCTGCGGCAGAGCGCGCACGTGCCGCTGGCCTGGCGCGGGCTCGGGCCGGTGCTGGTGCAGCTCGGCCGCATCGCCGAGGGCGATGCGGCGGCACGCCACGTGCTGAAACTCGAGCCGAACAACCCGCAGTCCTGGATCACCATCGCGGCGGTCGCCACCAAGCACCTGCGCGCGGAAGCGGCGCTCGAGGCCTACGAGCGCGCCGCAGTGCTGTTGCCCGACGAAGTGCGCGTGCGCATGTCGATCGGGCACGTCCAGAAGACCCTCGGGCGGCGCGCCGACAGCGAGGCCTCCTACCGCGCCGCCCTTGACCTGGACCCCTGTCATGCCGAGGCGTACTGGAGCCTCGCCGACCTCAAGAACTACCGCTTCGGCGATGAGGAGCTCGCGCGCATGCAGCAGCTGCTGCGCGAGGAGCCGCGCGGCCGCGTCAACGAGGCGCAACTGCACTTCGCGATCGGCCGGGCCCTGGAACAGCGGGAGCGCTACGCGGATTCCTTCGCGCACTATGCGCAGGGCAACGCGCTGCGCCGGCTGGATGAGCCCTTCAGCATCGAGAACTTCGAGCGCCGCACGCGGCGCATCGTGGAGTTCTTCACCGCCGAGTATTTCCGCATGCGTGCGGGATCGGGCGACCCCAGTGGTGCACCGATCTTCATCGTCGGGCTGCCGCGCTCAGGTTCCACCCTCATCGAGCAGATCCTCGCCAGCCACTCCCAGGTAGAGGGCACGATGGAGCTGCCGAACATCGTGAATTTCGCCTACGAGTTCGACGACCGCGTGCCCGGCCGCGACGGCTACCCCGAGACGCTCGCCGCGGCGACGCCCGCGGAGCTTGGGGCGCTCGGCACGCGCTACCTGGACGAGACCCGGCCGCTGCGCACCGGCCGAGAGCGCTTCACCGACAAGCTGCCCAACAACTTCAACCACATCGGGCTCATCCAGTCGATCCTGCCGGGCGCGACCGTGATCGACGCGCGCCGCCACCCCATGGACTCCTGCTTCAGCACCTTCAAGCAGAACTTCGCCAGCGGCCAGGCCTTCGGCTACGACCTCAACGACCTCGGCCGGTACTACCGCTGCTACCTGAAGCTCATGGACCACTGGGACCAGGTGCTGCCGGGCAAGGTGCTGCACGTGCAGTACGAAGACGTGGTGCGTGAGCCGGAGGCCCAGATCCGCCGCCTGCTGGAGCACTGCGGGCTTCCCTTCGAGAGCGCCTGCCTCCACTTCCACGAGAACCGGCGCTCGGTGCGCACCGCCAGCGCCGAGCAGGTGCGCCAGCCGCTGTACAGCTCGGGGGTCGGCTACTGGCACCATTTCGAGGCACAGCTTGCACCGCTGAAGGACGCACTCGGGGATGCTTTAGATCGCTTCCAGAATACGGCCCCGCTTAAGAATCCTTGACCTCGCGCCTTGTTGAACGGTCGTTGACTAAGCAGGCGTGGTCAAAGGATGATCAGCGCTGCACCGCACCGGAGACACCCGGCTCGCGTGCCCATCCTAAATAAGCGGTCTTTTGGGGAGTTCGTCGATGTCATCCAGCCGTAACCGGGCGGCCCGCCCTAGCCTTGAGGCCTCGACCTTACTTCCGCGCGGCACGCGCATCGGCTTCGCGGTCGCGGCCGCACTGGCCGCCGCCGCGCTGCCGCGCACCCCGGCGCTCGCGGCGGATGCGGATGCCACCGCGACCCCCGGCCTCCAGGAGGTGGTGGTCACCGCGCGCAAGCGCGCTGAGAACCTGCAGGACGTGCCCCTGAGCGTGGACGTGTTCACGCAGAAGGACATGCAGAACCTCGGCATCACGCAGCTCGAGGACTTCGTGCAGCGGACCCCGACCATCTCCTTCATCAGCACGGGACCGGGTACCCAGGTCATCGTCATGCGCGGCGCCTCCGACGGCAGCACGCCCAACTACGCCAACTCCTGTGCCACTGGCTTCTTCGTCGATGACCTCTCGGTGTGCTACGGCGGCGTGCAACCGGACCTGCACCTCTACGACGTGGAGCAGATCGAGGTGCTGGAGGGCCCGCAGGGCACGACCTTCGGAGCCGGCTCCATGACCGGTGCGATCCGCTACATTACCCACAAGCCCGATGTGAACGCCTTCAGCGCCGGGGCTGACCTCGACGCCGGCCACATGCAGGGCGGGCGCGAAAACTGGACCTACGACGGCTTCCTGAACCTGCCGGTCATCCCGGGCACCCTCGGCCTGCGCCTGTCGGCCTTCAGCTCCTCGATGGGTGGCTTCATCAACAACCAGCTGACCACCCGCGACTGGTACAACGGCACGGTGTCCAACAACTCGGACTGGGCGCGCAGCAACTACAACCGCGAGCACACTGAGGGCGGCCGCGCGGCGCTGAAGCTCCTGATGGGCGAGAAGTGGAGCGCGACCCTCACCTACATGTACCAGCGCCAGAGCACGCTCGGCGCCTGGGACGAGGACCCGAACCTGGCCCCGCGGACAGTCGAGCGCTTCGGGCCCGAGAGCCACGGCTTCGAGGCGAAGCTCCTGGACTTCAACGTGCAGGGAGACGTGGGCATCGGCGACCTGGTGTTCGCGAGCACCTACTGGTCACTGCCGACGCGCCAGCAGAACGAGTACTCGCAGTACATGGAGAACTTCGCTCCCGCGTACACGCCCTACCTCGGCGCCAACAACCCGCCGGGCACCCAGGAGGGCTTCACCTGCAAGAGCGACCCGGCCTACGGCGGCACGCCCTTCACCGGCTGCAATGTGCCGCTGCAGACCTACGAGTACCACACCAACCCCGAGCGCTGGTCGGACGAGCTGCGGCTGTCGTCCAAGCCCGGCACCCGCTTCCACTGGCTGGTCGGCCTGTACTGGGAGAAGACCCGCGACAAGAACTCCGGCAGCACTTACTACATGCCGGGGCTGCGCACCGACGGGGCCGCCTTCCAGTATGAGCTCGCGTATTACAACCAGACGCACTCCTCGCTCCCGCCGGGCATCTGGTATGCCTATACCGAGCGCTACGACTACCTGCAGACCACCGAGTTCAGCAACATCAGCTTCGACGTCACCGACAAGCTGAACATCGAAGCGGGCGCGGTGCACTTCCATTCGGACTTCAAGACGTACGAGCCCTACGGCCAGTTCGCCTACTACCCGACCACGGAAGTCGACAGCGTGGGCGCGTCCAACAAGTGGAACTTCAAGGCCGGCATCAACTACAAGCTCGCCGAGCACGCCATGGTGTACGCGCTGTTCTCGCAGGGCTTCCGCGACGGCGGCGCGAACGGCGGCCTGCCGCAGGGCTGCATCAACAACAACGTGCCGCAGGAGTACAAGCCCGACACGCTGAACAACTACGAGCTCGGCTGGAAGACCACGAGCCTCGGCGGGCGCCTGCTGTGGAACGGCGCGGCGTACCTGATGAACTGGAAGGACTACCAGACGATCATCTACGACGCCGACCTGTGCCCGAGCTCGAGCTTCTATGCCAACGTCGGCAATGCGCGCATCTACGGCGCCGAGACCAGCGTGCAATACGCCCCCACGGAGGCACTGTCCTTCCAGGCGGCTGCCAACTACAACGACCCGCACCTGATCTCCAGCCCCTACTCCACTTTCCAGGGTAATGTGGGCGAGCGGCTGCCGTTCTCGCCATACTTCAGCTGGAGCTGGAACGTGCGCTACGAGGCGCCGCTCAGCCCGCAGATGAAGGGCTATGCGCAGTTCGACATCTCCCACAAGGGCGACATGTGGGACGACCTGCACGTCTCCGGTGCCAACGGCTTCCCGCGCATGCTACAGCCGGGGTATTCGCTCATGGCGCTGCGCATCGGGCTGAACCCGCAGGGCGGACGCTGGCTGGCGGAGCTGTACTGCGAGAACCTGACCGACAAGAACGCGATCGTCTACACCAACACGGGCAACTTCGACCTGCGCGAGACGACCACCCAGCCGCGCACGTTCGGCCTGCGCGTGAACTACCGCTTCGGCAAGGAAACGAACGCGGACTAGCGCATCACTGCGGCGGGCGGCGCGCGAGGCTTCGCTTCGCCGCCGCCTTCGGGCTACCCTAGGAGGCTATGCATTCCGCCTTCTACCGCCGCACCTTCCTCATCGTCACGGCCGCGCTCCTGGGCTACGGGCTGTACCGCATCGTCGAGCCGATGCTCGGGATCCTCGGCTGGACGGTGGTGCTGGCCTTCGTCCTCTACCCGCTGCATGAGCGGCTGACGCGGCGCCTCAAGGGGCACGCCAGCTGGTCGGCGGGGATCATCGCCGGGCTCACTCCCTTCCTGGTGTTCGTGCCCCTGTCCATCCTAGGCGCGGTGTTCGCAGGCCAGGTGGCCAAGGTGATCGAGTACCTGCGTGCCCAGACGGATGTCTCCTACCCCGAGTTCGTGCACCGGCTCTCGAGCCTCCCGCTGGTCGGCAGCTCGGTGTCCTGGGTACAGGAGAACACCACCGTGAGCGCCGAGCAGGTGCAGGCCTGGCTCACCGACGGCCTGCAGGCGGTACTCAAGACCGCCGCCTCCATGGGCGGGAGCGTGGCCCTCAACGTGTTCGGCACGCTGATCGGCTTCTTCATCATGATCTTCATGCTGTTCTTCTTCCTGCGCGACGGCCGCACCATGGTCGAGCAAGGCGTGAAGCTGATCCCGGTGAAGTCTGCGCGCCGCACGCAGCTCCTGAAGTACCTGGGCGAGGTGACGCGCGCGGTGGTGTTCGGCTCGGCGGCCACGGCGCTCTTGCAGGGCCTGATCGTGGGGCTGGGGTTCTCGATCGTCGGCCTGCCCTCTGCGGTGGTATTCGGGGTGCTCGCGACCATCGCCTCCTTCCTGCCGGTGGGGGCCTCCCTGGTCATGGTCCCGGCCGCGCTGTACCTCTTCGCCACCGGCCACATCGGCGGCGGGATCTTCCTGCTCTGCTGGACCGGGCTCATGATCGTGGCCGAAAACGTGGTGCGGCCCATGCTGACCGCGCACCACGCGGAAGTGTCCACGCTGGCCGTGTTCATCGGCGCCATCGGCGGGGTGGTCGCCTTCGGCATCCTGGGGCTGATCCTGGGGCCGGTCCTCCTGAGCTTCATCGTCGCGCTGGCGCGGTTCTCCCAGGAGGCCCCGACGGCGGACGCCTGAGGAGGGTGCGTTTCCTTTAGAATGCGCCCCCCTATGGATCTGTCCCCGATCCTCAATCCCCTGAACGACGCGCAGCGCGCGGCGGTCACCGCCCCCCTGGGGCCGGTGCTGGTGCTGGCCGGCGCCGGCTCGGGCAAGACGCGCGTGCTCACGCACCGCATCGCCTGGGTGATCCAGGCCGAGGGCGCCTCTCCGCAGAACATCCTCGCGGTCACCTTCACCAACAAGGCGGCCGGCGAGATGCGCCAGCGCGTCGAGCAGCTGCTTGGCATCCCGGGGAGCGCCCTGTGGATCGGTACGTTCCACGGCATCGCGCACCGCCTGCTGCGCATCCACCACCGCGAGGCGAACCTGCCGCCGGGCTTCCAGATCATGGACTCGGAGGACCAGCAGCGCCTGATCAAGAAGCTCATCAAGGCGCAGGAGCTGGACGACACGCGCTGGGTGCCGCGCGAGGTGCAGTGGTTCATCAATAACGCCAAGGACGACGGCCGCCGCCCCCAGCGCATGAAGGACGACGGCGACCCCACGCGCGCGCAGATGATCCGCCTCTACACGCTCTACGAGGAGGCGTGCGCGAAGAACGGCGTGGTCGACTTTGCCGAACTCCTGCTGCGCGCCTTCGAACTGTTCCGCGACAACGCGGAGCTCGTCGAGCACTACCGGCGCCGCTTCCGCCACGTGCTGGTGGATGAGTTCCAGGACACGAACCCCATCCAGTACGCCTGGCTCCGGCTGCTCGCACCGCCGGTCCCGGCTGCGGGCGGTGCGGTGAACTACCCGTTCGTCGTCGGGGACGACGATCAGTCCGTCTACGGGTGGCGCGGAGCTCGTCCGCAGAACCTGCAGGACTTCCGGCGCGACTATCCGGGCGCGCAGCTGTTCAGGCTCGAGCAGAACTACCGCTCCACCGCCACCATCCTCGAGGCCGCCAACGGCCTCATCGCCAAGAACGCCGGGCGCATCGGCAAGAACCTGTGGACCAGCGGCGCCAAGGGCGAGCCGATCCACCTGTACACCGCCTTCAACGAGCGCGACGAGGCGGAGTTCGTCACGCACCGCATCCGCGAGTACAGCAACCGCGGCGGCGCGCGGCGCGACATCGCGATCCTCTACCGCTCCAACGCCCAGTCGCGGGTGCTGGAAGAAGCCTTCCTCTCCGCGCGCGTGCCCTACAAGGTGTACGGGGGCCTGCGCTTCTTCGAGCGCGCGGAGATCAAGGACGCGCTCGCCTACCTGCGCCTGATGGCCAACCGCCGCGACGACGCCTCCTTCGAGCGCGTGGTCAACCTGCCGACCCGCGGCGTCGGCGCCAAGAGCATGGACACGCTGCGCGAGTACGCGCGCGGCGCCGGCACCTCGATGTGGGAGGCCGCGGGCGCCTCCATCGGTGCCGACACGCTGGGAGCGAAGGCCGCGGCCTCGATCCACGGCTTCATGGGCCTCATCGAGCGGCTGGCGCGCGAGACCGCGGGCCTGCCGCTGCACGAGCAGGTCGACACCGCGCTGCGGGCGAGTGGCCTCATCGAGCACTACAAGCGCGACAAGGCCGAGCGCGGGGAAGCGCGCGTGGAGAACCTCGAGGAGCTGGTGAGCGCCGCGCGCGGCTTCCAGCCCGAGGCCTCCGACCTGCCGCCGCTGGAATCCTTCCTCGCCCACGCGGCGCTCGAGTCCGGCGAGGGCCAGGCCGGGGAATGGGAAGACTGCGTGCAGATGATGACCCTGCACACCGCCAAGGGACTGGAGTTCCCGGTGGTGTTCATCTGCGGCATGGAAGAGGGCCTCTTCCCCCACCAGCGCTCCCTGAACGACCTGGACGGCGTGGAGGAGGAGCGGCGCCTCGCCTACGTGGGCATGACCCGCGCCATGCGCACCCTGTACATCACCTGGGCCGAGCAGCGCCGCCTGCACGGCATCGACAGCTACGGGCAGGCCTCCCGCTTCATCCGCGAGATCCCCGAGGAACTCATCGAGGAAGTGCGCCCGAAGGTGCAGGTGTCGCGGCCGGTCGCGGTCGGGCGCTTCCGCGCCCCGGAAGAGCCGGCGCCAGCCGGGGTGCGGCTGGGGGCCCGGGTGCGCCACGGCAAGTTCGGCGACGGGGTGATCCTGAGCCTTGAGGGCAACGGCCCGCACGCCCGGGTACAGGTATCCTTCGAGCGCCAGGGCACGAAGTGGCTGATGGTGCAGTATGCGAACCTCACGCCCCTGTAGGGCGCACGCCTCATGAAGATCCTCATCCTCGGGGCCGGCCAGGTCGGGCGCACCGCCGCCCAGGCACTCTCGCGCGAGGAGGCCAACGAGGTCACGGTCGTCGACATGAACGAGGAGGTGCTGCGCGACCTGCAGGACCGCCTGGACGTGCGCACCGTTGCCGGCAACGCCGCCCACCCGACGGTGCTCGAGGCCGCCGGCGCCGCCGAGGCCGAGATCATCGTGGCCCTCACCTCGAGCGACGAGGTGAACCTGGTCGCCTGCGACGTCGCGTTCACCCTGTTCCGCACGCCCACCAAGATCGCGCGCATCCGCGCCGGCGAGTACGCGAGCCGCCCGGAGCTGTTCCGCCCGGACGGCCTGTCCGTGGACGTGATCATCAGCCCCGAGCAGCTGGTGACGGAGTACGTGGAGCGCCTCATCCTGCACCCGGGCACCCTGCAGGTGCTGGATTTCGCCGACGGCAAGGTGCGCCTGGTCGGGGTGCGCGCGCGGCGCGGCGGGCTCCTGGTCGGGCACGCGCTGCGCGAGCTGCCGAAGCACCTGCCCAACATCGAGGTGCGGGTGGTCGCCATCTACCGCGACGGCCACAGCATCGCCCCCGAAGGTGACACGGTGATCGCCGAGGGCGACGAGGTATTCTTCCTCGCCGCACGCGAGGACATCCGGCGCGCCATGGCCGAGATGCGCCACGGCGACGACCCGGCGCGGCGGGTCACCATCGCCGGCGGCGGCCACATCGGCTACCGCCTCGCCAAGTCGCTGCAGAAGACCAACCAGGTGAAGCTCATCGAGCGCGACGCGCGGCGCGCGCGCCGGGTCTCCGAGCTCCTCGAGAACGTCATCGTGCTGCACGGGGATGCCGCCGACGAGGAGCTCCTGATCGAGGAGAACATCGACAGCACCGACGTGTTCGCCGCCGTCACCAACTCCGAGGAAGCCAACATCCTCTCGGCGATGCTCGCGAAAAGGCTCGGCGCCCACAAGGTGATGGCGCTCATCAACCGCCCCTCGTACACCGAGCTCATCGAGTCGAGCACCATCGACATCGCCATCTCGCCGCAGACCATCACCATCGGCTCGCTGCTCGCGTTCGTGCGCCGCGGCGACGTGGTGCGCGTGCACGCGCTGCGGCGCGGAGCCTCCGAGGCGCTCGAGGCGGTCGTCAACGGCGATGAGCGCAGCTCGCGCGTCGCCGGGCGCACCGTGGCCGAGATCCCGCTGCCGGAGGGCGCCTCGATCGGCGCCATCGTGCGCGGCGAGGAGGTGATCATGGCGCACCACGACACGCGCGTGCTCACCGACGACCACGTGATCCTCTTCCTTGCCGACCGCCGCCACCTCGAGGCGGTCGAGCGGCTGTTCCAGCGCACGCAGCGCTGAGCATGCGGTAAGCGCCCGTGCTCGCCGTCGCGCACGTCTTAGGACTCCTGCTGGCCGCCTTCGCGGCCACCTGCGTGCTGCCGATCGGGTGCTCGCTGTGGTACGGCGACCATGCCTGGAGCGCCTTCCTCGTGAGTGCGGCGATTGCACTCGCGGTGGGACTTGCGCTTGCCGGTGTCACGTACCGCTTCCGCCGCGAGCTCAAGCCCCGCGACGGGTTCCTGCTGGTGACGCTCGCGTGGCTCGTGCTGCCGGCCGCCGCCGCGCTGCCGCTTCTGCTGGCGCTGCCGGACTTGAGCTTCACGGGGGCGTTCTTCGAGGCGATGTCGGGGCTCACGACGACCGGGTCCACCGTGCTCAATGGCCTGGACACCCTCGCCCCGACGCTGAACTTCTGGCGTGCGCTGCTGCACTGGATCGGGGGGCTGGGCATCATCGTGATGGCACTCGCGATCCTGCCGCTCCTGGGGATCGGCGGCATGCAGCTCTACAAGGGCCAGGCGCCCGGGGTGAAGAACGAGCGCCTGGCGCCGCGCATCACCGAGACCGCCCGGCACCTGTGGCTCGTCTACGCATTGCTCACGGCGGCGGGCATCGTGGGCCTGAAGCTGTGCGGCATGGGCTGGTTCGATGCGGTGTGCCACGCGTTCTCGGCGGTCTCGCTCGGCGGCTTCTCCACCCACGACCGCAGCATCGCCTTCTTCGGCTCGCCGGCCATCGAGTTCGTGCTGATGGTGCTGATGGTCGTGGGGGCGCTCAACTTCGCGCGCCACTTCGTGGCGCTGCGCGAACTCTCGCTCGAGACCTACAAGAAGGACCCGGAGGCGCGCGCGATCCTGCTGCTGCTCGCCGGGAGCGTGCTCGGCATCGCAGCCCTCCTGCAGTTCCACGAGGTCTACCCCGGCTTCCTGCCGGCGCTGCGCGCGGCGGCCTTCAACGTGATCTCGCAGGCGACCACCTCGGGGCTCACCACCCAGGACACCTCGCTGTGGCCGGTGTTCGCGCCCTACTGGATGCTGTTCCTGTCCTCGATCCTGTGCAGCACCGGCTCCGCCGGCGGCGGCATCCGCATGTTCCGGGCGCTGCTGCTCGTGCGGCAGACCGGGCGGGAGCTGAAGCTCCTCATCCACCCGGCGGCGATGGCGCCGGTGCGCATCGGCGGGCGCACCATTCCCGAGAGCGTCGGCCAGGCGGTGCTCGCGTTCATCTTCCTGTACCTCGCGACGGCGCTGCTCCTCACCTTCGGCATGCTGCTCACGGGCATGGACTTCCCCGCCGCGTTCGCCGCCGTAGTGGCCTCCATCAACAACACCGCGCACGGCTTCGGGCCGCCAGGGGCGGTGCACAACTTCCACGACCTCGCCGCCGCGCAGGTGTGGATCTGCACCGCGGCGATGCTCCTGGGGAGGCTCGAGGTGTTCAGCGTGGTGGTGTTGCTGCGCCCGGAGTTCTGGCGCAAGTAGCGGGGGCCTTGCAGCGCTTCAGACGGAGGCGACGTCGCGAATTTCCAATATCGCGCCAATCGGGCACAGGTCAGCGTAGACGCTCGCCGCTGTGACGCGAACTGCCCTTATGGCCGCTCGAAGGACAGTTAGTGGTCGGCTACCGAATGCGTGACATTGTGAGGCACGGAGCTGCGTGCATGCACACCTCGAGTCGTCCATCTGGCAAAGGGCGCACCGCTCCTGTTGCCGTGTCTCCGACGGGGGTTGGTGAGCCGCCGCAATCGGGTTGGCCGTTGGTGTCTTGAATCGTGTCTACAAAGACGTAGGTGCCGTCCTTAGAGGGGGCGCTAGAGATCTCGTATACCGACGTGGACTCTTCGTTGCAGCTGATGTTGTGCGTCGTTCCGTCAGGTCGGATCTCCCAGACCTCAAACGACTCAGTGCCTGGGTAAGGAACACTCCACGTCCCAATAATCGGGTGATCTGGCGCGGGAGGCTTGGCTTCGGAGAGCGAAGCACACATTGCGGTGCCACACAGTATCAGCGATGCGATTCTGTGCACGTAGCAGAATCCTAGCTGCGGATGTAGTTCTCGAGCTGCTCGATCTGGGCGCGCTGCTCGGCGATCACCGCCTTCACCAGGTCCCCGATCGAGATCATCCCGAGGATCGTGGCGCCCTCGAGCGCCGGCAGGTGGCGCACGTGCCGCTCGGTCATGAGCGCCATGCAGTGCGCTACCGTGTCCTCCGGCCCCACGGTCAGGACCGGCGAACTCATGATGGCGCGCACCGGGGTGTCGGAGGAGGAGCGGCCGAGGAGGATGATCTTGCGGGCGTAGTCGCGCTCGGAAACGATCCCGACCAGGCGCGCGCCCTCGGTGACGAGCAGTGCCCCCACCCGGTGCTCGGCCATGGCCCTGATCGCCTCCAGCACCACCGCATCCGGTGACACCGTGAACAGGCCCGGTTTCTTGCCCTGCAGCAGCTGTCGTACGGTCGCCATGGGATACCCCCCTCGAGCTCCCCGTAGCTCAAAGACTAGCGCGCCGCGGGACCGACCTCCACTGTCAGGACGACGCTGGCGCTGATTTCGAGCGTCCCGGATTCCACCGGGGTTGCCACTTCGGCCGCTGCAGCCGCGGGGGCCGCCGCCATGGAGCGCATCATGGGGACGAAGCGCTGCCCGGTCTCCTCGACCGACAGCACCCGCAGCACCCTGAGGTTGAGGGCGCCCGCGAGCACCTCGGCATCGGCGCGGGCGCGGGCGACGGCCTTGCGTAGCGCATCCGCGTGCGCGGCATCCTGGTCGCGCAGGGTGTAGGAGATGCCGCGCACGTTGTTGGCCCCGGCCTGGGCGGCGGCATCGATGACGCTGCTGGTCTTTGTCAAATCGTCCAGCTGCACCTGGACCACGTTGGAGACGTTGTAGCCGGTCAGCGTCGGCTCATGACCATTTTGGTACTTGTACGACGGCTGCAGTGAGTAATTGACAGTCTTGAGCACCGCGGTGGGACCGGCGCTCTTCTTCACCGCGGCGATCACCGCGTCCACCTGGCGCGCATTCTGGCTCGCGGCCTCGCTGGAAGCCTCGCCATGCGTGGTCACGCCGATGTCGATCTGCACGCGGTCGGGTTTCACCGTGACCTGCGAGTCGCCGCTGACGCGGATCGACGACACTGGTGCGGTTTGTGCAACCACCGGGGAGGCCACGGTGCAGGCCAGGAGCGCCCAGGCGAGGTATTTCATGGTTCAGGCTCCGCGGGAACGCATTCCCACATTCTACGCGCGCCGCGTGCGGCAGTTCATAGTTTGGGCAGGCCGGCGCACATGAGCGCGCAGCCAGCAGGTATACAACCCCGGATGAGTCAGCGCGAGATACAGGTGCCCCCGGACCGCTTCGAGGTCACGACCGAGGACGTGCTCCTGACCAGCGAGCTCGACTCGGCGCTGGCCGTGTGCGTGTACGACGCGGAGGAGCAGGCCGGCGCGCTCCTGCACCTGCGCTGCATCGTGCGCGCCGCGCGCCCGGCGGACGTCACCGACACCACGCTCGCCACCGAGATGCTGCTCCTGGACCGCTGCCTCGCCGCGCTGCGCGAGACCATGCCGGCGGCGCGCCACCTGCAGGCGCGCATCGTCGCGCACCTCGCCGATGCGCCGCAGGCGCAGCCCTACTGCGAGACCATGCTGGCGATGGCGCGCCACTACCTCGCCGATGCCGGCGTGCGGCTGCTGCCGGATGACATCGCCCCCGGCGTGCCGCGCACGCTGCGCTTCCGCCCCGCCATGGGATGGGTGCACACGCGGGTGTAAGGTGGGCGCGCATGCCGCGCCCCCGTGAGATCCCGGTCCCCACCCCCATCGCCCAGGCACTGGAAGCGGTGCTCGGCGCACCCGTCACGCACGTGCGCATCGTCGAGCACTCCTGGCTCACGCGCCTGCACGGGCGTGCGGTCGCGACCACGCGGCGCGGGCGCATCTACCTGCGCGGCAGCGCGCAGGAATTCTTCGCCAACCCCTGGCTCATGCTGCACGAGTACTGCCACGTGCTGCACCAGTGGCAGCCCGGCACGCTGTCGGTGCCGCGCTACCTCCTCGAGTGCGCGAGGCACGGCTACTGGAACAACCGTTTCGAGGTCGAGGCGCGCGCCTTCGCCGATACGCGCCTGCCGCAACTGCACGCGCGCCTGAAGGCGCTTCAGCCGATGAGCGACTCGCGCCGGTAGAGCCCGGCCGCGGCGAGGCTCAGGATGAGGGCGAGGGCGAGGGTCGCGCCCACCGAGAGCGCCAGGTACGGCAGCGGCAGCGGCTCGGCGCGCAGGAGCCCCGTGATGAGGAAGTGCTGGCTCAGGGAGGGCACCGCCATCAGGGGCAGCGTGGGCCGCAGCCCGAGGGTGCCGGCGAACACCAGGGGCAGCGTGGGCAGGAGGATCGTGAGTCCGAGCCACGACTGCGCCTCGCGGTAGGTGCGGGTGAAGGCGGCGACGATGGTCATGAGCGCGGCGCCCACCGGCACGAGCGGCAGGCAGTAGAGCACCACCAGTGCCCCGACCCGCGGCCCGAAGTTGATGCTCATGCCGAAGCGCTCCAGCCCCACGAAGCGCAGCAGCACCGCGAAGGTGAGCACCGTGAGCACCAGCGAGATCACCATGTAGGCGCAGGTCGCGAGCATCTTGCCGGCCAGCAGCGCGGAGCGCCGCACCGGGAGCGTGAGCAGCGACTCGAGTGTGCCGCGCTCGCGCTCCCCGGCGGTGGCATCGATCGCCAGGTACACCCCGCCCATGAGCATGGTGAGCAGCATGAGGTAGCTCAGCACCCCGAGCAGCAGCACCGAGCGCGATGCCGGCGTCGAGACGTCGTAGTCCTGCACCACGACCGGGCTTAAGACCAGCGGGTCGACGCCACGGGCGAGGATGCGCAGGCGCGCCAGCGCCCCGGAGTACTGGGCCAGCACCGCGCGCAGGTGCTCGGTGTCCGCCTGGGCCGAGGCATCGGACGCGTCCTGGTAGAGCTCGAGCGGCGCCGGCGTGCCGGCGGCGAGGGCGGCCGGGTAGCCTTCCGGGACGAGCAGCACCCGCGCATGGCGGTGCGCCGCCACCGCGGCACGCGCGGCCCCGCGATCGTAGGGAACCGGGCTCACCGCAACTCCGGACTCGGTGAGGTAGGCGATGAGGTTGGGCGCACGCTCGGCGTGCGCCACCGCGAGCGGCACCGGCGCATCCCCGGCGGCGACGCTCCTGTGGATCTGCAGGTTGAGCAGCACCGAGAACAGCACCGGACCCAGGAGCGGCCCGAGGACGAGCGCCGTGATCACGGTGCGGCGCTCGCGCAGGTTCTCGCGGAACTCCTTCGCGAACACCACGAACGCGGCGTGGAGCGAATTCATTCGGGGCCGCCGATCAGCTGCACGAACGCATCCTCCAGCGCCGCGGTGCCGGTCTGGGCACGGATCTCATCGGGCGTGCCCGCCGCGAGCACCGTGCCCGCCCCGATCACCACGACCTCGTCGCACAGCGCGCTCACCTCCTGCATCACGTGGCTGGAGAACAGCACGCAGTGGCCCTCCTCCTTCAGCGCCCTGAGCAGGCGCCGCAGCGAGCGCACCGCCATGACGTCGAGGCCGTTGGTGGGTTCATCCAGGATCAGGTTGCGCGGCCGGTGCACGAGGCTGCGCGCAAGCGCGGTCTTCACGCGCTGTCCCTGTGAGAACCCGCGCGCGCGCCGGTCGGCGAAGTCGTCCATCTCGAGCAGGCGCACCAGCTCCACGGCGCGCGCACGCGCCTCACCGGGCGGCACGCCCTCGAGCGCGGCGAAGTACAGGATGTTCTCGCGCGCGGTGAGGTTCGGGTAGATGCCGGCGCCGGAGGGCAGCACGCCCAGGCGCCGCGCCGCCTCGCGCGGGGACTTAAGCACGCTCACCCCGTCGATGAGGGCATCGCCGGCGTCGGGCTTGAGAACCGTGTACAGGAGGCGCAGCGTCGTGGACTTGCCGGCACCGTTGGGACCCAGGAGCCCGGTGATGCGGCCGTCCGCGGCCGCGAGGCTCACCTCGCGGACCGCCTGCACCGCGCCGAAGCGCTTGCTCAGGGCGCGGGCCTCGATCATGGCGCGGGCCCGTTCACGGAGAGGAAGAACGGCATCGGCCGGACGCGTGCGAGACAGGTGACGTCGAGCCCCTGCACGGTGCCCGCCTCGAGGAAGTGCGCCAGCACGCGGTCCATGCACGGCGCGGTGAGCATGCCGTGCCCGAGGCCCGGGAGCGTCAGGTTCAGCGCGCGGCTGAACCCCTGCGCGGCGAGCGTCGCGTAGGCCGGCGGCGTCACCGGGTCGTCGCCGCCGGAGACGAACAGCGCCGGCACGTCGCTCCTGAGCGGGGCGTGCAGGTCCGCATCCACCGGACCGCGCGGCCACAGCTGGCACAGTTGCGCGAGCGCCTCGATCTGCGCGGTGCCGATGAAGGTGCGCGCGATCGCCGCGCGGTCGATGTCCGCGTCCTTCCAGAACGGCACGTCCTCGGCGCACACGACGCTGTTGTGCATGCCGAGCGCGATGCTCTCGAACGAGCGCCGCAGCACCAGGAACTGCGCCGCCAGCGGCGGATAGTTGCCCTGGGCCGCGCCGGACAGCAAGAGCGGCAGGAGGGCGGCGTAATCGGCGCTGTAGCCGGAGAGCCTGAGCACGCTGCCGAGCGCGTCGCGGTCGAAATCGACGTGCGCCGGCGCGCCCGAGGTGGGGTCGGGCAGGTTCACCGGCACGGCCTGCGCCGCGAGCGCGGCG
This sequence comes from Pseudomonadota bacterium, assembly GCA_018241425.1. GTDB lineage: Bacteria > Pseudomonadota > Gammaproteobacteria > Steroidobacterales > Steroidobacteraceae > 13-2-20CM-66-19. The sequence goes on from JAFEDU010000003.1 coordinate 28,786, forward strand.
CGCACCTGGCCGTAGTCCTCGTGGATCTTAGGGAAGCGTGCCGCACACGCGGGCGTCTCGCTGCAGCGGGTCAGGATCGCCGCAACCGCCCGCTCGGCATCGAGCGCCACGTCGGGTCCTAGGGCGAGCGTCGGGGGCACGACGCCATCGAGGATGACGGCGCGCACCTGGGCGGGGTAGCGGCGCAGGTACTGCTGCGCCACGCGCGTGCCGTAGGAGACCCCGTAGAGGTCGATCTGCGCGTAACCGAGCGCGGTGCGCACGCGCTCGAGGTCCGCCACCGCGAGGCTCGTGGTGTAGAAGGCCGGATCGGCCCTGGTCCGTACCTCGGCGAGGCAGCGCTGCGTCAGGGCCGCGACCTCGGAGGCCGCGGCCTGGTAGAGCGCCTCCTCGTCCCCCGGGCAGGTGAGGGGGTTGGAGGCGCCCGTGCCGCGCTGGTCGACGAGGATGAGGTCGCGGTCGCGGCGGATGCGGCCGAAGGCCTGCGCCACGCTCGCATAGAAGGAGGAGGCGGCCTGCCCGGGGCCGCCGGCGAGCACGAACACGGCGTCGGGCCGCTTGCGCCGGTTCACGGCCGGTACGCGCACGACCTTCAGGCCGATCTGGCGGCCGCGCGGCGCGGCCGGGTCCTCGGGTACGGTCAGGACGCCGCACTCGGCGGCGGTCACCTGGAGCTTCAGGGGATGCTCGATCTCACAGGGCCCGAGCACGAGGGTCGCCGCCGGGGTCGGGGCGGCACCGGCGGCGGGCCCGGCCGCGAGCAGCGCCAGGGCGAGGAGCCCGGGTGCGGCTGACTTAAGTCCGGTCGCGGAGCGCAGCGTCGTCGGCATGGAGGGCGCTAGGATACGCGAGGCCGCGCGCCAACTTGTTCCCGGGCGGCCGGGCCCTACAATACCGTCCGCCCGCGCCGCCCGACCCGGGCGGCCTCCTAAGGCCCACAACCCCTTACTCCGAGACCGTGCAGCCGATGTCCACGACCCCGCAGCCGAGCGCGCACTACGACGTGATCGTCGTCGGCGGGGGTCATGCCGGCACCGAGGCGGCGCTCGCCGCCGCGCGCATGGGGGCCCACACCCTGCTCGTCACCCAGAGCGTGGAGACCCTCGGGGCGATGAGCTGCAACCCCGCCGTGGGAGGCATCGGCAAGGGCCACCTGGTACGCGAGATCGACGCCCTCGGCGGGGCCATGGCACGCGCCACCGACCGCGCCGGCATCCAGTTCCGGACGCTCAACGCGAGCAAGGGACCGGCGGTGCGCGCCACCCGCGCGCAGGCCGACCGGGTGCTCTACCGCGCCGCCATCCGCGGCCTCCTCGAGCACCAGCCGCACCTCGCGATCTTCCAGCAGGAGGTCGCCGACCTGCGGGTGGAGGGCGGGCGGGTCACCGGCATCGTCACGGCCGCCGGGATCGTCTTTGCCGCCCGCGCCGTGGTGCTCACCGTCGGCACCTTCCTCGGCGGCCGCATCCACGTGGGGCTCAGGAACCAGCCCGGTGGCCGCGCAGGAGATGCCCCCTCCAACGCCCTGGCGGCGCGCCTGCGCGAGCTGCCCTTCACGGTGGGACGCCTCAAGACCGGCACGCCGCCCCGGATCGACGGGCGCACGCTCGACTGGTCGGTGATGACGCGGCAGCCCGGCGACACGCCGACTCCGGTGTTTTCGTATCTGGGGCGCGACAATGAGCATCCTCAGCAGGTCGATTGCTACATCACACACACCAATGAGCGCACCCACGACATCATCCGCGCCGCCACCGACCGCTCGCCGATGTTCACCGGGCTCATCGAGGGGGTAGGTCCCCGCTACTGCCCGTCGGTCGAGGACAAGGTGGTGCGCTTCGCGGAGCGCACCGCGCACCAGGTCTTCGTCGAGCCCGAGGGCCTGACGACCCCGGAGGTCTACCCGAACGGCATCTCGACCAGCCTGCCCTACGAGGTGCAGGTGGAGTTCGTGCGCACCATCCGCGGGTTCGAGCGCGCCCACCTGACGCGCCCGGGTTACGCCATCGAGTACGACTACTTCGACCCACGCGGACTCAAGCCCTCGCTCGAGACCCAGCCGCTCGAGGGCCTGTTCTTCGCCGGCCAGATCAACGGCACGACCGGCTACGAGGAGGCGGCCGCCCAGGGCCTCATCGCCGGCATCAATGCCACCCTGCGCACACGCGGGGAGGCGCCCTTCATCCCCTCGCGCAGCGAGGCCTACCTCGGGGTCCTGATCGACGACCTCACGACCTGCGGGACCCGGGAGCCCTACCGGATGTTCACCAGCCGGGCCGAGCACCGGCTGCTGCTGCGCGAGGACAACGCCGACCTGCGCCTCACGCCCGCCGGCCATCGCCTGGGCCTGGTGACCGAGGAGCGCTGGGCGCTGTTCTGCGAGAAGGCGCGCCGGTCGCAGGACGAGATCAGCCGCCTCGGCACCCTCACGGTGCGCCCCGCGGACGTGCCCGGGGACTGGAGCGCCCGGCACCTCGGCGGAGGGCCGCTCGCAACCGCTGCCGGCGCCCTGGAACTGCTGCGCCGGCCCGGGGTCAGTTACGAGGCCCTCACCGAGCTCACCGGCGCCCCGGAGTGGATGGCCTCCGAGCCCGACGAGCGCCTGGCGCCCCAGGTGCGCACCCAGGTGGAGGTGAGCGCCAAGTACGCCGGCTACATCGAGCGGCAGGAGGCCGAGATCGAACGCACCCGCCGCCACGAGTCGCTGCCGCTGCCACGCGACTTCGACTACCCGGCCATGACCGGGCTCTCGCACGAGGTGCGCCAGAAGCTCGCCGCGGTGCGCCCGCTCACCCTCGGCCAGGCCGGCCGGGTGCCCGGGGTGACCCCGGCGGCGGTGCAGATCCTGCTCGTGCACCTGAAGAAGCACACGGCGCGGGCGGTCGGCGGATGAGCGCCTTCATCCGTCAGCTCGCGAGCGCCTGGGCCGCCCACGACTCGCTCGTGTGCGTGGGCCTCGACCCCGAGATCGAGCGCTTCCCGAAGCACGTCGCGGCCGAGCCCTCCCCGATCTTCCAGTTCAACAAGGCAATCATCGACGCCACCCACGACCTGGTGTGCGCCTACAAGCCGCAGTTCGCGCACTACGCCGCCTACGAGGCGGAGGACCAGCTCGAGCGCACCATCGAGTACGTGCACCGCCACTACCCCCAGGTGCCGGTGATCCTGGACGCCAAGCGCGGCGACATCGGCAGCACCGCCGAGCGCTACGCCATCGAGGCCTTCGAGCGCTACGGCGCCGAGGCCGTGACCGTGAATCCCTACCTCGGCACCGATGCCCTGGAACCGTTCCTCAGGCACGCGGACCGCGGCGTGATCGTGCTGTGCCGCACCTCCAACCCGGGCGGACGCGACCTGCAGGAGCTGGATGTCGGCGGCCGCCGCCTCTACCAGGTCGTCGCGCAACTCGCGGCGCAGCGCTGGAACAGCCGCGGCAACTGCCTGCTGGTGGTGGGCGCAACCTACCCCGAGGAACTCGCCGCGGTGCGCGCCGTGGTCGGGGAGATGCCGCTCCTGGTACCGGGCGTGGGCGCCCAGGGCGGGGACGTGGAGAAGGTGGTGAAGTCCGGGCAGACCGCGGCCGGCACCGGCCTCATCGTCAGCTCCTCGCGGGCCATCCTCTATGCCTCCGCCGGCGAGGACTTCGCGCAGGCGGCCCGCGCCGCCACCCTGGCGCTGCGCGCCGAGATCAACCGGCACCGCACCCGCCCCTGATGCAGGCCCGGCGGCTCCTGGCGCTGCTCCTCGCCGTAGGCCTCGCCGCCTGCGCCCGTACGCCCGCGCCGGGAGCCGCGCACCTCCTGGTGCGTGGCGGCGGCCCGGACCCGGACTCGCTCGATCCGCAGCGCGCCCGCGGCTTCGAGGCGCAGACGGTGCTGCGCGACCTGTGCGAGGGGCTGACCACGCTTGACCACCAGGCACACGTCGCGCCCGGCGTGGCGCGCAGCTGGGAGGCGAGCGCCGATGGGCGCACCTGGACGTTCCACCTGCGTCCCGAGGCGCGCTGGTCCAACGGCGACCCGGTGGTCGCGGAGGACTTCGTGGCGGCGCTGCGGCGCCTGGTAGACCCCAAGACGGCGTCGGCCTACGCCGAGTACGCCGACGTGATCGCGAACACCACCGAGATCGTGAAGGGGACCAAGCCCCCCGAGTCGCTCGGCGTCGCAGCTCCCGATGCGGCGACCGTGGTGGTACAGCTCGCAACCCCCGCACCCTACCTGCCGACGCTCCTGTCGCACCCCAGCACCTGCCCGGTGCACCGCGCGACGCTGGCGCAGCACCCGCAGGGTTTCGCACGCCCGGGGCTGCTCCTGTCGAACGGCGCCTTCGTGCTCACCGAGTGGGTGCAGGGCTCGCACATCCTCGCGCTGCGCAACCGCCATTACTGGAACGATGCGGCGACGCGCCTCGACGGGGTGAAGTACCTCCTCATCCCCGACGAGAACGCGGAGCTGGCGCGCTACCGTGCCGGTGACATCCAGGTGACGCTCGTGGTGCCGCGCGGCCAGCTCGACTGGGTGCGCGAGAACCTCGGCAGCCAGCTGCACGTCTCCCCGCAGCTCAACACCTATTACTACGGCTTCAACCTGCGCAGGAAGCCCTACAGCGACCACCCGGGGCTGCGCCGCGCGCTGTCGCTCGTCATCGACCGCGAGCGGCTCGCCACCCAGGTGCTGCGCGTGGGCGAGGTACCGGCCTGGGGGTGGGTGCCGCCGGGGATCGACAACTACACCCCGCAGTCCTTCGACTACCGCGACACGCCGCTGCCGCAGCGCATCGCCGAGGCGCAGCGCCTGTATGCGGCGGCCGGGTACTCGAAGGCTAAGCCGCTCGCACTCGAGCTGCGGTACAACGCGGGCGAGGTGCACACCAAGGTGGCGATCGCCGTGGCTTCGATGTGGCAGGAGGCCTTGGGCGTCGACGTGCGACTCACCCAGGTGGAGTTCAAGTCGCTCCTGCAGGACATCGACCGCGGCGACGTCGAGATCTTCCGCTCCAGCTGGATCGGGGACTACAACGACCCGTACACGTTCGCGCAGTACCTGAAGAGCGACTTCGGGGTGAACCTGCCGCACTACGCGAACCCCGCCTACGACGCGCTGCTTGCGAAGGCGGCCGACGAGCGCGACCCGGCGCAGCGCCGCGCGCTGCTCGAGCAGGCCGAGCGCACCATGCTCGCCGACCATCCGCTCCTGCCCCTCTACTTCTACGTCAACAAGCACCTGGTGAAGCCCGAGGTCGAGGGCTGGTACGACAACGTGATGAACGTGGTCTACAGCCGGGACCTCGCGCTGCGCTCGCACTGATCAGGCGCCGGCCAGGCACCCCAGGCCCCTCAGGGTTTGCTCGACAGCCTCCTCGAGCGGGGTATGCGGCTCGCGCCCCAAGGCGGCCCTGATGCGCGCGTTGTTCATACGCACCGGGTGGCGCCACAGGTAGCGCATCTCGAGCAGCTCCCGCAGCGTGGGCACGAAGGGTGCGGCGAGGCGCATGAGGGTCCACGGCAGGGGACGCAGCGTTGGCGTGCTGCCGGTGCGCCGGGCGACGACCCGCTGGATGGCCGCCGCCATCTGAGTGCCATCCGCGTCCCAGTGTCCCTCCATGTGGAAGCGAGCGAAGCGCGGCAGGCTGTCGCGCCGCTCCAGGAGCTTCGCCATCGCGCTCGCCACGTCCGGCAGGTACGCCCACTGATGTCCCACCCCGCGGTCGCCGGGCAGGCTCACGGTCGCTACCGGCTGTCCGGGCTTGACCAGTCCCTGCGAGAACCAGTTGTTGCCCGCGCGCGGCCCGAAGAAGTCGCCGGCGCGCAGGATGATGGCGCGCGCGCCCTCGTGGGTCGCGGCCTGCAGCCGGCGCTCGAGCTCGACGCGGATCGCGCCCTTGCGGGTTGCGGGATGCTGCGGCGCGTCCTCATCGGGCAGCGGGAAGGCATCCGGACCGAAGTTGTAGACGGTGCCGGGCAGGACGACCGTGGCGCGTTCCGCGATCGCCGCCGCCACCGTGTTGTCCAGCATCGGCAGCACGAGCTCGCCCCAGCGCCGGTAGCCGGGCGGGTTCACGGCGTGCACGATGACCGCGCAGCCACGTGCCGCGCGGCAGACCGCCGCCCGGTCCATCGCATCGCCCCCGAGCCACGTGATGCCTTCGTTCTCGCCTTCGTGCCCGAGGCCGCGCTTCAGTGCGCGCACCTGCCAGCCGTTCGCACGCAACGCGCGCGCGGCCTCGCCGCCAATGCCGCCGGTGGCTCCGAGCACGAGGGCCGTTCTGTCTGGGGTCATCGTCATGAGGGTCTCTCCCGTGGTCGATAACGCTTGCAACTGCGGGCCATTCTGGCCACGGGTCGGTAATAAATAAATTGACGAAAATTGACCAGAAGCTATACAAAATTGCATATATGAAAGAGGAAGTCGGCTGGGAGCTGCTGCGCTCCTTCCTGGGCGTCATGCAGCACGGTTCGCTCTCGGGTGCGGCGCGCGCGCTCGGCATCACTCAGCCGACGGTCGGCCGGCATGTCCACGCCCTCGAAAGATCTCTGGGGCTCACGCTGTTCACCCGCTCCCGGACCGGCCTGCTGCCCACCGAAGGCGCGCTGGAGCTGCATCCGTATGCCGCCGGCATGCGCAGCACTGCCGAGGCTCTGCGCCGCGCGGCTTCCAGCCTCGGCAGCGGCGTCCGCGGCACCGTGCGCATCTCCGCCAGCGAGGTCATGGGCATGGAGGTGCTGCCGCCCATGCTCACATCGCTGCGGCAGTCGCACGGGGAGCTGCGGATCGAGCTCGTGATGACCAACCGTGTGCAGGACCTCCTGCAGCGCGAAGCCGACATCGCCGTGCGCATGGCCGCGCCGCGCCAGGAAGCCCTCGTGGCCCGGCACGTCGGCGCGGCGGTCGTGGGCCTGTATGCACACCGGGAGTACCTGGCGCGGCACCCCGCCCCGCAGAGCCCCGCGGAACTCCAGCGGCACGCCCTCATCGGCTTCGACACCGACACCCCGTTCCTGCGCAGCGCGCGCCGGGCGTTCCCGCAGTGGAACCGCGCCGCCTTCGCCATGCGCACTGACAGCGACGTGGGTCAGATGGCGCTCTTGCGTGCCGGCTGCGGGATCGGGGCCTGCCAGGCCGCGCTCGCCAGCCGCGACCCGAACCTCATACGGGTACTGCCGCGCGCCTTCCGCTACGAGCTCGACACCTGGGTCACAATGCACGAGGACCTGCGCAGCAGCAGCCGCTGCACGGTGACGTTCCACCACCTGGTGCGGGAGCTGACCGCGTACCTGAGCGTGCGCGGTGCCAGGCCCTAGCCGCGGCTGATCATGCGCCTGAGCCAGCCGACGATCGGCGTGGCGGCAACCTCGGGGGGGGTGGCCGCGATCTGCGCCGCCGCCTCCTTGAGCAGTGCGCCGCGGTGCTCCGGATCGGCACAGGCCTGCGCGTACAGCGCGCGGGCCAGCTCGTAGTGCAGCCACACGTCGGTCTTGTTGCGCGCCAGGAGCTCGCGCTGGAACTTCAGCACCGGTGCCAGCAGCGCGCGCGCCTCGGCGTCCCGGCCCTGCCGGGCCTGCGCGGCGGCGAGCCATGCGGTCGCCTCGTTGAGGTCGCGCTGCGTGGTGAGGAGGCCCGGGGGATCGGAGTTGTGCCGGCGCTCGAGCGCCGCCTTTGCCGCGCTCTCGGCAGCCGGGTAGTCGGCGAGCTCGAGGTCCGCCATGGCGAGGTTTCCCTGGATCGCGCCCAGCACGCCCTCGCGGGCCTGCCGGTCGGCCTCGCCCTCGACCCTGGCACGATCGAACAGCGTCGCGGCCGCGCGGCCCAGGCGCTGCGACTGCGCGGCATCACCCTGCATGAGCGCGCTCAGGGCCTGGAGCGCATCGCTCCCCGCCTCGCTCAGCACCGCCCGGGCCGTACCCGGCGGCACCGCCTTCGCCAGGCGCGCTCCGGCGGCGCGTACCCGCTCGAGCGTCGCGGCAAGACCTGCCGTATCGCCGACCTGTGCCTGGACGCTGCCGAGCGCGCCCAGGAAGCTCAGGGAGTTGAGGAGGAAGCCGATATTCCCCTCGTGCGCGGCCGCCCGCGCACCCGACTCCGGCGCCCGCGACAGGTATTCAAGGGCACGCTTGAAGTCCCCGGCTGCGAAAAATGCGTTGCCGATGTTGGAGTCGGTATCGCCGAGGTTGTTGAGCGCCACGACGTTCTCGGGATCGAGCTCCAGCAGTGTGTGCAGGAGCGCATCGTTGCGTTCGCCGAGCTGTGCCGCGCGCCGCGGGTCGAGGTCCTCGAGGGCGAAGGCCAAGAGTCCGCTGCCGATGATGCCCATCGCGTGCAGGGCCAGGCGGTTGCCGGGGCGCCGGCGCAGCAGCTGCGTCCCGAGCTCGTAGGCGGCGTCGCCCTCGCGGCGCGCGTCGGCCATGTGGCCAGTGAAGGCGAGCGCGCCAATGTACCAGCCGGTCGCCTCGAGGTAGAACGCGGTCATGTCGGGGTCGGACATGTCGAGCGCGCCCAGGGACTTCGCCACCTCGCGGGCCTGTCCCTCGAGCTTCGCCGCCGCGTCGAACTTCTGCAGGTACCAGTAGCCGAAGCCGGTGCGCGTCAGCACGTCGACGTAGGCCGCGCGCGTGGCGCGGGTCGCCGCGGGAGCCTGCGCCACGGAGCTGATGAGCGCCAGGGACTTGTCGGCAGACTCGATCGCCTTCTGGTCGCCCATGTTGTCGCGCACCTGGAACTGCGCGAGGTAGGCGAGCGCCAGGGCCGCGGTGGTGGGCTCAGAGCGGTCGCCGGCGGTTCGCAGGCCGGTGAGAAGCCCGACGGCCTCGTTCACGTCCTTCAGGGCGTCCTCGGGGTGCCCGAGGGAGCGCAGGGCGCGGGCGTGGTGCACCAGGGCAAGCGCGGCATTGCGCGTGGAGTCCGGGCTCTTGAGCTCCGGCGGCAGTGCATGGAAGTAGTCGATCTGGCGCTGCGAGAAGTCCCTGAGCACATCGAGGCGCCCGGAGAGCTCGAGCTCGCGCACGAAGTCGTCCGCGAGATACGACAGGAGGTGCTCCGACTGCGCGCGGGCGCTCTCGGAGATGCGCTGCGTCTCCCACGCCTGGCGCTCGGCGCGGCGGGCCCGCTCGCTCGAGAAGTACGCCAGTCCCGCCGCGGCGATGGCGGCGGCGGCGAGCACGGTGCAGACGCCGGCGATCTTGCGGGCGCGCACCAGGGCGGCGCGTGCGGCCTCCTCCCGGGCGCGCTGGGCGAGGAGCGCCCGCTCGGCGGCCTCGCGCGCGTCGTGGGCCTGGCGCAGGTCGCGGCTCGCCTTGACCACGCCGCACAGCACGTCGTGCGTGAGCTCGACGCGGCGCACGTCGAGGCGCTCCTCGATGCGCAGCAGGCGCCGGTTGACCAGCAGCGCGAGCGTCGCAGGTCCTGCGCCCACCTCGGCGAAGCGCTTGAGGAGGCGCTCCTCGGCGACGTTCTCGCGGAACCCCGAGGAGGTGAGCAGGTCGTCCTCGATGATGCGCCGCACGCCCTCGGGCTGGTCGGCGAGCGAGCGCTCGTAGAAGTTGCTGAGGATGGTGGTGTGGCTGCCGGCGAGCAGGTCCTGGGAGATCTCGCTGCGCCCCTGGGCGATGCGCGCGTCGTTGAGCTCGCGGCAGATGAGCGACAGGAGCGAGGGCTCTACTTCCGCGTTGGCGAGCTCGGCGCCGCCGGCGACGAAGCGCACGATGGCCGCGGCGACCTCCTCGGTGACCAGCCCCTGTCCCGGCTTCAGCACCGCCTGCAGCGCCTGCTCCCCGGTCATGGGCGCGAGGCGCAGCCGGTTCTGGGACACCGAGGGCATGACCCCCTTGAGGCCCTCGAGCGGGGCCAGGTAGTCCTCGCGCAGCGCGATCAGCACCCGGTAGTCGCTGCGCGCGAAGTCGAACTGGCCGGCGGCGTTCTCGTCCTCGTCAAACTGCGCCTGCAGCGCCCGCGGCGGCCGGTTCTCGACGAGGTCGGCGAGCTCGCCCACGAAGCGCGCCGCGCGGGCGCGGCCGAACTCGTCGCTCTGCGCGAGCGTGAAGATCTCTTCGAACTGGTCGAAGATCAGGAGCGGGATGAGCCGCCCGCCGCCCGCATCGCGCAGCACGTCGTCACGGTGGTGCAGGAACTCCCACAGCGACTCGCCCGCCACCGCCACCCCGGCGCGCGACCAGTTGCCCGACTGCTGCGCGGTGAGGCGGATCGCCTCCTTGATCTGTTCCGCGGGCTCGGGGGTGCCGCGCGCGTAGTCGATGCGCACGTACACCGGGCAGTAGCCCTGCGCACGCAGGCGCGGCACGAGGCCGGCGCGCAGGATCGAGGTCTTTCCCAGGCCCGACTGCCCGAAGAGCACGGTGAGGAGCTTCCGCTGCACGCGCCGGGCGAGCTCGGCGATCTCCGCGTCGCGCCCGAAGAAGTAGGCGCGGGTCTCCTCCGTGAAGCTCGCAAGGCCGAGCCATGGGTTGCGCGCATCGACGGTGGCCGAGGCGGCCGGGGCGGCGTTTACGTCCATCAGCGGGCGCGCGGGACGAGGAAGTCCGCGAGCCGCCGCGCGAACTCCGCGGTCACGTGGCCCCCGGTGAGCTGCGTGAAGTGCAGGGCGCGGAAGCGGTCGGGCACCAGCGCGGTGCTGGCGTCGGTATCGTCGATGGTCACCGGCAGGATGAAGAGCGCGCCGTCGGCCATGTTGCGGGCGCGGTCGAGGGCATAGCTCCACTCGCGCCGGAAGTAGCCCTCGAGGCGGCGCTGGGTGTTCGCCGAGACCACCGGGATGAAGTAGGAACAGCGCGCGATGTTGCGCTGGATCTTGCGGTCGTAGTCGTCCCCGACCTCCAGGCGCTCCATGTCGAACCAGGTGGTGATGCCGGCCGACTCCAGTCCCGCCTTCAGCTGCTGCACCGCCGCCAGGTCCTCGCGCGCGTAGCTGATGAACACCGCGTTGTCGGGCATCTCGCGCGTCGGCGGCAGGAAGCGGGTCGGGGCCGCGGCCGCAGCGGCCGCCGGCTTGCGTCGCGCCGTCCAGCGACGCGCCAGCTCCTCGACGAAGCGCTCTGCGCCCACGTACACGCGCGTTCGCAGGCTCACCTGCTGCAGGAAGCTCATGAGGCGGGCGTCCTCGCTCGAGTGGTCGTCCGCGAGGATCTCGCCCACGTCGCGCGGGTCGGAGAGGCGCTGGCGCTTCGCCATGCGCAGGAACAGGCGCGCCAGCCAGTTGGTGAAGTTGCTGCCGATGAAGAGCAGGTGGTTGTGCTCGAGCTCGTGGAAGAGCTTCTCCGGCACCAGGTGCTCGCTCTGCAGCGCGCAGATGAACTCCAGCAGGTCCTCGTCCGAGATCACGTAGGTCGGGGAGGCGGACAGCTTGCCGAAGAGGTGGTAGACCACCGGGCGCTGCAGGCCCTCGCGCTCTGCGGTCAGGTCGACCACGCGGTTGGGCGAGTAGGACAGCACCTCCGTGGTCGCGGCCCCGGCGAAGCGCGCCTGGTTGATGGCGCTCTCCAGGAGGTGGTCCGGGGTGGTGGTCACGAACAGGTCGAAGTCTTCGATGGCCGCGAGGTACTTCAGCGCCGGCGGGGGCTCGAGGTTCGCATCCTTGATGATGCCGCGCAGCCTCACGTAGGCCTCCTCGCGCCGCCCGCGGGCGGCGAGGAACTGGCAGACGACGTCGTTCAGGGTGAGCGGCTGCGGCAGCTGCGAGGTGTCGACGCCGAGGCGCGCGGCGAGCTTCTCGGCCGCCCAGTCATAAAGGAGCCGGGGGCCGCGGTCGGTGCCCACCATGAGGAGCTCGGGGCCCACGATGGGGATGACCCGCTTCTCCTCGATGAAGCTCAGGAGGTCCTCCCAGGCGTCCTCGTCCAGGTCGGTGCGCGGCAGCGGCATGAGCCCGGTGGCGCTCATCGCGCCCCTCGCCACGGACCCGTCCGCAGCCTTGAGGCCGCGGGTCTCGCGCCTTGAGTGAGGAACCGGTGCGTCATGGAAGGTTGCGGCCGTGCCGCGGCCTGTTATTTGCGGTGGCGCAGGAGTCTGCCGCATGCGTCCGCGGCGCGCAATTTAACGCCGGTGCGTTGCGGTTCAGTGATCGACGGCGACGGTCGCCATCACGCGCCGCCCGAGCTCGGGGGTCACCTGGTCCAGGGGCGACAGGTGCAGCCCGCGCGCATCCGTGAGGTTGTCCAGGTCGAGCCTCACCGTCAGCGCCGTGCCCGCAAGATGGGTCTGGTAGCGCACTCCGGCAGCGAGCGTCGTCAGGGCCGGAAGGTGGATCGCATCGTCACTGGTGGCGACCCGCGAGGACAGGCGGGTGAGCTGCAGCGAGGCGGCGAAGGGCCGCCAGGCGGGCGGCGCGCAGTCGAGGTTGAGGTTGACGGTGAACGGCACCGGGCCGATCGGGACGGAGCCGGTCGCGCCGGGCTCCGCCAGCGCTCGCGTGACCTGAGGGTGCAGCCACACGGCACCTGCGACCAGCGTGAAGCCCCCGCCGCCCAGGCTCAGCGAGGATTCCACACCCTCTTCCTTGATCGTCCCGAGGTCGGCGTAGGTGCCGGCGTCGTCGAGGTTGAAGTAGGGCTTCTGGATCTCGAAGCCGCCCAGGAGGACCGACAGGCCCTCGCGCGGGGCGTAGCGCAGCCCGAAGTCCGTCTGCCGCGAGCGGGTCGCCGGCGGGGGCTCGCCGCGATTGACTGCCGTCAGGGGCGCAAGCGCGGAGTCCTCCAGTCCCTGCACGTAGCTGCCGTAGAGGGTGACCTCTGCGCCCGGCTCGAGCGTGAAGTGCGCGTTCGGCAGCCAGGGCGTCGCCCGGCCGCTCTCATCGGGCGATCCCGGGGCCTCGAGCGTGCGGCGGTAGTGGCTGCGTAGCACCCCGAACCCGAGCGACCCGACCCCGGACCAGCGCTCCTCGTAGAGGAGCCCGGCATCCAGCTGGCGCGTCACGTCGGTGCTCGGGGCCGTGGTCGCAAAGGCGCGCGGCTGGGTGACCAGCGGCACGTCGATGCTGCGCGTGCCGTAGTCCACCAGCGCATCGCCGCCGAACTCGCGCTGCGAGGAACGGCCGCGCAGGACGACCTCGAGCGTATGGCGGTGCGCGCCGGCGCCGTACCGGCCCTGCAGGCGCAGCTCGCCGGAGGTCGAGACCGAGTTGAGCGGCGGCACCACGTCGAGCACGTGGTCGGCGGTGCGGTTCGGCTGCAGCGAGAGGTACTCCTCGTTGAAGTTGTAGGGGTCTTCCTCGAGGGCGTGGAAGAGCCCGGCCGCGAGGGTCCAGTGCGCGGACAGCGTGTAGTTGGCGAGTGCCCCGTAGATCGTGTTCTTCCAGCCGATGCGGGTGTAGTCCTGGGCGCCGAGGTCGCGGGACACGAACGCGGGCGGCGCGCTCGTGCCGTCGGTGTAGGCGACCGGGATGATGCGGCGCTGCACGCCCGAGACGATCGAGACGAAGGGACGCAGCTCGAAGGCCTTGGCGGGCCGCCAGCGCAGGAACGTGGCGGCGCTGACGTTACCCGCCCGGTAGGCAAGGTCCGGGGAGAAGTCGTGGTTGCCGACCACGCAGGCGGAGGCATCGAGGTCGCCGGAGATCGCGGTGCGCCCTTCCGCGAGCAGTCCCGTGTCGTTCCAGGAGCCGGCGTTGGCGACCGCGCTCGCCGCCGTCGTGCCATCGGGGGAGAACAGCGTGACGTCCACGATGCCGGTCGGGGCGGGAAAATCGTACGACTGCGCCGCGATGCCGACCCGGAGCGTGACGCTGCTGACGAAGCAGGGGCTCAGGTAGCTGGACGGCAGGTCGAAGTACAGCCCCTCGATGCGCAGGTTACCGGCGGCCTGCGGATCGAAGCCGCGCGCATCGTTGAGCGAGTAGAGGCCGATGGACTGGTAGCCGGTGGAGGTCCCGAAGGCATCGTTCGCGGCGGTAACCGCGTTCTCATCGGCGCGCTCTGCCAGTGCAGCGCTGGACAGCAACAGCATTGCGGATCCGGTCAGACCGGCAAGCCTGCGGAGGTTGGGCTCGGGCTTGTTCAAACTAACGTGAGGGGCGACGCCGTGCGCCCGGAAACGGCTGAGGAAGACGGGCCACCTATTTCAGGTGCTCGGTATTGAACCGCGTAGCCTCGGTGGACGGTTCCGCCGCCGCTATCGCCACCCGAAGGCTCACGGGCAGCCGCCCGGTCGCATAGACGCGCCGATCGTGGCGCCGCAGGCGCTCGTACTCTGCGGCTGAGAGCATGACCATCCGTGGCCTGCCGTGCGAGTGCACGCAGACCGGTTCGGCCTGCACGATCTGCTGGATGGTGCCAAAACGCCTGGCGACTTCAGGGCTCTTGAATACTCGCATCGGGCCTTCCGCGCGGCGGACACTATTACGGAAAATGCGTAATTTCCGCAAATTCAACGGTCAAACCGGGCCGGCATGCCCCCGGCCCGCTATTTTCCGATGCAGAACCCGCCGAAGATCCGGCCCAGCAGGTCCTCGGTAGTGAAATCCCCCGTGATGCCCGCGAGCGCCTGCTGGGCGGCGCGCAGTTCCTCGGCGACCAGCTCGCCGGCGCGGGTCTCGGTGAGCTGACGGGCGGCCTCCTCGGTATGGTGGCGTGCGAGGGAGAGTGCCTCCAGGTGGCGCCGGCGGGCGCTGACCGTGCCGCCCTCGGCGCCGGCAAAGCCCATGCACTGCTTCAGGTGCGCGCGCAGCTCGGCCAGCCCCGCCCCGGTGGCGGCCGACACGGTGATCAACGGCGGTCCGCTCACCGTATCCGCCACTGGGAGTCCGGTGGCGAGGTCGCACTTGTTGAAGACCAGCGTCACCGGCACGTCCTTCGGCAGGCGTGCGCGCTCCTCGCGATAGGCGTTGGCTGCACGGTCGAGGGCGGCGTCGATGACGAACAGCACGCGGTCGGCGCGCGCCATCTCGGCCTGCGCGCGCCGGATGCCCTCCTCTTCCACCAGGTCCTGCGCCTCGCGCAGGCCCGCGGTGTCGAGCACGTGCAGCGGCATGCCGTCGATATCGATGCGCTCGCGCAGCACGTCCCGGGTGGTGCCGGGGACCGGCGTCACGATCGCGGCGTCGTAGCCGGCGAGGCGGTTCATCAGGCTCGACTTGCCGGCGTTCGGGCGCCCGGCGATCACTACCGTCATGCCCTCACGCAGCAGGCGCCCCTGCCGCGCCGCCTCGAGCACGCCCTCGAAGTGCCCGCGCACGCCCTCGAAGCGGTCGAGGAGCTGGCGGTCGGCAAGGAAGTCGATCTCCTCTTCCGGGAAGTCGATCGCCGCCTCGACGTAGGTGCGCAGCTCGATCACCGCCTCGGTGAGGCCGCGCACCATGGCCGAGAACTCGCCCTGCAGCGAGCGCATGGCGGCGCGCGCCGCATCGCGCGAGCCGGCGTCGATGAGGTCGGCGATCGCCTCGGCCTGTGCGAGGTCCAGCTTGTCGTTGAGGAAGGCGCGCTGCGTGAATTCCCCGGGCAGCGCGCGGCGCGCGCCCAGGGCGACGGCGCGCTCGACGAGGGCCTCCTGCACCACCGGCCCCCCGTGCCCGTGCAGCTCCAGGACGTGCTCGCCGGTGTAGGAATGCGGCGCGGGGAAGAACAGTGCAAGCCCCGCGTCGATGGGCTCGGCGGCGGTATCGAGGAAGCGCGTGAAGGTGGCGCGGCGCGCCGGCGGCAGCTCGCCCAGGAGCACCGCGGCGAGCTCGGGCGTTTTCGGTCCCGAGAGCCGCACGATGCCGATCCCGCCCCGCCCGGGCGGGGTCGCGGCGGCCACGATGGTGTCGGTGCGCCTCACGAGCCCCCCTTGCCCCTCAAGGCTACCGCCGCGCGCGCCCGCGCGGGAAGGGCGTCAGGAGGCCCGGCGCGCGGCGGCGGCCGCCTCGATGCGGCGGTTGATGTTCCACTGCTGCGCGATCGAGAGGCACGTGTTCGTCACCCAGTAGAGCACCAGCCCCGCCGGGAAGAACGCGAACATCACCGACATCGCGAGCGGCATGATCATGAACACCTTGGCCTGGACCGGGTCAGGCGGCGCAGGGTTGAGCTTGTACTGCACGAACATGGCGACCGCCATGATCGCGGGCAGCACGAACAGCGGGTCGCGCGAGGACAGGTCGTGGATCCAGCCCATGAACGGCGCCTGGCGCATCTCCACGCTCTCGAGCAGCACCCAGTAGAAGGCGATGAACACCGGGATCTGGATGACGATCGGCAGGCAGCCGGCGACCGGGTTCACTTTCTCGCGCTGGTAGAGTTCCATCATGGCGCGCCCGAGCTTCTCGCGGTCGTCCTTGTAGGTCTCCTGCAGGTTCTTGATGCGCGGCTGCAGGGTCTTCATCTTCGCCATCGAGCGGCCGCTGGCCTCCGAGAGCGGATAGAAAAGGAGCTTCAGCAGGAAGGTCACCAGGATGATGGCGAGGCCCCAGTTGCCGGTGACGCCATGCACCTTGTCAAGGAGCCAGAAGAGCGGGCGCGCGAGGATCCACAGCCGCCCGTAGTCGGCCACGCGCCCGAGTTCCGGCGACAGCACCGCCAGCTGGCTCTGGAGCTTGGGTCCCGCGTACAGGGACTGCGCGAGGTCGGCCGTCGCCCCCGGCGCCACGGCGAGCTCGGGGCCGGTCCCCGACAGCAGGTACTGGTTGCCCGAGACGGTGAGCGCGAAATGCCAGGGCGCGCCCGCGGGCGGCACGATGGCGCTGACGAAGTGGTGCTGGAGCGCGGCCATCCAGCCATCCTTCACCTCGAGCGACAGGCGGGCATCGTCGCTGCTCGTGGGATCGAGCTTGCGGTACTTGGTGCCGTCGTAGAGCGCCGGCCCATGGAAGGCGTACGTCTCCACGTGCAGGTAAGAGCTCTTGGTGCGCGGGTCGTTGCGCAGGATCTGCGCGTAGGGGCGTATCTCGAGCGCCGCGGCACCGCCGTTGTGGACCGAGTAGTCGAGCCCGATCGAGTACTGGCCGCGGCGGAAGACGAAGGTCTTGGTGACCGTCACGCCGCCCTCGCTCCAGGTGAGTGGTACCTTGAGCTCCTGGGCGTCGCCCAGGGCGTAGTCCGTGCGTTCGGCGCTGTAGAGCGCGAGGTGGTTCGGGTATGGACCGCTGCCGGCACCGGTGAGCCCGCTCTGCAGCTCGTAGAGCGTGGCGGGGTCGCCGTTCTCCAGGCGCACCGGGGCGGCCTCGCCCTTCACCTGCGGGTACTGCGTGAGGTCCACGCGCGCGAGCGTGCCGCCGCGCGTGCTGATGTCGAGGTCGAGCACGTCGGTGTGCACGTGCACCACCGGAGCGCCCGCGGCCGCGGCGGCCTCAGGTCCCGCCTCGCCTGGCGCCGGGACGGCGGGGGCTACGACGCTCGGGGCACCGGCTGAACCCGTGGCCGCCTGGGGCACGGAACTGGAGAGGTCCGGGGTGGCCGGTGCGGGCGCGCCCGCCGTGGTACCGGTCGGGGCGTTCAGCGCCGGTGCGAAGTCGTGCATCCAGTACTGGACGTTCAGCGCCAGGAGCGCGGCGAGTCCCACCCACAGGTAGACGCGCGGATTGTTCGGAAGAATGCTGTTGTTACTCATGAGCGTGTCGATGTGTACAGGAGGGTGCGCTCTCGGGCACCGGGTCGAAGCCGCCGGGATGGAACGGATGGCAGCGCGCCAGGCGTGCGACCCCGAAGGCCATGCCGCGCAGCAGACCGAAGCGCTGGATGGCCTCGAGCGTGTACTGCGAGCAGGACGGATAGAAACGGCAGCGCGGCCCGAGGAGCGGGCTCAGCGTGCGCTGGTAGAGGCGGATCAGGGTTGTGGCGAGGGTGCGCATGTGGCGGCGATCTTCTTCCACAGAGCGGTGAGGCTCGCGTGCAGTTCCGCGCCCGAGGCCTGCGCGGCCTTCGGGCGCGCGCCGACCACCAGGTCGACCGGCGGCAGCTCGTGCTGGTGGACGCGGAAGGACTCACGCACGATGCGGCGGATGCGGTTGCGGCCGACGGAGTTGCCCGCGACGCGCACGGCCACCGCCATGCCGAGGCGGGGCTGCCCGATCTGGTTCGTGCACACTGTCACGGCAAAGAACCCGTCCCCCAGGCGTCGTCCGCGGGCGTAGGCGGCGTCGAAGTCGCTCTTGCGCCGCAGGCGAAGTTCCGCCGGCAGAGTGAGCGGCCCTGGCATCGCGCCCTCGTTGCGGGAAAGCGTCGGATCGGGTGCCTAAGGCGCGCTCTTCAGGAAGTCAGTCGCGGCGCGGGCCGGCCCCCAGGAACGGTCAGGGTATCAGCTTGCGCCGGCCCTTGGCGCGCCGCCGCGCGAGGACCTTGCGGCCGTTCTTGGTGGCCATACGGGCACGGAACCCATGGGTGCGCTTGCGGCGCACTTTGCTCGGCTGGTAGGTACGCTTCATACCTTAAGGCTCCGGGATCCGTTCCGTGGCGGTCAAAAAAAGGGCGGCAAGGCTAAGCCGTTGAGCGCCAAGGTGTCAATGTTTTCAGCTCCGGAAAGCATTTCGCGGGGCGTGCGGCTGGGAGTAGACTCCGCACCCTTTTCCGTATCGTTCACGAATACCCCGCGAAAGGCTGAATGCGCGTGGAAGCGTCGCTTTGGACTCGCTGCATGGGCGCGTTGGAGACGGAGCTTCCGGAGCAGCAGTTCAACACCTGGGTGCGGCCGCTGCAGGCCCTCGAGGGCAACGGGGCGCTGAAGCTCCTCGCCCCCAACCGCTTCGTCGTCGAGTGGATCAATGCCAATCTGCTGCCGCGCATCGGGGAACTGCTGCGCGATGAGAGCACCGGCGACGTCCCGATCGTGACCGTCGAGGTCGGCTCGCGCGCGAACCCGCTGCGCGGGGCGCCGGCACCGCTCCCGGCGAGCCTGACGCGCCGCGAGGGCCTGGTGGTCGGCGCGCGGCTCAACGCGGACTTCACCTTCGACACCTTCGTCGAGGGCAAGAGCAACCAGCTCGCCAAGGCCGCATCGCTGCAGGTCGCGGAGAATCCCGGCCGCGCCTACAACCCGCTGTTCCTCTATGGCGGCGTGGGACTCGGCAAGACGCATCTGATGCACGCCATCGCGCACACCATCAAGCAGCGCGACCCGGAAGCTCGCATCGCGTACGTGCACTCGGAGCGTTTCGTCGGCGACATGGTGCGCGCGCTCCAGCACAACTCGATGAGCGAGTTCAAGACCGCGTACCGCTCGCTCGATGCGCTGCTGATCGACGATATCCAGTTTTTTGCGGGAAAAGAGCGCTCCCAGGAGGAGTTCTTCCACACCTTCAACGAGCTCCTCGAGGGCCAGCACCAGGTGATCCTCACCTGCGACCGCTACCCGAAGGAGGTCGAGGGGCTGGAGGAGCGCCTCAAGTCGCGCTTCGGCTGGGGACTGACGGTCGCGATCGAGCCGCCGGAGCTCGAGACGTGCGTCGCGATCCTCATGACCAAGGCGCAGGGCAGCGGGGTCGCGCTGCCGGAGGAAGTGGCGTTCTTCATCGCCAAGCGCATCCGCTCCAACGTGCGCGAGCTCGAGGGCGCGCTGCGCCGCGTGATCGCGAACTCGCGCTTCACCGGGCGCTCCATCACGCTGGAGTTCGCCAAGGAGGCACTGAAGGACCTCCTGTCGCTGCAGGCGAAGCTGGTAACGATCGAGAACATCCAGAAGACCGTGGCGGACTACTACAAGGTACGGCTCGCTGACCTGCTCTCGCAGCGGCGCAGCCGCTCGGTCGCGCGCCCGCGCCAGGTCGCGATGGCGCTCGCGAAGGAGCTGACCACGCACAGCCTGCCGGAGATTGGCGATGCGTTCGGGGGCCGCGACCACACCACGGTCCTGCATGCCTGCAAGCGCATCAAGGAACTGCGCGACACGGAGCAGCGGATGAAAGAGGATTACTCGAACCTGTTGAGAACCCTGGCGGGATGATGTGGGCCAGGCTGTGGATTACTTGTGTACGCGCTTGGGGATAAAGTTATGCACAAGGCACGCACAACTGGCGGGCAGGTCGTCCTACAATCCGTCCCGTATTGAAGCGCTCCCAAGAGACTGATTTAAAAGGGTTTACTGAGTTATTGCCGCTATCCACAGGCCCTATAGCTCCTACAACAATCCTTCTTCCCTACCTACAAAGAAATCATTTCAGAGAGTTCAGCCATGAAGCTTTCGGCCGCGCGTGAAGATCTCCTGGGCCCCCTGCAGAGCGTCATCGGTGTGGTGGAACGCCGCCAGACCATGCCGGTGCTGGCGAACGTGCTGCTCGCGGCGCGCGACAACAAGCTCAGCGTCACGGGCACGGACCTCGAGGTCGAGCTGGTGGCGACCACGCAGGTGAACGTCGCACAAAGTGGCGACCTCACGGTGCCGGGCCGCAAGCTCCTGGACATCATTCGCTCTTTGCCCGAGAAAACCAGCGTTACGCTCACTACCGACGGCGAGCGCATCGCGCTGCGCGCGGGCCGCAGCCGCTTCACGCTCTCGAGCCTGCCGGCTGCGGAATTTCCGCTGGTGGAGGAAATCAACGCGCAGCAGACCCTCAAGGTGGCGCAGGGCGAGTTCCGTCGCCTCATCGACAAGACGCATTTCTCGATGGCGCAGCAGGACGTGCGCTACTACCTGAACGGGCTGCTGCTCGAGACCGACGGCAAGGCGCTGCGCGCCGTGGCGACCGACGGCCACCGGCTCGCGATCGCGGAAATGGAGCTCGCCGGAAAGGCGAAGAACACGCACCAGGTGATAGTGCCCCGCAAGGGCGTCCTGGAGTTGCAGCGGATCCTCGGGACCGACGGGGATATCGAGCTCGCAGTGGGCACGAATCACGTTCGTGCCCAGATCGGCGATATTCGCTTCACTTCGAAGCTGATCGATGGCCGTTTCCCGGAGTACGGTCGGGTCATTCCCGCCAGCCCTCCGCGGATCGTGGAGGCGGACCGCGAGTCCCTGCGCCAGGCGCTGCAGCGTACGGCGATCCTGTCGAACGAGAAGTACCGGGGAATCCGCCTCACCGCCCGGCCGGACTTGCTGACGATCCAGGCCCACAATCCTGAGCAGGAAGAAGCCGAGGACCAGGTGGAGGTCGCCTACAAGGGCGAGGAAGTCGAGATTGGCTTCAATGTGAATTATCTCCTCGATGCCCTGAGCGCGATCGAGAGCGACAAGGTGGAGATCGGCCTGACCGACTCGAACAGCAGCTGCCTCATCCATGCTCCCGGCACGGCACACACGCGCTACGTCGTGATGCCGATGCGGCTCTAGCCTGCCGGGCGGCTCAAGCCGTGACCCGGGATCCTGCCCGGAGATGCCGACCGGATCGTCGATCACGCGGTGTGGGCACGGCCCATGCGCGGTGTCCCGAGCCCGCCGAGACCGATGAGATGGTGGGGCCGAATCGCGGTCACCGGCTACCTTGCGGCTGGTCGTCCGTGTTTCCGCGGCTCGCCATGTTCCACGTGGAACTAACCGAGGGAGCCCACGGGGCTGCCCCCGCGGCGGCCGCGGCGGTATCCGCCGCACCGAGGCTGCGGCGCCACGCGCTCGGCCAGCGGCGACTCCCACCCGGTAGTGCCGTCCCAGACCTCAGCTTGCTGGCGTGCTTCCGGTCTCTCGATCGCGTGTCGGTTCGGTCCATCCCAGGGCGCTCCGACCCGGTGCCGGCTGCCACGAGCACACCCACCCCGTCGCGCCAACCAGGCCCGTTGCGGCCTGCTGGATGCGTGCCGCGGCGGGCCCGGGCTGCGATGCTGGAGCGGGACGCGGCTGCTCCCATGTCGGACGTTGCCGGGCTGGGTCGGGGTTCCACGTGGAACCTCGGCCTGTGGCGAGGGATGCCCGGAGGCGCCCAGCGGCAGGCAGAGGACCCCGCGGGGTTCGCGCCGTGACCCTGGCATCCCTGGCGGTCCGCGATGTCCGCTGCATTGAGCGCGCGGATCTCGAGATCCCGCCCGGGGTCACCCTGATCTACGGGGACAACGGATCCGGAAAGACATCGCTCCTGGAGTCAATCTTCCTGCTGGGGCGCGGCCGGTCGTTCCGCACACGAAGCACTGAGCGCCTGATCAGGCGTGGACAGGATCAATTACGCGTCATTGGACACATAGATCGCGGTGAAGGGCTTCTCCAGCCGCTCGGGATCGAGTGCGGTCCCAGTGGCACGGTGGCTCGTGTGGCCGGCCATCCCGTGGCCTCGCTAGCCGAGCTCTCGCAGGTGTTCTCGGTCCAGGTGATAGAGCCTGGGGTCCACCGGCTGCTGGAGGAAGGAGGTCACCGCCGGAGACGATGGCTCGACTGGGCGGTGTTCCACGTGGAACCAGGCTTCGTGGACACCTGGGTCCGCTATACGCGAGCGGTGCGCCAGCACAATGCTGCCCTCAAGGCCGATCCGCAGCAGGCACTGGTCTGGGAGCCCGAGCTCGCGCGCACCGGGGAGGCGATCGCGGCGTCACGTGCCGCGTTCCTGGAGCAACTGCAACCGTACTGGCAGGCGACCGTTGCGGCGTTGACGGGCCTCGAAGTACAGCTCTTTCATCACCGGGGGTGGAGCGCAGACCGGACCCTTGCGGAAGCCCTGGAGGCTTCCCGGGCCCGCGACGCCCTGAGGCACCTGACCCATGCAGGTCCACACCGGGCCGACATCGCGGTCCGGCTCGGCGGCAGGCCGGCCCGGGATGTCCTGTCCCGGGGCCAGCAGAAGCTGGTGGCCGTGGCCATGACGCTCGCCCAGCTGCAGCTGCTCAAGGCGCTCTCGGGCACGGCACCGACGCTGCTGCTGGACGATCCGGCTGCGGAACTCGACGCCGGGCGACTGGCGAGCTTCATCGAGCAGATCGTACAGTTGCGAACGCAACTAATCATGACGTCTTTGTCAGCAGAATCACGGCTTTTCGGTGCCCCGGAGCGCGTGTTTTACGTGGATAGGGGGAGGGTGCAACCGGTATAATGCCGCGTCACAAAACCGAGTCGCTTCATGGCCTCAGACGACGTCTACGATTCCAGTAAAATCAAAGTCTTAAAGGGTCTTGACGCGGTGCGGAAGCGCCCCGGAATGTACATCGGTGACACCGATGACGGGACGGGCCTCCACCACATGGTTTTCGAGGTCGTCGACAACTCGATCGACGAGGCCCTCGCCGGGTACTGCGACCGGATCGTAGTGACCATCCACGCCGACGAATCCGTGACCGTGACCGACAACGGACGTGGAATTCCTGTGGATATCCACCCGGAGGAGGGGCGCTCGGCGGCCGAGGTCATCATGACCGTCCTGCACTCGGGCGGTAAGTTCGACGACAGCTCCTACAAGGTCTCCGGCGGCCTGCACGGCGTGGGCGTGTCCGTGGTGAATGCCCTCTCGGACTACCTGCAGCTCACGATCGCCCGCGACGGGAAACTCCACCGTCAGGAATACCACCTGGGTGAGCCGGCCGCGCCGATGGCCGCGGTGGGGGACACGCAGGATCGCGGCACGACGATCCGCTTCAAGCCCAGCGCGCAGATCTTCACCAACATCAGCTTCAACTACGACATCCTCGCCAAGCGCCTGCGCGAGCTGTCGTTCCTGAATTCCGGTGTGCGCATCGAGCTCATCGACGAGCGCGAGAACAAGTCCGACGTGTTCGCGCACGCCGGCGGCTTGCAGGCCTTCGTCGCCTACCTCAACCGTACGCGCACGCCGATCCACGAATCGGTCTTCTGGTTCCGCACCCAGGACGGCCCGATCGCCGTCGAAGTGGCGCTGCAGTGGAACGACTCCTACCAGGAGAGCATGTTCTGCTACACCAACAACATTCCGCAGAAGGACGGCGGCACGCACCTCGCGGGCTTCCGCAGTGCTCTCACGCGCACGCTCAACGACTACGTCGAGAAGGAACTCTCCGGTAAGAAGGACAAGATCCCGATGACCGGCGATGACTCCCGCGAGGGGCTCACCGCGATCCTCTCGGTGAAGCTGCCGGACCCGAAGTTCTCCTCGCAGACCAAGGACAAGCTGGTGTCCTCCGAGGTCAAGGGCGTCGTCGAGACCGCCGTCGGCACCAAGCTGCAGGAATTCCTGCTCGAGCATCCGCCGGAAGCGCGCGCCATCGTCGCGAAGATGGTCGAGGCGGCGCGTGCCCGCGAGGCCGCGCGCAAGGCGCGCGAGATGACGCGCCGCAAGGGCGCGCTGGACATCGCGGGACTACCGGGCAAGCTCGCCGACTGCCAGGAGAAGGACCCGGCACTCTCGGAGATCTTCATCGTCGAGGGCGACTCGGCCGGCGGCTCAGCGAAGCAGGGCCGCGATCGGCGCACGCAGGCGATCCTGCCGCTCAAGGGGAAAATCCTGAACGTCGAGCGTGCGCGCTTCGACAAGATGCTCTCGTCCGCCGAAGTCGGGACGCTGATCACGGCGCTCGGCTGCGGCATCGGCAAGGACGATTTCGACATCGGCAAGCTGCGTTATCACCGGGTGGTGATCATGACTGATGCGGATGTTGACGGAGCGCACATACGCACGCTGCTCCTGACATTTTTCTACCGGCAGATGCCCGAGCTCATCGAGCGCGGCCACATCTACATCGCGCAGCCGCCGCTCTATAAGATCAAGCGCGGCAAGCAGGAGACCTACGTCAAGGACGATGGCGAGCTCAACCAGATGCTGCTGAGCAGCGCCCTGGATGGCGCGAGCCTGCACGTCAACAACGCGGCGCCGCCGCTCACGGGCCCCGGGCTCGAGCAGCTGGCGCGCAAGTACAACGAGGTCCAGGCCATCGTGAAGCGCTGGTCACGGCGTTACGACGACCGCCTCTTGGACCAGCTCATCTACATGCCCGAGGTGCGCCCGGCAGACTTCGACCGCACCGATTGGCTCACCGCGTGGGCCCGTGACCTCAACGAGCGCCTGAACGCGCTCGATGACGGCACCCGCACCTACCGGGTCGAGATGCGCGGCGAGGGCGCCGCGGCGCGCGTCATCGTGCACAAGACCGAGCATGGCACCCCGAGCCACAAGTACCTGCCGCGCGAGTTCTTCGAGTCGGCCGAGTACCAGCGCATCGCCGACCTCGCCCGGACGCTCGCCGGGCTCATCGGCGAGGGGGCGTTCGTGACCCGCGGCAACGAGCGCCACGAGATCGGCTCGTTCAAGGAGGCCATGAAGTGGCTGTTCGACCAGGCCAAGAAGGGCCAGGCGATCCAGCGCTACAAGGGCCTGGGCGAGATGAACCCCGAGCAGCTGTGGGACACCACCATCAACCCCGAGACCCGGCGCCTGCTGCAGGTGAAGATCGAGGATGCACTCGCTTCCGATGACATCTTCACCACGCTCATGGGCGACCAGGTAGAGCCGCGGCGCGAGTTCATCGAGAAGAACGCCCTGGCGGTGACCAACCTCGACGTCTGACCGGGGAGGACGCCGGCTTCGCCCGGCTTCAGGGTGCCGGCGGGCGGTGCGACTACACTGTCGCCCGGAAGGGGAGCCACCGGAGGTGTGATGAAGGACGAGGCTGATCCGCACCCCGTGATGCACGGACGCCCCCGGCGCCTGTTGCGCACCCTGCAGTTCGGCTGGGCGCGCCTGACCAGCCGCGACGGTCGCGTCGATGCGCCTGCCCTGCCGTTCGGGCTGTCCTTCACCGGACCCGCGGCGGATGTGATCACCCGTCACATCTACCGCTACGGCGTGCACGAGCCCCAGATCACCCGGTACCTCATCGACACCGTGCGCGTCGGCCCCCAGGAGGTTGCCCTCGACATCGGGGCGAACCTCGGCTGGTACAGCGTGATCCTCGACCGCCTGTGCGACCCCGACGGGCGCGTGCTCGCGTTCGAGCCGGACCCGGAGAGCTACGGGCTCCTGGAGTGGAACCTCGAGCGCAACGACTGCGCCCGCGTGACCCCCTACAACATCGGGGTCGGCGATGCCCCCGGGATGATCACGCTCCATCGCTACAAGTCGAGCAACAACGGCCGCCATACCCTGCTCGAGGGCTCCACGAGTGGCGGCACGGTCGAGGTCCCGGTCGTGCGGCTGGATGCGTTCTGGGATACGCACCAGCTCGGCGAGCGGCGCATCCGGTTCATGAAGGTCGACGTCGAGGGGTTCGAGATCTTCGTGCTGCGCGGGGCACAGGCCCTGCTGCGGCGCTGCGACCGGCTCGTCCTCGAGTACAACCCCGAGAGCCTGCCGATCGCGAAGCTCCCGGCCACCGCGCTGCCCGAGCTTCTGAAGGCGGCGGACCTCACCGCGCAGGTGTTCGAACCATCCGGCCTGCGCACCGTGAGCTTCGAGGAACTCGCCTCGGCCACGCACCAACGCGACCTGCTGCTGGTGCCGCGCAGGCAACCTCAGTAGACGCTATTGGCTCGATAATCGCGACTAATAGCCGATGAGTCGGCTATTACTGGATCACAATTGATCTAATCAGTCGGCCGGGGCGATTCGCTGCACGGTGGATTCGACCCACGCCTGGATCTCTTCGTTGACGGCGCGGACGTCGCGTCCTGCTGCAGAGACCGGCTCGCCGATGACCACGCGGATGCAGCCCGGCTTCTTCATGAGTCCGCGCCGCGGCCAGTAGTAGCCGGCGTTGTGCGCCACCGGGACCAGCAGGCACCCAGTGTCCTGGGCGAGCAGCGCACCGCTCACACCGTAGCGCCGGGTCTCGCCCACGGGCATGCGCGTGCCCTCCGGGAAGATGATCACCCAGTCGCCCTCGGCGATGCGGTCGCGCCCCTGGGCCACCACCTGCGATACCGCCGAATGGCCCGCCTTGCGGTCGATCGCGATGGCGTGCATCTGCTTCACGCCCAGGCCCACCACGGGGATCCATACCAGCTCGCGCTTCAGCACCCACACCTGGCGCGGGAAGATCGTCATCATCGCGATCGTTTCCCACGAGGACGAGTGCTTCCACAGCGCGATGTGGCAGCCCTCGGGGATACGACCCTCGACGACGTAGGTGAGCCCGCAGGTCCACCTGAGCACCCACAGGAGCACCCCCGAGTAGATGCGCACGAGCGCGAAGCGCCGCGGGAACGGCAGGAAGGCACAGGCGATCACGAACGGGATCGCGAACAGGAACGTCCACGCGAACAGGAACCCGGTAAAGAACACCGAGCCGGTCGCCTGCAGCAGGCGGGGGCGGCGCGCCGGGGCGGTCATGCTCAGCCGGGCAGGCGCGAGAGGTCGGCGATCCCGCCGAAGAGCGCCTGCAGCTCGGCCAGCAGCTGCAGCCGGTTGGTGCGCAGCTGCGGGTTCTCGTCCATGACCATCACCTGGTCGAAGAACGCATCGACCGCCGGGCGCAGTTGCGAGAGGCGCCCCAGGGCCGCGGTGTACTGGCGGCCTGCGGTGCTCGCGGCGACGCCCTCCTTGAGCGCCCGCAGCGCATCGTAGAGGCGCACCTCGGCGTCCTCCTTCAGGTGCTCCACCGAGACGGTGCCGCTGGCGGCGGCGGGGGCCTTCTTCAGGATGTTCGCGATGCGCTTGTTGGCCGCGGTCAGGCTGCCGGCCTCCGGCAGGTCGAGGAAGGCCGACAGCGCCTTGATCCTCGCATCGAAGTCCAGGGGCGAGGCGGGGCGGGACGCCAGCACCGCGTCGAACATCTCGGTCGTGACCGCCACCCGTCCCGGCGCGGCGCTCGCGCGCTCCAGGTAATAGGCGCGCAGCCGCTCCATGAGGAAGTCGTAGATCCAGCCCGCCACGACATCCGCCCCCACGTGCGCCTTGGGCGCCGCCTGCGGGGCGGCCTGCGAGCGCAACCGGTCGATGTCGGCCCGCACGCCCGCGACCGCGAGGTCGATGAGGCGCTTCAGGTCGATCTCCAGCTGCTTCTCGATGAGGATGCGCTGGATGCCGAGCGCGGCGCGGCGCAGGCCGAACGGGTCCTTGTTGCCCGTCGGGCGCTCGCCGAGCGCGAAGATGCCGGCGAGCGTGTCGAGCTTGTCGGCGATCGCGACCGCGATCCCGGGACGGCTCTCCGGCAGCGCATCGCCCGCGGCGCGCGGCAGGTAGTGCTCGCGGATCGCCTGGGCGACGTCGGCGGCCTCCCCATCGGCGCGCGCGTAGTAGCTGCCCATGATGCCCTGCAGCTCCGGGAACTCCCCGACCATGGCGGTGAGCAGGTCGCACTTGGCGAGCTCGGCGGCGCGGCGGGTGTCGTCCGTGGGTCCGTTGATCGCGGCCGCCACGTCGATGGCGAGCGCCACGGTCCGGCGCATCTTGTCCCCGAGCGACCCGAGCTTGGCCTGGAAGGTGACCGCATCCAGCGCGCGCAGGTGCGACGCGAGCGGGGCCTTGCGGTCCTGGTCCCAGAAGAAGGCGGCATCCGCCAGGCGCGGGCGCACCACGCGTTCGTTGCCCTCGCGCACCTTGGAAGGGTCGCGGCTCTCGATGTTCGCGACCGCGATGAAGGCGGGCTTGAGCTTTCCGTCCGCATCCTCCACCGGGAAGTAGCGCTGGTGGTCCTGGAGCGTCGAGGTCAGCACCTCGCGCGGCAGGGCGAGGAAGCGCTCCTCGAACCGCCCGGCGAGCGCCACCGGCCACTCCACCAGCGCCGTCACCTCATCGAGCAGCGGCTCCGTGATCAGCGCGCGGCCGCCCAAGCTCACCGCGAGCGAGGTGACCTCCTGGCGGATCCGCTCGCGGCGCTTGCCGAAGTCCGCGATCACGCGGCCGCGGTCGGCGAGCGTGCGCTCGTAGGCGCCCGGGGAGGTGATGCGCAGCGCCTTGGGCGCGTGGAAGCGGTGGCCGTAGGTGGAATGTCCCGCCGGAGTGTCCAGGAGCGTCGCCGGAACCACGTCGGGCCCGAACAGCATCACCACCCAGTGCACCGGGCGCACGAACATCGCATCGCCCGAGCCCCAGTGCATGCGGCGCGGGATCGGCAGCGCATCGAGGGAGGCTTGCACGATGCCCGGCAGGAGGTCGACCGCGCGCTCGCCCGCGCGCGTGCCGACGAAGAACAGGAACGTGCCCTTGCCCTCTTCCTGGCGCTCCAGGGCCTCGACCCTGGTGCCGCAGCTCTCGGCGAAGGCGAGCGCGGCGCGCGTCGGGGCGCCTGAGGCCTCGAAGGCGGCCGAGACCGGCGGCCCCTTGCGGCGCTGGTGCTGCTCGGGCTGGCGGTTGGCGAGCCGCTTCACGAACACCGCCAGTCGCCGGGGACTGGAGTAACCGGTGACTTCCCCGTGCGCGAGCTGCGCCTTGTCCAGGCCCGCGGCGACGCCGGAGACGAAGGCGCGCTCCAGGGTGTGCAGCGCCTTGGGCGGCAGCTCCTCGGTGCCGATCTCGACGAGGAAGTCGTGGTGCTCGATCTTCATGCCGCGCTGCCTGCGGCCTTCGGCGGCACGTTCTTCAGGAGCGGGAAGCCGAGCGCCTCGCGCGACTCGTAGTAGGCCTTGGCGACGCCGCTCGCGAGCGCGCGCACCCTGAGGATGTAGCGCTGGCGCTCGGTGACCGAGATCGCGCGGCGCGCATCCAGGAGATTGAAGGTGTGCGAGGCGCGCAGCACCTGCTCGTAGGCCGGCAGCGGCAGCTTCGCCTTCAGGAGCTCGCGGCACAGCCGCTCGTGGTTCTCGAAGCTGGCGAAGAGCGTCGGCACGTCGGCGTGCTCGAAGTTGTAGGCCGACTGCTCGACCTCGTTCTGGTGGTAGACGTCGCCGTAGGTGATGCGCCCGCCCGGCCCGTCGCTCCAGAGGATGTCGTAGATGCTCTCCACGCCCTGCAGGTACATCGCCAGGCGCTCGAGCCCGTAGGTGATCTCGCCCGTGACCGGGCGGCAGTCGAGCCCGCCCGCCTGCTGGAAGTAGGTGAACTGCGTGACCTCCATGCCGTTCAGCCACACCTCCCACCCCAGGCCCCAGGCCCCGAGCGTGGGCGACTCCCAGTTGTCCTCGACGAAGCGCACGTCGTGCACCAAGGGGTCGAGGCCGAGCGCCGTGAGGCTCCCGAGGTACAGGTCGAGGATGTCCGGCGGCGAGGGCTTGATGGCCACCTGGTACTGGTAGTAGTGCTGCAGGCGGAACGGGTTGTCGCCGTAGCGGCCGTCGGTGGGACGGCGCGAGGGCTGCACGTAGGCCGCGCGCCAGGGCTCAGGTCCCACCGCGCGCAGGAACGTCGCGGTGTGGAAGGTGCCGGCCCCCACTTCCATGTCGTAGGGCTGCAGGATCACGCAGCCCACGTCCGCCCAGTACTGCTGCAGGGCGAAGATCAGGTCCTGGAACGTGCGCGGGGTGCGGCCGGATTTCAGGGGAGCGCCCAATTCCAACAACTCGTTAAGGTTAAAGAGCGCGCGAGTATACCCAGCGTGCCTCGCCGCAGTGCTGCGGTGGCCGGATGTGCCCCAACGCCCCCGCGCGCACCGGAGAGGTGCTTAAGCCGCAGCGGCGGATGCGCACCGGCAGCGCACCGCAGGGCGCTTCCGCCCTTAATTGGTGCAATAATCCCGGGTGTTCGCACTAATATGGTGCGAAAAGGCGGTTGGGTCACGCGTAAGTGACTGATCCACCTCGGATAACGGTCTGGCACACCCCCTGCAATAAGGGTGCACTCCTTTCCGCCCAGACGGGCGCGATGCTCCGCGCCTGCAAAGGCAGCCAGCGGCGGTGAGGAGGCTAACCCCTTTCCCGGAGGCGATATGACACCCAGCGATGTTCTCAAGCTCATAAAAGAAAAGCAGGCGAAGTTCGCCGACCTGCGCTTCACCGATACGCGCGGCAAGGAACAGCACGTGACGATCCCGGCACGGCTCGTCGACGAGGACCTGTTCCGCGACGGCAAGATGTTCGACGGCTCCTCGATCGCCGGCTGGAAGGGCATCAACGAGTCGGACATGATCCTGATGCCCGACGCCTCGACCGCGGTGATCGACCCGTTCTTCGAGGAGACCACGGTCGACATCCGCTGCGACGTGATCGAGCCGGCGACGATGCAGGGCTACGAGCGCGACCCGCGCTCGCTCGCCAAGCGCGCCGAGGCCTACCTCAAGTCCACCGGCATCGCCGACTCGGCGCTGTTCGGCCCGGAAAACGAATTCTTCATCTTCGACTCGGTGCGCTGGACCAACGAGATGCGCGGCGCCTCCTACACCATCGACTCGGTGCAGGGCGCATGGAACTCGATGACCGAGTACCAGGACGGCAACAAGGGCCATCGCCCCGGCATCAAGGGCGGCTACTTCCCCGTGCCGCCGGTCGATGCCTTCCAGGACATCCGCTCGGCCATGTGCCTCGCCTGCGAGGAACTGGGCCTGGTGGTCGAGGTGCACCACCACGAGGTCGCCACCGGCGGCCAGTCGGAGATCGGCATCGGCGCCGGCACGCTGGTCTACAAGGCCGACCAGGTGCAGCTGCTCAAGTACGCCGTGCACAACGTGGCCCACGGCTACGGCAAGACCGCGACCTTCATGCCCAAGCCCCTGGTGGGCGACAACGGCAGCGGCATGCACGTGCACCAGTCGCTGCAGAAGGACGGCAAGGCGCTGTTCGCCGGCGACAAGTACGGTGGCCTCTCCGACACCGCCCTCTACTACATCGGCGGCATCATCAAGCACGCCAAGGCGCTCAACGCCTTCACCAACGCCGGCACCAACAGCTACAAGCGCCTGGTCCCGGGCTTCGAGGCCCCCGTGATGCTCGCCTACTCGGCGCGCAACCGCTCCGCCTCGATCCGCATCCCGTGGGTGTCGAACCCCAAGGCGCGCCGCATCGAAGTGCGCTTCCCGGACTCGAGCGCCAACCCCTACTTCGCCTTCGCGGCGATGATGCTGGCGGGCCTGGACGGCATCCAGAACAAGATCCACCCCGGCGACCCCGCCGACAAGGATCTCTACGACCTGGAGCCCGAGGAGGCCAAGCACATCCCGCAGGTGTGCCACTCGCTCGACATGGCGCTCGAGCACCTCGACAAGGACCGCGAGTTCCTGACGCGCGGCGGGGTGTTCACCAACGACGTCATCAACGCCTACCTCGATCTGAAGATGCAGGAGGTCACGCGCTTCCGCATGTCCACGCACCCGATCGAGATGGAGCTGTACTACAGCTGCTGATGCGATGACGGACAAGGAGTTCTCGCCCGCACCTGACAGGAACGGCCCGTGCCGTGGCCGCCCTGCAGGTGCGGGGGGGAAAGGGGCGCGGGTAGCGGCGTCTCACAGATGCCGCTACCCGCTTTTGTCCGCACCGCGCGCCGGGGTTATGCTGATCCCACATGCGCACACTCCTCTTTACCTTAATCTCGCTCGCCGCGGCCGTGGCCCTGGCAGGACCCACCATCTACAAGTGGGTCGACGATGCGGGCGTGGTGCACTACTCCGACCAGCCGCACGCGAACGCGCAGAAGGTCACGGTGGACGCACCGCAGACCTACAACGCCGGCGCGCTGCCGCAGCTGCAGGACAACCCGGGCAGTGCGCCCGCGGCGGCGCCCTACACCGGCTGCGCGATTGCCCAGCCCCTCGAGCAGCAGGACTTCTCCAACGTCGATGCGCTGACCATCGCGGTGCGCACCGAGCCGCAGCTGCACCCGGGCGACCAGGTCTTCATCACCCTCGACGGCGCGCTCCTGAACGGCGGCTCGGCCACGGGCCCGACCTTCACGGTCTCACCGGTGGACCGCGGCACGCACACCGTGCAGGCGGTGGTGCGCGACGCGACCGGCGCGGTGCAGTGCCAGACGAGCACGGTCACCTTCAACGTCCGCCAGACCTCGATCCGCAACCCCTCCAACCCGATCCGGCCGCACTGAGCGGCCGCCGCGCGCCGCGCGGCGCGGCGGCCCCGTGATCGCTGAGGCGTCCGCACCCTCGGTGCTGGCGCATTTCGATGCGGCCGACCTCCTGGATGCCCTCTCCACGGGCATCCTCATGCTCGATGCGCAGCTGTGCCCGGTGTACGCCAACGTCGCCGCCCAGGACCTGCTCGCCTTCAGCCTGAAGATGGCGCGCGGCCGCCCGTTCACCGACTTCCTGCACGACGCGGAAGGCCTGCGCGGGATCCTGAAGCGCGCGCTCGAGACCGGCGAGAGCCTCGCCGACCGCGAGGTGGCGATACGGCCCGCGGGCGCGCCGCGCGAGGTGCGCACGCTCGATGTCACCATCACGCCGTTTGCGGGGCTGACCGGCACGCAGCTCCTGATCGAGGTCGCCGACACCACGCAGCGCCAGCGCATCTCGCGCGAGAACGACCTGCTGGCGCGCCTGGACGGCAGCCGCCTGATGGTCCGCCAGCTCGCGCACGAGATCAAAAACCCCCTGGGCGGCCTGCGCGGCGCCGCGCAGCTGCTCGAGCGCGAGCTGCCCAAGGCCTCCATGAAGGAGTACACGCAGGTCATCATCGGGGAGGCCGACCGGCTCACCGCGCTGGTCGACTCCATGTCCGGCCCGACGCGCGCGCCGGCCAAGACGCTCATCAACGTGCACGAGGTGTGCGAGCACGTGTACCACCTGCTGCGCGCCGAAGCCCCTCCGGGCATCGTCATCGAGCGCGACTACGACCCGAGCCTGCCGGAGGCGATGCTCGACCGGCACCAGATCATCCAGGCGCTGCTCAACGTGGCGCGCAACGCGCTGCAGGCGCAGGGGGACCTGGGGCGCATCGTGCTGCGCACGCGTGCGCGCTCGCACGCCACCATCGGCTCGGTGCAGCACCGGCTGATCGCGAGCCTGCAGGTCGAGGACGCAGGCCCTGGCGTGCCGCAGCACCTGCGCTCCTCCATCTTCTATCCGCTCGTGACCGGGCGTCCCAACGGCACGGGCCTGGGGCTCGCCGTGGCGCAGGAGCTGGTCACCCGCAACGGCGGCATCATCGAGTTCGAGAGTGAAACGGGGCGCACGGTGTTCAGCCTGCTACTGCCCCTGGGAGAGGATCCATGAATTCAGCCTTGCGCGTCTGGCTGGTCGACGACGACGCCTCCATCCGCTGGGTGCTGGAGCGCGCGCTGCGCAACGACGGCATGGCGCCGCGCGCCTTCGAAGCCGCCGAACCCGCGCTCGATGCGCTGCGCCGCGAGTCGCCCGACGTCCTCATCACCGACATCCGCATGCCGGGGGCCTCGGGGCTCGAGCTCCTGCGCCTGATCCGCGATGCACGCCCGGCGCTGCCGGTGATCGTCATGACCGCACACTCGGACTTGGGGAGCGCGGTGTCCGCCTACGAGGGCGGGGCGTTCGAGTACCTGCCGAAGCCCTTCGACATCGACAAGGCGGTGGCGCTGGTGCGCCGTGCGGCCAACGGCGGCGCGCAGGGCGGCACCGATACCACGGCAGCCGCCAAGATCCCCGAGCTCCTGGGGCGCGCGCCCGCCATGCAGCAGGTGTTCCGCGCCATCGGGCGCCTGGCGCGCTCGAGCGTCACGGTGCTGATCACCGGGGAGTCCGGCACCGGCAAGGAGCTGGTGGCGCGCGCGCTGCACGAGCACAGCCCGCGGGCGGGCAAGCCGTTCGTGGCCCTGAACACCGCGGCGATCCCGGCGGACCTGCTGGAGTCGGAGCTGTTCGGCCACGAGCGCGGTGCCTTCACGGGCGCCGACTCGCAGCGGCGCGGGCGCTTCGAGCAGGCCGACGGCGGCACGCTGTTCCTGGACGAGATCGGGGACATGTCGCTGCCGCTGCAGACGCGCCTGCTGCGCGTGCTCGCCGAAGGGGAGTTCTACCGCGTCGGCGGCCAGACCCCGATCCGCGTCGACGTGCGCGTGATCGCCGCGACCCACCAGAAGCTCGAGGACCGCCTCGCGCGCGGCCTGTTCCGCGAGGACCTCTACCACCGGCTCAATGTCATCCGCATCGAGCTGCCGCCGCTGCGGGCGCGCGGCGAGGACATCCCCGACCTCCTCAGGCACTACATGGTGGTGGCCGCCGCCGAGCTCGGCGTCGAGCCCAAGGCACTCGCCCCCGAGGCACTCGCGCGCCTGGCCGCGCACGACTGGCCCGGCAACGTGCGCGAGCTCGTCAACCTGTGCCGGCGCCTGTCGGTGCTGGCCCCGGGCAGCATCGTGCACCTGGCGGACCTGCCGCCGGAGCTCGCCGGTGCGCCCGGCACCACCGATGCCGCCGACTGGTCGGGCGCGCTCACGGCCTGGGCGGAGCGCGCCGTGCACGCCGGCGGCGAGCCGCTCCTGGATGCGGCGCTGCCGGAGTTCGAGCGGGTGCTGATCCGCGCCGCGCTCAAGCGCACCCAGGGCCATCGCCAGGAGGCGGCACGCCTGATCGGCTGGGGCCGCAACACGCTCACGCGCAAGCTCAAGGAACTGGGCATGAACGGGCCGGAGGACGATGCGCCGGACGGCGCGTAGTCGTCCCGATGGGAACCTTGTAAGGTTCGCCCCTTCGCGATTTCCGGACGGGGCTCGATGAACAGCTGGCGCGAACTGACGCAGGTCGACTTCCTGGGCAACGACCTGCAGACCTGGGTGGTGGCGCTCGGGATCCTCCTGGTCACGCTCACGATCCTGCCGCTCCTGCGGCGCTACCTCGCCGCCCACCGCCGCCGCCGCGCGGACGCGTCCACCGGGCACCTCGCGGTCGACCTCACCGCCTCGCTCGCCGAGCGCACCAGCCGCCTGTTCCTGTGGGGGGTGGCGGTGTGGCTCGGCTCGCGCGACCTCACCTTTCCGCCGAAGGTCGAGCACTGGCTGACGATCGCGCTCGTGCTCCTCTTCTGGATGCAGGCCGCGCGCTGGGCGATGACGGCGGTGCGCTTCGCGGTGGATGCGCGGCGGCGCCGCTCGACGGGGCCCGACACCCTGCTCAAGAGCTCGATGGAGGTGATCCTGTTCGCGGCCGGGATCGTGGTGTGGGGGATCGCGGCGCTGCTCGCGCTCGACAACCTCGGCATCGAGATCAAGCCGCTGCTGGCAGGACTGGGTATCGGCGGCATCGCGCTCGCCCTTGCCGTGCAGACCGTGCTCGGCGACCTCCTGGCCTCCCTCTCGATCGCCCTCGACAAGCCCTTTGGCTTGGGCGATGCGCTCACCGTGGACGACGTGCAGGGCACGGTCGAGCACATCGGGGTGAAGAGCACGCGGCTGCGCAGCGTGAACGGCGAGCAGATCATCATGTCGAACGCCGACATCCTGAAGTCGCGCGTGCGCAATTTCGGGCGGCTGCTCGAGCGCCGCTCGCTGTTCCGCCTCGACGTGCACTATGAGACCCCGGTGCCGGCGCTCGCCGCCGTGCCGCGCGCGGTGCGCGAGATCATCGAGGGGACCCCCGACACGCGCTTCGACCGCTGCCACCTCCTGAGCTGCGGCGGCCCGGCGCTGCAGTTCGAGGTGGTGTTCTTCGTCACCAACCCCGACTTCAAGGTCTACGCCGAGGCGCAGCAGAGCATCAACTTGAGGATCCTGGAGCGGTTCCGCACGCTCGGGGTGAGCTTCATGGGCGCTACGCCCCAGAACGTGCGCCTGCACCCCGTGCCCGCGCCGGGCGCTGCGCCCGGCGGCCAGGAGCAGCTGCTTTAGGGGATCAGGCGCGGGCGCGGCGCCGGACCAGCCCGGCGAGTCCGCCGAGACCCGACAGCAGCAGCGGCAGGCCCGCCGGCAGGGGCACGGGCGTCAGGTTGAGCACTCCCGAATAGCCGCCCCCGCTGGTGCCGACGACGCTGCCGCGCACCTCGAGCACGTAGGTGCCCGCAGTCAGGGTCGTCGGGCTGATCCAGCTGCTGGTGAGGGTCTGGGTCGGGGAGAAGTTGATCGAGGAGGTCCAGCCCTCCATCACCCCCGTGGGGTTGATACCCACGAGCGGCAGCGGGTTCGAGCCCGCGGAGGCGAGGCTGTAAAGACGCACCTGGAGGTTGTCGATCTCGCTCGTGGGCCCTAAGGAGATCGTGGTCGCCGTGGTGTCCACCTGGCCGGCCGCGATGGTGAACACGTAGTCATCGTAGAAGCCGTACGTCGGCGCGTTGGTGAGCGCGCTGGTCGGGGCGCTGAACGTATCCCCGTAGATCACCGACGAACTGGTCGGCGAACTGACCGTGCCGGTCGAGACCGTGAGGCTCGCCGGCCCCTGTTCCTGGTAGCTGAGGGTGAGCGAATCGGCGGCGGCGGTGCCGCAGGCGAGCAGGGCGGCAACACCCAGGAGCGCGTGCCGGCTGCGGGGGGACGCGGCGGGCGGCAGGGAGCGTGTATTCATGGTGCCAGACGTTCGCCCCGGCACATGACAGCGGTGCGACTCTTTCGTGAAGGCACCCCCGGGGCCGCGCGCGGCGGCCGTTCCCGCCTCAGTGGCGGGAGGCGAGGAGTTGCTGCAGCGCGGCGTCGAAGTCCTCGTAGGGCTGCGCGCCCGAGACCAGCTGTCCCTCGAGCGCATTGCCGCGGCTGATGCCGATGACGAATGCCGGGGTGCCGTGGATGTGGAGGGCGTCCGCGGCGGCGATGTTGCGCGCGATGTCGCCCTCGTAGCGGTTGGCGCGCGTGCAGGCGTGCAGCCGCTCGACGTCGAGGCCGAGCTTCACCGCCCGCCGCTCGATGCCGCCGGTCGCCAGCGGGTCGTCGCCGGACAGGAGCGCATCGTGCATCTCCCAGAACTTCCCCTGCTCGCCGGCGCAGTGCGCCGCCTGGGCGGCCGGCATCGCGGCGGCGTGGAACTCGAGCGGCAGGTCGCGCACGACGAAGCGCAGCCGCCCCGTGTCGATCCAGTTCTTCTTGAGCAGCGGCCAGGTCTCGGCGTGGAACTTCCGGCAGTAGGGGCACTGGTAGTCGGTGAACTCGAGCAGCGTCAGCGGGGCATCGCTGCGCCCGATGGAGTACTCGCGCGGGTCGAGGCCGACGTGCACGAAGGCGGGCTGCGAGCCCTCGGCGTCCGCCGCCGGGCCTGGGGCGGCCAGGGCCGCGACGGCCAGCACCGCCGCCAGCGCGGCGGCGAGAAGCGCCGCAGGCAGCCTCATCCCGAGACCGCGCAGTTCTCGGTGGCGCGCGCGGTGGTAAGCGTGCCGGTGAGCTCGCTCACGTTGGCGAGCCGGTGCGCCTTCAGGTACTCGGCGATGCCCTCGTTGACCTTCACGCACACCATCGGGTCGTAGAAGAGCGCCGTGCCGATCCCGACCGCGCTCGCCCCGGCGATCAGGAACTCCAGCGCGTCGGTGGCGGTGGTGATGCCGCCCTGGCCGATGATGGGGATGCGGTGCGCCCGCGCGACCTCGTAGACCTGGTGCACCTTGAGGAGCGCGATCGGCTTGATGGCGGGCCCGGACAGGCCGCCCTGGATGTTGCCGATCACCGGGCGGCGGCTCTCGACGTCGATCGCCATGCCCATGACGGTGTTGATGACGGCCAGTCCATCGGTGCCCGCCTCGATGCAGCGGCGTGCGTTCTCGCGGATGTCGGTCTGGTTGGGGGACAGCTTGGTGATCAGCGGCTTCCTGGTGACCGCGCGGCAGGCGCTCACCACCTGGGCGGACATGTCGGGGTAGTTGCCGAAGGCGACGCCGCCTTCCTTCACGTTCGGGCAGGAGATGTTGATCTCGATGGCGTCGATCGGGGACTGGTCGAAGCGCCGCGTGACCTCGACGTACTCCTCGATCGTGGAGCCGGAGACGTTGGCGATGAAGCGCGTCTCTGTGAAGTCGAGCGTCGGCAGGATCTCGTCCACGACGTACCCCGCGCCCGGGTTCTGCAGCCCGATGGCATTCAGCATGCCGGCCGGGGTCTCGTAGACCCGGTGCGGGGGGTTGCCGAGGCGCGCCCTGCCGGTGGTGCCCTTGAGGACGATCGCGCCGGCCTCGCGGTTGGAGAACCCCTCGATGCGGGTGTACTCCTCGCCGAAGCCGACGCAGCCGGAGAGCAGCACGATCGGGGAGGCGAACTTAAGTCCGCAGAAGTTCACTTCCAGGAGGCCCGCGTCCTTCGGGGTCGCGGTCTTCGGGCTCGCCACCGGGTCGACCGTTGCCATGGCCCGTATTATCGCACAGCCTTCGCAGCCCACCCCCACGTGCCCGCGGTGACATGTTCCAGGTCGTCCTTTTCAGGCCCGAGATCCCGCCGAACACCGGCAACATCATCCGGCTGTGCGCGAACACGGGCGCCCGGCTGCACCTGGTGGAGCCCTTGGGCTTCGGGCTCTCGCGCCGCGAGGTGCGCCGGGGCGGGCTCGACTACACGGAGCTCGCCGACGTCACGGTGCACCGGGACTTCGAGGCTTGCCGCGCGGCGCTCGGCGAGGCGCGGCTCTTCTCGATCGAGACCTCGGGCTCCGTCACCTACAGCGAGGTCGCCTTCGCACCCGGGGACGTGTTCCTCTTTGGGCCCGAGCACCACGGGCTCCCGGCGGGGCTGCTCGAGACGGTCCCCGCGGAGCGACAGCTGTCCCTGCCGATGCGCCCCGGTAACCGCAGCCTCAACCTCGCGAACGCGGTGGCCGTGGTGGTGTACGAGGCGTGGCGCCAGAACGGCTTTGGGGGGATCACGCCAGTCACCCCACCCGGACAGTGAGCGGCGTTTGGGTTTCGCAGGCGTGACCTTGACGGATCCGCGGGCCTTCCAACAGCATCGCTCGCGCCAACACCGGTCCCTTCGGGCCGGAACGGGAGGTGGCATGCACCGCGCGATCCGTAAGGTCCGGCGACTCCTCGTTCTCCTTGCACTCCTCTTGAGCCCGGCGTTCGCGCCGGCGGACGCACCTCCCGCCAACGACGCTGCGCGAGAGGCCGGTGAAGCCGCCCGGGCGGCCATCGTCCGTGGGCCGACCTCCATCACGCTCAAGGACCAGGCGGTGCTCGCGCTGCCCGAGCACTTCGGGTTCATCCCGCGCAAGGAGGCCGCCGCCCTCATGGATGCCATGGGCAACCGGGTGGGCGATAGGTTCCTGGGCCTGATCGTGCCGCTGCAGGGCGGCTCCCGGGCAGGCCGCTGGTTCGTGTCCGTCGACTTCGACCCGGCCGGCT
This sequence comes from Pseudomonadota bacterium, assembly GCA_018241425.1. GTDB lineage: Bacteria > Pseudomonadota > Gammaproteobacteria > Steroidobacterales > Steroidobacteraceae > 13-2-20CM-66-19. Next base: position 68,556 of record JAFEDU010000003.1, read on the forward strand.
ACGTGAAGGACGACGACGCCAGGCACTGGGATGCGGACAAGCTCCTGACGAGCCTCAGGGACGGCACCGAGGCCGCCAACGAGGAACGCCAGAAGCGGGGCATCCCGCCGATCGCGGTGACGCGCTGGATCGAGCCGCCGGCCTACGATGCGGCGAGCCACCAGCTCATCTGGTCCGCGGAGGCGAAGCTCAAGAACGGCAACGACCCGGACCCGACGATCAACTACAACACCTATGTCCTCGGGCGCGAGGGCTACCTCGAGCTCAACCTCGTGACGAGCGCGAGCGCCGTGGAAGGCGACAAGGCGGCCGCGCGCGAGCTCCTGTCCGCCGTGCAGTTCAACAGCGGCAAGCGCTACGGGGACTTCAACTCCTCCACGGACAAGGTGGCGGCCTACGGGCTCGCCGCGCTGGTGGCGGGGGTCGCGGCCAAGAAGCTCGGGCTGCTCGCCATCCTCGCCGCCACGCTCGTGAAGTTCGCCAAGGTGATCGCCATCGGGGCCGCGGGCGGCTTCGCCGCGCTCGGCCGCTGGTGGAAGTCGCGCACCGGACGCGCGACCTAGGCATGTTGAAACTCCTCCTGCTGCTCGCGGGTGCCCTGAAGCTCGGCAAGCTTCTGCCGGCGGTGCTCACCATGCTGCTGTCGGTGGGCGTGTATGCGCTCATGTTCGGGTGGGCTTATGCCGCGGGGTTCGTCGGACTCATCGCGGTGCACGAGATGGGGCACTACGTCGCGGCACGCCGCCGCGGGCTCAACGTGGGGGCGCCGACGTTCATCCCGTTCGTCGGCGCCTGGATCGAGCTCAAGGACCTGCCCCACGATGCGGAGACCGAGGCTTATGTCGGCGTCGCGGGACCCCTGGTTGGCACCCTCGGGGCGCTGGCGTGCTTCTACCTGGCGCGCTCCAGCGGCAGCAGCCTGCTGCTGGCGCTCGCCTACACGGGGTTCATGCTGAACCTCTTCAACCTGATCCCGCTGGCGCCCTTCGACGGGGGCCGGATCACGGCCGCGATCTCCCCCCGGCTGTGGCTGATCGGTGCGCCCCTCCTGGTGGCACTCTTTTTCTATAGCCCGAGCCCACTCCTGATCCTGATGGCGGTGCTGGCGCTCCCGAACGTGCTCAAGGCCTGGCGCGGGATCCGGACGCCCGAGGAAGAGCGCTACTACACGGTCAGCGCCGAGACGCGCTTCACCTACGGGGCGCTCTACCTGGGCCTCGCCGGGTTCCTCGCCATCATGTGCGAGCAGCTGCACGCGGAGCTGCCGCGCTCACCCTGAGCCCCGGGACGCCGGTGCGGTGCACCAGGCGGCACGAGATAACGTGGGCTGAATGGCAGGAGTATCGTTAGGCACCGGTTCCCACTAGCGACGCATCACCTTCGGTTCCGGGGAAGGCAGACGTGATCGAAGTCGTAACTTCAATTCTCGACGTGGCTGGGGCCCTGTTCGGGTGGCGCTCTGCGGTAGGTTTCATTGGGGGTGTAGCGGTTGCCGCTGCGCTCTACCTGCTCCACGTGCCGTCGGATGGCGACATCTGGCCGCTGGTGGCGCTAGTCGCGGTTTGCTACATCGCTGGAGTAGCGCTGGATCTGGTCGCGTCAAAGGCGCGCCGGCGGCGAGTGCCATGACAATGGCACGGTCGAAACGTGCGCTACGGGTCACCACGTCACCGGCTTGCCCGCAATGGCTGAGATGCGTTGCGCTGCGGACACAGAATGAAATCATGTGCTCGCAGCAACGTAGGAGCGATGACGCAATCCGGCGTGTGTGCTAGCGGAATCGTCTGAGGTCATGGGTCGAAATCACGAAGCGGGCTCCGGGGTTTCCAGCGGCCACCTTGACGCGAAGGGCGTCGCCATATTGCTGGACGCCGTCTGCGTAAAGCTCGGCTTCTGTATCCCGCCCGCGGCTCGTCTGCAGCTTCAGCACGACCCGCCCACTGACGCGCTCGGCTTCGCCGACGCGGTAATTCGTGCTGAGGGCCTAGACCCCGACACAATTGACCGTCACCTAGCAAGACAGCTGCGAGACGAGGTTGCGGCGGCATTTGCCAAGTGGGGCACGCAACCTTGACGCGGAACAATCCGCCGGAGCGGCTGTGACGCATGACTGCGCGTCGCCGTGTTGCGCGGCCGTCTCGCTGCCAGCCTACATCCACTTCACGATTAGGCATTGCGATGTCGACACATTGGACGAAGCCTCGGGCCTGAGGACCAGCGTGGTTGGTTCCGTTACCGATCGCTCTCCTTTGAGCTTGGCTAGATACAAGAGATTCTCGGCGGCTCAGCGTGCAGCGGTCGTCAGTTTCCTTGAATTCATGGCTGAGCACGCAGATCCCCTCAACGCGTCGCTCGCGCAGAAGGCACTGGCGCGATACTGGAGGACTTAATGAGCCCGATAAACCTCTCATCATTGTCCCCTAACAGGCGTCAGAGTGGGCCGTGATGCGTGGACTGTCTGGCAAGAGGATCCTGTCCGGCTTGGTCGTTGGGCCCCTCAAATCCAGACTTAAACAGCCGTGAGGACATTCAGCGGCCTCCTACTCTGGTTTGAAGCCTTGATCCTCCTGATCCCCACATTCTTCGGACTGGTCATGGGGATGAATGTCTTGACCGCGACATTAACTGAAGGGCTGCGCGCTGCGGACGCTCCACTTGGCCTGATGTATCTGTGCATGTTGTGCCTATTGGTAGTGGGTTGGTACTTGCTGGGCCAACGTCTCGCGAATGGATCCTGCGCGCTGAGGCACGTGTCGCCTCTATGGTGGCTTGCGGCGAGTCTTGGAGCAGTACTCTCGATAGTCGGTTACGTGCTTTTTTTACGCACGCAATCGAAATTTGCGTTCTCCTCGATGGCCATATGGGGACTTCCCACGTTCGTCCACCTTAGCCTGGAAACATGGGTTTGGCCGCCCCACGATGCAAGGAGCGGCGATGCAGCGTAAGCAATCGCGCGCGAAATGCGGCACCGTCTTAGCGTCAGGCAGGTCGATCACAAGCATAGAAGCTGAGCTCATGGGGCCTGCCCTCCTTGGTTTACGGGTAGGTGTCGCAACTCGTGACATATGGGACACGGAAGTCCCTTGTAGTCGTTAGCCGTCATGGCGGAGGCCAGCGAACGGGTCGGACTGCCCAGCCTGTCGATCCATCGAATAGTCGCGAATTTCGGGCTTTCTGAGGCGCCTATGGAAAGACCGTTCGTGTCGGGTGGGGGCAACCCCGGCATGTCGGACCCCTGACGATCGCTGGAGCATTTCGTATTGGAGGATTTTTACGGACGAATCTCAGTGAGGCGGGCGCGCGGTCCCGCTAACTTTCGACGTTAGGAGCGTATGCAACGTCTCGGCTTCGGTGTTATCGCGATTCTCTGGGCTTGCGTGGTATCGGCGGCTGACGCACCTCTTCAATGTGATATCGGGCCTCTCACACGAACCTTCGGCTCGGTTTCATGGCTCGTTTATAGCTGCACGGACGGGAAGTCGCTCGTGGTGGTGAGCGCTCCAGGGAACCCCGCAATGCCTTTCTACTTCTTTATTTCGCCAGACGGGCCCGAGTACCGCATTCGTGGTGAAGGAACGGGTTCAAAGGCCGTAACGGATGCCGCCCTTGCCGATCTTCAGAGGCTTAGCAGCAGCAATATTCAGAGTCTTATCAGAGCCACTCAGATGGCGAAGAAGTAAGCCTCCAGGCTCGGACGCTCCTTGGTTTGGTCTAGTGCAACATCATCACCCCACCCGAAGTGCTTGGACCCGGACTTTGATCAGGCTCAAATCGATGCTGACGCTTAAAGCATAAATGGACGCGCTCGTAGGACTGTTGTGGGCCATTGCCGTGTTGGGCGTCATAGGACTTACGCGCTCCATTGCTGAATTTGGGTTGCCAGGCCTCGTGGCATTCCTGAAACTGGTCGCCGCTCCGACCGTCGTGGCGCTCCTCTGGTTCCTGGCAGGGCCCTTCGGTACTACCACATGGGATGATTCGGGACGCCGGTCGCTCGTTCCGCCAAAGAGCACCTGGAGACCGGCCGCGATCTTTATCGCAGTGATCACCTGCATCCTTCTGGCAATCTCGGGGATGGTGGGCGTCGGGTGGCTCGTGCATAAATGAAGCCGCTCGGGCGTCCGTGCGGCGGCTGACCCGCCTATGCTGCGCTGCCGGCGTCGTCCGGAACGCACTCCCGGGGTGATGGTTACGCAGGCCGTGTCTCCGGAGTATCGTTCGCCATCTTCGCCTCGCGCGCCATGACGGGAGTGCATCGTGAGTCACCACGGCAGCTGCCATTGCGGGCAGATCAGGTTCGAGGTCCAAGGCGAATTCGACACGGCCATGGAGTGCAACTGCTCCCATTGCAGCCGTAAGGGCTATCTCCTGTGGTTCGTGCCGCGCGACCACCTCACCCTTGAAACGCCTGCGGATACCCTTGGCACCTATACGTTCAACAAGCACGCCATCAAGCACCACTTCTGTCCGCAGTGCGGCTGCGCGCCCTTCGGGTTCGGGGCTCCCAGGGGAGTCGAGATGGCCGCCATCAACGTCCGCTGCCTCGAGGGCGTCGAGCTGTCTTCCGTGAAGCGCAAGTTCATTGACGGCCGCTCCTTATAGCGCTGCCTCCAAGCCTCGGACGTACGCAGATGATCAGGACCCATGGCCTGAGCCACGTCGCGCTGTCCGTCGCCGATCCTCAGCGCTCGCTTGAGTTCTACCGCGCTGTGTTCGGGGTGCGTGATTACTTCCGCAGCGAGTCCACCATCCAGGTGCTCGGTCCCGGTCGCTACGACGTGATCGCGTTCGAGCGGGCGTCCGCGACTACCGGGCCGTCGAGCGGCGTGATCCACTTCGGGTTCCGACTGGTGCGACCGGAGGACATCGATGCCGCGGTGACCGCGGTCATCGACGCCGGCGGTACGCTGAAGTCTCGCGGCGAGTTCGCCCCGGGACTGCCGTACGCATTCGTATTCGATCCCGACGGTTACGAGATCGAGATCTGGTTCGAGCACGACACATTCGACGATCGTCAGGGGCCCTGAGGAGCGCTGCGCGTGGGGATCGAGATTCGGGGGCTTAGGAGCGTAGACCGTGCGCAGTGGCAGGTGCTCTGGGACGGCTACAACGCCTTCTACGGACGCAGCGGACCCACCGCCCTCGATCCCCACATCACCGAACTCACCTGGGGCCGGTTCCTGGATCCCCGCGAGCCGATGCACGCCCTCGTTGCGGACGATGGGGGTCGCATCGTCGGCATCGTTCACTATCTCTATCACCGCAGCACGACCCGGGCAGCCGACATCTGCTACCTGCAGGACCTCTTCACCGTCCCGGCGCAGCGCGGCCAGGGCATCGGCCGGCGCCTGATCGCGGCGGTCGTGGAGGCGGCCCGCAAGGCCGGGAGCAGCCGCGTGTACTGGCAGACCAAGGCAGACAATGCGACCGCCCGCGCGCTCTACGACCGGGTAGCCGAGCACTCAGGCTTCATCGTCTATGCCACGGAAATCTCCGCGCCCGGCCCGTCCTAAGCCGTCGCGCGCTCCGCCCGGCGTCACCTTCGCGGACGTCCGCGAGGTGGCGCTGCGCTTATCGGGGGTCGAGGACGGCACGTCCTACGGAACCCCTGCTCTCAAGGTGCGCGGGAAGCTCATGGCGCGCGTGCACCAGGACCTGGACTGCTTCGTCCTGCGGACCGACTTCCTCGACCGCGAGATCCTGATGAAGTCCGCGCCGCACGTGTTCTTCATCACCGACCACTACCTCAACTATCCCTGGGTGCTGGTGCACTTCGGCACCGTGACGCTGCGCGAGCTGCCGGAGCTGCTCGAACGGGCCTGGCGACTCGTCGCCCCGAAGTCGCTCCTCAAGGCCCGGGAACGCGAGGCCGCCGCGGAATAGCCGCTGCGGCGGAGCACGCCCGAGGATGGCGCTATCCTTCCCTGACGTCCGACGCGCTTCGCCCACTGGGAGGACAGCTCCGATGCAACCGACATCCCGGGCTTTCGCACTCGCCGCCGTGGCCTTCATCGCCACGGCACTCGCGGATTCCCCGCCGGCCGACCTGGCCCAGCGGCAGGAGCTCAAGCGCACCGACCTCAGCGGTGCCCCAGGGATGGAGGTGATCACGTCCGTCACTGAGTTGCACAAGGGCGAGACGCTGCCCCGGCACTCACATCACGGCATCGAGTCGGGCTACGTCCTGCAGGGCACGATGGTGCAGCTGCCCGGCGAGGCCCCGAAGATGATGCCGACCGGGGCGGCGATCCAGAACCTGCGCGACGTCCCGCACGCCGGTTTCACCGTGGTGGGCGAAGTACCCCTGAAGCTCCTCAGCGTGCATGTCGTCGACAAGGGGAAACCGCTCTACGAGTGGACACACTAGTTGAAGGCCCAGGTGGACCTAAGGTTGCCTCCGTCACCCGGGGCGTGGACCATCCGCTGTGATGCAGGACCTGAACGGAACTCCCGTCGTGCACTTCGCCGGCCGAAGCCCGAGCCCGCATGACTGAGCGCACGCCGCGCCGCGTGGCCGGGCTGGTCCTGTACGTGCTGGGATTCCTGCTGCTCTTCGGCGGCGTGTTCCAGGCCATCGTGGCGCTGCTCGGCCACGCGCCGGTGCAGCGGCCGCTCCTCTTTACCGGTGCGGGACTTGCCCTCACCGCGCTCGCCGGCTGGGCGTTCGCAAGCCCGGCGCTGCCTGCGGAACTGCTGCTCACGTCCACGTCGTTCGCCGCGCTGCTGACAGGCGTGATGCTGCTGTTCCGGGCACTGTCCGGGAAGCCCGCCGCGCCGGTCCCGGTCGCACTCGGGCTGGCCTCAATCGGGGCCGTCGGCCTCTACGGCGCGCGGCGCTGGGCACGGCGGCGCGTCTTCGGCCGGGGCGTGCGATGAGTGCGCTCGAGCTGCAGCGCTACCTGCACGAGCACCTGCCGCTGACGCGGGCGATGGGCGTCACGGTCGTCAGCGTGCACGAGGACGAGGTGCGGCTGCAGGCGCCGCTCGCGCCCAACATCAACCACCACGCGACCGTGTTCGGCGGCAGCGCCTCGGCGCTGGCCATCCTCGCCGGCTGGTCGCTGCTGCACACACGCCTGGCCTCGGGCGGGCTGCCCGCGCGCCTGGTGATCCAGCGCAATACCATGGAGTACGAGCGGCCGATCGCGGGCACCTTCTCGGCGCGCGCCACCTTCGAGAGCCCTGCCGCCTGGCCGGAGTTCGAGACCCTGCTGCGCCGGCGCGGCCGCGCCCGCATCACGGTGCCGGTGGTGCTCGAGTACGGGTCCATCGTCGCCGGCCGCTTCAGCGGGCAGTTCGTGGCGCTCGCGGCGGACGCCGCCGCCCCGGGCTGACATGTCCGTGAACGTGCTCGCGCTGTGCGGGAGCCTGCGCGCCGCCTCGCTCAACGCCATGCTGCTGCGCGCGTGCGCGCGACTGGCGCAGCCGGGGATCGGGATCACGATCTTCGACGGGATGGGCCGCCTGCCGCTGTTCAATCCCGACCTCGACGAGCATCCGCCCGAACCGGTCGGGGAGCTGCGCACGGCGGTGGAAGGATCCCGGGCGCTCCTCATCGCAAGCCCCGAGTACGCCCACGGCGTCAGCGGCACCATCAAGAACGCGCTCGACTGGCTGGTGAGCTTCCCGCCCTTCGTCGGCCTGCCGGTCGCCGTGCTCAATGCCTCGCCCCGCGCCCGGCACGCGCGCGAGGCGCTCATCGAGACCCTCGCCACCATGTCCGCGACCGTGGTGACGGAGGCGTGCATCGCCGTGCCGCTCCTGGGCGCGGGACTCGATGAAGAGCGGATCCTGCAGACGCCGCGGCTCGCGGACGACCTCAGGAGGGCGCTGTCGCACCTGGCGGCGGCGTCCGGGCGTACCGGGGTGCCCCCGCCGCAGTTCCCGGTGCGCTGAAGCCACTCGCTGGTCCCGCGCGGGCCAAAGCGACTATGCTTTGCTTTTCCCGATGCGCCTTCCTTACGGAGTCCGCTGCGTGAAGAGCCTGCCCGCCCTGCGCTTCCTGAGTGCCTTCCTCCTCGTCCTCGGGTTCGTCCTTGCAGATCCCGCGCTCGCCGCCGACAAGGGCTGGTTCGGGATCGGCGTGACCATCGATGCCGACGGCGACAACGCCAACCCGACCGTCCATTCCGTCACCGTCCAGAACGTCGACGCCGACTCGCCCGCGGCGCATGCGGGGCTGGTCGCCGGCGACGTGCTGCTCGAGGCCGATGGCCTGCCCCTCACCGGCATCAAGGCCGACGTGCTGCGGGCCGCCATGTCCAAGGAAGTGGGTCAGGTGCTGAAGCTCAAGATCCGGCACGCCGGCGACCTGCGCGTGGTGTCCCTCACCGCGGCCGCGCGTCCCGGCTAGCGGCGATAAGTGCCGTGGGCAGAGCCCCACTCGCCTCAGCCGGCGGATTTGCGGCCGCCGCGCTTCCCTGGCTCGCGCTCCTCTACGGCGCGATGAGCCTCGTGCACTTCGCCCACAATGCGAGGTATCTCTCCGACTATCCCAACCTGCCGCGCTGGCTGAGTGCCGCCGACGTGTGGCTGAGCTGGGCGGGCCTGGCGCTGCTGGGCGTGATCGGGCTCGTGCTCTACCGGCACGTGCATCGCATCGCGGGGCTGGCGCTGCTCGGCGCCTGGGCGGCCTTGGGCTTCGATGGACTGGCGCACTATGCGCGCGCACCGTTCCTCGCCCACACCGCCATGATGAACTTCACCATCCTCGCCGAGGTCGCCGCCGCGGCGCTGCTGATGGCCTGCGTACTCGCGCTCGCCCCGCCGGCGCTGCGCCGCGCCTGAGCCGGGCGGACGTCACTCACCCGTGCGCATCCCGGGCGGCTGTCACTGCGGCAACCTGACGTTCGTGCTCGAGTGGCGCCCGGAACCCGAGTTCATCCCCGCGCGCGCCTGCGACTGCAGCTTCTGCGTCAAGCACGGCGGGCTGTGGACGTCCTGCCCCCAGGGCACGCTCACGGTGCGCGTGCGCGACCCGGGCGCCGTCAGCGTGTACGCCTTCGGCACGCGCACCGCGGACTTCCACGTCTGCCGGGGCTGCGGGGTGGTGCCCGTGGTGACGAGCCAGATCGAGGGCAGGCTCTACGCGGTGGTGAGCGTGCACGCCTTCGAGGGCGTGGATCCGGCGCTCATCCGGACGGCGCCGGCGCATTTCGGGGAGGAGACCGAGGCGGTGCGCCTCGCACGCCGCGCGCGCGGGTGGATCCCCGAGGTGCGCATCCAAGGCTAACGGGCTCACTCCGTCTCGGTGCGGATCGGGCGGTTCATGAGTGCGCGCACCGCCTCGCCCGCCGGCAGTCCCTCGTACAGCACCCGGTAGCCCATGTGGCACAGCGGCATCTCGACGCCAGCGCGCCCGGCGACCGCGTGGATCTCGCGCAGCGCGGCGTAGCCTTCGACCGCCTGGCCGATCCGGGCGAGCGCCGCCTGGGCCGTGAGTCCCGAGGCCAGCAGCAGCCCGAAGCGCCGGTTGCGCGACTGGTCGTCCGTGCAGGTGAGGACCAGGTCGCCTAAGCCCGCAAGTCCCATGAACGTGTCGGCCTCGGCGCCGAGCGCGACGCCCAGGCGCGTCATCTCCCGCAGTCCCCGGGTGATGAGCGCGATGCGCGTGTTGGCCCCGAACCCCAGGCCGTCGGACAGCCCCGCGCCGACCGCGAGCGCGTTCTTCACCGCCCCGCCGATCTCCACGCCGAGGATGTCGCGCGAGAGGTAGGCGCGGAAGTTGCCGCTGCTCAAGTCCGCCGCGAGGTCGCGCGCGTAGGCCTCGTCGCGCGAGGCGATGGTCATGAGCGTCGGCAGGCCCGCGCCGACCTCGCGCGCGAAGGTGGGACCGGAGAGCACCGCCACCGGGCGCGGCCCCAGCACCTCGCGCGCCACCTGGTGCGGCAGGAGGCCGGTGCCGGCCTCGAAACCCTTGCTGGCCCAGCACACCGGCTGGCCGGGCGACAGGTAGGGAACCAGGGTCGTGAGCAGCCCGCGCAGCGCGGCGCTCGGCACCACGACCAGCACGTCGCGGGCGCCAGCGAGGGCGCGGCCGAGGTCGGGCTCGACCTGCAGGGAGGGCGGAAAGGTGGCGCCCGGCAGGTAGCGCGCGTTCAGGCGCTCGCGCGCGAGCAGCTCGAGGTGCGCCGCATCGCGGCCCCACAGCCGCACCGCGCGGCCGCCGCGCGCGAACTGCACGGCGAGTGCGGTACCCCACGAGCCGGCCCCGAGTACCGCGATTGCCGGAGAATCCGCGCCCTGGGGGCTCACGGGCGGCGCGCTTTAGTTGGTGGTGGTCGGCGTGGCCTGCTGGTTGGCCGCGTACAGCGCCTCGAAGTTCACCGGCGGCAGCAGGAACTGCGGGAAGCCGCCCTGGGTGACCAGGTGCGAGATCGCCGCGCGCGCGTAGGGGAACAGCACTCCCGGGCAGTAGGTGCTGACCGCACGCTTGGTCTCTTCCTCGGAGAAGTTGCGGATGACGAACAGGCCCGCCTGCTTCACCTCGACCAGGAAGATGGTGGCCTCGCCGTACTTGGCGGACACCGTGACCGTGAGGATCACCTCGCGCACCTCCGGACCCAGCGGGTTGGAGGTGGTCTGCAGGTCGAGGCTGATCTGCGGGGTCCAGTTGCCGTCCACGCGCGGCCCGTTGGGCGACTCGTACGAGCAGTCCTTCAGGTACACGTTCTGGAGGGCGAGGCTGGCCTCGCCGGGGGCGGCCTCCGCGGCCGTTTCGTTTGCCATGTCAGGCTCCGTTCATTTCAAAAGCGGGTCGAGACGGCCGTCGGCATCGAGCGCGTGGAGGTCGTCCGAGCCGCCGATGTGCTGGCCATTGATGAAAATCTGCGGGATCGTGGTGCGCCCGGTGCGCTCCTGCATCTCCTGGCGCGCACCCGGCACCACGTCGATGTCGATCTCTTCGTACTTCGCGCCCTTGGCATCGAGCAGGCGCCGCGCCCGGGCGCAGTAGCCGCACCAGTCGGTGCTGTACATCTGGATCTTCGCCGCCATGGGGTTACCGCAGTATGACGTCTTCGGGCAGGAGGCGCGCTCAGGCGCGCGACAGGGGCAGGTTGTCGGCGCGCCAGGCGGCAAGGCCGCCGCGCAGCGCGAACGCCTGCGTGAACCCCTGCGCCGCCAGCTGCCGCACGGCCGGACCGCCGAGGTTCCCGGACTCGTCGTACACCACCACCGGCTTTTCCTTGTGCTTCTTCAGCTGCTCGCCGGCGTTCAGGATCTGGTGGCTGTCCAGCTGCCGCGCCCCGTTCAGGTGCCCGGACTGGTACTGTTCCGCCGGGCGCAGGTCGAGCACCAGCGCGCCCTGGTTCATGAGGCGGATCAGCTCCTGGGGCGAGACCGTGGTCTTGGTTTCTGCGGCCATGCGCATCTCGTAGACGAGCACGAGTGCCGCCACGGTCACGGTCGCCGTGACCAGCCAGGGGTGATGGCTGATGTAGGGAAGGAGATGTTCCATGGGCTGCCGGCCGGGCCGGGGTACGCAAAAGGGCGCGCATTATAGCGTCCCGCGGCCAAGGGGCACGGGGAGGGCCGTCGCCGCCCTTTTCATGGCCTTTCTGGGGGTTACGGGGGCCGCCGGGGCCGCCGCCCCTGCCAAACCGGAGGCCGAGGCCCGCCGCACCGAGGAACAGCTGCAGGCCGTGCGCGCCGAGATCGAGCGCATCAGCCGCGAGGTGGCGCAGAGCCGCCTCCAGCACGACCACCTCGCCCAGGACCTCAAGAGCGCCGAGCTGTCGGTGGGGGAAGCCCGCGAGGCCTGGCTCGAGGTGCGCCGCCAGCGCGCCGAAGGGGCGCAGCGCCGCGCCCAGCTCGCCGCCGAGAAGCACGCCCGCGAGTCAGACCTCGCCGACAACCGCGCGGCCCTCAGGCAGCAGATCCGCGCCGCCTACGAGCTCGGGCGCCAGGAACCCCTGAAGCTGCTCCTGAACCAGAAGGACCCGGCGGTCGCCGGGCGCATGTTCGCCTACTACGGCTACTTCGGGCGTGCCCGCGCCGGGCAGATCCACCTCATCGAGGAGGACGTCGACCGCATCGCGGAACTCGAGGGCGAACTCGCCGCCGAGGATGCGAAGCTCGCCGAGCTCGAGGGCCGGCAGAAGACCCAGCTGTCCGCGCTCGAAGCCGCGCGCGAGAAGCGCTCGGCGGTGCTCGCGAGCCTCGATGCCCGGACCCAGACCCGCGCGCAGAGCCTCGAGCGCCTGAAGAGCGAGCAGTCGGGGCTCGAGAAACTGCTGCATGACCTGCGCGCCGCCATCGCGCGCTACCCCACGGTCGAGGGCAACGATGCCTTCACCCGCCTGCGCGGCAAGCTCAGCTGGCCCGTGACCGGGCAGCTGATCGCACGCTATGGCGAGGCGCGCGCCGGCGGGGTGCACTGGGATGGCGTGCTGGTCGCCACCGAGCGCGGCACCCCGGTGAAGGCGGTGTGCGCCGGGCGCGTCATCTACGCCGACTGGTTGCCGGGCCTAGGATTGCTGGCCATCGTCGACCATGGCGATGGGTACCTGAGCCTCTACGGCCACAACGACAAGCTCATGAAGGCGGTCGGTGAGCAGGTGGCCGCCGGCGACGTCCTCGCCGCGGCCGGGGACTCCGGCGGCAGCTCCCGCCCGGAGCTCTACTTCGAGATCCGCAAGGGCGGCAAGCCGGTCGATCCCCGCCCCTGGTTCCGCAGCGCCGACCCCTGAAACCCGCCGCAGGCCGCGCGCGGGCGCGCCCCTTCCGAGTGTGACGCGGTTCACCGTTTCTCGGGCGTACCGCCCCGCGGGGGCGGTTTTTCCCAAACAGCGCACGTCCCCCTAGAGACATAAGCGAGATCGTACCGCCCGTATTTCCTTACATGCGGGTCCCTCGTTCCGTCCGACATGAACCAGACCGTAGCCAGCGAGTACGTGCCGGGGCAGCCGGGGGCGCGCTTCGATCCCTACGTGCGCCTGGTGCGCTCGCTCCTGCCGCGCACCACCTGCGTCTCGTTGTTCGGCGCGGCCGGCGACCTCATGTGGTCGACCGACCCGATGACCGGGCCGGACCTCATGAACGTGGTCGACGATGCGCTGCTCTCCGCCGGCGCCAATCCCGGCGGCGCGGGCCAGCTGCGCCTGATCGCCGGCAACCAGCCCGTTTACCTGTGCTCGCTGCGCGATGAGTCGCAGCAGCTGCTCGGCATCCTCGCCGTCATGTGCCGCCCGGCGGATGACCGCGAGCGCAAGGTGCCCGAGTTCGGCTTCGCCTACTCCCTAATCGCGCCGGCCCTGGAATGCCTGCGGCGCGAGCTGATCGCGCACGCCACCATCGAGGAGCTCAACCAGACCGTCGGCGGCCTCGACAAGGACCTGCACCTGCTGCTCGCGCAGGGCCAGGACCGCGAGACCGCCACCGCCGACGGCGCCAACGAGCTGCAGCAGCTGCTCACCCAGACCATCGAGCACCTGCGCGCCACGACCGGGGCGCTCCTCGTGCCGGAGAAGAACGTCACCCTGGTGCGTGCCGGCGGCGGGATCACGCCCGACACGCAGTTCCTGATGCGCGCGCACCGCAAGCTGCTCTCGCTGGCGCAGTCCGCGCGCGAGCCGGTGGTGGTGAACGAGACCGCCTCGGCGAGTAACCCCGACGGGATGCCGCACCGCGTGCTGTGCTGCGCGCTGCGCTCGCGCGCCGGGCGCTTCATCGGCGTGCTGGCGCTGCTGCGCGATGCCGCGCACGAGGCCTTCTCCGAGCGCGACGCGCACATCGCCGAGATCCTCGCGCGCAAGGCCATCGGCGTGGTCGAGTCCAGTTACGACGCGCTCTCCGGCCTCTACACCCGCGCCGCCTTCGAGCGGCGCGTGCGCGCCGCGCTCGCCGAGCGCAAGCCCGGCCAGGCCTGGAGCGCGCTCTACCTGGACGTCGACCAGCTGCACGCCATCAACGAGAAGTCCGGCATGCACGTCGGCGATGCGGTGCTCGGCCAGCTGGGCGAGCTGATCCGCCAGCGCCTGCCCCCCGGGGCTTTCGGCGCCCGCATCTCCGGCGACCGCTTCGTGGTGCTGCTGCCGGCCGTGATCGCGGATGCCGAGCGCTTCGCCGAATCGCTGCGCGAGGGCGCCGAGCGCCTCTCGCTGCTGCACACCGAGAACCGCGCCCCGGTCTCGGTGAGCATCGGGGTCGCGCTCATGGACGGCACCGCGCAGGAGCTGGCGCACGTGCTGGCGGCCGCCGAGACCGCCTGCAAGGCCGCGAAGGACCGCGGGCGCAACCGCGTCGCGGTCTACGAGCAGGCCGACGTCTCGATCGTGCGCCGCTTCGCCGACATCGGCATCGCCGACCAGCTGCGCGAGGCCATCGAGCAGAAGCGCCTGCGCCTGGACGCACAGCTCATCCTGCCGTTCGCCTCGGCCGAGACCGCCCGCCCGCACTACGAGCTCTTGCTGCGCATGACGGACGAGCGCGGCAAGACCGTGGGTCCTGACCGCTTCCTCTCGGCCGCCACCCGCTACCAGATGATGCCGGTGATCGACCGCTGGGTGGTCAACCACGTGATCGATGCGCTCATGCCGCGCGCCGGGGTGCTCGAGGGCAAGGCGCTCGGGTTCGCCATCAACTTCTCCGGCCAGTCCCTGAACGATGACAGCTTCGCGGAGATGCTCATCGACCGGGTGGCCACCAGCGGCCTTGATCCCGAGCTCCTGTGCTTCGAGCTCACCGAGAACGCCACGGTGGCGAACCTCGCGCGCGCCGAGGCGCTGATGCGGCGCCTGCGGGCCTTAGGCTGCGGCGTGGCGCTCGATGACTTCGGGACCGGGCTGTCCTCGCTCTCCTGCCTGCGCCAGCTGCCGGTCACCATGCTCAAGATCGACGGCAGCTTCGTGCGCGACATCCTCAAGGACTCGCGCGCCGAGTCGATGGTGCGCGCCATCGCCCAGCTCGCCCGCAGCATGAACATCGCCACGGTGGCCGAGTACGTCGAGACCGAGGCCATCAGCATCCGCATCGCCGAGCTCGGGGTCGACTACGGCCAGGGGTTCGCGATCGGGCGCCCGATCCCGCTCGAGGACCTGCTCACCGAGCTGCCGCTGCCCTCCGACCCCGCCCCCGTCCCGGACGAGGCGGCCGAGGGAGCGCTCGCGGGCGATGAGGCCCGCGCCGGCTAGGTCCGGCGCCCCCCAAGCCCGACGGACGTAAGCGCGTGGATCCGAGGTCGCACGTCCGCACGCTCCTGATCCTCGTGACGGGACTGGCTTGCGGCTTTTCAGCGGCCCTCGCCCTGGAAGGCTTCCCCGTGCGCCCCCTGCCACCGCCGCCCCCGGCGATGGCCGCCCCCCAGCTGTCCGAGGCCGCCGCCTTCGCGGAGGTCTACGAGCACATCCGCCGCGACTACGTGGACGACATCGACGACCACACCCTCATGGACAAGGCCATGCGGGGCATGGTCGCCTCCCTCGACCCGCACTCGGCCTTCCTCGGGGCCGAGGAGTACGAGGAGGTCCGGCTCTCGACCATGGGGGCCTACCCCGGGGTCGGGATCGAGGTCGCCCCGGTCGGCGGGGTCGTGCGGGTCGTCAAGCCCATCCCGGGATCGCCCGCGCACCTGGCCGGCATCGTGGCCGGCGACGAGCTGGTCGCCATCGACGGTCGCGAGATCGGCACCGACCTGGCCGGTGCCATCGCGCGCCTGCGCGGGGACTCCGGGAGCCTCGTGCACCTGACGCTGCGGCGGTCCGGCACGGCGGGGCTCCTCGAGTTCGCACTGCGCCGCGCCGAGGTCGAAGTGCCCAGCGTCTCGTTCACGACGCTCGAGCCCGGCTATGCCTACGTGCGTATCTCCACCTTCAGCGAGACTACGCCCGACGACCTCAGTCGGGCGGTATTGCGCCTTAAGAGGGACAATCCAGACGGTATCAGGGGTCTGGTGCTCGACTTACGAAACAATCCCGGCGGCGTGCTCGAAGCCGGGGTCGAGGTCGCGGATGACTTCCTGGAGTCGGGCGTGATCGTGACGGCCGACGGGCGCACTCCGGAGGCACGCTTCGAGATGGACGCTGCGCCCGGGGACCTGATCGACGGGGCGCCGCTCGTGGTGCTGGTCAATGCCGGCTCCGCCTCGGCCTCCGAGATCGTAGCGGGGGCGCTCAAGGACCATGACCGCGCGCTGCTCGTCGGGCGGCGCACCTACGGCAAGGGCTCGGTGCAGACCGTGATGCCGCTCCTGCACGGGGGGGCGGTCAAGCTCACCACCTCGCGCTACTTCACTCCCTCGGGGACCTCGATCCACGGCCGCGGGATCCTGCCCGACGTGCCCGAGGACGGCGACGGTGCCCCGCCCCAGGACATCGATGCGGGACCTGCGACCGCGCCGCTCGCGGTCCGCGATCCCGACGTGCGCCTGGGGCTCGAGGTGCTGAAGCACGACGGGCGGGTGCACCGCGGGCCCGCTGCCTCCCTCGCCGCCCGGCTCGCCGTCCCTTAAGTCCGAACCGACCGGCCCCCGCCCACCGACGAACGGCGCTCGGCTCGGCGCCGGTTCCCGTATCCTCCTGCGCCCATGCTCGCCTGGTTCATCGATCTGGTGCTGCACCTGGACCGCCACCTGGTGGAGCTGCTCGCGCACTTCGGTGTGTGGCTGTACCCGATCCTGTTCGCGGTGATCTTCTGCGAGACCGGGCTCGTGGTGACCCCGTTCCTTCCCGGGGACTCGCTGCTGTTCGCGTGTGGGGCCCTCGCCGCGGTCGATACCACGGGGACCCTGAGTGCGCCGGTCCTGACCGTGGTGCTGGCGCTGGCGGCGGTGCTGGGGAACGTCTCCAACTACGGCATCGGCCGCTTCATCGGGCCGCCGGCGTTCTCCGGGCGCTACCGCCTGCTGAAGGTCGAGTACCTGCGCCAGACCGAGGCGTTCTTCGAGCGCTACGGCGGGTTCGCCGTGCTGGTCTCGCGCTTCCTGCCGATCCTGCGTACCTGCGCGCCCTTCGTGGCCGGGGTCGGCCGCATGCCCTGGGCGCGTTTCCTGGGCTACAACCTGGTGGGCGGGATCCTGTGGGTGACCGTCTTCATCTGGGGCGGCTACCTCTTCGGCAACATCCCCTTCGTGAAGGCCAACTTCGGGCTCGTGACCCTCTCGATCGTCGCGGTATCCCTGGTGCCGCTCGTCATCGCGGTGTGGCGGCGCCGCGGGGCGGGGAGTTAAGCCAGCCCGAAGCGCACCAGGGCGACGATGCAGGCGATCAGGCCGCCGAGCAGCAGGATCATGTTCGGGGCGAAGGACAGCAGGAACCCCATCGAGCGCTGCTTCGGGTCCTTCACGTAGCCGACGAAGTAGACCCAGCGCCCGATGACGAACAGCAGCCCTAAGCCTGCCGCGATGAGCGGCTGGTGGGTGTAGTAGGCGAAGGTCACGATCGCCGGCACGAAGATGATCAGCTGCTCGAGCGTGTTGTTCTGCACCCGGCAGTAGCGCTCGAACACCTCGTTGCCGGTGGTCGCGGGCGCGGGCACCTTGTAGGTCTCGCGGGCGCGGCCAACCGCCATGAGAATGAACACGAACTCGACCAGCGCCAGCATCAGCACCAGGTTCACGAGCGTCATCGCACCCTCCCTTGCGTCCTACGCCTAAGCGCGCGGCAGGATGGCACAATGCCCGCATGGGCGACAAGGAGCGGGGCTACGCGCACCGCGTCGACATCCTCGCGGATGCGCCGCTGGTGTGGCGTGCGCTCACCGACAATGAGAGCCTGCGCGCCTGGTGCTCGCCGCGGGCCGAGATCCGTGCGCGCACCGGCGGCAGCTTCCGCGCGAGCGTCGACCGCGTGACCGAGTTCGAGGCGCGCATCGACGTGTTCGAGCCGGGACGTCGGCTGCGCCTGATATACCTGCCGGTGGCGGCGCTGCCCAAGGCCGACACGGTGATGATCGATGACTTCATCCTGGACAAGGTGGAGGGCGGCACCATCGTGCGCCTCTTGGGCTCGGGCGTGCCGGCCACCACCGAGTGGGACCTGCAGTACCGCCGCCTGCGCGCCAGCTGGCAGGCGGCCATGTCGCGCCTGAAGGTGTTCGTCGAACAACAAGTGAAAACGGGAGTCGCACCATGATCGGATTTCTGCTGCGGGCGGTGGTCACCGCAATCGGCCTGTGGCTCGCCACCCAGTGGGTGCCGGGTGTCCACATCAACGACACCGCGACGCTCCTCATCGCGGGCGTGCTGCTCGGGGTGGTGAACGCGATCGTCAAGCCGGTGGCCTTCATCCTGACCCTGCCGGTGACCATCATCACGCTCGGCCTGTTCCTGTTCGTATTGAACGCCGCGATGGTGGCGCTGGTCGCCTGGATGCTGCCGGGCTTCCACGTCACCGACTTCAAGGCGGCGCTCCTGACCGCGATCGTGGTCTGGATCGTGAGCTGGATCGGCTCCTGGTTCATCGGCAAGCGGGCGAAGTAAGCCCTGCCGGGGCAGATCCGTGCGCGCCGCCCGTGCCGGCGGCGCGCACCTCAGGGCTTCAGGCGAGTGCGCGGGCGGTGCGCCGGTAGAGCAGGTAGATGACGAGGGCGAACACGCCGCCGCCCAGCCACACGGCCGGGCCGTCGGCGAACGCATCGTTCACCAGCGACAGCGGAAAGTCCTTGCCCGAGAAGGCCACCACGGCGGCCACGAGCACGCCCACCAGTCCCTCGCCCACCAGCATGCCGGAGGCGAGCAGCACGCCGAGCTGCTTCACCGCCTCGGGGCGCCGCGTGCGCTCGGCACGCTTGTCGTACAGGTGGCCGGCGATCGCGCCCACCACCACCATCAGCGTGCTCTGCGTGGGCAGGTAGATCCCGAGTCCCACCGCGAGCGGCGAGAGGTGCGCGCCGGGCTTCAGGCGCCGGATCACGATGTCGGCGATGATGATCACGATGCCGATCTCCCCGCCGGTGAGGATCAGGCTCCAGTCGACGTTGTGCTGGATGACGCCCTGGGCGAGCGCCGAGATCAGGCCCGCCTGGGGCGCAGCCAGCGGCTGGGTGCGCGCAGGCCCCGGGGAGCCCACGAAGCCATAGGCGTGGTTCAGCACGTCCAGGATCGGCGGGATGATGGCGGCACCCGCCACCACGCCGATGACGAGCGCCACCTGCTGCTTCCAGGGCGTCGCATCCACCAGCTGGCCGGTCTTCAGGTCCTGCAGGTTGTTGTTGGCGATCGCGGCGTTCGCGAACACCACCGCGGTCACGATGAGCGCGTAGGCCACCAGCGCAGGTCCGTCGTGCACGAGGTCCGCGCCGTTGAGGCCCAGGAGCGCCACCAGGCCGTAGCCGATGACCGCGAGGATCCCCAAGCCCGAGAGCGGGCTGTTGGAGGAGCCGATCAGGCCCGCCATGTAGCCGCACACCGCCGACAGGAGGAAGCTCATGATCGCGATGTAGATGACCCCGCTCACCACCAGCCACGGGAGGTGCGCGGTGAGCCCGCTCGCGCTGCCGAACTCGGCGAGCAGCATGCCGGCCGGCAGGATGCACAGGATCGAGATCAGGCCCACGAGCCCGATCGGGATGTCCCGCTCCGAGCGCGGCAGGAGCGCGGCGTTGCCGGCAGCGCGGGTGCGCGAGGCCTGCAGCGCAGTACGCAGGCCGGCGGTCACCGGCTTGATCAGCTTCGCGAGCGTCCAGATGGCCGAGACGCCGATGGCGCCGGCGCCGACGTAGCGCACCTTGTGGCTCCAGGTGGTGAGCGCGAAGTGCGTGAGGTCCGCATCGGCCACGCCCGCCATGTCGGGCGACAGCGCCGAGAAGTGCGGCACGCCCCAGATCCAGCCGATGAGGGCGCCGACGCCCATCGCGACGCCGACCCACAGGCCCACCAGGTGCCCGACCCCGAAGAGCGCGAATGAGAGGAAGAAGTCGAACACGGTGACGCCGCCGCCCAGGCGGAAAGTGCGCACCACGTCGCTCGCGAACACGCGCGTCGCGGTCACGAGCGCGAACACGCCCGACACCAGCGAGCCCCACACCAGTGCCGACAGTCCCGCGCGGCTTTCCTCGACCCCGGCGCCCGCTTCCCCGCTGCCGACCTTGAGCACCTCGGCGCAGGCGACGCCCTCCGGGTAGGGGAGGTCCGACTGCGTGACCAGCGCGCGCCGCAGCGGGATCGAGTACATGACCCCGAGCACGCCGCCGAACACGCAGATGAAGAAGCAGGTCCAGTACGGGAAGCCGGTCCACCAGCCGATCATGACCAAGCCCGGCAGCACGAAGATGATCGAGGTCAGCGTGCCGGCGGCCGAGGCCACCGTCTGCACGATGTTGTTCTCCTGCAGCGTCGCACCCTTGAGCGAGCGCAGCACCGCCATGGAGATGACCGCCGCGGGGATGGAGGTGGCGAAGGTGAGCCCGGCCTTGAGGCCGAAGTACACGTTGGCGGCGCTGAACAGCACCGTGATCAGGGCGCCGAGGACGAGGCCGCGGAGCGTGAGCTCGGCGCGCGAGTCGGTGGTGGTCGTGCTCAAGGGTTCCCCCGGTGGCTTCTTGTTGTGGTCTCGGGATCCGGTGCGCCCATCCTCGCAGACCCGGCAGGGCGAAGGCTAGGCGCGCGGCGCGCCCAGGGCGTCCTCGAGGGCCTGGGTGAGGGGCTTTAAGAAAAATGAGTCCTCGGGCGTGAGGCGTGCGGTGATGCCGCGTGCGGCGAGCGTGCCGGCGACCACCGGGCCCACGGCGGCCACCAGGGTGCGCGCGAGCGCCCGCTGCACCGCCTCGGGTCCGCCCACGGCACAGAGCCGCTCGACCTGCGGTGAGCTGGTGAACGCGATGGCATCCACCGTCCCGGACTCGCACGCGGCGAGCAGCGCGCGCACCGCCGCATCGTCGGCGGCGTCCGCGTAGACATAGGGCGCGACGGTCGTGACCTGCGCGCCGGCCGCGGCGAGGAACTCCATCAGGGGACGGTTGGGCTCATCGCCGTAGAGCTGCACGGCGACGCGGCGCCCGGACAGGGGCAGCTCCCGCAGCGCCGCGATCACGCCGGCGGTGGTGGGCTCGGGCGCCGCAAGGTCGCTCCTGAGCGCCAGCTCGCGCAGCGCCTTCGCAGGCTTCGGTCCCCGCGTGATCTTGCGCACCCGGCCCAGGGCTGCGACGAACGGGTCGCGCAGCCCGGGACTTTCGCGCTCGAGGCAGGAGAGGATCCGGCGCAAGCCCTCGCCGGTGAGGAGGATGAGGTCATCGAAGCCCCCGGCGGCGAAGGCACGCGCGAAGGCAAGGACGGGAGCGGGGTCGGGTGCGTCGCGGATGGCGACCAGCGGGCAGCGCAGCACCCGCGCCCCGCGGCGCTCGAGGAGGGCGGCGAACACCTCCAGTTCGCGCGTCTCGGGCACCGCCACGGTGCGCCCCTTGAGTGGTTGGGCCTCGGGTGTCACCACCGCCGCATCTTAGCGCGCCTGCGGCGGTGGGTGAGTCCTAAGGCAGCTGCGGTATGCTTGAGGGCAACAACAAGAGCCGCCCGCACTGGCGCGGGCCGATCGAATCCCCGAGGAGCGCACCCATGCTCAAGTTCTCCGGAATCGCCTTAGGCCTGGTGGTGGTCGTGCTCGCCCTGTGGAGCTGGGTGTCCCTGAGCTGGGTGTACTCCGACGGCGAGCGCGCCGGCTACGTGCAGAAGTTCTCCCGCCGCGGCTACGTCTGCAAGACCTGGGAGGGGCAGATGGCCATGGTGACCATGCCCGGGACGCTGGCCGAGAAGTTCGACTTCACGGTGCGCGAGCCGGACGTCGCCAAGGCCATCAACGAGAACATCGGCTCGCGCCTGGTGCTGCACTACGAGCAGCACAAGTGGATCCCGAACTCCTGCTTCGGGGAGACCGAGTACTTCGTCACCAAGGTGACCGTGGCCGAGTCGCCTCAGCCGCTGCCGGCGGCGCCGCAGCCCGGGGTCCCCGCATCGCCCGCGCCGGCACCGGCCGCCGTCCCGCAGCCGGTCCCCGCGCACTAGGCGGGCAGGCCGCGCGGCCTCACCAGCCGCACTTCTGGCCCTCGTTCTGCGTCTTCAGCCACTCGATGAGCGGCTGGAAGTACTCGTTGATCGCGCTTGCATCGATGTCGCGCGACCCGGTGAGCTTCTCCAGCGTGTCCTGCCAGGGGGCGGATGCCCCGGCGGCCAGCATCGCCTCGAACTTGTCGCCGGCGGCCTTGTTGCCGAAGTTGGAGCACTCGTAGAGCGGGCCTGAGAACCCCGAGGCCTGGCACAGCGCGCGGTGGAACTGGAACTGCAGGATGAACGACAGGAAGTAGCGCGTGTAGGGCGTGTTGTCCGGGATGTGGAACTTCGCCGCGGGGTCGAAGTCCGCCTCGGTGCGCGGCACCGGCGGCACGATGCCCTGGTAGCGCCTGCGCAGCTCCCACCAGCTCGAGTTGTAGTGGTCGGGCGTGATCTCGCCGGAGAACACCTTCCAGCGCCACTGGTCGATGAGGCGCC
This sequence comes from Pseudomonadota bacterium, assembly GCA_018241425.1. Taxonomy (GTDB): domain Bacteria; phylum Pseudomonadota; class Gammaproteobacteria; order Steroidobacterales; family Steroidobacteraceae; genus 13-2-20CM-66-19. The sequence goes on from JAFEDU010000003.1 coordinate 90,970, forward strand.
CGAAGGGCAGGAAGGCGATCTTGGTGAGCGCCATCTTCATCTGCTGGTTGATGAGCGCCTCGCGGCTCTCCTTGGCCTGCGGGATGAGGCCGATCTTCGCGAGGTACGCCGGCGTCACCGACAGGTTGATGGTGTCGCCGATGGCCTCGTGGAAGCCGTCGTTGGCGCCGTCGCGGAACAGGAACGGCAGCTTCGCGTAGGCGAGGAAGTAATAGTCGTGCCCGAGCTCGTGGTAGATCGTGTAGAGGTCTTCCTCGTTGGGCTCGAGGCAGGCCTTCACGCGCACGTCGGTACCCGGGTGCATGTCCCAGGCGCTGGCGTGGCACACGACCTCGCGGTCACGCGGCCGGGTGAGCATGGAGCGCTCCCAGAACGCGTCGGGCAGCTTCTGGAAACCCATCGAGGTGTAGAAGGCCTCCGCCGAGTGGGCCATCTTCACCGCGTCCCACTTCTGGGCCTTGAGCGCCGCATCCGCGGAGGCGACGCTCGCGCCCGGATAGGGGGTGAGCAGGTCGCCGTAGATCTTGTCCCAGGACTGCGCCCACATGTTGCCCAGGAGCTGCGCCGGAATCGGCTTGCCGGCGGGCACCTTGTCCTCGCCGTACTTCTTCGCCAGGCGCCCCCGCGCGTAGCAGTGCAGGCCGTCGTAGAGCGGCTTCACCTGCTGCCACAGCTTCTCCGAGAGCGCATCGAAGTCCTCCGGTGACATGTCGTAGTTGGCGCGCCACAGGACGCCGAGGTCCTTGAACCCTAAGTCCCGCGCGCCCTCGTTCGCGAGCCCCACGAACTCGGTGTAGTCCGCGCGCATGCTCGCACCGACGTCGTGCCAGCCCTTCCACGCCCGCGTCAGCTCGTCGTAGTTGCGGCTCTGCGCGAGGATGTCGGACAGCTGGTCGAGCGTGAGGCAGGGCTTGCCGCCTTCGGGGCAGTACTTGCCCTTGCCGTACTTCGCCTCCAGCTCCGACTCGAGCTCCGTCATGCGGGCGCGCTTGGCGGCATCCCGCGGGGCGGGCGCGGGCGAGTTGAGCTTCAGTTTCAGGAGTGCACGCGCGGTCTCGGGGCTGAGCTTCTGCCCGTCGTAGCGCTTGGACTCCTCGACCGCCTGGTTGAGGTAGGCGAGGTAGCGCTCGTTGGCCTTCGATTCCAGGAGCTGCGTGTCCACCGTGATGTAGGTGGCCTGCGTCCAGCCCGCCGCGGCGAGCTCCATGCCCATCCGGTCGAGGTCGGCGTTCACGCGCGCCACGAACTGCTCGGCGGTCTCCGGCGGCGCTGCAGCGGCTCCGGTGGGCGGCGCACTCGGCGCGCAGGAGGCGAGGACGAGGACGATGGCCGCGAGGGCCAGGAGGCGGGTCACTGACATGGTAGGTTCCTCATTTCACGCCGGCCATGAGGCGGCGGATGAAAGGGGTGAGGAGCAGCATCACGGCTGCCCCGACGAGTCCGTACCAGAACACCTGGTGGAAGAGCCCGGGAAGGGATTCGAGGTGGCTCGAGTCGTACTGCCCGGAGATCTGGCCGGCGAGGTTGCCGCCGAGGGCGAGCGAGACGAACCACAGTCCCATCACCTGGCCGGCGAAGCGCGGCGGGGCGAGCTTGGACATGTAGGAGAGCCCGACCGGGTACAGGCACAGCTCCCCGAGCGTGTGCAGGAGATAGGTGGACAGGAGCCAGCCCGGGGAGACCTTCTCGCCGGCGAGCACGTGGCCAGCGGCGTAGTACATCACCAGGAACCCGCACCCCATGAACAACAGCCCCAGGGCGAACTTCACCGGCGCCGGCGGGTCGAGGTTGCGCCGCCCGAGCGCAATCCACACCCAGGCGAAGGTGGGCGCGAGCACGATCACGAGGAACGGGCTCACCGCCTGCAGCACGCCGGCCGGCAGCTTCATGCCGAGGATCGAGAGGTTGGTGTAACGCTCGGCGAACAGGTTGAAGGAGGCGCCCTGCTGCTCGTAGCCGCTCCAGAAGATCACCGAGGCGACGAAGAACGCGAGCATCACGAGCGCGCGGTTCCTCTCGGTGCGGTCGAGCCCGGCGAAGAAGATCAGCCAGCCGAGGAATCCGAAGCCCAGGATCGCGTACGCGGTGGTGGCGTAGCCCGCGAGGCGCACCGGATCCAGGTGCACCTGCCCCGAGAGGGCGAGCGCTGCGACCGCAGCGAAGGCGGCGACGATCACGATGACCGGCAGCCACGAGCCGCGCCGCTGCGCGGGCGGGGTGAGACCCGCACCGCCCAGGTGGCGCCGCGTCTGCAGGAACTGCACCACGCCGAGGGTCATCCCGAGCGCGGGCAGCAGGAACCCCGAGCGAAAGCCGAAGTACTGCGCGAACCACGGGATCGCCAGGGAACCAATGAACCCGCCCAGGTTGATGCCGGTATAGAAGATCGAGAACCCGGCGTCGCGGCGCGAGCCGCCCTCGGGATAGAGGTCGGCCACGAGCGCGCTCGCGTTGGCCTTCAACAGCCCGATGCCGAAGGCGATCACCAGCAGGCCCACGAAGAACACGCCCTTCTCGCCCACGACCAGGATGGCGTTGCCGAGCGCGATCAGGATGCCGCCGGCGACCACGGCGCGCTGGGCGCCGAGCAAGCGGTCGGCGATCCAGCCGCCGCCCAGGCCGAAGAGATAGGTGCTGCCCAGGTACAGCCCGTAGATCGCGCTCGCATCCCCGTCCGTGACCCCGAGGCCGCCTGCGGCGACCGCACCGGTCATGAACAGGATCAGGATCGAGCGCATCCCGTAGTAGGTGAAGCGCTCCCACATCTCGGTGAGGAACAGCGTCACGATGCCGAAGGGCTGGCCGAGGAGGGTCCGCGCGGGGGTGGCGGCTGCGTTCATGCGCTTTTTTCTTAGTGTTTCAGGCGCGGCATGGGACGCGCGCGAGTCTGAACCACTTAACGGGGCGCGCGCAATGCGCGCCCGGCCTCACGGGGGGCTCGAGGCGTCCTGGGGCTTTTGCGGGGCTTGCGAGCTCTTGTCGCGCGCCACGATCCGGGCCATCAGGATCCCGCCCTCGTAGAGGAGGTACATGGGGATCGCGAGCGAGCACTGCGCGATGGCATCGGGCGGGGTGAGGAGGGCGGCGACGATGAAGATGCCGAGCAGCACGTAGCCGCGGTTGCGGGTGAGCGACTCGACCCTGACCACGCCCATGACCACGAGCAGCACCACTGCCACCGGCACCTCGAAGGCGAGCCCGAAGCAGAAGAACATCGTGAGCACGAAGTCCAGGTAGTTGTTGATGTCGGTCATCATCGCCACGCCCTTGGGCGTCGTGTGCGCGAAGAACTGGAACATCACCGGGAACACGAAGTAGTAGGCGAAGGCGATGCCGATGTAGAAGAGCACGATCGAGGAGACCAGGAGCGGGACCGCGAAGCGCCGCTCCTTGCGGTAGAGGCCGGGCGCCACGAACGCCCACAGCTGGTAGATGACGTACGGCATCGCGAGCAGCAGGGCGGCGAAGAACGACAGCTTGAAGGGTGTGGTGAAGGGTGACATCACGCCGGTGGCGATGAGGTTCGAGCCCTTCGGCAGCTTCTCGAGCAGCGGCTCGGAGACGAAGCTGAAGAGGTCGTTGGCGTTCAGCACGCACGGCACGAAGGCGATGCCGATCGCGATCATGGCCTTAAGCAGCCGGTCCCGCAGCTCCAGGAGGTGCGAGATCAGCGTGCCTTCGGCGAGTTTCTCAGGCTCTTCGGCCATCGGCGCTCACCGCTTCGCGTGGCGCCGTGGGGTCGGCGCCGGTCTCGTCCGTGGGGTGTGCGTGCGAGTAGGTGGGCGGGCGCGGCGGCTCGGCCGGGGCGGCGGCCGGTTCCGCAGGCGGCGGCGGTGTGCTTGCGCGCAGCTGCGTCGGGTCGGCGCCGGTGTCGTCCGTGGGGTGCGCGTGCGAATAGGTCGGGGCGCGCGGGGGTTCGGGCGCGGGCGGCGGTGGTGCGGCCGGCGCAGGCTCGGCCGGCGGGGTCATCGGGCGCTTGCGCGCCTCTTCCAGCTCCACCTCTTCCTCGAGCTGCTCGCGGAACTGGCGCGCCATGGCGCGGGCACGGCCGACCCAGCGGCCGACCTGGGATACCACGCGCGGCAGCTTCTCCGGTCCCAGCACGATGAGTGCCAGGACGAAGATGATCAGGACTTCGGAAAACCGGCCCTCGAACAGGTCAGCTGCTCCGCGGCTCGCTCTTGGCCTCGGGCTTCTTGGCCTCGGCGAACTCCGCGTCCGGGGCATCCGAGCGGATCTGCTTGGGCGCCTCGGTCTGTTCCGTCTCGCCCTCGTTCATGGCCTTCTTGAAGCCGCGCACTGCGGCGCCGAGATCCGAACCCACCGTCCGCAGCTTCTTGGTCCCGAATACGACCAGCACGACCAGCAGGATGATCACCAGTTCGCGCATGCCAATGCCCATGACTCACACTCCGAAGGCCCGCCGGTTGACGGCGGAAAGGGTAAGGATCGAGCCTCAAATGATAGGTCAAATGGCCCCCCGCGGCCCCAGAAGTTCGAGCGCACCGCGACACGCGTCACGGTGGGGTGCGCTAGGGGGCCTCGAGCCAGAAGGTGACCGGTCCGTCGTTGATCAGTGACACCTGCATGTCCGCCCCAAATACCCCCGCCGAAACAGGGGCATAGGCGCGCTCCAGGCACTCCCGGAAGTGCTCGAACAGGGAACGCGCGAGCTCGGGTTCGGCGGCCGTGCTGAAGCCCGCGCGGGTCCCGGATTTCGTGTCCGCGGCGAGCGTGAACTGGGGCACGACGAGGATCCCGCCCTGCACCTCGCGCACCGAGCGGTTCATGCGACCGGCCTCATCCGGAAATACCCGGTAGGCGAGCAGGCGCTCGGCGAGGCGCTCGGCGGCCGCCCGGTCGTCGCCACGCCGCACGCCGACCAGCACCATGAGGCCCCGCCCGATGCTGCCGACCGTCTCGCCGGCAATGCGCACCTGCGCCTCGCTCACCCGCTGCAGCAGTGCTATCACGCCCGCCCCGCCCTTCGTGTCCCGCAAGCTGAGGCTATGATCCGCCGCCCGAGCGGTGCGCTGTCAACCAACAGGCGCTTGCCGCCGCACTGTGTCACGTGGGCCACACACGAGCGCGCGCCACGGCCCGCAAGTAGCTTTCGAGCCGCTGAGTCCGTAAGATTCGAGGCCGTTTTTATCGGGGTGCGGAGAAGAACGAATGCTGCGCGGGCGTGGTTCCAGGATGCGCACGGGGGTGGCCGGTGCCGCACTCGTGCTGGCGATGATCTCGGGGACCGCGATGGCGCAGAATGCCCCGACCGGTGATGCGGTACGCGGCAAGGCGATCTCCTATACCTGCCTCGGCTGCCACGGCATCGACGGCTATAAGAACGCCTACCCCATGTACAGCGTGCCCAAGCTCGAAGGCCAGCACGCCGACTACCTCGCCGCCGCCCTGAAGGGTTACCGCGACGGGGACCGCTCGCACCTGACGATGCACTCGCAGGCCTCGACGCTCTCGGACCAGGACATCCAGGACATCGCCGTCTACTTCGCCGGCCAGCCGCTCGCCGCGCCCGCTGGCGCCAAGCCCGGCACGCCGCCGCCGGCCGCCGCGCTGTGCACCTCCTGCCACGGTGCGGACGGCATCTCGATCGCCCCGACCTACCCCTCGCTCGCCGGCCAGCACCCCGATTACATCGTGCGGGCGATCGACGAGTACAAGAAGGGCGGCCGCAAGAACCCGATCATGAAGCAGTTCGCCGGCAACCTCTCCGATGCGGACGCCCAGGTGATCGCGGCCTACTTCTCCAAGCTTCAGCCCGGGCTCAAGACCGAGAGCCGCCCCTACACGCGTTTCGGCGAGCCGGCCCCGGCCGCCGCGGCTGCCAAGAGCCCCTGAGCGCTTGAAGTCTTAAGGCTGCCCTAAGGCAGCCCTCCTATCGTACGGCTCCATCGAGGTCCCGCCCTTAGAAGGGCGGGACCCTCACCGCTTGCACTTTCTTATATGGAGCTTGTGTGCCTATGAACGTCCCTGCCCTTCTCAAGAAGCCGCTCGTGGCCGCCGTCCTCGGCGCCTGCGCGATCGCGGCTCCGGTAAGCGTGCTGTACGTGGGCGCGACGCGCGCCGCGGCCACCACCCAGGCGGCCGTAACCCCGACCCAGCCCACCCCCGCATCCCCGGGCGTGAACCTCGCCGCCCAGCTCCCGGACTTCTCCTCGATGGTGCAGCGCTACGGCCCCGCGGTGGTGAACATCGCCGTCGTCAGCAAGGGCACCCCCGCGGTGGACCAGGGCGACGACGATGACGACGACGACAGCGGTCAGGGTGGCGGCAACGGCCAGGCGAACCCGTTCGGGCCGAACAGCCCGTTCGCGCCGTTCTTCCGCGGCACGCCGTTCGGCCAGGGCAAGCCCGCCCCGGTGCGCGGCGAGGGCTCGGGCTTCATCGTCCGCAGCGACGGGGTGATCCTGACCAATGCGCACGTGGTGAACGGCGCGACCGAGGTGACGGTGCGCATGACCGACCGGCGCGAGTACACCGCCAAGGTGATCGGCGTCGACACCAAGAGCGACATCGCGGTCATCAAGATCAACGCCAAGGACCTGCCGGTGGTCAAGCTCGGCGACTCGCGCGGCCTCAAGGTCGGGGAGTGGGTGCTCGCCATCGGTGCGCCGTTCGGGTTCGAGAACAGCGCCACGGCCGGCATCGTCTCGGCCAAGGGCCGCACGCTCGACTCCGGCTACGTGCCCTTCATCCAGACCGACGTGCCGATCAACCCCGGCAACTCGGGCGGCCCGCTCTTCAACATGAAGGGCGAGGTGGTCGGCATCAACTCGCAGATCTACAGCCGCTCGGGCGGCTACCAGGGCGTCTCGTTCTCGATCCCGATCGACGTGGCGCTGCAGGTGAGCAACCAGCTGCAGACCACCGGCCACGTGACGCGCGGCAAGATCGGCGTGGTGATCCAGCCGGTGACCCAGGGGCTGGCCGACTCCTTCGGCCTGCCGCAGCCCGAGGGCGCGCTCGTCTCCCAGGTGGAGAAGGGTGGCCCTGCCGAGAAGGCCGGCGTGGAGCCCGGGGACGTGATCCTCAAGCTCAACGACCAGCCGCTCAAGGACTCCAACGAGCTGCCGGCGCTGGTGGCGGCCCTCACCCCCGGCACGAGCGTGAACCTCGAGGTCTGGCGCAACCATGCCTCGCGCAACATGAGCGTCACGCTCGGGGCGCTCGAGGACAAGCGCACCGCCAGGACCGAGCAGGCCCATGAGCAGAGCGGCAAGCTCGGGCTCGCGGTCCGTCCCCTGAGCCCCGATGAGCAGAAGCAGGGCAACCTGAAGAGCGGCCTCGTGGTCGAGCGCGTCTCGGGACCGGCGGCCGATGCCGGCATCCAGCAGGGCGACGTGGTACTCGCGGCCAACGGCACGCCCGTGACCAGCGCCGATGACCTGAAGAACGCGGTGGAGAAGTCCAAGGGACACATCGCGCTCCTCATCCAGCGCGGCGATGCCCGGATCTTCGTGCCGGTGCGGGTCGGCTGACGCCGCGCGCCTGCCGACAGCGCAAGGCCGATGAAAAAAGGCCCGCCGCGTGCACCGCGGCGGGCCTTTTGCTGTCCGGTGCCGTGGGGGCGCTGACGCCTAGCTAGCCGGCGCCGTTGGTCACCAGTGCCGCCATCAGCTCGTTCACCGGCATGGCATCGAGCGCCGCGCCGCGCGCGAACAGCGCGCGGATCTTCTCGGCCTGCTTAGGCTGGAAGTGCGCATCCACCGAGGCCTGGAACTTCTTCACCAGCACCGGCATGCCCTCGGCGCGGCGCTTGCGGTGCCCGATCGGGAAGTCCACCGCCACGCGCTCGGTCGAGGTGCCGTCCTTGAAGAACACCTGCACCGCGTTGCCGATGTAGCGCTTGTCGGCGGCGTAGTACTCGGTGGTGAAGGTCGGGTTCTCGCGCACCTGCATGCGCTCGCGCAGCGCATCCACCCGCGGGTCGGCGGCGATCTTGTCCTCGTAGTCCTCGGCCGTCAGGCGCCCGAAGATCAGGGGGATCGCGACCATGTACTGGATGCAGTGGTCGCGGTCGGCCGGGTTGGCGAGCGGACCGGTCTTGTCGATGATGCGCACCCCCGGTTCCTGGGTCTCGATCACGACGCGGTCGATGTCGGCGAGGCGGTCCTTCACCTTCGGGTGCAGCGTCATGGCCGCCTCCACCGCCGTCTGGGCGTGGAACTCGGCCGGGAAGGAGATCTTGAACAGCACGTTCTCCATCACGTAGCTGCCGAAGGGCTGCGGCAGCGCGAGCGCCTTGCCCTTGAACAGCACGTCCTGGAAGCCCCAGGTCTTGGCACTCAGCGCCGACGGGTAGCCCATCTCGCCGGTGAGTGCGATCAAACCCAGGCGCACGGCGCGGCTGGTGGCATCGCCGGCCGCCCAGCTCTTGCGCGAGCCGGTGTTGGGCGCATGCCGGTAGGTGCGCAGCGCGCCGCCGTCGATCCAGGCGTTGGAGACCGCGTTGGTCACCTGCTCGAGCGTGCCGGACAGCATGCTCGTCACCACCGCGGTGGAGGCGACGCGCACCAGTAACACGTGGTCCAGCCCCACGCGGTTGAAACTGTTCTCGAGCGCCAGCACGCCCTGGATCTCGTGCGCCTTGATCATGGCGGTGAGCACGTCGCGCACCGTCGGCGGGGTGAGCCCCTGCATGAGGGCGGTTCGCGCGAGGTAATCGGCCACCGCGAGGATCCCGCCCAGGTTGTCGGACGGGTGGCCCCACTCGGCGGCGAGCCAGGTGTCGTTGAAGTCGAGCCAGCGCACCATGGCGCCGATGTTGAACGCCGCCTGCACCGGCTCGAGCTCGTAGGAGGTCCCCGGCACGCGCGCCCCGCCGGTCATGACGGCGCCGGGCACCACGGGCCCCAGCAGCTTGCGGCAGGCCGGGTACTTCAGGGCCTGGAAACCGCAGGCGAGCGTGTCCATGAAGCAGTAGCGGGCCGTCTCGTAGGCCGCATCGCTCGTGATCTTCGCGTCCCGCGCGTAGCGGGCGATGGCGGTCAGCAGGCTGTCGGGGTCGGGGCGGTGCGCGGACTTGATGTCGTGGGCGGACATGTCTTCTCGGTGGCTTACTTGCGTTTGTCGAGGGGGACGAACTTGAGGTTCTCGGGGCCGGTGTAGTTGGCCGCGGGGCGGATGATCTTGCCGTCGATGCGCTGCTCGATCACGTGCGCCGCCCAGCCGGTGGTGCGGGCGATGACGAACAACGGGGTGAACATGGCGGTCGGCACGCCCATCATGTGGTACGAGACGGCCGAGAACCAGTCGAGGTTGGGGAACATCTTCTTGATCTCGGCCATGACGCTCTCGATGCGCTCGGCGATGGCGAACATCTTGAGGTCGCCGGCCTCCTTGGAGAGCTGGCGCGCGACTTCCTTGATCACGACGTTGCGCGGGTCGGACACGGTGTACACCGGGTGCCCGAAGCCGATGATCACTTCCTTGGCGGCGACGCGGGCGCGGATGTCGGCCTCGGCGGCCTCCGGGGTGTCGTAGCGCTTCTGGATCTCGAAGGCGAACTCGTTGGCCCCGCCGTGCTTCGGTCCCCGCAGCGCCCCGATCGCCCCGGTGATGCAGGAGTAGAGGTCCGCCCCGGTGCCGGCGATCACGCGCGCGGCGAAGGTCGAGGCGTTGAACTCGTGCTCGGCGTAGAGGATGAGCGAGGTGTGCATGGCGCGCACCCAGGAGGCCGGCGGCGGGCGCCGGTGCAGCAGGTGCAGGAAATGGCCGCCGACCGAGTCATCCTCCGTCTCGACCATGATGCGCTGGCCGGAGTGGGAGTAGTGGTACCAGTAGCACAGCATCGAGCCGAACGAGGCCACCAGGCGGTCGGCGATGTCGCGCGCGCCCGGTACGGAGTGGTCGTCCTTCTCCGGCAGCGCACAGCCCAGGGCGGAAGCCCCGGTGCGCATGACGTCCATCGGGTGCGTGGCGGCCGGCAGGGCCTCCAGCACCGTGCGCACCGCCTGCGGCAGCCCGCGCAGCGACTTGAGCTTGGCCTTGTAGGCGGCGAGCTCCGCGCGGCCCGGCAGGCGCTCGTGGATGAGGAGGTAGGCGATCTCCTCGAACTCCGCGGCGTTGGCGATCTCCAGGATGTCGTAGCCGCGGTAATGCAGGTCGTTGCCGGTGCGGCCGACGGTGCACAGCGCGGTGTTGCCCGCGGTCACCCCCGAGAGCGCGACGGATTTCTTGGGCTTGAAGCCGGCGGCAGGCTCAGTCATGGCGTTTCTTTCCCGAATAGCGCGTCGAGCTTGCGTTCGTACTCGTGGTAGCCGAGCACTTCGTAGAGCTCGGCGCGCGTCTGCATGTACGGCAGCACGCTCTTCTGCGTGCCGTCCTTGCGGATCGCCCCGTAGACGACCTCGTGCGCCTTGGCGGCGGCGCGGAAGGCGGACAGCGGGTAGAGCACCAGGCGCACGCCCGCCTCGCCCAGCTCCTTCGTGGTGAAGAGCGGGGTCTGCCCGAACTCGGTGATGTTGGCGAGCACCGGCACCGGCACGCGGCGCGCGAACTCGCGGTACTCCGCGAGCGTCTTCAGGGCTTCGGCGAAGATCATGTCGGCGCCGGCCTCGACGTAGGCCTGGGCGCGCTCAAGCGCGGCCTCCTGGCCCTCGACCGCGTGCGCATCGGTGCGCGCCATCACGACGAACTTGGCATCGATGCGGCCGTCGACGGCCGCCTTGATGCGGTCGACCATCTCGGCCTTGGAGACTAGCGCCTTGCCCGGCCGGTGGCCGCAGCGCTTGGCGGAGACCTGGTCCTCCAGGTGCATGCCGGCAGCCCCCGCGCGGGTGAGGTCGGCGGTGGTCTTGGCGATGTTGAAGGCGGTGCCCCAGCCGGTGTCGGCATCGACCAGGAGCGGCAGCTCGCTCGCGCCTGCGATGCGGCGCACGTCCTCGCAGACGTCGTTGAGCGAGGTCATGCCCAGGTCCGGCAGGCCGAAGGAGGCGTTCGCCACCCCCGCCCCGGACAGGTAGATGGCCCGGAACCCGGCCCGTTCGGCCAGGAGCGCGGCGTAGGCGTTGATGGTGCCGACCACCTGCAGGGGCCGTTCGGCCTCGACCGCGGCCCGCAGCCGCGCGCCGGCGGATTGCGTTTCCGACATAAAAAAACCTTCCGCGAGGGGATGCGCATTCTATACGCGCAGGCCCCCCGCCGCGATCCTACCCGCCGGTAGGATCGCGGCGCACGGTGAGCGTTAGTCCGTTCAGCCGATGCGCACGACCGTGCGCCCGGTGACCGAGCCGTCGAGGTAGCCGGGGAAGGCCTGCGGCAGCTCGTCGAAGTCGATGGTGCGGGTGACGATGCGCTTCAGGTGCCGCGGGCGCAGGTCCGTGCCGATGCGCTCCCAGACCTTCAGGCGCCAGTCGCGCGGGGTCACCGAGGAGTTGATGCCGATGAGGCTCACCCCGCGCAGGATGAAGGGCATCACCGTCGTCTTGAGCTCGGGCCCGGAGGCGAGCCCGATGCTGGCGATGTTCCCCCAGAAGTCCACGGTGCGCGTCAGCCACGCCAGGTAGTCCCCGCCGAGGTTGTCGATGGCGCCCCCGAAGCGGGTGGTCTCGAGCGCCCGCGTGCCGAGGTCCAGGCCCGCGCGCGGCAGGATCTCGTCCGCGCCCAGCTCCCTCAGGTATTCCTCCGCCTGCGGCTTGCCGGAGAGGGCCACCACCCGGTAGCCGCGGGTCTTGAGCATGTCGATCGCGAGGCTCCCGACCCCGCCGGTGGCGCCGGTCACCAGGATCGGGCCGCCGCCGGGGGACTGGCCGTTCTGCTCCATGCGGTGGATGGCCAGCGCGGCCGTGAACCCTGCGGTGCCGAGCGCCATGACGTCGAAGGCGTTCATGCCCGCCGGCAGCGGGATCACCCAGTCGCCCTTCACCCGGGCCACTTCCGCGTAGCCGCCGTCGTGGGTCTCCGACAGCATGCAGCCGGTCACCAGCACCTCGTCGCCCTTCTTGTAACGCGGGTCCTCGGAGGACTCGACGATGCCGGCGAGGTCGATCCCCGCGACCAGCGGGTAGCGGCGCAGGATCTTGCCGGCGCCGGTCGCGGCGAGCGCGTCCTTGTAGTTGATGCCCGAGTGGCTCACCCGGATCACGACCTCCCCCGGCGCGAGGTCGGCCAGCGTGAGGTTCTCGAAGCGGGCGGCGATGCGGCCGTCCTCCTGGTGGATCCTGAAGGCGCGAAAGCTGCTCACGATTTCTCTCCCCGCTTGAGCCAGACGATGAGGCCCTGGATGTTGAGGTCGAGGTCACCCTCGAGGAAACGGCGGATCTGCTCATCCGGGAGCGTCACGCCATGGGCGCGGGCGGCGCCGAGCCAGCGCTCCCCGATCGCCGCGCGGAGCGAGGCCGCCGGGTCCGGGTCGCGGGCGTGCGCGCGGGCGAGCCGCGCAAGCTCCCGCACCTGCCCCTTGAGGGACTCCCCGAGGCGGGCGACGTCGGTGACGCGGCTGAAGTGCATGAGGTACATCGACTCGGGCTGGTAGGCGAGCATGCGGTCGATGGAGGCGATGAGCTGCTCCGGGTCGAACTGCGTCGGGGTCGTGGTGGGGAAGATGAACGCGCCGCGCGCGGTGTCGAACACCCGGTAGGAGATCCCGAAAGTGTCCCCGGGGAAGATGCTGCGGTGGGTCGCGTCCACCACGGCGTAGTGGTGCAGCGCGTGGCCCGGGGTGTGGATGAGCTCGAGCGTGCGCTCACCGAGGCGGATGCGTTCCCCGTCCCCGACCTCGTGCACGCGCGCGCGCTCGAGCGGGACCAGGTCCCCGTAGAGGCGCGCGAAGCGTTCCTCGCCGTAGACGACCTTGGAACCGGCGATCAGCTTGGCCGGGTCGATGAGGTGGGCCGCCCCGCGCGGATGGATGTAGGCGCGCGCGTTGGGCAGGAAGGTGAGGAGCTTGCCCGCGCCCCCGGCGTGGTCCAGGTGCACGTGGGTGAGCAGGACGTAGTCGACCGCACTGCGCGCCACCCCGAGCGTGTCGAGCGCCTCGAGCAGGTAGGGCACGGAAGAATTGGTGCCGACGTCGACGAACGCGGCGCGCCCGGCATCGACGATCACGTGTGCGGCGGCGTGCCCGGGGTAGAGGTACTCGGCATCGACGGCGGTGATGCCGTGCGGGTGGCGATAGAGTTGTGCGGGCACGGGAACTCGCTTGGGGCTTCCTTAGCGTTCCTCGAAATCGGGAGCGGGCGGATGTACACATCGTAACCCGTACGCTAGGGTGGACACATGACCTTCCGAACCCCGCGCCCCGGGAGCTGCGCCCTCGGCGCGCTTGCCCTGAGCCTGCTGCTCGCCCCGCACCTTGAAGCCCAGACCCCGGCCACCTCGCCCACCCATCGCGAGCAGGGCGCGCTGGTGTTCGAGGGCATCCCGCCCACGGACCCGGCGCTCGCGGAGCGCCTGCAGCGCTACCTTTCCTCGCGCGGCGCGACCTTCCTCGACTGGACCGCGGACGGGGCGCTCTTGGTGAAGACGCGCTTCGGCGAGAGCGAGCAGCTGCACCGCGTGGCGGGCCCCGGCGCGGCGCGCGAGCAGCTGACCTTCTTCGCCGACCCGGTCGAGTGGGCACATGCCGCGCACGCAGGCGAGGGCATCGTCTTCTGGAAGGACCAGGGCGGGGACGACAACTTCCAGATCTGGTCGCTCGGCGCCAACGGCCAGCCGCGCGCGCTCACCAGCGGCAACTTCATCCACGGGAGCCCCGTGTGGTCGCATGACGGCAAGCGCGTCGCCTTCTACGGCAACGAGCGCGACGGACTGAGCTACGACGTCTATGTCGCGGACGTCGCCGCCGGCACGCCGCCACAGCTGCTCGTCGGCGGCCGCGACGACACCTGGTACCCCCTCGACTGGTCCGCTGACGACTCGCGCCTGCTGGTCTGGAGGTACGCCTCGTCCTCGGAGAGCTACCTGTACCTGGCGGACGTGGCGACCGGGAGCCTGACCCCGCTCGAGGTGAAGCCCTCCCCCGGCGGCATCCGCCGTGCCAAGTTCGGTCCCGACGGCCGCGGTGTATACGTGCTCACCGACGAGGACGGCGAGTTTGCCGCCCTGCGCTACAAGGACCCGGTGACGCACGAGAACCGCCGCGTCACGCCCGAGCTCAGCTGGGACGTCGAGGACTTCGACGTGAGCGCCGACGGCCGCTACGTCGCCTACGTGGTGAACGAGGACGGCCGCAGCCGCCTGAACGTGCTCGACACCATCGCGCGCGCGGATCTCGCGGTGGCGGGCGTGCCCGGGGGCCACCTCGGCAACGTGCGCTTCGACCCGAAGGGCAAGCGCCTCGCGTTCTCGGCCGAGTCCCCGACCACGCCGCGCGATGCCTGGGTGTTCGAGCCCGAGCAGGGCAAGCTCGAGCGCTGGACCCACAGCGAGATCGGCCCGCTGGATCCGAAGGCGCTCGTGGCGCCGGAGCTGGTGCGGTTCCCGACCTGGGACCGCGTGAACGGCCACCCGCGGCAGCTGTCGGCCTGGGTGTACCGCCCCGCGCACGCCACGGGACCCACGCCGGTGGTCATCAGCCTGCACGGGGGACCGGAGGCCCAGGCGCGCCCGGACTTCGACCCGTTCGTGCAATTCCTGGTGAACGAGCTCGGCTACAGCGTCATCGAGCCCAACGTGCGCGGCTCAACCGGCTACGGACGCAGCTTCGAGGCGCTCGACAACGGCGTGCTGCGCGAGGACGCGCTGCGCGACGTGGGGTCGCTCCTGGTGTGGATCGGCGTGCAGCCGGGCTTTGACCGCGGGCACGTCGCCGTGATGGGCGGCTCCTACGGCGGCTACCTCACGCTCGCCGCGCTCATCAGCTACGGCGAGCGCCTCAAGGGCGGTATCGACGTCGCCGGGATCTCCGACTTCGTGAGCTTCCTCAGGAATACTTCCGCCTACCGGCGCGACCTGCGCCGCGGCGAGTACGGCGACGAGCGCGAGCTGCACACCCGCGTGTTCCTCGAGCACATCTCCCCGCTCTCCAACGCCGCGCGCATCAAGAAGCCGCTCCTGGTGGTGGCCGGCGTCAACGACCCGCGCGTGCCGCTGTCGGAGTCCGAGCAGCTGGTGTGGCGCATCCGCAATGCGGGGGGCGAGGTCTGGTACCTCACCGCGAAGGAGGAGGGCCACGACTTCCGGCGCAAGTCCGACCGGGACGCCTACCTCGAGGTCGCCGCGAGCTTCCTGGAGAAGCTGCGCCACTGAGACCTAAGACTCAGGGCGGGAAGGTCACCGTGACGCCCAGGCCCTTCCCCTCCAGGCCCCCGCCCAGCTGCACCGTGGCGCCGTGGGCATCGGCCACCGCCTTCACGATCGCAAGCCCAAGCCCGCTGCCGGGCTGCGAGGTCCCCGGCCGCCGGTAGAAACGGTCGAACACGCGCTCGTACTCCTGAGGGTCGATGCCGGGACCCTGGTCGCGCACCACCACGCGGGCGCCGCGGGAACCCTGGGCCGGCTCCACGGCGACGTCCACGCGACCGGCCTCGGCGCTGTAGCGCACGGCGTTGTCGACGAGGTTGCGCAGCAGCGTGTGCAGCGCGTCGGGTTCTCCCGGCACCGTGACCGGCGCGCCCGCTTCCACCCCCAGGTCCACGTGCTTCAGGTCCGCGAGCGGCACGAGCCCGGTTACGACCTCGCGCGCGAGCTCGTCCAGCCGCACCGGTTCGCGCGGCGCATCCGGGCGCGGCTCCTGGCGCGCGAGCGCGAGCATCTGCTCGATGAGGCGGATGGCGCGCTGCACGCCCTCGGTGAGGGTGCCCAGGGCGGCCTGCCGCTCGCTCTCGCTGGTGGCGCGGGTGAGCGTGCCGAGCTGCAGGTGCAGCGCAGTGAGCGGGGTGCGCAGCTCGTGGGCGGCATCGGCCACGAAGGCACGCTCGCGGCCGAGTGCCGCGCGCAGCCGGCCGAGGAGGTCGTTGAGCGCCCCAACCAGCGGGCCCACCTCCTCGGGCAGCTTGCCCGGGGTGAGCGGCTCCAAGCCGTCCACGCGGCGCGCCTTCACCAGCGCCGTCAGGCCTTGCAGCGGCTTCAGCGCGTGGCCGACCACGAACCAGATGAGGAGCGCAAGCGCGGGGAGCAGGAGCGCGAAGGGCTTCAGGGTCTCGAGGGCCAGTTCCGCGGCGCGCTCCTGGCGCACGCTCATCGGCTGGGCGACCTGGATGAAGCGGGTCTCGGCCTGCACCCCGAACACCCGCCAGCGGCCCTCGCGCGTCTCGACCGTGGCGAAGCCGAGCGTGGTGGCCTGCGGCAGCGAGGCGTGCGGGCGCGAGCGGTAGACACGCACGCCATCCAGCGACCACACCTGCACCACGAAGTCGTAGGAGGCATCGGGGGCCGGGATACGCGGGCTCAGCTGGTACTCGACCGGCTCGTCGCGCAGCACGAGTGCGGTCTGGCGCAGGTGGTAGTCGAAGAAGTCACTCGCCTCGCGCAGGGCGTTGCGGTAGACAATGAAGCCGCCCACGGCGCCGACGGCGATCACCCCGCCCAGGAGCCACGCGAGCAGGCGTGCGCGCAGCGAGCTCATGAGGCCGGCCGCACGCGGTAGCCGACGCCGCGTACGTTCAGGATGAAGTCGGCGCCGAGCTTCTTGCGCAGGCCGTGGATGTGGACCTCGACCGCGTTGCTCTCCACTTCCTCGCCCCAGCCGTACAGGCGCTCCTCGATCTGCGCCCGCGACAGGAGCGTGCCGGGACGCTCCATGAGCAGCTGCAGCAGCGCGAACTCCCGCGGACTCAAGGCGACGTCGGCGCCGTCGCGCGTCACGCGATGGCTGGCCGGGTCGAGCGTCACGCCCAGGTGCTCGATGCCGGCCGCGCTGCGCCCGGCGCGCCGCCGCAAGAGCGCTCGCAGGCGCGCGGCAAGCTCGTCGAGGTCGAAGGGCTTGATGAGGTAGTCATCCGCGCCGGCATCGAGTCCCTGCACGCGGTCGGACACCGCATCGCGCGCGGTGATGATGAGGACCGGGATGGCAAGTCCGCGCTGCCGCTCGGCCTTGAGGAGCTCCAGCCCGTTGCGGCCGGGGAGGCCCAGGTCCAGGAGCATCAGCTCGAAGGGCTCGGTGCGCAGCACGCCCTCCGCGGCGCGCGCGTCGCGCACCCAGTCGACGGTGAAGCCCTCGCGCCTGAGCCCCAGGCGGATGGCTTCCCCGATCATGGCGTCGTCTTCGACCAGCAGCAGTCGCATGGCAGCACAAAGTATGATCAAACCCGCCGCGCGCCGCCCGTCCTTAAGAAGTAAGGAGTCCGTCCTGAGCCTCGACCAACGCCTGATCGCGGACGCCGCCGTCCTCGGCGTCACGCTGACCCCGGAGGATGCCGCGAAGCTCCTGGCGCTGACGGGGGAGCTGGCGGAGTGGAACCGCACCCACAACCTCACCGCGATCACCGCACCAGAGGCAATGCTGACCCATCACCTGCTCGACAGCCTCTCGGTGGTTGCGGACCTTGTGGGCGAGACGGTCGCCGACGTCGGCACCGGGGCGGGCTTCCCGGGGCTGCCGCTCGCCGTGGCGAGCCCCGGGCGGCAGTTCACGCTCATCGACTCCACGGGCAAGAAGATCCGCTTCGTCGAGCACGCGATCGGGCGCCTGAAGCTCACCAACGTGACCGCGGTGCACGCCCGCAGCGAGTCGTTGCGCCCGGCACAGCCGTTCGACACCGTCGTGGCGCGCGCCTGCGCGCCGCTGCCGCGCCTGCTGCCGTTCGTGGCGCCGCTTGCGGGACCTGAGTCCCGGGTGCTTGCCATGAAGGGCCGGATCCCGGAGGACGAACTTGCCGCGCTGCCGCGCGGCTGGTCGCTGGAGTACGTGCGCCAGTTGCACGTCCCGGGGCTCGATGCGGCGCGCTGCGTGGTTGCGCTGCGGCGGCAGCCGTAAGCCCTACCGCATCTCGCTGTGCATCATCAGCAGCACCACCAGCGCCAGCAAGTGTCAGCTCCCGAGCGGCAGTGCGGTCGTCTCCTTGATGACGGCGAGCGCGATCGAGGAGTTGACCGACTGGACGCCCGGGAAGCGCGACAGGTGGTCCAGGAAGAACGCCTCGTACGCCTTGATGTCGCGGCACACGATCCGCAGCAGGAAGTCGGTCTCGCCCATCATCGTGTAGCACTCCAGGATCTCCGGGTGCGCGCGCACCGCCTGCTCGAAGCGCAGCAGGGCATCCCGGCCATGGCCGGCGACCTTCACGTGCGAGAACACCAGCACCGAGAGACCGAGCTTCTCCCGGTCCAGGAGCGCGACCCGCTTGTGCACCACGCCGGACTCCTGGAGCCGGCTCACCCGGCGCCACGCGGTGGAGGGCGTCAGGTCGAGCCGCTCGGCCACCTCGGCCGTGGACAGGTCCCCGTGCTCCTGGAGTAGGTCGAGGATGCGGGTATCCGTCCGGTCGAGCTCTGGATGAAGCATATATCTCGGTATTCCACAAATTAGTGAAATAAATATCTCACTTAATCTCCAGATCACGCAACTGACGCACGGAATCGGTCACGGGATCGGATCTAGCCTGTGCCCCTTCAAGGCGGCCCCGCTCCGCCTGCGGGATGAATTTCTATGGAAATCTTCGACATGCGCGAGTTCGACGGCCATGAGCAGGTGGTGTTCGGCCACGACCCCGCCACGGGCCTGCGCGCCATCATCGCGATCCATTCGACCGTGCTGGGACCGGCCGCCGGCGGTTGCCGCCTGTGGCCGTACGCCACGACGGCCGAGGCCGTCGCCGATGCGCTGCGCCTGTCGCGGGGCATGAGCTACAAGAACGCGATGGCCGGCCTCGACTTTGGGGGCGGCAAAGCCGTCATCGTGGGCGAGCCGCGCCGCAAGACGCCCGAGCTCTTCGAGGCCTTCGGCCGGCTGGTCGAGGGCCTGGGCGGCCGCTACGTCACCGCCGAGGACGTCGGGACGACCACGGCCGACATGGCCAACGTCTCGCGCTCCACTCACTACGTCTCGGGCCTCGGGCGCGCGCCCGGGGAGGCCGGCGGCGACCCCGGACCCAAGACCGCGCTCGGGGTGTACCTGGGGATCCGGGCCGCCGCGAAGTTCGCGCTCGGCCGCGCCGACCTCGAGGGGGTGACGGTCGCCGTTCAGGGTGTCGGCGGGGTGGGATACCACCTGTGCGCCCACCTGGCCGACGAGGGTGCGCAGCTCCAGGTCGCCGACGTGCGCCCGGCGGCGCTGCAGCGGGTGTGCGACGAGTTCGGCGCCCGTGCAGTGGCCGTCGAGGAGGTACTGGAGGCGTCCGTGGACGTGCTGGCGCCTTGTGCGCTCGGCGCGGTGCTGAACGCCCAGTCCATCCCGCGCCTGCGCGCGAAGATCGTGGCGGGAGCCGCCAACAACCAGCTCGCCCAGGGGCAGGACGGCGCGGCGCTCGCCCAGGCCGGCATCCTCTACGCGCCGGATTACGTCATCAACGCCGGCGGCATCATCAGCGTGGCCCGCGAATACCGCGGCGGCTCGACCGAGGCGCAGGTGATCGCGGACATCCACGGGATCCCGGCCCGCCTGACGGAGATCTTCGAGCGCGCCCGGCGCGAGAGCCGCACCACCAACGCGGTGGCGGACGGGATGGCGCGCGAGCGCCTCGCCGGGACCCGGGCCCGGCTCGTCGCCTAACGGCGTCAGGTCGCGCGAAAACCTTCAGGCGGGCGCTGCCGGCGCAGTGCAGTACACTGTCGCCATGAAGCGGGTCATCGCCATCGCGAACCAGAAAGGCGGCGTCGGCAAGACCACCACGGCGGTCAACCTGGCGGCCTCCCTGGCCGCGACCCGCCGCCGCGTGCTGCTCATCGACCTGGATCCCCAGGGCAACGCCACCATGGGCTGCGGGGTGGACAAGTCGAAGCTCACGGCGAGCGCCTGCGAGGTACTGCTGGGGGAAGCCGAGCTCGCCGCCGCGCTGATCAGCGTCGAGCAGAGCGGCTTCACGATCCTGCCGTCGAACCAGGACCTCACCGCCGCCGAGGTGCGCCTCTTGTCGCTGCCGATCGCGCGCGAGACCAAGCTGCGCCACGCGCTGCAGCCCAAGCGCGAGGACTTCGACGTCATCATCATCGACTGCCCGCCGGCGCTGAACATGCTGACGGTCAACGCGCTGGTGGCCGCCGACAGCGTGCTGATCCCGATGCAGTGCGAGTACTACGCGCTCGAGGGACTTTCGGCGCTGCTGAACACTGTCGAGCAGATCCGAGTGGCCGCAAACCCCGCGCTCTCCATCGAGGGCGTGCTGCGCACCATGTACGACCCGCGCAACAACCTCGCCAACGAGGTCAGCAACCAGCTGATCGCCCACTTCGGGGACACCGTGTTCCGCACCGTGATCCCGCGCAACATCCGCCTCGCCGAGGCCCCCTCATTCGGCAAGCCCGCGCTGTTTCATGACAAGGAATCGCGCGGCGCGCTCGCCTACCTCGCGCTCGTGGGCGAGATGATCCGGCGCGAGGAAGTTGCCAACGGCACCGTGCGGCCGCCACCGATGGCGGCGGTCAACGGCGCCCCGGCGCCGTCGCCGCCCGCGGCGGCCGCTCCCCCGATCACCGGTGGCTCACCCCCGCCTGCCAGCGCGCCCGAGAGCGCGCACGCCAAGGACAGCTGAAGATGCGAAAGCCCACCCTCGGACGCGGACTTGCGGACCTGCTCGGCCAGTCGCGCCCGGTCATCGTGCCCCCGCCGGTCGCGGCCGCCGCGGCGGCTCCGACCCTGCACGGGGAGGAACTGGCCAAGCTGCCGCTCGATCTGCTGCAGCGCGGTCGCTACCAGCCCCGTGTGGACATGCGCCAGGAGTCGCTCGCGGAGCTCGCCGAGTCGATCAAGGCCCAGGGCGTGGTGCAGCCGATCGTGGTGCGGCCCGTGGACTCCCTCGGCGATGGCGTGGTGCAGCGCTACGAGATCATCGCCGGCGAGCGCCGCTGGCGGGCCGCGCAGATGGCGGGGCTGAGTGAGATCCCGGCGGTCATCCGCCACGTGCCCGATGAGGCCGCCATCGCCATGGCCCTCATCGAGAACATCCAGCGCGAGAACCTCAACCCGCTGGAGGAGGCCCGGGCACTGGAGCGGCTGATCAGCGAATTCGGGCTCACCCACCAGCAGGCGGCCGATGCCGTCGGCCGCTCGCGGGCGGGGGTCAGCAACCTGCTGCGCCTGCTGGAGCTTGCACCAGAAGTGTGCGAGCTCCTGGAGAGCCGCCAGCTGGAGATGGGGCACGCCCGCGCGCTGCTCGCCCTGGAGCACCGTCGCAAGCAGACCGAGGTGGCGGCGCTGGTGGTCAAGAAGGGGCTGTCGGTCCGGGATACCGAGGCCTTGGTGCGTCGCCTCCAGTCCCCGGCCCCGGGGATTTCAGGCGCGAACGCCCCGGACCGGGATCCGAACGTCAGCCGCCTGGAGCAGGACCTGGCCGAGAAGCTCGGCGCCAAGGTCGCAATCCAGCAAGGCACGGGCGGGAAGGGCAAGCTGGTGGTCAGCTACAACAGCCTCGACGAGCTCGACGGCATCCTCGCGCACATCCAGTAGCCAAGCCGCTCGCGCTGCAGCGAGCGTTGCTTATGGACGACCGCCCGGTCGGTCTCTATAATCGCGCGCGCTCGAGCCACGCCGGCCGTAAGTGCCTGCGGGATAAGTAAATCCGCCCCTGCCAGATGAGGACCCCAAGGTGCCCTTGGGCAGGGCGGGGATCGCCCAAAAGGAAGCTATGTTGCGCCGTCGGGCCAGCCGGTGGCTGAACACGCGCGCCATGCGCACCCAGGCGACGGTCGTGGCGCTGGCGATCCTGGTGTGGGTGATCTTCGGACCCTACGCCGGCTTGTCGGTGCTCGGTGGCGCCTCCATGGTGTGGGTGACGCACCTATATATAAGTAGTCGGGCGCGGGTGGTGGAGCGCTCGATAGCCGCCGCGCTGTGGCGGGTGATGGTTGGAGAGTTGATCAAAGTGATCTGCACGATCGCCCTGTTCATGGTGGCCGCGCGCATCCCGCACGTCGTGTGGCCGGCCCTGCTGTTCGGGTTCGTCGCCGCGCTCATCGCGACGTGGGTGGTCGCCGCCACGGGCACCGATGCCGCAGCGGCCACGCCGGCACTGCCGGGCGCCCACAACCAGATGGAACCGTAACCGATGGCCGTCGAACTAGAGACCCCGAGCGCGTACGTCAACCATCACATGACCCACCTCACCGTGGGCCAGGGGTTCTGGACGGTGCACGTGGACACGCTGGTCATGTCCAGCGCGCTCGCGGCCCTCGTGGCCTGGGTCCTGTGGCTGGCCGCGCGCCGTGCCAGCAGCACCGCCCGCCCGACCGGGCTCGGTGCCTTCATCGAGTTCGTGTACGAATGGGTCGACAACGAGGTCGGCTCGATCTACCACGGCAACCGCCGCTTCCTGACGGCGCTCGCGCTGACGCTCTTTACCTGGATCGTCGCGATGAACACCATGGACCTGCTGCCGCTGGATGCGCCGGGCAACGTCGCCGGTGCGTTCGGGGCCAAGTTCTGGCGCGTGCTGCCGACCGCGGACATCAACGGCACCGCGGCGATGGCGGTGCTGGTGCTGATCCTGGTCGTCGGCGCCGGCGTGCGTTCCAAGGGCACAGGCGGCTACCTGCACGAGTGGATCAGCGCGCCCTTCGGCGCCAACCCGGTCCTGTGGATCCCCAACCTGCTCCTGAACGCCATCGAGCTCCTCTCGAAGCCCATCTCACTGGCGATGCGCCTGTTCGGCAACATGTTCGCCGGCGAGCTCATCTTCATGCTGATCGCGCTGCTCGGGCTCGGCGTCACCGAGGCCTCCGCGGGCGGGGTGGCGCGCGTCGGCCTGCAGATTCTCCTCGGCAGCGTGTGGGCGGTGTTCCACATCCTGATCGTGCTGCTGCAGGCCTTCATATTCATGGTTCTGCCCATCGTCTACATCGCGATGGCGGAAGAGCACCACTAGAGATTTTGACCAACGCTTAACTGTTTCGAACTGGAGACGCGAAGACTATGGACGCAATCACTACCATTCAGGCTCACACCGCTGTGGCGATCGGCCTCATCATCGGTCTGGGTGCCGCGGGTGCCTGCATCGGCATCGGCATCATGGCCTCGAAGTTCCTGGAGGCCGGTGGCCGCCAGCCCGAGCTGATCCCGACGCTGCAGACCAAGATGTTCCTGGCCATGGGCCTCATCGACGCGGCGTTCCTCATCGGCGTGGGACTTGCGATGTTCTTCGCCTACGCCAACCCGCTGGTCCCCGCGGGCGCACACTGAAGCCGACCCGACGACGCACTCCATAGGGAGAGAGGCAGATGCTCGCGATCAATGCGACGTTCATCGGGCAGTTCATCGTGCTGCTGGTGCTGCTTTGGTTCATCTACAAGGTCGTAGTGCCGATGCTGGCAGGCCCGATCGAGGACCGTCAGCGCAAGATCGCTGAGGGCCTCGCGGCCGCCGAGCGCGGCGAGCGCTCGCTCACCGAGGCGCGCGGCAACGCCGATCAGATCATCCGCGAGGCGCGCGAACGCGCCACGCAGATCGTCGATCAGGCGCAGCACCGCGCCAACGAGATCGTGGAGGAAGCCAAGGGACAGGCCAACACCGAGGGTGCGCGCCTGGTGGCACAGGCGCACGAGCAGATCGAGCTCGACACCAACCGCGCGCGCGAGAGCCTGCGCCGCGAAGTGGCGGGGATCGCCGTGGGCGCTGCCTCGAAGCTACTCGGCAAGGAAATCGATGCCGGCAAGCACGCCGAGCTGCTGAGCCAGCTGGCCACGCAGATCTAGGCCTTAGGAGCGGCGCGAGAAATGGCGGACAGACTCACGATCGCCCGGCCCTATGCGCGGGCTGCCTTCGAGGAGGCGCGTTCGGAGCAGCGGCTGAGCCGCTGGTCGGACGCCATCAAGGCGGCGGCGCTCGCGGTGCAGGATCCCCGCGTGGAGAACCTCCTGGGCAACCCGCACGTGACGCCCGAGGAGCTTGCCTCCTTCCTCACCGGCATTGCCGGCCCGGACCTCGGCGAGCACGGCGCCAACTTCGTGCGCACGCTCGCGGAGAACCGCCGCCTCGCCTACCTCCCGGAGATCTCTGCCCAGTTCGAGATCCTCAAGGACGAGGCCGAGGGCCAGGCGGACGTGACCGTGACCTCCGCTACGGCGCTCGATGAGGCGCAGCGCGGCAAGCTCGCGGCGGCCCTCGAGAAGCGCCTCAAGCGCAAGGTGCGGCTGCACTGCCAGACCGACCCGTCCCTCATCGGCGGCGCCATCCTGCGCGCCGGCGACCTGGTAATCGACGGCTCCTTAAGCTCGCGCCTGGCACGCATCGCCTACGAACTGACCGCGTAACGTCAACGAATTAGCTCGCAAGAGAGAACGCACATGGCCATCAAGGCAACCGAGATCAGCGACCTGATCAAGCAGCGCATCGAGAACTTCAAGTCCGTCACAGAGGCGCGCAACGTCGGCACCATCGTCTCCGTGACCGACGGCATCTGCCGCATCCACGGGCTCGCCGACGTCCGCTACGGCGAGATGCTGGAGTTCCCGGGCAACATCTTCGGCCTTGCGCTGAACCTCGAGCAGGACTCGGTGGGCGCGGTCGTGCTGGGCGACTACAAGAACCTCAAGGAAGGCGACACCGTGAAGACCACGGGGCGCATCCTCGAGGTGCCGGTGGGCCCTGAGCTCCTCGGCCGCGTCGTGGACGCGCTCGGCGCGCCCATCGACGGCAAGGGTCCCATCAAGGCCGCCCGCACCGCGCCGATCGAGCGCGTGGCCCCGGGCGTCATCTACCGCAAGTCGGTGAGCCAGCCGGTACAGACCGGCTACAAGGCCGTCGACTCGATGGTGCCGATCGGCCGCGGCCAGCGCGAGCTGATCATCGGCGACCGCCAGACCGGCAAGACCGCGCTCGCGGTCGACACCATCATCAACCAGAAGTCCTCCGGCATTAAGTGCGTCTACGTCGCGATCGGCCAGAAGCAGTCGACCATCGCCAACGTGGTGCGCAAGCTCGAGGAGCACGACGCACTCAAGCACACCATCGTCGTCGCCGCCTCCGCCTCCACGCCCGCCGCGATGCAGTACATCGCCGCCTACTCGGGCGTGACCATGGGCGAGTACTTCATGGACAACGGCGAAGACGCCCTGATCATCTATGACGACCTGTCCAAGCAGGCCGTCGCCTACCGCCAGATCTCGCTGCTGCTGCGCCGCCCGCCGGGTCGCGAGGCCTTCCCCGGCGACGTGTTCTACCTGCACTCGCGCCTGCTCGAGCGCAGCGCGCGCGTCAACGAGGAATACGTGGCGATGGTCACCAAGGGCAAGGTGACCGGCAAGACCGGCTCGCTCACGGGCCTGCCGATCATCGAGACCCAGGCCGGCGACGTCACCGCGTTCGTCCCCACCAACGTCATCTCGATCACCGACGGCCAGATCTTCCTCGAGACCGACCTGTTCAACGCCGGCATCCGCCCGGCCATGAACGCCGGCATCTCGGTGTCGCGCGTCGGTGGCGCGGCCCAGACCGACATCATCAAGAAGCTCGGTGGCGGCATCCGCCTCTCGCTCGCCCAGTACCGCGAGCTCGCGGCATTCTCGCAGTTCGCCTCCGACCTGGACGAGGCCACGCGCAAGCAGCTCGAGCGCGGCCAGCGCGTCACCGAGGTGATGAAGCAGAAGCAGTACGCGCCCATGTCGGTCGCGGAGATGGCGCTGTCGATCTACGCGGTCAACAACGGCTACATGGACAAGGTAGACCTCAAGAAGATCGTGGCCTTCGAGGCTGCCCTGCAGGCGTTCGCGCACTCGAACTACAAGTCGCTAATCGATGGCATCAATGCGACGCCTAAGTTCTCCAAGGAGAACGAGGCGGCGCTGAAGAAGTGCATCGAGGACTTCATCGCCACGGGTACCTACTGAGCCGCTAAGGCCTAAGCCATGCCGGGCACCAAGGAAATCCGCACCAAGATCGCGAGTGTGAAGAGCACTCAGAAGATCACCAAGGCCATGCAGATGGTGGCCACCAGCAAGATGCGCCGCGCGCAGGACCGCATGCGCCTCGCGCGCCCCTACGCCACCAAGATGCGCAACGTCATCGGGCACCTCACCGAGGCGAACCCGGACTACCGCCACCCGTTCCTGCAGAGCCGCGAACCCAAGGCGGTCGGCATCATCGTGATCTCAACCGATCGCGGGCTGGCCGGCGCGCTCAACGCCAACGTCTTCAAGCAGACGCTGCTTCTAATGCGCGAGTGGCAGGGCAAGGGCGCGCAGGTGAGCCTGTGCCTGATTGGCACCAAGGGGCTCAATTTCTTCCGTCGCCTGGGCGTGCCGATCCTCGCCAACGTCTCGGGCCTGGGCGACCGGCCGCAGATCAAGGACCTGATCGGGACGGTCAAGGTCATGCTGGACGCCTACCGCGAGGGCAAGCTCGACCGCCTGTTCCTGGTGAGCGCGCAGTTCGTGAACACCATGACGCAGAAGCCGGAAGTGCAGCAGCTGCTGCCCATCGAGGCGCTCGACCTCGAGGGGCTGCCCGAGCACTGGGACTACATCTACGAGCCGGACGCCGCCGCGATCCTCGATGGGCTGCTGATGCGCTACATCGAGTCGCAGGTGTACCGCGGCGCGGTCGAGAGCGTCGCCTCCGAGATGGCCGCGCGCATGATCGCGATGGGCGCGGCCTCCGACAACGCCGGCAAGCTGATTCAAGAGTTGCAACTGATCTACAACAAGGCCCGCCAGGCCGCGATCACGAAGGAACTTTCGGAGATCGTGGGTGGTGCGGCTGCGGTTTGAGGAACGACACCATGGCCACTCCCGCCCAGGGACACATCACCCAGATCATCGGCGCCGTCATCGACGTCGAGTTTCCGCGCGAATCCATTCCGAAGGTCTACGAGGCCCTGAAGCTCAAGGACGTGGACCTGACGCTCGAGGTGCAGCAGCAGCTCGGCGACGGCGTGGTGCGCACCATCGCCATGGGAGCCTCCGAGGGTCTGAAGCGCGGGCTGGCGGTCGAGGCCACCGGCGCGCCGATCTCGGTGCCGGTGGGCGAGGGCACGCTCGGGCGCATCATGGACGTGCTCGGCACCCCGCAGGACAACCGCGGCCCGGTGCAGACGAAGGAGACCCTCCCGATCCACCGCGCGCCCCCGGCGTTCGACGAGCAGGCCGGCGGCCAGGACCTCCTGGTCACGGGCATCAAGGTCATCGACCTGCTGGTGCCGTTCGCCAAGGGCGGCAAGGTGGGCCTGTTCGGCGGCGCCGGCGTGGGCAAGACCGTCAACATGCTCGAGCTGATCAACAACATCGCCAAGCAGTACTCGGGCCTTTCGGTGTTCGCCGGCGTCGGTGAGCGCACCCGCGAGGGCAACGACTTCTATCACGAGATGATCGAGTCGGGCGTCATCGACAAGGACAACCTCGCCAACTCCAAGGTGGCGATGGTGTACGGCCAGATGAACGAGCCGCCGGGCAACCGCCTGCGCGTGGCGCTCACCGGCCTCACCATGGCGGAGTTCTTCCGCGACGAGACGCGTCCGGACTCCGGCGGCAAGGGCCGCGACGTGCTGTTCTTCGTCGACAACATCTACCGCTACACCCTCGCCGGCACCGAAGTCTCGGCACTCCTGGGCCGCATGCCCTCGGCGGTGGGCTACCAGCCGACGCTCGCCGAGGAGATGGGCGTGCTGCAGGAGCGCATCACCTCCACCAAGAAGGGCTCGATCACCTCCATCCAGGCGGTCTACGTGCCCGCCGACGACCTGACCGACCCGTCGCCCGCCACGACCTTCGCGCACCTGGATGCGACGGTGGTGCTGTCGCGCCAGATCGCATCGCTCGGCATCTACCCGGCCGTGGATCCACTGGATTCCACCAGCCGCCAGCTCGACCCGCTGGTGGTGGGCGAGGAGCACTACAACACCGCGCGCGGCGTGCAGGCCGTGCTGCAGCGCTACAAGGAACTGCAGGACATCATCGCGATCCTGGGCATGGACGAGCTCTCGGAAGAGGACAAGCTGACCGTGTTCCGCGCCCGCAAGGTGCAGCGCTTCCTGTCGCAGCCCTTCAACGTCGCCAAGGTGTTCACCGGCCAGGACGGCAAGATCGTCCCGCTCAAGGACACGATCCGCGGCTTCAAGGGCATCATCTCCGGCGAGTTCGACGCACTTCCCGAGCAGGCCTTCTACATGGTCGGCTCGATCGAGGAAGCGGTCGCGAAGGCCAAGACTCTGCAGTAAGAGGTCGCGACGCCCATGGCTGACAGCCCGACTCTCGAGGTCGACATCGTAAGCGCCGAAGGGGAGATCTTCTCCGGCGCCGCTTCGGTGGTATTCGCATCCGCCTCCCAGGGCGACCTCGGGATCTACCCGCGGCATGCCCCGCTCCTGACGCTGCTCAAGGCGGGCGAGGTGCGGGTGGTGACCCCGGATGGTCAGGACCATTACTTCTTCGTTGGCGGCGGCGCGCTCGAGGTCCAGCCGCACAAGGTCACGGTGCTCGCCGACACGGCGCTGCGCGCCAAGGACCTGGACGAGGCGGCTGCGGTGGCTGCCAAGCAGCGCGTCGAGGCTGCCCTCAAGGACAAGGCCGACCGGGCGACCGAGGCCGAGCTGCTCGCCGAGCTCACGCGCTTCACCGAGCAGTTGAAGATGATCGAGCGGCTGCGCAAACTGCGGAGCTGATCCGCTGGACCCGTCCGGCTACCCGTTACCGCCCCCCGCCGTACCCGCGATCGGCCTGTTCGCAGGCTGCGCCCGTAACCTGAAGACCGGACTGGCGCTCGCAGCGCTCAGGCGCCGCTGGCCCGCGCAGCTCGCCGTCAGCTTTGACCAGGCCGCGCTGCTCTTGCTCCTGAATCTCGCGATCTGGGCGCTGCTCGACAAGATCCACTCCGACAGGCACGCGCCGCTGGCGCTCGATGGCCTGTTCGGCTGGGCCTGCTACCTGATCATCGCCCTGGGCGCGATCGCGGTCGTCGCGCGCGTCAACAGCCGCACGGCCGAGACGCGCGCGCTGATCACCGCCGTGCTCGCGGCCGCGCCCTTCGTGCTCGTGGTCTTCTGGCTGGCCTCGGACCTGCCGCTCACCCGCGTGCGACCGGTACTGGTCACGCTCATCGCGCTCGCCTACCTCGCCGTGCTCGCGGTCCGGGTGCTCGGGGCGGCATTCGGGATCGTCCGGGTGCGTACCGCGCTAGCGGCCATCGTGCTGACACTGCTCGCGCCCTCGGTGCTCGCCGGCCTCAACCTCGACACCCGGCTGTGGGTGGCCGATGAGACCGCCGCCTCCGAGGAGACCGATTCGGCGCAGGCCGAGGTGCTTTTCTACGACCAGCCGGCGCGCATCGCGGCTGCCGTGGAGCGGGTCCGCGCCACGACTCCCAACCACCCGGGGGTGTACTTCGTGGGCTTCGCCGGCGACGGGGACCCCGCGCTCTTCCGGCGCGAGGCCCAGTTCGCGCAGGAAACCTTCGCATCGCGTTACGGCACCGACGGGCGCTCGCTCCTCCTCGTGAACGACGTCGAGGACCGCGACTCCTACCCGCTCGCGAGCGTCTCCGGGCTCGGTATGGCCCTGACGGCGCTCGCCGGCCGGATGGACCCCGACAACGACCTCCTGGTGCTGTTCCTGACCTCCCACGGCTCGCAGGACGGGCTCGAGGTGCAGAACGGCTCGCTGCCGCTCGCACAGCTCGCGCCGGCGGACCTGCACGAGGCGCTGGACACGGCCGGGATCCGCTACCGCGTAATCATTGTCTCGGCCTGCTACGCCGGGGTCTTCGTCGACGAGCTCAAGGGCGATACCACGGCCGTCATCACCGCGGCCGATGCCGGGCACACCTCTTTCGGCTGCGAGGAAGACCGCAAGCTGACCTGGTTCGGCGAGGCATTCCTTCAGGACGCGCTGCCGGCCAGCTCCGGACTCGAGGACGCCTTCCACCGCGCGACCGCGCTGATTGCGCAGCGCGAGGACGCAGAGCACCAGGCCCACTCGAACCCGCAGCTCTTCATGGGCGATCTCATGCGGCGCAAGCTCGCGGCCATCGAGGCCGGCAAGCCCGGCGATGAGCGCCACTCCTTCACCGTGCGCCGCTGAAGTACCATCCCGTCACCATGCCTAAGCGCACTTCGCGGAAGTCTCCTGGGCCCAACCCGCTGACGGTGGTGATCCTCGCCGCCGGCGAGGGCAAGCGGATGAAGTCGGCGCTCCCCAAGGTGCTCCAGCCGCTCGCCGGGCTCCCGCTGCTCAAGCGTGTCATCGACACGGCGCGCCACCTTGAGCCCAGGCGCATCTGCGTCGTCTACGGCCACGGCGGCGAACGGGTGCGTGAAGCGCTCGTGGACGAGCCGGTTACCTGGGCCCTGCAGCGCGAGCGACTCGGCACGGGGCATGCCGTGCTGCAGGCGCTGCCGCAGGTGGGCGAGGACGACCGCGTGCTTGTGCTCTACGGCGACGTACCGCTCATCTCGGCCGACACGCTGAAGGAACTGCTCGGGCTTGCCGGCGAGGCCGCGGTCGGCCTCCTCACGGTACGGCTGGATGACCCGCAGGGTTACGGCCGCATCGTCCGCAACGCGCGCGGGCAGGTGCAGAAGATCGTGGAGCACAAGGACGCGAACCGCCGCGAACTCGCCCTGCACGAATGCAATACCGGGGTGCTGGCAGCCCCGGCGCGGTTGCTGCGCCAGTATCTGGCGAAGGTGAGACCGGCAAACGCGCAGGGGGAGTACTACCTCACCGACGTGATCGCCCTGGCCGTGAAGGCGAAGGTGCCCGTCCGCCCGCTGGTCGCCGCCGACCCGACCGAAGTCCAGGGCGTCAACGACCGCGCGCAGCTCGCCGAGCTCGAGGCCGCCTTCCGTGCCCGCAGCGCCCGTGCACTGCTGCTGGCGGGGGTGACGCTCGCCGACCCTGCGCGCTTCGACCTGCGCGGCACGCTCACCCACGGCACGGACGTCTTCATCGACGTGAACGTCGTCCTGGAGGGGACGGTGTACCTGGGCGATCGCGTACGGGTAGGCCCGGGCTGCGTGATCCGCGATTCGCGCATCGAGGCCGATACCCAGGTCTTCGCGCACTGCGTCGTCGAGAGCGCGGTCATCGGCGAGCGCTGCAACATCGGTCCCTTCGCGCGCTTCCGCCCCAGCTCGCAGCTGGCCGCCGGCGTGCACATCGGTAATTTCGTGGAAGTGAAGAATTCGCGCTTAGCCACGGATTCCAAAGCCAATCATCTCGCGTACGTCGGCGATGCGGATGTCGGCGCGCGCGTCAACATTGGCGCCGGCACCATCATCGCCAACTACGACGGCGCCAATAAGCACCGCACCGTGGTCGGAGACGACGTTCATACCGGCAGCAACAGCGTGCTGGTCGCGCCGATCGAGGTTGGGGCCGGGGCCACGGTCGCCGCCGGCTCGACCGTCACTCATTCGGTACCGGCCGGCAAGCTCACCGTCGCCCGCGCACGTCAAACCACCATCGAGAACTGGCAGCGCCCCGCGCGCACGCGTAAGTAGTTTCCCCGCCTTCGCGGTGCAACGTCCCTGTAGCACTCGCGTACTATAAGTTTGCGCTCGCCGACTAAAAGAATACGCGCCACAGGTGAGGAACAGATGAGTGCGTCCGATCGACCCCGGGCCCAGTGGCCCGAGGCGGGATTCTGGGAGCAGTTCGACCAGCTCGAGAGCCGCCACCAGCGGCTGCACTCGGAACACGACCGCGCGCGCCGTGAACTCGAACGCCTGAACGGTCGCGAGGCCGACGAGGTGCGGCGCGTCTGGCGCCATTATTGCGATGTGATCGCAGAGCTGGATCGCGCCACGAACGAATTCGAAGTCCTGCGTTCGTGAGCGCGCATAGCCGCGCCGCCTCACGAGCACCCGGAGTCCTGACGCGGCGTACCCTTTCCGAGCTCGGTGAACTACAGGAAGCGGTTCAAAGACACCGTGCGCAGCGCGATGCCGCGCTGCGCCTGCTGACCGCGAGCCGCCAGGCAGCGACCGACGTGGCCCAGCGCGAGTTCTGGCTCGAGTTCGTCTGGGCCGATCAGGAATACCGCGTCGCGGTGCGACGCCTCGCCGAGTTCTGCGTGCGTCATCAGGACCTGGGCGGCGTCCGCAGTCACGGCCTCGCGGCGAGCTGACTTACGCGGTGCGGCCCGCACTTACGCTCGTAAGTGCGGGAACTCTCTGAGCTCCTCTCACATCGACGGTGCCTGCGGCCGCTCGGTCCAGCGGCGTGCTGCCGCACTGCGCGACTGCATTTTCGTGAGTGTCTCCCGTCGACGACGTGTCACACGAACGTCACGGCGCGTGCATACATTCGCGCCAGCCGCCCAAGACTCATAACAGGGGCGCGAGTCCTCCGGACGCACTGCGTACCGGCGGCATAACAACAGGATCCGTATCGGTCTAGCGGCCGGTCGTCCGCACCGTCTCAGCGAAGGAATGTGATCATGCACGGCCGCCGCGCGTTTCAGTCCCTTCTTCTCGGAATCGTTTCGGCAGCGGGCGTGGCTCTCAGTCCGCTCGCCGTCGCGCAGACCCCCATCGTGAGCGAGGTGCACACGATCGCGGCCGCCACCACCGGGGTGCCGGTGGAGCATGACTTCCAGATCGCGAACGCCGGCTCCTACACCATCACGCTGACGGACCTGGGTGCGGCGCTGACGCCGAGCGCGCCGCTGGCCTCCGTGAAGCTCGCCGTCACCAGCGGCGACAAGCTGGTGGGGAACGCGCTGGTCGGGGCCGGGACGCTGACCCTGAGCTCGCTCGCCGCCGGTACATACACGCTGCACGTCGTCGGCATGCCCGGCAACGTTGCCGGTTCGGGACCGATCGGCATCACGATCCAGACTGCGGGCAATACCCAGGTCGCGAGCTTTTCCGACGTCATCGCGCTGCCCAACCAGGCGCTCCCGAACGGCGAGGGTGTCCTCAACGACAGCTTCATGGTGTCCACCAGCGGCACCTACACGGTGTCGCTGAACGACCTGAAGCTACCGGCGAGCCTCCCGACCCTCACGCTCCTCCTGATCGCGCAGGGCAGCTCGACCCCGCTGGCAATACTGCCCTCGAGCGGCGCCTACCAGGCGTCCGTTGCCCTGACCTCGGGTACGACCTACCGGGTCTTCGCGGTCGGCCAGGCGAGCGGCACCCCGAACGCCGGCCTCTTCAGCGCCACGGTCGTGGACGGCAGCGGCGCTGTCGCCTATGGCCGCGCGGTGCCGGTGGGCGGGGTCCTCGCGCTCGGGGGCCCGACGCTGGCGGCCGGCACCTACACTTTCGCGCTCAACGACCTGCAGTTCCCGACGGCGTTTACCCAGATCGGGGCGGCGATGCTCCTGAGCGGCCAGCCGGTCGCCCAGCTGAGCTCACCCGGATCCCAGTCCTTCGGCGCGGCCAGCGGGACCTATGCGGCTTATGCGTACGGGACCCCCGCGGCCGGCAGTGCCGGCGCCTTCGGGGTGCAGGTCACGGCCCAGGGAAGTTCATCCCCGACCTTCGGCGTGGCACGCGGGGTCGTGGACCCGGCGAGCTCCCTGACCCCGTTCGCCTTCGACACCAACGTCGGTGCGGCCGGTGCACAGACGGTAACCCTCACCGACTTCCAGTTCCCGGCCGTGCTCAGCAACGTCAGCCTCGCAGCGGTCCAGAACGGGGCGCTCCTCGGAACTCCCATCACCCGGGCGACGACGCTCGACATCACGCCGGCCGCGGGACCCCTGTCATTCGTCGTGTTCGCGCAAGGCGCCTCCGGCGGCGGATTGTTCGGCGTGACGATGGCGGCAGGTTCCTCGAGTCCCGGCTTCGAGGTCACCCAGGCCGTAGGTACCCTGTTCAGCGCCAAGACCTTCGCCATTGCCGCCACCGGTGCCTACAGCGTCACCGCCACCGATCTCGGGTTCCCCGCGAACTTCACCAACTACGACACGATCGTCACCCAGGGGTCCCAGATCCTCGGCTCCATCTACGGCGGCGGAACCTTCAATTTCACGGCTACCGCGACGGGGACCTACTACCTCAACTTCATCGCCCAGCCGGGCGGGACGGATGAGGCCGGCACTTACGGACTTACCGTCACGACGGCACCGGCGGCGCCGACCGTCACGCTGAGCGCAGACCACAGCTCGGTAAACTCCGGCGGCACGGTCGATCTCGTGTGGTCGAGCACCAATGCCACGACCTGCACGGCTTCCGGCGGGTGGAGCGGCACCCAGCCCGTGAGCGGCACTTTCACCAGCGCGGCCCTGACTTCCGACACGACCTTCACGCTGACCTGCACCGGCGCCGGCGGCAAGGCGGCGCAGTCTGTATCGGTCAGCGTGACCTCTGGCGGCGGCGGCGGTGGGGGTGGCAGCCTCGACCTCCTGGGCCTGCTCGGCCTCGCGCTGGCCATCGGCCTGCGCGGCGCTGCGCGTGCGCGCGCCTGAGCAATCCAACACTTCACCAGCCGCATCCGCGGTCATAAATCTGCGTAACTCGAGTGTAAGACACTCGAGTTACGCAGTGTCTTCACGCGCAGCGTCGTCAACGCAGCGCATCACGCTTTCGCGAAAACTTAACGCCGATGTCACAGCGCACTTCTACTGTGGCGGCGTTTCTTGGGGATGCCCCGTTCGATTGGCAGGGAGTGAGTGGCTTAACGGCACTCGTCGGGCGCGTCTTTCTCGTTGATTAACTACCTACTTCAGGGGAAATCTAGTAATGAAGACCTTCATCAAACTCGCGCTTGCCGGTACGGCGCTCGCCGCGGGCGTGGCCAACGCACAGATCAATGTGCCGCCGACCGCCTCGGGCGGCAGCGACCTGATCCTGTTCGTCACGGACACGGCCAACGGCCAGACGTTCGTGCAGGACCTGGGCGTCAACCTCGACAGCCTGGGCGTGACGACCGCATCCGTAGTGGCGGATTCGAACGCCGGAAATTCGTACAGCCTGTTCGGAAACATCACCAACCCGGGCCCGCTGGGCAGCGGCGGCGCGATCACCGTCGGCGCCGGGCTCATCAACAGCACCACCCACGTGGACAGCGCGCTCGCGGCGTTCGAAGCTGCCAACTCCGGCGGCACCTTCTATTACACGATCATGGCCGGGGCCAATGGTGACGGCTCGGTGAATGCCGGCCAGGGTCGCCTGCTGGCGGCCTACACCTCGGCGAACGGCGCCACGCAGTTCAACGATGAGCCGGGTTCGGCCGGTATCAATTCGGCGGTCAGCAACACCACCGCGTTCTTCGCGCAGTCCAATGCCGGCACGGCCGTGTATGACTACACCGCCGGTCTCGGCAAGCAGGCGGTGACCTCCTTTGGCCAGACCTCGGGCGGCAACGGCAGCGCCATCGGTGGCACCACGTTCCTGTACGAAATGGCGACCTTCGGCAGCGGCAACGATGCCAACGTCTACGCCAGCACGGATGCCATCACGGTCGGCCTCGGCGGCGTGATCACCGGCCTCGTTAGCGCGGGCTCGGGCTCCGTACCCCTGCCGGCGGCGTTCTGGCTGCTCGGTAGCGGCGTCCTGGGCCTGCTCGGGATCGGCCGGCGTCGCAACGCGGCGGTGGCCGCGTAAGCGGTCGACGCCTGCCACACACTTAACGGAGATAAGTAATGCGTAAGCATGTTCTGCACGCCGCCATCGCGGCGGCCCTGGCCGGCACGGCAGCGATGAGCGCCAACGCCGCCTCTTACTGGCTCAACATTTCGGGCGCGAGCGCCCAGCGTACCCTGTGGGAGAACGACCTCGAAGCGATCGCCACCGGCAAGTACGGCAGCACGGTCGACAACGGCGGCACCACGGTGTGCACGCTGACCAAGACCGCCGCCGTCCTGAACACCACCAGCGGCGCCAACGCCGGCTTCGGCGTGCCCGACCTGCACACCCTCGTGTGCACGATCTCCAGCAACCGCTTCGCCGGAGCCCCGACGCTCCCGTCACCGGTCGCCGCGGGCGACGTCGTGACTCTCTACTACGGCGCCGAGTACGGCTCCGTGTGGGGCATCGCGCCGTTCATCCCGGGCTCCACGGCCAGCACACGCGGCCGCGCGGTGCTTGCCCCGCTGGCCGGCGGCGGCACCCAGGCCGTCACGGGCTACAACCGTGACCTCGACACGGCCACCTCCGGCCTGCTGGCGCCGCTGCCGGTCGACATCGGCGTCTCGGACAACGAGCCCATCCTGTGGGCGAGCCAGGACAACTGGGCGTACTCCGACGGCCTCAAGCCGACGCAGACCGACGGCACCGGAACCAACAACGTGATCAACGTGCTGTCGATTCCCGGGCAGGGCCAGCCCACGCTGGCGCAGCTTGAGGCCTCGGAACAGTCTGGCTGGGGCTACGTGAACGGCGAGGTCTTCGCCTTCGTCGTCGACAACACTGCAGCCCCCACCAACGCGCTGAGCAACCTCTCCACGCAGTCGCTGCGCGCGATCTTCACCGGCCAGTACAAGACCTGGTCGCAGGTTCCGGAAGCCACCGGGCTCACGAACAACAGTGCGAGCATCGTGCTGTGCCGTCGTGACCACGGTTCGGGCTCGGAAGTCACCCTGAGCAAGTTCCTCACGCTGAGCGAGTGCGGTGGCAACAACGGCATCAACGGAGCCGGCAATGCCAGCGGCGCCGCGCCGCGCATTGCCTCGCTGGCGACCAACCCGGCCGGTTCCGCAGTCGGAAGCCTGGATCAGACCGTGGGCGGTGTGGACGGCATCAGCTCCAATCCCGTCGAGAACTACTCGACCAATGACATCAAGGCCTGTCTCGCCGCCAACCCCGGCGTATCGATCGGCGTGATCGTCAACGGACCGGGCAGCGCCTACACGACCCTGAAGGTCGACGGCATTGAGGCGAACATCCACAACGCGGCGATGGGTCTGTACCAGTTCATCGCCGAGGACTGGGCGATCAACAACACCGCGACGTCACAGGCGGGCAACGCCAATGCCGCGCAGGCAGTGGCTCTCGCCGGACAGCTGATCACCGACGTCAAGAAGACGACCGGAGTTCTGCCGTCGGAGAACGGTGCGTTCTCGGGGGGCCAGTGGATCGCTTCGGGTACCGCGAGCGGTCAGCTGACGAACTTCTACCTGCAGGACTCGATCAATGCCAAGCCGACCGTGAGCGCCACGGCGGAGACTGGCAACCCGTCGATCCCGACTGCCACGTGGACCAACACCGGCAAGTCCGCCTGCACGATTCTGAACAACAACAACAAGTAACGTAACTCGTCGAAGAAGGAAGAGGGGCCGGCGCCTGAAAGGCGCCGGCCCCCTGCGCGAGAACCTCGAATCTCTTCGCAGCCGCTGCGCCGACGCAGCGGCTTGCACGTTTTAACCGGGGACTGAATCTTGGCGAGGCGGGACTGGACGGACACCGGGGTAAGACGAGTGTGTGCCATTGGCACGCTCGGCGCACTCGCGTGGCTGACGGGTATCCCCGTACACGCGACTCAGCCCGAATCACCTCCCACGGCACAGGGCGAGAGGCCCGCCCCGAAACTCGACGTACTCGAGCTGAGGGTTCTCGGCAATAGCGTGCTGGATACCCGGTCGGTCGAGGAGGCCGTCTATCCCTACGTCGGGCCGGACAAGCAGATATCGGACATCGAGTCTGCGCGCGCCGCGCTCGAGCGCGTGTACCACGACCGCGGTTTCGGCACCGTATTCGTCGACATCCCGGAACAGTCCATCGAGGACGGTATCGTGCGGCTCCATGTGACCGAGGGAGAGCTGCGCCAGGTCCGGGTGGTGGGGGCTCGATACTTCTCCGGCCGGCAAATCAAGGCGGCGTTGCCAGCCGCGCAGGAAGGCGCAGTGCCCAACCTTCCGGAACTGCAGCGCGAGGTCAACCAGCTGAATGCCCAGACGCGTGACCGCGTGATCGTGCCGGTGCTCAAGGCGGGCCCGCAGCCCGGCACTGTGGACGTGCAGCTTAAGACCGAAGATCACTCTCCCTTCCACGGCAGTGTGGAACTCAACAACCAGTACACCGTAGACACCACGCACCTGCGCGCCGCCGCGGCCCTGAGCTACGACAACATGTTCGGCCGGCTCGACAGCCTGGCGCTGCAGTATCAGCTGGCGCCGGAAGCGCCCCACGAATCTCATGTCATTGCGGGCAGCTACACCTTCCGCCTGGGGTCGGACGGCTCGAGCCTCGCGTTCCAGTACCTGAACTCCAAGAGCGACGTCGCAACGGTCGGAACCCTCGGCGTCGTGGGTACCGGTGTGGTCTACGGAGTGCGCTACCTGCAGCCGCTGACCACGAAATCAGTGATTCAGGACTTTGCTCTCGAGGTCGACTACAAGGATTACAAACAGAGCATCCTGGTAAGTGCGACCAACGGGCTGAATACCCCGGTGGACTACATGAGCGCTGCCGCCTCGTACACGGTCGCGCAGTACACCACTCATCACCAGGCCGATCTCACGGTTACGGCGAACTTTGGCCTGCGCGGCATCACCGGCCAGGAACAGCAGTTCGCCGACAAGCGCTACGGGGCAGTCGCGAACTACTTCTATCTTCGCGGGGACGGTGGATACACCCTCGCGCTGCCGCGAGCCTTCAGCGTAGCGTTGCGGCTGACGGGTCAGTATTCCCCGGACCCTCTGATCAGTAACGAGCAACTGCCGCTGGGAGGCGTTGCAACCGTCCGCGGGTACCTCGAAGCCGAAGAGCTGGCCGACAGCGCCCTGCGCGGATCGCTGCAGTTCAATCTGCCGCCCTTGAACTTCTCAGCCAACCGGCTGCATCTGCACGAGTTCGTGTTCATCGACGCCGCGCGAGCGTTCACGCTCGAGCCCCTCCCGGGGCAGGCATCTCATGCCGACCTGCGTAGCTGGGGTGCAGGCATCAACTTCGATGCGTTCAGCCATTTCAACGGTGCGCTTACCTGGGCCGACGCGCTCGCCAAGGGCAGCGTGACGCGTGACGGCGGCTCCACGCTCCTCTTTGACGTCAAGGGGTACTGGTGATGGCACGGCGCCGACGCGAACGTATTTCGATTGCGACGCAGGCGGTGACCCTGCTCAGCTGCGAAGCGCTGCTCGCGGCACCGCTGCAGGCTGCCCCGCCGGCGCCGAATCAGCTCCCCGTAGTCTGCGTCGCCGGAAATTGCGGCGCGGGTGGCCCCACCACCTGGGTCTCATCCGGACAGGCCACAGCAACGGCCGCCGCGAACACCCTGACGATTCAGCAGACCAGCGAACAGGCGATCCTGAACTGGGCGAGTTTTGATGTCGGGCAGGACGGCAAGGTCATCTTCAACCAGCCGAACAGCTCAGCGATTGCCCTGAACCAGATCTTCAAGGCGAGTCCCAGCCAGATCTTCGGTACGGTCAAGGCGAACGGCCAGATCTACCTCGTAAACCAGAACGGGATCGTATTCGGCTCGACCGCGACAGTAAACACAGGAGGCCTCCTCGCCTCGACGCTGCAGCTCACCAGCCCGCTGAGCGCAGGACTGCTGAGTGGCATCCAGAGCAACATGCCGGCGCTTGCCGCGTCTTCGACACAGGCAATCACCCCCACCCCGCAGATCACCGTGCAGTCCGGGGCACAACTCACGACCAACGTCGATGGCGGGCGGATCATGCTCGCCGCGCAGAATGTCACCAACGGGGGAACGATCACTGCGCCCGACGGACAGGTGATCCTGGCGGCGGGGCAGTCCGTCTACATCCAGGCCAGCAACGACCCGAGCCTTCGCGGCTTGATCGTCGAAGTCGATGCCGGCGGCCTCGCCCAAAATCTGGCTTCGGGCAGCATCTCTGTCAACGAGGGTAATGCCTCGCTCGTGGGCCTCGCGGTGAACCAGCAGGGAAGGATCACCGCAAACACGAGTGTAAGCGAAAACGGCTCGATCAACCTCCTGGCGCGGGACACAGTTTCAATCCAGACCTCACAGACCGGGGTACTGGAGCTCGTGCCCTCCCGCGGCGGCAAGCTCACGCTGGGAACTGGAAGCCGCACCGAGGTGCTTCCCGATACGACGAGTACGGCGACTGCCATCGATTCCCAGGCGCAGCCACAGTCGACCATCACCCTCGCAGGGCAGACCGTTGAGCTGATGAATGGCAGCGATGTCGTGGCTCCCGGTGGCCATGTGTCCGTCACGGCGAGTTCCAATCCAGGCACCGCCAATTCCTCGGTTACTCCGGATCCGAACGCCCAGCTCCGTATCGACTCCGGTGCAACGATCGACGTCTCCGGGAGCACTGCGAGCGTTTCGGTGACGCGCAACCTGGTATCGGTCCAGCTGCGTGGCGCGGAACTCGCCGACGACCCGCTGCAGCGAGATGGACCTTTGCGCGGGCAGACGGTCATCGTCGATGCGCGGGTCGGCACGCCGCTTGCTAACGTGTCGGGCGACCTTGCACTCATCAAGCGCAGCGTACTCGAGCGCACCGACCAAGGGGGCACGATCACCCTCAACTCCGCCGGCGATGTGGTCGTGGCGTCGGGCGCTACGCTGAACGTCTCCGGGGGTGCGGTGAATTACACCCCCGGGA
Organism: Pseudomonadota bacterium; assembly: GCA_018241425.1. Taxonomy (GTDB): domain Bacteria; phylum Pseudomonadota; class Gammaproteobacteria; order Steroidobacterales; family Steroidobacteraceae; genus 13-2-20CM-66-19. Next base: position 131,435 of record JAFEDU010000003.1, read on the forward strand.
TCATGCAGACCAGCCTTCTCACGACGCCGGACGGTTCGGTCGTGGATATCGGTCAGGCCAGCCCGAACCAGGCATACACGGGCGTCGTCAACCCGCAGTTCGAATCCGTCTCGAATAACTTCGGGGTTATCCAGTTCATACCAACCCCGGGCATTGCCCACTACGACCCAGGGTACGTCCAAGGCGCGTCCGCCGGCACCATCCAGGTGATGGGATCGAGTCTGGTGCTTCAGGGGAACTTCCTCGGTTCCGCGACTAACGGCATCTATCAGCGCAGTGGGTCAGGGGTTGCCAGCGGCGGCACGTTTATCGTAGGCACCAACACTGCCGCGAACGCCGCGCAGCCAGACTATCGGGCCCCCGCTGTCGAGCTGGTGAATCAGGTGCCGACTGTCGTGGTTGCGCCCGGCAGCCCGCTGCCAACCGACCTGCCGGTCCAGTTGTCTGCAGGCGAACTGATCTCCAGTGGCTTTACCAACCTCCAGATCAACAGCAACGACCGGATCACGGTGCCGACGGGCGTGAACCTCAATCTCACGCCCGGGGGTTCGCTCGCCCTGCAGGCTCCCCAGATCGAGCTTGATTCCTCGGTCAAGATCCCGTCCGGAACGATCTCGCTCAACTCGGTGCAGAGCTTCAGCACGGCACTGGGACCCGCAGACGGCGTGTTTGTGGGCAACAACGTCGCGCTCAACGTCAACGGCAGCTGGGTTAACGACACGCTGGTGCCCATCGGCGACACCCCGAGTGGCTTCGCGTTGATCAATGCCGGGAAAATCTCCCTCGACCAGAACGTCTTCGGAGGCACGCTCGCCCTCGGCTCCGACGTGTCCTTCCTGGCGACCGGCGGCGCGCAGCTCACGCGCAGCGGGACTTTGACAGGGGGCGCCGGAGGAACCGTGGCGTTCGTGGGATCGCCCGGCGGCACGGTAGCGGTCGGAGCCGGTGACACCTTCGCCGGCTTCGGCGTGCAGGGTGCCGCGGGGGGAACCTTCGACCTGGAAGTCCCGCGACTGGAGATAGTCTCCGGCAAAGGACCCTGGCTCGGCATGCAGTCAGTGTCCTCCGATCCTGCCACTGCCGCGTATTTCCAGGTGAACTCGGGGCTGTTCTCCCAATACGGCTTTTCGTCTTTCAATCTTACGGCAGACGGGCCCGTGGTCGCGGCCGGTGCCAGCACCGACATCCTCACGGTTGCTGCCGGGACGGATGTCAACCTCACGCCGCAGACCCTGCTACTGAACTCCACGTACCTCGGTGTTGCGAGTGGAACGTCTCTAAGCACGTTTTCCAACGCGACCGTCGAGCCCGCTTACATGCGTGGCAGCGAACAGCTTTCTCTGTCCGCGGTATCGGGCGGGAAGGTCACCTCAAGCCAGATCGGTGACCTGACGGTGGCCAAGGGGGCGGCGTTCTCCGGCGATCCAGGTTCTTCCTTCACCTTCTCGAGCGAGGCGAACCTGACCTTCGATGGCTCAGTAACCGCCGCCTCCGGTTCTGTGGTGCTCAAAAACGTTGCGCCCGGAACGGGTCTCGAAGTCTCACCCGATGTGGCCCTCACGCTCGGCCCCCAGGCGCAGATCAATGTCGCCGGCACCGTAGTTTACAAGCCAAGTGATCTCGGCCTCCTCAACGGCACCGTATTGCCGGGCGGCAGCGTGGCGCTTACCGCCGTCAGCGGCTCCGTCGTCACCGAAGCCGGCTCAACGATCAATTTCTCCGGTACGCAGGGCCTGCTTGATCTTACGACCGGTCTCCCGGGCGCTCCGGTATCCCGTCAGACCGTAGCGAGCGCCGCCGGGACCCTGGCATTCGAGGCGCCCCAGTCCATCTCGCTGCTTGGTGCATTCCACGGCAACGCCGGAGTCGGAACCACCGGGCGCGCGGCGGGCGGCACGCTCGATGTCTCGCTGATCGCGCCGGGCGGAGCCACCGGTACTGTCACCGTGCAGCAGGCCCCCCTCACGACAGCTCTCGCGGCAGATAGTGGTGATGTCGTAGTCAGCACTGCACAGCTGGTTGCTTCTGGTGTCGATGCACTGTCGCTTTCAGCCAGCAGCTTGGTGACGTTCGAACCGGGGACGACACTTGCCCTTGCGCGTAGCGTGACGATCACGTCCCCAGCGGTGGGCCTCGACAACGGGGGCGTCGCCACGATTTCTGCGCCGTATCTCGCGCTTGGGACGGCTAACTCGGGGTATGCCGCGACCAGCGCGACTACCGGAACCGGGACATTGTCCTTCAAGGGGCAGGAGATCGATCTGATTGGTTCCCTGGCGATTCAGGGGGCAGAACAAACCACGTTTACAAGCTCTGGGGACATCCAGCTTCGTGGCGAGCAGCTCGACACCAGCAACGTGGGCTCGCTCGAGGCTGCGGGACTGCTCACGCTGAGTGCCGCACGCATCGTCCCAACGACCGAAGTCAACTTCACGATCGGCAGCAGCGGCGGCACGACCAACACCGTACAGTTCACGCAGAACGGAACCTCGGCCGGAGTTCCGCTTTCAGTTGGCGGTAACCTTACGGTGACTGCCGACAACATAGTCCAGGGCGGCACGGTCATCGCGCCTTTCGGGCAACTGACGTTCTCGGCCACTGACAGCCTGACTTTTAATCCCGGCAGCCTGACCTCGGTCAGTGGCAACGGTGCCGTGCTGCCCTACGGCGAGGTGCAGAACGGTACTTCTTGGGTATACCAGGTCAGCCCGGTGCAGCTGGTGCCGACCACGGTCACGGCGATCCCGAACCGCCAGATTACGCTCACCGGCGGTAAGGTGACGCTCGCTGCCGGCTCGACCGTGGACGTCTCAGGCGGGGGAGACCTTCAAGCGTGGTCGTTCACGCCAGGGCCGGGCGGGACCGTAGACGTCCTGTCAAATACGGCGACCCCCGGGCTCTACGCCGTATTGCCCTCGCTCCGGGGCCAGAGCGCGCCCTACGACCCCATGCTGTGGGCGGGTTCGAACCTCGCGCCCAACGAAAGCATCTATATCAGCGGCGGCAGCGGCCTCGCTGCGGGCGTGTACCCGCTGCTCCCGGCGCGTTACGCCATGCTCCCGGGAGCGTATTTGGTCTCCGCGGTCAGCGGCCTGCAGAACCTTGCGCCTGGAACGACCGTCCAGGCGCCGAACGGCTACTCAATCGTCTCGGGCTACCTCACCTCCGGCAACACGGGCATAGGTCAGACTCAGACCAGCGGCTTCCTGATCGAGCCGGGTAGCTATACTCAGCAGCTCGGAACCTACACGAGCACTCTGGCGTCGGCGTTCTTCAATCCCGCGGGTTCGTCGACCGCGGCGCCCGCGCCGGGCACGAGCCCCTTACCGGCGGATGCCGGTACCCTGATATTCGCAGTTCAATCGCAGCTCGACGCACTCGGCAAGGTGAAGGGCAGCGGTGCTTCGGGAGGCGACGGTGCAACCGTGGAGGTAGCAGCCCCGTCGATCGAGATTGATCCCAGCGTGTCGTCCGTGGCTACGTCGTCAGGGACGATCCACCTCGCAGCCAGCGTCCTCGACGGATGGGACGCTGGGCGGCTGTGGTTGGGGATGCAGACCAACTCCGGCGGAGGCGTCGCGGTAACCGCCAATTCCGTGCATGTCACATCGGCTGCGGCACTGACCGCGGGCGAGGTCGCCCTCGCCGCCAACGGCACGGTGACCGTGGATGCTGGTGCTGCGGTGACGTCCACCTCTGCGTCCACGAGCGGTTCAGTCGCCGCCGCGAGCGCCGCGCCGTCCGCGCTCACTCTCGGCAATGGGTCGAGCGGTGCCGCGATTCTGATCGTTTCAGACCTAGATTCCTGGCAAGTGCAACGCGGTGGAACCGCGAATGGCGCATCGGGAATGCTCAGCCTCGCCGCGGGCGCGCAGGTTGCTACGCGCGGCGCGCTGACCGCGGATGCGCCCGGTGGCGGCACTCTCGGGGACGGCGCATTGTCCGGACGCGGCGCTCAATGGTTCATCGGCTCCCGCAACCTGGCGTTCGCATCCGAGGGAAGCTTGGCGGGCGGCTTTGCCATCGACGGTAGCCTTGTCGCTGCCATCCAGAAGGCGTCTGGCGTCACGTTCAGCAGCCAGAGTGCAATCTCCGTCAACGAGACGGTCGATCTTGCCGCCGCCCCGGGCGCTGCGCCCATTGGAGCGATCAACTTCATAACGCCCGGCCTCTCAAGCGGATCCGGGAGCAGCAGCGCCACCTTCGCCGCCAACGTGATCACGCTCAGCAGTCCCTCCGGCACAGCGGCTGCGGTCCAGCCGGGACAAGGAACGCTGAGCTTGTCAGCGCGCGAGATCGATGTCGGTCCGGGGTCGATGGGCTTGTCGGGCTTTGGTACCACGACACTGGATGCAAGCAACCGCATCGTCGGCACCGGAACGGGGTCACTCACCGTCTCCGGGGATCTCGCTCTCCTGGCGCCAGTGATCACTTCTGCCAGCGATTCTCAAACCCAGATCACGGCAAGCGGGGCACTTGCGCTCGCACCGTCCGCGCAGGGCATCGCCCCGGTGAACGCTGCGCTGCAGAGCGGGGGCTCGCTCGCGCTGTCGGGCAATACCATCAGCGACAGCACCCTCATCGATATGCCTTCGGGCGAACTGTCGCTCGTAGCAACCCAGTCCCTGGCGCTCAACAAGGGTGCCGGCATTCAGCTTTCGGGGCTTACACCACTCAATGCCTTCACCGGGGCAGACGGTGGCACGGTGCTCTTGAGTTCTGGCGGAAATGTCACCGTTGCCGGCGGTACGAGCCTGGCGGTGGCAGGCGGGCAGGGCGCTAACTCCGGCTCGGTTCATGTACTGGCTACCGGAACTGCCGACATCGAGGGACAGCTTACTGGTTCTGCGTCCGGAGGCACGGGAAGCGGGTCGTTCTACCTTCAGGCGGGCAGTCTGAACAATTTCGCCGGCCTCAATCAGGTACTCGAGCAGTCCGGCTTCCATGGGACCCGGTCCTTCGAGGTCGGCAGTGGAGACCTCGACCTCGCGCAAGGGACGCGTATCACTGCTCAGAACGTGGCACTCACGGCTGATGCGGGTGCTGTGAGTGTCGCGGGCACAATTGATGTTTCGGGCACGTCGGGCGGCGGCAGCATCGTGCTCAGCGCCCACAACGACGTCACCCTTACTTCAACCGGTCAGTTGCTCGCTTACAGCACGACCGCGAGCGCTCGCGGTGGATCGATCGAGCTCGCCTCCACTGCAGGTTCGGTCGCACTCGACCCGGCCGCGCAGGTCGCAGCCAACGGGGCTTCGGGTTCCGGCACTCTCCTGATACGCGCCCCACAGGCGTCCGGCGGCACGGACGTCAGCATCACCAGCCTGCCGACGGACCTCTCGCGGGTAGGCACCGTGATCCTCGAACCGACGATCTCGGAGAGCCTTGGCACTGCTCCCGCCACCACGGATTTCCAGAGCATCGAGAGCGCAGTTGCCAGTTACATGACGGCGGCGTCGCCCGGGATTCTGTCCCGCCTCGGCGTCGCGAGCGCCCCCAATGTCGTGCTGCGCCCCTATGTGGACCTCACAACCCAGGGGGATCTCACACTATCCGGTGTGGATTTCAGCAGCTGGCGCTTCGGCGGCCAACCGGCGGACGTCTCGATTCGTAGCACCGGCAACCTGACCCTGACTGGGACGATATCGGACGGCTTCAATACCGGCGGCGGCTTCCTCGACGTTCAGTCGAGCGGCGGCTCGGCACGGATCTCGCTGGTAGCGGGGGCTAACCTCGCCTCGGCGTCCTCAACGGCGGTCGTCAACGGCGCCGCTGTAGACCTCACCCTGCAGAGCGGCGCGATCGTCCGGACCGGTACGGGAGACCTGAACCTGGCCGCGGCCCGTGACATCGTCTTCCACACCGGTTCGAGCGTTTACACAGGGGGCGTCCAGGGCGCGCCCTCAAACAGCTCGACCGATACGGGCACCCCGGTCTCATTCGCCACTGGTGGCGGCAACGTCAATCTCAACGCCGGCCGCGATGTCCTCGGCGCCTCGGCCAGCGAGGCGGTCGATCAGTGGAACCCGCGCTTTCAGCCCAGTGAGGCAGCGATCTGGGGCATCAACTTCGGTCAGTTCCGCTGGAACGTCGGCGCCCTAGGGGGCGGAAATGTCACGGTAACCGCTGGCCGCAACATCGAGACGCTGACGGCTGCGGTGGCAGACAGCCGCACGTTCGCCGCAGATGGCACGACCGCGCTGAATTTCGGCGGCGGCAACCTGACCGTGAATGCCGGGGGTGACGTCGGCAGCGGCCTCTTCTACGTCGGCAACGGCGTCGGGCGCATCAACGCAGGTGGAGCGCTGTCGAGCCCCCTGGCCGGCTCCACCGGCCTGCCGCTGGGCACCATGCTGCTCGCGGGCGATGCTTCCTATTACCTTTCGGCGCAGCGTGACGTACTACTGGATGGCATGGTGTCGCAGACCGCACTTGTTCCGGGTTCCAGCTCGGACTACATGCTCTACTTCCGCTACGGTCAGGGCTCCACGCTGTCTGTGCAGAGTCGCGGCGGCTCGGTGACGCTGCAAAGCAACCCCTTCAATGAATCGACGTACCTGGGCAGCAACGCGGCATTCAACACTGACCCCGGGGTCTTCACGTCGGCTCCCCCGACGGTTGAGCTTGCTGCGTTCGGCTCAGACGTCATCTTCAAGACCGGCTTGCAGGCTCAGCCTTCGGCTGTCGGGCAGCTCGCGATCTACGCCGCCCACGACATCCAGGGCAATTCCTACGCCATCGGCATGTCCGACGCGCGGCTCACCGACGTTCCAACAGCAGATGCGCCTTCGAACCTGACGCTGATCTCGCTGCCATTCGGCGGTACTTCCTACACGCAGGCGAGCCTGCATCAGGATGATCCGCACGCCGTGCAGATCGCCGCCGCGCAGGACATCGATGCCATCACCTTTGACGTGCCGAAATTCGCGAGCATCACAGCGGGCGGAAACATCACCTCGCTCGGCTTTGCAGGTACCAATCTGAATCCGAGTGACGTCACCGTCATACGTGCCGGCGGCACCATAGGTTATCTGAGCACCGACACCACGCAGAGCCTTACGCTAGGTGGGCCCGGGCAGTTCGACATAATCGCAGGCAAGACGATTGACCTGGGACTGACCTCCGGAATCGCAACTTACGGCAACGTACTCAACCCCAACCTGGCCTATTCCTCCGGCGCGTCCCTGAACATCATCGCCGGGCTTGGGGCGCCGCTCGGGGTGAGCAGTACCCCAAGCTCCGGGGACTTCGTGAGCAAGATCATCGGCGCCTCGACGACCTACCAGGCGCTCATGGTCGGCTACACGGAGCAAGTGACGGGCGACGCGGGGCTGACATTCGCGACCGCGACTCCTCTGTTCCGTGGTCTGTCGCTGACGCAGCAGCTACCGCTCCTGGAGCAGGTGTTCTTCGACGAGCTGGTGCTGTCGGGCCAGGAGGCCAACCAGTCGCCGTCGCTCGGTTTCGGCCGTGGCTATGCCGCGATTGATAGCCTGTTCCCGAACAGCCGCGCTAGCGGTACGCAATACGGAGGCGACCTGCTGCTCGGCTTCAGCCGCATTTATACCCTCGATGGCGGCGCGATCAACCTCATGGTTCCGGGGGGCAACATCAACGTTGGCCTGGCCAACCCACCGGCCACCTTCAGCGAATACAACATCATTCGCACGCCATCCCAGCTCGGCATCGTGGCGGTCGGGACCGGTGATGTGAACATCTACACCTACGACAGCATCGAGGTGAACCAGTCGCGGGTATTCACGCTTGGGGGTGGCAACATCAGCATTTGGTCGACGACCGGGAACATAGACGCGGGCAACGGTGCCAAGACGTCGATTTCCGCGCCACCGCCGGCGGTCTCGGTCGATGCCAATGGCAACGTGACGCTGGACTTCTCTGCCGCGGTCGCTGGAAGCGGCATCCGTACCATTCAGTCCCTGCCCGACGTGGCGGCCGGTGACGTCAATCTGATCGCTCCAGTGGGCTTCGTAAACGCCGGGGACGCAGGGATCGGCTCCTCCGGCAACATCAACATCGCAGCCCAGAAAGTCATCGGCGCCTCCAACATTAACTTCGGCGGCACTGCGACCGGCGTGCCGCCAGAGGTGAGCGGTCTGGGCGCCTCCCTCTCCGGAGCATCTGCGGTGGCGAGCAGCGCCACTAACGCCTCGTCCAACTCGGTCGACACAAATGCGCAGGCCAACGGCGCGGCGCCATCGGCAGCCGCAGCGATCGGCTGGCTGGACGTATTTCTCGAGGGCTTCGGTGAAGAGGTCTGCAAGTCGAGCGACCTCGAGTGCCTGAAGCGTAACCAGAAAACCCAGTAACGCGGCGGCCCAACGGGTCCGACGCTTCGATTCCTAAGTGGAGCTCAGCATCATGAATTTCAGGGTCGGGACTGCTATTGCACTCGCATTGGGCTCTTGCCTCTTGGCTACGCCCGCGCTGGCCCAGTCGGCCGGCGTCGAGGAGCACAACCTCGCCGAGCTGCGCGACACGGTGATCAACCTGATCCAGGCGCTGGTGGACCGCGGCGTCATTACGCGCGAGCAGGCCGAGACCATGATCCGGGATGCGAAGGCGAAGGCAGAGGCGGAGACGGCAGCTCTCACGGCTAAGCAGAAGGCCCAAGAAGACCAGGACAAGAACGCCGTGCGCGTGCCGTACGTGCCCCAGATCGTGAAGGACCAGATCACCGCCCAGGTCATGGGGCAAATTCAGCCGGCCGTGAAGGATGAGGTCGACTCCGAGCTCAAGAAGCCGGAAACCGTCCGATCCGTGCTCCCGGACTGGATCACCCGCATGAACTGGACCGGAGATGTTCGCATGCGCGGTGAGGCCGACACCTTCGGGCACGGCAATGTGCTCTACACCTACCTTGACTTCAACCAAGTCAATGCGGCAGGTGGCATTACCAAGGCCGGGACCAAGGCATACCTCAACACGACGCAGGACAACGACCGGTTGCGGGTGCGCGTCCGCTTCGGTTTCGACACCGACCTGGGCGGCGGCTGGAGTAGCGGCGTGCGTCTCGCGACGGGAAGCGGCGGAGAGATCTTCGTCAGCACCAACCAGACGCTCGGCACCTACGGAGATGCCTACCAGATCGCACTCGATCAGGGTTGGGTGCGCTGGACCGGATCGGCCTTTGATGATCGGCAGGTCATCACGGCCACCGGGGGCCGCTTCGGTAATCCCTGGGTGAGCACCAACATGGAGTGGTACAACGACCTCACGTTCGAAGGGGTGATGGGGAACTACAAGTTCAACCTGAGCGACGACAACCAGAGTCGCGATGACCTGTTCCTCACCGCCGGCGCCTTCCCTCTCCAGTCGATCTCGACCGCCGTGCAGTCCTCATCCGCCAGCAAGTGGCTGATGGGCGCGCAGTTCGGTACCGACCTGCACTTTGATGACGACCTGCACCTGCAGGCGGCGATCGCCTATTACGACTATATCCACACCTTTGGGCAGCGTAACCAGCCTGGCAGCACTGCGCTCAACTACACCGCCCCGCTCCTGGTGCAGAAGGGCAATACGATGTATGACATCAGCAATTCCACCGATCCGAGCGTCAACCTGTTCGCCCTCGCGGCGGACTACCGGATCGTGGATCTGATCTTGGTGGGCGAATGGCGGGCATTCGACCACTACGCATTTACCTTGACGGCAAACGCGATCAAGAACGTCGGCTACAGTGCGTCCGCGATCAAGGCACGCACCGGCGTCTACGTCGCGCCCCGCACGCAGGGGTACGAGGCCGATGTGGGATTCGGGACGGCGGCCTTCGGCCCGCTGAACACCTGGCGGGCGTCCGTGGGTTACCGGTATCTCGAGCGCGACGCCGTGCTGGATGCCTTCAACGACGAGGACTTCCACCTGGGCGGCACCGATACCAAGGGTTACCAGTTCGTCGTGGATTACTCGATCAACCCGCACGTATTCACGCGCGTGAAGTACATGTCGGCGAATGCGATTGACGGGCCGCCGCTCGCTATCGACGTACTGCAGCTGGACCTGGTGAGTCAGTTCTAAGCGGTCAGGTACTGCCGCCGTCGTCTGCCGAGGCGGTGCGGGTGGCGCCTGCACCGCCCATGTGCTGAGCCGATTCGCCGAGGCTCAGCGTGAGAGTCATCTTCTGGCCCTGCCGTTCCACAGTTGCCACTACCGGGGATCCGGACTGCAGCGCTTCCACAATCTGGGCGCGGCCACCCACGTCCTTTAATTCCGTGCCATTAATGGCAGTTACCAGGTCGCCGGGGCTGAGCCCGAGGGCCTGCAGCACCGCGCCGTCGGCGACCGGGTAGACCTTGAAGCCCCGCATCTTGGTGCCTCCCGAATCGTACGTGTCCACCAGCCGTAGCACGCGGTCGAGTGCCCCCGGGTCGTGGTCCACGACGCGCCCCTGGTTATCGACGAACGTGCCGCCATGCCGGTTCGCGGCTCCCGATGCCTGTGCCAGTACCGCCGGGGCGATGCTGAGGAGATTGCGCGGCATGAGGATGGTCTCCAGTGCGCCGTCGCGCTCGACCACGGCGCGGTCGGCGTAGACGAACTTCAGCCGCGCCGCCCCGATCGCCTCTCCGACTCGGTAGAACCGCGAGCTGCTGCGTGCCACGATGATTGCAGCCCCGTGCTCCGGCCGATCGCCCACGATGGTGCCCTTGAGCGCCAGATCCGCACTCGTGAGTGGCGCATCGGCCGGGTCGCCGACGGGCTTTGTTGGGGCAGTACCAAATAGCGATGCCGCAATGAGCTGTTGCGCATTCAGGGTCGGGCGCTGATGCGAGACCACCGCCACTGGCGGTGGCGTGCGCAGCGCCGCGCGCAGCTCCCAGGCGTTGAGCCCCTGGTCGAGGACGATCAGACCGGCGAACGTGAATACGGCGGCTCGGGGCGCCTGCGCGATAAGCGCCTGGCGCACCCGGTCCAGGCTCGGCTCGGTAAGGGATGCGCCCACCATCGGTATCTGCGTCGGTATTGGCAGGGTGGCCGGCCGGTGCCGGATCAGGGGTGACCGTTGTTGTGCCGGGGTGTGCGGCTCAATTCGTCGTCGATAATGGCCGAGAATTCCTCCGGCGGGACGGAACCACGTAGGGGACGCCCGTTGATGAAGAACGACGGCGTGCTGTTCACGCCCACGTCGGTGGCTTCCTGGCCGTCCTGCAAGAGGATCTGGGCGGTCTGCGCGACGTTCGCAAAACACTTCTCGTACTGCGGCATGTCCAGGCCCAGACGCTCGGCCGTATGTCTCAGCCCGTCGGCATCCAGTTTGGACTGGTCGGCAAACATGGCATCGTGCATTTCCCAGAATTTCCCCTGGCGCTCTGCACACAGGCCGGCCCGGGCGGCCTGCAGCGCGTTCTCATGCAGGTCGGCAAGCGGCATCTCGCGGAAGATGAGGCGCACCTGGTCCGGGTACTTGGCAAGCACGGCCTTCAAAGAACCCTCGGCCTCGTGGCAGTAAGGGCACTGGAAGTCGCCGAACTCCACGATCGTGACGGGGGCACCAGGCTTGCCGCGCACCGGCCCGGTCGAGGCAACCTCGGCGCGGTACGGCTCGACGTGGATGGTGACGCCGTACTTCTTGCGCAGGCTGTCGTAAAACGCGCGAGCCGCCTGGTCTTTTCGCTGCCGCGCGATGTACTTGCGGATCTCGTCGGCTACCTTTTCGTAAGGCTTATTGATCTGCGACTTGCGTGCCTCGTAGAGGGCACGGACGTCCGCGTCGCTCACCTCGGGAACCTGGGTTTCCTGTTCGAGCAGGGCCTCGGGCGTGGTGCCGTGGGCCTTCGCCTCCAGCTGCAGCACGCGCTGGTCGAGGTACCTGCCGAGCTCGTTCGAGACCAGTTCGTGGTAGCCGCTGCTGTACTGGTTCGCCACCTGGCGCAGCTGATGCTCGCGATCCTGCTTGAGGCGATCGAAACCCTGTGGTTGCGAGGCGACGATCTGCGCTGCCGTCACCTTGTCACTGTTGATGGTTGCGATGACGGTCTTGTCCGGGATCGGTGCCTCCTCTGCAGCGATTGTCGCAAAGGACGCGCACAGCCCTAGCGCGGCGCCAGCCAGGCGCCCGAATCCCCAAACCCGCTCAACCATCGTGCTTCAGCTCGTTAAGGGCGTTACGGGCGTCCTGCTGCCCGAGGAACGTGCGGCCACTGTCGAGCGCGAGTTCGATGTTGCGGCGCGCGCCGTCGCGGTCGCCGGTCTTGAGCTGCGCCATGCCGAGGTGGTAGCGCATGAGCACGGACTCCGGAGACTGTGCCACGGCCGCCTGCAGCAGGGGCAGCGCCTGCTGGAACTCGCCGCCCTTGTAACGCACCCAGCCTGCGGTGTCCTGGAACGACGCGTTCTTGGAAGACTCCAGCGGCTTCGCCAGGGACTGGGCGCGCGCCAGGCTCGCGGCGTCGCTGCGGTAGCTTACGAGCAGCATGGCCAGGTTGTTGGCGACCACCACAGAATCCGGGTGCCGCTTGAGGAGGTCCTCATAGACACCAATCGCCTTCTCAGGCTCGCCGACTACTTCGAACAGGGCCGTGAGAGAACCGGCCAGTACCGGGTTGTCGTGTGTCTTTTCCAGCCCACTCTCGAGCGTGGCGACCGCAGCATCCGTGTGATGCAGCTTCTCTTGCGCGTGCGCAAGCTCCTGGTAGGGCTCCCACCAGGACGGTGCCTTCTCGATGGCGGCGGTGAATGCGGCGACAGCTTCCTCGTTCCGGTTGAGCTGGGAGAGCACCTCGCCACGAAGGTTTCCAACGACGGCATCGTCGGGACGCTGCTGCTGGATCTTGTCCAGGCGCTCGAGCGCCTGCTTGCCCTGGCCGCGGGCAACCTGCACGCGCACCAGCGCTGCAAGCGCCTGCACATCGCCTGGATCGAGGTCGAGCGCGGCTGTGTAGTCGCGTGCCGCATCGTCGGGTTTGTTCTCGGCCTCATCGACGATCCCGAGCAGGTAGCTACCGGCGTCTTTCTTGGGCAGCGCTTTCTGTAGGGCGACCGCCGTACTACGCGCACCACCGTAGTCCTTCTGGTGCAACTGCAACCGCAGGAGCGTCTCCTGCGCGGGGAGGTCCGTGGGCGTATCGGCGACGGCCTGCTGTAGGATCTTGAGCGCCTCGTCGGACTCGCCCTGTTGCACCAGGAGTCGCGCCAGCTGCACCTGCGTGATCGGGTCCTTGGGATGTGCCTGCAGGGCCGTGCGCAGGGCCTCCACCGCAAGGGCCGGCTGCTGGTTCATCACGTGGGCGCGTGCCAGCGTCCGCAGCAGCACGGCGGAATCGGGCTCGTTGCGCAGGTCCGCGCGCAGGTCGACGATCGCGGAGTTTGCATCGCCGCGGTCGAGGGCCATCTGCGCGCGCAGCATCAGTGCCTGGTCGTCCTGCGCACTCTCCTTGATTACCGCGTTGACCAGCTGCGCGGCGTCCTGGGCCTTGCCCTGGGCGTAGTCGAGTGCGGCGAGCCGGTCACGGGCCGTGAGCGCCGACGGGCGCGTCCCCGAGCGCTGGATGATCTCCTGGTAGGTGGCCGCCGCCGCGGCGGTCTCGTGCGCCGCCTCCTGTGCCGTCGCGAGCATCAGCCGCAGCTGGTCGTTGTCCGGGTTCTGCTGGATGAAGTCACGCAGGGTCTGTTCGGCGGCCGCCTGTCCATGGCGCGAGGCGGTCAGTCCCACGAGCGCCTGCTTGGCCTCGTCGGACTTCGGCAGCGCCGTTACGGCTTCGCGCAGCGTGCGCTCGGCGGCATCGCCGTTCTGGCGGAACATGTAGAAGCGCGCGAGTTGGTAGCGGTGCTCGAGGGTTTGGGGATCGAGCTCGATCGTCTTCTTCAGCTCGGCTTCCGCTTCCGCCGGGTCATCCTTGGCTAGGTAGAGGCTCGAGAGCACCACGTGCAGCTCGGCGCTCTGGGGGTGGTGCTGGATCGCACCCTGAACCACGGCAACCGCGCCGGGCAGGTCTCCCTGGCTGCGCAAGAGGGAGGCAATCAGGCCGACGGCCTCCTCGTTGTCGGGGTCCTTGCGATAGGCCGCCTGTGCATCGGCGAGGGCTGCCACCGTGTCTTTCTGTTCGGCGCGCGCCGCGGCGCGGGCGAGCAACAGGTTGGGGTCATCCGGATGTGCCGTGATGGCCGGCGCCAGCACCTCGAATGCTTTCTCGGGCATCCGGGCCAGCGCATAGATGCGCGCGGCATGGCCGCGGGCCTCGACGTTGTTCGGATTGTTGTCGATCACGGCCTCGTACTGACCGAGGGCCGCCCGGGCGTTCCCGGTCTTTTCGAAGACCTGCCCTAGCTGGATGCGCGCGCGGGCGTAGTTGGGGTCGATCTGCAGGGCGTTGCGGAATTCCACGCCGGCCTTGGGGTAGTCGTGGCTCGCCAGGTAGTGCTCGCCGCGCTCGAAGTAGCGTGCCTTACGGGATTCTGCACTGCCGCATCCCGACACCACCGCCAGGCACAGGAGGACGATGCCGCAACCGAGCAGACGCGAATGAACGTTAACCACTTGATTTACCCCAAAGAGTGCCATTTGTTGGCCATCGTTATTGCGACGATCCGGTGCGCCGATGGATGCGCCGGTGCCCGCGTTCGAGGCGAAGGGCGAAAAGGTAAGACAGGTGCTTTGCGTTTATATGACCTGAACGCAGGTCGGCCCCGGGCTAGGCCCGATCAAGCGTCTCCGGGGCGCAATCTGAATGTCATATGTCACCTCAATAATTGGGTTTTGGCTGTAACCGCCAAGGCCTCTCCGCTCACGACTGACGCGGCCGCTTCGGGGTTTGCCAGCGGCTGCCCGGGCATTTGTACCCGGTGGCCTACTCAACGAAAGAAGCCGGGGAAGGCTCGAATGAATCGACGCGCATTGACTGTGCTGTTTGCCCTGCTGGCCGCCGTTTGGGGCAGTGCGGCACTGGCCTGGTGGAACAACGACTGGTCCTTCCGCAAGGAAATCACCTTCGACCTGTCGACCGGCGGTGCCGACGTGCCCGGGGCGATCTCCGACGTGCCGGTGCTGATACGCCTGAGCCTCGGCAACTTCCAGTACTTCGCGGACGCGAAGCCCGACGGGTCCGACCTGCGCTTCGTCGCCGCCGACGACAAGACCCCGCTCAGCTTCCACATCGAGCGATTCGACTCGCAGTCGCAGATGGCCCTCGTGTGGGTCCGCGTGCCCCGGCTGACGGGCGGGGCGAAGACCGACAAGATCTACCTCTACTACGGCAACAAGAACGCACCCGCCGCGGCCGATGCCCCGGGCACCTACGATACCGCCCAGGCGCTCGTGTACCACTTCACCTCGCCCAAGGGCTCGCCGCAGGACTCCACCGGTTACAAGAGCGAGCCCTCCACGTTCAATGCGGAACAGAACCCCGCTTCCCTGATCGGCGGAGGCGCGAAGTTCTCCGGTTCGACGACGGTCGTCATCCCCGCCAACGGCGCAGTCCACCTGCAGCCGGCCAAGGGGTTCACGCTGTCGGCCTGGGTCCGCTTCGAGGCAGCCCAGTCAGGCGCCGCCGATGTCGCGCAGCTCTCCGACCAGGGCCGCGAGCTCGTGCTCGGCGTCAATGGCGAGCAGCCGTTCGCGCGCTATGCCGGCGGCAGCGGCGCGCCGATCACGGTGACCGCGACCGCCCCGCTTCCGACCGGGGAGTGGCACCACCTCGCGGTGCGCCTCGCCGATGGCGCCCTCACGCTCCTGGTCGATGGCACCGACGCCGGGCACGCCCCCGTGCAGGCGACCGAGATGGGCGGCACGCTCACCCTCGGCGGCGCCGCCGCGGGCGGCAGCTTCTTCACCGGCGAACTCGACGAGCTCCAGGTCGCCAATGCCGGTCGCAGCAACGACTGGCTGCGGGCCGCGGCGCGCAGCCAGGGAATGGTGGCCCCGCTGGTGGTGTATGGCGGCGATGCGCAGAAGGAGGGCGGCCACGAGTCGTACTTCGCCACTACCCTGCGCAACGTCACGACCGACGGCTGGGTCGTCATCGGGATCCTCACCCTCATGTTCCTGGCCTCGGTCATGATCATGATCAGCAAGGCCCTGTGGTTGAACCGGGTCGCCCAGGGGAACACCCGCTTCCTCGAGCGCTTCTACGAGGAGGCGGACGATCCGGCGGCGCTCGAGCGCAAGCTCGCCAAGGACGGCGTGGAGAGCTCCTTCGGCCAGTCAACGCTCGCCGGGCTTTACCACCAGGGCATGCAGGAGACCCTCAAGCGCTTTGCGGGGCAGGCCGCCGGCGCGGACCGGGTGCGCAGCCTCTCGGCGCAGTCGATCGAGGCGATCCGCGCCACCATGGACGCAGGCCTCACCCGTCGCCTGCAGCAGCTCAACAAGTCGATGGTGTGGCTGACCGTCTCCATCGCCGGCGGCCCGTTCCTTGGCCTCCTGGGGACGGTGGTCGGCGTCATGATCACCTTCGCCGCGATCGCGGCCTCCGGAGACGTGAACATCAACGCGATCGCGCCCGGCATCGCCGCGGCACTGGTCGCGACCGTGGCCGGCCTCGGCGTCGCGATCCCGTGCCTGTTCGGCTACAACTACCTCAATACCCGCATCAGGGAGATCGGTGCGGACATGCGCGTGTTCGTGGATGAGTTCGTGACGCGCATCGCCGAGACCTACTCCTAGGGGCCGCCTGCATGTCCGCATCCGTCAACGACGAAGGGGGCGTATACGACGAGATCAACATCACCCCCATGCTCGATCTCGCGTACGTGCTCCTGGTCATCTTCATCATCATGACCACCGCGGTCGTGCAGGGCATCAAGGTGAACCTGCCCAAGGCGAGCGCCCAGCCGACCCTCGCCGAGAACAAAACCAAGGCCATCACCATCACCGCGGATGGCACGATCTTCCTGGACACCTTCCCGGTGAGCATGCAGGAGCTGGAGACGCTGCTGCGGCAGTACAAGGCCGCCGACCCGAGCCTTCCGATCATCATCAAGGCCGACGCCAGCATCCAATACCAGCGGGTGGTGGACATCCTCGACCTCGCCGGCCGCCTGCAGATCACCCAGCTGGGCCTCGTGACCCAGAAGATCGTCAAGTAGCACCCCATGGCCACCCCCAAACGCAACCGCCGCTACCTGCCGGTGATGCTGATGGGCTGCGCCGTGATCGGGGTTGGTGGCGGGGCGCTCGCCCTGATGCGCATGTTCCTGCACAGCTCCCCCGGGACGCCCATGAAGGTCGTGCAGGAGGTACAGATCATCCGGCCGCCGCCACCACCGCCGGACCAGCCGCCCCCGCCCCCGCCGCCGCCGGAGGAGAAGGTCGACATTCCCGACCCCCAGCGGCCCGACCCCACGCCCTCCAACGAGCCGCCGCCGAGCGAGCAACTGGGCCTGGACGCGGAAGGGAGCGCCGGCGGCGACGCCTTCGGGCTGGCCGCGCGCGCCGGAGGCCGGGACC
Source organism: Pseudomonadota bacterium (assembly GCA_018241425.1). Lineage (GTDB taxonomy): Bacteria > Pseudomonadota > Gammaproteobacteria > Steroidobacterales > Steroidobacteraceae > 13-2-20CM-66-19. The sequence continues at coordinate 148,836 of JAFEDU010000003.1, forward strand.
TTCTCGCCACGGGAGGCAGTGCCTTCGCCTGGTACGCTGGCCTGCTCAAGAACGAGATCCTCGACCAGCTGAACAACGACAAGCGCATGCACGGGGCCGAGTACTCCGTGAGCGTGCGCGTCTGGGTGCGACCGGACGGTACTGTCGATCACGCACACCTCGCCCAGTCGACCGGCAACCACGATCGCGACCAGGCCATCGAGGCGGCGTTGACCCGGGTGCGGCTGCCGCAGGCGCCGCCGGCCGACATGCCCGAACCCATCAGCCTGCGCATCGTCTCGCGCGGCTAGGACTTCCTGACAGGAGCTTTCATGCATTGCCTTCGTCTCACCACCGTTGCCGCTGGCACCGTGCTGCTCCTGGCCGCCGCCGGCGCCCCTGCGCAGACCGCTCGCAGCGGGGGCGGCGGCAACGCCCAGATGCTCCAGCAGATGCAGCAGCTCGCCTCGGAGCGCACGACGCTCCAGGCGGAGAACGAGAAACTCAAGAGCGAGCTGGCAGAGGTCAAGAAGGACCGCGACGCGCTGAAGGCCGGCCAGCAGACGCTGGACAAGCGCAGCAAGGAGGCGGTCGCCGCGATCGCGCACGTCAATGCCCAGCGCGACGCCTCCGAGCAGGAAGTCACCCAGACCCGCGCCAAGATGCAGGAGCTCATCGGCAAGTTCCGCGAGACCGTGCAGAAGATGCGCGAGATCGAGACCGGGGCTGCCACGACGCGCCAGACGCTCGCGACCCGCGAACACGACCTGTCGGTGTGCGTGGACCACAACCAGGCGCTGTACAAGCTCAACGGCGAGATCCTGACCCACATGGACAAAGAAGGCCCGTTCACGCGGGTGGCGCAGGCCGAGCCCTTCACCAAGATCAAGCGCATCCAGCTCGAGAACCTGATCGACGACTACCACGCCCGCGCCCAGGACCAGCTGGTTCCCGCGGCGCCGGCCCCGGCGCCTGCCTCGCCGGCCGCTCCCGCGGCCGCCGAACCCAAGGCCCCTTAAGCCCTCTGAGTTCCTTTCCACGCGCGGCCTGAAACCGGCCGCGTAGACCCCGCTCGCCCCTTTTCCGCAGCGCGCGGGAATCCGTCCGCGCCGCTACCCGCCCGCCTGCCGCACCCGTGCGCCGCACGCGGGCCGCATGTCGCATTCATCCAACGCGCATTCGTACCGCCGCAGCCGCACGTCTGCGGAGCAAACGTCATCGAAGCGACAAGTAGTTGCAACACAGGAAACCTACCGTCACATGCGTTCCAGAGAACAACAGACTTACGGGAGTGAGGCAGTCGTGGTTGAAGGTCGCAAGCAGGCCGTCTCGATCCGCATGAACGCCGCCGATGTCCGCAAGGTGAAGCGGCTGGCGTCACGCCTTGGGGTACGGGACTCGGATGTGATCCGGTTCGCCGTGAAGAGCATGCTGGGCAAGCTCGGCCCCCTCTACGACCCGGAGTGCCACGGGCGCAACCTGGTCCCGGTGTTCGTGGAGTCCGGCGGGGACCTGCTGCGCTATTTCGACATCGACGCCGCGAAGCTCGAAGGGATCATCAACGGCAGCGTGCCGGCCGACCGCCGGGTGGACCGCGACGACATCGCGCTCCTGGCCCTCACCAGCGCCCAGGAGCCCTACGCGGCCCTGAAGCTGCGGGAGCTGGACAGCACGGACCGCTCGCGCTCCCAGGCCGAACTCCTGGAATCGCTGCGCCAGTACCTGTACGCCAAGTACGTCTACCGAACCGCCTCAGGAGAGGCGCCGCGCGAACCCGCCCGTGAACCGGTGCGGCTGGCCATCGCCGCGGATCACGACCACGCCTAGGGAGGGCTTGAAATGCTTACCCGAATCCTGACCCTCGTCGTCCTCGCGGTGCTCGCCTCGGCGCACCTCGGGGTCGCCCGTGCCGACACCGTGCTGGTCAGCAGCACTACGATGATCAGTGGCAGCCAGTCGGACGTATTCTCGTTCACCGCGCCCGGACCGGGCACCATCACGGCGCAGATCACGAATCTCTCCTGGCCGCAGCCCCTGGACTCCCTCAGCGTGATCGCCACGAGCGGCAAGGAGGTCATGGGCCAGTGGAGCGTTCCGGTTTCCCAGACCGGCAGCTTCCAGATTGGCAGCAGTGGTACCTATTACGCGGACGTGCTGGCCTCGGCGGGCGGCGCCCTGCACCTGGGCGTCTACTCGCTCGAAATCACGTTCACCCCGCAGGGAGCGCCGGTTCCATTGCCCGCCGGCGTCCTGCTGCTGGCAGGCGGGTTCAGCATCGTCGTGCTGCTGCACTTCGCGCTCACCCGCCGGCGTCCCCGGGCTGCGACGCCGCCGCCGCCGCCGAGGGCGCAACCCGCTCTCATATAAGGCTGTCTGGCGGCGACTGCGGCGCCGGGCATTGCCCGACCGCCCGCGCCCGGCAGCCCGTACACCTCAGGTCATGCGTCGCGCACGAAACGAAATCGTCACGTATGACAGATAGCATGACAACCGTATAACGACGGACCCGAGCGCGCCTCCTGCGCACTCGACGCGCGCCGACGAGTACTTCAGCCGGCCGACCGCCGCGACAAGAAGAGCGAGGCTGGCACCAGCGCCTGGGGGACGGAATCGAGAGAACGCGCCGGCGCACCGATGTCTGAGAGTTGCACTGTCGAATGAGAGTCCTCGTGAGTACATGGGCGTTTCGAGTCGTCGTCGGGCTGGTGTTGGCGCCGGCGCTGGTGCTCGGCCAGAGCGTCGGCAACACGGCGGCCGACCCGGTGGCGCAGGCGACACCGGCCGCGGCGCCGACGGCAGTCCCGGCGAATGCCACGGACGTGCCTGCCCCGGACACCGCGGCCCCCGCGAGCGTGCCGGCTACCCCGGCGCCTGCGCCTGCGATCGCAGCGCCCGTGCCCCTGCCCGCGCCGGCGGCCAGCACATCCCCGGGAGACGAGTCCTACCTCGTGCAGCCCGGGGACATGCTGACGGTCGCGGTCTGGAAAGAGCAGGAACTGCAGTCCGACGTGCTGGTGCGCCCCGATGGCGGGCTCTCGTTCCCCCTGGCCGGTGAGATCGAGGCAGCCGGGCACACGGTGCAGGACATCCGCCATACCCTGCAGCAGCGCCTGTCGAAGTTCATTCCCGACCCGGTGGTGACGGTGTCAGTCAAGCTCGCCGCCGGCAGCCGCATCTTCGTCGTCGGCAAGGTCAACCGACCCGGGGACTTCCCGCTCAACCGCCCGATCGACGTCATGCAGGCGCTCAGCCTCGCCGGGGGCACAACCCCGTTCGCCGACGTCAACGACATCCGGGTACTGCGGCGCTCCGGCGAGCACCAGGAGGTCTACCGCTTCCGCTACGACGACGTCCGCCGCGGCCGCGCACTCGCGCAGAACATCCTGCTCCACAGCGGCGACACGGTAGTCGTGCCGTGAGCCGGCGGCGTACGGCCCTCACCCACATCAGCATGCTCACGATAACGGCCATCGCAGGGGGCAGGGGAGCATGGTCTGCCGACTGGAGCGAGACGCTCGACGCCAACCTGCTCAGCGGCTACGTCACCAACGTGCAGCTGCTGCCGGACAGCCACCGGCCGGACGAGATGGCGGCGATCACGGTTGACGGCAAGAGCACCGCCCAGACCGAGACTGCGACCTTCACCCTCACCCCGCGCGCCTCGATCACCCGCTACCTGCACGAGACCGAGCTCGACAACTATTCGGGCGGCCTGGATTTCAACTACCAGGACAAGCTGGAGCGCGGGCAGTGGAGCATCAGCGGCGGCGGGGTCACCGACAGCACCCTCACCAGCGAGCTCGGCCAGACCGGCATCTCGTACGTGAACCTGCGCCACAACGCCGGCAACCTCGCGATCGGCGGCCAGTACTCGCAGACCGAGCAGCTGGCCTGGCAGCTGCAGGTGGCAGGGCAGGTGACCCGCTACGCGGACGCCACCAAGTACAACCTCACCAACTACGACTACGGCACAGTTTCCGCGGGCCCGATCCTGAGCCTGAGCGAGCGCCTCCAGGGCCTGCTGACGTTCGAGGCCGACCGCATCGACCCGAAGTCCGGCACGCCCCAGGAGCAGTACTCCGAGACGCTCGAACTCAGGCGCAACTTGAGTGAGCGCTACAGCTGGCGCGCCTCGGCGGGCATCACGCATGTCGATGCCGGCCCCGCCGGCACCCAGAACCGCGAGATCTTCGAGATCGAGGGTTCGCGCCAGGGTGAGCGGCTGCAACTGGACCTGGACGTGCGCCGCGCGGTGCTCCCGATCGGCCTCGGGCTCCTCGCGCGCCAGGACCAGGCGGTCGTTAGCCTCGCCTACAGCAGCAGCGAGCACGGCACGCTCGCGCTCGCCGCCACCTACATCCGCAGCGATCCGGTGCTCTTCTACAGCTACGTCGTCTACACCGGCGCCGCCTGGGTGCAGACGAGCGCCGAATATCGCTACCAGTTCACCGAGCACCTGACCGCGAGCCTCGGCGGCCAGTACTCGCGGGCACGCAACGGCGACCCGGCCACCTGGGCGGACAGCACGCAGGCCCACCTCGCCCTCACCTGGCAGAGCCCTAGGCTATGAACGAGACCGAAGACAGCGGCAGCTCCCCGAACCTCTGGCAGGCCTTCCGGCGGCGCCGCAAGGCGATGCTGTGGACGGGGGTCGCGGTGATGGCGCTCGCGATCGTGGCGGCGCTCGTCTGGCCCGCCCGCTACAGCGCCTCGGGCGTGATCCTGATCGAGCAGCAGGAGCTGCCCGCCGAGCTGGTGCGCTCGACCGTGTCCAGCTACGCCTCGCAGCGCGTGCAGGTGATCAGCCAGCGCGTAATGACGACCGACAACCTCATGGGGATCATCCAGCGCTACGGCCTCTACGCCGACATGCGCAAGCGCAGTCCGCGCGAGGAAGTCATCAAGCAGATGCGTGCCGATACTGCGCTGCAGATGATCAGTGCCGACGTCATCGACCCGCGCGACGGCCATCCCACCAAGGCCACGATCGCCTTCTCGATCAGCTACCGCTCCCCGTCGGCGGAACTGGCCGCCAAGGTCGCCAACGAGCTGGTCTCGCTGTACCTGCAGCAGAACGTCGAGACGCGCGAGCGCAGTTCCCGGGATGCGGCCGTGTTTCTCACCGGCGAGAGCGCGCGGCTCGACAAGGAGATCAAGGAGCAGCAGGCCAAGATCGCGGCGTTCAAGGAGAAGCACGCCAACGAGCTCCCCGAGCTCACGACCCTGAACCTGCAGAAGACCACCCGCATGGAGGAGGAGATCCGCGATGCGGACTCGCAGCTGCGCTCGCTCGCACAGCAGCTGACCTTCCTCGATGCGCAGCTGGCACAGATCAGCCCGACTGCGCAGATCTACGCCTCCACCGGCGAGCGCGTGCAGTCCCCGGCCGACCGCCTGAAGTTCGTGCGCACCGAGTACGCACGCGCACTTGCGATCTACTCGCCGGATCATCCGGACGTGCAGCGCCTCAAGCGCGAGATGGAGGGACTCGAGGCGGCCACCGCTGGCGATGCGACGCTTACGTCCGCCACCGCAAACGACGACCGCCGCCAGCTTGAGAGCGCCCAAACCCAGCTCGAGAGCGCGATGAAGCGTTACTCCCCGGACCACCCCGATGTGATCCGCGCCCAGCGGCTGGTGGATTCGCTCAAGGCGCGCGTGAGCGCCGATGATGCCCGCGGGGCCCCGGCGGCCGCTCCTGTGCTGCCCGGTGATCCGACCCTCGATCGTCCCGCCAATACCGGCGCCGACAACCCGCCCTACATCCAGATCCAGGCGCAACGCCAGGCGACGGCCAACGAGATCCGCTCGCTGCAGCAGAAGCGCCAGGAGCTCGAGGACTCCCTCGGCGGCATCGAGCGCGACCTCGCCAGGACCCCCGCCGTGGAGCGCGACTACACCGCCATGCTGCGCGACCTGGAGTCGGCGCAGATCCAGTACCGCCAGGTGCGGCAGAAGCAGATGGAGGCCGAGACTGCGCAGGACCTCGAGGTCGAGCGCAAGGGCGAGCGCTTCACGCTCATCGAGCCGCCCTATACGCCTGAGGAGCCGACCAGCCCGAACCGGCCGCTGATCCTCCTGTTCGGGCTGATGCTGGCCATATCCTCGGCCTTCGCGGCCGCGGCGCTCCTGGAGAGCACTGATGGCAGCGTGCGCGGCCTGCACGACCTGCGCTCGCTGCTGACCGCGCCACCGCTTGCGGTCATCCCCGTGATGCAGACCTTCGTGGACCGGGCACGGGCGCGGCAGCTGCGTCGGCGGGCCCTGTTCGGGAGCGTAGCCAGCGTGCTGCTGCTACTGATCGTCATACACGTGCTCTACCGTCCGCTGGATGTGCTGTGGTCGGTCGCACTGCGGCACCTGGGGATATGACACCTCGCAACCATGAATAGCATCATCTTTCCACGGGGCAAGATCACGCCGGCCGAGCACAGCCGGCCGGAGCCGGATGCCGGCGGCCCGCCCGACCACGAGCGCACCGAGAGCACCGCCCACCGCCTGCAGACGCGGGTCGTGCAGATCGACCCCGTCCACCTGGAACGCGAGCGGGTGCTGCCACCCGGGGCGCTGGGGGGCCATGGCGGGCCCTACAAGATGCTGCGTACCCAGGTGCTGCGCCGCCTGGAGGGCCTGGGGGCCAGCACGCTCGCCGTGGTGGGAGCCACCGCCGAGACCGGCAAGACGCTGACCGCCGTGAACCTCGCCGTCGCCGTCGCGGCCGACCCCGAGCGTTCCGCGCTCCTGGTCGACCTGGACCTGCGCAAGCCGAGCATTCACCTGCGGCTCGGACTGTCGCCGCAGCTGGGCGTGGACGACTGCCTGCGCAGCGGCACCCCGCTGCGGGAGGCCATGGTGCGCATGGCCGGCTACGAGCGCCTGGTCGTGCTGCCGGCCCGCGAGCGCGCCGAGGACTCCTCCGAACTGCTCTCGGGACGGCGCATGCACGAGATGATGCTCGACATGCGCAACCGCTACCGCGAGCGTGTGCTGCTGTTCGACCTGCCGCCGGTGCTGCAGGCCGATGACGTCCTGGCCTTCGCGAAATATGTGCAGGCGGTGCTGGTGGTGGTGGCGGAGGGCAAGACCCGCCGCGACGACCTGCAGCGCACCTTCGAGCTGCTGCGTGATGTCCCGATCGTCGGCACGGTGCTCAACGGTACGCGCGAGCCGGTCGTCAACTACTACTGAGCCTGCGGGCGGGAGAGGGCGGCGCGCCGGGGCGGGGTGCTCGAGTCACCGAGCGATTCTGCAGCTCCCGGCGACGGGCATGCGATGACTATCGGTTCCCAACTCAGGCGGATGCTGACGCTGCTGCGCGGCCGTTCCGGCTTCGCCGCCGTGGTGCAGACTGGCTTTGCAACCACCGCCGTGCTGATGATCAACGTGATCACCGGGGTCATCTCCGCGCGCATGCTCGGGCCCCAGGGGCGCGGGGAGCTGTCGGCGCTGCTTCTGTGCCCGCAATTCCTGAGCTTCCTGTTCACCCTCGGGCTACCCGCGGCGCTGATCGTCAAGATGCAGCAGGAGCCGGAGGCGGCGCGCGGCCTGCTGGGTGCCGGCATCGCTCTGAGTCTCATCATGGGCTTGGCCGCCACCGTGGCCGGCGTGGCGTTCGTGCCGCGCCTGCTCGCCCAGTACGGCGCGCACGCCATCCTCACTGCACGCCTCCTCATGGGGTTCGTGCTGACGGGCGTGCTGTCCACGGTCCTCATGGCGGCCCTGCAGATCCGCGACCGGTTCGACAGCTTCAACCGCATCCGCTTCTACCAGAGCCTCCTGGTCCTGGCAGGTCTCCTCGCGCTCGCCGCCGCCGGGATGTTTACGCCCACCTCCGGGGCGCTCGCCTACTCGCTGCCGGCGCTGCCGTTCATCCTGTGGGCGTGGCTCTGGGTACGGCGGGAATTTTCCCCGACGCTCCAGGGCTTCCGGGACAATGCGCGCCGCCTCCTGTCCTACGGGCTGCGCGCGCACGGCAGCGATGCCGTCAGCACGCTGCTCGCGCAGGTGGACAAGGTGGTGCTGGTGCCGATCCTCACCCCCGGCTCGTTCGGCATCTACGTCGTGGCCTTCAACCTCTCGCGGCTCGTCACCACCTTCGGCTTTGCGGCCGCCCCCGTGCTCCTGCCCAAGAGCGCCGGCAAGCCGATGCACGAAGTTCTGGCCATGACCGGCCGCACGCTCGCGGCGGTACTCATCCTCACCGCCGCCGCCGTGCTGGGGTTCGCGCTCTTCGGCGGGCTTGCCCTGCGCGTCCTGTATGGGCACGACTTCGATCTTGCGCACTGGGCGCTCCTGCTGCTCTCGGTGGAGGCGGCATTCAGCGGCACGGCCTACGTGCTGCAGCAGCCGTACATGGTCGCGAACCGGCCCGGGGCCGTGGTCATCATGCAGTCGCTGGGACTCATGGTGACGGTGGCGCTCCTGGCGGTGCTGTCGAGCCGCATGGGGATCAACGGCGCGGCTGCGGCGGTCCTGATCGGCACCAGCGTGCGCCTGCTGTGCACCTGGGGCGGGTACCGGCCGCTCCTGGGCGTCGGGGCGCCGCCCCTGGTGCCACGCCGCGAGGACTGGTCGCTGCTCCTGCAGCGCCTGCGCATGGGTACCCCATGAGGATCCTCCTCAGCATCCATCACTTCCTGGATCTGAACTCCGGCGCCCCCGGCGTGACGCTGCGGCTGGCACGCGAGTTTGAGGCGCTCGGCCACGAGACGCGCGTCATCTCGTTCGAGGACCTGCCTCCGCTCCCCGGAAGGCTGCGCGAGCTCGCGTTCCCGCACCGGGTGACCGCCGCGGCCCTGAAGTCGGGGGCCTGGGACGTCCTGGACGCCTCCACCGGCGATGGGTGGGCCTACGGTGCGTTGCCGCGCCGTGCACGCCGGCTGCTGGTCGCGTGCCGCAGCCATGGGCTCGAGCACGCCGCGCACCTGCGGCGCGTCGCCCAGGCGCGCGCGGGGACAGAGAAGCTCAGCTGGAAGTACCCGCTGTACCACGGCGGCTTCAGGCTCTGGGAAGTGTCGACCTCGCTGCGCCGCGCGGACGTGGTGCTGCTCCTCAACGAGGAGGATGCGGACTTCGCCGCCACGCGCCTCGGCGTGCCGCGGCCCAAGATCCGCCTGGTCCGCAACGGCATCTCGATGAACCTCCTGGGCCAGAGCCTCGAGCCTGCGGCACCGACTCCGGTGGTTGCCGTGATCGGGCGCTACAGCGCCCTCAAGGGCGCGGCTTTCGGTGCCCGCGCCCTGGAAGCGATGCTGCGGCGGCATCCGCAACTGCGCGCGCGCTACCTGGGGACTGGGGTCGGGGAGGCCGAGGTGCTGCGCGACTTCGATGCCGGCCTTCAGCCTCGGATCGAGGTGGTGCCCGCGTTCGACAACGACCGGCTGCCCGAGCTGCTGCGGGGCGCCCAGATCAAGCTCTTTCCGACGCTCACGGAGGGCTTCGGTGTGGCGCTCGTGGAAGCCATGGCCTGCGGGCTCGCCCCGGTGAGCACCGCAACCCCGGGGCCGCGCATGATCGTGCGGCACGGGCACAACGGGCTTTTGGTGCCGGTGGCCGATGCCGCGGCGCTTGCCGCAGCACTTGATGAGCTGATCTCGCGGCCTGCGCTCCTGGAACGGCTGCGCCGGCAGGCCCACCACGATGCCCAGGCCTATGGATGGCGCGACGTGGCGCGGGAGCAGCTCGCGATCTATCGCGACGCAGCGCAGTTGCAGGGACGACGTGTCGCGTGACCCCGAGCATCGACGTCATCGTGCCGAGCTACCGCCGTGCCACGGACCTGGCGCGGTGCCTCGCGGCACTGGCCAGGCAGGAGCAGGCGCCGGCCCGCATCATTGCGGTCGCCCGCGCCGACGATGCGCCGACGCTCGCGGTGATCCGCGCCGCAGCGCACCCGGTGCAGCTCGTGACCGTTACCGCGCCGGGCGTGGTCGCGGCGCTCAACGCCGGGCTGGATGCGACGGCGGCTGACCTCGTGGCGTTCACCGACGACGACGCGGCGCCGCGGCCGGACTGGACCCGGCGCCTCGTCGCTCACTTCGTCGCCGACCCGGGGCTCGGCGGCGTCGGCGGCCGCGACTTCATTCACCAGCACGGCCGGATGCTCGATGGCGCGCACCCGAACGTGGGCCGGATCAGCTGGTTCGGCCGCTGCGTCGGCAATCACCACCTGGGCGTCGGGGCCGCGCGCGAGGTCGACGTGCTCAAGGGTGTCAACATGAGCTTCCGGCGCGCGGCCCTCGGGGGCGTGCGCTTCGACGAGCGGCTGCTGGGCGGGGGCGCACAGGTCTCGAACGAGCTGGGCGTCTCGCTGGCAGTCAAGCGTGCCGGCTGGCGCCTGCTGTACGACCCCGCCGTGGCGGTCGACCACTTTCCCGCGGCACGGCATGACGAGGACCAGCGCGACCAGTTCTCGTGGCCGGCCGTCCACAACGCCGCCTTCAACGAGGCGCTCCTCATCACCGAGCACCTGGGCGGCGTCCGCCGTACCGCGTTCCTCGTCTGGGCGCTTGCGTTGGGTCATCGTGGGGCCCCGGGGTTCTTGCAATGGCTGCGCCTCCTATGGGTCGAGCCGCAGCGGGCGACGCGGCGCTTCACGGCGTCCCTGGCCGGGCGCATCGGCGGGTGGAGGGCGGCGCAGTGAAGCGCTGGCTGCGGCGACTGGGGTCTTTTGCGGCGCTGGCGTGCGCGCAGCTCGCCGCCGCGGCACCCTACGTCGATCCGCATCTCCTGGACATGCCCTGGGGCAACTACTCCTTCATACGCCAGGGGTGGCGCGGATACCTCGAGACCGTCCCTGCATCCCAGCTCCTCGAGGGCTTCGGGGTCGTATGGAAGGAGCCGCCCACGGGCGTGTCCGCGGATACAGCAGCCGCCGAGCTGGCGCGCGCAGGCTTCAGGCGAGCGCGTCTCGAAATCGGCTGGGGTCTCGTCAATCCAGCGGAGAACGGGCTCGAATCCGCAGCCGCGCAACGGCTCGCCGCGACACTCACCGCGTTCCGGGTGCATGGGTTGCGCCCGCTCATCCTTCTCAACGCGAACCACCTCAAGCCCTGCCCGCTGCGCACTCAGACGCTGGTCCTGGCACGGCCCGCACCGCGCGGCAGCCGCGTGCTGTATGTCACCGGCGGTGTCGAGGGACTCGTGCCGCTGTCGACGACCCTGATGTCGCTCGCCGACGGTGTCTCCCCGGGGGCGCTGGTGGAGCGCGTGGTTCCCGGCGCGCCGGCGGCCCTGGCGATTACCAAGCCGCTGGCGCAGGACCTTCCCTCCGGGACGTCCCTCGAGGCCGCGACGCTCGCGTACGCGCCCCTGTATCCGGTCGGCACGCCCACTTTCGAGCGTACGGCAGCCGGCTGGCTACGCTACGTGAGCCTCGTGACCGACTTCGCCGCGCACGAGCTCGGCAGCGATGCCTTCGACGTGGAACTATGGAACGAGACCTCGGGGTTCCTCGACATCGGCAACTACTTCGAGCCGCGACCGGACTTCGCAAGCGCGCCCGACGTGTGGCAGCCGGCCGCGCCCGCCTGGGAACTGGCGCGGCGCACCGTGCAGGCGCTCGCGCACTCCCACCCGCAGGTGCGCACCATCTGGGGTTTCTCCAACTCGTCGTTCTTCCACGTCGCCGTCACGAAGCTTCCCCCGGGCATCGGCGGCCAGAGCTACCACCCGTACGGCACCGGGCGGCGCTGCTATGCCGGGCTCGTCCGGGGCCGGGAAGCCCTGTTGCTCGACGGGTTCGTGCCCCCGGGCTGCTCGGTGCAGCCGGAGGGCTTTGCCCAGTCCTGGCAGCAGACCGAGTCGCTCGTACGCCTCGTCGCGCCGCTCCCGCGCGCGCAGCACCCGCCGGGCTCGCCGGACTTCCGGCACTTCATGACCGAGCACGGCTTCCTGCCGCGGGATGTCGGCATCACGGACGCGGCGGCCGCGCAGGCCGCGAAGGCGAAATTCCTGGAGCGGGCACCGCTGTTCTGGCTGAACAAGGGGATCCGCGCGCTGTACGTGTACGACTCCTACGAGCCCGAGGATGCCGGCTGGGGGATGCTCACGGCCCAGGGCGCCGCGAGCCCTGCGCTCGCCGCACTCGGGCGCCTGACCGCCCAGTTCCGCACCGCACAGCCGCTCGCCCGCGTACGCCCGCTCGAGGTCGAGGTGACGGCCCTGGGACCGTCACGGGGCGTGCTTCCCGGAGATCCCGACGGACTGAAGTTGCGCGAGAGCGACGCGCTCGCGGTGCTGCCCTTCCAGCTGGATGCGAACCGCTTCGCCGTGGCCGTGTATGTCATGACCCAGGACTTTCCGCGCGACCTTACGGCGCGGACTTACCGGCTGAGGCTTGGGGGACTTCGCGGTACGGATGCGACGGTGCGCTACTACGCCCCGCACACCGGGACGGAGGAGCCCGTCACGGTCCCGGTGCGATCGCCCGACGGCCTGACGGTCGAACTTGCCGTAACGGACGTACCGCGGATCCTGACCCTCGAGGAGCACGGGTGATGGCGCCCGAGACGCAGGCGGTTCCCGCGCGCGATCCGGGGCTCGTGACCTTGCGGGCGGGGACGCTGCGGGCGCCACGCAGCGGCAACCCGCCCGACCGCAGCGTCCGGATCCGTGCCTGGCCCACCGCGGTGCTGGTGGTGAGTGCGCTGGTGCTGCCCTACGTGTTGCGCTTCGACGGGACCCACGCGGTCCTTGCGGCGCTCATGGTCTTCATCCTCGCCGGCGCCGCACTGGTCGACCGTCCCGGCGCGCTCGTGGCGACCACCGTCTACATGGTGGCGCTCGGGCTGCTCAGACGCTACACGACCTGGCTGGACGGCTTCGCCGAGAGCGATCCGCTGCTCCTGGTCGCCCCGCTGGTGGCCCTGTTCCTGGTGGCGCGCAGCCTCATGGAGGGCAGCGCCGGCCGGGTCACGACGCTCACGCGGCTGGTGGCGGCGCTGGCCGTGCTCATGCTGGTCGAGATCGTCAACCCGCTGCAGGGCGGACTGCAGGTGGGGCTCGCCGGCGCGCTCTTCTACCTCGCGCCGCTCCTGTGGTTCTGGGTGGGCCGCAGCTCATTCATCACGCCGCAGTTCATGGAACGGTTCGGGCTGCGGGTGCTCCTGGTGCTGGGCGTGGCGAGCGTCGCCTGGGGACTCAACCAGACCTGGTTCGGGTTGCTGCCGTTCGAAAAGCACTGGATCGAGGTCGGCGGCTACGGTGCGCTCTTCATCGCCGACCAGATCCGCGCCATCGGCTTCGGAAATTCGAGCGCCGAGTACCAGCGCCTGCTGCTCATCTGTGCGGTGCTGACCGTGTGCGCGGGCTTCAGCGGTCGCTACCGCCTGTGGCTCCTGACACCGCTCTTCTTCTTCACGCTGTTCCTGTCCGCGGCGCGCGGCCCGGTGGTGATGTTCGTGCTGGCCACTGCCGTGCTGTGGTCGGTCAGGGCCGCAACTCCCGCTAAGTGGGCGCCACGCTTCGTGGTGGCGGCGGCCCTGGGGGCCGGCCTCGGCCTGGGACTGCTGCTCTTCCTGCAGAACCAGGCCTTCGGCTCGCGCATCGCCCCACTGGTGAACCGCCAAGTCGAGGGCCTCCTCGACCCCGGCAACCAGGACAAGTCGACCGCCACCGGGCACCTGCAGATGATCCGTGATGGGCTGGCGGCCGGCCTGAGCAACCCGGCGGGCCGCGGGCTCGGGGCCTCCACGCGCGCGGCGGACAAGTACGGCGGCCAGACCATAAATTCCGAGGTGGATTTCTCCAACGTGATGCTGTCCCTCGGGCTGATCGGGGGACTCCTGTATCTCGCCATCGTGGCTACGGCACTCCTGCGGGCAGCGCGCTGGTGGGGCCGCACGCGGCGCCCGGCGGCCCTGATGGCCCTGGGCGTGCTCGTGTCCACCCTCGGCTCCTGGCTGATCGGGGGCGAGTATTCAATTGCTGCAATCATCTGGTTCTACATTGGCTCGATGGACCGCCTCGCCGACGAGCGCGGCCGGAGTTCCAGACGTGCACCTGGCACTGGTCACCCATAAATTCGCCCGCGGCGATGGCCAGGGACGGGTCAATCACGAGATCGCACAGGCGGCGCTCGCGGCCGGTCACGTGGTGTGGCTGGTCGCCGCCGAGATCGCCCCGGAGCTCGCCGCGCATCCGCGCGCCCGACCGGTGATCCTGTCGGTGGGGCGCTGGCCGACGGCCCTGGTACGCAACCAGGTGTTCGCCCTGAAGGCGGGTCGCTGGCTGCGTGCCCACCGCGCGAGCCTCGATGTCGTGCACGGCAACGGCTTCGTCGCCTGGAGCGCCGTCGATGTCTCCAGCGCGCACTTCGTGCATGCCGCCTGGCTCAGGTCACGCTTTCACACGTTCCGTGTCCGCAAGGACCCCTACGGCCTGTATCAATTCATCTATACCGCATGCGGCAGATGGCTCGAGGCCTGGAGCTACCGTCACGCGCGGCGCGTCGTCGCGGTCTCCTCACAGGTTCGGGACGAGCTGGTCGCAACTGGCCTGGAACCTGCGAACATCCGGGTGATCGTGAACGGGGTGGACGCCCTGGAATTCCAGCCCGGCAGCCCCGACCGTGCGGCGCTCGGCCTGCCGCAGGGCCCACTCCTGCTGTTCGCCGGCGACCTGCGCACGCCGCGCAAGAACCTCGACACCCTGCTGCACGCGATGACGGGCGTGGAGGGGGCGACACTCGCGGTGGCAGGGGATGCCACCGGCAGCCCGTACCTGCGCATGGCGCGCGACCTCGGCATCGAACACAAGTGCGTATTCCTCGGCTACCGGCGCGACATACCGGCCCTGATGCGGGCGGCCGACGTGTTCGTGTTCCCGTCCCGCTACGAGGCCTGTTCGCTGGTCCTGCTGGAAGCGGCCGCGAGCGGCCTGCCCCTGGTGGTCGGGCGCCACACCGGGGGTGCTGAACTCCTGACCCCGGATGCCGCCATGCTGCTCGAGGATCCGGAGGACGCCCAGGCCCTGCGGCAGGCGCTCAACCAGCTGCTGCGCGATCCGCGGCGCCTCGCCGCCATGGGCGCGGAGGCGCGGCGCATCGCGATGCGCAATTCCTGGCGCGTGATGGCAGACCGCTACCTGGAACTCTACGAAGAACTGCAGGCGCAGCCTGCCGGGGCGCGCCCAGCGTCCCGGGTCCCCGAAACCCCGCACCGCGAGCGTGTCACCTCATGAATCTCTCGAGCTTACGATCAGGGCTGTCCCGCATCGCGCCGGAGGAGCTCAAGACGCTCTGGCGGCGGCACCGCATCAACCGGTTGCGCAAGCGCAACCGGACGCGCGAGGTGGACGAGATCTTCAGCGACATCTACCGGCGCAACCGCTGGGGCGGCGAGCAGGGTGAACTGCACTCCGGCAGCGGCTCAACCGAGGAACACGCCCGCCGTTACGCGCAGACGGTCAACGAGTTCATCCGGGCGCACGGCATCCGCAGCGTCGTAGACCTGGGCTGCGGCGACTTCCGGGTCGCGCGGTCCCTGCAGCGCGAGGGCCTGCGCTACACCGGCGTCGACATCGTCCCGGACCTCATCGAGACCAACCGGCGCCTCTACGGCAGCGAGCGGGTGCGCTTCCAGTGCATGAACATCATCGAGGAGCGCCTGCCGCAGGCGGAGCTGTGCCTGGTGCGCCAGGTGCTGCAGCACCTCTCCAACGCCCAGATCTCCCGGGTGCTCGCCAACACGCGCCAGTACCCCTACGTGCTGGTCACTGAACACTATCCCGCGAGCAGCAACGTCAGGGCCCTGAACCTCGACAAGCCCTGCGGCGAGGACGTCCGGATCTACGACGGTTCGGCGGTGTTCCTGGACGCGCCGCCGTTTGATGTCGAGGTGGCGGCGACGCTCCTGGACGTGGATGCGGGCGAGTGGCTGGTGGCGCCGGGGGAGCGCATCCGGACGTTCCTGGTGCGCTCGCCGACCGGCGTCCCGGACGGTCAGCCGAACTTGTGAATCAGCGCCAGCTTCACGCGCGAGCGCTGCGCGGGCCCGAAGCCGCCGACCAGTGCCCGCGACAGCTGCGCCGAGGTTTCCTTCACGCGCCGCAGGTAGCCCCGTGACCCGAGGCGGCGCCCGGCCGACTGCTCGTAGTAGTGCGACGTATCGGCCGTCAGCTGCTCACGACGGTTGTACATGCGGCGCATGCCGAACAGCTCGTCATCGTCCAGGAGCACAATGTTGCGGATGTCGGCGGCCACCGAGCGCCACTTGCTGTCCGCGATGCCCTCGCTGGGGATGAACTCGAAGTTCGTGACGAAATTGCGCAGCTGCGCGGTGGTGTCGGGCACCGCCGGCAGCGAGCGCTCCAGGTGCATCGGCTGCCAGTCCAGGTCCTCGATGATGTAGAGGCCGCCCGGGCGCAGGAACTTGAAGAGCGTCACCATGGTGAGCTGCTGGTGGTAGGAGGCATGCGAGCCGTCGTCGACGATGATGTCGAACTGCGTGCCGAAGTTCGCCACCTTCTCCAGCTGCTGCGCGTCGCCGCAGTCGGCGCGCACGAATGACAGCCAGTCGGTCTGCATCTGCGAGAAATCGGAGATGTCGAGGCCATAGAGGCTCGATTTGGGGAAGAACTCGTGCCACATGCGTATGGAAGGCGCATCGATTACCTTCCGGTCGGCGGAACGCCCGAGCTCCGGGCCACCGGTCGACAGCCCGATCTCCAGGATGTTGACCGACTCGTTGCGGCGGCCCGCGAACAACAGGTCGTAGACGGCCGTATAGCCGTGCGCGGCCTGCGAAATCGTGCCCTTGTCGGTGCCAAAGCGGTTGGCGAAGGTCGTCAGGTCCATGGGGAGGAAGTTCGGTCTTGGGAGTTATTTGCTCCCGAGAATACGTAGCGACCGTGACCTTCTCAACCGCACACCCATCTCGCGACCACTGCAAAACGGGTGTCATCTTCGTGTCTTACGCTCCGCGCGGAAGCCACACGTCCCCCGGGAAGGGGCACCAGAAGCAGATGGCCGCGGTACTTCAGATCGGAATGGGGTGGTTCAGCGAGGAGCCGGGCGGCCTCAACCGCTATTACGCGGGACTCCTCGAGGCGCTCAGGCGCGGCGGCACCGACGTCCGGGGACTGGTGGCCGCGGCCCCCGCGCCGGACATGCCGACGGACGTGTCGCGGTTCGCGCAGCGCTCGGATTCACTGCTTGCGCGCCTGGGCGGGGCCCGCTGCGGCGTCGCTGCATTCCTGCGTTCACATCCGGATTCCGTCGTGGCGGCCCACTTCGCGCTGTACGCCTTCCCCGCGCTCGACCTGCTCGGCGAGCGGCCGTTCGTCTTCCACTTCCACGGGCCGTGGGCGCGCGAGTCGCACGCGGAGCGCGAGCAGGCGCTCACCGTCGGTGCCAAGCGCGCCCTGGAGCGCTGGGTCTACCGCAGGCCCGACCGCTTCATCGTGCTCTCGGGCGCCTTCCGCGAACTCCTGGTGCGCGACTACCGCGTGCCCGCCGACAAGGTGAGCATCGTGCCGGGCGGCGTGGATGCGGCGGCCTTTGCGGTCGATGAGTCCCGGCGCACGGCGCGCGAGCGCCTGCGGCTCCCGAACGACCGGCCGCTCGTCCTGACCGTGCGCCGGCTGGTGCGGCGCGTGGGACTGGAGAACCTGATCGATGCCATGGCCGCCGTGCGGGCGCAGGTTCCCGAGGTACTGCTCGTCGTGGCCGGGCGCGGCGCCCTGGCCGCCGAACTCGAGTCGCGGGTGCGCGAGCGCGGACTTCAGGACCACGTGCGGCTCGCAGGCTTCGTGGCAGACGCCGAGCTGCCGCTGTGGTACCGCGCCGCTGACCTGAGCGTCATGCCCTCGGTGGCGCTCGAGGGCTTCGGCCTCGCCGCGATCGAGTCCCTTGCCGCCGGCACGCCCGTGCTGGTGACCCCGGTCGGCGGCCTCCCGGAAGCCGTCGCCGGCCTCGACCCCGGTCTCGTCATGCCGGGACACGACGCGATGTCGCTGTCGCGGGCGCTACCCGCGGCGCTCCTGAACCCGCAGGCCCTGCCCGGAATGACGGCCTGCCAGCGGTACGCACGCGAGAACTTCGACTGGGCGGTCATTGCGCGCGAGGTGCTGGGGGTCTACGGGCTCGCACCGGGACGCGCCCTCAAGGCGGTCGCGTGACCCCCGCACGGCCGATGCGCGTGCTGTACCTCGACCACACCGCCCAGCCGGGAGGTGCCGAGCTTGCGCTGCTGCGCCTGCTCACGGCCCTCGACCGCGGCAAGGTGACCCCGCTGGTGCTGCTCGCCGAGCGCGGCCTCCTCGAAGAACAGCTGCGGCGCGCCGGCATCGAGACGCACGTCCTGCCGCTCGACCCCGCGGTGCGTGAGGTGCGCAAGGACACCCTGAATCTTTCCGGCAGCCTTAGGAAGCTGCGCACGGTGCACAAGCTCTGGGCCTACGCCCGAGAGGTGGCGCGCTTCGCGGTCGACCACCGTATCGATCTCATCTACTCGAACTCGCTGAAGGCGGACATCTACGGGACACTTGCCGCGCGCCGTGCCGCGCTGCCGCTGATCTGGCACGTACACGACCGGATCGACAGCCGCTACCTGCCGCGGTTCGCGGTGTTCGCGCTGCGGAGCCTCGCGCGCTGGGCACCGGACCGCATCGTCGCCAACTCGCAGAGCACGCTCGCGGCCCTGCGCCTCGGAGCGGGCGGCCGCGCGCAGGTGATCAGCTGCGGGCTGACGCGCGAGTACCTGGAGGAATGCTGGAGCCCGGAACGCCACAACGCAGTGCCGCGCGTGGGCATGATCGGGCGTCTTGCACCCTGGAAGGGGCAGGACGTGTTCATCCGTGCCGCCGCCGAGGTCCTGCGGCGCGGAGTCCGGGCGCAGTTCGTGATCGTGGGCTCGGCCCTGTTCGCCGAGGACGCCTACGAGCGCGAGCTGCGCGGCCTCGTCGACGAACTCGGCCTTTCGGATTCGGTCCAGTTCCTCGGCTTCCGCGAGGTGCCGCCGCTCCTCAGGAGCCTCGACGTACTGGTGCACGCGAGCCGCATCCCCGAGCCCTTCGGGCAGGTGATCATCGAGGGGCTCGCCGCCGAGCTGCCGGTCATCGCCACCGAGGGGGGCGGAGCCAGCGAGATCATCGAGAGCGGCCGCAACGGGCTGCTCGTGCCCGGCGGGGACCCCGGGGCGCTCGCGCGCATGCTGGTCGCCGTGCTAGCCGAACCCGGGCGGGCGCGTGCACTCGCCGCCGCCGGCCGTCGCGACGTCCTGGAGCGCTATACCGCGGAGCGCTCCGCGCGGCACAGCGAGGCCCTTTACGCCGAGCTGCTGCGCGCTTAAACCTTCCCGAAACACCTGCGTCATGCATCTGTAATGCGCCGGCCCGTAGCATAAGGGACTGAGCGCAAGGCGCGGCCGCCATCCTTCCCAAAGCAACAATTCCAACAAGCCGCGTCCCCCGGGTCGCCGTCATCCACGACTGGCTGGTCGTCAACGGCGGGGCGGAACGCGTGCTTGCCCGCATCCTGCAGTGCTATCCGCAGGCGGAGGTGTTCACGCTCGTGGACTTCCTGCCGGCTGCCGAGCGCGGCTTCCTGGCCGGGCATCCGGTGCACACCTCGTTCCTGCAGCGCGCCCCGCTGGCACGGCGCTTCTACCGCCATTACCTGCCGTGGATGCCACTCGCGGTCGAGTCCTTCGACCTGTCGGGGTTCGACCTGGTGATCTCGAGCTCCTACTGCGTCGCCAAGGGCGTGCTCACGGGTCCCGACCAGACGCACGTGAGCTACGTGCATTCCCCGATGCGCTACGCCTGGGACCTGCAGCACCAGTACCTCAGGCAGCATGGCCTCGAGCACGGAGTGGGCGGCTTTCTCACGCGCCGCCTGCTGCACGAGCTGCGCCTGTGGGACGTACGCACGGCCAACGGCGTCGACGTCTTCATCGCCAACTCCGACTTCATCGCGCGGCGTATCTGGAAGATCTACCGCCGCGAGTCGCTGGTCGTGCATCCGCCCGTGGACACCGACTACTTCCACCCCGGTGGCGGGGAGCGCGGCGACTTCTACCTGAGCGTGTCACGTCTGGTGCCCTACAAATGCACGCGCCTGATGGTCGAGGCCTTCGCGCGCCTCCCCGACCGTCAGCTGGTCGTGATCGGCGACGGCCCGGAACTTAAGTCCCTCAAGGCCATCGCCGGTCCCAACGTGAAGTTCCTGGGCTACCAGCCCGATGCGGTGGTCCGCGAACACCTGCAGCGCGCCCGCGCGTACCTGTATGCGGCGCTCGAGGACTTCGGGATCGCGCCGGTGGAAGCGATGGCCTGCGGCACGCCCGTGATCGCCTACGGCAAGGGGGGTGTCAGCGAATCCGTCATCGACGGGCGCTGCGGGGTGCTGTACCCGGAGCAGACCTCCGAGTCGCTGGCAGAGGGGATCGCCAGCTTCGAGCGGCGCGCGGCGCGCTTCAGCTCCGCCGACATCCGCGCGCAGGCCCTGCGCTTCAGCCCGGAGCGCTTCATGCACCAGTTCCGCGACTGCATCGAGCAGCAGCTCGGCCAGCACGTGCCGACGGTCCGCGCGGCCGGCTAGGGAGCACCGGGTCATGCACGAGATCGCGCAGCCCCCGCCGGTGCAGCGTTTCAGGCCGCTACCCGGGACCTGGCTGCTGTTCGGCTGTGGCGCGCTGCTCCTGGTCGCGCTGTTCGCGAATACCTTCGTGTACCTCTTCGATGCCTGGCACCGCGAGGAATACAGCCATGGCTTCCTGGTGCCGGTGATCAGTGCCTACCTCCTGTGGCAGCGGCGCGCGGCCTTCACGGCGGCCGGCTGGCACGGCTCGTGGGCCGGCGTCGCGCTCCTGGTGGCGGGCCTTGCGATCTATTTCGTCGGCATGCTCGCTTCCATCACCACCATCGATGCCTACGCGTTCGTGCTGGTGCTGATGGGCGCGGCGTGGGCGATGTTGGGCTGGCCGGCGTTCCGGATCGCGCTGGTGCCGCTGGCGCTGCTGCTGCTCATGAACCCGATCCCCAACTTCTTCTACTACAACCTGTCCTCGCAGCTGCAGCTGTGGTCCTCGCAGCTCGGGGTCGCCTTCATCCGGCTGTGCGGCGTGAGCGTCTTCCTCGAAGGCAACGTCATCGACCTCGGCAGCTTCAAGCTGCAGGTCGCGGAGGCCTGCAGCGGCCTGCGCTACCTGTTCCCGCTCATGACGCTCGGGGTGATCATCGCCTACCTGTTCCGCGGCCGGCGCTGGATGCGCTGGCTCCTGTTCCTGTCCACGGTCCCCATCACGCTCCTCATGAACAGCCTGCGCATCGGCATCATCGGCGTGCTGGTCGACCGCTACGGCCCGGAGCAGGCAGAAGGATTCCTGCACCAGTTCGAGGGCTGGGTGGTGTTCATGGCATGCCTTGCGGTGCTGCTGCTCGAGGCATGGCTGCTGTTGCGCCTGAGCGGCGATGGCCGCCGCTTCCGCGACGTGTTCGCCCTCGAGGTGGTCGAGGCACAGGGCGGTGCCCGTCAGGCAGGCGGCGCGCGGCTTTCACCCCCTGCGATCGCCGCCCTGGTACTGCTCCTGGTGGCGGTGTTCCCGGCCCGGGCGCTGCCGCAGCGGGTCGAGGTGCGGCCGGCCCGGTCGGATTTCGCGGAGTTCCCCCTGCAGCTCGGCGATTACCACGGCCGCCGCCAGGCACTCGAGTCGGTCTACCTCGACACGCTGAAGCTCGATGACTACGTGCTCGCGGACTTCTCGCTGCCGGCGGACGCCGGTGCGCCGGCGATGCTCGCCGCGGCCCCGGTCAACCTCTACGTCGCCTACTATGCGTCCCAGCGCACGGGTGAGTCGGCGCATTCGCCGCGCTCCTGCCTGCCCGGGGGTGGATGGCGCATGCTGGATTTCGGCGTATATCCGCTGGCCGCCGTGCCGGGGGGATTCGGCGCACTTCAGGTCAACCGCGCGATCGTGCAGCAGGGCACGAGCCGGCAGCTCGTCTACTACTGGTTCCAAGAGCGTGGGCGCGACATCACCAGCGAGTACAAGGTGAAGTGGTACCTGCTGCGCGATGCCCTCACGCGCAACCGCACCGACGGGGCGCTGGTGCGCCTGATCACACCGCTCGCCGAGAACGAGCCTGCCGCCGACGGGGATGCCCGGCTCGCCGCGTTCGCGGCCCGCGCGCTGCCCGAACTGAAGCACTACCTGCCCGACTGATCATGAACCCGTTCTTCCAGCTCACGCTCGCGATCGCGGTCAGCATGCTGGTCATCCCGATCGTGCGCCACTTCGCCCCACGCCTCGGGCTGGTCGACCTGCCCGACCCGCGCAAGGTGCACGCAGTGCCGATACCGCGCGTGGGGGGCTGGGGCATCACGGCGGGCATGATCCTGCCGCTCCTGCTGGCGGCCCGCTTCGAGCCGCTCGCGCAGTCCTTCCTCATCGGCACCTTCACGCTGTTCGTGTTCGGGGTGTGGGACGATGCCCGCACCATCAGCCATTGGCCCAAGTTCGCAGGCCAGCTGCTCGCCGCCGGGGTGGTGGTGCTATACGGGGACCTGTGGGTCTCCCACGTACCGTTCCTGGACGTCACGCTGCCGGCCGCAGTCGGCAAGCCGTTCACGATCTTCGCGCTCGTCGGCGTGATCAACGCCATCAACCATTCCGACGGGCTCGACGGGCTCGCCGGCGGTGAGTCCATCCTCAGCCTCGCTGCGCTCGCGATCCTCGGCTACATCTCCGACAGCCCGCTGATCCTGAGCATTGCGCTCGCGGCCATGGGCGGAATCGTCGGCTTTCTGCGCTACAACAGCCATCCCGCCTACGTCTTCATGGGCGACTGCGGCAGCCAGGTGCTGGGCTTCACGCTCGGGTTCCTGGTGATCTACCTCACGCAGGTCGCGAACACGGCCGTCAGTGCCGCGCTGCCGCTCCTGATCCTCGGGGTGCCGATCGCCGACATCCTGGCCGTGTTCTACCAGCGCATCCGCGGCGGGATGAACTGGTTCCAGGCCACCCGCAACCACGTGCACCACCGCCTGATGGATCTCGGGTTCGACCACTACGAGACCGTGGTGATCATCTATTCCCTCCAGGCGGTGCTGGTGGTGAGTGGCGTGCTGGCGCGCTACGAGTCCGACTACACGGTTGCCGGGATCTACGCGCTCGCGATCGCGGGCCTCTTCGGCGCCCTGTACCTCGGCGAGCGCACCCGCTGGCGCGTCGGCCGCGCACGTGGGGCGCCCTCGCGGCTTTCGAGCCTGGTGGCTCGCATCAAGGCGAGCCCGGCGCTGCTCAAGGGCCCGCTGCGCGTCATCACGCTCCTGACGCCAGTGCTGATGGTGCTGAGCGCCCTGTGGGTGGCGCACATCCCGTCGGACTTCGCCGCGACCGCGGCGCTCCTGGCGCTCGTGCCTGCCGCACAGCTCCTGTGGCCGAAGTCCCTGCAGCCGGCGCTCTTGCGCCTGGCCATCTACGCGACCGCGATGTTTCCGGCCTACCTCCTCATCAGCCACCCGGAGGCCGTGCCGCAGAGCCTGCAGACCGTGATCACGGGACTGATCGTGGTGCTGGCACTCGCAGTCGTGCTGTACGTGCGCTTCGGCACCGAGCAGCGCTTCGGGTCGACCCCGACCGACTACCTGATCGTGTGCGGGGTGGCGGCGCTGGCGGTCTTCGGCAGCATCGCGGTCAATTCCCGGCAGGTCGTCGAGGCGGTGCTGTTCGCAGCCGTGCTCATGTACGCCTGCGAGATCATCATCGGGCGCACCCCGCTCCTGGGCAGCCGCCGTCTGCTCCAGTTCTCGACCCTCGCCACCCTGCTGCTTATCTCGCTCCGGGGCGCCTTCTAGGGGTCGGAAACGGCCTTCAGGAGCTTCCGCCGGGTTCCCCGGAACCCCGAAGGCGGGGGTTAACTCTCACTCTTATATAATGGCGCCCGGGCGCGGCATCGGCCCGTACGGCCCCTACGGCCCCTAAGGACGCCGCCTCCCCGGAGCAATCGCCACTTTTGTGAGTGAAATCAGGGTTTTCCGCCCGGATTAAGGCAAACTTCCCGGAAAGTTGAGCCGAAACGGGCCCCCGCCAGAGGCTAAGGATCCAGCAGCATGTGTGGAATTGTCGGAGCAGTCGCCGAGCGTGATGTCGTCCCCATCCTCATGGAGGGACTGAAGCGCCTGGAATACCGCGGCTACGACTCGGCCGGCATCGCCGTCCTCAACGGCTCCAAGCACCTGACGCGCCTGCGCACGGTGGGCAAGGTCGGCAAGCTGGACGAGGCCCTGGTCCAGTCCCCGACCCACGGCAAGATCGGCATCGCGCACACCCGCTGGGCGACGCACGGCGTGCCGAGCGAGCGCAACGCCCACCCCCACATCTCCCGCGACGGGCTGGCGATCGTCCACAACGGCATCATTGAGAACCACGAGGAGCTGCGCTCCGACCTGGAGCGCCGCGGCTATACCTTCACCTCCGAGACCGACACCGAGGTCATCGCGCACCGCGTCCACTACCACCTGAAGACCGTCGGCGACCTGTTCAAGGCGGTACGCGCCACGGTCGCCGAGCTCGAGGGCGCCTATGCGCTGGTGGTGGTGAGCGAGCACGAGCCGGAGCGCCTGATCCTCGCGCGCGAGGGCTGCCCGGTGGTGATCGGCCTGGGGGCGGACGAGAACTTCGTCGCCTCCGACGTCGCCGCGCTCCTGCCCGTGACCCGGCGCTTCATCTTCCTGGAGGAGGGCGACGTCGCCGAAGTGCGCCGCACGTCGGTGCGCGTCATCGACGGCGACGGCAACAGCGCCGAGCGCGCGATCCGCGAGAGTGAGCTGTCCGCCGATGCCGCCGAGAAGGGGCAGTACCAGCACTACATGCTCAAGGAGATCCACGAGCAGCCACGCGCCATCGCCGACACGCTCTCCGAGCGTGTCGCCAACGGGCGCCTGCTGGAGGCGGCCTTCGGGCCCGCGGCGACCGAGGTGTTCAAGCGCACCCAGAACGTGCACATCGTCGCCTGCGGCACGAGCTACCACGCGGCGACCGTGGCCCGCTATTTCATCGAGCAGATCTGCAAGATCCCGTGCGCCGTGGACATCGCCAGCGAGTACCGCTACCGCAACCCGCTGGTGCCGGCGAACTCGCTGTTCGTCACCATCTCGCAGTCGGGCGAAACCGCGGACACATTGGCGGCGCTGCGCCTGGCGAAGCAGTCCGGGTATCTGTCCTCGCTCGCCATCTGCAACGTCCCGGAGAGCTCGCTGGTGCGCGAGTCCGAGCTGGTCATGCTCACCCGCGCGGGCCCCGAGATCGGGGTCGCCTCCACCAAGGCCTTCACGACGCAGCTGGCCGCGCTCAACATGCTGGTGGTCGCCCTGGCGCGCCACCATGGTGCGGATGCCGAGCGCGAGCGCGGGCTCGTGACGCGTCTCATCGAGCTGCCGGCGCTGGTGGAGAAGACGCTCGAGCTCGACCCCGTGATCCACCGCCTGGCGGAGCGCTTCGCCGACAAGCACCACGCACTGTTCCTCGGCCGCGGCGCGCTCTACCCGATCGCGATGGAAGGGGCGCTCAAGCTCAAGGAGATCTCCTACATCCACGCCGAGGCGTACCCGGCCGGCGAGCTCAAGCACGGGCCGCTGGCGCTGGTGGATGCGGACATGCCGGTCGTGACCGTGGCCCCCAACAACGACCTCCTGGAGAAGCTCAAGTCGAACCTCCAGGAAGTGCGCGCACGGGGTGGCGAGCTGATCGTGTTCGCCGACCCGGAGGCCGGGATAAAGTCCAGCGACGGCGTGACCGTCATCGAGATGCCGCGCCACGTGACCTACGTGCAGGCGCCGGTGGTCTATACCATCCCGCTGCAGCTGCTCGCCTACCACGCCGCGATCCTCAAGGGCACTGACGTCGATCAGCCGCGCAACCTCGCCAAGAGTGTCACGGTCGAGTAGGACGACGGTTTGCCCGCGTGCCGGGGCACGCCGCGCGACCTCGCCGGAACCCTAAGTCGTTGAAAAATATGGCGGCCGGTTGCAGGTACATCCTATGATGGCCCGATGTCCGCCATTTCTGAGCGTTCCCCGCTCGGCGCCGATGTGCTCGCCGGGCTCTCGATCGCGGGCCTGCTCCTGCCCGAGGCGGTCGCCTACTCGGGGCTTGCGAGCCTCCCGCCCCAGGCGGGGGTAATCGCGCTCTTTGCAGGCCTTGCCTGCTATGGGCTCCTCGGGCGCAGCCCCTTTGCGATCGTCACTGCGACCTCGTCCTCGGCCGCGGTGCTGGCCTCGGCGCTCATCAACCTGGGAGCGGGCGACGTCGCGACGCGCGTCGGCTACGCCTCGATCCTGGTCGTCGGCGCGGGCATCGCCTTCGTGCTCGCCGGTACGCTGCGGCTCGGGACCTTCTCCTCCCTGATCGCGCGGCCCGTGCTGCGCGGCTATGCCTTCGGGCTCGCGCTCGTGATCGCGGTGAAACAGTGGCCGCACATCGTGGGACTTGCGACCCACGCCACGAGCTTCTTCCCGCTCCTCGCCGAGATCGGCCGCGGTACTTCGGCCTGGCAGGTGCCGAGCCTCGCCTGCGGGCTCGCCGCCCTCGCAGGCCTGTTCCTCCTTGAGCGCGCACCGCGCATCCCGGGGGCGCTGGTCGTGATCGTCGCCAGCATCGCCGCCTCCGGGATGCTGGCTACCCACGGCGTGGCACTGACCGGCACCCTCGCCCTCAAGATCGTGATCCCGCACTTCTTCCTGCCCGAGGGCGTGCACTGGATGCAGTTCGTGGCGTTCTCGCTGGCGCTCCTCTTCATCCTGTTCGCTGAGTCGTACAGCTCGATCCGCACCTTCGCGTTGCGCCACGACCAGCCGGTGCAGCCCAACCGCGACCTCATCGCCTTAGGGATCGCGAACGTGGTCTCGGGCCTCTTCCAGGGGACGCCGGTCGGTGCCGGCTACTCGGGGACTTCCGCCAACGATGCCGCGGGCGCGCGCACGCGCGCCGCGGGACTGATCGCGGCGGCGGTGGTCCTGGTGCTGGTGGTGCTGTTCCTGCCCTTCATCGAGCGCATCCCGGAGCCGGTGCTCGCGGCCATCGTGATCCACGCGGTGAGCAAGTCGCTGCGCCCGGGCGTGTTCAGCAACTACGTGCGCTGGCACCGCGACCGCCTCATCGCACTCGCCGCCGTGCTGGCGGTGCTGCTGTTCGGGGTGGTGAACGGGTTGCTCGCGGCAATCGCGTTCAGCATCGGCATGCTGCTGCGCTCGCTCGCGCAGCCGCGCCTGTCGGTGCTCGGACGGGTCGGGGAGCACGACTACGTGAACGTCGCGCGCTTCCCTGAGGCGCTCACCGACCCTGCGATGCTCGTGCTGCGTCCGGAGGAGCCGCTGTTCTTCGCCAACGCGGAATCGATATTCAACCAGATCCGGGAGCAGGTGCTCGCGAAGCCGAAGGCACTGCTCCTCATCCTGAGCCTCGAGGAATCCCCCGACCTCGACAGCACGGCGCTGGAAACCCTGAGCGAGTTCTGCGGCTGGTTCACCGCCCGCGGCGGCACGCTGCGCGTAGCCCGCCTGAAGGACGAGGCGCGCGATGCGCTCGCGCGGGCGCACGTGCGCCAGCTCGAGGAGGGGGCGCTCGACTATTCGAGTGTCGACGACGCGGTGAGGGGGCGCTGCGTGACTCCGGGCGCGAGCGCGCCGGCCCGTGCGCGCAGCTGACCGGCCGTCCTTAATACAACAGTGCCGCTGAAGCTTGGGCATCGCGGCGCGCGTTCGCGCCGGCCTCTCTCGCCCATGGCCCCGAAGGCTCCGGCAACGCTCACGGTGATGGCTCAGGCAGCGCTTCGTGTTACCCTCTGACAGTCGCGGCCTCAGGGACGGTGCCGCGTTGCGTTGCGCCAAAACTAACAGGGCTGAAATCGGTCCAAATCAGAGCGGCCGCGCACGCGTCAGAGGGCTCGAAGGCACGGCACCCACTGATCGAACTCGTGGAGGACACCATGGCAGACACCCCCCCGACGGGCGATAACCCGTACACGCAGGTACACGTCGTCGTAGCCGGCGATACGCTCTCGAAGATCGCGCAGAAGTACTATGGCGACCCGTCGCTGTACAACCAGATCTTCCAGGCGAACCGGGACGTTCTTAAGGATCCCAACAAGATCTTTCCCGGCCAGAAACTGAAGATTCCCTGAAATCAGCCCCGTCGATCGGGGTTACTCACACGCAATAAGAGGATGTCGAACATGAAGAAGCAATTTGCATGGGTGCTCGGGGCCATGATGGCGATGCTGCTCGTCGCCTGCGCCAGCCAGAAGGGACCGGCCGAACAGGCGGTCGCCAGTGCCGAGACCGCGCTCAGCGCCGTCGCGGATCAGGCCCAGAAGTACGTCCCCGACCAGTACGCCGCCGTGCAGGCGCAGATCGCGAGCGCCAAGGACTCACTCGCCAAGGGTGACTACAAGGCCGTGCTCGCCGCGGCGCCGGCGATCACCGCCGCGATTGGCAGCCTGAAGGATGCGGCAGCCGCCAAGGCCGCGGACGCCGAGGCAGCGCTGTCGAAGGCGAAGGATGCGTGGAGCTCGGTGAGCACCGACACGCCGAAGATGGTCGAGGCCATCCAGACCAAGGTGGAGGTGCTCTCCAAGTCCCACCACCTGCCGGCCAACATCTCGAAGGATTCGCTCGCCGCCGCCAAGTCGGGCCTGGACTCGATCAAGGCGACCTGGGCGGATGCCACTGCCGCGGCGACTTCCGGGGACTACACCGGCGCCATGGCCAAGGCCCAGGCTGTCAGGGACAAGGCTGCCGAGATCATGAAGTCCCTCGGCATGGGCTCGTAAGCGACTCGAGGACCTGAACCGGCCGGCCGCCGGCTCCGATCAGGAGACCCGGCGGCCGGCCAGGTCGTAGGCGTCCGCCGCCACGATCTCCACCTCGGTGAATTCGCCGGCCCTGAGCCCCGCGGCCCCCGCGATCCGCACCACGCCGTCGATCTGCGGCGCCTCCGCGGCACTGCGCGCGATGGCCTCGTCGCCGTTGACCTCATCGATCAGCACGCGCTCGCGCCGGCCGATGCGCAGGCTCAGGCGCTCGGCACTGATGGCGGCCGCGCGTTCCATGAAGCGCGCGTAACGCTCCTCCTGCACCTCGGGCGGCACGTGATGGGCGAGCGCATTGGCGCTCGCGCCCTCCACTGGGGAGTACTTGAAGCAGCCCACCCGGTCGAGCTGCGCTTCATCGAGCCAGTCGAGAAGCTCCTCGAACTCTTCTTCCGTCTCGCCCGGGAATCCCACGATGAACGTACTGCGCAGCGTCAGCTGCGGGCAGTCGCGCCGCCATGTGGCGATGCGCGCGAGGGTGTCTTCCGCGTGTGCCGGGCGGCGCATGCGCTTGAGCACCGACGGGCTGCCGTGCTGGAACGGGATGTCGAGGTAGGGCAGCACGCCGCCTTCCGCCATGAGCGCCATGACGGCATCGACGTGCGGGTACGGATACACGTAGTGCAGGCGTACCCAGACCTTGAGTTCCGCCAGCGCCTGGGCCAGGTCGATGAAGCGCGTCTCGTACTCACGCTCACGCCAGCGGTCGCGCGCGTAGCGCAGGTCCGCCCCGTACGCGCTGGTGTCCTGGGAGATGACCAGCAGTTCCCGGACGCCGGCGTGCGCGAGGCGTTCGGCCTCGCGCAGCACCTCGCCGATCGGGCGGCTCGCCAGCCGCCCGCGCATGGCCGGGATGATGCAGAAGCTGCAGCGATTGTTGCACCCTTCCGAGATCTTCAGGTACGCGTAGTGCCGCGGCGTCAGCCGCACGCCCTGCGGTGGCACCAGGTCGAGGTGCGGGTCGTGCTGCGGCGGCAGGTGCTGGTGCACCGCGCCCAGTACTTCCTCGTAGGCGTGGGGACCGGTGACCTTGAGGACGCGGGGGTGGCGCTCGAGGATGCGCTCCGGGCGCGCACCCAGGCAGCCGGTGACGATCACGCGCCCGTTGCGGTCGAGGGCTTCGCCGATCGCGTCCAGGGACTCGTCCACCGCGGCGTCGATGAAACCACAGGTGTTCACCACCACGACGTCGGCGGCTTCATAGGTCGGGGCCACTTCGTACCCTTCCGCGCGCAGCTGCGTGAGGATGCGTTCGGAATCCACCAGGGCCTTGGGGCATCCCAGGCTCACGAAGCCGACCTTGGGGATGCGCGCGGGGCGCCGGCGGGAGGCGGCGGTGCGGGGCTTGGGAGCTGCGGTCTTGCGGGCGGGACGAGGCATGAGGGGGCAACCACCGACGGGTGCGGGGCCTTCGGAAAAAGGCCCGGTTTTGCGGGGCGGCTATGCTAGCGGCGCCGACCGGGAGGCGCCAGCGGCCGCACGACTTAAGGCCCCCTCTGAGGGCTCAGCCGTCCTGGCCGGGGGTGGGTGCGGTGCTCGGAGCCGGGGCCATCGGCCCGGGGCGCTGGTGTACGCGGTAGAGGGTGTAGAAGGCCGCCAGCACGATCAACGGCATGACCAGGTACGGCCACAGGGCGGGCCGGCGCTCCCGGGGGCTAACGGCCATACAACCCCGTCAGCTCCGCGCTGCCGAGTGACTGGGCGTGCACGTTGAAAGCCACGAAGGCCGCGGTGGCGTCCGCCGGCAGGTCGAGCTTGGCAACCTTCAGCGCGTACAGCCGGAAATGATAGTGGTGCGGCTTGCCCGGCGGCGGACAGGGGCCGCCGTAACCGGTCGTGCCGAAGTCGGTGCGCCCCTGAACGCTGCCCGGTGGCAGGAGGTTCTTCTGGGCGTCCCCGGCGCCTGCGGCCAGCGAGCTTACGCTGCCCGGAATGTTGTAGACCACCCAGTGCCACCAGCCACTGCCGGTCGGCGCATCCGGGTCGTGCACCAGGAGCGCGAAGCTCTGGGTGCCGGCCGGCGCATGACTCCAGCTCAGTTGCGGGGACAGGTTGCCGCCCTGGCAGCCGAAGCCGTTGAAGACCTGCGCGGCGGCCAGCGTGCCGCCGTCGCTGAAGGTGCTGCTGGTGAGCGTAAAGGCCGTCGGCGTCGCGGCGCCCAGCACGCCCCCCGAGAGAAAGAGCCCGGTCAGGGTAAGGGCCCATCGTCTGCTTCTCATGCGTTCGCTGCCCCCGCGCCCCAGGTGATCCCTGAGGAAATTGCGCGAAGTGTGCAGCGGCCCCCGCCCTGAAGCAAATCAAGGCACGCGGGCCGGCCAGGGTGGCCCGCGTGCCTTCAAAGGGGCGGTCAGCTCGACTTCAGTTGCGCGCCCAGTGCCCCGGCACGCCGTGCCAGGTGCCCCCGACGGGACGCCACGCGTGCGGTACCCAGTGGTAGCCCGGGCGCGGGGCCATCCAGTGGCCGGGGTGCCACGCATAGGCCCCGCCTTCGAAGAACCAGGCGCCGCCCACCCAGAGGTAGCCGGGGGTCGGGGCGACGCCGATCGTCTCGACGCGCACCGCCGGCGGTGCCGTGTAGGCCACCATCTCGCCCGGGACAACGACGGCCGCGGGACGTGCCGTCACGACGCATCCGGTCAGGGCAGTTGCCAGGACCAGGGCGCCGAGGCCCGCCTTAAGTGAAGTAAGTCTCATCCTCGTGATCTCCTGTACGTTCGCGCACGGTGCGGGCGAACCTGTGTCCCGTACAACGCGGGAGCGCGGTGTCACGCTGACATGCGCAGGCGGCGATCGGCAGCTTAGAGTGTGGAAGATGCGAATTGCGTCAGACGGCGCCGCGACGCGTGCGGCATTCAGTGGGCATTCAGGTAACGGACGTGGCTTTCGATAAGGACTATTACGCGCGCTATTACTACGATCCGCGCACCGCGGTCGCGGGAGCTGCGGAGATGCGCGCGCGCGCGCAGGTGATCGCCGCCGCCGCGCGCTATGCCGACCTGCCGGTGCGGCGCATCCTGGAGGCCGGGGCGGGCACGGGCCTGTTGCGCCGCGCGCTGCGGCGCCTGCTGCCGCAGGCCGAGTACATTTCTCTGGAAGCCAGCGAGTACCTGTGCCGGCGCTACGGCTGGGAGCAGGGCCGGATCGAGAGCTACCGCAGCCGCGCGCCCTTCGACCTGGTGATCTGCTACGACGTGCTGCAGTACCTGGACGACGCTGCGGCCGCGGGCGCGCTGCGTAACTTCGCGCAGCTGTGCCGCGGCATGCTCTATTTCAGCGCGCTCACCGTCTATGACCTCAGGCACAACGCGGACACCGCGCGCACCGACCCGGACGTGCACCTGCGCAGCGCGGACTGGTACCGCCGGCGTCTCACGGGCAGTTTCCGCGCCGCTGGCCTCGGCCTGTGGGTGCGGCGCGGCGCGCCGCTCACGCTATGGGAGCTCGAGGCGGAACCGGATCAGCCGCGGCGTCGCCGGAAGAAGGGATAGAGCGGCAGTCCCAGAAGAATCAGCGCCAGCGTGGCACACGATTCCCACGGCGTGGTCAGGAACGCGCTGATCACGATCCAGACCATGATGAGCACCACCACGACCGGCACCACCGGATAGCCGGGCACGCGGAACGGCCGCGGGCGGTCGGGTTCGCGGCGCCTCAGGACCGGCAGTGCCAGGACCACCGGGATCCAGAAGAGCGCGTACGACATCACCGCCATGTTGGTCAGCTGCTCGAACGTGCCCGACAGCGCCAGCACCCCGGCCCACAGGCAGATGAGCAGCAGCGAGATCAGCGGCACGTGCGTGCGCGGGCTCAGGCGCCCGAACGAGCGGAAGAACAGGCCATCGCGCGCTGCGGCGAACGAGACGCGCGCCCGCGTGAGGATGGTGCCGTTCAGCGAGCCGATGGTGGAGATCAGGAAGATCAGCGCGGCCACCGCGCGTGCGCGCTCGCCCAGGAAGGTCTGCACCGCCCGCGCCGCCACCGAGGGGGCCTCGGGGTAGGCGGTCGAGTTGGCGCTCGCCACCTGCCAGAACGGCAGCGCCCACAGGTAGGCGGTGTTGATGAGCAGGTAGATCGCCAGCACCAGGAAGGTGCCGCCGACGATCGCGCGCGGCAGCGTGCGCTGCGGCTCGCGCACCTCGCTCGCCGCCATCGGCAGGTACTGCCAGCCGCTGTAGGCCCACAGGGCCGCGAACATCGCGGCCCCGAAGCCCGCGGCCCCGCCCGAGGCGCTGCCGGGAGTCGCGGCGAGGTTGGCGGCATCGTGCGTGGGCGAGAACAGGAACACCCCGGCGGCGACCCCGAGGATGGCGAGGACCTTGGTCACGGTAAGCAGCGTCTGCACGCGGCCCCCGAACATCACGCCGAGGCTGTTGATGAGGGCAAAGAGCGCGATCACGCCCACGGCGACGAGCTGCCGCGGGCCGAGCTCCAGGGTGAACGCCGAGCCGAAGGCATGCAGCGAGGTCGAGACCCACGCCGGCGGCAGCGCGTGGATGTCGGAGATGAAGATCGCGACCGCCGCCCCATAGGCGGCGATGCTGGCACCCCCGAGCAGGAAGCTGTTGCAGGCATACAGGAACCCCGGCACCTCGCCGAAGGCTTCCCGCAGGTAGACGTATTCGCCGCCGGCATCGGGCAGCAGCGCGCCGAGCTCGGCGAAGCACAGGGCCGCCAGCACCGCCACCGCGCCGGCGGCCACCCAGGCGGCGAGGACCAGGGCCGGGGTGCCCACGGCCTGGGCCATCTGCGCGGACTTGAGGAAGACGCCGGTGCCGATGGAGATCCCGACGACCAGCGAGACCGCATGGATCAGGGTCAGGTCCCGGCGCGGCTGGAGTTCGAAGTCGCTCATGCGCGCTATCGTACAATTGGCGGCGCGACTGCGGAGGCACAGAACGGTTATGGCCGGCCACGAATATCACGCCCGGATCGAGTGGGAGCGGGGCGACGCCCCGTTCATGGACAATCGCTACAGCCGCGGCCATCGCTGGCGCTTCGATGGGGGCATCGAGGTGCCCGCGTCCTCCTCGCCCGCCGTGGTCCGCGTACCGATGTCGGTCGAGGCCGCCGTCGACCCCGAGGAGGCCCTGATCGCCTCGCTCTCGAGCTGCCACATGCTCTGGTTCCTGGACCTCGCGCGCCGCGCGGGGCTTACCGTGGACTCCTACCACGACGATGCGGTGGGCCTGATGGGCAGGAATGCCCAGGGGCGCACCGCCATGCTGACCGTCACCCTGCGCCCGCGCATCGCATTCGGGGGCACCCGGCAGCCGCAGCCCGGCGAGCTCGAGGGGTTGCACCACCGCGCCCACGAGGAGTGCTTCATCGCCAACTCGGTCCATACCGAGGTGCGCATCGAGCCGGCGAACGATGCCTGAGGCGCCGGTGGTGTTCGCAGGTGCGGTGCAGGTCCAGCGCGGGCCTGCGCCCTTTTCGGTGACACTCGCCGGCGGCACGGCCGCAGGCGAGCTCACCTGCGCACTCACCGGGACGCTGCTGGCGCCGCCGCCGCCCGCGCAGCTCACGGACGTGCAGCTTTCCGGGGGAGAGGGAGACTACGAGATCGCCGCCCGCGAGGGGCGCTGGCAGGTCAGGGCGGCCACGCTCACCGTGACGCGCGCGGTCGCCGCCGAGTTCTACCGGGCCCTGCCGCCGCGGCCGGTGCCCCTGTCCAAGCGACTTTTCTGGCGCGCGGTACTCGCGCTCGCCGGCAGCGGGGCGGGAGTCGCGCTCCTGCGTGCGCTGCGCGGCCGGCGCGGAGGGGAATGATGCAACAGGGTGTCTATTACTTCCTGGGACTCGCGGTCGGGATGGGCCTGATCGTGCAGGTGGGCATGAACAGCACGCTGCGCTCGCACCTGGGCAGTCCCATCGTCGCGGCGCTCGTGAGCTTCCTCGTGGGGTCGGCCGCGCTGGCCGCCTACGTGATTCTCCTGCGGACCCCGCTGCCCGCGCGTGCCCAGGTCGCGCTGGTGCCTGCGTGGGCGTGGCTGGGTGGCCTCCTCGGGGCCTTCTACGTGGCCTCGAGCGTCATCGTGGGACCCCGCCTCGGGGCTGCCACGCTGCTCGCCTTGGTCGTGCTCGGGCAGCTCGTGACCTCGCTCCTGGTGGATCACTACGGCTGGCTGGGCTTCCCCCCGCACCCGCTGTCGCTGGCGCGGGTCGCGGGCGGGATCCTCTTGTTCGCCGGGGTGCTTCTGATCACGCGCTGAGCGCGCGTAAGTCCTGCGGGCGCGGCCTCAGGAACTCGGTGAATGCTGCGGCAGGATCTGCGCCTCGGTGGTACGGCGCGGCGCACCGACGAGTGAGCCATAGGTGGCGAGCTGCATGTGGAAGGCTTTGTCCCACGTGAACTGGCGCAGCACCCGCGCCCGGGCTGCCGCTCCGAGGGCCTCACGGTCGCGCTCGTAGAGCGCGGCGATGGCGTCCGCCATGCTCTTTGGATCGTGCGGCTCGGCCAGCAGGCCAACGCTCTCGTCGATGAACTCCGGGAAGGCTCCGGCGCGGGCCGCCACGACGGGGAGGCCGCAGGCCATCGCCTCCAGGATCACGAGCCCGAAGGTC
Source organism: Pseudomonadota bacterium (assembly GCA_018241425.1). Taxonomy (GTDB): domain Bacteria; phylum Pseudomonadota; class Gammaproteobacteria; order Steroidobacterales; family Steroidobacteraceae; genus 13-2-20CM-66-19. The sequence goes on from JAFEDU010000003.1 coordinate 184,188, forward strand.
TCCTTGGTGCCGGCGTGCACCAGGGCGTCGGCCGAGGCGATCCAGCCGGCGAGCTCGATGCTGTCGCGCCGGTAAGGCAGCAGGGTGACGTTGTCGTTCGGGCGCGCCTGGCGCTCGCCGCCGATGAGGAGCAGGTGGTAGGGCCGCCCGAGGCGGGCAAACGCCTGCAGCAGGACCGGCACGTTCTTCTCGCCGGCGAAACGCCCCGCGTACACCAGCACGCGTGCGCTGGCGGGCAGGTTGAGACGCTCGCGTAGCGGTGCGCCCCGGCGCGCGGGTGAGAACACCTCGGCGTCGACCCCGAGCGGCTGGTGCACCACGTGGCGTACGCCCATGTCCTCGAGGTAGGCGCACATGAGGCGACTGGGCGCGAACACCACGTCGAAGCGCTCGTAGAGCCAGCTCACGTAGCGGCGGATCGCAGGTTCCGCGAGTGCCTGACCGCAACGCCGCCCGATGATCTGCGGCAGGTTGGAATGGTAGAAGGCGGCGATCGGGATGCCGCGCCGGCTGGCGACCCGCGCGCTGCACCAGGCCGGGTGGAAGGCGTCCCCGGCCTCGATCAGGCTGGGCTCGAGCTCCTCGAGCAGCTGCACCCAGCGGCTCGGGTTCAGCGGCAGGCGGTAGTTGAAGGTGCCCGGGACCGGATAGCCCGGGATCGTGCACACATCACCGCGCGCGATCCGGCTTTCCTGGCCGGGGACGACGATGGTGTGCTCCCAGGAGGTGTGGCGGGCCAGCCAGCTGTGCTTGGCGGTCAGGTAGCGCTTCACGCCGCCGCTGGTCGGGGAGTAAAAGAGGGTCGTATCGACCAGGTGCATGGCTGCTTGTGTCGGCCTTTCGACCCGTTCGCCGGCGCCGCGGGGCATTGCACCTTTATGACGCGGGTGTGTCAAGCGTGGCTGACCGCATGTGGCGCACCGTGCGCCAACACGATGTTGGTGAGTGCAGGCCGGATCGGACGCGTGTCGGCGCACGTGGGCGCTGTGGCACACTGGTTGGCGCTGCTGCGATCACGACAATCCCTTACAGCGGGACGACAACTAATGAGTGGGACCCCAAGCATGAAACCGATGCTCATCGCCGCACTCGCGCTGGCCCTCGATGCCGGAGCCGCGCGCGCCGCCGATCCCCTGGATGGGCAGCTCGACGCGCTCACGGTCCAGGAACTGCCGAAGGTCATCAGCTGGCGGCGCGACCTGCACGAGCACCCCGAACTCGGCAACCGCGAGACGCGCACCGCGCAGCTGGTCGCCGAGCACCTGAAGCGCCTCGGGCTCACGGTGCAGACCGGGGTTGCCCACACCGGGGTGGTGGCACTGCTCGAGGGCGGCCGGCCCGGACCCACCGTGGCGGTGCGCGCGGACATGGACGCGCTGCCGGTCACGGAGAAGACGGACGTGCCGTTCCGCTCGCACGCCACCACCACGTACCGCGGCGAAACCGTCGGCGTCATGCACGCCTGCGGCCATGACTCGCACACCGCGATGCTCATGGGGCTCGCCGAGGAACTGACGCGCGTGCGCGCGCAGCTTCCCGGCCGCGTGCTCTTCATCTTCCAGCCCGCCGAGGAGGGGCCGCCGGAGGGCGAGGAGGGCGGGGCGCAGCTCATGCTGAAGGAGGGGCTGTTCGAGAAGTACCGGCCGCAGGTCGTGTTCGGCATGCACGTGTGGTCGGCCCTCAAGGTCGGGGAGCTCGGCTATCGTTCCGGACCCCTGATGGCCGCGGTCGACTCCTACAAGGTATACGTGCAGGGACGCCAGTCGCACGGCTCGCGCCCCTGGCAGTCCATCGATCCGGTGGTGACGGCGGCGCAGATCGTGAACGCGCTGCAGACCGTGGTGAGCCGCGACGTCGACATCACCCAGGCCCCGGCGGTGGTCTCGGTGGGCGCGATCAAGGGCGGCATCCGCTACAACATCATCCCGAGCGAGGTCGACATGCTCGGCACCATCCGCACCTTCACCGACCCGCAGCGCCAGGTGGTGATCGATTCGATGAAGCGCATCATCGAGAACACCGCCGCCGCCAACGGCGCGACCGCGCAGCTGGTGCTGACGGAGCATTACCCGGTCACCTACAACGACCCGAAGCTCACCGCCCAGGTCCTGCCCTCGCTCAAGGCGGTGGTCGGTGCCGAGCACGTGCGTGAGATGGACATGATCACCGCCTCCGAGGACTTCTCCATGTTCGCGCAGGCGGTCCCGGGCGTGTTCTTCTTCGTCGGCGTCACGCCGGCGGACAAGGACCCGGCCACGGCGCCCGCCAATCACTCGGACTATTTCTATCTCGACGAGGGCGGCATCCCGGTGGGGATGCGCGCCATGGCGCACGTGGTGGCCGACTACCTCGAGTCCCAGGCGCACGCGCCGTGATCGATCACACCGGGGTCACGGTCGCGGACCTCGCACGCTCGCGCGAGTTCTACGCCCGCGCGCTCGCACCGCTCGGCTACCGGCTGCTGGCGGACTTCCCGGCCGCCGTGACCGGCGGGTCTGACGTCGCCGGCTTCGGGGTGCCCCCGAAGGCCGACTTCTGGGTGAGCCAGGGGACGCCCAACCGGCCGCCGGTGCACGTGGCCTTCCGTGCCGCAGAGCGCGCCCAGGTGGACGCCTTCCACCGCGCCGCGCTCGCCGCCGGCGGCCGCGACAACGGCGCGCCCGGGCCCCGGCCGCACTACCACGAGCACTACTACGGTGCCTTCGTCCTGGATTTCGACGGACACAACATCGAGGTCGTCTGCCATGATGCAGTTCCTGCGTCGCCTGGTCGTACTTGAGCCCGGCGAGGCGCCCGCGCTGCTGGCGTCGTTTGCGACGCTGTTCCTCACGTTCGCGAGCTACACCATCCTGCGGCCGGTGCGCGATGCGCTGGGCATCACCTCGGGCACCGAGAACATCCCCTACCTCTTCTGGGGGGTGTTCGTGGTCATGCTGCTCCTGCAGCCGGTCTACGGCTTCCTCACTTCGCGCTTCGCACGCTCGGTGTTCCTGCCCTGGACCTACATCTTCTTCGCCGTGAACCTCCTGGGCTTCTGGGCATGGTTTCACGCCTCCGAGGACCACACCTGGATCGCGCGCACCTACTTCGTGTGGGTGAGCGTGTTCAACCTGTTCGTGGTGGCGGCCTTCTGGAGCCTCATGGCCGACGTCTTCAACCGGGAGCAGGCGGGACGGCTGTTCGGCTTTATCTGGGCCGGCGCCAGCACGGGCGGGCTGGTGGGCCCCGCGATTGCCAAGAAGCTGGCCGTCCCGCTCGGCGCGGTCAACCTGCTGCCGCTGTCGGCGGGCCTCCTGCTGGCCGCCCTGGGCGCCATGGGGTTCGTCATCGCATGGTCGCGGCGGCAGGGAACTCAGGCGGTGGCGGGTGCGCCGGCGATGCCGGAGCGTGGTGTGGGCGGGAGCGCCTTCGCTGCCTTCTCGCAGGTGGTGCGCTCACCCTACCTCCTGGGCATCGTCGCCTTCGTGGTGCTGATGACCTGGGTGTCGACCTTCCTGTACCTCGAGCAGGCGGCATTCGTGAAGCAGGCGATCAAGAGCACTGACGAACGTGCCGCGTTCTTCGCCGGCATTGACCTCTACGTGCAGGCGGCCTCGCTCATCATCCAGTTCCTGCTGTTCGCGCGGCTGTTCCGCTGGTTTGGCATGCGCGTGCTCCTGGCGGCGGTACCGGTGCTCATGATGCTCGGGTACGCCACCTTCGCGCTCGCGCCGTCCTTCATGGTGCTGGTGGTGGTGTACGCGGTGCGCCGCGTGGCCGACTACGCCATCACCCGGCCCTGCCGCGATTCGCTGTTCACGGTCGTGAGCCGCGAGGAGAAGTACCAGGCGAAGAGTCTCATCGACACCTTCGCCTACCGCGGCGGCGATGCCGTGAGCGGCTCGCTGTACAAGGCCATCACGGGCGGACTCGGGGCGGGCCCGGCGGCGGTCGGCTGGCTCGGGGCGGTGGTCGCCGCCGCGTGGGCGGTGCTCGCCCTCGCGCTCGGGCGCGGCTACCAGGCGCGCAGTAGCGGCACGCGCGGCTGATTTCCTGGGGCGCCGGAGCGCAGAGCCTCAGCGCGCGAGGTTGCGGGCGTAGTATTCGTCGTCCTGCGGAAACATTTTCTTCAGGTAGAACGACTCGGATGACATGACACCGAGCATGTCGCTGCACGCGACCGCCTTGTCCTCGGCTTGCTGCAGCCTATCGAGCAACTTGCTGTGGTCATGCGCCGCCTGATACCACCCCCGCGCGTTCGCCTTGAGCTGCTCGATGGCGTCTGTCCTGCGGTTGGGCTCAACCCGCGCGGCTGCAAAGCGTTCAATGGCCCGGTCGACAGAATCGACGTAGGGCCCATTGTTGCGCTGCCACGCTGCGTCCGATTGCGCCACGATGGCTCTCTGCGCGTGCGCGGCACAGAAGTCCGCCACTCCGCGGTACATGCCGTTGAGACGTTCAACGTCGGATACGTAAGCAGAGAACGCCGCGGTGTCGGGGTCGACGACCTGGGTCTGGCCCACGGTTGCAGTCAGGGCGACTAGGGAGAGGCTGATGGCGACTCGGCGCACGATAATTTCTGCTCACGGATCCGCGCGCAGCAGGGCGCGTGGTGTCGGATCACGTTACCACGCGGGAGCCGTCCGCGCAGTCGACCTCTGAGGTCAGGCGGCGCTCGGTTGCTGTTCGCCGGCGGCGCCGACCCTGAGGGCGGCCGCAGCGACGATGATCTCGGTGGCGGTGGTGAAGCGCTCGCCGCGCGACTTGGCGAGCAGGCGGTTGAGGAAGGGCTGGTAGCGCGCCAGACGTTCAGGAAGCTGTGGCACGGGGGAACTCACGTGCTGCTGCAGTACTTCCATGGCCGAGGTCCCGGTGTACGGTCTCTGGCCAGTGAGCATCTCGTAGCAGATGATCCCCAGGCTGTAGAAGTCCGAGCGGGCATCCAGGGATTCCCCGAGCGCCTGCTCGGGGCTCATGTAATAGGGCGAGCCCAGCAGCACGCCGGTATGGGTGCTCATCGTGTTGCCATCGAGCGAGCGGGCGAGCCCGAAGTCGATCAGCGCCACGCCGTCGTTCTCGCGCAGCATGACGTTGGGCGGCTTGAGGTCGCGATGCACCAGGCCTGCCTCGTGCACCACCTGCAGTGCGGAGGCGATCTGCACCAGGTAATGCAACGCTTCCTGCTCGGAGACGCCGCGCTGGATGCGCGCCTTGAGGTCTCCGCGCGGCAGGTACTCCATCGCGAGGTACTCGAAACCGCCGTGCACGCCGTAGTCGTAGATCTCGACCACGAGCGGGCTGCGCACCGCCATGATGGCGGTGTACTCGCGCTCGAGGAATTGACGACCCGCCGCCTCGTCGCGCAGGGTCTTGGAGACCTTGAGCGCCACGTTGTGGCCGCGGTGGGCGCTCGTGGCGAGGTACACCACGGCCTTTTCCGACTCGCCGATCTTCAGGCGCAGCGTATAGCCCGGGATCACTTCCGCGCTCGCCGCCGCGAGCAGCGCGGCGACACCCGCCGGCTGCAACGGCTCCTCGCCAGCCTCCGCCGGTGCGGGGGACTCGGGCGTGCCGGCTTCCGCGCCGGCGGCCACCGCCGAGGGGGGCGTGGCGGTGGCCGAAGGATCCGCGTTCAGGGCCTGGTCGCGGGCGAGGTTGGCGAGGCTCGCCAGGCGTCGCGCCACGCGCCGCTCGACCCGTCGCAGCGCCACGCGCACCGCGGTGCTCAGGCGCTCCGGGGTCAGGAGGCGCTTGGGCAGGTAGTCCACCGCTCCCAGCTGCAGGGCACGCACCGCCGTGAGTTCGTTGCCGTTCTCGGCGATCGCGATCACCGCCGGCGTCGCCGGCTGTTCCCTCAGGCGCCGCAGGAGCGAAAGCCCACGCGCCGCAGCGTCCTCCGGGGTCGACCCGAAATCCGCCGCCAGCATCAGGAGGTCGCAGTCGCGCCCGGAGAACATGGTGCACCAGCGCTCGAACTCTGCGAGGTTGAGCATGCTCACGCTCGCCTGCGGGCACAGCACGTCCAGGTGATGGCGCAGCCACTCGCTGTAGCGGGCGTCGTCGTCGACGATCAGGAGGCGCGCCGGCGGGGCGCTGCGGCGCGAGGTCACGATTGCACCGCGAAGCGCACGCGCACGCGTGCCCGCAGGGATACGGGGGCGCCGGCGCGCAGCACCGGCTGGTAGCGCCAGTGCCTTACCGCGTCCAGGGCGCTCTGTTCGAACACGCCCACCGGTTGCGCGCCTACGATCGACGCCTCGCCCACGGAGCCGTCGGTGTTCACCAGGAACTGCACGTCGACCCAGCCCTCGATGCCACGGGTACGCGCGGCGTCGGGGTACTGCGGCGCGGTGTAGCGCGTGCGCGTGAGCGTGCTGGCATCGACCGCGGCAGCCTCGGGGGCCACGGCTGCCGGAGCGGGGGCGGCAGTCGGAGCGGGCGCCGCGGCCGGCGCGGGCGCCGCGGCCGGCGCGGGCGCCGGTGCGGGGTTCTGCAAGGCTGCGATCTCCGCCTCCGTGGCCGCAAGCGCCGACGGGCTCGCCCCGGCCGCCTGCGCCTCGGTCAGCCAGCGGCGCGCGCCACTTGAGTCCTGGGCCTTCACGGCGGCATGCGCCTCATCGAGCAGGCGGTTCTCGAAGGCGGTGCGCGCGGCGAGGGTCGAGGCACTGGCGGGCTCGGACTGCGCCAGCTGTTCTAGGTAGTAGCGGGCGCTGTCGTTGGGCGGCTCGACCAGCCGTCCCTGCGCCATGCGCTGGTTGAAGAGCGACTCGGTGTGCGCCAGGGCGTCGGCGCGCACGTTGCCGCGCAGCTGCTGGACCGAGGCACGCACGGTGTCCAGTTCCCCGGCGTCCGCGCCGGATTCCTGCGCGGCCGTGGCGAGGCGTTCGGCCTGGTCGGCGTTGCCGGCCGCAACCGCCTGGCGGGCGTCCGCCAGGAGGCGCGTGGCGAGCGCCGCGCGTGCCTCCTGCACCGCGGCGTTCGTCGGGGCGAGCGCGCGCGCGGACTCGAGGTAGAAGTGGGCGTTCAGCTGCGAAGGGTCGATGAGCGACCCGGCGGTGAGGGCATCCTGGGCGCGGCCGAGGTAGTCCTGCACCCGCTCGTCGACCTGCTTCTGCGCCAGCTGGACGCGCGCCTCGTCGACCAGCGTGGAGTGGTGGCCGCCCTTGGCCGCATCGTCCAGGACCGCCAGCGCCGCGCCGACGTCGCCACCGGCAGCCGCGCGCTGGGCGCGGCCGAGCACGGCCCGCTCGCGCTGCGCGCCGATCTGGGCGGTGAGGAACGCGACGCGGGGATGATCGGGCTTGATCGCGCGCGCGGCATCGGCGAGCTGCTGCGCGGCATCGAGGTGGTGATCGGCGAGCTGGGACTCGCCATCCGTCACCAGGCGGTCGATGACCTGTTCCAGGCCGTTGACCGCGCGCGGATCGCGCGCGTTGCGCTTGAGCGCCTCGCGGTACAGGGCCGCTGCGTTGTCGTCCGCCGGCGCGATCAGGGCGCCGGCGGCGAGCGCGCGGTCGGCGCGCTCGAGCAGGTCCTCGAGCGCGGGATCATGGGCGGCGGCGGTGGGTTCCGCGCTCCCGGCGGCCGGATGCGCGGGCGGCGTCCCGTTGTGCAGCGCGAACCAGCCCGCGGTGACGATCGCGGCGAGCACCGCGATCCCGATCAGGGCCAGCCGCAGGCGCGGTGGCCGGGCCGGCGGGGCCGCGCGCGCGCGCGGGGCGCGCACGCCCTCCTGGTGGCGCCGCCAGGCGCTGTCGACGAACAGGCGCACGCGCTGCTCGGAGACGGGCTTGTGCAGGAAGCGGTGCACCGTCCCGTCGGTGATGTGGTTGGTGAGTGCGCCCTGCTCCTCGGCGCCACCTGCGACGATCAGCACCAGGTCCGGGAACTGGCTGTGCAGGCGCTGGGTGAGCTGGGCGATAGGGGTGGCGACCGCGGCGCAGTCGAGGACGGCGACGCCGGCGTGCTGGGCCATCAGCGCCTGCGCGAAGTCGATCTCGGAGCCCGCGACCCGTACCGGGTGCGCGGGCTCGGTCACGCCGCGCAGCGTGCCGAGGAAGCGCTCGTCATGCGTGAGCGCGATCAGCGGCGCGACGCCGATCGCATAGGTGCCGGCCGCGGCACCCTGCGGCGCTGCGCTCTTGCTCGGCTGAGATTGGGGACTTACGGCCACGGTTATTACAGCGCTTTGGGAAACCCCGCCCGTCGGGCCTCCAGCCCGCCGCTCCCGTCACGATGAGGCATGCCGCCGCCGGTGTCGCTAAGCGGGGCGGGATTCTGTGAAACGGGTCATCCGCGGCGGTACGCCCCGAAGAAGGGCACTGGCGGGGGTGTGACGCAGGCATCAAAACGCCGGAAAACCCCGCGCCCGATGCGACATTGTCTGCCCGGGCGGGGGGCCCGCGCCGCCTCAGTCCCTGGGCAGGAGGAAGCGCGATCCGGCGTAGGTCAGGACGGCGCCCTCGGGCGTGATGCTGTCCACGTGCACGCCCTCGGGCAGGGAGTCGCCCTCCCGCAGCTTCTTCATGTTGATCATGACGAAGCGCTCCTCGGGACGCTGCGCGTAGACGTGCAGGTCCAGCCGCAGCTCCGGGACGTGCGTATTCGGCATCGCCGCCACGTCCTGGTACAGCGGCACGCCGTCGGCGGTGCCGCGGCGCACGTGGCTGCCGAGCGTGGGCGCCGGCACGCCCGCCGCAGCGCTCGCCGGGACGGGCGGTGCATCTGTCGCAGGCTCGACGTCCTCGGAACTCGTGTCATCAGCCGCGGCGGCGGCGGGTGCCGGCGTCGAGCCGCTGGGGGCCGTGGCCGGCGCTGCCGCGGGGGCCGGTGCCGCGGCGCTCGCGGGCACCGCGGCCGTCAGTGGCGCCGCCGCCGGGCCGGGCGCGGGCCCCGGGGCCGCGGCCATGGCGCCGGGTACGGCGGCGGGTTGTGCCATCGCGCTATCCACGTGCGCCGGCCGGCGCAGCACGACCCAGCCCACGATGGCCGCGTTGGCCACCAGGAGGAGCCCCAGCACCAGCGCCCACAGTGGCAGGCGCGGCCTGGGCGGGGCCACCTTCACCTCGAACAGTGCCGGCCCGCTCTGGCGCTGGCGGTCGCTCTCGGACTTCTTCAGGGCATCGAGGATGAACGACATCGCATCACCCGCCGTGGTGGGTTTCGAGCGCCGACAGGAGCGGTGTTCCGGGACGGGCCACCGCGCTGGCGAGCGCGATCTGGGTCTGTACGCCGGCGATGCCGTCCACCGCCAGCTGGTGCTGGCGCTGGAAGTCGCGCACCTGGGCGGTGAGCTCGGCGTCGAAGAGATCGCTCACCGGCTGCGCCGCGGCGGTGCCCTTCAGGTGGTCGAGGCTCTCGCGCAGCCAGCGCACCGGGGCACCGCGCATGCCCGCCGAGAGCGGCCGCACCGGCGAATTGGCCGGGCGCCACAGCATCACGAAGTCGCCGAGCCAGTAGCGCGACAGGTCGCCGAGGCTCACGTTCTGGCCACCGGCGAGCTCGATGCGCGCGTCGTCATCGGCGAGCGCCGTGAGCACCACCTGGTGACTGGCACCGGCCGCATCCGTGAGCACCAGGATCGCGGGGTGATTGTAGAGGCGCAGCTGCCCGAACGAGCCGCGCTCGGAGACGCACTCCAGTCCCTGTTGCTGCGCCTGGGCGCACGGATCGGTGGTGCTCGGCTGGTACTTCGCACCCCAAAGCGCGAACAGCTTCGCGAACGCGCTGTCGGAGTCGGTCTCCGCGTTGTGCTGCGCGATGAGGTCGGCCAGGTGCACGGTCGCCGGCGCCGGCGCCGTCGCGGGTGCGGTGACCGCCGTCGCGGCCGCGACCGGTGCGGCGGCGGGCGTGGCCGCCGGGGCGCTCTCGTGCGCGAGCACGGTGCCGTGACCCTTCCAGGGCTCGAAGGTCCACACGAGGACGAGCAGGGCGACGAGCCCCACCGCGGCCGTGCCGGTGAGCACCCACGGTAGCCAGTGCGGCGTGAAGCGCCGCCCGAACACTTCCGTGGCGGCGCTGCGTACGAGCGCGGGCGTGACGCGGTGGCGATCCAGCGAGTAGGCCCCGAGCAGGGCCCGGTCGCAGATCACGTTGATGACGCGCGGCACGCCCTGCGAGAGGCGGAAGATCTCGCCCAGCGCCTGGCCGCTGAAGATGTCGTTGGTGGCGCCGGCCACGCGCAGGCGGTGGCGCACGTAGGCAGTGGTCTCTTCGCGCGTCAGCGGACTTAAGTGGTAGCGGCCGGTGATGCGCTGCGCCAGCTGCCGCAGGTGGTAGCTGGCGAGCAGGTCGCGCAGCTCGGGCTGGCCGATGAGGATGATCTGCAGGAGCTTCTGCGTGTTGGTCTCGAGGTTGGTGAGCAGGCGCACCTGCTCGAGCACCTCGGGAGACAGGTTCTGCGCCTCGTCCACCACCAGCACCACGCGCTGCCCGGCGGCGTGCGCGCGCAGCAGGTAGTGGCTGAGGATGTCCACCAGGTCCTTGAGGCTCCCCTGAGCCGAGTCGGGCACGCCGATCCCGAGCTCCTCGCAGATCGTGAGCAGGAACTCCGGCGCCGTCATGCGCGGATTCAGGATCAGGGCGATCTCGGCGTTCTTGGGCGTCTGCGCCAGGAGCGAGCGCACGATGGTGGTCTTGCCCGTGCCCACCTCGCCGGTCAGCTGCACGAACCCGCCGGCCTCGTTGATGCCGTACAGCAGGTGCGCGAGCGCCTCCGCGTGCCGCTCGCTCAGGTAGAGGTAGCGCGGATCGGGGGTGATCGCGAACGGCTTTTCGTTGAGGCCGAAGAACTGCAGGTACATGCGGGGAGATGCTACTCGATGGTGTTGCCGCGGCGCAGCGCCCGGCTGCCGAAGCGCGCCCGCGCCTCATCCAGCGCGGCGTCCACGCGGCTGTGCGGACGGGCGGCCGCGGTCTCGAACAGGCCGAGCTGCGCGGCCGGGGTCAGTTCAGTGAGGACCACGCCCAGCAGGCGAAGTTTCGCATCCGGGTTGCCGGCCAGCCAGCGTGCGAGCAGGTCCGCAGCCACGGCCGCGATGGTACGCCCCTCGCAGGTGGGCGGGGCGACTGCGCGCTGGCGCGTGAAGGTGGTGAAGTCGCCGCGGCGGATCTTGACCCCGATGCAGCCGGCCATGAGCTCGCGCTGGCGCAGGCGGCTCGCCGCGAGGTCCGCCAGGCGCGCCAGGTGCCGCTGCAGTACGGCAGGCTCGCCGATGTCGGTCGCGAACGTGTCCTCGGCGCTAAGGGACTTCTCCTCGAGGTCCGGCTGCACCGGCCGCTCGTCGATGCCGGAGGCGCGCTCGCGCACCCAGGTGCTGTAGCGGCCGAAGATCGGCCACAGCAGCGCATCGGGGGCACTGCGCAGGGCCCCGAGCGTCGCGATGCCAGCCGCCTCGACGCGCGCGCCGGTCTTGCGCCCGAGTCCCGGCAGGCGCCGCACCGGCAGCGGGTCGAGCACCGCGTGCACGCGCTCCGGCGTCACGACCGTGAGCCCGTCGGGCTTGTCGAGGTCGGAGGCGATCTTGGCGATGAGCTTGTTGGGGGCGACGCCGACGGAGGCCGTGAGTCCGGTGCGTTCGCGGATGCGCTCCTTGATCAGGCGGCCGATGGCGACACCGCCCCCGAACAGCGCCTGGCTTGCGGTCACATCGAGGAAGGCCTCGTCCAGCGACAGTCCCTGCACCAGCGGCGTCATCTCGTGGAAGACGCCGAACACGGTGCGCGACACCTCCTGGTAGCGCGCCATGCGCGGGCGCACGCACACCGCGTGCGGGCACAGCCGCAGCGCGGTGCTCATCGGCATCGCCGAATGCACCCCGAAGCGGCGCACCTCGTAGCTGGCCGCGGCGACCACGCCGCGACCGCCGTCCCAGCCGACGATCAGGGGCTTGCCCTGGAGCTCGGGCGCATCGTGCTGCTCCACGGACGCGTAGAAGGCGTCCATGTCGACGTGCAGTACGGCGCGCGTCACGGGCGTCTATCCCTTACTTGAGCACCGTGATGGTGATCTTCGCGGAGAGCACCGGGGGGCTGTGCGGGATGTGGTTCTGGTCGGCGAGCAGCAGCTGGAGTGTGTGCTTGCCCGGGGCGAGGTCGAGCGAGGTCTCGGTCTGGCCCTTGCCGAAGTGCACCACGTGCTCGTTGGCCGGGAGCGGCGCGGACAGGTCGGCCGGCGGGTCGGTGTCGATCAGCAGGTGGTGGTGGCCGGTGTTGTCGAACTTCACCCCGGCCGGGGCGATGCCCATACCCTTGAGGCCGAACTGCACGTGCACGGGGGAGTGCACGCGCGCGCCGTCGGCGGGCGCGATGATGTACGCCTCGGCGGCGGCCGGCGAGGGCGTGCGCTCCTGGGCGACGGCGAGCGGGACCAGGGCGAGCAGCAGTGCGGGGACGAGCTTACGCATGGAAACTCCTTGTCACAGGGTAAGGGCGGTGTAGAGGCTGGTGGCGATCAGCATGAGGCCGCCGAACACCAGATAGAAGAGGACCATCACCGCGAGCTTCGCGGTGGTACGCACGCGTCCCTGCCCATAGACCACGCGCATGGAGCGGAACACGTACCAGGCCAGGTAGAAGAACACGCCCCAGCCGATCAGCGCGCCGAGCGCCGGCACGAGGCGCCGCAGCGGCCAGGCGATCAGGAGCAGCAGGAACACGAACGCGTGGTTGTGGAGGAACAGCAGCAGGTGCTCGATGTAGAAGCGCCGCGGCCGCCAGTACAGGAGCATCATCACCGCCGCCAGCAGCGGCAGGAACAGGAACATGGCGCGCGGCACGTTGTGCAGGTAGGCCTCGGCCAGGTGCTGGCCGTTGTCCTCGAGCACCCGGTGGCAGGCCTGCGGCACCAGTGGCCCCAGGGTCTTCTCCCACGGGCCGTTGTAGGTGGCGTCCTTGCAGATGCGGTCGGCGCGGTGTTCGGGCGTCTCGTTGACGTAGGACTGGGTCACCTTCCCGTCCGCGCCGACGGTCTTGCCTCCCTGCGCCAGCGGGGTCCCGTTCGCGGCGAGATCGGAGGGATCGATCCGCACGGCCTGAAAGTGTGGATTGGCGAGTCCCGCCCACAGGAAGAACGCCACCGAGAGCACCAGGTACAGTCGCAGCGGCGGCAGGTAGCGGGCGCGGCGCCCCGCGAGGAACTCGCGAGTCAGGTGTCCGGGGCGGAACATCAGCGCCGCGAGCGTGCGCCACAGGCGCGAGTCGGCATGCGTGAGGTCCTCGGCTGCGTGCGCCGAGAACTCCCACACCGAGTGCACGGGGGAGTCCAGGCGCTGTCCGCAGGCGCCGCAGAAGCGCTGCGCGACCGGGTTGCCGCAGTTCTCGCACAGCGCGCCGGCCGGCGCCGCCGGCACTGGCGGCAGCGCTTCGGCCGCGAGTGCCGGTGGCTGGGCTCCCGGCTGCGGTGCGCTCATGCCACGTGGGCGCTTGAATGCGCGGCCGGCAGCGACTGGGTGCCGAGCGCCTGCGGATCGAAGTCGTCCACGTGGATCAGGTCCATGACCTTGCGGTCGTAGTCGCGCAGTGCAGCCGCCTCGGTCTCGGAGATGAGGCCGATGGCGAGCGCCTGCTGGATGCGCCCGGGCAGGTCGAGCGCCGTGACGCGCCCGGTCTTGACGCCCTCGACGCGGATGCGCTTCTCCAGGGGCTCGAGCTCGATCGCCAGCAGCAGCGCCTCCTGCAGCAGGCCGAGCGCGTTGGTGGGCTCCAGCGTGCGGTAGGTGAATTCGCCCAGGCGTTCGCGGGGGGCGGAGGGCTGCGTCACCAGGGCCGCGACCTTACGCCCGAGGCGGTCATCGGGCGCCGAGTAGATGCGCCCGCGCGGGAAGATGAGTGCCCGCATCAGCCCCGCGAGGAAAGGGCTGGGGAAGTTGCGCAGGAAGCCGTGCAGGTGCTCCTGGGCGTCGTACAGGAGGTTGCGGCAGGCCCACTCGACGATCGGGAGGTCCTCCGCCTGGCGGCCCTGGTTCTCGTGGTGCTTGAGCACCATGGAGGCGAGGTACATGCAGGAGAGCACGTCGCCCAGGCGTGCCGAGAGGTTCTCCTTCTTCTTGAGGTAACCGCCCAGGGTGAGCATGGCTACGTCGACCGCGAAGGCGAACGAGGCGGAGAAGCGCACCACGTGCTGGTAGTAGCGCGCGGTCGCCCCCTGCACCGGGGCGCGCGTGAAGCGTGCGTGCGTGAGCGCCATGATGAAGGAGCGCACGGCGTTGGAGATCGTGAAGCCGATGTGGCTGAAGAGCGCGCGGTCGAAGTCGTCCACGCCGCGGGCGCGGTCGGGATTGCGGGCCGCGGTCATCTCGCGCAGCACGAACGGGTGGCAGCGGATGGCGCCCTGGCCGAAGATGATGAGGTTGCGCGTCAGGAGGTTCGCGCCCTCGACCGTGATCGCCACGGGTACCACCTGGTAGCCGCGCCCGAGGTAGTTGCTGGGACCTAAGCAGATGCCCTTGCCGCCGTGGACGTCCATGGCGTCGTTGGCGACGCGCCGGCTCATCTCCGTGGCGTGGTACTTGAGGATCCCGGAGGGCACCGAGGGGCGCTCGCCGCCGTCGATCGCGCCGGCCGTGACCGAGCGCGCCGCATCGATGGTGTAGGTGAGCCCCACCATGCGCGCGATCACCGACTCGACGCCCTCGAACTTGCCGACCGGCGTGTTGAACTGCTGGCGGATGCGGGCGTAGGCGCCGGTCGCCCACACCGCGGCCTTGGAGCCTCCGGTGGCGTTGGAGGGCAGCGAGATGCAGCGGCCCACGGAGAGCTGCTCCACCAGCATGCGCCAGCCAGCCCCGGCCATCTTCGGGCCGCCGATGATGAAGTCGAGCGGGACGAACACGTCCTTGCCCTGGATCGGCCCGTTCTGGAACGGGATGTTGAGCGGGAAGTGCCGCCGGCCGATGGTGACGCCCGCGGTGTTGCGCGGGATCAGCGCACAGGTGATGCCGAGGTCCGCCTTGTCGCCCAGGAGCTTGTCCGGGTCGAACATGCGGAACGCGAGCCCGATGACCGTGGCCACGGGGGCGAGGGTGATGTAGCGCTTCTGGAAGTTGAGCCTCAGGCCCAGCACCTCGCGCCCCTGGTAGGTGCCGCGGCAGACGATGCCGGTATCGGGAATGGAGCTCGCATCCGAGCCGGCGCGCGGGCCGGTGAGGGCGAAGCAGGGCACTTCCTCGCCGCGCGCCAGGCGCGGCAGGTAGTGGTTCTTCTGCTCCTCGGTACCGTAGTGGTTGAGGAGCTCCCCCGGGCCCAGCGAATTGGGCACCGCGACCGTGGAGGAGCAGGTGGCGCTGCGGCTGGCGAGCTTCGCGAGCACGCACGAGTGCGCGTAGGCGGAGAACTCCAGGCCGCCGTACTTCTTCGGGATGATCATGGCGAAGAAGCCGCGCGACTTCAGGAACTCCCACACCTGCGGCGGCATGTCGCCGCGCTCGTGCGTGATGTTCCAGTCATCGAGCATGCGGCACAGCTCCTCGCAGGGGCCGGCGAGGAAGGCCTGCTCCTCGGCCGAGAGCTGCGGGGGCTTGGCCGCGAGCAGCTTCTGCCAGCGCGGCGCGCCGGTGAAGAGCTCGCCGTCCCACCACACCGTGCCGGCATCCAGGGCCTCCTTCTCGGTCTGCGACATCGAGGGCAGGAGCTTCAGGTACGCCTTCATGAAGGGGCGCGTGATCAGCGCCTTGCGCAGCGGGCGGATATTGAGCAGCCACAGCACCGCGAGCAGCACGCCCAGGAACCCCTTCCACAGGTCTGCCGGCGCGCCGAGCAGCGTGTAGGCGGCGAACAGCACCGTGAAGGTGAGCGTGAAGGCGATCAGCGACAGCCGCTGGTAGGCGAGCAGCAGCACCGCGCCCACGAACAGGAGCGTGATGATGCCGCCCACCTTCGTCACCGCGAAGGCGGCCGCCAGTATCAGGAGCAGCGAAACGATCGCACCCAGCATGCAGCGGATCCTCTTTGGGCTCTGCCGGCCGCGCGCGGCCGGTGCGGCCCGCTAACCGAGCAGGCTCTTCACCCCGTCACGCTCCTCGAGCAGCTCCGCGTGCGTCGCATCCATGCGCTTGCGGCTGAACTCGTCGACGCTGAGGTCCGTGACGACGTGGTAGTCGCCGTTGCGGACCGTGACCGGGTAGGAATAGATGACCCCCGCGGGGATGCCATAGCTGCCGTCCGCGGGCACCGCCATGCTCACCCAGTCGCCCTCGGGCGTGCCGTGGAACCAGGTGCGCACGTGGTCGATGGCCGCCGAGGCCGCCGAGGCCGCCGAGGATGAGCCGCGCGCCTTGATGACCGCAGCGCCGCGCTGCTGCACGGTGGGGATGAAGGTCTTCTCGATCCACTCCGCATCGACCAGCGACTTCGCGGGCTTGCCCCTGACGGTCGCGTGGCTGATGTCCGGGTACTGCGTGGCCGAGTGGTTGCCCCAGATGGTCATGCGGCGGATGTCGTTCACGTGCGTGCCGGTCTTCTCGGCCAGCTGCGAGAGCGCGCGGTTGTGGTCCAGGCGAGTCATCGCCGTGAAGTTGCGCGGCGACAGGCCGGGCGCGTTGGCGCGTGCGATCAGCGCGTTGGTGTTGGCGGGATTGCCGACCACGAGCACCTTGCAGTCGCGCCGCGCGCTCTCGTTCAGGGCCTTGCCCTGCGCGGAAAAGATCTGTGCGTTCGCCAGCAAGAGGTCCTTGCGCTCCATGCCCGGCCCGCGCGGCCGCGCCCCGACCAGCATCGCCACCTGGCAGTCCTTGAAGGCGACCTTCGCATCGTCGGTCGCCACGACCTTGTTGAGGGTCGGGAAAGCGCAGTCGTTCAGTTCCATCACCACCCCGCCGAGCGTCGGCAGCGCCGGGGTGATCTCGAGCAGGTGCAGGTTCACCGGGGTATCGGCGCCCAGCATGTCGCCGGCGGCGACGCGGAAGGCGAGGGCATAACCGATCTGACCGGCGGCACCGGTGATGGCGACGTTCACGGGGGCTTTCATGGGCTTGGTCATCGTCCTTGGCGCGTGCAGGGGAGGGGGCCTCAAATTCTAGCCTGAGGCTGCCCCGTAAGCCCCGAAACCCCCTCCTTCGAGCCCCTGGGCGCCTCCCGGAGCGGCGATAGGGCCTGTGCCGGCCCTCAAGGGGCGCCCCCTCCTACCCCTCATAATTGTTTTACTGAACTAGCTTGACACTCAAGTAGTGTTCTAGTAGAGTACAACACCAAGGAAGGCAATCTGAGCCCAAGGCAGAAAGCCCCCAGGAACGAAGACCCGAATTGAAGCTGACAGACGACCCGGACCTGCAAAGACAGCCCTGAAACCGAAAACCCAAGGAGACTCTCATGAACGCTCTCGCCAATGCCTTCACCCGTGACCTGACCTGCGGCGTTGCCGCCACCCTGATCACCGTCGTGCTCGGGATGAGCTTCATCGCCTCGACCGCCGAGCCGCCCGGTGTCCACGCCCGTACGACCCACACGGTCGGCCTGAACGCCCAGCACCCGCTGTTCGGCCAGTCTGAGCCGGCCGTTTTGGTAGATTAATCGGCTACTCCACCGTTACAGGCGCCGTGTCTACGCTCATGGATCCGCAGTGGGATGACAGCCTGCCGATTTACCGGCAACTGCGCGACCGGGTGGTGGCGATGATCCTTGAGGGCGTCCTCAAGGAAGGTGATCCGCTGCCCTCGGTCCGCAACGTGGCCGCGGACTTCCGGCTGAACCCGCTGACGGTCCTCAAGGGCTACCAGCAGCTCGTGGACGAGCAGCTGGTGGAGAAGCGGCGCGGGCGCGGCATGTACGTGAGCATCGGCGCGCGCAAGGCGCTGATGAAGGACGAACGCCAGCGCTTCCTGGATGACGAGTGGCCGAAGATCTACGCCACCATCCAGCGCCTGGGTCTTAACTTCGAGGAACTGCAGCGCGCGGGCGCGGCAGCGCCGGCCCCCGTGTGGCCGACGCCGCAGGGGAGCCCCGCGCAGCCGCCGGGTGAGGACGATGACAGCAGTAATTGAAGCGCGTGCCCTGGCGAAGCGTTACGGCGCCAAACGCGCCCTCGACGGCGCCAGCTTCCGCATCGAGTCCGGGCGCATCGTGGGGCTGATCGGCCCGAACGGCGCCGGCAAGACCACCGCCCTGAAGGCGATCCTGGGGCTCACCTCCTTCGACGGTGAGCTCAAGGTGCTGGGCTTCGACCCGCGCACGCAACGCGACGAACTCATGAAGCAGGTGTGCTTCATGGCCGACGTCGCCGTGCTGCCGCGCTGGCTGCGCGCCCGGCAGGCGGTCGAGTACTGCCGCGACGTGCACCCGCGCTTCGACGAGCAGCGCGCCCGCGAGATCCTCGGCAAGACCGAGATTCCCATGAATGCCCGCGTGCGCGAGCTCTCCAAGGGCATGGTGACCCAGCTGCACCTGGCCCTGATCCTCGCCATCGACGCGCGCCTCCTGGTGCTGGACGAGCCGACCCTCGGCCTCGACATCCTGTACCGGCGCCGCTTCTACGACACGCTCCTCAACGACTACTTCGACAAGGAGCGCACCATCCTGCTCACCACTCACCAGGTGGAGGAGGTGGAGAACCTCTTCACCGACGTGCTGTTCATCAGCCACGGCCAGGTGGTGCTCGATACCCCGGTCGAGAACCTCGGTGACCGCTTCCTGCAGCTCACCGTGAACGCCGACGCCGCCGCGCGCGCCCGGGCCCTGAAGCCCTTCTACGAGCGCGAGGTGTTCGGGCGCGTGGCCATGCTGTTCGAGAACCGCCCGGCCGCCGAGCTCGCCCCCTACGGCGAGCTGCGCACGCCGACCATCGCCGACCTGTTCGTTGCCAAGATGCAGGGGACGCTGCCCGCATGAATACCGAAACCACAAGCACGGCGCCGGCTGCCCCGGGCCGCCCGGTCACCCAGGCCGGCGCGCTCCTGGTCATGATGCGCCGCGAGTTCTGGGAGCACCGCGCCCTGTGGCTGGTGCCGACGCTGTTCGCAGGCTTCATGGCCGCCGCGGCGCTCGTGAGCACCCGCGCCTCGATCAGCATCGACGACGCCGACCGGGTGCACGCCGACCGTGCGATGGTGCTCAACGTGAGCCAGGACGCCTTCGCCGGGATCATCTTCGCGGTCGCCGCGGTGGTGGTCTCCTTCTACGTGCTCGACTGCCTGTACGCGGAGCGCAAGGACCGCAGCATCCTCTTCTGGAAGTCCCTGCCGGTCTCCGACGGCCTCACGGTGCTGTCGAAGTTCCTGGTGGCGATCCTCGCCGTGCCGCTGCTCGCGTTCGTGCTCGCCACCGTGAGCCACCTCATCGCCCTGATCGCCTGGAGCGTGCGTGCCCGCTACGGCGGCTTTCCGGACCTCATCGGCTTCGAGCCGGTCGCCTGGGTGCGCGGAGAGGCCTTCCTCCTGGTCATCATGCTGCTCGGCGCGCTGTGGTACGCGCCGGTGGTCGCCGCCTGCATGCTCATGTCGGTGTGGATCAAGCGCGCCCCGCTCCTGTGGGCGTTCCTCGGGCCTTTCCTCCTGTGGCTCGGCGAGATCATCGTGTTCCGCACCCACTACGTGGGGAGCGTGCTGCAGTACCGCGCGGCCGGGATCTGGCGGGAGCTGTTCTCGCGCAACGGGCACGAGATCAGCATCAACGGGAACTCGCACCTCCTGAGCGACCTCAACTGGGGCGCCGCGTTCACGAACGCCAACCTGTGGCTCGGCGTGGTCGCGGCGGGACTCTTCCTGTACGCCGCGGCGCGCGTGCGCCGGTACCGCGACGACACCTGAGCACCGACTGCGGCTTCTTCCTGGCACCTGACGGCGGCAACGGATAGCCGGCGGCAGCACGCGGCGCCGCGCGCCGGCTCGTCCCCGCGTACGGATATCTACGGATTGTTATCGAGTGCGCGGCCTGCACGGGCCGGTACCGCTGAACCCGCGGCATGCCCACGACCGCCGCCTTGTTGTATACGTACCGGTTACAGCGATATGCCTCAACCTACCTGATCGGACCGGCGGCCCAACCATGCTCATCACCGTCCTCAGACTCATCGTCATCATCCTGGTGGCGACCTTCGCCGGTTGCGGCAGCCCCAGGGAATCGACGCAGCCCGCGCGGGTGGTCGCCGACACCATTTATTACGGCGGCGACATCGTCACCGTAAACGACCGCGAGCCGACCGCCGAGGCGCTCGCCGTGAAGGACGGCAAGATCCTGGCCTTGGGCACCCGCGCCGCCCTCGAGGCAGCCCACAAGGGAGCCTCCACCACGCTGACCGACCTCAAGGGTCACGCGCTGCTGCCGGGATTCGTCGACCCCCACAGCCACTACATCCAGTCCCTGGCAGTCGCGAACCAGGCGAACGTTTACGCCCCGCCTTCCGGGCCCGCGCACGACGTCGAGAGCCTGATCGCGGCGATGAAGGCGTTCCGGGAGGCACACCAGGTCCCCAAGGGCGAGCTCATCCAGGCGTACGGGTACGACGACACGGTGATGCCGGGCGGCCGGCTCCTGAACCGCGACGACCTCGATCGCGCCTTCCCCGACAACCCCGTGATGGTGGGCCACGTCTCCATGCACGGCGTCGTGATGAACTCGGCGGCGCTGAAGCAATACGGGATCTCGGCCAGCACCAAGACGCCCCCGGGCGGAGTCATCGTCCGCAAGCCCGGCACCAGCGAGCCCTACGGGCTCATCATGGAGACCGCCTACCTCCCGGTGTTCGCCGCGCTGCCGAAGCCGACCGCCGAGCAGGAGGTGGCGTTCTCGCGGGCCGGGCAGCTGCTCTATGCCGAGGCCGGCATCACCACCGCGCAGGAGGGGGCGACCCACGCCGGCGACATCGAGGTCATGCAGCGTGCGGCGGCCGCGCAGCCCAACCTCATCGACGTGGTGGCCTATCCGTTCATCACCGACCTCGACCCGATCCTGAAGCTCGCGCCGGTGGACACCTGGGGCAAGTACGACCGCGGACTCAAGATCGGCGGGGTGAAGATCACCTCCGACGGTTCCCCGCAGGGGCGCACCGCCTACTTCACGACGCCTTACCTCGCCGGGGGCCCGAGCGGCGAGAAGAACTGGCGTGGCGAGCCGACTTTCCCGAAGGCGGACCTGGAGGCTGCCGTGCGCCGGGTGCACGACATGAAGGTGCCGCTCAACGTCCACGCGAACGGCGATGCGGCCATCGACATGACGCTGGATGCGGTGGAGAAGGCCGCCGGTGGACCTGCAGGGCCTGACTGGAAGGTGACGATCATCCATGCCCAGTTCGTGCGCCGCGACCAGCTCGAGCGGATGAAGAAGCTCGGCGTGACTCCCTCGCTGTACACCCTGCACACCTACTACTTCGCCGAAGCGCACCTCAAGAACCGCGGGCCGGACCAGACGATGTACATCAGCCCCATGCGCGATGCGATCGACCTGGGGCTGCGTCCTACCAATCACACCGACTTCGTGGTCGCCCCGCTCGACCAGATGATGGTGATGTGGTCGGCCGTCAACCGCATCTCCCGCGGCGGCGCCGTCATCGGGCCCGGGCAGCGCATCACCCCGCTCGAGGCACTCAAGGCGCAGACCATCGACCCGGCCTACCAGTACGGCGAGCAGGATTCCAAGGGGACCCTCGAGCCGGGCAAGCGGGCGGACCTCGTGATCCTGGATCGCAATCCGCTGAAGGTGGACCCGCTCGAGATCAAGGACATCCGGGTCCTGGAGACGATCAAGGACGGTACCCCGATCTATACGCGCTGAAGTTCCTTCAGGCGGCGGCCGCGCGCTCGAGCTGCGCCTTGAGCCCGCGGCTCGCGAGCAGGTAGTGCAGCGCCGCCCACAGGTGCAGCGTCACGGTGACGAGGATGCCCAGGCGCGAGGCCTGGCGCAGCGTCGCGCCGCAGGCCGCCACCGCTTCCGCCGGGCTTCCGTGAGGCGCAGCGCCCCCGGGGCAGGAGAGGTGAAACTGCGCGACCGTGCCGCCCGGCCGCAGGGCGTCGGCGAGCGCCGTCCAAGGTCCGCTCCCGGGATGCGCATGGAACGCGCCGGCCAGCTGATCGATCAGGAAGCCGGTGAAGAGCGCACCTCCGCCCAGGGCCACGACGTTGAGGCACAGGAACAGGAGCGCGGTCGCCGTCGCCCGGGCGCGCGCCGGCACCAGGTTCTGCACCACCCCGAAGCTCGGCGCGAGCGAGGTGTACTGGAAGAACCCCGGGATCGCCAGCAGCACCGCCGCCAGGCGCCAGTCCGGGCTGAGGAACGAGGCCACGTAGAAGGGCGTGGCGCACAGCAGGCCGAGCGCCGGCACGAGCGCGTACCAGCGCGTGCTGCGCGCCCCGAGGAAGTCGCTCAGGTAGCCGCCAGCCAGGGTGCCGAGCGCCACCGGCACGCTGCCGACGATGCCCAGCACCAGACCCGAGGTCGCGTAATCGAGCCCGAACGCGCGCGCGTAGTAGGCGGGGATGAACGCCCACGAGCCGTAGGAGGCGAACGAGGACACCGTGAGCCCCACGATCAGATTCGCGGCCGGTAAGCTTCCGAACAGCGTGCGCAGCACGGCTGCGAGCGCCTTCAGCTCACCGCCGAGCGAGAAGGGGGCGGGCGGTGCGGCCGGGGTACCGTCCGACAGGCCACGCACCGGCTCGGTCACCGACAGCCGCAGCACGAGCGCCAGCAGGATCCCCGGGGCGCCGATCGCGATGCAGGCCGCGCGCCAGCCGTAGTGCAGGGTGACGTAGCCGCCCACCAGCGCCACGAACAGGTAGCCGAGCGACAGCCCACACGAGTACACCGCGAGCGCGCTGGTGCGCCGGCCGCGCTCGTAGTAGTCCGAGATCAGCGAGTGGGCGCAGGGCGAGCAGCCGGCCTCGCCGACTCCCACCCCGATGCGGGCGAGCACCAGCTGCAGGTAAGAGCCGGTGGCAGCGAACAGGGTGGTGAACCCGGACCACACCGCGAGCGCCACGGCCAGGAGCGACACGCGATTCACGCGCTCCGCCAGGCGCGCGGTGGGAATGCCGCTCAGGGCGTAGAGCGCGGCGAAGGCCGTGCCGGCCAGCAGGCCGAGCTGGGTGTCCGAGAGCCTGAGGTCGAGCTTCATCGCCTGCCCGATCACCGGGATCAGGCTGCGCTGGGCGGAGTTGCAGGTGTAGACGAGCACCAGGAGCGCGAGCGCCGTGCGCCGCTCGCGCCGCTGCGCGCCTACCGCATCGGCTGGCCCCACGGCGGCCACCTAGCGCTGGGCCGCGCGCGCTTCCTCGGTCCAGTCGGGCTCGACGTAGAACGGGCCCGGGCGCTCGTGCAGCGCCTCGTACTTGCAGATCTGCGGCTCCGGGCCGAGCGGGGTTGACACCCCGTCGCGGAAGGCCCACTCGCCGCGGTCACTGTCGGCCGCGCGCGTGTAGCTGTTGATCATGAAGCGCCGGTCGAAGTCGCTCAGGTTGGGCGCCGAGCCGTGCACGGTATAGAGCGTCCACAGCAGGAGGTCGCCCGGCTCCATCTCGCAGGTGATCACGGACGCGGGGTCCAGCCCCACCTTCACCAGGTCCTCATCCGGGGTGCTCCCGGTCATGATGGTGCCGTCCTCGGACAGGCCGAGGTAGCCCTTGAGGTGGCTGCGCGGGATGATGCGCAGCGCGCCGTTGGCGGCGGTCTGCCGGTCGATCGCAAGCCCGGTGTTGACCGTCCCGTACAGGAGGTTGCGCACCGCGGCCGCGTTGCGGAAGCGTGCATCCTGGTGGTAGCGGTAGAAGGTGTACTTCGCGCCGGGCGGCTTCCAGTGCACCTGGTGCGTGATCTGCTTGATGTCGCGCCCGAGGAAGGGCTCGAGGACGGCAAGGTAGCGCGGGTCGCGCCGCATCGACTCCAGCAGCGGGGAGATCCACGCCGTCCAGTGCGCCTGCAGCATCACCCGGCGGTGCGCCCTGGGGTCGTCCAGGATCTCCAGCAGCAGGTTCTTGTGCCGGTAGGTCGCGTGGTGGTCGCGCACCGCATCCGCGTACACGCGGTCGACCTCGGCGCCGATCGCCGCCATGTCCGCGCGCGGCAGGAACCCGCGCACGATGGCGTAGCCCTCCTCGTGGAGCTGTTGGACGACTCCTCGCATGGATCCCCTCGTGGCGCCGGCGGCGCCCTTGCAAACCGGATGCGACGCTACCACCGATCGGCCCCGCGCCCCTAGCCAAAAAGGCGCTCGCCGCATCGAATAATTCGCTTGTAGACTGCGCCGACTGCCCGCGGCGCGATAGCTCTCGGGTATCGCGGCGATGGAAAGAAGCGATTGGCCGACCCGGCGCAGGCGATGCTTAAATGACTCCCAACAAAGGAGTACCCCATGTACGAGACCCACAATGACCTGCCGGCCGGCACCCGCGCCCGGGTGGTGAAGATCCTGAACGAGCGCCTCGCGGATGCGCTGGACCTGAACATGCAGGTGAAGCACGCCCACTGGAACGTCAAGGGACCGACCTTCATCGCCCTGCACGAGCTGTTCGACAAGATCGCCGAGAGCATCGAGGACCAGGTGGACAGCATCGCCGAGCGCGCCACCGCCTTAGGAGGCACGGCCCACGGGACGCTGGCCACCGTGGCACGCACCACGACGCTCAAGCCCTATCCGGCCACCATCGTGGACGGGCAGGCACACGTGAAGGCCCTGGTCGCCGTGGTAGCGGACTTCGGCGGCAAGGTGCGCGCTGCCATCGAGGCCACCGCCAAGCTCGGGGACGCGGGCACGTCCGATCTCTTCACCGGCATCTCGCGCGAGATCGACAAGCAGCTGTGGTTCCTCGAGGCGCACCTGCACGCCAAGCGCTGAGGCCGTGATGCCCGCCGCCTGCTAAATGGGAGTCGAGGTCCGCCGCAACGCCGACGCACTCGAGCTCGCGCTGAGCGGGGAGTGGGGTGCGCGCGAGTTCAGCGACCTGGACGGCGCGCTGCACGCGGTCGAGATCGCCGGCGCGCGGCGCGTGTCCATCGACGCGCGCGGCGTCGGCACCCTGGACCTGACCGGCGCCTGGGCGCTCCACCAGTTCGTGGCGCGCGCGCGGGAGGCGGGCGCGGAGGTGTCCTTCGCCGGCGCCGCCCCCGACCAGCTGCGCCTCCTGGACGAGACGCTGAAGGAGGCCGACCGCGGCGTCGAGGCGCTGCCGCCGCCGGCCCCGGCCGGTGCCACCCACGGGCCGGTCGTGCGCCTGCTGGTGCGGGTCGGGCGCCGCAGCGTTGCGGTCGCGGGACGCTTCCTGGAAGGGCTGGCCTTCGTCGGCCGCAGCACCGTCACGGCCTTCCTCGCCACCCTGCGGCCGAAGCACCTGCGGCCGATCTCGATCGCCCGGCACGTCTACGACACCGGCATCACCGCGCTGCCGATCGTCGCCCTCATCGCCTTCCTGATCAGCGTGATCATCGCCTACATGAGCGCGACGCAGCTGCGCGGCCTGGGAGCGGACATCTACGTGGTGGACCTCGTGACCATCGGCGTGCTGCGCGAGCTCGGGGTCCTGCTGACCTCGATCATCGTCGCCGGCCGCTCCGGCAGCGCCTTCGCGGCCGAGCTCGGCTCGATGAAGCTCAACCAGGAGGTCGACGCGCTGGTCGCGACCGGCGTGGATCCCTTCGAGGTGCTGGTGGTGCCGCGCCTGGTGGCGCTCACCATCGCGCTGCCGCTGCTGACGGTGGTGGCGGACCTGGTGGGACTCGCGGGCGGTGCCTTCCTGTGCCACTTCCTCCTGGACATGCCGTTCAACCAGTACGTCGGCCGGGTCAACGATGCCATCGCCAGCACCACCTTCTGGGTCGGCGTGATCAAGGCGCCCGTGTTCGCGCTCCTGATCGGGTTCGCCGGCTGCTACCGCGGCATGCAGGTGCGCTCCTCCGCCCGCGAGCTCGGGCGCCTGGTGACGGTGGCGGTGGTGCAGGCGATCTTCCTGGTGATCCTCGCCGACGCGGTGTTCGCGGTGCTCTTCATGAAGCTGGACATCTGATGTACCCCGTCGTGGAAGTGAAGGGACTGGTCAACCGCTTCGGCACGCAGGTCGTGCACGACGGCCTCGACATGACGGTCGAGCGCGACGAGGTGTTCGGCATCGTCGGCGGTTCGGGCACCGGCAAGAGCGTGCTCCTGCGCACCATCCTGGGACTGCAGCGCCCGCAGGCCGGCGAGATCCGCATCGACGGCCAGGACATCACGCACATGGACGAACGCCAGCTGCGCGAGGTCAAGTCGCACTATGGGGTGAGCTTCCAGTCCGGGGCGCTGTACTCGGGGCTCACGGTGCGCGAGAACGTGCAGCTGCCGATGCTCGAGTACCTGCGCCTGAGCCCGCAGGCCCTGGACGACCTGGCGATGCTCAAGATCCGCCTGGTGGGCCTCAATCCCGGGGCCGCCGGCAAGTACCCGAGCGAGCTGTCCGGCGGCATGGTCAAGCGCGCCGCGCTCGCCCGCGCCCTGGCGCTCGACCCGCGCCTGCTGTTCCTCGACGAGCCGACCTCGGGCCTCGACCCGGTGAGCGCGGCCGCCTTCGACGACCTGGTGCTCTACCTGCAGAGGGAGCTGAAGCTCACCATCGTCATGATCACGCACGATCTGGACAGCATCTTCCGTACCTGCAATCGTGTCGGGGTGATCGTGGACAAGCGCATGGTCTCGGACACCCTGGCGAAGATCGTCGACTACCCGAACCCGTGGATCCAGGAGTACTTCCACGGCGAGCGGGCCCGCGCGCGACTGGGGGAGCTGCAGCATGGAACGTGAAGCGAACTACGCCGCGGTCGGGGCCTTCGTGCTCCTGATCGCGCTTGCCGCCGCGGTGTTCGTCTACTGGTACTCCGACACCCGCGACCACCGCGACTACAACCGCTTCGAGATCTACTTCACCGGCAGCGTCAGCGGCCTGGACCGTGGCGCGGCGGTGCGCTACCTGGGCGTGGGCGTGGGCCGGGTGCAGAACATGCGCATCGATCCGCGCGACTCCAGCCGCGTGGAGGTGGTGGTCGACATCGACTCCACGACCCCCATTTCCCAGCACACCGTGGCCGAGCTGCAGCTGCAGGGCGTCACCGGGCTCCTCTATATCGACCTCATGGACGACCGCGAGAACAAGCTCGCGGCGCCCTCCCCGGTGGAGAGCCTCAAGTACCCGGTGATCCGCTCCGCGCCCTCGCGCTTCGACGTGTTCCTCTCCAGCCTCCCGGACCTGGTGGCCGGGGCCAACGAGGTGGTGGCGCGCGCCAACCGCCTGTTCGACGACACCAACCTCAAGGCGGTGGCGGGCGCGCTCGCCAACCTCGACAGCGCCGCGCGCGGCCTGCCGCGCACCCAGCACGACGTGCAGGCGCTCATCACCGAGCTGCGCGAGGCGACCGCGCAGCTCACCGCCTCCGCCAAGACCGCCCACGAGGTCATCGACACCGTCCGTCCGGACGTCGAGGAGGCGACCCAGCGCCTGCACCGGGTCGCAGACCACCTGGCGGCGGCGAGCGACCAGCTCGACCAGATGCTCTCGGAGAACCGCCAGGACATCCGCGCCTTCGCGCGCGACGGCCTGCCCGAGATCGAGCGCTTCGTGCGCGAGGGCCGTGCCGCGGCCCAGGACATCCGTGCCCTGTCCAACAGCCTGCGCGAGAACCCCGCGCAGCTGCTCTACCAGCCGCCCGAACGGGGCGTGGAGATCCCCCGGTGAAAGCGACCCCGACTGCCGCCGCACTGGCCTGCCTGCTGCTGGCCGGCTGCACCGGCCTGTTCACGAGCCACGCGCAGCCCGAGCAGACTTACTACCTGCGCGCGCCCGCCATACCCGCAGGCGGCGGCCCGGTGGCCGCGCCCGCCGCCCCCTCGGTGCGCATCGCGCGCCCGAGTCCCGACCCGGGCCTGGACTCGAGCCACCTGATGCTGCTGCAGACCGATCACCGCATGAGCTTCTACACCGGCGCGCGCTGGCCGGCGCCGATGCCGGAGATGGTGAGCGCGCTGGCGGTGCAGACGCTGCGCGCCGGCGGCCAGTGGGGCTCGGTGGCCGACTCCGCGAGCCCCTTCCCGTCCGACTACCTGCTCCAGATCACGGTGCGGCGCTTCGATGCCGACTACACCACAGGTGGCGCCGCCCCTGCGGTGCAGGTGGTGTTCGACTGCGTGATCGGGCGCCGCGACGGGCGCGAGGTGGTGGGGACTTTCGTCGTGACCGGGAGCGCTGCGGCCTCCGCCAACCGCCTGGGGGAGGTGGTCGCGGCCTTCGAGCAGGCCACCGACCAGGCGCTCACCGCGCTCAGCACGCAGACCTTCGCCGTGGTCAGCGCCGACCGGGCTAGCCTGGCTCAGAAGGGGGCGAGTCCCCCGCCCTCGAGCAGCCGGCACAACCAGTAGTCCGCCTGCGAGGGATCGGAGAACACGGCGAAGTCGGCCGTGTACTCCGTGCCCGGGGCTCCCTGGTTGGTCCACAGCATGTCGAAGTAGTCCCGCGACGCTTCCGCGAGCGGCGCCTCGCGCGTGAGCTCCAGAGACACGTCGGCCTCGGTGTTGTAGTCCATGAGCGAGCGCCGCGTGAAGTTGGCGGACCCTGCCAGCAGCCACACGCGGCCCGGGCCCGCGATGCGGGCAAGCGCGACGTGGAAGCGCTCCCCGTGCGTGCGGTACCAGCGCACCTGCACGCTCCCGCCGCTGCGCGCCACCAGCTCGCTCGCCAGCGGCTGGTTCGGGAACTTTAGCGGCGTGTGCACGGTGGCATCCTCGCTCGGGTCCAGGATCAGCCGCACGCGCACGCCGCGCCGTCCGGCCTCCAGGAGCGCCTCGATCACCCCGCGGTCGGCCAGGCGGAAGAGGGCGAGCTCGATGTCATCCCCGCGGCTCGCGGCACCGATCTGCTCGACCAGCGCCTGGCGCGTGGCTCCCTCCGTGAGCACCTGCACCCGCGCCTCGTCCGCCTGCAGCGTGTCGCCCGCCGCGCGGCACGCGGCCGCGGGGGCGCTGAACCCCGCCGCCGACCCGTGCCAGCCGAACTCGCGCGCCAGCGCGAGCTCGCTGCGCAACAGCACGTCCGCGGGTCCCCCGCTCACGCGTACGCCGGCATTGGACCAGGTGCTCTCGCGGTCGTCGGGGTTGGCGGAAGAGACGAGCGCGGAGAGGCGCCCCTGTGCGTCATCCACGATGAGCACCTTGCGGTGCGCGGCCTTGAAGTCGAGCTCGGTCAGCCAGGCGCCGAGCTGCCCCGGCGGGCCGCCCCACCAGCGCAGACTCAGGCGGGCGAGCGCGCTGTAGAGGAAGTTCGGGTCGCGCAGCACGGCGAGGTTCGCGCTGACCACCTCCACCCCGGCGGCGGACAGCAGTGCGAGCTGCGGCAGGTGCGTGGCGCCGTAGTCCTCGTTCGCCGGGTCGAGGATGAGGAGCACCCGCACCTCCGGCCGCGTGCGGCGCAGCGTGAGCAGCGCCTCGGTCAGTTCGGCGGCGACCGAGCGGCCGGAAGCTCCCGTCGCCTGCGTGAAGCGCTCCAC
The DNA here is from genome assembly GCA_018241425.1 of Pseudomonadota bacterium. Taxonomy (GTDB): domain Bacteria; phylum Pseudomonadota; class Gammaproteobacteria; order Steroidobacterales; family Steroidobacteraceae; genus 13-2-20CM-66-19. The sequence continues at coordinate 213,588 of JAFEDU010000003.1, forward strand.
GTCCAGCACCACGAAATGCGCCGCGCCCGAGATGAGCCGGAGCTCGGCGTCCCTCAGGCTCTGGCGGATGACCGGGTGGCCGTAGGCATCCGCGGCCGTGAGGTCGGTCAGGAGGGCCACGTCCGCCCCCGGCACGGTGCACATGGGCGAGGCGACGTGCATCCCGGCGGGCAGCAGCTTGTGGGTCTGCCACAGGGCCACGCCGATCCAGGCCGCGGCCAGTGCGGCCAGCACGGCGCGCACGCGCCGCCGCTTCATCCGGCGGCCGCCTCGAGGGCTTCGGACACCCGCAGCCAGCTTGCCTCGGTGCGTTCGATCTCGGCGACCAGCTCCCCGTGCCGCAGCGACAGGCCGCGTTGTGCCGCGGCATCGGCGGCCGCGTAGGTGCCGGGGTCCGACAGGCGCGTCTCGATCTCGCTGCGCTCGCGCGTCAGCTGCTCCAGCCGCGCCTCGAGGGCCTGCTGCTCGCCGCGCAGCGGCGCAAGCCGCGCGCGCGCCTCGGCCGCCTGGCGCCGCTCCTCGCGCCGCGAGGGCCCTGCGGCTGCAGAGGCTGCCGGCGGCGTCTCGCTGCTGCGCGACAGCCACTCGGCGTAGTCCTCCAGGTCTCCCTCGAACGGGGCGACGCGGCCCTGCGCCACCAGCGCGAACCGGTCGCACGCCCCGCGCAGCAGCGCGCGGTCGTGCGAGACCACCACCACGGCACCCTCGAAGTCCTGCAGGGCGAGGAGCAGGCTGTGCCGCATTGCGAGGTCCAGGTGGTTGGTGGGCTCGTCGAGGAGCAGGAGGTTGGGGCGGCGCGCCACCAGGATCGCGAGCGCGAGCCGCGAGCGCTCTCCGCCGGAGAAGTGCCGGGTGGGCTCGAGCACGCGCGCGCCGCTGAAGCCAAAGCGCCCCAGGTGGTTGCGCAGCTCCTGCTGCGTCCACCGCGCCACCGCAGGTCCGCCGCGCCGCGTGAGTTCCTCCAGTGCCGAGCTCCCGGCGTCCAGCTGCTCGAGCTCCAGCTGCGCGAAGAAGCCGCAGGCGAGGTCGTCCCCGGGGGTGCGCTCCCCGGCGCGCGGCTCGAGCTCGCCGGCGATCAGCCGCATGAGCGTGGACTTGCCGGCGCCGTTGCGGCCGAGCACGCCGAGCCGGTCGCCGGGCGCGAGGCTCAGCGACACCTCCCCGAGCACGGTGCGGTCCGCGTAGCCCGCGGCGGCGCGCTCCAGGGTGAGCAGCGGCCGCGACAGGCGCGCGGGGGCTGCGAACTGCCACTCGAAGTCCGCCGCCTCGTGTACCTGCGCCAGCTCCGGCAGCCGCGCCAGCCACTTCAGGCGGCTCTGCACCTGGCGCGCCTTGCTCGCCTGGGCGCGGAAGCGCGCCACGAAGCTCTCGATGTGGGCCGCCTCGCGGCGCTGGCGCGCGATGAGGGCGGCGCTGCGCTCGGCGGCCGCGGCGTGCTGGCGCTCGAAGTCGCTGTAGTTGCCGCTGTAGCTGGCAAGCCTACCCTGCTCCAGGTGCAGCACCCGCGTGACGATGCGGTCCAGGAACTCCCGGTCGTGCGAGACCAGGAGCAGCGTGCCGCGGTAGTCCACCAGCCAGCGCTCGAGCCACAGCAGGGCGTCCAGGTCCAGGTGGTTGGTCGGCTCGTCCAGGAGCAAGAGGTCCGAGCGCCGCATCAGCGCGCGCGCGAGGTTGGCGCGCATGCGCAGGCCGCCGGAGAAGGCGTTCACGGGACGCTCGAGGTCGGCGTTCTCGAACCCGAGCCCGGCAGCGAGCTGCGCGGCGCGGCTCGCGGCCGCATAGCCGCCGAGCGCCGCGAGGTGCTCGTGGAGGGCCGCGGTGCGCTCCCCATCCGCGCCGTCATCGGCGGCGAGCCGCTCAAGCAGGCTCGCCAGTTCCTCGTCGCCGGCGAGGATGTAGTCCCTGAGCGGCGTGTCGCCGTCGGGCAGGTCCTGGGCGACGCTTGCGATCGCAAGTCCGGGGGGCGCCGCGTAGTTGCCGCCGTCGAGGCCCAGCTCGCCGCGCACCAGGGCGAGGAGCGAGGACTTGCCGCAGCCGTTCCTGCCGACGATGCCGACCTTCTCGCCGCGGAACAGGGTGACGGAGGCATCCTCGATCAGCACCTGCGTACCGCGACGCAGGCGTGCATGTTCGAGGGTCAGCAAGGGCTCAGGCCTTTCAGGCCAGGCGCGGGGCGGCCTCGGTGCTGCTGGCGCGCAGCAGGTGCCCGAAGGGGACCGAGCCACCGCCCTGGTGGCTGAGGAGTGCCAGCAGGTCGCTGGCCGCGCAGGGCTCGCCGAACAGGCGCCCCTGGCCGTAGTGGCAGCCGTTGTCGCGCAGGAACTCCAGCTGCGCCTGCGACTCGACGCCCTCGGCGATCACCTCGATGCCGAGGCTCCGCCCCATCTCGATGATGGTGCGCACGATGGTGGCGTCGTTGGCGTCCTCGGTGGCATCGCGCACGAAGGACTGGTCGATCTTGAGCGTGCCGATGGGGAACTGCTGCAGCGCCGAGAGCGAGGAGTAGCCGGTCCCGAAATCGTCGATCGACAGGTGCAGGCCCATGGCGTAGAGCTCGTCCAGCAGCCGCACGGTGCGCTGCGGGTCGGCCATGAGGGTGGTCTCGGTGATCTCCAGCTCGAAGGCGGTCGGGGAGACGTGGTGGCGGCGGAACACCGAGCGGCAGCGCAGGATGAAGCTCGCCTGGCGCAGCTGCTTGAGCGAGAGGTTGAGCGAGATGCGCCCTGGGTCGCCGCCCTGGGCCTGCATCTGCCGGTAGTCCATGCACACGCGGTTGAGCACCCACTCGCCGATGTCGAGGATGAGGTTGGTCTCCTCCGCCAGCGGGATGAACTGCGAGGGCGGGATGTCGCCGTGGCCCGGCAGGCGCCAGCGCAGTAGCGCCTCGGCGCCGATGATGCGCCCGGTACGCAGGTCGACCTTGGGCTGGTACTTGATCTCCAGCTCGTCGCGCTCGAGCGCGCGGCGCAGCTTGCTCTTGAGCATCAGCCGCTCGACCGCCGCGGCATTCATCTCCGGGGAGTAGAAGGCGAAGGTGTTGCCGCCGTTCTGCTTGGAGTAGTACATCGCCGCATCCGCGTTGCGCAGCAGGTCGATGACGTTCTCCGCATCGCGCGGGCAGAACGCGATGCCGATCGAGGCCGACAGGAACACCTCGTGCTGGGTCAGCTGGAACGGCCGGCTCACCTCGGTGAGCAGCACCCGCGCCAGCTGGGCGATCGGGCCGCGGTTGTCGGCATCGGCCGGGAGTCCGTCGACGAACAGCGCGAACTCGTCGCCCGCCAGGCGCCCGACCACGGTGTCCTTCGGCAGCGAGCGCGTCAGCCGCTCGGCGAGCACCTCGAGCACCCGGTCGCCGGCGCCGTGGCCGAAGGTGTCGTTGACCTCCTTGAAGCGGTCCATGTCCAGGTACAGCGCCGCCACCACCTGGCCCGAGCGCAGCGAGCGCGCGATGGTCTGCTGCAGCACGTGGTGGAACTGCATGCGGTTGGGGATCTTGGTGAGCGCGTCGTAGCGGGCGAGGTAGCGGATGCGGCGTTCGGCGCGCTTGCGGTCGGTGATGTTGCGCGCGACGAAGATGATGCCCTGGAACTGCGGGTCGTCGCTGTCGATTCGCGAGCCGGTCAGCGACACCGGGATGGTCTGGCCGGCGCGGGTGCGCACGATGCTCTCGCGGGTCTCCTGGGCCGCCTGGGCGAGATCGAAGTCGGCACGCTCGCGCTCGTCGAGGATGGCGATGATGCCCTTGCCGAGCAGTTCCTCCTCGACGTAACCGAGCATCTTGCAGGCGGAAGAATTGGCGATCTTCACCACCCCGTCCGGGGAGGTGACGAACACCGCGTCCGTCATGCTGTTGAGCACGCTGTGCAGGTAGTTCTTGTGGATGGTCGACTGGCGCAGCCGGCCACGCATGCGCTCGAAGGCCTGCTCGAGCTCGCCCAGGGCATCCGCGCGCCGCACTTCCACGGGACGGGTGTAGTCCCCGAGCCCGATGCGCTCGGCGCTCTTGATCAGCCCGTCGACCGGGCGCTGCAGCCGCCCCACGCTGCGCCAGCCCAGTACGCCCGCGACGAGGGCCGCGCCGAGCGCGATCAGGGCCGCCAGCATCCAGGTCTCGCGGGTGCGCGCGGCGGCTGCGGCAGCGAGGCGCCCGCCCATGCTGGCCGCATCCAGCGGGCCTGCCTGCTGCACGCCGACCGTGAGGGTCGCAAGCGTCGCCGGCGTGGAGGCGCCGGGGATGTTCTCGACGTAGGTGCGCACGGCGCTGTCGGCCCGCGCGGTCAGCGCCCCGGCGCCGGCCTCGCGCTGGAAGCGGAACAGGCCGCGCCCGGCGGGGTCGACCACGGTGAGCGCGGTGACGGAGGCGTTGTCGGTGAAGGGCTGGAGGCGCCGCGCGATGCCCTCGGCATCCTGCGCCCGCACCGCCCCTGCGATGGAGTCGGCCGCGTAGGCGGCCAGGGTGTCGGCGCGCGACTGGAGCTCGGCGGTCACCCGTTCGCGGGCGCTCTGCTCGGCGAGCGCGCCGAATCCGCGCGCATCCCCCTGGTTGCGCAGGAGAAACAGCGCCACCACGCCGGCGGCCACGGCCACCACGAACAGGCAGGCAGCGGCGGCGTACTTGAGCTTGGAGCTGGCGGCGGTCACGTGCGGAGGCCGCCTCGCGGGAGCGGTGCTCCCCCTTCAGGCGGCCGATCCCCTAGTTATACGGGGTTCGATATTAACCGCCGCTTAAGGCTTAAGGCTACTTGAGATCAGGCCCCCGACCAGACCCGCTTGATATGTCCGAGCATCAGCCCGCGCGTGGTGCTCATGGGGTCCTCGATCGCCGCGAAGATCGGCGGCCGGCGCCGCAGCAGCTGCCAGTTCTCGCTGCGCAGGACCTGCCGCAGGAACTCGACGTTGCGGTCGATGGCCTCGATGTAGGGGTTCGAGCCGCCGTAGAGGATCTCCAGGTACCGGTAGGCCTTGCCGAAATCGCGGTCGAGGCGCTTGGTGCGCACGTCGGCGATGAAAACCGGCGTCTGGCGCAGCAGGTCGAGCCCGGAGGCGTACTTGACCTGCGGGTAGCCGTCGGTGAACGGCAGCGCCACGCCGCCGAGCACGAACTCGGCGTACAGGCGGTCGCGGCACTTCTCCAGGTAACAGCGGTCCGCCATCTGGGCAATCATGTCCGCGGTCCCCAGCAGGTGCCCCACCGTTATGTCACGTGGATCGGTGACCTTCTCGGTGATGCGCGCGAAGGGCACCTCGTAGCCGGTGAAGTGGATGATCTCGGTGGCGATCGGCACCCAGGCGCCGAAGCCCACCACCGGCAGGTACTCGGTCAGGAAGCGCGCCCCGCGCGAAACGTGCGTGCGGGTGAACTCGGCGCCGTTGCGCGTGCCGGCATCGTCGTTGCGGCGCAGGTAGCCGACGTCGTGGAAGAGGCCGGTGAGGATGCCGACCGTCGCCCGCGCACCACCCAGGCGCTCGGCCTCGGGCGCCTGGCGCTCGTAGCCGACGAGCAGGCGCGCCAGCGCGAGCGTGATGTCGAGCGTGTGCTGGCGGTCGTGGTAGACGGTGTCGACGCCGTAGAAGCCGGGGACCAGGCCCGCGAACAGGCGCCCGAAGTGCTCGAAGCCGCGCTCGAGCGGCTCGAAGGAGAGGTCGGGCCAGGTCGGGCGGAAGAGGGCACGGATCGCGCCGAGGACCGCCTCGGGCGAGCTCACCTGCACGCTGTTGGTGACGTCGAAATCGCTGCGGCGGGTGCTCGTCATGATCGTTCGGATACCCCGGGGTACTGCGCCGCGGGGCCCCATTCCCCTAAGGGTCCGCACGCTGGCTTAAACGGCAGTCTAGGCAGTTCGACCACGCCCCGACCGAGACGCGGCGCACATTTTCCCTGCCGCTGCCGCGGCTGCGATATGTCGTCACGGTTGACCCCGCGGATTCGTGTTCCAGTAAGGCACGCGCGTTGGAGTGCTCAATAAATCTTAAGTCCGCCGTACTTGCGGCGGATCCGGCGGTCGAGCGTACGCCAGCCGAGCGCGAAGCCGAGTCCGAGGCCTGCGAGCACCGCGAGGCTCGCCCACACACCCGGGCGATGTGATTCGGGCGCGCCCACCGGCGCGAACAGCGCGCCGCCCGAGGGCGCGGCGGCTTCACCGGCCGGAGCGCTCGCCGCGGCCGCCGCCGGCGGGGCCGGCTGCGCGGCGAGCTGCGCCGAGAGGCGGCTCACCTCGGCCTTGAGGCGCGCGACCTCGGCCTCGCTCTGCGCCAGGCGCGGGCGCATCGGCTCGTCGCCGGAGACGTACAGGGCCCGCAGCCACCCCTCGCGCCCGTCCGGCAGGCGCACGTGCACCGCTTCCCCGGCGCGCTCGATCAGTTCCACGCGGTCGCCGCTCTTGAGCGTGGCGACGCGCTCGCCGTTGCCGTCGGCGGTGCTGTTGAGGCTCACCACCACCTGTTCGACGACGTAGAGGCTCTCGCCGGCCGCGAGCGGCGCGGCGGCGGCGGCGAAGGCCGCGCACGCAAGCCAGGCGCGCCGGCGGCTGTTCACGCGCGCGCGGGGCTGGGAGCGGCGAGGATGCCGTGCTGCTTCAGGAGCGCGCGCACGTCCGGGCGCCGCCCCCGGAACTCGACGAACGCCTCGAGCGCCTCGCGGCTGCCGCCGCGGCTCAGGATCGCATCGACGAAGCGCTGCGCCGTGGCGGCATCGAACACGCCCGATTCCTCGAAGGCGGCGAAGGCATCCGCGGCCAGTACCTCGGCCCACTTGTAGCTGTAGTACCCGGCCGCATAGCCGCCGGCGAAGATGTGCCCGAAGCTGTGCGGGAAGCGGTTCCAGGACGGCACCGGCACGACGGCGACCTCGGCGCGCACCTCGTCCAGGATCTGGCGTATTCGGCCGCCACGCTCGGGCGAGTACTCGGTGTGGATGCGGAAGTCGAACAGCGCGAACTCCAGCTGCCGCATCATCTGCAGGCCCGCGTGGAAGCTGCGCGTCTCGATGAGGCGCGCCTGCTGCTCGCGCGGCAGCGCTTCCCCGGTCTCGTAGTGGCCCGAGATGCGCTGCAGCACCTCCGGGTTCCAGGCGTAGTTCTCCAGGAACTGCGAGGGCAGCTCGACCGCGTCCCAGGCCACCCCGTTGATGCCGGCGATGCTCGGATAGTCAACGCGCGTGAGCAGGTGGTGCAGGCCGTGCCCGAACTCGTGAAAGAGCGTCACGACGTCATCGTGCGTGAGCAGCGCCGGGCGGTCGGCGCCCGGGGGCAGGAAGTTGCACACGAGGTAGGCGACCGGCAGGGCCGCGCCGGAGGCGAGGCGCTTGCGGCCGACGCACTCGTCCATCCAGGCGCCGCTGCGCTTGTTGGGGCGCGCGTAGGCGTCCAGGTAGAAGCTGCCGACGGGCTCGCCCTGCGCGTTCTGGATGTCGAACAGGCGCGCATCCGGATGCCACACCGGCGCCCCGGTCCGCTCGCGGATGCGGATGCCGAAGAGCCGCTCGGCCACCTCGAACAGGCCGGCGAGCACCTTGGGCAGCGGGAAGTAGGGCCGCAGTTCCTCCTGCGAGACCTTGAAGCGCTCGCGCTGCAGCCGCTCGGCGTAGAAGCCGACGTCCCAGGCCTCGAGCTTGTGACCGGCGAAGGCCTCGAGTTCCGCGAACTCCGCCTGGGCGGCGCTACGCGCCGCGCGCGCCAGCTCATGCAGGAACTTCAGCACCTCCGGGACGCTGGTGGCCATGCGCGTGGCGAGCGCGTACTCGGCGAAGTTGCCGAAGTCGAGGAGCCGCGCGGCCTCGTGGCGGCGCTTGAGGATCTCCTCCATCACCTGCGAGTTGTCCCAGCGCCCGGCGTTCGGGCCCTGGTCGGAGGCGCGCGTGGTCCAGGCCTCGTAGAAGGCGCGGCGCAGCCCCGGCGATTCGGCATCGGTCACGACCGCCACGTAGGTGGGCTGGTCGAGGCTCAGGACCCACCCGGGCAGCCCCTGCTCGGCGGCGCGCTGGCGGGCCTGCTCGATGAGCATGTCGTTCAGGCCGCGCAGTTCCGCGGCCTCCGTGACGTGGCGGCTCCAGGCCTTGGTGGCATCGAGCACGTTTTCCTCGAACTTCGCCTGCAGCTGCGTGAGCTCGAGCATCGCCTGCTTGAAGCGCTCCTTGCGCTCGACCGGCAGGCCGACGCCCGCCAGGCGGAAGTCGCGCACCCGGTGCGCGATCAGCTGGCGCTGCACGGGCTTGAGCGACCCGGCCTCGCGCTCGGCGACCGTGCGGTAGGCGCGGAACAGCGGCTCGCTCTGTGCCAGGTCGGTCTGGTAGGCCGACAGCAGTGGCAGGCAGGCGTTGTACCCTAAGCGCAGCGCCTCGGAGTTCACCACCGCATTCAGGTGGCTCACCGGCGACCAGGTGCGGATGGTGCGGTGGTGGAGCTCCTCCAGCGGCTCGACCACGGAGGCGAAGGTGGGATCCTGGCGCTGCGCGAGTTCCTCGATCCGCGCCCGGTTCTGGTCCAGCAGCTCCCGCACGGCCGGCTCCACGTGTTCGGGCCGGATCTTGAGGAACTGGGGCAGCGGCTCCTGGCCGAGTAAGGGGTTATCCATGCACATCCCGTCCGCCGGAAGGGGGACATTGTAGCGACCCGAACGACCCGGTGCCCCCGACCCCGCTTTGGGGGGCTGGACCCGCGGCCGCACACACCTCATATAACATGGCGCGGACTCCAGAAATCTCAAGACACCCATGAATGAGACACACGACCTGGTGGTGATCGGCGGCGGCAGCGGCGGTCTCGCCGCAGCGCAGCGAGCGGCCGAGTACGGGGCCCGCGTGGCCCTGATCGAGTCCGGCCGCCTCGGGGGCACCTGCGTGAACGTCGGCTGCGTGCCGAAGAAGATCATGTGGAACGCCGCCGACCTCGCCGAGGCGCTCCACGATGCCCCCGACTACGGCTTTGCGGTCGAGGTGCAGGGCCTCGATTTCGCGCGGCTGAAGGAGAAGCGCGACGCCTACATCCACCGCCTGAACGGCCTGTACGCCGCGAACCTCGCCAAGCGCGGCGTCGAGCACATCGCCGCGCGCGGGCGGCTGCTGGATGCGCACCGGGTCGAGGCGGGCGGCCGCGTTCTGAGCGCACCCCACGTCATCATCGCGACCGGCGGACGGCCGGCCGTGCCGGACGTACCCGGTGCCGCCCACGGCATCACCTCCGACGGGTTCTTCGAGCTCAAGACCCGGCCGCAGCGCGTGGCGGTGGTCGGCGGCGGCTACATCGCGGTCGAGCTCGCCGGCATCTTCGCCGCCCTGGGGAGCGAGACCTCGCTCGTGATGCGCGGCAGCCGGGCGCTGCGCAACTTCGATGCCATGCTGGGCGAGGCGGCGGTCGGCGCGCTCAAGGAAAGCGGCGTGAACGTGGTGACGGGGGCGCGCCTGCACGCGCTTACGCGCGCCGGATCGGGTGCCCTCACGCTCAGCCTCGAGACCGGTCCCCTGGGACCGTTCGATGCCGTGGTGTGGGCCATCGGGCGCGTGCCCCAGGTCGAGGGCTTGGGCCTGGAGCAGGCCGGCGTGTCACGCGACCCACAGGGATGCATCGTCACCGACAAGTTCCAGGAGACCGGCGTGCACGGGGTGTATGCCATCGGGGACGTGACCGGGCGGGCCCAGCTCACGCCGGTCGCGATCGCCGCCGGGCGGCGTCTCTCGGACCGCGTCTTCGGCGGCCAGGCCGGCCGGCACCTCGACTACGAGAACATCCCCACCGTCATCTTCGGCCACCCGCCGCTCGGCACGGTGGGCCTGAGCGAGGAGCAGGCGGTGAAGCGCTTCGGCGCCGGTGAGGTGCGCACGTTCCGCGCCGGCTTCGTGCCGCTCTATCACGCCATGACCCGCGAAAAGGTGCGGGTGGAGATGAAGCTCGTCACCACCGGTGCCGAGCAGCGCATCGTCGGCCTGCACGTGGCGGGGGCCGGGGCGGACGAGATGCTGCAGGGATTCGCGGTCGCGGTGCGCATGGGGGCGACCAAGAAGGACTTCGACGACACGGTGGCGATCCACCCGACCAGCGCCGAGGAATTCGTGACCATGCGCTGAAGGCGCGCGTGCCGTGCGGTGCACGGCACCTCAATCCTCAGGCGTAGGCTCCACCGGCGCGCTCGCGCAGCGCATCCATGACCTGCGCGGTGGCCGGCCGCACGCCGCGCCACAGCCGGAACGACTCGGCCGCCTGCTCGACCAGCATGCCCAGTCCCTGCAGTGCCCGCGTGCAGCCGCGCTCGCGCGCCCAGCGCACGAACGCCGTGGCACTGCGCCCGTAGGCGAGGTCGTAGCACACGGTCTGCGCGCTGAGCGCGCCTTCCGGGATCGGCGGGATCTCGCCCGAGAGGCTCGCGGACGTGGCGTTGATGATGAGGTCAAAGGGCTCCTGGTCGATGAACTCGAAACCCACACCGTGGGTCGTCCCCAGGTCGGAGAACGCGGCGGCCAGGGCCTCGGCGCGCTCGGGCGTGCGGTTGGCGATCATCACCACCGTCGGCTCCAGGCTCAAAAGCGGCGCGAGGATGCCGCGCGTCGCTCCGCCGGCCCCCAGGATGAGGAGCCGCCGGTGCGTGATGACGAGCCCCAGGTTGTCGCACAGGTCGCGCACCAGGCCCGCGCCGTCGGTGTTGTCGCCCAGGAGCCCGTCGCCCTTGACCGCGAGCGTGTTGACCGCGGCCGCATGCGTGGCGCGCGCGGTCAGTTCGGTGGCGAGGTCCACCGCGGCGATCTTGTGCGGCAGGGTGATGTTGAGTCCCTTGCCGCCCCGGGCGAAGAACTCGGTCGCCTTGTCGTGGAACTCCGCGGGCGTCACGTCGTAGGGCCGGTAGCTCATGGCCTGGCTGGTCTCGCGCGCGAACATCGCGTGGATGAACGGCGAGAGGCTGTGGTGAACGGGGTGGCCGAAGACCCCATACTGGTCCGGTTCGCTCATGGTGAGTTGGATTCTGACACCATCACGGCGCTGCTGCCTGAATCGGCGCCGCCGCCCAGGGCACGGACCAGCTCGGCCTGCCACGCCGCCATGCGCTCGGCGATGAGGTGCGGCGGGTTCGCGATCAGCAGGCCCGAGCCGTTGAGGCCGACGCGCGAGTCGCGCCGGAACAGCCACAGCTCGCCTGCGAGCAGGCGGCCACCGACGGCGGCCGCGACCGAGGCGACGAACGCGCGCGCCACGCGTTCCTCCTTGACCGGGAACCAGGCGCACACGACCCCGGTAGGGAAACGCCTCAGTGCCTCGGCGAACCCCTCGCGAACCAGGACGTAGTCATCGCGCGTGTCCTCGTAGGGAGGGTCCATGAAGGTGAGCCCGCGCCGCTCGCGCGGCGGCAGGCAGGCCTTGAGGCGCGCGTAGCCGTCGCCGCGCTCGACCTGCGCGGGCGCGCCCCCGGGAACCGCGTCGCGCCACTCGCGCACCCGCACGCCGAGATCGTGGGCCTCGCCACCCTGGAATTCGACCAGCACCGCGCGGTCCTGGGAGCGCAGGGCGCTCAAGGCCAGGAGCGGCGAGCCGGCGTACAGGTGAGGGTGCCCGAGGGCCGCCCGGACGCGCCCGAGCTGCCCGAGGTAGTCGTTGAGTTCGGGGGCCTCAAGCGCCGCAACCTTCAGGCGCGCGATGCCGGCGGCGGCTTCCGCGGTCGGGCTGGACAGGTCGTAGGCGCCGCGCCCCGCGTGGGTATCGAGGTACAGGAAGCCCTTGTCCTTGCGCTCGAGCGCCGCGATGAGCGCCAGGAGGGCGACGTGCTTGTGCACGTCGGCAAAGTTGCCGGCGTGGAAGCTGTGGCGGTACTTCATGCGCGCTTGACCGGCGCGCCCGACAAGGGCGCTATTTCAGGCGCCGCGCACGCCCGGTCGCGGCGCCCGCCGTGGTGCGGGCCTTGCCGGCGGCGCTCTTGGCCGCAGCACCCGCGGGCCGGCTCTTCTTGGCCCGGACGGTGCGCGGGGCGGCGTGCAGGCTGGCCTTCTTGGCGGCGGCCTTCGGCGCGGGGGCTGCCGCGTCCGCAGGCGCCGCGGCTGCCTTGCCGTTGCCGCGGGTCTTCTTAGCGGCGGCCGGCTTTGCGGCTGCATCGGCGGCGGGCGCTGGCGCGGCAGCGGTCTTCTTGCGGCCGAAGCGACCGAAGCGACCGCCGCGCTCGGGGGCTGCGGCCAGGAACACGCGACACTCCTCGAGCGTCAGGCTCTTAGGGTCGCGGTCCTTGGGGATCTTCGCGTTCTTCTTCTTGTCGGTGATGTAGGGCCCGTAGCGGCCGTTGAGCACCTGGATTCCCTCGTCCGGGAAGTCCTGGATGATGCGGTTCGCGTCCGCCTCCTTCTTCAGGCGGATCACCTCGCGGGCGCGCTCCAGCGTCACCGTGTAGGGATCGTCCTCCTTCAGCGAGGCGTACTTGCTGCCGTACTTCACGTACGGCCCGAAGCGCCCGACGTTGGCGACGATGGTCTCGCCCGCCTCGGTCTCCCCGAGGGTGCGCGGCAGCTTGAACAGCTCCATCGCATCCGCGAGGTTGATGTGGTCCATCTTCTGGCCGGGCCTGAGGCCCGCGAAGCGGGGCTTTTCCTCGTCGTCCTTGGTGCCGATCTGCACGAACGGCCCGTAGCGTCCCATGCGCACGGTCACGGGCTTGCCAGTCGCGGGATCCTTGCCCAGCTCGCGCGCCATCGCCACCTGCTCGCGGGTGACGGTCTTCTCGATCTTGTCGACCTGGTGGATGAAGGGCTTCCAGAACTTCTCCAGCGGCGCGGTCCATTCCTCCTCGCCGCGCGAGACCGCATCCAGCTCGTCCTCCATGTCGGCGGTGAAGCCGTACTCCACGTACTTGTGGAAGTGCTGCGTGAGGAAGCGGCAGACGATCTTGCCGATGTCGGTCGGCACGAAGCGGCGGCTGTCCATCTCCACGTACTCGCGGTCCTGCAGCGTGGAGATGATGGTCGCGTAGGTGGACGGCCGGCCGATGCCGTGCTCCTCGAGCGCCTTCACCAGGGAAGCCTCGCTGTAGCGCGGCGGCGGCTCGGTGAAGTGCTGCTCGGCCTTAAGCGCCGCAAGTTCCACCGTGTCGCCCTCGTTCATCGCCGGCAGCACGTGGTCGCCGTCGTCGGTCTTGCCGTCGTCGGTGCCCTCCTGGTAGACGGCGATGTAGCCGGGCTTCACCAGCGTCGAGCCGTTGGCGCGCAGCAGGTGCCGCTGCGGGCCCTCGGCGCCGGCGAGCATGTCGACGGCCACCGTGTCGTAGATCGCGTGGCTCATCTGCGAGGCCACGGCGCGCTTCCAGATCAGCGCGTACAGGCGGTACAGATCATCGTCGATCTTGCCCTCGACGTCGGCCGGCGTGATGGCGGCGGAGGTCGGGCGGATGGCCTCGTGGGCTTCCTGGGCGTTCTTGGATTTGGTCTTGTAGACGCGCGGCTCCTCGGCCACCTCGTCCTTGCCGTACAGGCGTGCGGCGACTGAGCGGATCTCGGTCACGGCCTCCGCGGCCAGCGAGACCGAGTCGGTACGCATGTAAGTAATGAGTCCGACGTTGCCCTCGCCGATGTCCACGCCCTCGTAGAGCTGCTGCGCGAGGCGCATGGTGCGGCGCGCGTTGAAGCCGAGTTTGCGGGCCGCTTCCTGCTGCAGGGTGGAAGTGGTGAAGGGCGGCGCGGGGTTGCGGCGGCGCTGCTTCTTGTCGATGGCGACCACGCGCAGGCGGCCACCCGCGTCCGCGCTGCCGCCGGCGGCCGCGAGGATCGTGCTCTCGACCTCGCGCGCGGCGGTCTCGTTGGTGAAGCTGAACTGCTCGACCTTCTGGCCGCGGTACTCGAGCAGCTTCAACGGGAAGGACTGCGCGCTGTGGCGCCCCTCGCCCTCGATGGTCCAGTACTCCTGGGCGCGGAAGGCGTCGATCTCCTCCTCGCGCTCACAGATCATGCGCAGCGCCGGGCTCTGCACGCGCCCGGCCGACAGGCCCTGGCGCACCTTCTTCCACAGGAGCGGGGAGAGGTTGAAGCCCACCAGGTAGTCGAGCGCGCGGCGCGCCTGCTGGGCGTTGACGAGCTCGAGCGACAGGCCGCGCGGCTCGCCCACGGCCTCGCGGATGGCGTTCTTGGTGATCTCGTAGAACACCACGCGGTGCACGTCCTTGCCCGCGAGGTCGCCGCGTTCCTTCAGGATCTCCTTCAGGTGCCAGGCGATCGCCTCGCCCTCGCGGTCCGGGTCGGTCGCCAGGTACAGCGCCTTGGACTTCTTCAGGCTCTTGGCGATCGCCTCGACGTGCCGCTCGTTCTTCTCCAGCACGCGGTACTTCATGGCGTAGCCGTCGTCGGGATCGACCGCCCCTTCCTTGGGGATCAGGTCGCGCACGTGGCCGTAGGAGGCGAGCACCTCGAAGTCCCGTCCGAGGTACTTCTTGATGGTCTTCGCCTTGGCCGGCGACTCGACTATGACCAGGTTGTCTGCCATGACTCTCTTAGAAAACGCTCGTACCCAAAAACGAAAAACCGCGGACCGGCCGCGGCAGCTCTGCCCTCACCCGCGTGCCGCGCCCGACTCAGTGCGGTGCGCCGAACTGCGCATCGTCCACCATGAGCCCGCCGAGCCGTTCGACGGCGATCTCCTGCCCGGGCTGGCTGGAGAGCACCATGAGCACCACCCACTTCAGCTGCTCGGTGTCCGGCTCGTCGGTGTCGAGCGCGAGCAGGCGCTCGATGACGATCTCGCGCTGCGCCACGTCCAGGACGCCGGCGCGCTCGAGACTCAGCAGCAGCCCCCGGCACTCGGTCGACAGCCGCGTGAGCTCGCTGTCGCTGAACACCCGTACCCCGCCGTGCGCCTTGCCGACGTTGCCCGACTCCTGGTGTCCGAAGGCCAGGTCCGTCAGCCAGTCCAGCGCACGCTCCACGTTCATGGGTGCGAATCCGGCCTGCTGAAGGTCGCGCGCCAGGTGCTCGCGCTCGGGCACATCCGGCTGCTCGTTGAGCATGTACCGGTCGAAGACGTAGATCAGGATGTCGAGGACGCTGCCAGTCATCTCAAAAAAGGGCTTCACAGGGACGTAAGGAGCGCCGCCGGCCCTCGAGGAGCGCGCCTCGCACACCCGAAAAGGCTTTGCGGATCAGCAACTTCGCGGGTCTGCGGGGGACGTGCGGAATCGACGGTCGCGGACTTCAAATGCGCGGGCATCTAACAGCATTTCCCGTGGGTTGTCCAATAAGGGCTTCCCGGGCCGGCTCGCGGTGGCGGCGCTAAGTCCCTGTCGAATCTTGAGATTTTGCCCAGTCCGCAAACGACTGCGCCGCGGCCCGTGAGGGTCGCGGCGCAGTCGCTGCAGTCCTCCTGAAGGGGGTGCCGCTTACGGGGTGCGCACCGCATCGCCCGTGTGGATGATGTCGGTCGCACCGACGATCAGGGCGAAGCTCGCACGGTCGTAGACCTTGAACACCAGGGCCGTGCCGGTGCGCTCATCGGGCAGGCGCACCTTGTGGGCGAAGGTCGTGCTCTCGGTGGAGCCGATGTTGCGGCCGCCGGCGAAGATGTCCGGGACCACGTCGCCTGCCGAGTCGATCGCGAGCACCGTGCCGGGGTCGATCCCCTGCGACTTGCCGCGGTTGACCACGATCACCTGGTAGAGGCCGACGAGGTCGGTGCCGCCGACCACGTCCAGGATGCGGCCGCGCACGTCGGAAGCCGGCGCATGCGGGGTGAAGAGCACCGGCGCATCGTTGGTCTGGGAGTTCATGAGCCGGTCGCCGCGCAGGGTCTCGCGCGCCGAGTCGATCAACACGGCCTTGGCCGGGTCGCCGGGGCGCTGCACCAGCGCGGTCGCGGTGTAGATGGCCTCGTATCCGAGCAGCTTGTGGTCGTCCGGGTCGCGCAGCGGACCTGCGATGTGCATGACCGCGTAGCGGGCGTTGTCGCCGGCCGGCAGGTTGCGCACATAGATCTCGTTCGGTGCGCCGGCCGCCACGTGCAGGTCGCGGAAGGCGACCACGTACGGGGCACCCTTCACTTCGTCGTCCGTCATCATGCTCGGGCGCGACAGGAAGGCGGCGATCGAGGCGTAGGAGATGGTCGGGATCGCGTTCTCGAGCGGGTTCGAGCGCAGGCGCGGATCCAGGCGCACCGCGCCACCCTGCTCGACCCGCACGTACGGATGGCCGTCGGCGGCGTAGGCGAGGGCAAGCTGGTCACCCGGATAGATAAGGTGCGGGTTCGGGATCTGCGGGTTGATGACCCACACTTCCGGCCACAGCCAGGGGTCCTTCAGGTACATCGAGGCGATGCCCCAGAGGGTGTCGCCGCGCTTGACCGTGTAATGCATCGGGGCGGTGGGGTTCACCACCGGGCGGGTGTCGGCGGCGGCCGCCGGCGGGGGCGGGGCGCTGCCCTGGGAGATCGCGGCCTCCGTGGCCGTCATCTCCGGCGCCGCGGGGCTCGCCTGGGCGGCGACCTGCGTGCTGGCGGCGGCCACCGGCGCCGACGGCTGCGGCTGGGACTTAAGGTGCGAGCAGGCGGCAAGGCCTGCGGACACGATCAGCAGGCCCGCAACGACACGAGCCCCAAGTAATTGATTCGAGACCATCCTCCAACTCCTCAGTGCGCGAGGTGGACCGCGCGGCAAGCGCCGGAATTCTAAATCGTTATACTGGCACGGCGACCCCCGGCATACGAATTAATGTCAACTTTGTGCGCTGGATCACGGGTAACGCCATCCCCATATAGACATCGCCATGGCACTGCGAACCATCCTCGAGTTTCCCGATCCCCGGCTGCGCACCCGCGCCCGGCCGGTGCGCCAGTTCGACGCCGAGCTCGGCGTGCTGATCGACGACATGCTCGAGACCATGTACCAGGCCCCGGGGATCGGGCTCGCGGCGAGCCAGGTGGACGTGCACCTGCGGGTGATCGTCATCGATCTCTCCGACGGGCACGATCAGCCCTTCGTCGTGATCAACCCGGAGATCCTCACACGCGAGGGCGATGCCAAGGGCGAGGAAGGGTGTCTCTCGGTCCCGAACATCTTCGACGAGGTGCGGCGCGCCGCGAAGATCCGCCTGCGCTGGCAGGACCGCAACGGCGAGACCCACGAAGCCGACTTCGAGGGCATGATGGCGGTGTGCGTGCAGCACGAGATGGACCATCTCGAGGGCAAGCTGTTCGTCGACTACCTCTCCGACCTCAAGCGCGAACGCATCCGCAAGAAGCTCGACAAGGACCGCAAGGAGCGCGCCGCTCGGGCGCCCGCCTCCGGCGGGGGCGCGCGGCGCGCGTACTAGCTTGCGCGTCGCTTTCGCCGGCACGCCTGATTTCGCGCTGCCGGCCCTTGCCGCGCTGGCCGCGCACCACGAGATCGTCGGCGTCCTGACGCAGCCGGACCGGCCGCAGGGCCGCGGCCGGCACCTCGGCGCGAGCCCCGTGAAAGTCGCCGCCCTCGCACGCGGCTTCACACTCGACCAGCCCCTCACACTCAGGGATGCCGCCGGCCGCGCCGCGCTTGCCGCCTGGGCACCGGACGTCCTGGTCGTGGTGGCCTACGGCCTGCTGCTGCCGCCTGCGGTGCTCACGCTGCCGCGCCACGGCTGCCTCAACATCCACGCCTCCCTGCTGCCGCGCTGGCGCGGCGCAGCGCCGATCCAGCGCGCGATCCTTGCCGGCGATGCCGAGAGCGGCGTGAGCATCATGCAGATGGATGCCGGGCTCGACACCGGCGCGGTGCTCCTCGAGCGCCGGCATGCGCTCGCGCCGCGCGAGACGGGCGGCTCGCTGCACGATGCGCTCGCCGCGCTCGGGGCCGAGGCCATCGTGGCCGCGCTGGCCCAGGTAGCGCAGGGCACCGCCCGCGCGCGGGCGCAGAGCGCCGCCGGTGTGACCTACGCGGCGAAGCTCGCGAAGGCGGAAGCGCGGATCGACTGGAGCGAGGACGCCGCAGCCATCGACCGCAAGGTGCGGGCCTTCAATCCCTGGCCGGTCGCGGAGACGCGCCTTTCGGGCGAGCAGCTCCGGATCTTCCGGGCGGCGCCCCTGCCGGATACATTCGTGACCGAAATTGACCCGAAATCGGCCCAAATGGGCTCTATCGTCGCCGTTCACGACGACTTCTTCGCGGTTCGGTGCGGTTCGGGGCTGCTGGGCGTGCAGGAAGTGCAGCAGCCAGGGCGAAAGCCCGTGCCCGCGCGGGACTTCTCCCACGCTCACCGCCTGCTGGGGGTGCAGCTTGGCTAGGACACCGTGGGCACCCGGCGCCGCGGCGCTCGCCGCCGCTGCGCAGGTGGTCGAGGCGGTGGCCGAGCAGGGCCGGTCCCTGGATGCCGCGCTGGAGGAGTTCGGCCAGGGGAGCGAGCGGTCCGCCGTGCGCGCGATCGCCACCGGCACGGTGCGCTGGTACCTGCGCCTCACCCCGGCACTGGCGCGGCTGCTCGCCCGGCCGCGGGACTTGGCCACGCCGGTGCGTGCGCTCCTCGCCTGTGCCGCGCATCAGGTCGAGTATTCGCGCAACGCGCCGGAGGTCACCGTGCACGCGGCGGTCGATGCCGTGCGCGTCCTGCGCCAGCCCCGGGCCGCCGGTCTTGTGAATGCGGTGCTGCGCCGGTTCGTGCGCGAGCGGGTGTCGATCTTCGCCGCGCTCGATGCCGAGCTTGCCGTGCGCACCGCGCACCCGGGGTGGCTCGTGGATTTGCTGGGCCGGCAATGGCCCGATGCACGTGCCTCGATCCTCGCAGGCGACAATGGTCACCCGCCGCTCACGCTGCGGGTCGACCTGACGCGGACCTCCGTGGCCGGCTACCGGCGGCGGCTGGAGGCGGCGGGCATTGGATCAGAAGAGATCCAATGGCTTGATTCAGGGATCACTCTGGATCGCCCGTGTCCCGTATCCGAGCTACCCGGGTTTTCGGACGGCGAGGTCTCGGTCCAGGACGCGGGTGCCCAGTGGGCGGCAGCCCTGCTGGCCGTCCGACCCGGGCAGCGGGTGCTCGATGCCTGCGCCGCGCCGGGGGGCAAGACCGGCCACCTGCTCGAGGCGGCCGTCGGAGCCGTGGACCTGCTCGCCGTTGACGTGAGTGCCGAGCGGCTCGCGCTGGTCGAGGACAACCTGCAACGGCTCGGGCGTACCGCGCGGCTGGCGATCGCCGACCTCACGCAACCGGACGCGCTCGCGGGCGAGGCGCCGTTCGACCGCATCCTCGTGGATGCTCCCTGCTCCTCGACCGGGGTCATCCGCCGTCACCCGGACATCAAGTTGCTGCGCCGCGCCAGCGACATCGGGGCCTTCGCCGACACCCAGATACGGATCCTGCGTGGCGCCGCCGCCCGGCTCGCGCCCGGCGGCCGGCTTGTCTACGGGACCTGCTCGGTGCTGGCGGCCGAGAACGAAGCGGTTGTACGGGCAGTCCTAAATGAGGCACCCCACCTCAGGACAGTTGTGCCGGAGGTTTCGCCCGCACCGGGAGCGCTCCCGCGCGACCCCGGGGTGCAACTCCTGCCTGGGGCAGAGGCGGGCACTGACGGCTTCTATTATGCTTGTCTCGAAAACACAACGACCGGGACCTGAGCGCCTGAACGTCAGGCCTCAAGCTTAAGCGGCGATCTCACAAGGACGACTGGTTTGACCCCGGGCAGGCTGCTCGCATTGCTGTGCGCCCTGGCGCTGATCCTTCCCCCGGCGGTGCGCGGCAACGCCCTGGAGGGCGTGCTCGAGGTGCGCTCGGCCTACGTGAACATCGACAAGGGAGTGTTCCTCCTTTATGCGCGAGTCGAGTACCCCGAGAGCCCCGCCATCCGCGATGCCCTGCGCGACGGGATCACGCTCACCTTCGACCTCGACGTGCGCATCGAGCGCGACCGCCGCTTCTGGTTCAACGCCGCGCTCGTGGAACTCACGCTGCGCCGGGAGCTCACCTACCACGCCGTGAGCGACCGCTACGTGGTGCGCGACCCGAAGAGCGGCGAACAGACGACCTTCGCCACCCTGGACGAGGCGCTGTTCCACCTCGGGCGCATCGATGCGTGGCCCATCGTGGTCGAGCCCCAGCTGAACGCCGGCAACTACAGCATCAGCGTGCGCGCCGGCGTACGCCGCGGCCACCTGCCGACGGCCATGCGCGCGCTCCTGTTCTGGACCGATGATTGGGTGCGGGTGTCGGAGTGGTACACGTGGTCACTCCCAGTCTGAAGGAGCGCCAGCCGCGCGTCGTCTCCGCCCTGGCGGTGGGGCAGGTCCTGCTGTGGAGTGCCATCGGGCTCGGCGCCTTCCTGCTGCTCGCCCAGAGCGTGCGCAACTCCGCCGAGTTCGGGCGGTTGCAGCTGTGGATACTCCTGGTCGACGCCTGCGGCGTCGTGGTGCTGTCGGTACTGCTGGCTCGGCGCCTGTGGCGCCTGGTGCGCGACTACCGTGCGCACGTGCCCGGCTCGCGTCTGACGGCGCGCACCGTGGCGATCTTCGGCGTGCTCGTGATCGCACCGCTCCTCATCGTCTACATGTCCTCGCTGGAGTTCATCAATCAGGGGATCGACAGCTGGTTCAAGGTCGAGGTCAAGGAGGGCCTGAACGATGCGCTCGGGCTGTCGCGCGCCGCGCTCGACCTGCGCATGCGTGAGTACTCCGAGCGCACCGTGGCGCTCGCCGAGACCCTGAGCACCACCGAGCCCTCCGCCATCCAGGGCAAGCTCGATGCCGAGCGCCGCCTGACCTCGGCGCTGGAGATCGCACTGTTCGGGCAGCACGGGCGCATCCTGGGCGCGAGCCTCGAGAGTCCGCTGGAGGCGCTGCCGTCGCAGCCGCCGGCGGACCTGCTGCGACAGATCGAGCAGCGCCTCCCGTACGTGAGCCTCGAGCCACAGAGCGGTGGCCGTTACCTGATCCGCACCGCGGCGGTGCTGCCGCACGGCGGGGCGGGTCGCGACCCGCGCTTCGTCGTGGCGCTCTACCCGGTGCCCGGTCAGCTCGCCGCGCTCACCGAGGCCGTGCAGGGTTCCTACAACGAGTACGGCAACCTCGCCGCCATGCGCGAACCGCTGAAGTACAGCTTCCGCCTCACGCTCACGCTGGTGGTGCTGCTCACCATGCTCGCGGCGGTCTATCTTGCGATCTACTCCGCGCAGCGGCTGGTGCGCCCGGTGCAGGACCTCATCGAGGGCACGCGCGCGGTCGGCAAGGGTGACTTTGCGACCCGCCTGCCGTTGCCGTCGCGCGACGAGATGGGGTTCCTGGTGCACTCCTTTAATGACATGACCAAGAAGCTGCGGCGCGCGCGCGCCGAGGCTACCCAGAGTCGCGAAGCGGTCGAGCGCGAGCGCACCCGGCTCGCCATCATCCTCGCGCGCCTCTCGACCGGCGTGCTGGCGATCGACCGGGCGCTCACCGTGCGCACCGCAAACGAGGCCGCCGGTGCCATCCTTGGCACGGACCTCTCGGCCGCGACCGGCAAGCCCCTGCCCGAGCTCGCCGCCGGCAACGAGCGCCTCGGGCAGTTCGTGGCCGCGCTCGCGGTGCGCTTTGCGGCCGGACGCGAGGAATGGCGCGAACAGCTCGACCTCGACGGCACCGGCGGCCGCCGCACGCTCATGTGTGCCTGCACGCCGCTGCCGGGCGAGGACTCGGGGGTCGGCTTCGTGATCGTCTTCGACGACATCACGGCGCTGCTGGCCGCGCAGCGCGACGCGGCCTGGGGGGAGGTGGCGCGGCGCCTCGCCCACGAGATCAAGAACCCGCTCACCCCGATCCAGCTGTCGGCCGAGCGCATGCGGCGGCGCCTGCTGTCGGGCATGAGCGAGCGCGACGCCGACATCCTGGAGCGCGGCACCCGCACCATCGTGCAGCAGGTGGAGACCATGCAGCAGATGGTCAACGCCTTCTCCGAGTACGCCCGCGCCCCGGAGATGCAGGTGACGCGCTTCAGCCTCAACCAGCTGGTGTCGGAGGTCGCCGACCTGTATCGCTCGCAGGACCCGCGCGCCCAGATCCAGCTCGACCTGGACGGCCGGGTCGAGGCCATCGAGGCCGACCGCGGCCGGGTGCGCCAGATCCTCAACAACCTCGTGACCAACGCACTGGAAGCGCTTGATGGGGTTGACGCGCCGGGGGTGGAGATCAGCACGCGGCTGGAGTCGGCCGGGGATGCCGAGTACGCCGCGGTCAGCGTGTGTGACAATGGTCCCGGGTTCCAGCGCGAGCTGCTGGGCCGGGTGTTCGATCCCTACGTGACCAGCAAGCCCAAGGGCACTGGACTGGGGCTCGCGATCGTGAAGAAGATTATCGAAGAACACGGGGGCCGGATCGATGCCGATAACCGGCCCGAGGGCGGCGCCCGCGTCCGCGTGGTGCTGCCGGTCAAGGACAGTACCCGCACTGCCGGCGGTGGCGCGCGCGAACGCCGGGAGCAGCTGAGGAGGGAACGCGCATGACGAGTCCACACATTCTGGTGGTCGACGACGAGGCCGACATCCGCGGCCTGCTCAAGGAGATCCTCTCCGAGGAGGGCTACGAGGTCGACGTCGCGGCCAACGCCGCCCAGGCCCGCGCCTCGCGCGCGCGTCAGGTGCCTGACCTGGTGCTGCTCGACATCTGGATGCCCGACGTCGACGGCATCACGCTGCTGCGCGAGTGGTCGGCCGCCGCCACCGATGGCTGTCCGGTCGTGATGATGTCCGGCCATGCCACGGTGGAGACGGCGGTCGAGGCGACCCGCCTCGGGGCCTTCGACTTCGTCGAGAAGCCGCTGTCGCTGGCGAAGCTCCTGCGCACCGTGGAGCGGGCGCTCGATGCCGGGCGCCGCCATCGCCAATCCGGCAAGCTCCTGTCGGGGCCGCTGGCGGTGCCGGTCGGCAAGAGCCGCATCATGCAGCAGCTGCGCGCCGAGCTGCAGCAGATCGCCGCCAGCCCCTCGCCGGTACTCCTGATCGGCGAGCCGGGCTCGGGCCGGGAAGCCTTCGCGCGCTACATGCACGAGCAGAGCCCGCGCGCCAGCGCGCCCTTCGTGCCGCTGATCGCGAGCAGCCTGCGCGAGGCTGACGCGGAAGTGCGCCTGTTCGGCCGCGAGGAACCCGATGGCGCGCGCACGCCGGGAGCCCTAGAGGAGGCCGCCGCCGGTACCCTCTTCATCCACGAGATCGAGGACCTGCCGCCGGCGGCGCAACGCGCGCTGGTGGGCGTGTTCGAGTCCGGCCAGTTCACGCGGGTGGGCGGGCGCGAGGCCGTCCCGTTCCGCGCCCGCCTGTCCTCCTCGGCGCAGCCGGGCATCGAGCAGCGCGCGGGCAGCGAGGGCCTGCGCCGCGACCTGCTCGCGCACCTGAACGTGCTGATCGTGCGCGTGCCGCCACTGCGCGAGTACGCCGAGGACGTGCCCGACCTGCTGCGCAACCAGGTCGATCGCATGGTGGATGCGGACGGCCTGACGTTCCGCCGCTTCAGCGTCGCGGCGCAGAACCGGCTGCGCAACTATCCCTGGCCCGACAACGTGCGCGAGCTGCGCCACCTGGTGCACCGTCTTCTGATCCATGGCGGCTCCGAGGAGATCCGCCTCGAGGAAATCGAGCGCGAGCTCGCGGTGCAGACACCGCCGGATGAGCCGCTCGTGAAGCAGGACCTCCTGGCGCTGCCGCTGCGCGAGGCGCGCGAGCAGTTCGAGCGCGCCTACCTGCAGCAGCAGCTGCTCCTGTGCTCGGGCAAGGTCGGGCAGCTCGCCAAGCGCGTCGGCATGGAGCGCACGCACCTGTACCGCAAGCTGCGCTCGCTCGGGGTCGACTTCCGCAACATCAGCGACGACTGATCGCGGCCCGCCGCGGTGGCATTGAGCGGCGAGTACCTCGACTACGTGCTGGAGCAGCTCGCGGCCCTGGGGTCCGTGCGCGCGCGGCGCATGTTCGGGGGCGCCGGCCTCTACTGCGACGACCTCTTCTTCGGCATCGTCAGCGGCGACACGCTCTATCTCAGGGCGGATGACCTGACCCGTGCGCACTACACCAGCCGCGCGCTCGAGCCGTTCCGTCCCTACCCGGAACGTCCCGAAGTCAGCATGAACTACTTCGCCGTGCCCGCGGAGATCCTCGAAGACGCGAGCGAGCTCACGCAGTGGGGCCGCCAGTCGGTCGCGGTGGCGGCGCGCGCGGGCGCACCCGGAGCGCCTCGCACCCGGCGCAAGCGTAGCCGCGCGCGGCGCCGCGGGTCCTGACCCCGCCATAGCGCGCATCCCGCTGCTGATCCGTCGCATCCGGTACGACAGCGCGCTCACATCTGGCACGCCTTGGTGCGACGTTCACCTGCACCTCGTCCGCACGGCGTGCGGGACGAACGACTGTCTCCATCGGGCGACTGTCGACTTAGGCAGACAGGTTGCGAATGAGCACCGCTCGGGAATAATTCCGCGCGACGCGCGCAACACCGCGTCTCCCCAACTCGCAAGGAGGTCACGTGACGAAGAGGTCACCAACAGTCCGTGGATTCGTCGTCGCGACGCTCGTGGCGGCCGCGGCAACCGCAGGCACGGCAGCAGCCGGCACGACAGTCCTGTTCGAACAGCCGTCAGTGAGCGGCATCGCCAACAATGTCTACGTCGCCCAGGTCGACAAGGGCGGCCTGCCCACCGGCACGTGGGACCTGGTGGTCCTGCAGCGCGACCCCTTCACCACATCCGGCCACCTCGTTCCGACCTCGTGGAACGCTACGGCGCAGACCGGGTTCACGCCCGCGTCTGCGTCGACCGCCGAGCTCGGGTTCCGCAACCAGAGCGGCACCAGCACCGCGATCATGGAGGGCGACACGGTAGCGGCGTACCTGAACTCCAAGGACCTGCCCACGACCCTCAGCAACCAGAAGATGATGATCACGCCCCAGTACCGGTTCCCGGCCGGGGCGACGCCGGTGCCGTTCGCGAGTTCCACCAACGTCCTGAACGGCGAGCTCGACCTGCAGATCCCGGTCGCGGTCGGGCGGCACACCTACGTCAACGCGGACCTGCTCTTCGTGGGTCCCACTGGCGCGCGCGTCAGCTACGGCGTCAAGCTGTTCCAGAACGGTGCGCGCACGGCCGTGGTCGGCGGCGGCTACGACGAGGTCGACAACGCCTACATGATCAACTGCCCGCTCGATTCCGGTACGCAGTTCCTCACCAAGGCGTCGACCAGCGGCACCTCCACCGGTACTCCGTGGACCGGGTGGCGTCACTTCCAGTGGTCAATCGATGAGACCCAGTTCGTCGCCGCACTCAAGCGCCTGGCCCAGGAATATCCGAACGTCGTGCAGACGACCGACCCGACCCAGTACGTGTTCGCCGGGTTCCACCTGAACGCGGAGTTTCACTACTCGCCCACTCCGGCAGAACTCGGGTGGTCGATGCGCGGCCTGAAGCTCTGGACGAGCTGGTGAGCTTAAGGCTCCTTCGCCCGCCGGGAGCGGCGGGCGGGGAGGCCTGGCGGGGGCGCTGACCTCGCGGTGCACCGCCCGCGGTCGCTCACTGCGACGGCGGCTTCGCTTCCGGATCGGTGGCTACGTCGGCTGCGGCACGCACTTTCTGCATCATCTCCCGCTGCAGCTGCTGCAGCTGCGGCGTGATCGCCGACACCCGTTCCATGGTGAACTGACCCACCTGCTGCATGATCTGCGGCTGCTTGGCGATCGCCTTCTGGCCCGTCGGTGAGCGGTAGAAGACCAGCATCTGGTCGATGTCGTGCTGGGTGAAGGCCTCGCGGTAGGCTGCGATCAGCTTCGGTTCGAGCAGCTGCCAGTCGAGCGCCTGCTGCATGAGGGCGATGCGCTGCTGGCTCGAGTCCTCGATGATCTGCCGCTGCTTTTCGTTGAGGTGCGTCCCCCCGAGTTCCCGCTGCAGCTGGGCGCGTACGTTGGGTTTCACCTGCTCGAGGGCGGCGCCCATGATGCCCTGGATGTGCGTCTCCTCGAATACCTCGCGAATCGACTCGTCGCTGGGCGGGGCGTCGGCACCGGCTGCGGCCAGGCCGAGCGCCGGCAACAGGAGGCAAAGGGCGAACAGGGCACCGCGGGACTTGGGCATGGAACGACTCCGGGCCTGGGGACCGCGCCATTGTCGCAGCCTCCGTCCCCGACCGTCACCGTGCGGTGCGGCACCCGCCAGGGCGGGTGCCGCACGGGTGTCAGTGGGCGGGGTTCGCCGGAAGCGCCGAAGACGCGTTCGCGCCGCGGGCCTCGTGGTGCTCGGCGCCCAGGAACATGTACATGGCCGGCACCACGAATAGCGTGAACAGCGTGCCGATCGAGATGCCGGTGAAGATCACGAGCCCCATCGAGTAGCGGCCCATCGCGCCGGCCCCGGTGGCGATCAGGAGCGGTATCACGCCCACCACCATCGAAGCGGAAGTCATGAGGATCGGGCGCAGGCGGATGGTCGCGGCTTCCTCGATCGCCTGCAGTTTGGTCTTGCCCTCACGTTGTTGTTCGTTGGCGAACTGGACGATCAGGATGCCGTGCTTGGCGATCAGCCCCACGAGCGTCACGAGCCCGACCTGGGTGTAGACGTTCAGGGTGGCGAACCCCAGGAACATGAACACGACCGCGCCAAAGATCGCCATCGGCACCGACATCATGACCACCAGCGGGTCGCGGAAGCTCTCGAACTGCGCCGCCAGCACCAGGAAGATGATGATGATCGCGAAACCGAGCGTGGCCATGAACCCGCCACTTTCCTGCTTGAACTGCCGTGACTCGCCGCCGTAGTCGATGCTGTAGCCCTGCGGCAGGGTCTCGGCCGCGATCTTGTGCAGCGTCTCGAGCGCCTCGCCCTGGGTGCCGCCGAACACGCCCTGGATGGTTGCGGAGTTCAGGCGCTGGAAGTGGCTGATCGACTCCGGCACGGTGTCGGTGCGGAACGAGATCACGGTGGAGGCGGGCACGACGCTGCCGGAAGCCGTGCGGATGTAGTAGTTGGAGACCTGGTCCGGGTTCAGGCGCTCATCCTGCAGTACTTGCGGGATCACCTTGTAGGAGCGACCGGAGATGCTGAAGTAGTTGACGTAGCCGCCGCCCAGCATGCTGCTCAGCGCACCGCCCAGGTCCTTCATCGTCAGCCCCAGGAGCGCCGTCTTGTTGCGGTCGACCACCATCGTGGCCTGCGGCTTGTCGATCTTGAGGCTGTTCTCGATGACGTAGAACTTGCCGGTGGCCTGCGCCTTGGCGAGCACCGCCTGGGAGACCTCGTAGAGCTCGCTGAAGGGCGCCGCGCTCTGGATCACGAACTGCACCGGGTAGCCGCCGCCGGAACCGGGGAGCGAGGGCGGGTTGATCCAGAACACGTTGGCGCCGGCGATCTGATTGGCGCGCTGCTGCAGGTCCTGCTGGATCGCCGGCGCGCCGCGGCTGCGCTTGCTGTAGTCCTTGAGGATGATGCCGCCGAAGCCGGTATTGGACGTGCCGGTCCCCTGGCCGACGAACTGGAACGAGTTCTCGTACTCGGGGATCGCGCTCAGGGCCTTGAAGGCCTGGCGCTGGTAGACGCTCATCTGCTGCACGGAGGCATTCGCGGGCCCCGTGGCGATGTAGAACATGAAGCTCTGGTCCTCCGCGGGCGCCAGCTCGCTCTTGGCGGACACGCCCATCATCGGCATGGCCATCATGACGACGATCAGCAGCACGATCACGCCGCCGAACACCACCACCGGGCGCCAGGCCTCGAGCATCGGGTGCAGCAGGCGGTGGTATATGCCGGTGATGCGCTCGAAGTTGCGGTCGATCATCTGCACCAGGCGGTTGGTGCCGCCGTGCTCCATCTTGAAGAAGCGCGCACACATCATGGGCGACAGCGTGAGCGCGATGAGCGCGGAGACCGCCACGGCACCGGCGAGCGTGAAGGCGAACTCGGAGAACAGCGAGCCGGTGAGGCCGCCCTGGAAGCCGATCGGGATGTAGACGGCGACCAGCACCACCGAGATGGCGATGATCGGGCCCGCGAGCTCCCGTGCCGCGGCGATCGAGGCCTCCAGCGGGGTCTGCCCGAGCTTCATGTGGCGGTCGACGTTCTCGACCACGATGATCGCATCGTCAACCACGAGCCCGATCGCGAGCACGAGCGCGAGCAGCGTCAGGAGATTGATGCTGTAGCCGAGCACCAGCATGATGAAGAACGCGCCCACCAGCGACAGCGGCATCGCCACCACCGGCACGATCACGGAGCGCACGCTGCCGAGGAATAGGAAGATCACCAGCGTGACGATGAGCAGTGTCTCGATGAGGGTCTTCACCACGTCGCGGATGGCGGAGTTGATGTAGCCGGTGGCGTCGTAGCCGATCTGCGCGTGCAGCCCCGCGGGCAGCTGCGCCTGGATCTGCGGGAAGAGCGTGCGGATGCTCTGCATCACCGTCAGGATGTTGGCCTCGGGGGCCACGTTGATGGCGATGAACACCGCGCTCTTGCCCTTGAAGGCGACATCCGAGTTGTAGTCCTCGGCCCCCAGCACCACGGTGCCCAGGTCCTTCAGCCGCACGAAGCCGCCGTCCTTCTGCTTGACGACGAGGTTCTCGAACTCCGCCGCCGAGTGCAGGTCGGTGGCGGCGGTCAGGTCAACGCTCACCATCTGGCCCTTGGTGGTCCCGAGCGCCGAGAGGTAGTTGTTGTTGGCGAGCGCGGTCGAGACGTCGGCGGCCGTGACGCCGTTGGCGGCGAGCTTGGCGGGGTCGAGCCAGGCGCGCAGGGCGTACTGGCGCCCTCCCAGGAGCTGCGCGCGCTGCACGCCGGCGACCGCCTGGAGCTTCGGCTGCACCACGCGGATCACGTAGTCGGTGATCTGGTTCGCGGGCAGCGTCTCGCTGTTGAAGCCGATGTACATGCCGGCGGTCTGCTCGCCGACCTGGACGGTGATCACCGGCTGCTGCGTCCCCGTGGGCAGCTGGTTGAGGACCGCGTTCACCTTGCTCGAGATCTCCGACTGCGCGCGGTTGGAGTCGTAGTTCAGGCGCAGCGTCGCCGTCACCGTGGAGGTCCCGGTGACGCTCGAGGAGGTCAGGTAGTCGATGCCCTGCGCCTCGGCGACCGAGGACTCGATCGGGGTCGTGATGAAGCCGGCGACGAGATCGGCGCTCGCCCCGTAGTACTGGGTGGTGACCGTGACGGTGGCGTTCTCGGTGAGCGGGAACTGGCGCACCGGCAGGCTCACCAGCGCCCGCAGCCCGAGCACCAGTACCAGCAGGCTCACCACGGTGGCGAGCACCGGGCGGCGGATGAAGATGTCCGTGAAATTCATCGTCCGCCCTCAGTGCTCCTGCGGCTTCGGGTTCGGATCATCACTGGGCTGCACACTGTTGTTGATGTTGATCAGCGCGCCGTTGCGCAGCTTCAGCTGGCCGGAGGTGATCACCTCGTCGCCTTCCTTGAGCCCCGTGAGGATCGCCACCTGGTCGCCGCGGGTGGCGCCGGTCGTCACGAACACCTGCTTGGCGACCGGGCCGGCGGCAGGCTTGGGCGCCGCGCCCCCGTTCTTCGCGCCCGAGCCGTCGTCCGCGGACGCGGCCACCACGTACACCGTGGCGCCATAGGGGTTGTACGCGACGGCAGCCTGCGGCAGCGTCAGGAAACGCTCCGGGGCGCCCGTCTCGACGTTCACGCTCGCGTACATGCCCGGCAGCAGCCGGTGATCCGGGTTCTTGAGGACCGCCCGCACGCCGATGTTGCGGGTATCGGTGTCGACCGCGGGGTCGAGGGCCGACACCGTGCCGCTGAAGGTCTTGTCCGGGTAGGCGTCGGTCGTGATCGTGACCTTCTGGCCCGGGTGCAGCACCGTGAGCGACTGCTGCGGCAGGGCGAAGTCCACGAAGATCGGGTCGAGCTGCTGCAGGGTCACGATGTGCGTGCCGGCGGCCAGGTACTGGCCGACGTCGACCGCGCGAATGCCGATCTGGCCGGCAAACGGCGCGCGCACGAACTTCTTCGCGACCAGCGCCTCCTGCTCGGCGACCTGGGCGCGGGCGCTGCGCAGCGTCGCCGCATCCTGGTCGAGCGTCGCCTGGCTGATGGCCTCCGCCTCGAACTGCGCCTTGTCGCGGTTGAAGGTGGTCTCGGCGAGCGCCGCGGTGGCGCGCAGTGACTCGAGGTGTGCCAGGTCATCGGCCGCGCGCAGCCGCAGCAGCGGCTGCCCGGCCTTCACGGTGTCCCCGGAGGCGAACTCGATGGTGTCGACGATGCCGGCGACCTCGGCGCTCACGTCCGCGCCGCGCTCGGCCCTGAGGCTGCCGACCGCCGTCAGCTGCGGCAGCCAGTCCTGGTAGGAGACATGCGTCGTGCTGACCGTGAACTTGGGAGCCCCCTGCGCCTTGAAGCCCTGGATCATCTTGTAGACGCCGAGGCCCTTGAACAGGCCGATCACGACGATCAGCACGACCAGAACCAGTATGAGAGTGAGCCAGCGTTTCATTCAGATCCTCGGCACCCTAAGCGGGTGCGTTCGTGTTCGGCATCGAGTCAGCGGCTCGCGGTCGCCGCCGCGTCGCGGTTCCACCAGCCCCCGCCGAGCGCCTGGTACAGGGCCGCGGTATCCGCATAGCGGGCGGCCTGCGCCTGCAGCTGCGCGATGCGCGCCTGCCAGTAGGTGCGCTGCACGACCAGGAGGTCGAGCGGGCTGATCGAGCCGCTCGCGTAGCGCTTGCGCGCGAGGTTGAGCGAATCCGCGGCAGCGCTCGCGGCGACGTTCTGCTGCTCGAGCACCGCGGCGTCCGACTCGAGCGCGTGCAGGGCATCGGCGACGTTGTGGAAGGCCGTCAGCACCGTGCCGCGGTACTGGGCCGCGGCCTGGTCGTAGGCGGCCACGGCCGAACGGCGCTTGTGCAGCAACTCCCCGCCGTGGAACAGTGGCTGGGTGATGCTGCCGCCCAGGCTCCATACGTTGCTCGAGCTCTTGAAGAGGTCGGAGGCGGTGGTGCTGTAGTCGCCGAACTGCCCGGTGAGGGTGATCTGCGGCAGCATGTTGGCGGTGGCCACGCCGACGTTGGCGCTCGCCTGGTGCAGCTGCGCCTCCGAGGCGCGCACGTCCGGGCGCCGCTCGACCAGGCGCGAGGGCACCCCGAGGGGCATCTCGGCCGGCAGCGTCAGGTCATCGAGCCCGAACTGCGCCTCGGGGGGCGCGCTCGGCAGCTGGCCCACGAGCACCGCGAGCAGGTCGCGGTTCTGGTTGAGCTGCTTCTTCAGGGTCTCCAGGCTCGCAAGCTCGGTCGCGAGCTGCGTCTGCTGCGTCAGGACGTCCAGCCGCGACACCCCGCCCAGGCTCAGCTGCTTCTCGACGGTCTTCAGCTGCTGGCGGTCGGCGCCGATGATCTCGCTGGTCGCCTCGACCTGCGCGCGCAGCGAGGCATCCTGGATCGCCGTGGTGACCACGTTGGCGGCGAGGCTCAGG
Organism: Pseudomonadota bacterium; assembly: GCA_018241425.1. Taxonomy (GTDB): domain Bacteria; phylum Pseudomonadota; class Gammaproteobacteria; order Steroidobacterales; family Steroidobacteraceae; genus 13-2-20CM-66-19. Next base: position 244,910 of record JAFEDU010000003.1, read on the forward strand.
TAGGTCGCCTCGAGCTCGAAGCGCTCGTAGTCGGCCTGTGCACCGGCTGCCTCGACGCTGCGGCGCACGCCGCCCCACACGTCGAGCGTGTAGGAGACGTTGGCGGTGGCATTGAACAGGTTGTAGATGTAGGAGCCGCCGCTGGGCTGGCCGAACTCGGCCGCCGAGATCTTCTGGCGCGTGGCGCCGGCGGTGCCGTCGACGTGGGGGAAGAAGCTGCCCTCCTGGGCGAGGAGGTCCTCGTGCGCCTTGCGCAACGCCGCCTGAGCCGCGGTCACGTCCGGGTTGTTCTTGAGCGCCTGCTCGACCAGCGCATTCAGCTTCCCGGAATGGAACACGGTCCACCACTGCGCCGGGATGTCCGCCCCGGGGACGAAGGTCTGCGCGGTGCCGCCGGCCGCGGCGGTGGACTGCGGCTGCGGCTCGGCGGTGTAGCGGTCGGTCGACGGGGCCACCGGGCGCTTGAAGTCCGGGCCCACGGCGCAACCGCCGAGGGCGAGCACGGCGAGCGCCGCGCCCGCCAGGCAGGCACGTACCGCGGCCGGCAGCGCGGGCGCAGTCCGTAAGCTTGCGTGCGGCATCATTCCGTTCATCCGCCTGTGAATCATCGCCCCGGGCGTTGGTGTTGGTTGGCTCGGGGCAACTGCGCCGCCGGGCCCTTGAGGGGTCGTGGGGGGCGGTGTCCCGATCGTGAGCTTGCCGGATCTGCCCTGGACCTAAGGGGCATGTCGTTTGACATCCGGTACCGGGCGATCATGTCGGCCCGTTCGCCCGGGCGCAACCCTCATTCCGACAGAGTCGGCCCGCTATGCAGCGCGGTGGTTGAAGAGGGGCGCGCCCGTGTACCCCGAATGGGACGTTGACAAGGCACGGTGCACCTGTGCAACGCCGCGGTGCGCGGGTGCCCCCGAGGGCGGCATTTCAGCCCTATTCAGTCGCCGACGCGGATCACCAGGGCGTCCACGTCCGCGGCCTGCAGCTGCTTGCGCACCTTGTTGAGTTCGTCGAGGTTGCTGATCGGTCCGACGCGCACGCGGTGCCAGACGTCGGCGTCCACCGCGACGCGCTGCACCTTGGCCTCCACGCCCTGCAGGGCGAGCTGCGCCTTCACGCGGTTGGCGTCCGATTCGTTGCGGTAGGAGCCGGCCTGCAGCACGTACACCCCGGGGCGCTCGATCTTGGCGGCGGCCGGCTGGTCGCGCTTGACGTCCTTGTCCTTCTCCGGGACCACCACCTCGAAGTTGGGCAGCATCTCGTAGAAGTCGTACTTCTCCGAGGTCTTGCCCGAGCCCGGGCCGGTGACGTCGTTGTCCGCGCGCGCGCTGCGATGCGGTTCCGGCCGCGGCGTGTCGGGCGCGTCGGTGGCCTTGTGGACGCGCGCGTTGTACCAGGCGAAGGCGACCCCCGCGAACGCGATGCCGGCGAGCGCGCCGTAGGCGAACTCGCGCAGGCCGCGCACCGGCAGGTTGCGGCCGCGGGCGCTCTTGTAGTCGCGCGCGGTGAGTTTGGAACTGCGTTGTCCGGCGGCCACGTCGACCCTTACATGCTCGTGGGCGCGGACACGCCCAGGAGCCTCAGCCCGTTCTTCAGCACCTGGGCAACGCCGAGCACCAGCGCGAGGCGTGCATCGCGCAGCGTCGCATCCTCCACGATGAAGGCGCTCGCGTTGTAGTAGGTGTGGAAGGTATTGGCGAGCTCGCGCAGGTAGTGCACCAGCGTGTGCGGCGTCCGGTTCACCGCGGCCTGCTCGAGGAACTCCGGGTAGCGCGTCAGGCTGCTGAGCACGGCCTGCTCCTGCGCCTCGGTCAGGCGCGCGACATTCGCAAGCCCGGCCTCGAGGTCGAAGTGAAGCCCCCGCGCGGCGAGCTGCTTCATGACGCTCGCCACGCGCGCGTGCGCGTACTGGATGTAATAGACCGGGTTCTCGTTGGTACGCGACTTCGCCAGCTCCAGGTCGAAGTCGAGCGGCTGGTCGTGGCTGCGCATCAGGTAGAAGAACCGGCAGGCATCGTTGCCGACCTCGGCCCGCAGCTGGCGCAGGGTCACGAACTGCGCCTCGCGCTTGCCCATCGGGATCTTCTCGGCGCCGCGGAACAGGCTCACGAACTGGATGAGGGTGGCCTCGAGGCAGTCGCCGGGCTGGCCCATGGCGATGAGGCCCGCGCGCACGCGCGCCACGTAACCGTGGTGGTCGGCGCCCAGCACGTCGATGAGGCGCTTGAAGCCGCGCTCGCACTTGGCGAGGTGATAGGCGATGTCGGAGGCGAAGTAGGTCTTCACCCCGTTCTCGCGCACCACCACGCGGTCCTTCTCGTCGCCGAACTCGGTGGCGCGGAACCACAGCGCGCCCTCGCGCCGCTCCAGCCGGCCCTGCTGCTCGAGCACGGCGAGCGCGTGGTCGATGGCGCCGCTCTCCCCGAGCGCGCGCTCGGAGGTCCAGTGATCGAACAGCACGCCGAACTCGGCCAGGTCCTCGCGGAGGTCGGCGAGCATGTGCGCGAGGGCGAGGTTCAGCACCTGGCGGAAGCCGTCGACGCCGATGAGCTCGCGGCAGCGCGTGATCAGGGCATCGATGTAGGCCTCCTTGTCACCGGCGGGCGCGTCCGCCGGCAGGCCCTCGAGCACGGCGGCGGCGCTGCGGTGCAGGCCCTGGCCGGCCTCGGCGCGCAGCTTCGCCGCCAGCGGTCGCACGTACTCGCCGCGGTAGCCGTTCTCCGGGAAAGGCAGGGTCTCGCCGCAGATCTCCAGGTAGCGCACCCAGGTGCTGACGGCGAGGATGTCCATCTGCCGTCCGGCGTCGTTGATGTAGTACTCGCGCTCCACGGCGTAGCCGACCGCGGTCAGGATGTTGGCGAGCGTCGCCCCGTAGGCGGCCTGGCGCCCATGGCCGACGTGCAGGGGACCGGTGGGATTGGCGGACACGAACTCCACCAGCACGCGCTCGCCCGCACCCATCCGGGACTCGCCGTAGGCGTCCCCCTGCGCGTGGATCGCCGCGAGCTCGGAGGCGTAGGCCGCGCGCGCCAGGTGGAAGTTGATGAAGCCGGCGCCGGCCACCTCGGTGCGCTCGATGAGCGGGCTCGAGGGCAGCGCCTTGACGATCGCGGCGGCGAGTTCGCGCGGGTTCTTGCGGGCGGCCTTCGCCAGGCGCAGCGCCACGCTGGTGGCGAACTCGCCGTGGCCGGCATCGCGCGTGCGTTCGACCGTCACGGCGCCTGCCGGGGGCAGCTCAGCGAGGAGCGAGCCTTCCAGGGTCTTCAGTGCCGCGACCAAGAGCCGCTCGAGTTCCTGCTTCAAAGCCTGTGTTTTCCGGCGGTGGTGAGCGCGAGCGCGCGAGTTTACCGAAAAGCGCTTTTGCCGGGGGCGGGCTCTTTCAGAACAGCTCGAGCGGGTCTACGTCCAGGGACCAGCGTACGGCCCGAGCGCTCTTCAGCTCCGTAAGCTGCGGCAGCCAGCCCTCGAGGAAGGCGTGCAGGCGCGCCCGGTCGGCGCTCTCGATGAGCAGCTGCGCGTGGTGCCGGCCGGCGCGGCGCGCCATCGCCGCCGGCACCGGTCCCAGCAGGCGCACCTCGCGGGGCGGCCGGGCGAGCGCGCGCGCCTCGCGCAGGAAGGCGAGGGCAGCCTCGGCGGTGCGGGCCGAGTCGCGCAGCGCGGCCAGGCGTGCGAACGGGGGCCAGTGGGCGTCGGCGCGCTCCTTGAGCGCCGTGCGCGCGAAGCCCTCGTAGCCCTCGCCGAGGAGGCTTCCGAGCAGGGGATGGTCCGGAAACTCGGTCTGGATGAGCACCTCACCGGGGCGGCTCGCGCGGCCGGCGCGGCCGGCGACCTGCACGATGGTCTGCGCCAGGCGCTCGGAGGCGCGGAAGTCGGTGCTGAACAGCCCCTGGTCGGCGTTCAGCACCACCACCAGCGTGAGGTTGGGGAAGTCGTGCCCCTTGGTGACCATCTGCGTCCCGACCAGGATCCGGGCCTCGCCCGAGGCCACGCGCCCGACGACCGCCTCCAGGTCTGCACGCCGGCGCACGACGTCGCGGTCGAGGCGCGCGATGCCCTCGTTCGGGAACAGCCGCGCCAGGGTCTCCTCGACGCGCTCGGTGCCCTGGCCGACCGCCTTGACGGCGAAGCCGCACACCGGGCAGCGATCGGGCAGCTTCTGGTCCGCGCCACAGTGGTGGCAGCGCAGCCGGCCGGCGCCCTGGTGCACGGTGAGCCGCGCGTCGCACTCGCTGCAGGGCGCAACCCAGCCGCAGCCGGTGCACAGGAGCGTCGGCGCGTAGCCGCGGCGGTTGAGGAACACCAGCGCCTGGCCGCCCTCGGCCAGGTGCCGCTCGAGCGCCAGCACCGCAGGCGTGGCGATGCCGGACTGCAGCGCACTGGTGCGCAGGTCGATCAGGCGCAGCGTCGGCGGGCGCGCCTCGCCGGCGCGCCGCTCGAGCCGCAGCCGCTCGTAGCGCCCGGCCTCGACGTTGTGCAGGGTCTCCAGCGACGGGGTGGCCGAGCCCAGCACCACCGGCACGCCGGCGTGCCGCGCGCGCAACACGGCCAGGTCGCGCGCGGAGTAGCGCAGTGCACCCTCGTGCTGCTTGAAGGAGGCGTCATGCTCCTCGTCGACCACGATCAGGCCGAGCCCGGGCACGGGGGCGAACACGGCCGAACGCGTACCGAGCACGATCCGCGCGGTGCCGCTGAAGGCCTGCCGCCAGGAGCCGAGCCGCTCCGCATCGGTGAGCCCGGAGTGCAGCACCGCCATGGGGGTATCAAAGCGCGCACTGAAGCGCGCCACCAGTTGCGGGGTGAGCCCGATCTCCGGCACCAGCACCAGCGCGCGCTGGCCCTGCGCGAGCACCCGCTCGATGAGGCGCAGGTACACCTCGGTCTTGCCGCTGCCGGTGATGCCGTGAAGGACGAAGCTCCCGTAGCGCCCGAGCGCACCCTCGAGGCGCTCGAGTGCCTGGGCCTGCTCGGCCCCGAGCTGCGGGGCGCCGGGGCGCACCGAGGCGGTCGACTCCGGTGGCTCGTCCAGGGCCTCGGTACTGGAGAGGAGGCCGCGCGCCAGCAGCGATCGCGCCGCCTCGCGCCAGCCGGGAAGCTCGGCGGTCAGCCGCTCGGCGGCCGCCCCGGAGGCCCCGTGCCCCGCGAGCAGGGTGAGGAGCGCCCGCTGTTTCGGGGCGCGGCGCGGTTCGCCCGCGGCGTGCGCGACGGCACCGGCCTCGGTGAGTACCCAGCGCTCGGTCGCCGCCCCGGCCGGGGCTCCCAGGCGCAGCGACTTGGGCAGCGCGCCGAGGACCACCTCCCCGACGGGGTGGTGGTAGTAGTCCGCCGCCCAGTTGAGGAGCGTGAGCGCCGCCGGATCCAGGACCGGCTCCGGGTCCAGGACCTCCAGCACCGGCTTCAGGCGCTCAGGAGGCACCTCGGAGCTGTCGGCTGTTGCCATAACGACACCTACCAGGCGCTGGCGGCCGAAGGGGACCCGTACCCGCACGCCCGGCCGGGCGGGCGCGCGCGGGTCGGGTTCCGTCGGCGGCAGGTAATCGAAAAGGCGGCGCAGCGGGGTGGCGAGCGCCACCCGCAGCACTTGTGACTCAGGCCTCACGTTCAAGGTAAATCAGTGACTTAAGGATTGAATGGCCCGTCAACCGGTGCCGGAGCGCGCGCGTTATACACGGCATGTACGACTTTGCTACGCTCGCGCCGCCTTATAGCATGCCGGCCGCATTACACGGCGAGGCGACCCTGACGGACCTTTCTGCCCAGGCTCGATCCCGAGCGCTGAACCAGTTCCTGGCCAGCGTCGAGCTGAAAGCCTTCAAGATTGCGCAGGCGGCACTGCGGCACGAGGATGACGCCCTCGATGCGGTACAGGACGCCATGCTGCAGCTCGCCCGCGCCTACGCCGAACGCCCGGCGGAGGAGTGGAAGCCGCTCTTCTACCGCATCCTAGAGAACCGCATCCGCGACATGCAGCGCCGGCGCACCGTGCGTGGCCGCGTGATCGCCTGGCTCCCCTTCCGGGGGGAGGAGGATGACGAGGACGACGACCCCATCGCGCAGGCCGTGAGCCCCGAGCCGCAGCCGGTGAAGCGCCTGGAGATCAGTGAGGCGATGGACGCCCTCGAGAAGGCGCTGGGTGAACTGCCCCGGCGCCAGCAGCAGGCGTTCCTCCTGCGCACGCTCGAGGGGATGGACGTCGCCCAGACCGCCGCGGCGATGGGCTGCTCCGAGGGCAGCGTCAAGACGCATTATTTTCGCGCGCTGCAGGCACTGCGCGCCCAGCTGGGAGAGCTCTACCTATGAGCCCGCCGGATGACTTCGAGCGCAACGCCCGCACGGTGCTCGAGGAGAGCGTGCTGCGCATCGATGCGCGCACGCGCTCGCGGCTGAACCAGGCCCGCCACGCGGCGCTCGAGGCGGCGAGTGCGGGCCGCCGCCCGTTGTGGCGCAGCCTCACCCTCGTGCCGGCGACCGGGGCCGCCGCCGCGGCGCTCCTGGTCGCGGTCATGCTCTGGCACGGCGGACGCTCCCCGCAGATGCCGGTACTCGAAGGCCCCCACGCCTCGGCCGAGGACATTGACCTGCTGGCCGACAGCGAGGGACTGGAATTGATGGAAAATTCCGACGGTTCGTTCTATGAATGGGCCGCCGCACAGGCTGACACTGGTGAGAGCGAGGGCTGATGCCCAGAATCCGTACGGTTTCCGTGCTGCTGGCAGCGGGCACGCTCGTGAGCGTGCTCGCCCGGGCAGGGGATCCGCCGCGGACGCCAGGCCCGCCGGATCCCGACCCGGGATTCCTCGAGTTTCTGGGGAGTGTCGACAATCTTGCCGATACCAATCCGGATTACATGGCGCAGGCCAACGTGCCGCATGCGCCCGCGCCGGCGGTCACCCCGCCGGTGAAGTCACCCCCTGCGACCGGGACGACCCCAGCACCGGGCGGGACCAAGAACAATGAATAAGTGGGTGAGAAGCCTTGTCCTGACCGTGGCGCTTATCGCCGGCGCCCCGGCGTTCGCACAGGAACCCCCGGCCGCACCGCCCGCTGCCGTGCCGGCCGCGCCGGTCGCCTGGTCGAGCCTGAGTCCACAGCAGCAGAAGCTGCTCGGTAACTTCGGCAGCCAGTGGGACAGCCTGCCGCCCCAGCGCCAGCAGGCGCTCGCGCGCGGCAGTGAACGCTGGCTCGGCATGAGCCCCGAGCAGCAGAACCAGGCCCGCGAGCGCTTCCAGCGCTGGCGCGCGCTGCCACCGCAGCAGCGGCAGGCGCTGCGTCAGCGCTGGCAGGACTTCCAGGCGCTGTCGCCGGCGGAGAGGCAGACGCTGCGGGAAAACTTCCACCGCTTCCAGCAGCTGCCCCCGGAGCGCCGCCAGGTGCTGATCCAGCGCTGGCACAACGCGACCCCCGCGCAGCGCAAGCAGATGATCGAACACGTCCGCGAGCAGCGCGCCAAGGCGCCCCCGCATCACTGAGGCGGGGGCGGGGCCGGGCGCAGCCGCGCCGGTACCGGCAGGTTGCACACGTCGATGTGACCTGCGGGCACCTTGAACCACTCTTCGAGCCGGTTGCGGCGCGCCGCCACGTAGGCCTGGAACGTCGCGGTGTCGGTGCGCAGTACCTGCACCTCGGTGCGCTCCTGCGGCGGCACGTCGCTTGCGAGGTGGAAGCTCTTGATGGGCACGCGCTCCTGCGGGTGCTCATAGAAACCGAGCGCGCCGGTGCCGCGCGGCAGCACGGACAGGTGCTCCATGCCCAGCACTACGCGGCCGAGCAGCGTCACGTTGCGGTCCAGGTGGCGCGGCGCCTGCCCGATCACCACGTACAGCTCGGTGCCCCCGCCGGAGTCGACGTCGTTGTCGCGGCCCGCCCCGACCATGCCGTAGCAGTGCACGGCCCAGGCCCGGCCGCTCGCCGGGTCGGCGGCGGCGGGGATGTCGCCCACGAAGCCCACCTGGGGGGCATAGGTGTCCGCGTCCGGGAGCCGCACCAGGTTGAGGCCGCGCAGCGGGCGCTCGAACTCGGCCGGCAACGTGCGCTGGGCGTCCCCGACCGGCTTCTTGCCATCTGCATCCCCCCACTGCACGACGTAGTTGTCCTGGGCCCGCATGACCGCGAGGCCGTCGAAGTAGTGGCCGTGCGCGAGCGCACTTACGTTGGCAACGTGTCGCGGTGCGAACTCCGCGGCCAGCTCGATCACCACCCGCCCCGAGGGCAGCTCCATATAAATAGTGTCGGCCGGGTCCAGGGTGCGCCAGTCCGAGGGCGCGGCCTGCGCCAGCACCTCCGCGCTCGTCAGGGGTTTCTTGCCGGCCGGCGCCGGCGGGGCGGCAGACAGGGGCGCCGCGCAGGCGGCCAGGAGCAGGACAGAGAGGGCGCGCCCGGCTTGAATCGAGGGGAGTTTCATTTGTCGTGCTCGTCGGCGTGGAACAGGTGCAGCATGCGATGCAGTACCGGGGCCAGGATGATGCTCGCGACCACCAGGAACACCAGCCCTGCGTACAGGGCGTAGAACCCCGCGAACAGCTTGCCGGCGTTGGTGGCCGGGTTGTTCACCGGCCCCATGCCGCCGAGCAGCATGCAGGCGTTCTCGAAGGCATCGTGCCATTCCAGGTGCTCGAAGTGCTCGTAGCCGGCGATGCCGATCGCGAGCGAGACCATGAGCAGCGCCATCGCGATCGCCACGTGGCGCATGAGCCGCAGGTAGAACTCGCGGCGCGGCAGCACCGCCGCGGCGCGGCGCTCGTAGGCGAAGACCGGGGCCTGGGGCTTGGGGGGCATGGTGATCAGCTAGAGCGCGGTGAAGCCGTCCGGGCTCCAGCGCTCGCTGCCGACTCCGTTGTGCACGATGAACAGGTCCTGCGGGTCGTAGCGGCGCTTGGCCGCCGCCAGGCGCGCGTAGTGCGTGCCGTAGTAGTCCTGCTGCCAGCGCCGGTTGAAGTAGTTGCTCTCCGAGAGGTACGAGCCCGCATCCGGGGCCACGCGGCGCAGCTCGGCGGTGGCCGCATCGATGGCGCGCGCATTGCGGCGCGCGGCCTCGAGGTCCATCGGCGGCCGCGATTCCCCGGGGTAGGAGGGCCGCTCGCCGTCGGCGATGATGGCGAGCGCAAAGGCCTCGGTGGCCCCGGGGTTCATCGCGGTGTCCAGGGACGCGCGGACCGCCGCCTCGGTCGCGAACGCGAGGCCCTTGTTGAAGTGCAGGCCGACATCCTTGTGGCGGCTGGCCGCGAACAGCGCCTGCACGAAGCGCGGCCGCTCGCCGGGAGCGAGGAGCGCGGCGGGCAGCCAGAGCGAATCGTAGCCGTGGAGGAAGGCACCGACCTGATCCTGGTCGCCCTGCCACCAGCCATGGTCGGGCGAGGCTCCGGGGCGCTGGTCGCGAACCATGCTGGGATTGGGGCCGACCTCCCACCAGCTCCGGGCCTTGTGGGCGCCGGCGCCGAGCTCGTCGGTCACCGTCAGCTGCGGCGAGGACTTCACCCAGGTGAAGAAGGGTTCCCACAGCGCCCGCGCCTCCTCGCGGCTGAGGCCCTGCTGGACCAGCGACAGCTCGAGCGAGTTGTCGCTCTTGAACTTCACCTGCTCGCCCCAGTGCGGGTTCGCGAGCTTCTCGGCATAGAAATCGAAGAAGCGCGCGATCAGCTCGCCGAAGGCGGCATCGCTCGCGGCCTTGATCGTGCCCCAGGCGGCGCCGAAAAACTCGGGCAGGTCGTGGGTGCGCAGGGTGAGGCGCGTGATCACGCCGAAGGTGCTGCCGCCGCCTCCCTTGAGCGCCCAGTAGAGCTCCGGGTCCTGGCAGGCGTTCACGCGGCGCACGCGGCCATCGGCGGTCACCACCTCGGCCTCCAGCAGTCCCGCGGCCGCATTCCCGAAGCCCTTGGAGAAGCTGCCGAAGCCGCCGGACTGGATGAGGCCGGCGACCCCGACGGTGGCGCAGCCGCCGCCCTGCACGTAGCGCCCGGCGCGCGTGGTCACCGCGGTGTAGGCATCGATCCACATGCAGCCGGCGCCCAGGGAGACCGCGGGTGCTGCGGCGACCTTGCCGGCGCAGCCCTCGCCCACGAACGCGTCGTGCAGCGCGATCTCGTTCAGCGAGCGCGTCCAGATCAGGAGCGAGTCGGGTGCGCTGGAGTTGCCGAAGTAGCTGTGTGCGCCGCCCTTCACCGCGACGCGCAGGTCGTGGGTGCGCGCGAAGTCCACGGCGCGGGCGACGTCGGCGGCGTTGCGCGCCCGCACCGCGTAGGCACTCGGGGTCGGCGTCCAGGCGTCGAGCCACCCGGAGACCTGGGTGCCGCCCGGCTGGTCGCCGATGTAGAAGGGGTTGCGGATGTTGGCCTTCACGTCGGCGCAGGCGCTACCCTCGGGTGCGGTGACGCACGGGGCGAACAGCGACGTCACCGGCAGCAGGTTGCCGCCGACCTCGGAACGCAGCGCTTCCCAGGCAGCCGGCTTGGGCCAGCGCGGATCCCCGGGCCGCACGCGCCGTCGCGCCGCCGCCGCCGCGAGCGGCAGGGGTGAGAGTGCGAGCGGCATCGCCGCGGCGAATTTCAGGACCTGGCGTCGCTGCATGCGCATCTCCTGCCCGGAAAGCCGGTGCGACGGGAGCTCCGGCGCACCGTGACGTTCAGCGCCTCAGCCGACCGCCTTGACGGACTGGATGAGTGCGGAGGCCGCCTTCTGCGCATCCCCGTAGAGCATGCGCGTGTTGTCGAGATAGAACAGCGCGTTCTCGATGCCGGAGAAGCCGGCGCCCTGGCCGCGCTTGATGACGATGACGTTCTTGGCCTTGTCGGCGTTCAGGATCGGCATGCCGTAGATGGGGCTCGACTTGTCGGTACGGGCCACCGGGTTCACGACGTCGTTGGCGCCGATGATGAGCGCCACGTCCGCGGTCTCGAACTCGGCGTTGATCTCGTCGAGGTCGGCGATCAGGTCGTAGGGCACGCCGGCCTCGGCGAGCAGGACGTTCATGTGGCCGGGCATGCGCCCGGCGACCGGGTGGATGGCGAACTTCACCGTCACGCCCCGGTCGATCAGGAGTTGCACCAGCTCCCAGATCTTGTGCTGCGCCTGCGCCACCGCCATGCCGTAGCCCGGGACGATGATCACCTTCTCGGCGAAGGCCATCGTGACGCCGGCATCGGAGGCCTCGATCGGTTTCATGCTTCCGGTGACAGTGCCGGTGGCGGCGCCGCCGGTGTCCCCGAAACCCGAGAACAGCACGTTGCCGAGCGAGCGGTTCATGGCCTTCGCCATCAGCTGCGTGAGCAGCGTGCCGGCCGAGCCCACCACCGTTCCGGCGATGATCATGGCGGCATTGCCGAGCACGAAGCCTTCGAACCCCACGGCGAGCCCGGTGAGCGCGTTGTAGAGCGAGATCACGACCGGCATGTCGGCGCCGCCGATCGGCAGTGTCATGGTGAAGCCGAGGATAAGCGCCGCCAGAAACAGGCCCGTGACCACCGCCGGGGAGGCGTTGAACTGGCCGGCGATCATCACTCCTAGCGCGAGCGCACCCACCAGCAGCAGCAGGTTCAGCACCTGCTGGCCGGCGAAGCGGTAGCTCTTCTTGATCAGGCCCTGGAGCTTCCCGAAGGCGATCAGGCTGCCGGAGAAGGAGACCGCACCGATCAGGCCGCCGGCCACCGCAAGCGAGGTGACCGCGTAACTGCCAGTCTCGCCGCGATACAGCTCCACGGCGGCGATCGCGGCTGCGGCGCCCCCGCCCATGCCGTTGTAGAGCGCGATCATCTGCGGCATGTCGGTCATGGCGACGCGCTTGCCGCTCCACCAGGCGAGCGCCGCCCCGGCGAACATCGCCGGGATGATCCACTCGTAGTTGGTCATGCCCGGGTAGAGGAAGGTCACGAGCGTCGCCACGGCCATGCCGGCGCCCGCCCACAGGATGCCGCTGCGCGCCGTCACGGGCGAGCTCATGCGCTTGAGCCCGAGGATGAACAGCACCGCGGTGACGAAGTAGCTCGCCTGGATCACAAGCTCGCGCGACAGCCCGGAGGGCATCAGTGTCCCCCTTTCTTGGCCTTTGCCCCGCTCGCCTTGAACATCTCCAGCATGCGCTCGGTGACCACGTAGCCGCCGACGGCGTTGCCGGCGGCCAGCAGCACCCCGAGCGTGCCGATGCCGATCTCGAGCCGCGTGTGCGCGTGGCCCAGCGCCACCATGGCGCCCACCAGCACGATGCCGTGCACGAAGTTCGACCCCGACATCAGCGGGGTGTGCAGGATGACCGGCACGCGCGAGATGACCTCGTAGCCGGTGAAGGCCGCGAGCATGAAGATGTAGAGCGCCACGATCCCGGTCATCGCTTACCCCTCCAGCGCCTTGCGCGTGGGTTCGTGTTTGATGGTGCCGCCCTGGGTGAGGCACGACTGCGCGAACACCTCGTCGTTCCAGTCGATGGCGAGTTCGCCCTTGGCCAGCGCGGGCTTGAGGAAGTTGAAGAGGTTGCGCGCGTACATCTCGCTCGCGTTGTAGGCGAGTTCCGCCGGCAGGTTCACCGCGCCCACGATGCGCACGCCCTGGTGCTCCACCACCTCGCCGGCGCGGGTGAGCTCGCAGTTGCCGCCCTGTTCGGCGGCGATGTCGACCACGACGGAGCCCGGGCGCATGCGCTCGATGGCCGCGCGCGGGATGATCTTCGGCGCCGGGCGCCCCGGGACCGAGGCGGTGGTGACCACCGCATCCGCGGCCGCGATGCGCGACTCGAGCACTTCCTGCTGCTTCGCCTTCTCCTCCGCGGTCAGTTCGCGTGCGTAGCCCCCGGTGCCATCCGCGCTCACGCCGGTCTCGACGAACTTGGCGCCGAGCGACTTCACCTGCTCGCGGGTGGCGCCACGCACGTCGTAGGCCTCGACTACCGCACCCAGGCGCCGCGCGGTTGCGATCGCCTGCAGGCCCGCGACGCCGGCGCCGATGACCAGCACCTGCGAGGGGCGGATGGTGCCGGCCGCGGTCGTCAGCATCGGCATGAACTTCTGCAGGTGGCTGGCGGCGATCAGCACCGCCTTGTAGCCGGCGATCGCCGCCTGCGAGGACAGCGCGTCCATCGACTGCGCGCGCGAGATGCGCGGGACGAGCTCCATCGCGAAGCTGGTGAGGCCGCGGTTCTTCAGTGCCGTGACCTCGGCACGGCGGGCGTGCGCCTGCATGAAGCCGATGACTACGGCGGTGGGTTTGAGCTGGGCGATCTGCTCCTCGGAGAGCGGCTGCACGGTCAGGAGCACGTCCGCCTCGCGCAGCACCTGCGCGGCGGAGTCCGCCCACGTGACGTTCTTGTAGAGCGCATCCGGGAAGCGGGCCCGCTCGCCCAGGCCGTGCTCGGTCAGGACCCGCGCACCCTCCTTCACGAGCTTCTCGGCCACCTCAGGGGTCAGGCTGACGCGCGATTCCTGCGGCGCGCTTTCGCGAAGTGCGCCAATTGTGACTGCCATTCACGCCCTCTCGCCGCGCGTGCCGGAAATGGGCACGCGTTAAAAAATCTGTAATCGAATTAGTGATTTGCGTTGTTGAATTCTTGCACAAAAGTGCCGTATCTTACAGTCGCCATGCTGGGCATCGACCTCGAGCGCGCCGATTCAGGTTCTCTGCAGGACCTGCGCATCGTCGCGACTCCCGCCGCGCGCGGGCTGTCGCAGATGGTGCTGCGCACCGACGTCGCGGGCATGCCGCTGGAATGGATCGACTACAAGGAAGCGGCCCGACTCTATCATCAGGAGCAGGTTGCATACACGTGCGGCTCGCTCCTCTACGAGCTGTACGGTGGCGTGAATGCCCGCACGGGCCGGCGCACGGTGCTGGAGGTCAACTCCATAGTCGCCACCGTCGGCCATACCGGCAACCCGGGCAACACCCGCCACGACTACGTGCCGCCGCTCAACAACCAGACCCTGTTCCGGCGTGACGCCTACCTGTGCATGTATTGCGCGCAGCGCTTCCCCTCGCGCGAGCTGTCGCGCGACCACATCCGTCCCTTCAGCCAGGGCGGCGTGGACACCTGGAAGAACGTGGTCGCGGCCTGCCGGCGCTGCAACAACCAGAAGGCCTCGCGTACCCCCGAGCAGGCCAAGATGCAGCTGATCGCGGTGCCGTTCACGCCCACCTACGCCGAGTACATCTTCCTCAAGGGCCGGCGCGTGCTCGCCGACCAGATGGAATACCTGCTGGCGCACTTCCCGCGCTCGAGCCCGCTGCACGACCGCATCCAGCGCTGGCTGTCCTAGCGGCCCGCCGGCGCGTGACGCGCCCCGGTGCCGCTGCTAAGGTGGCGGCGTGTTCCTGCCAGCCGCGTTCCCGTAAGCCGCCTTGATCTTCCTCGTCGACGCCTCGGTCTACGTCTTCCGCGCCTACCACTCGGTGCTGCCCGACATGCGCGACCGCGACGGCAACCCCATGCACGCGGTGTTCGGCTTCGCCCGCTTCCTCGGGGACCTGATCGAGCGCGTGCGCCCGCGCTACATCGCCGTCGCCTTCGACCAGCGCCGTCACGACTCCTACCGCAGCCGCATCTACCCGGCCTACAAGGCCAATCGCGACCGGGCGCCGGCGGACCTGGTGCTGCAGTTCGAGCGCTGCCGCGAATTGTGCCGCCACCTGGGCGTGGCAATGTTCGTCGACCCCGAGTACGAGGCCGACGACCTGATCGGCTCGCTAGCGGCGATGATGCGCGAGGAGGGCGAGCGCTCGGCCTTCATCACCCGCGACAAGGACCTGGCGCAGCTGATGCGCAGCGGCGACCTCTTCTGGGATTTCGGGGCGCGCGAGCAGTTCGGTTATCACGACATCGAGCGCCACTTCGGGGTGGCGCCGGAGCGCTTCGCCGACTACCTCGCCCTGACCGGCGACGATGTCGACAACATCCCGGGCGTCCCCGGCATTGGGCACCGCACGGCCGCCTCGCTCATGAAGGCCTTCGCCTCGCTCGAGGAGATTTACGAGGACCTGGGCAGCATCGCGCGCCTGAAGCTGCGCGGCGCCGGGACGCTGGCGCAGAAGCTCACCGAGCATCGCGAGGCGCTGTACCTCAGCCGCCGCCTGACGCGCATCGAGTGCGACCTGAAGCTCGGCATCGAGCCGGACGGCCTGAAGCGCCGCGCCCCCGACCTGCGCTCCCTGGGCGGCCTCTACGACCAGCTCGGCTTCGGGCCGTTCCTGCGTCGCCAGGGCGAGCGGCTGGCACAGCTGCCGGCATAGCGGGCGCAGTGACCCGGGCATGAACGCACCCCGCGAGGAGATCCCGGCCGGCACGCGCCGGCTGGCGCGCATTGCCGGCTTCATGCTGTGGGTCTTCGCCGCCGGCTTCGTGATCGGCGCGGTCCAGGTCTGGAGGGCGCTGCGCTCCGACAAGATATGGGCCGACTTCCGCGGCCGGCCCATCGGTCACGATGAGCTGGTCCACACCCTCGTGTTCATGGTCGTCGCCGCCGCGGCGCTCACCCTGCTGGCCTGGCGCTGGCAGCGGGCGTTGGGCCGGGCTCGGGCGCCGTGAACGGCGGCGCACACTATTCGGTGGTGGCCGGGCCGCTCGCGAGCCTGGTGCTGCTCACGCTGCTGGTGGCGCTGCCGATGAAGATCGGCGCGCACCTGGTGCACGCCAAGTACACCGGGCTCATCCGGTGCGGGTTCGCAGCTTTCGTCGGTCTCCTGGGGGCACTGCTGGTGTCGGTGTTCCTGGGCGGCCTCATCGGCCCGTTACTCGCCTGCGCCCTCGGTTACCTCCTGGCCATCCGCGCCATGCTCGGGACGACGTTCCTCGGGGCGATCGGGCTTACGTTGATCGCCCTGCTGGTATCCACCGTCGGGGGATGGCTGCTGAGCGAGCTCGGCATGGTGCTGCTCGCACCACACGCGGCCGGCGTCGTGGTCTGAGGCCGGGACTGCGCTGCCGATGAAAGCGATCCCAAGCCTGCAAATCGAAAATGCCTGGGTGCGCGTGACGGAATGGCGCTTCCCGCCGGGGGCCGAGACCGGCTGGCATCGGCACGAATACAGCTACGTAGTTGTACCCATTACCAGCGGGAAGCTGCGCCTCGAGGATAGCTCGGGAGTCAGGGAAGCCGAACTGGTCGCCGGTGTTTCCTACTCCCGGGAGAAGGGCATCGAGCACAACGTCATCAATCCCAACGCGTTCGAGTTCCGATTCATCGAGGTTGAAGTCCTCTCGCAGGCTTTGACTCCCGCGAGCGCGGGGTCGCGCGGGGAAGCCGGTCAGGCGTAAGACATCTCGGCGTCGCTTCAAGGTCGGCCCCCGCCCACCGGCCCTGCCAGGCCGCAGCCATTTGGCGGCGCTTACGCTTCCGCGGCGTTCAGCGTGATCCGGAAATTCCAGGCGGGCCGCCCGTGACGCCGCATCCCTCGGGTTGGGCTATGCTGCTTGGCAATGGCGGCGCCGTCCGTGCGACCGCCCGTGCTGCCGCTCGAGGGGACCATGGCCGACAAGAACATCCAGTCCATCCTGCATGAAGAACGCAGCTTTGCCCCGCCGGCAAAGTTCACCGCGCGTGCCCGCATCAAGCCTGCCGACCTCGAGGCGTTGCGCCGGCACGCCCGCGAGGACTACGTGGGCTTCTGGGCGCAGCAGGCGCGCGATGAGCTGAAGTGGCATGTGCCCTTCACGCGCACGCTCGACGACAGCCGCGCCCCCAACTTCCGCTGGTTCACCGATGGCCAGCTGAACGCTTCATACAACTGCATCGACGTGCACCTGGAGGAGCGGGGCCACAAGACCGCGATCATCTTCGAGGGCGAGCCCGGGGACGTCCGGCGCCTGAGCTACCGCGAGCTGCATGCCGAGGTATGCCGCTTCGCCAACGCGCTGCGCGACCACGGCGTCAAGTACGGCGACCGCGTCATTATCTATCTGCCGCTGGTGCCGGAGGCGATCATCGCCATGCACGCGTGCAACCGCATCGGCGCCATCCACTCGGTGGTCTTCGGCGGGTTCTCGGCACCCGCGCTCAAGGACCGCATCGAGGACACCCAGGCGCGCGTGGTCATCACCGCCGACGGCGGCTGGCGCGGCGGCCAGGTGGTCGAGCTCAAGGCGGCCGCCGACAGGGCGCTCGCCGCTGGCTGTGCGAGCGTTGAGCACGTGATCGTGCTCAAGCGCACGGGCCGCCCCGTACCGATGACCGCCGGCCGCGACCTGTGGTGGCACGAGGTGGTGGCGGAGGCCTCGCCCGCGTGCGAGCCGGTGTGGGTGGAGGCCGAGCACCCGCTCTACCTCCTCTATACCTCCGGCTCGACCGGCAAGCCCAAGGGTATCCAGCATTGCACCGGCGGCTATCTCCTGCAGGCGAAGCTCACCACGCAGTGGATCTTCGACCTGCGCGACGAGGATGTGTTCTGGTGCACGGCGGATGTGGGCTGGGTTACCGGACACACGTACGTCGCCTACGGGCCGCTCGCCGCGGGGGCCACGGTGTTCCTCTACGAGGGGGCCCCGACTTTCCCCGACGGCGGCCGCTTCTGGCAGAACTGCGAGCGCCACGGCGTGACCGTGTTTTACACGGCCCCCACCGCGATCCGCGCGCTGATGAAGCTCGGCGAGGAACTGCCGGCGCGCTACGACCTGTCGCGCCTGCGCCTGCTCGGCAGCGTCGGCGAGCCGATCAATCCCGAGGCCTGGATCTGGTATCACCGCGTGATCGGCAAGGAGCGCTGCCCGATCGTGGACACCTGGTGGCAGACCGAGACCGGGGCCACGATGATCTCGCCGCTCCCCGGGGCGACCGCGACCAAGCCCGGCTCCTGCACGCAGCCGCTGCCCGGCATCGATGCGGACATCGTGGATGACCACGGCGAGAGCGTCACGCGCCCGGATGCCGGCGGCTATCTCGTCATCCGCCGTCCGTGGCCCTCGATGCTGCGCACCATCTGGGGCGACAACGCCCGTTACCTCGACACCTACTGGTCCAAGTTCGACAACCGCTTCTACGTGGCCGGCGACAGCGCGCACCGCGACAAGGACGGTTACTTCTGGATCTTGGGGCGCATCGACGACGTGCTGAACGTCGCCGGCCATCGCCTGGGCACCATGGAGGTGGAGTCTGCGCTGGTCGCCCACGCGCGCGTCGCCGAGGCGGCCGTGGTCGGCAAGCCGCACGAGATCAAGGGCGAGGCGGTGTTCGCGTTCGTGGTGTGCCGCGGCACGCGGCCCTCGGGCGATACCAGCGCGCTCGTGAAGGAACTGCGTGACTGGGTGGCCGCGCAGGTCGGCGCCATCGCCAAGCCGGACGAGATCCGCTTCGCGGACAACCTGCCCAAGACCCGCTCGGGCAAGATCATGCGCCGGCTGCTGAAGGCGGTGGCGCGCGGCGAGGAGATCACGCAGGACGTCTCGACGCTCGAGAACCCCGGCATTCTCGAGCAGCTGCGCGGCTCGGAAATGCCCGCCGCCGGGGGATCGAAGGCTCCGAAGAGCGCAAAGCCCGAGGCCGCCGCGCGCAAGGCGCCGAACCGACCGGCGAAGAAGGTCGCCAAGAAAGCGTCGAAGAAGAAAAAGAAGATGGCCGTGAAGAAGACCCGCGCCAAGGCGCCGCGGCGTCCGGCCAAACCCCGCAAAGTCCGCAAGGCCGCCGCACGTCGCAAGGTGCGGTCCAAGATGGCCCGCAAGGTCACGCGCGGATCCGCGAGGCGCGGCAAGCGCGGGCGTTGAGTCTGACGCCCCCGCGGGGGCGAGTGCCCAGCCTCTAGGGCTGCACGCGCATGCGGTCGGCCGCGAAGGTCACGGGCCCCGGGAAGCTGCTGCCGATGGAGGCGCGCACTTCATCCTCGTGGCCTTCGACCGCCGGGGAGAGGTGGCTCATGAGCAGCGCATGGGCGCCCGCATCGCGGGCGACCTCACCGATGGCGTGTGGCGGACTGTGCAGCGTGTACAGGACTTCCGGAGAACCGGGGGGATCGAGCACCACGCTGTTGAAGACCAGGAGGTCCGTTCCCCGGGCGAGGGCGCGCAGCCCGGGCAGCCCCTGTGCGTCGATGTCCCCGGAGAACGTGACGCTGCGGCCGGCGTAGTTGATGCGGTAGATCACCGCCGGGGCATCGCCGTGATGGCCGGCGACCGCCTGGATGAGGATGCCGTCCGCGCGCAGGATCACCTGCGGTGCCGGTTCGGGCCGAACCGTGGCGGGGATGTCGTGCGCTTCCAGTGCGATCGGCGCCGCAAAATCGCGCAGGTAGGCGAATGCCCCCTGCGGCCCGAACAGGAGCGCCAGGAAGCGGCTCGTCGACGGAAAGGGCGCGCCCACCGGGTGGCGGCCCGTGCCGGCAGGACCCCACACGCGGAACGTGATGGGACCTCCGCTCGCGACCGCGCGTGCCTTGAATAGCCCCGGGAGCTCGCCGGCATGATCCACGTGCAGGTGGGTGAGGAGGACGATGTCGGTGTCCGCGAGCGACTGGCCGGTTTCCCCCAGGCGCGCGAACGCGCCCGGACCTGCGTCGACCAGGATGCGGGCCTTCCCGTCGATCAGCACGAGGTAGCAGGAGGAAGCGCGTCCGGTCGCGCCCGGACCCCCGGAGCCCAGGACGACGAGCTCCAGGGGCCGCGCAGGCGTCGCGGCGGCAAGGCAGGGCAGTCCCAGCCATGCCGCGGTGCACAGGACCAGGAGGCGGGTAATCGCGGAGGTCATGCGTGCAGGCCTCGGGCAGTGAGTCAGGCGTGGGCGGGCTTGCGAGTACTTTAGGGCGTGTCGCGGGTTGCGCGCAGTCCCCAGGCGAGCAGCCGCCGCCGGGTGAAGTCGCCCAGGCCGCGCGGGTTCTCGAGCCCCATGCGCTTCAACGCCGCGGCGTCCTCGGGCATCGCCCGGCCACCCGCCAGCGCCTGCGCCAGGGTGCGCAGCCGTGCGCGCGGCGTGGCGGTGTGCGCGCCCAGGAACCGGAGCGCGCGCGCGAGCGCGACTTCCTCCGCCGTGAGATCCGTGCCGAACGGGTATTCACTGAAGAACCCCCGCGTACGACCGGCTGCAAAGGCGCGCTCGAGGCGCTGCGGCACGTTGTTGCAGAAGGCCTCCGGGATCCGGTAGTCGGCCGCGATCTTGCCGGCGGCGCGCGCCGCCTGCAGCAGCGGTCCCTGGAAGCGAGAGTCAGCCACGTTGAGGAGGGCTGCGATCACCTCCTGGTCGGTGCGGTGCCGCAGGTCGGCGACGCCGTACTCGGTGACCACGACGTCGCGCAGGTGCCGCGGGATCGTTGCGTGGCCATAGCTCCAGAGGATATTGGAGGTCGTGCGCCCGGCGTGCGTGCGGGTGGCGCGCAGGCAGAGGATGGAGCGGGCGCCCGGCAGCGCGTGGGCCATGGCGACGAAGTTGTACTGCCCGCCGACGCCGCTGACGACCTGGCCGTTCTCCAGCTGGTCGGACACCGCCGCCCCGAGCAGGGTCACCATCATGGTGCTGTTCACGCAGCGCGCCCCGCGCCGCTGCAGGATGCGCAGCTCCTGGTCGGGCCCGTAGAGCTGGTTCACGTAGCCGACTCCGCGCATGCTGAATTGTGCCCGCTCGCTCTCGGGCAGCTCGCGCAGCGCGGCGTAGAAGCCGCGCGGCCCGAGGAAGAAGCCGGCGTGCAGCACCTGGCCGTTGCGCAGTTCGCGCCCCAGGACCTCCGCGGCCAGGCGCGCGCGGCTGCGCGCGCTGCCGAGATCGGCCTCCAGCCACTCCCCGCCCCGGACCCGCACCCGCCCGCCGCGGTACTCGACCTCCTCGCGGAACACGCCGTGGCGCTTCAGCTGCGCAAACTCCGCGGCGTCGAGCTGCGGACCGACGCCGGCGGCCAGCAGAGCCTCGAGGATCTCGCCGTCGAAGCGCTCGGCCTGCCCGGCCGCGAGCACGCGCTCGAGCGCCAGGCAGTCGTAGGCGCGGCGCCTGAGGATCCCGGCGCGGTACAGCTCGAGCAGCTGGTCGACGAACATTTCGCTCGACCCGAACAGCCCCTGAGTGAACGGCGCGGTGCCCCCGCACTGCGCGACCAGCGGGTGCGGCGGGGCGAGCTCGGCTCGCGTGCCACCCCACAGCGCATTCTGCTGGTGGCGCAGGAGCAGTGCGTAGACGAGCGCATCGCCGAGCTCGCCGATACCCACCTGCAACGTGCCGCCGTCGGCGATCAGGGCGCTGACGTGCAGCCCGATCGCATGTTCCGCGGTGCCGACCGCCGGGTTGGGCGGGGCATAGAGGTCGTAGTCCAGGTGCGGCGCCTGGAGCAGGTAGTCGAAGTGCGACGGGTCGAGTTGTGCCTGCCCGGTCATGAACGGCATCTGCGCGTGCACCTGACCGATCATCACGATGTCGCGGCCGGCGGCCCGCGCCTGTGCAAGGCCGGGGAGCAGGTCGAGGGTGACGTCGGGATTGGAGCCGAGGCTGATCTGCCGCTGCCCGTTCACGCTGCGCTCGGCCACCAGGTGCGCGATCACGTTGACGCCGCGCTCCAGCACCGCCGCTGCCACCTGGGTGTAGTTGGCGCTCAGGTAGTTCTGCTGTGCGCTCGCGCACCCGAGCAGCGCGCCCGGGGCGAGGAAGAATTCGATGACCCGCACGTTCGGCGGCAGCGCATTGCGCTGCTGCGCGCGTGCGTACTCGGGCTCCACGTAGCTGCCGAACACGCGCTCCACGAGCGGCTCCAGGAGCGCGCGCTCGAGCCCGGAGCGGGCCACCGGCTTCAGCAGTGACAGCGCCGTGATGATCGTCAGATCGATCTCGGGATCGCGCTGCGCGCGCCGGTAGAACTCGTTGACGAGCGGCGTCGGCTTGCCGATGCCCAGGGGCAACGCCAGCACGATACGGGGACCCACGCGGCGCAGCACCGCCTCCACGCAGCTTCCAACGTCGTCGAATATCTCGCTCATCTGGCTGTGGCATGCTCCACGATGCGCGCGGCGAGCGTCAACCGTGCGGAGGTCAGCCATGTCCGAGAAGTCCCGCGCACTCCCTGGCGCCGCCGTCGCGGCCGTCTCCCGCAGCGGCTACCCGGAACCGTACCGCTCGCGCGTGCTGCCGCGGGCCGTGCGCGGTCTCGGGGATGCCTTCGGGCTCACGCGCATCGGCATCAACCTCGTGACGATCGAGCCGGGCAAGGAGTCCTCGATGCGCCACTGGCACACCCGCGAGGACGAATTCGTGTACGTGGTCGCAGGCACGCTGGTGCTGCGCACGGATGCGGGGGAGGAGCAGCTGGAGGCCGGCATGTGCGCGGGCTTCCCGGCGGGGGCGCGCGACGGGCACCAGCTCATCAACCGCAGTGCCTCGCCGGCGACCTTCCTCGTGGTCAGCAACCGCGATCCGGAGGACACCGCGCACTACTCCGACCCGGACGTCGACCTCATGTGGAGCCCGCCCAACGCACGCGGGCGCATGACGCGCCGCGACGGCACGCCCTGCTGAGCGGCCCGCGCGACCTCAGTGCGGCGTGAGCCGCAGCGCGAAGGCCACGCTGACATCGTTGCTCACCTGGTCGGTGGCTTTCCACTCGCCTTGTCCCACGCCGTAGTCCAGGCGCTTGAGCGCCGTCTTGCCGGCCATGTAGCCGGCCGTCATGGCGCCCTCGGGAGCGGTGCGGAACGTGAACGGGACGCGCAGGTCGCGGGTGATGTCACGGATGGTGAGCTTGCCGACCGCCTCGTACCCGGTCGCGGTCTTCACGATCTGCTGGGCGCGGAACACGGCCTGCGGAAACTTCTTGGCTGAGAACAGGTCGGCGTCCTTGAGCGTGTCGTCGCGCTCCTGGTCGCCGGTGTCCAGCGAGGGCACGTCGACCGTGACCTCCAGGTGGCTCGCGGCGAGGTTGTCCGGGCTGAAATCGAAGGCCACCGTGAAGTGCCTGAAGCGGCCCTTGTTCTGCGCACCCGCCTGCAGGAAGTTGAATTCGAGCGAGCTCTTGGCAGGATCCAGGACGTAGTGCGTCATCGGAGCGTCCGCGGCCGCCGCCGGGAACGCGCTCGCCACGCTCAGCAGCATGGCAACCAGCGCCACGCGGTTTAGGATCTTCATCGGCTTCATCCTTGACGGTTCGTGGTGAAGGGCAGCATGCGACGCAGGACATCGTCCTTGAGTACGAAGTGATGCTTGAGCGCGGCCAGCAGGTGCAGCGTCGCGACGAGGCCGAGTGCCCAGGCGAGGATGCCGTGGGTGGTCACCAGGGCGTCGTACAGGGCCTTGTTCTTGGGCACCAGGTCCGGCAGCTGGAACATCCCGAACCAGCTGACCGGGAAGCCGCGCGCCGAGGACATGAGCCAGCCGGACAGCGGCACGAGGAACAGGAGCACGTAGAGCAGCACGTGCGTGACCTTGGCGAGCGTGCGTTCGTAAGGCTTGAGCGTTCCGGGCAGCTCCGGCGTGGCATTCATGCCGCGCCAGGTCAGGCGCAGCGCCACGAGGACCAGGATCGTGATGCCGATCGACTTGTGGCGCGCCAGCAGCGTCAGCTTCTTGGGGCCGGCCGGCAGGTCGTCGAACAGCGTGGCGAGGGTAAATTGCGCGACGATGCCCAGGACGATGAGCCAGTGAAACAGCTGGGCGATCGCGCCCCACCGGCGCGTGGTGTTCAGTATGGCCATGCGCCTAAGCTTATGCGGGTGCGTGCACCTTGCCTACTGCGGGCCGCCGCCGCCGGGGCTGCGCTGGCACTCCTGGCGGGATGCCCGCTGCGCGGCACCCCCACCGCGCCTGCCGCGCCTGAACCTCCGGTAGCCCCGCCCTCCGCCACCCGGGGGATTGCCTATACGGTGGCCGGCTCGCAGTCGCTGCTGCTCGTACGCGCCTACCGCGGCGGGACTCTCGGTGCGGCCGGGCACAACCACCTCATCGCCACGCGCGCAATCACCGGGACCGTGCACGTCCCGGAGCGGCCCGAGGAGGCGAGCTTCGAGCTGTCCGTGCCCGTGGATTCCTTCACGGTCGACGAAGAGGCGCTGCGCGAGGCCGAGCACAGTGCGGACTTTCCGCCGCAGGTGCCGCAGAGCGCACGCGAAGGCACGCGCCGCAACATGCTGGGACCCGCACTCCTGGATGCAGCGGGATTTCCGGCCATCACGCTGCGCGGCGCCGGGTTCGAGTCCGGCCCCGGGGGGATCCTGCGCGCCCGTATCGAGGTCGAGGTGCGCGGTGCCGCACACCCGATCCTGGTGCCTTTGCGTTATGAGCGCTCCGGCGCGACGCTGACCGTCAGCGGCGACACGACCGTGCGGCAGAGCGAGCTGGGGCTCAAGCCCTTCAGCGTCATGCTGGGCGCCCTGCAGGTGCAGGACGCGCTGCAGGTGAGCTTCCGGGTGGTGGCCTACGCCGGGGCGGTGCCGGCTTCTCCCTGAGGCTAAGGGCCGGTGGCCTGCGCTGCAGGCCACCGGCCCCGCACGGCTCACTGCGCCGAAAGCTCCTTCAGGAGTTCGTCGGCCTTGTACACCTTGCGCAGCCCCTCGAACATGATCTGCGGATCGACCGCGACCGCGCGGTTGAGCTCGGCGTCGTACCAGAAGTCGCCGGAGATCGAGTGGATGTTGCCGTCGAACATGAGCCCGACGATATGGCCATCCTTGTCGATGAGCGGACTGCCGGAGTTGCCGCCGACGATGTCGTTGTTGGTGGACAGGTCGAAGCGCGTCTGCAGGTCGAGGTTCGGCTTGGCGGCGAGCCACGAATCCGGAACCTTGAACGGCTCCTGGCCGGTGGCGCGCTCGTACAGCCGATCAAGGTGCGTGAAGGGCTCGACCGGCTTGCCGTTCTCCATCCAGCCCTCCACGACGCCGAAGTTCAGCCGCAGCGTGAAGTTGGCGTCCGGCGGCTCGCTGGTGCCGTAGATCTTGAAGCGCGCCCGCGCGATCTTCTCGGACGCCGCATCGACCGGGGCTTCCACCTCGTCCTCGTAGCTCTTGCGTATCGTGCGCGCCTCGGCATCGACCTCGCGCGCCAGCACGATCATGGGATCGGTCGAGGCGTTCACGGCTGCCGCGCCGCCTTCCCAGAGCTGCTTGCGCACCGCCGGGTCGGCGAGCTTGGTGCCGTCGACCAGCTTGTCGGCGAGCGTGTCGGGGGATTCCTTCGACAGGAGCTGGCGCACGATTGGCGCATCCGGGCCCAGCCATTCGCGCATGCGCTCGAGTCCGAAGGACAGGTACAGCTTCTGCAGCGCGGGGTACACCGGGAGCGGTGCGAGCAGCCGCTGCTGCGCACGCGGCAGCGCGCTGTCGCTGTACTCGCGCAGGCGCTTGGTGTTCTCCAGCGGCCTTTCCGCGGCGGCGCGCACCAGCATGCGTGCGTAGCCGAAGAGGCTGCCGCCGCCGGAGACGCCGAAGCCCACGCCCTGCTCGAGGTAGGAGTAAGGCAGCGCGAGCTCCGCATCGCGCGCCTGCGCGTTCGCGATCGTCGCCCAGGGATCGCCGATCTCCCTCGCGAGGGCCGGGTCGGCGGCGACCTTGGCGCGCAGCGCCGCCTCGTCCTTGCGCTTGGACTGCATCAGGCGGTCATCGAGCAGCGCATCGAGCTGCTTGCGGCGCACCTTGATGCCGTTCTCCAGCGCGTTGAGCGGATCGTCGGCGATGCGGTGCGCCTCCGGGCTGCTCTTGCCGAACTGGATCAGCCGCCCGCGCAGCTCGGAGGCGCGCAGCAGCCAACGCGGGTAGATGACGTTGCGCAGCGTCTCGAGCTCGGCAACCGTCAGCTGGCGCGAGGTGCTGCCCGGGTGCCCGGACACGAACACCAGTTCGCCGGCCTCCGGGCCCTTGGGCCGGATGGCGAGGAAGTTGGGGGTCGCGGCCGGCTTGCCGTCGGCGTCGTAGGCGCGCATCACCGACATGTCCAGATCCCAGCGCGGGTACTGGAAGTTGTCCGGGTCACCGCCGAAGGCGGCGATCTCGCGCTCGGGCGCGAACACCAGGCGCACGTCGCTGTAGCGGTGGTACTTGTAGAGCCAGTACTGGCCGCCCTGGTACATGTCGACCGTCTCGCACTTGAACGGTCCGCCCTTGGCCCCCTTGCTGTCCTGCTCGCACTGCTGCTCGAGCGTGGTCATCGTGGCCTTGCGCTTCTCGTTCGCCGCCTTGGCGTCCAGCCCCTTCGTGGCCGCGCCGATCTTGGCGGTGATGTTCTCCATGTCCATGAGCACGTCGGCGATCTGAGTGCCGCAGCGCTTTTCCTGGTCGCGGGTGCGCGCCAGGAAGCCGTCCGCCACCAGGTTCTTGTCCTTGGTGGAGTGCTCATCGAGGCACGCCTCGGCGCAATGGTGGTTGGTGAGGATCAGCCCGTCGGGAGACACGAACGAGGCCGTGCAGTTCTGCAGGCGGATGGTGGCGGTGCGCACCCGGTCGAGCCACGCCGGAGTGACGTCGGCGTTATGGGTGCGCTTGAGGAGTTCGTGCGGAAATTCCTGGAAGGTCCACATCCCGCCGTCGGCGAAAGCCGTGGTGGTGATCAGGGACAGGCACAGGGTAAGCAGAGCACTGCGGCGCATGCTGGGTCCTTTCTTAAGGTTATTCTGGGTGCTCTCGGGGCACTTCAAAACGCCAATTATGCAGCAAAGCTACGTCGGGCTCTTGATCGTGCACATGCTGCTGACCGTGGCGAGCCCGCTGCTCTACGTCGCGCGCTTCTTGCGCGCCGCTCCACGGCCGCGGGGATTCATGCGCCACCTGCCGGAGGTTGCGGCACTGCTGCTGTTGTTCAGCGGTGTCGCGCTCGGGGCCATTTTCGGCCAATTCCCGCTGCGCGAGCCGTGGCTCACCGCAAAGCTCGTGGGCTTCGTCGCATATGCCGGCGGCGGGTGGTACCTCGGCCGCCCCGGGCGGGACGCACGGGAACGTCGCATCGCGCTGGCGGTGACCGCGGCTGCCTGGGTGTACGCCGTCGCGGTCGCGGTGCACCAGGACCCGCGCGCGGGCCTGGGCGGCGCTCAGCCCGTCGCGGGCATCACCAGTAGGGCGCAGTCCCCCGGGGCCTCGATCACCCCGACATCCGTGGTGCCGCGCGGGCGTGTGATCTCGTAGCCCAGTTCGCCCATGCGCTGCAGGCTCGCACCGGCATCACCGGACTGGAATACCAGCAGCGGCACCTCACACAGGCGCGGGCGGTGGAAGGCTATCTCCAGCTGGTCGCTGGTAAGCGGCAGATGCACGTAAGGGGAGTCTTCCTCCTCGGCACCGACGAAACCCAGCTTTTCCCAGAAGGCCTGCGCGGACGCGAAGTCGGTGGCCGGCAGGCTCACTTCGGCGAACTCCCCGCACAGCGACGGGCTCAGGGCACGGCGATCCACGGGGGAGTAGGTGCGCGCCTCCAGCACCGCGATCTCCTGTCCGTCGCTCGTCGCGAAGGCGACCTGGTTGAACTCGTCGGTGCCGACATGCAGCGTGCCGAGCTCGATACCCGCGTCCTCGAAGGCCGCCAGGCTGCGCGCGAGGTCGGGACGCACGAAGGTCAGGGCGGGGCTCGGGCCCGTGCGGCCGTGGATGCCGATGAACACGCGGCCGTCGGTGAGCACGCCGTAGGGATGCAGGAAGGCGTCCGTGGTGGTCGCGTGCCGGAAGCCCAGGCGCTCGTAGAACTCGACGGCGGCGGCGACGTCGCGGACGGCGAGGCTGAACTCGTGGAACGTGCCGAGCAGCGGCAGCGGTGCGCTGCCCGTCATCAGGCGGAGGCCCCGCGCGCGGCCTGCGGCAGGCTGCCGTGCCCGGCGGGCGTCCAGCCCTGGCAGTGCTGCGCGATGAGCTCGCCCAGTGCCTGCGCGTGGGCGGGGCGGGCATTGAGCGCCGGGATGTACTCGTAGCGTTCGCCGCCGGCCGCGAGGAAGGCGGCGCGGTTCTCGATGTCGATCTCCTCGAGGGTCTCGAGGCAGTCCGCCGCGAACCCGGGGCACAACACGTTCACGGCACGGATGCCGCGGGCGGGCATGCCGGCCAGCACCTCCTGCGTGTAGGGCTTGAGCCACGCCGCCGGCCCGAAGCGCGACTGGAAGCTGACGCTCCACTCGCCCTCGCGCAGCAGCAGCTCGTCGGCGAGCAGCCGCGCACTGGCATGACACTGCTCGAAGTAGGGGTCGCCGAGGCGCACGTTGCGTTCCGGGATGCCGTGGAACGACATCAGGAGGTGCGCGCCGCGGCCCTGGTTTTCCCAGTGGGCGGCGACGCTGCCGCGCAGCGCCTCGATGTAACCGGGATGGTCGTGGTAGTCGGCGATGAAGTGCAGGTGCGGCAGGCGCCGCCAGCCGCGCAGCACCGCGCTCACCGCATCGAATACCGCGCCGCTGGTCGCCGCACAGTACTGCGGGAAGAGCGGCAGCACGAGGATGCGGCCCGCGCCGGAGTCGCGCAGCCGCCCGAGCGCCGCCTCCAGCTGC
Source organism: Pseudomonadota bacterium (assembly GCA_018241425.1). Taxonomy (GTDB): domain Bacteria; phylum Pseudomonadota; class Gammaproteobacteria; order Steroidobacterales; family Steroidobacteraceae; genus 13-2-20CM-66-19. The sequence continues at coordinate 273,221 of JAFEDU010000003.1, forward strand.
GGCGCACTGTAGAGCATGCCGACCTCCACCTGCAGCGGCGCCAGCACGCGCTGCGCCAGCACGGCGGCGAGCTCGCTGCGCAGCTGCTCGGTGAGCTCGCGCAGCGGTGAGCCGGCCGCGCCCCAGATGCGCCGGTACTTGTGCGCGATGCGGCCCGGCCGCAGCGGCAGGATCACCCCGTACAGGAGCGGCAACCACAGGGCCCGCGGGATCTCCACGACGCGCGGGTCGGCGAGGAAGCGGCGCAGGAAGGCGCGCACCGCGGCCGCGGTCGGAGCCTCCGGCGTCCCCGAGTTGACGAGCAGGATCCCGATGCGCTCGGCTTCGGCGGGAGGGACCGGATCGATGCTCATGCGCCGCGCTGCTCCCGGGAACTTCCGGCTAGAGGCCCACGCAGAGGTACTTGAGCTCGGTGTAGTCGAGGATGCCGTACTTGGATCCCTCGCGGCCCACGCCCGATTCCTTCACGCCGCCGAAGGGCGCCACCTCGGTGGAGATGAGCCCCGTGTTGAGGCCCACGATCCCGTACTCCAGGGCCTCGGCCACGCGCCACGAGCGCGAGAGGTCGCGCGTATAGAAGTAGGCAGCCAGGCCGAACTCGGTGTCGTTCGCCATGTGCACCGCATCCGCTTCGGTCTCGAAGCGGAACAGCGGCGCGACCGGGCCGAAGGTCTCCTCGCGCGCCACCATCATGTTCGGCGTCACCCCGGTGATGACCGTGGGCTCGTAGAAGGTGCCGCCGAGTGCGTGACGATGGCCCCCCTGCACCACGCGCGCGCCCTTCGCGAGCGCGTCCTGGACGTGCTCCTCGACCTTGGCGAGCGCCTTCTCGTCGATCAGGGGCCCCTGGTCGGTCGGGCCCTTGAGCCCGTCGCCCACCTTGAGCTTGCCGACGGCCTCGACCAGCTTCTTGGTGAAGGCCTCGTAGACGCCCGACTGCACCAGCAGGCGGTTGGCGCACACGCAGGTCTGGCCGGTGTTGCGGTACTTGCTGGCGATGGCGCCGGCGACCGCCGCGTCGAGGTCGGCGTCGTCGAAGACGATGAAGGGCGCATTGCCGCCGAGCTCCAGGGAGATCTTCTTCATCGTGCCGGCGCACTGCGCCATGAGCTTCTTGCCGATGGCCGTCGACCCGGTGAAGGTCACCTTGCGCACGATCGGGTTCGAGGTCATCTCCCCGCCGATCGCCGCGGCCTCCCCGGTGATGACGTTCAGCACCCCGGCGGGCACCCCGGCGCGTTCGGCAAGCACCGCGGCCGCCAGTGCGGAGTAAGGGGTCTGCGCCGCGGGCTTGCACACGAAAGTGCAGCCGGCGGCGAGTGCGGGGCCAGCCTTGCGGGTGATCATTGCCAGCGGGAAGTTCCAGGGCGTGATGGCTGCGACCACGCCCACGGGCTGGCGCATGACCAGGATGCGCTTGTCGTTCTGGTGACCCGGGATGACGTCCCCGTAGAGCCGCTTGCCTTCCTCCGCGAACCACTCGATGAAGGAGGCGGCGTAGGCGATCTCGCCCTTGGCCTCGGCGAACGGCTTGCCCTGCTCGGCGGTCATCAGCGTCGCCAGGTCCTCCTGGTTGGCCATCAGCAGCTCGTACCATCGCCGCAGGATCGCCGCACGGTCCTTGGCAGTTCGCGCCGCCCACGCCGGGAAGGCCTTGCCGGCCGCCTCGATGGCGCGGCGCGTCTCGGCGGCTCCCATGACCGGCACGGTACCGAGTACCTCGCCGGTGGCGGGGTTGGTGACATCGTGGGTACGCCCGCCGGCGGCGTCGGTCCAGGTGCCGCCGATCAGGGCGCGGGTGCGCAGCAGGTCGGGATCTCGCAGCTTCATAACCATTCTCGCTATCGATGTTGTTCGTGCTTCACGCCGGGCGCTCGCCACCCACGTGGCGCGCCAGGAACTCAAGGGTGCGCGTGCGGGCCAGCGCGGCCGCCTGCGGGTTGTAACTCCCGCGCTGGTCGCAGCTGAAACCGTGGCCGGCGCCCGGGTAGAGGAACACCGTACCTTCTGGGGAGGCCGCGCGCACCTTCTCCACGTCTTCCGGGGGGATGCTCGTGTCCTCGGCGCCGAAGTGGTACTCCACCGGGCAGCGCGGCTTCTCGGTCAGGAGGGGCGCGACCCGCCCGTAGTAGACCACCGCGGCCGACAGCGGCAAACGGCAGGCCGCAAGGTAGCTGATCGACCCGCCCCAGCAGTAGCCCACCGCGCCGATGCGCCCGGAGTTGCGGACCACGGCGATCGCGGCCGCCACGTCCTTGAGCGTAGCCTCGGGGTTGAGCTGGGCGCGGTACCCGGTACCCTCCTGGATCGCGCCCGGCGAGTAGTCGAGCTCGATGCCGCGCCGGATTCGGTCAAATAGGGCCGGCGCGATCGCCGTATAACCCTCGCGCGCAAACCCGTCCGTGACCGCACGGATATGGCCGTTGACGCCGAAGATTTCCTGCAGCACGACGATGGCGCCGCGCGGCCGGCCGGCCGGGGCGGCAAGCCACGCCTGAAACTCGTGCCCGTCGCGGGCCATGATGGTGGTGTAGTCACCCATATGGGGCTCCATGGCTTCGCCAGTGGGAGCATGGCATTCTAACGGCGCACCGGGGAGGATTCATGCTGGTCGGACCTGCAGTCAGGCGCGTCGCAATCGTCGGCGGTCTGCGCATTCCCTTTGCCCGCGCCTACACCGCCTACGCTTCGGCCAGCAACCAGGACATGCTCACCGCGGTCCTGCGCTCGCTCGTGGAACGCTACAAGCTGCAGGGCGAGCGCCTCGGCGACGTGGCCGCCGGCGCGGTCATCAAGCACACGCGCGACTACAACCTGGTGCGCGAGAGCGTGCTGTCGACCGGACTTGACCCGCAGACGCCCGGCCTCGACCTGCAGCGCGCCTGCGGCACCTCGCTCGAGGCCGCGCTCGATGTCGGCAGCCGGATCGCCCTGGGGCAGATCGAGGTTGGCATCGCCGGCGGCGTCGATTCGATCAGCGACGCGCCGATCGTCTATCCGCGCTCCTACCAGCAGCTGCTCCTGAAGAGCTACCGCGGCCGCACCGCCTGGCAGCGCATCGCCCCGTGGTTCGGGCTGCGCCCGCGCGACTTCAGGCCGGTGGCGCCGGCGGTGGTCGAGCCGCGCACCGGCCTGTCCATGGGCCAGAGCACCGAGATCATGGCGCGGCGCTGGCAGATCAGCCGCACCGACCAGGACCTGCTTGCCTACGACAGCCATCTCAAGGCCGCCGCCGCCTGGCGCGCCGGCTTCTACGACGACCTCGTGGTCGAGTACCAGGGACTCAAGAGCGACAACAACGTCCGTGCCGACACCAGCCTGGACAAGCTCGGCAAGCTCAAGCCGAGTTTCGCCGCCGACGGCACGCTGACGGCCGGCAACAGCACCCCGCTCACCGACGGGGCGAGCGCGGTGCTCATGGCGAGCCCGGAGTGGGCCGCCAAGCGCAACCTGCCGGTTCTCGCCTACCTGCGCTACGGCAAGGTGTGGGCGGTGGACTTCGCGAGCGGCAGGGAGGGCCTGCTGATGGCGCCCGCCTATGCGGTGCCGGCGATGCTCAGGGACGCGGGGCTGACGCTGCAGGACTTCGACTACTACGAGATTCACGAAGCGTTCGCCGCCCAGGTGCTGTGCACCCTCAAGGCCTGGGAGTCGGCCGACTATTGCCGCCACACGCTCGGCCTGCCGGGGGCGCTCGGCTCGATCGACCGCAGCAAGCTCAACGTCAAGGGCGGCAGCGTGGCGCTCGGGCATCCCTTTGCCGCCACCGGTACGCGCATCGTCGCCGGGCTCGCCAAGCTCCTCGCGGCCGATGCCAACGCCAAGCGCGGGCTGGTCTCGGTGTGCACCGCTGGCGGCATGGGCGTCACCGCCATCATCGAGCGCTGAGCAAGCCTAACCGCCGCCAATTCCTCCCTGGAGAGCCTTCATGAAATCCGAACGGCCGCCGCTGCGCCTGCTTTCGCTGCTCGTGTTCTCGTGTCTGGCCGGTGCCGCCCGCGCCGACTTCGAGGCCGCGCTCAAGGAATACAAGGCGGGCAACCTGGACGCCGCGCATACGCAGTTCCTGCAGCTCGCCGAGCTCGGCGACTGCCCCTCGCAGTTCAACCTCGGCGCGATGGCGCTCAAGGGCGAGGGCGTGCCCAAGGACCGCGGCACCGGGGTGGGCTGGCTGCAGGCGGCGCAGTCCAACGGCTGCAGTGCGCAGATCGGCGACCGGTTGCCGGGCCTGGTCGCAAGCCTCACCCCTGAGCAGACTCAGGCGGCGGCGGCCGTGACCGCGCACTTCGGGCACGATGCGCTGCGCGCGCGCGGCATCGTGAACCCGGATTTCAGCTGCCCGAGCCTCGCGCCCGCGGCGGTGGTCGAGGTGCCGACGCCCGAGTACCCGCGCCTGAAAGGCGGCGGCGCGCCGGATGCGATCGTCATCAGCGCACTCACCATCGGCACCGACGGTCACGCGCGCGACCCGGAGATCATCCTCAGCGTGCCGCAGAGCGGCTTCGGTGCCTCGGCCGTCGAGGCATGGCTGAACTCGAGCTTCATTCCGGCCAAGAGCCAGGGGACCGCGGTCGAGTCGCGCCTGGAGGCGAAGCTGCGCTTCGTGGGCGCGAGCCGCAGCCTCGCCTCGAATCCGGCCTACCAGGCAGCGCTCCCGCAGGCTTCCGCCGGCAGTCCCCCGGCCCAGTACCTCGTCGGCCTCACCGGCAACTTCGATGCCTCCCTCGGCGTCACCGCGGCGCGCGCCGGCCAGATGCTCATCGATGCCGCACGCGCCGGGAATCCCGATGCCCAGTACTGGATGAGCCAGCAGGCCACTGCGGCGGCCGCCTGTCACAAGCCGGCCGATGCGCGCCTGTGGCTCGAGCACGCCGCGCAGGGGGGCAATGCCGCCGCGCGCGTGCGCTTCGCGCAGCTGCTGCTGCACGGCTCGCCGGCGCCAGCCGACGTGGCGCGGGCCCGCGAGCTGCTCGAGCAGGCGCTTGCCCAGGACAACAACTACTACGCCGTCAAGCACGCGGTCGCACTGCTGGCCGCCTCCCCGGTCGAGGGGGTGCGCGATGCGCCTGCGGCGCTGCGCGGGGCCGAGCACCTGCTGAGCGGGGAGATCCAGTCCGATCCCCAGCTCTTTGAGACGGTCGCGGCGGCCTACGCCGCAAACCAGCGTTACGACGATGCGGTGGCGCAGCAGCGCGTGGCGGTGCACAAGGCACAGGCGCTCGGCTGGTCGACGGCGGCCATGGAGGAGCGCCTCGCGAGCTACCGCGCCGACCGTCCGTGGCAGGGCGACCTCCTGGCGCAGGGCGGAGCACTGCTCCCGTAGCGATCGCGCGCCCCGTGATGGTGCCCGCAGGGGCGGTCGGCGCATACCGCTACCGCATCCTCGCCCTGCTGGTCTCGGCCTCGCTCCTCACCTACCTGGATCGCGTGTGCATCGGCATCGCGGGGCCGCGGATCCAGGACGAGCTGCACCTGTCCACCCAGGACTGGGGGCTGGTCACCGGTGCATTCGCGCTCGCCTATGCGCTCCTGGAGATTCCCGGCGGCGTGCTGGCCGACCGCTTCGGGGCGCGCGCCATGATGACGCGCATTGTGCTGTGGTGGTCCGCATTCACGGCCCTCACCGCCCTGGCGCGCGAGCGCGCCGGCCTCGTGGTCGTCCGCTTCTGCTTCGGCGCCGGGGAGGCCGGCAGCTATCCGACCATCGCGACCGGCATCCGGCGCTGGTTTCCGGAAGGGGAGCGGGGGCGCGCGTTCGGCTTCGTGATCCTCGCCGGACAGCTCGGCGGGGCCATAGCCCCGTTGTTCCTGGTACCGATACAGATGCGCTGGGGCTGGCGCTGCGGGTTCGTGCTGCTGGGCGCGGCGGGCGTCGCCTGGGCGGCCCTGTGGTGGTACGGCTACCGCAACAGTCCGGCGGAGGCCCCGGCCGTCGGGGTCGCCGAGCGCGAGCACATCGGCACGCCGACCGCGGTCGTGCACACCCTGACGCTGCGGGCGCTGCTCACCCACCGCAGCGTCGCCCTCGTGACCCTCGCCACGTTCGGCTTCCAGTCCGCCTACTACTTCACGCTGTTCTGGCTGCCGCTGTACCTCATGCGGGCGCGCGGCTTCTCCGAAGGGGAGACCCGGCTAGCCGCAGTCCCGTTCCTGATCGGGGCACTGGGTAACGCGGCCGGCGGCCTGGCGCTCGACGGCGCGCTGCGTCGCTGGGGCGAGCGGTGGGCGCCGCGCCTCTTGTGCTGCGGGGGGCTCGCCCTCGGTGCCGCCTGCGCATTCGCCGTGCCGCTCACTTCCGACCGCTACCTGGCGCTGGCATTGCTGGCGGTCTGTTACGGTGCGCTGACGTTCCAGCAGCCCGCCAACTGGGTGGTGTGCGTGAAGCTCGGTGGCCCGCACTGCGGTGCGGTCACCGGGGCCATGAACAGCGCGGGCGCCCTCGGGGGCCTGTGCTCGGCGCTCCTGATCGGGCATCTGGTGAGCGCCACCGGCAGCTACGACGGGGTGCTGCGCCTGATGGGCGCGGTGCTCGCGTTCGCCGCGCTCCTGTGGCTCGGCGTCGATGCGCGCGACCGGCTGGCGACCGAACCGGGTGCCGTCAGCGCTGCAGCAGCTCGATGAGCGCGCGCTGCTCGGCGGTCATGAGCTCGCGCGCGGTCACGATCGCTCCGCGCAGCGCGTGGCGGCAGGGGCGGCTCTCGTCCTCGCGGCACTGTCCGACGACGTCGGCCAGCAGCCGCTGCACGCGCCCTAGGTTGCCGCGGAACTGCTCGAGCACCTGGTCAACGCTCACGTGCTGCGTCGGATCCTCGAGCCAGCAGTCGTAGTCGGTGACCACGGCGATGGTGGCGTAGCCGATCTGGGCCTCGAGGGCGAGGAACGCCTCCGGCACGTTGGTCATGCCCACGAGGTCCGCGCCCGCACCGCGCAGAAACAGGCTCTCCGCGCGGGTGCCCAGCCGCGGGCCCTCGATGCAGGCGTAGGCCTTGTTCTCGTGCAGCGTGACCGCCGCAGCGCGGGCGACATGCGCAATCAGGGCTGCCGTGGCGCGGCAGGTCGGCTCCGCGGTCGAGACGTGTCCGACGAGGCCATTGCCGAAGAAGCTGCCGATGCGGCGTCCCTTGGTGAAGTCCAGGTACTGCGAGGGCACGGCGAGATCGCCGGGCCGGATCTCCTCGCGCAGGCTTCCCACCGCAGAGACCGCGATGACGGTTCGCACCCCGATGCTCTTCAGCGCCCAGATGTTGGCGCGGAAGTTGATCTCGCCCGGCAGCAGCTGGTGGCTGAGGCCATGCCGGGCGAGGAACGCCACGTCGCGGCCGTGCAGTGTGCCGCGGATCAGGGGGGCGGACGGTGGCCCGAAGGGGGTCGTGACTTCCACGGCCTGCGGCGACCTGAGCTCGGACATGGCATAGAGCCCGGTGCCCCCGATGATCCCGATCATGGCTGCCTCCCAAAATGAGCCGCGGCGCGGACCTGCGCCCACTGTGTTCCGGGCCCGGGGCGAACGATGCCTCAAGCCCCGTGAAACCAACACCCCCGGGATAGTCGCGGGCCTTGGGGCGTCAATCCCCCTTAATAAGTGGCTCCACCCCGTGTACGGGCGGTAGGATCCCACGCATGCAGGCCTTGCCGGAATGCCCATGAGCGTCACCCCCAGCGATACCGGGGCGGTGCCGCTGCAGTTTGCGAGCTTCCGCGAGTTCTATCCCTACTACCTCGAGCAGCACAGCCACCCGATGTCGCGCCGCCTGCATGTGCTGGGAAGCCTTCTCGCCCTGGCCTGGGCGGTGGCGGCGGTCGCGAGCGGCCATTACCCGTGGGCGCTTCTCGCGCCGCTCGCCGGCTACGTCCCGGCGTGGATCGGGCACTTCTTCTACCAGCGCAACACGCCCGCCACCTTTCGCCACCCGCTGTACAGCCTGGTGGGCGACTGGGTCATGGTCGGCGAGGTCCTGACGGGTCGCAGGCGCTTCTAGCGCTCCGCGCCGCAGGTGCATCCATGAGCAGGCCCGGCATCGACCGCGTCTTCGAACGGCGTCTCGCCGCCCTGGTCAACGGCGGCGAGCGGCAGATCCTGCAGGGCGGTCGCAAGGGCGTGGAGAAGGAGTCGCTGCGGGTGACGCCTGCCGGCAAGCTCGCCTACACGCCGCACCCGCACCTGCTCGGCTCGGCGCTCACCAACGAGCACATCACCACCGACTATTCAGAGGCGCTGATCGAGCTGGTCACGCCCGCCTTCACGCACAGCTGGGAGCTCCTGCAGTACCTGCTGGACCTGCACCAGTTCGTCTACCGGCATCTGGGCGACGAGCTCCTGTGGGCGACCAGCATGCCGGGAGCGATCGCGCGCGACGAGGACATCCCGCTCGCGCAGTACGGCAACTCGCACGTCGGGCGCATGAAGACCGTTTACCGCAACGGCCTGGGCCTGCGCTACGGGCGCATGATGCAGGCGATCTCCGGCGTGCACTTCAACTACTCCTTCCCGGCGAAGTTCTGGGAGGCGTGGGCGGCCGCGCGCGAAGCGCGCCAGCACGATGCCGCGTTCGTCTCGGCGAGCTACTTCGACCTGCTGCGCAACTACCGCCGTTTCGGCTGGCTGGTGCTGTACCTGTTCGGGGTCTCCCCGGTGGTGTGCAAGAGCTTCCTGCGGGGCCGCGGGGAGCTGCAACTGCAGGACTTCGGCACCGGCACCGCCTACGAGCCGTATGCCACCAGCCTGCGCATGAGCGACGTCGGCTACCGCAACCGCAACCAGGCGGGCCTGTCGGTCTCGGTCAACAGCCTCGAGGAGTACGTGCGCGACCTGGCGCGCGCCATCTCGACGCCGCACCCGCCCTACGAGGCGCTCGGCGTGCACGTCGACGGGGAGTGGCGGCAGCTCAATGCCAACATCCTGCAGATCGAGAACGAGTACTACAGCTTCATCCGGCCCAAGCGCGTGGCGCGTTCCGGCGAGCGGCCCACCAAGGCGCTCATGCGCGCCGGCGTCGAGTACGTGGAAGTGCGCGCCCTCGATGTCAGCGCCTTCGACCCGGTGGGCGTGAACCAGAACAAGCTGCGCTTCCTGGAGGCGTTCTGTGCGCTGTGCCTGATGAAGGAGAGCGCGCCAATCGCCGATGCGGAGCAGGGGCAGCTCGATGCCAACCACGTGGCGGTGGCGCGCCGCGGCCGCGACCCGCAGCTGATGCTGTGGCGGGACGGGCGGGACGTTCCCATGCGCGACTGGGCGCGCGAACTCCTGGACTCCATGACCGGCATCTGCGAGCTGCTCGACCACGGGGATCCGGCCCGGCCGTATTCGCAGGCGCTCGCCACCCAGGCAGCGAAGCTGGAGGACGTGACCCTGACACCCTCGGCCCGGCTCATGGCCGAGCTGGCGGGCGGGGAGTCGTTTTTTGACCTGGCGCTGCGTATGTCCGCGGCGCACAAGGCGTATTTCCTGGACCTGTACCCGCCGAACGGGGAACGGCTGAAGGAGTTCGGTGCGGAGGCAGAGGAATCACTCGCCGCCCAGCGCCGGATCGAGGCCGCCGATACGGGAACGTTCGAGGCATACCTGAAGCAGTACTTCGCGGCCTGACGACAGCCGCCGACCGGGCTTCAGGATGCCAGCCTACAGCTTGCTTAACTTTAACATAATCAGTAACTTTCAGGCTCGCCTTTACCCGTTGGACGACATAAAATTTCCATCCCACCTCGCCTATGGAAGGGCGAGAGGGCAGGAAGAGAAGAAAGACGAACACGGGACCGTCGACAACAAGCAGGAGCGCAGACGATGAAGACCACGAGCGCGGAAGGATTTCCCGCCGAACCCCAGGTGGTGGCCGTGGCGGCGAACGAAGAGTTCGCTGACGGCCTCGACGACTACGAACGCGTAACAGGTGCGCGCGCGGGTTGGGATCCGTACGATGTATGGCGTACCCGGGTGAAGACCACCTCCATATCGCAAGAGCGCGAGGCCGACCCGCGACGCTGAACGGGTGACCGGTCGCCGGGGGGAGCGGCGATTGCACGTACTGTCATCTGATCCTGCGTCCACCGGCGAACGCCCGGTGGGTGGCATGCGCCTGCGCTTCCGCGACGCGGAACTCGAGCAGCAATTCCGTCACAGCTACCGTGCCAGCGCGCGCCTGTGGGTGCGCGTTTCCCTGGTCGTCGCCCTCTCCACCACGCTGGGCTTTGCCGTCATCGACCACGTGCTGCTGGTCGGCCCGCGCCTCGCGCGCCCGGACATCTGGCGCTTCGGGCTGCAGCTGCCGCTGGTGCTCATCATGCTGGTGCTCACCACCCCACGCTGGTACCAGCGCTGGTACCAGCCGGCGATCCAGGTGGCCGCGCCCCTGTTCGGCGCCGGCACGGTGCTCATGGCCATCGAGGCCACCGCGACGCAGCTGCCGCTGGTGGCGGCGCGCCTGCTGCTGGCCGCGTTCTATTTCTATTTCATGCTGGGCATGACCTTCGGGGCGGCGCTGCGCACCAACCTGATCCTGATCAGTGTCTACGCCGGCGCCGCGGTGATCGGCGCCATCGCACCCACGGTGGCGATCTATTCACTGTTCGTGCTGATCTCGGCGAACCTGATCGGCGGCGCCGGCTGCTACGCACTCGAACACGCCAACCGCGTCGCCTTCCTCGAGCGCCGGCGCCTGGCACAGGTCGCCATGCACGACGGGCTGACCGGGCTGCTCAACCGCGCTGCGCTCGAGCAGCAGGCGCGTGCCCTGTGGCAGCACGCGCAGCTGACGCGCCTGCCGGTCTCGGTGCTGCTGATCGACATCGACCATTTCAAGGCCTACAACGACCACTACGGCCACCAGGCGGGCGATGAGTGCCTGCGGCAGGTGGCGCACACCCTGCGCGCCGTCGGGCAGCGTCGGCCCCTGGACATGGTGGCGCGCTACGGTGGCGAGGAGTTCATAGCCATACTGGTCGGCGGCGACCGCGCGCACGCTGGCGGGGTCGCCGCGAGCCTGGTGCAGGCCGTGTCCGGCCTCAACATCGCGCACGCGGCCTCCACGACGCGGCCGCTCGTCACCGTCAGCGTCGGGGTCACGACGGTCGATCCGGGCGGGGACTACACCCACGAGCACGCGGTGCGCTGCGCCGACCTCGCGCTCTACGGCACCAAGGCGCGCGGGCGCGACGGCTGGTCGTTCCACGAACCGGCCGGTACCGCCACCACGGCAGAGCTGGAACTGCTGAAGAACGCGAGCTGACGCCCGGCGTACAGCCCGCGGCGGTCAATACCCCGCCCGGGGCATTGTTGCAGCCCGCCCGCGCATCAACACTCGGTAGAATTCGCAACCCTTGCGCTCGTGCCCACGAGCCCGGATCCTCACATCCATGAATGCACTCTCGGTCCGCGGACTGACCAAGACCTACCGCAATGGCGTCCAGGCGCTCAAGGGCGTCGACCTCGACGTGGAGCAGGGCGACTTCTTCGCGCTCCTGGGTCCCAATGGCGCCGGCAAGACGACGCTCATCGGCATCATGACCTCGCTGGTCAACAAGACCTCCGGCGAGGCGCGCGTGTTCGGCCACGACATCGACCGCGAGCTCGAGGCCGCCAAGGCCTGCATCGGCGTGGTGCCGCAGGAGATCAACTTCAACCTGTTCGAGACCCCGTACACCATCGTGGTCAACCAGGCCGGCTTCTACGGCATCCCGCGCCCGGTGGCGCGCGAGCGCGCCGAGAAGTACCTGAAGCAGCTGCAGCTGTGGGACAAGAGGAACGGCATCTCGCGCGGCCTGTCCGGCGGCATGAAGCGCCGCCTGATGATCGCGCGCGCCCTCATGCACGAGCCGCGCCTGCTGATCCTGGATGAGCCGACCGCCGGGGTGGACATCGAGATCCGCCGCTCGATGTGGGACTTCCTGCGCGAGATCAACGACCGCGGCACGACCATCATCCTCACCACGCATTACCTGGAGGAGGCGGAGACGCTGTGCCGCAACATCGCCATCATCAATGGCGGCCGCATCGTCGAGCGCGACAACATGAGCAGCCTGCTGCGGCGCCTGCACGTGGAGACCTTCGTGCTCAACCTGCGCGATGCGCTCACCGAGGCGCCCGAGCTCGGCGCGGCGTACGTGGTGCGCCTCGTCGATGACCACACCCTCGAGGTCGAGGTCTCCAAGGACGACAACCTCAACGACATCTTCGCGCGCCTCTCGACCCTCGGCGTCGAGGTGCTGAGCATGCGCAACAAGGTGAACCGGCTCGAGGAGATCTTCATCCGCCTGGTGGAGGGGCGCGGCACCGACGACGGCCGGCCGGCGCTCGACACGCGCGCTGCGGCGGGAGCGGCACGATGAACGCGGTCACGACCACAGCTCCGCTCAACCTCGGCGCGGTGCGCTGGACGGGCTTCAAGACCATCGTCATCCGCGAGTTCGGCCGCATCATCCGCATCTGGGGCCAGACCATCGTGCCCTCGGCCGTGACCGCGGTGCTGTACTTCGCGATCTTCGGCAGCCTCATCGGGCGCCGCGTCGGGGCCATGGGCGGCTTCGACTACAAGCAGTTCATCGCCCCGGGCCTGATCATGATGTCGGTGATCACCAACTCCTACGGCAACGTGGTCGCTTCCTTCTTCGGCGCCAAGTTCGGCAAGCACATCGAGGAGCTGCTGGTCTCGCCGCTCCCGAACTGGGTCATCGTCGGCGGCTACGCGGCCGGCGGGGTGGTGCGCGGGCTCCTGGTGGGCGCCACCGTGACTGTCGTGTCGCTGCTGTTCACCCACCTGCACATCCATCACCTCGGGGTGGTGTTCGCAGCCCTGCTGCTCACCTCGGTGACCTTCGGCCTCGGCGGGTTCCTGAATGCGCTGTTTGCCAAGAACTTCGACCAGGTGAACTGGATCCCGGCCTTCGTGCTGACGCCGCTGACCTACTTCGGCGGGGTGTTCTACTCGGTTGACCTGCTGCCCGACTGGGCGCGCACGCTGTCCTACTTCAACCCGATCCTCTACATGGTGAACGCGTTCCGCTACGGGTTCCTCGGGGTCTCCGACGTCGGGGTCGGCACGGCCTTCATCCTCATGGCGGGCGCGGCGGTGGTCCTCTTCGGGGCCGCGGTGCTGCTCATGGACCGCGGCACGGGGACCCGGGATTGACGGCAGTCGCGCTGGTCTCGTGCCGCGCCGCGCGCGGCCTGGACGATGACATGCCGCCGCTCGCGGCCGCCTTCGCGGCCGCCGGGGTGGAGGCGCGCGTCGCCGACTGGGACGACCCGCAGGTGGAGTGGGAACGCTTCGACGGGGCGTTCCTCAGATCCGCGTGGGACTACACCGAGCGGCTGGCGGAATTCCTGTCCTGGGTCGAGCGCACCGCGCTCCTGACGCAGATCGTGAACTCGCCCGCAGTGGTCCGCTGGAACTGCGACAAGCACTACCTCGCCGAACTGGCGCGCGGCGGCGCGCCCATCGTGCCGAGCGCCTTCTGCGAGCCGGACCAGGACCCCGCGCGCGTCCTCGCGCAGTTCCTCGCCGCGCACGGCCAGGCCGAGCTGGTCGTGAAGCCGGCGGTCGGTGCGGGATCGCGGGACACGCGCCGCCATCCGCGCGGCGCGCGCGCGGAGATCCTCGGGCACATGCAGGGCCTCTTGCGCGCCCGGCGCAGCGTGCTGCTGCAGCCCTACCTCGCGCGGGTCGACCAGGACGGCGAGACCGCGCTCATCTATATCGGCGGCAGCTTCAGTCACGCGATCCGCAAGGGACCGCTCCTGCCCTCCGGGGCCCAGGCGACCGCCGCGCTGTTCGCACCCGAAGACATCACCCCGCGCAGCCCGGCCGCCGAGGAACGTGCGGTCGGGGAGCGGGTGCTCGCCGCGGTGCCGGTGAATGACCTCCTGTACGCGCGCGTCGACCTGATCCGCGGCGAGGCGGGGGAGCCGCTGCTCCTGGAACTGGAACTCAACGAGCCCTCGCTCTTCTTCCCGCACGCGCAGGGGTCGGCCGACCGCTACGTCCGCGCCGCCCTGGGGCGGCTCGCGAAGGCCCGCGCGACATAAGCGGGCGGGCGGGACGGGGCCACGTGAGACAACGCTCACGAAAACGGCCCTAAGCCCCTGTAGCAAAAAAACTTTCACATATCCGTAACCGGACTGACGCGGCGCGGAACGAGGCTTGTCACGTCACTCATGGGGTCGCCCGGAGGGGTGTGGAGAGCCGCATGAAAGCGACCGGACTCAATGCCTTCATGGCGCGGGTGGACGCAGCGGAATACGGGCTGTGCCGCCTCATCAACCGTGGGGCCGGATTCGCCCTGCCGCGCCGCGTATTCCAGATCGCGAGCCGCCTCGGCAATGGCGTGGTCTGGTACGTGCTGCTGGCGCTGCTGCCCGTCCTGTACGGCACCGGCGCGCTGCGGCCGGCCGGGATCATGGCGCTCACCGGGGCGCTCGGCGTCCTCATCTACTCGCTGCTGAAGCGCACCTTCGTGCGCGAGCGGCCCTTCATCACGCACGCGAGCATCGACCGGGCCGCGGCCCCGCTCGACCGCTACAGCTTCCCCTCCGGCCACACCCTGCACGCGGTGGCCTTCAGCTGGCAGGCGATCGCGCACTTCCCGGAACTCGCCTGGATGCTGGTGCCGCTCGCGGCGCTCATAGCCGCCAGCCGCGTGGTGCTCGGACTGCATTACCCCTCCGACGTGCTCGCCGGTGGCGCCCTGGGCGCAGCCCTCGCGGAGCTCGGCCTGGCCCTCGGCTGATCGTGACGGCTGACCTCCCCCTCACGCGCCGCCCGCGGCGCGGTAACGGTTAGCGCGTGCGCGTCCTGCTCGTCTCCGACGTCTACTTCCCGCGCGTCAACGGCGTCTCGACCTCCATCCGCACCTTCCGGGGCGACCTCGGGCGCGAGGGCGTCGAGACGCTGCTCGTGGCACCGCGCTACCCGGGATCCGAGGACGGCACGGAACCGGGCCTCCTGCGCATCGCCTCGGCCGGCGTGCCGAAAGACCCGGAGGACCGCCGCATGCGCTGGGGTGCGCTGACACGCGCGCTCGATGCGCTGCCGCGCGGCTCGTTCGACCTGGTGCACATCCATACGCCCTTCGTCGCCCACTACGCGGGCGTGCGCAGCGCGCGGCGCGCGGGCGTGCCGGCGGTCGCCACCTACCACACGTTCTTCGAGGAGTACCTGCACCACTACGTGCCGGCATTGCCGCGCGCCATCGGGCGCTTCGCGGCACGGCACTTCACCCGCTCGCAGTGCGCCCAGGTGCGGGCCCTGATCGCCCCGTCCGAGCCGATGCGGGCGGTGCTCGGCGACTACGGGGTCACGACCCCGATCCACGTGCTGCCCACCGGGCTCCCGGCGGAATGCTTCCGCAGCGGCGACGGCGCGCGCTTCCGTGCCTACGCGGGCATCGCCCCCGGCCGGCCGCTCGTGACCTACGTCGGGCGCGTCGCGCACGAGAAGAACATCGGTTTCCTCATCGAGACCTTCCGCGTCGTGCAGGCCCAGGTGGGCGAGGCGCTGCTGGTCATCGCCGGCGAGGGCCCGGCCCGCGAGGCGCTGCGCGCGCAGGTTGCCTCCGCGGGGCTGAACGCCCACGTGCACTTCGCCGGTTACCTGCCGCGCGAGACGCTGCTCCTGGACTGCTACGCGGCCGCCGACGTGTTCGTGTTCGCCTCGCGCACCGAGACCCAGGGGCTGGTGCTCCTGGAGGCGATGGCGCAGGGCACCGCGGTGGTCTCCACCGCCGAGCTCGGCACGCGCTCGGTGCTCAGGGACGGGGCCGGGGCGCTGGTGGTGCCCGAGGAGCAGGGCGCCTTCGCCGCCGCGGTGGTGCGCCTCCTGAGGGATGCGGCGCTGCGCACCGAGCTCGGCACGCGCGGCCGTGCCTACGCGCAGACATGGTCCTCGGCCGTCATGGCCCGCAGGCTCGCCGCGCTCTACCGGGACGTGTGCGCCCCCGCGCGCGAGGCCGGCGACGCGCGCATCCTCGGCTGACTTATGTTGGGCTGGCGCCGCCCTCCGGCGCCGTCTTCGCGGGGCGACAGCGGTGCGCCGCGGCCATTCTGAAGCTACACTGCCCGCAGGTCGCCTGACCGCGGGTGTGTGGAGCGGCATATGGGAGCAAAGCGGGCCCTGATCGTGGACGATTCCAAGTCCGCGCGCCTGTTTCTCGCTCGGGTACTGGAGAAGTACGACATCGACGTCGATTCCGCGGAGAGCGCGGAGGCGGCGATCGATTACCTGAGCAGCAACCGTCCGGACGTGATCTTCATGGATCACCTGATGCCGGGCATGGACGGCCTGCAGGCCGTGCAGCACATCAAGAACGACCCGCGCACCGCCACCATCCCCATCATGATGTACACCTCCCAGGAGGGAGAGCTGTACCTCGGGCAGGCCCGAGCGCTCGGTGCGGTGGGCGTGCTGCCCAAGCAGATCAAGCCCGCGGACGTCTCCAAGGTGCTCTACCAGCTGCACCTGCTGCCCGATCGCAGGAGCGGCGAGCAGTCGAGCTTCACCCCGATCAACGTCCGCATCGAGTCGGAAGCCCCCGAGATCGCCGCCACCGTGCTCTCCAAGCCGCTCACCGACAGCACGCTGCGCGAGCACTTCGCCGACCTGCGCCGTGCGCTGGTCGCAGGCGTCGACACCCAGACCGACCGCATCACCTCCGAGGTGCGGGCGCTGTTGCTGGAGGCCCTGCCGCAGCCCGCACCCGAACCGGTGGCGGAGGAGCCCCTCGAGCCGCCCCCGCCGCCGCGCGCGCCGCCGCCCTGGGCCTGGATCGTCGCCGGCACGGCGCTCGCGATCGCGCTCATCTCCACGGGGCTGTGGTGGCGCAGCGTACGGCTCCTGGAGGACCTGAAGTCCGAGGTCGCAGACCTGCGCACGCAACGCACGCCGGCGCTGCTGGTGCCCCCCGCCGGCGCCCCGGTGGCAGGCCCCGCGGCCGCACCTGCCGATGCCGCCGCGGCCCCCGTGGAGAGCCGCCCCATCGTGGCGCTGGTGCCCTATGGCGCCGAGCCCCTGGGCGGGTCGCGCCTGGAGGTGATCCAGAAGCTCCTCAACCGCCTCGTGGCCGAGAGGCAGCCGGCGAGTGTCGACATCCGCACCTACGCGGGGCGTTTCTGCCTGGTCGGCAATCCCACCGACGGCTACTCGGTCGCCCCGGAGGAGCTGCTGTATTCGCGCTGCGACCTGGTGGGCAACCCTTCCGACGAGGCGCAGTCCCCGGTGCAGCGCACGCCGCTGGCGCTCGCGAACCTGATCGGCGAGGTGCGCAACGCCTCAGGCGGCGCGGTCACGGTGAAGGTCGCCGCCGGCGAGAGCGGCGCGCTCGCGCAGCCCTACCCGCAGCTCGCCCCCGACGTGACCGCCGCGGAGTGGAACCGCGCCGCGATCGCCAACAACCGCATCGAGATCCGGGTGCATTGAACTTAAGCGTACTGCCTGCCACCACAGCCGGGGATTTCCAGCCGCCGCTCTGGCTGCGCAACCATCACCTGCAGTCGATGCTCGCCAGCACCTCCTGGCGGCGCACCAGCGTGCTCGCCCGGGCCGGCGGCCTCACCGCAGCCGCGCGCGAGCTGATCCTGGACTGCGGCGCGGGCGTGCGCCTGCAGGCCTTCCTCTCCACCCCCGCCGCTCCCGATGCCCGCCACGCCCCGGTCGTGCTGCTCCACGGCTGGGAGGGCAGCGCGGAGTCGATGTACGTGCTCTCGCTCGCGCAACGCCTGTTCGCGCAGGGCTTCGAGGTGGTGCGCCTCAATCTGCGCGATCACGGCGAGACCCACCACCTCAACCGCGAGCTGTTCCACTCCTGCCGGCTGCCCGAGGTCGTGGGCGCGGTCGCCGCCCTGCAGCGCGCGCACCTCGGCGGCAGGCCGCTGCAGCTCGCCGGCTTCTCCCTCGGCGGCAACTTCATGCTGCGGGTGGCGGCACAGGCGCGCGCTGCGGACCTGAAGATCAGGCAGGTGCTCGCCGTCTCCCCGGTGCTCGACCCGTCAGCGACCCTGACCGCGCTGCAGAGCGGCTTTCCCGGCTACGAGATGTATTTCGTGCGCAAGTGGATGCGCTCGCTGCGCAAGAAGGCGATCGCCTGGCCCGGCGTCTACGACTTCACGGCGCTCAGCCGTATGCGCGACCTCAAGGCCATGACTGCGGAGCTGGTGCGCCTGCACACCGAGTTCCCGTCGCTTGAGGACTACCTGAACGGTTACGCGATCACAGGCGCGCGCCTGTCGCACCTTGAAGTGCCCTCGACGCTCTACACCGCGCTCGACGACCCGATCATCCCGGCGGCCGACCTTGCGCACCTCGCGGCCAGCCCGGCGCTGTCGGTCGTGACCACGCGGCATGGGGGACACTGCGGCTTCTTCGCGCGCCTGTCCGGGCCGACCTGGCTCGAGCGGCAGATGATCGCGCGGCTGGGGGGCGAGGCACCCTAGTACTCCGCGGCGCCGTAGCGTCAGCCGCTGCGCTTTTCCTCGAACTGCACCACCGGCTGGCCGCTGGTCACGGTGACCGCGCCGTCGATGACGGCGCCCTTGGCGATGGCGATGCTGCGCGCGACGATGTCGGCGCGGATCACGGCGGTGGCCCCGATCTCGAGCTTGCCTTCGACCACCAGGCGGCCGGTGATGCGGCCGGCGATGACGGCCGCCTCGGCATGGATCTCGCCTTCCCACTGCGCGGTCACGGACATGCGCAGCGTGCCGGTGATCCGGCCATCACCGCGCACCGTCCCGCAGACGACGAGCGGCCCCGGAGTCTCCATATCTCCCGTGATCCGGACGCCTTCTGCGACGAACGTCGGGGAATCACCCACCGAATCAATCAATCGACGCTTCTGCGAGTCGCCCATCCGCCGCTCCGGGGTGCCATGCCGGGGTCATAATACGCACCGCCCCTGCCCCAGAAGGCCGACCATGATCACATTCCGGGCAGCACGGCAGGTTCCGCCCGTCGTGCTCCTCTTCCTGTGCGCCGCCTGCAGCCGTGAGCAGCAGGACTGGCGCTCCGCGGAGTCCGCGGACACGCGCGAGGCCTATGCCCGCTTCACCGAGCAGCACCCCGACAGCGAGCTCGCCCGCCGGGCCAGGACCCGCGTGGCCGAGCTGGCCGAGGAAGCCGACTGGCGCAAGGCGGACGCGGCCGGAACGCTCGAGGCCTACAAGGGCTTCCTCCTGGGGCATCCCCACGGCACGTGGACCGAAGAAGCCCGCATCCGCATCGAGGGTTTCTCGCTCGGCTCGGCACCGCGGACGGCGCCCTCAGGGCAGGCGCCGCTCTCGGCCGGCCGCACGGGCGTGAATGCCCTGCAGCTGGCCCGGGGATCCCCGGCGGGGGTTGCGGGAACCGAGGCCCCCGCCGCGGCAGCGCCGCCGGTGGCCGCGACCGTACCCGGCGGACCGCCGTCGGCCGAGGACCTGGCCCGTCCCGCCCCCGAGTCGCGGGAGACTAGCGCCTCCGCGGCGGTCGCACCGGCTACGGCCGTCCGCGTTGCCGACAGCGATGCCGGCTACGGCGTGCAGTTCGGGGCCTTCGGCAGCGAGGCGAGCGCCGGGAAAGAATGGGCCCGGCTGCAGGGCCGCTTTGGTACGCAGCTGCAGGGACTCGCGCCCCGCATCGTGGTCGCGAGCACCGGGGCCGGCACGCTCTACCGCCTGCAGGCCCCCGCCAACGGCGAAGCCCAGGCACGGGCGCTGTGCGCGACGCTGAAGGAACAGGACCAGGCCTGCGTTCCCGTCCTTCCGCGCTGATTTTCCTTATGAAAAAGAAAAGGCCGTCGGTTTTCACCGACGGCCGAATGCCATCTGAGGCTCACACTGCTGCGCTTGGCTCCAAAGTGACAAATCGCGTCACCCGTCATGCTCTACGGGATCATCGATAAGTCATTGGTTCGTATCGGTTTTCGGCGTTGGCATACCCCTTGCTCTATCCCTATCAGCTGCGAACAACTTCCCCGTGTTCGCTCCTACGCGCCGCGATGCGACTTCCCCCGCCTCGCGGCGCTTTTTTTTGGGTGATCGGAGGGGAAACGGGACATGCGCTCGAGGGGGATCGAAAGTGATGCCCCGTTTCCCACTCCGGTCATTGCTGCGCGAGCGGTGCTACCGGCACCTTCGCGTCGATTCGGTTCTGCGCCACCTGCCGCGCCTTGAGCGCCGTCAGGTTGGCCGCGATGAAATGCGCCTGCGGGTCCAGGGCCCGTGCGCGTGCGAGGTCCGCCTGGGCGGCCGGCACGTCCGCATCCAGCCAGTGCAGCACCGCGCGGTTCGAATAGGCGACCGCGCTCGCCGCGTCGCTCTCGTGGCGCGACTTCGGGTTCCACAGCGCCGCGGCGCCGTCGGAGGCGCGTGCGGCATGCACGGCGGCATCGCAAGCGGCGTGCGCCTTGTCCATCTGGCCGGTCATCGCGTACGCGACGCAGCGGTTGGTGGCGAGCGCCTGCGGGTCGCTCGTGAGCTCGGTCGGCGAGGGCGCGTACACCGCCTGCGCGGCGTGACCGAAGTCGCCCGTGGAAAGATTCTCGCCCCCGGTGCGGTTGCTGTAGGCGACGAGTACGAAGGTGTCGGCGCCGGCCTCGGCGGCCTGCGCCGCGCCGGCGAGCGTTGCGGTGAGGATCCCCAGACTCACCGCCTGGGCGTACCTGCCACGATTGCGGTGCATGAACATTTCGGTATCTCCTGTCGTGTCGCGGATTTCGCAGCGCGCCCGTATCTGCAGCGCGTGTGAGCACGATACGAACCGGGAGTCACACCGACAAACGAAAAGAATTGGCGCGACGGTTGATGAGCGCTCAGCCACGCTGGTACTCCGACACCGCCCAGCGCGTCAGCGCCTTCACCTGCGGCTTCTCCGCATCCTTCGGGCGGCTGACCAGGAAATAGGAATCCTGCGTCTCCAGCTGCACCGCGAACACGCGCACCAGCGCGCCGGAGCGCATCCACGAATCGCACAGCACCGCCGGCACCAGGGCGACGCCAAGTCCGCGCTCGGCGGCGCGCACCACCGCGGACATGGTGTCGAACTCGATCACCTGCTTGGGTTCGGGGGTCTCCAGGCCCACCTCGTCCGCCCACTTGTCCCAGGCGAACGGGCGCGTGCGGTCGACGATGAGGGCCAGCGTGCCGAACAGCTCGCGGCCGAGCCGCGCCACGCGCGGCGCGTATTCGCGCGCGCATACGGCGATCAGCGGCGAGGAAAAGAGGCGCAGGCTCTTCATGCCAGGCGGTGCGCTGTCGGCGAGCAGGATCGAGACGTCCGCGGTGGGCGGGTGGGCGGCCGGGCGCGGGTCGCGGGTGTCCAGCTGCACGTCGACGTTGGGGTTCGCGGCGCAGAACGAGGACAGGCGCGGGATGAAGAGTTCGTTTGCGAACAGCGCCGGCACGCGGATGCGCAGCGTCTGGCGCCCGTTGCGGCGCGCGAGCTGCGCGAGCGTGTTGTCGAGCGCCTCGAGCAGCGGCTCGACCTCATCCAGCAGCCGGTGCGCCGCCGTGGTCAGCTCCAGTGCCCGTGTCTTGCGCTCGAACAGCCGCATGCCCAGTGCCGTCTCCAGCTCCTTCATCTGGTGGCTCACCGCCGAAGGGGTGACACACAATTCGTCCGCCGCGAACTTGAAACTGCGATGCCGCGCCGCCGCGCAGAACGCCCGCAGATTCTTCAGCGGCGGGGGTCGTGACAGGCGCATCGTTACTCTTCAGCCGTGACCAAAATCCGCACAGGTGCCAAAGCAAGATCCGTACCCGCGACCTTGAGACCGCCAGGAGCGCCCCAAGCTAGGGGAGGGGCCCGCCCCTGCCTCAGGGGAGTGCGGCCCGTGCCCCGCCCGCACCCAAGCGGTGCGCGCACGGACGGTTAGAATCCCCTACGCGGCTGTCCCGGCCCCGCAAGCCGGCGCGGCCTACGTCAGCAGGCGAAACGATGGAATACCGCGATTACTACAAGGTCCTGGGCGTGGAGCGCACGGCAACCGCCGACCAGGTGAAGACCGCCTACCGGCGCCTCGCGCGCAAGTACCACCCCGACGTCAGCAAGGAGAAGGACGCCGAGGAGCACTTCAAGCAGGTCCAGGAGGCGTACGAGGTCCTCAAGGACCCGGAGAAGCGGGCCGCCTACGACCAGCTGGGCGCCAACTGGAAGCAGGGCGAGCAGTTCCGGCCGCCACCGGACTGGGGCAGCGGCTTCGAGTTCGCAGGCGGCGAGGGTCCGCAGCGGCGCGCGCGCCGCGGGCGCGCGCGCGCCGCCCCGGAGCCCGAGGCGGCCGAGGACTACAGCGACTTCTTCTCCTCGCTCTTTGGCGGCGGCTCGCCCTTCGCCGGCAGCGCCGGCATGGGTGAGCGCTCCGGCAACGATCACCATGCGCGCGTGGACATCGAACTGGAGGAGGCCTACCGCGGCACCACGCGCACGCTCGAGCTGCGCCGCCCGGAGGTCAAGCCCGACGGCACGGTCACGCTCGGCACGCACACGGTGCGGGTCACCATCCCCGCGGGCGTCACCGAGGGCCAGCTCATCCGCCTCGCGGGCCAGGGTGGCCCGTCCCTGGGCGGCGGCGCGGCGGGGGACCTGTACCTCGAGGCGCACATCCTGCCGAACAAGCTCTACCAGCTCGACGGCCGCGACGTGACCCTCACCTTCCCGGTTGCACCCTGGGAGGCCGCCCTCGGCGCCTCGGTGAACATGCCGACCCTCGGCGGGGAGGTGGCGATGACGATCCCCGCCAATTCCCAGTCGGGCCAGAAACTTCGCCTGCGTGGGCGCGGCCTGCCCGGCTCACCCCCCGGAGACCAGTACGTGCAGCTGAAGGTGGTGCTGCCGAGCGCGGCGACGCCCGCCGCCAAGGAGCTCTACGCCGAGATGCGCAGCAAGCTCGACTTCGACCCGCGCGCCGATTTTGCGAGGTGATGCCATGACCCGCGTGACCACGACCGTGATCGAAGCCCGCCTCATCACCGAGGAGGACTGGATCGGCGCCAGCGAGATCTGCCGCCTGTGCCGCCTGGAGCTGGCGGCGGTGCTCGAGCTGGCCGAGCTCGGGATCGTCAACCCCCGCCAGGTCGGCGGCGCGTGGCAGTTGCCCACCACCGCGCTGCCGCGCCTGCGGATCGTCGGCCGCCTGATGCGCGACCTGGGGGTGAACGTGAGCGGGGCGGCGCTCGCCGTGGAGCTTTTGGAAACGCAGCGCGCGCTCGAGCGCCGCATCCGCGACCTCGAGACGCTGCGCTAGAAAGCCCCGAGCGCACGCCGCACCGAGGCTGACCTGCAGGCCGCGCCGACGCGTTCCACGCAACCGTCACGCGCATTCCACGCCGTTGCAACAGCGCCAGGTCAGGCTATCCGTGCCCGTCGTGTACGGGAGTGAGGCTTGGCGGGATCCGCCGGCCGGCAGCTCGAAGACGCGGTCGGGGTACCTAGGACTGGTGCCCCGGCCGCGTCTTCCTGGGCTCGCGACGCGCGGCGAGCTTCAGGACCCGGCGCGCTCCGGCGCGATCTTCGCGGCGAGGGCGGCGGCATCGCCCGCGCGCCCCATCTTCAGGTACAGGTCGCGCAGCCACTGGTAGGCGCGCTGGGTATTCGCCGCGGGCAGGCCGCGGCTTGCTTCGAGTCCCGCGCTCCCCTGGCGCAGCGCGGCCTCGGCTTCCGCGTAGCGTTTGAGTCCCCCAAGACACAGGCCGAGGATCGCCTGCGTGTTCGCGAGCCGCCAGTCGCCCGCGGGCAGCGTCTTCGCACGCAGCGCCGCGATGCGCTCTTCGGCGGCGAGTCCGCCTGCCGGATCCGGCCCGAGGCACGAGGCGATCGCGTAGTTGCTCCAGGCGCTGATCGGGTAGCGGTGGCTCTCGCCCAGGCCTCGGTCCAGCCCTTCCGCGGCGGCGCGCAGCTCCTTCACCGCTTCCGGGTAGCGCTTCTGCTCCATGAGGCTCTCCCCGAGCTGGCTCTGGGTGACGAGCGTGTCCGGATGTTCGGCCCCGCGCACCCGCGTGCCGCGCTCGAGCACGTCGCGGAACACCGGCTCGGCCTCGGCCGGCCGGTGCAGGTGCATGAGGGTCTCGGCATAGCCGGCCTCCGCATTGAGGAGGTCGGGGTAGTCGGGCGGGCGGTAGCGGCGATAGGCCTGCACCGCTTCGAGGCCGGTTTCGGCCGACTCGGCGAAGCGGTCCTGGTTGAAGTACAGGACCGCCAGGTCCTGCAGCGCATCCGCCATGTCCTGGTGCATCGCCTCCGTGCCGTCCCGGTCGAGCGCGATCGCCTCGCGGAACAGCTGCTCGGCCTCCTTCTCCCCGCCGTCGTTCATGGTGGCCTCACCCAGCGCGTTCAGCGCCAGCGCGTAGTCGGCGCTGGCGCCCGGCAGGCCCCGCAGCCGTCCGCGTGCCTCCCTGAGCACCGGGGTCGCATCGGCGTAGCGCCCGAGCGAGACCAGGACCTCCCCGCGCGTGACCAGCGCACGCGCGATGTCCAGGGAACTCGCGCCGTTGGCCCGAAGGAGCGCGAGCTGCCGATCGCTGGCGGCCAGCGCCTCCGGGTAGCGCGCGAGGCTGTTGTTGGTATCGGCGATCAGGCCGAGCATCGAGCCCTCGACGAGCGGCTCGTGCCCCAAGTCCTGGTCGAGCTGCCGTGCCGCCGAGTCGAGCAGCTCCGCCACCGTGATGTCGCGCCGGCCGGTGTGCGGATCGGCGGACTTGAGCATCCGCTCCAGGAACTCCCCGCGCCGCGCGGCGGCATCGCGCGCCTCGCGGGCGACCCGGGCCTGCAGCCCGTAGAGCACTCCGCCGGCGGCGAGCCCGAGCACCAGGACGGTGGCCAGCGCGGAGGCGAGGGCGTGACGACGCACCCGCTTCACGAGGCGATAGCGCAGCGAGGGGGCGTGCGCCGCCACCGGCAGTCCGTCGAGGTACCGGTGCAGGTCCGCCTGCAGGTCGAGCGCGCTCGCGTAGCGGCGCTCCGGGTCGCGCTCCAGGGCCTTCCCGAGGATGGCGTCCAGGTCGCCCCGCAGTGCGCGCTCGCGCGCCGGGTCCGCGCGCGCGGCGCGGCTCGCGAGCCCCACCTCCTGGGTGGCGACCGCGTGCAGGTACGTCAGCGGCGTGCCGCAGTCCGGGAACAACGCGGTGCCGGTCAGCAGCCGGTAGCCGAGCGCCCCCAGGCCGAAGACGTCGGTGGCCACCGTGACCGGCTGTCCCAGCACCTGTTCCGGGGCGGCGTAGTTCGGGGTGAAGAAGCGGCGCAGGTCGGCAGTAGGCTCGCGCGCACCCGAGCCGTCGCTGAGGGCGGATGCGATGCCGAAGTCGATGAGCTTCGGGTGCCCCTCGTCATCGACCAGCACGTTGGTCGGCTTGATGTCGCTGTGCACGACGAAGGACTTGTGCGCGGTGGCCACCGCACCTGCGACCATGGCGAGCAGTTTTACCCGCTGCCGCAGGTCCAGATGGTGCTCGTCACAGTACTCATCGATCGGGCGGCCGCGGACCAGCTCGACGGCCAGCCAGCCCGCGCCGTCCTTGACGCCCACGTCGATGAGCTGCGCGATGGCCGGGTGCTTCAGGCGCGCCAGGAACCGCGCCTCGCTGACGAAGCGGGCGCCGTGCACGGGGTCGATCGCGCCGTGCAACAGCTTGACGGCGACCGTCTGAGGGACGCCGTCGGTGCGCTCGGCGAGGTACACGACGCTCATGCCGCCGCTGCCGAGTAGCTCGCGGAGCCGGAAGCGCCCGTACTCCGCGCCCCGCAGGTCGCGGGTCGGTGCCTGGCCGCCCGCGAGCAGCATCCCGGTGACCCCGTCGGCCTGCGCGACCGCGATCAGGTTCTCGACCTGGCGCCTGAGATCGGCATCCTGGCCGCAGTGCTCCTGCACGAACGCGGCCCGCGCGGCCCCCTCGCGCTCCATCGCCTGCGCGAACAGGCGGTAGACCTGGGCGTGATCGGATTCCTCGCTCATGCGCGCAGCGCGCGACCGGCGGGTTGCGGGAGCTGTTGCAGGAAGTCCAGGAGCGTTGCCCTCCGGGTTATATCGGCCGAGCATAAGCTTAATCTGCGCGCAGGTGCGCGCCGCAGCCTCATGGGCGATCGGCGCTCGCGGTCAGTGCGCGAACGTCGCGCCGCCCTCGGCCAGCCATTTCTGCTCCGCGGCCGTGCTGTCGCGGCCGAGCAGGGCGTTGCGGTGCGGGAAGCGCCCGAACTCCTCGATGATCGCGCGGTGGTTCTCCGCCGAGCGCAGCGTGCTCTCGAAGAAGGGTTTCAGGTCCTCGGGAGCCTCGGTCAGGAGGCGCCGGTACGCCGCCACCGACTCCTCCTGCACCTCGCGCGCCTCGGCGTGCTGCATCGGCAGGTAGAAAAACACGCGCTCGATGACATCGAGCGCGGCATCCGCGGCGGACTGCATGCCGGAGAGCGAGAGCCTGAGCGCCCGCGCATCGTGGGCGAAGGCCTCGACCGTGCCGCGGTAGAGGTGCCGCGGGAACGGGTCGAGCAGCAGGATCAGGCTCAGGCGCCGCCGCGGTCCGTCCGCCCAGGCGCCCAGCTCGCCGGCGGCGGCGCGCTCCATCAGGCCCGCGAAGCGGCTGCGCAGTGTCTCGTCGCGGCGGCTGCGCGTCTCGCTCGGCTCGGCGCCGAACCAGAAGCGCACGCGGCGGTTCATCTCGGCGGCGGACAAAGGCAGCGTCCCGAACCAGAAGTCCCGCACGCTGCGCGCCTCGTCCACTAGTCCGCCTTCGGCTCGCGGTCGGACTCGAACAGCTTCTCCAGCTGCTGGGCGGCCTCGAGCGAGGTGGCGAGGAATTTCTTGTCGTCCTCCTTGACCTCGTACTGCCGCGCCAGCGTCGACTCGTCGTGCACCCGGAAGCGGCGCACGGCCTCGCGCGCCTCCTGCGGACTCTCCCCGGAAGCCTCCAGGAGCTGCGCGGCCATCTCCAGGCTCGAGCCGTAGGTCTCGCGCCAGATGTCGCGCGACTTGACCCCGGCGTCCATGAGCGCGAACGCGTGCTGGCGGCTGCGGGCGCGCGCGAAGATGCGGATCTTCGGGAATTGCTCGCGCACCAGCACCGCGGTGCGCGTGGCCGCTTCGGTGTCGTCGATCGCCAGCACCAGGAAGCGCGCCTGCGCCGCGCCCGCCGCACGCAGCAGGTCCAGGCGCGAGGCGTCCCCGTAGAACACCTCGTTGCCGAAGCGGCGCACGAAGTCGACGTGGGTCTGGCTGCTGTCGAGCGCGGTGAAGGGGATGTTCTTCACCCGCAGCACGCGGCCCACGATCTGCCCGAAGCGGCCGAAGCCGGCGATGATGACCGGGCTCTCCTGCGACTGGATGTCGTCGAAGGGGCGCTTGGCGGGGTTCAGCCAGCGGCGTGCGGCCGCCTCGTAGAGGATGAGCAGCAACGGCCCCAGCATCATGGAGAGGGTGACCGCGAGCACCAGGAGGTCCGCGGTCTCGGCGCTGATCAGCCGGTCGCGCGCCGCCTGCGTGAACAGCACGAACGCGAACTCACCGCCGGTGGGGACGGAGAAGGCGAGGCGGCGTGCGCTGTCACCCTTGAACCCGGCGATGCGCGCGATTCCGGCCACCACCAGCACCTTCACGCCGAGGAACCCGACGGTGACGGCCGCCAGGAGCGCCGGCTCCGAGGTGAGGAGCCCTAAGTTGGCCGACATACCGACCGAGATGAAGAAGAGGCCGAGCAGCAGTCCCTTGAAGGGCTCGAGGTCGGCCTCGAGCTCGTGCCGGAACTCGCTGTCGGCCAGCAGCACGCCGGCGAGGAAGGCGCCGAGGGAGGCCGACAGGCCGAGCCGGTGCGCCAGCAGCGTGGTACCGATGACGGTGAGGAGCGCCGCGGCGGTGAACACCTCGCTGACCTGCGTGCGCGCCACCAGCCGCAGCGCCGGCCGCAGCACGATGCGCCCGCCAGCGAACACCACCACCCCGATGACCCCCAGCAGCTTCACGAGCGCGATCCACCAGGGCCCGTGCGGCGCGCTCACCGTGGAACCCGCCAGGAGCGGCACGACGGCCAGCACCGGCAGGACCGCGAGGTCCTGGAAGAGCAGGATCGCGAACGCCGCGCGCCCGTGCTGGCTGGCGAGCTGGCGCCGCTCGGCCAGCACCTGCAGCACCAGCGGCGTCGAGGACAGCGACAGCCCGAAGCCGATGATCCCGGCGGCGATGGGGGCCTGCCCGCAGGCCCAGGCGATCGCCCCCAGCACCACGGCACAGCAGACGACCTGGGCCGCCCCGAGCCCGAACACCAAGCGGCGCATCACCCACAGGCGCGTCGGCTGCAGCTCGAGCCCGATGATGAACAGCAGCAGCACGATCCCGAACTCGGACACCTGCGAGATGCGCTCGATGTTGCCGACGAGGTTGAGGCCGAAGGGCCCGATGACGAGGCCCGCGGCCACGTACCCCAGGATCGAGGACAGCTTCAGGAGGCGGAACAGCGACACCGCGACCACGGCGGCGGTGAGCAGGATCGCGGTCTGGGCGAGGGAGATCATGAGCGGCGGGCGGATTCTGGCAGGAAAGCCCTGCCCGGTTCACCCCTTGAGTTCGGGCGGGGAGGGCCCCATCCGATGCGGGATGCTGGAACCCGAAGATCGGCTCCCCCCAGGTGACGGGAGCCCGGAACCCCTGGATGCCTACTCGGCCGCGGTCGTGGGCGCAGTCGATGCGGTGGGACCGGCCGTGGTCAGCATCTACGTGGGGGGCGGCGAGGAGGCCGCGCGGGCGCGAGGCGGGGCGGGCTCCGGCGTCGTCGTGACCCCCGACGGCTACGTGCTGACCAACGAGCACGTGGTGGAGCGCGTGACCCAGGCACGCGTGAGCCTGGTGGACGGCCGCAGCGTGCCGGCGGTGGTGGCGGGCCGGGACCCGGCGACCGACCTGGCGGTGCTGCGGGCCCAGGCCGGCTCGCTCCCCTACGCGGAGCTCGCGGCGGACACGCGCCTGCGCGCCGGGCAGCTGGTGGTGGCGGTGGGCAACCCGCTCGGCTTCGAGTCCACGGTGTCCGCCGGGGTGGTGAGCGCGCTCGGCCGCTCGCTGCGCAGCCGCCACGGCCGCCTGATCGAGGGCGTCGTGCAGCACACCGCGGCCCTGAACCCCGGCAACTCCGGCGGCCCGCTGGTGGATGCCCGCGGCCGCGTCACCGGCATCAACACCGCGATCATCGCCACCGCCCAGGGCATCGGCTTCGCGATCCCCGCGGCCACGGCGCGCTGGGTGCTCACCGAGATCCTCACCCAGGGCCGCGTGCGCCGCGCCTGGCTCGGGGTGGCCGCGCGCGACCGGCCGCTCGACAAGCGCCTGGTGCGCGCGCTGGCGCTTCAGAGCTCCCGCGCCGTGGAGATCCTGTCCCGGGAGGGCGAGGGGCCGGCGGCGCAGGCGCCCCTGGAGAGCGGCGATCTGATCGTGGCGGTCAACGGCGCCCCGGTCGATGGCATCGACACGCTGCACCGCCTGCTCGGGCGCATCACCCCCGGAGCTGAGCTCACCTTAGGTATCGTGCGCCGCACGCAGCGCCTGGAGGTCGGCGTGACCGCGCGCGAGCCGCCCTAACGGCTCACTCGCACAGGCTCTCGAGATACCCCTGCGCCTGGGCCGAGAGGCGCTTGCGCGCCAGGGCGCGCGCCTTGGGCGCATCGAGCAGGTACTCGAGCGGCCCCGAGACCATGATCTCGCGGATGCGCGGGTCGCGCGCCGAGGCTCGGGCCATCTTGTTGAGGAGCGTGAAGCCGCGGTTGATGAGCGGGCGGCCGGCACGGTTGTGCTCGATCACGCGCGCCAGATACTGCCCGAAGCGGGCGTAGAGGAAGTAGTCGTCGTCCCCGGCCTGGAAGCGCACTTCTGCAAAAAAATCGGGGAAATTCTTCTCGAGATAATCGTTGAGACGTTGCAGGCGAAGTCCGGTGTCGCTGTCAGTCGACGCTTTGCGCTGCTTCATTGTCTTTGCTTCACCTCGTGAGGATCGAGCGGGCTTGGGTTTTCGGCGGCGCGCATACTGCGGCAGCGCGACCGTCGATGCAAGGACCTGCGTCCCGACTATTTTCGCCTTGCACCATTCATTCCGCGGCTCCCGTCTCCTGCCGCGCGCGCCACTGCGCGCGGGTGATCCGGTAGAACACGTGCGCGTGCAGCCGGTGGCCCGCCGGCACGCGCGGATGCCCGAAGTCGTTCTCGGGGACGTGCGTGAGACCAAGCCGCTCCATCACCGCGCGCGAACGCAGGTTGGCCGGCACGGTGAAGGAGACTACCTCGGGCAGCTCGAGCTCGACGAAGGCGTGGCGCAGCGCCGCGGCGGCAGCCTCGGTCGCGAACCCGTGACCCCAGTGCTCGCGGGCGAGTCGCCAGGCGACCTCGGTGCAGGGGGTGAAGGCGGCCTCGAAGGTCACGCGGCTCAGGCCCACGGCCCCGACGAAGTCACCGCTGTCGCGCCGGGCGACCGCCCAGCGGTCCCAGCCGCGCCCTGCAATCTGCGCCTGGCAGGCCCTGGCGAAGGCGTCGCTCTCCTCCCGCCTCAGGAGGCGCGGCATGAACTCCATGACCGCAGGGTCGGCATTCAGGCGCGCGAACGGAGCGAGGTCACTCTCGCGCCAGGGGCGCAGCAGCAGCCGGGGTGTTTCGATTTCGCTCATGTACAAGCTCCCTGACGTACCGGTGCTCGCCGGCCCTCGGGCGCTTGCAAGGCGACCCAAGGCCGGTATTATCGAACGCATAGCGATGGTGTAAGACGGCCAGCTCCTGCCGGGGACGCCCCTTCCCGGTGAGGCGGATGCGGCTGCTCATTCGCGGGCCCTTAGCGGGGGCTCCCGTGGATCTCCTTCAGCGACTGAATTGACGGCAGTCAAGCCGACCCTTGCGGGAGGGGTGCGCACCGCGTGCGCGCCAGTCCTCTTCCGCTCACGGGGCCGGTGGCCGCCGCATTTTCAGGTACACCGAGGCACCATGCATCCCCCGAACACCGGTCTCTACAAGGACGCCTACGAGCGCGACAGCTGCGGGTTCGGCCTCATCGCCAGTCTCGACGACAAGCCCAGTCACTGGCTGGTTGAGACCGCGATCAGCTCCCTCAAGCGCCTGACCCACCGCGGGGCGATCGCCGCCGACGGCAAGACCGGCGACGGCTGCGGGGTGCTCCTGAAGCTGCCGGAGGCCTTCCTGCGCGCGGTGGCGCGCGAGGCGGGCATCACGCTCGCGCCGCGCTTCGCCTCGGGGCTCGTGTTCCTGTCTCCGGACGAGGCCGCGGCGGCGGCGGCGCGCACCCGCCTGGCGGCCGAGCTTGCCGGCCAGGGGGTCACCCTCGCCGGCTGGCGCCCCGTGCCCACCGATGCGACGGCCTGCGGCGCCGAGGCGCTGCGGACGCTGCCGCGGATCGAGCAGGTGTTCGTGGACTGCCCGGAGGCGCTGGATGCCGCGGCCTTCAACCGGCGCCTGTTCATGGCGAGACGGCTCACCGAGAAGGCGCTCGCGCAAGATACCGCCTTCTACATGCCGAGCCTGTCCGCCAGCACCATCGTCTACAAGGGCATGGTGATGCCGCAGCACCTGGCGCAGTTCTACCCCGACCTCGCCGATCCGCGCCTGGAGAGCTCGGTGGCGGTCTTCCACCAGCGCTTCTCGACCAACACCCTGCCGCAGTGGCGCCTCGCGCACCCGTACCGGTACCTTGCGCACAACGGCGAGATCAACACCGTGCAGGGCAACCGCAACTGGGCGCTCGCGCGCGGGCCGCTGCTCAAGAGCGCGCTCCTGCCCGACCTCGAGCAGGCGCTGCCGCTGGTCTCGCTGACCGGCTCGGATTCGCAGAGCCTGGACAACATGCTCGAGGTGCTCCTGATGGGTGGCCTCGACCCCCTGCACGCGATGCGCCTGCTGATCCCGCCCGCCTGGCATGGCCTGGACACGCTGGACCCGGACCTGCGCGCCTTCTACGAGTACTACTCGGTGCACATGGAGCCCTGGGACGGGCCGGCGGGCGTGGTGCTCACCGACGGGCGCTACGCGCTGTGCACGCTCGACCGCAACGGCCTCAGGCCCGCGCGCTACTGCATCACCGCGAACCGCTGCCTGACGATCGCCTCCGAGGCGGGCGTCTGGGACTACGCCCCCGAGGACGTGGTGAGGAAGGGCAAGCTCGGCCCCGGCGACATGATCGCGCTCGACCTCAAGACCGGGACGCTCCTGTCCTCGGCCGACATCGACCAGCTCCTGAAGAGCCGCCACCCCTACAAGGCGTGGCTGCGCGAGGGCGTGCGCTACCTCGAGAGCGACCTGGTCGACCCGCGCCTCGCCGCGGAGCCCATGGACCGCGCCACGCTCGATCTCTACCAGAAGATGTTCAACGTCACCCAGGAGGAGCGCGACGACGTCATCCGCGTGCTGGCCCAGGACGAGAACGAGGCGGTCGGCTCGATGGGCGACGACACGCCCATGCCGGTGCTGTCGCACCGGGTGCGCTCGCTGTACGACTACTTCCGCCAGCAGTTTGCGCAGGTGACCAACCCGCCGATCGACCCGCTGCGCGAGAGCATCGTCATGTCGCTGCAGACGCAGATCGGGCCGGAGGCCAACATCTTCGAGCCCGCGCCCGAGCATGCGCGCCAGGTGGTGCTCGGCTCGCCGATCCTCTCGCAGCGCAAGCTGCGCCAGATCCTGGCGATCGAGGAGGTGACCCACGAGTTCCTCGACCTGCAGTACGCGCCCGCCGAGGGCCTGCGCGCGGCCCTGGCGCGCCTGTGCGCCCAGGCCTCAAGCGCGGTGCGCGAGGGCAAGCTCGTGCTGCTGCTCTCGGACCGCTACCTCGTCAAGGGCCGGGTCCCGGTGCACGCGCTGCTCGCCACCGGCGCGGTGCACCAGCACCTGGTGGAGGAGGGCCTGCGCTGCAAGTGCAACCTCCTCATCGAGACCGGCACCGCGCGCGAGCCCCACCACTTCGCCTGCCTGATCGGCTACGGCGCGACCGCCGTGTACCCGTACATGGCCTACCAGGTGCTGTTCGAGATGATGCGCAAGGGGCGCGTGAAGCTCGACTTCCACGCGCGCCTGGAGGTGGGCCGCAGCTACCGCGCCGGCCTGCGCAAGGGCCTGTTCAAGATCATGTCGAAGATGGGCATCTCGACCATCTCCAGCTACCGCAGCTCGCAGCTGTTCGAGATCGTGGGGCTTGCCGACGAGGTGGTGAACCGCTGTTTCACCGGCACCGAGAGCCGCGTGCAGGGCGCGGACTTTGACGACCTCGAGGCTGACACGCTCGCGCTCGCGCAGCGCGCCTGGGACCCGCGCGAGCCGATCGGGCAGGGGGGCCTCCTCAAATACGTGCACGGCGGGGAATACCACATGTATAACCCCGACGTGATCGCGGCCCTGCAGGCCGCCGTCGTCTCGGGCGACGCTGCACACTACCGCCAGTACGCCGCGCTCGTGAACGGGCGCCCGGCCTCCACCTTCCGCGACCTCCTGACGCTCAGGCGCGGCGCGGGCGTGCCGCTCTGCGAGGTCGAGCCGGTGGAGGCGATCCTCGCGCGCTTCGACAGCGCCGGCATGTCGCTCGGGGCACTGTCACCTGAGGCGCACGAGGCGCTGGCGATCGCCATGAACCGGCTCGGCGCGCGCTCCAACTCCGGCGAGGGCGGTGAGGACCCGGCCCGTTACGGCACCGAGAAGAACTCCAAGATCAAGCAGGTGGCCTCGGGGCGTTTCGGGGTCACGCCCGAGTACCTGATCAACGCCGAGGTGCTGCAGATCAAGATCGCCCAGGGCGCCAAGCCCGGCGAGGGCGGCCAGCTGCCCGGGCACAAGGTCAACGACATGATCGCCACGCTGCGCTTCGCGCGCCCGGGCGTCGGCCTGATCTCGCCGCCCCCGCATCACGACATCTACTCCATCGAGGACCTCGCGCAGCTGATCTTCGACCTCAAGCAGGTGAATCCTGCGGCGCTGGTGTCGGTGAAGCTGGTGGCCGAGCCCGGCGTCGGCACCGTCGCGGCCGGGGTCGCCAAGGCCTACGCCGACCTCATCACCATCTCCGGCTACGACGGCGGCACCGGGGCGAGTCCCCTGTCCTCGATCAAGTACGCGGGCACGCCCTGGGAGCTGGGGCTCGCCGAGACCCACCAGACGCTGCGGCTGAACGACCTGCGCCACCGGGTGCGACTGCAGACCGACGGCGGGCTCAAGACCGGGCTCGACGTGGTGAAGGCGGCCCTCCTTGGCGCCGAGAGCTTCGGGTTCGGCACCGCGCCCATGGTGGCCCTGGGGTGCAAGTACCTGCGCATCTGCCACCTCAACAACTGCGCCACCGGGGTCGCCACGCAGCACAACGTGCTGCGCTCGAAGTACTTCATCGGGCTGCCGCAGATGGTCATGAACTACTTCGGTTTCGTGGCCGAGGAGGTGCGTGAGATCCTGGCGTCCCTGGGCGTGCGCACGCTCGCCGAACTCATCGGGCGCACCGAGTACCTCGACGTGCTCGAGGGGGCGACGCCGCGCCAGCGGAAGCTCGACCTGGCCCCGATCCTCGCCAACCGCGAGTTGGCACCCGGCGCACCGCAATACTGCGTCACGCCCTCGAACGCACCGTTTGACAAGGGCGAGCTTGCCGAGCGCATGGTGCGCGACATGCTGCCGGCGATCAGCACGAAGTCCGGCGGGGAGTTCTCCTACGAGCTCAGGAACTACAACCGCTCGATCGGCGCGCGCCTTTCGGGCGAGATCGCGCGGCGCTGGGGCAACTACGGCATGGCGGAGGCGCCCCTGACCGTGCACTGCCGCGGCACCGCCGGGCAGAGTTTCGGGGTCTGGAATGCCGCGGGCCTCAACCTCTACCTCGAGGGCGATGCCAACGACTACGTGGGCAAGGGTATGGCCGGTGGCCGCATCGTGCTGCGCCACCCGCGCGGGGTGCGCTACGCGACCCACGAGACCGTGATCATGGGCAACACCTGCCTCTACGGGGCGACCGGCGGGGAGCTGTTCGCCGCCGGCATCGCCGGCGAGCGCTTCGCGGTGCGCAATTCCGGCGCGGTGGCCGTTCTCGAGGGCGCGGGCGACCACTGCTGCGAGTACATGACCGGCGGGGCGGTGTGCGTGCTCGGGCGCACGGGCGTGAACTTCGGCGCCGGCTTCACCGGCGGGTTCGCCTACGTGCTCGACCTGGAGCGCAACTTCGTCGACCGCTACAACCACGAACTCATCGACATCAGCCGCATCCACCCCGAGGCCATGCAGTCGCACGTGCAGCACCTGGAAAGCCTGCTCGAGCGCCACGTCGCCGAGACCGGCAGCGCCTGGGCGGCCGAGATCGCCAACGACCTGCGCACCTACCTGCCGAAGTTCTGGGTGGTGAAGCCCAAGGCGGCCTCCATCGACTCGCTGATCGAGAACCTGAGGCGCGCCGCCTGATGGCCGACAAGACGCTGCAGTTCCTGGACATCCCGCGCACCGACCCGGCCAAGACGCCGGTGGAAGTGCGCGTGCGGGGCTTCCGCGAGATCTATGCGCCGTTCGATCCGGCCGCGGCCGGCCAGCAGGCAGGACGGTGCCTGGGCTGTGGCAACCCGTTCTGCGAATGGAAATGCCCGGTCCACAACTACATCCCCAACTGGCTGAAGCTCATCGAGGAGGGCAACCTCTTCGAGGCGGCGGAGCTCTCCCACAAGACCAACTCGCTGCCGGAGGTCTGCGGCCGTATCTGCCCGCAGGACCGGCTGTGCGAGGGCGCCTGCACGCTCAACGACGGGCTGGGCGCGGTCACCATCGGCGCCATCGAGAAGTACATCACCGACGAGGCGCTGAAGGCCGGCTGGAAGCCGGACATGTCGAACGTGCAGGTCACGGGCAGGCGCGTGGCGGTGGTCGGCGCCGGGCCCGCGGGACTTGCCTGCGCCGACGTGCTGGCGCGCAACGGTGTGGCCGCGACCGTCTTCGACCGCTACGAGCGCATCGGCGGCCTCCTCACCTTCGGCATCCCGCCGTTCAAGCTCGAGAAGGAAGTGGTCGAGAAGCGTCGCGAGATCATGGAGGGCATGGGCGTGCGCTTCCGCCTCGGGGTGGACGTCGGTGCGGACCTCGCCTTCGATACGCTGCTCGCGGACTACGACGCGGTGTTCCTCGGCATGGGCACCTACGCGGCCGTGCGCGGCGGCTTCGCCGGCGAGGACCTGCCCGGGGTCCACGAGGCGCTGCCGTACCTGGTCGCCAACATCCGCCGCGAGCTCGCGCTGCCGGGAGCGGTTGCCGAGCACACGAGCATGCGCGGCCGTCACGTGGTGGTGCTCGGCGGCGGCGATACCGCCATGGACTGCAACCGCACCGCGATCCGCCAGGGTGCCGCCTCGGTCACCTGCACCTACCGCCGCGACGAGGCCAACATGCCCGGCTCGCGGCGCGACTACAAGAACAGCCGCGAGGAGGGGGTCGAGTTCCTCTTCAATCGCCAGCCGATCGAGATCGTGGGCTCGGACCGCGTGGAGGGCGTCAAGCTCGTGACCACGGCGCTCGGTGCCCCCGATGCGCGCGGCCGGCGCGTGCCGCAGGTGGTGGCCGGCTCCGAGGAGATCGTGCCGGCGGACGCAGTCATCATCGCCTTCGGGTTCCTGCCGAGTCCGCCGCTCTGGTTCGGCGAGCACGGCATCCGCCTGCACGACAACGGCCGCGTGCGCGTCACCGCG
This sequence comes from Pseudomonadota bacterium, assembly GCA_018241425.1. GTDB lineage: Bacteria > Pseudomonadota > Gammaproteobacteria > Steroidobacterales > Steroidobacteraceae > 13-2-20CM-66-19. Next base: position 309,835 of record JAFEDU010000003.1, read on the forward strand.
AGCGCGCAGCGCGCCTTCCAGACCACCAACCCCAAGGTGTTTGCGGGCGGTGACATGGTGCGCGGCTCGGACCTGGTGGTGACCGCGGTGTTCGAGGGACGCGAGGCGGCGCGCGGCATCCTCGACTACCTGGGGGTCAGCTGAGGGCGTGGATGTTAATCACATGCACATGCAGTTACTATGCGGTGCATGGAAACCAAGACCGCGCGGCTCACCCTGCTGATCGACCCCAACAAGAAGAAGGCGTTCGAGAAGCTGTGCGCGCAGCAGGACCTGACGCCCTCGCAGGTCGTGCGGCAGATGATCCGCGACTACCTGACGCACCACGGCGTCAGCTGGCAGCCGAAGCGGCGCTGAGGGCCGCGGGCGGCGCGCCCTCCAGCGCCTGCAGTGCGAGCGCCAGGCTCTCGTAGCACCCGCGTCCGGCCACCGCGCTCACGATACCGGCGCGCTCGAGCTTGCGCTGTACGTTGCTGCGCGCCTCGCACAAGAGCACCCGCACCCCGCGGCGCTCGAGGTTGCCCATCGCCTCCTCCAGCGCCTGCAGGCCGGTGAAGTCCATGAACGGCACCTGTCGCAGTCGGATCACGATGGCACGCGGGTCGCTGTGCGAGTGCGCCAGCGCCCGCTCGAAAGTCTCCACGGCGCCGAAGAAGAACGGCCCCTCGATGTTGTAGACAAGTACGCCGGCGGGCAGTGCGCTGCGGCCGCCCGACTGCAGCTCCTGGCGCAGCGCCGCCTCGTCCACCTTCAGCACCTCGACGGTGGCGGCCATGCGGCGCAGGAACAGCAGCATCGCCAGGATCACCCCGACGTTGACGGCCACCACCAGGTCCACGAACACCGTGAGCCCGAAGGTGATGGCGAGGATCGCGACGTCCCCCCAGGGCGCGGTGCGCAGCATGCGCAGGCAATGCCGCAGCTCGCTCATGTTCCAGGCGACGACGAACAGCACCGCCGCGAGCGCCGCCAGCGGCACCCGGGCAGCGAGCGGGGCGAGCAGCAGCAGCACCAGCACCAGCAGCACCGAGTGCACCACGCCGGCGATCGGCGCGTTGGCGCCGTTCCTGATGCTGGTGGCGGTGCGGGCGATTGCCCCGGTCGCGGCGATGCCGCCGAACAGCGGCGCGAGCACGTTGGCGACGCCCTGCGCGACCAGCTCCTGGTTGGAGTCGTGCCGCGTACCGCTCATGCCGTCCGCGACCACGGCCGAGAGCAGCGACTCGATGGCAGCCAGCATCGCGATGGTGAAGGCGGGCGGGGCGAGCTCGATGAGGCGCTCGGCGCTCAACCCGGGCAGGCTCAGGTGCGGCAGTGCGCGCGGGATGCCGCCGAAGGCGCTGCCGATGGTGGCGACGCCCGGGAAGTCGCCGAGGTACTGGGCGAGGCTCGCCGCAAGCAGGGCGACCAGCGGCCCGGGCACGCGCCGCAGCAGTGGCACGTGCGGGGTGAGGAGCACGGCGGCGAGGCTCAGGAGCGCGAGCCCGAGGGTGGCCGGGTGCAACTGCGGCAGCGACTGCAGGAGCTCCCACAGTTTCTGGTGGAAGTGCGTGCCGTGAGGGTGCGGCAGCCCGAAGAAGTCCTGCCACTGGCCGACGAAGATGATGACGCCGATGCCGGCGGTGAAGCCGGCGATCACCGGGTCCGGGATGAAGCGCAGCACCGCCCCGAAGCGCGCCAGCCCGAACAGCACCAGGATCACGCCCGCCATGCAGGTCGCGATGAGGAGGCCGTCCGCGCCGTGGCGGGCGGCGACGCCGGCGAGGATGACGATGAAGGCCCCGGTGGGGCCGGCGATTTGCACGCGGCTCCCGCCGCATAGGGAGACCACGAGGCCCGCGACGATGGAGGTGTAGATGCCCTGCTCGGGCTTGGCGCCGGAGGCGATGGCAAAGGCCATGGCAAGCGGCAGGGCGACCAGGCCCACCACGATGCCCGCGAGCACGTTGCGCGGCCAGTTGGCGCGCCTTAAGAGCCCGGCGTGCGCAGCCTCCAGGACGGCGATCACGGCATCCGGACCCATGTGCGTGGCATTACCATACTATACACATATAGCGCTGCCGCGGCCGGGGCGCCCATCACGCGCCCAAAAAAAAGCCCCGCACTATGGCGGGGCTTGTATCGTCGTCGCCCGATGACCCGGTGGTTCGCTGTCAGCTCCTTCCGAGCAGCGCCGCGGACTTTCAGATCCACTTAGCTTTCGGCACGTCGCGTCATCACGAGCATCTAAACTTTCCGGCTGAAACGCTTGGAGCTTACGCTCCGGCTTCTATTGCGAGGCCCGCATGGTTCTCCATGCGTCTTATCGTTCCTGACAATCACAACAAGTTTGTGTTGTCGTTACCCGTGCCCGCGTCGATCCCCGAGGTTTCTTTGTTGTAAATCCTTCCTACGTTCATGGCGTCGGCGCATCACCGTCGAAACTGCGCTTACGCCCCGCAGAAAAAACTCGTTTACTGACGGTGCCTTGGATGAAGAGTGTACTCGCTCTAACGGCGCCGTGGCATGTCGTGACGAGGCGACAAGTGCACGTGCGCGAAAGCCACACGGTCTTTTACGCTCCCCATGTGACATAAGTTCGGGATCCACCGCCGGCGCGGCGCGTGCGAGGCTCGATGCGGGGGTTTTCAGCGCGGCAGACGGACGGTAAAGCGCACGCCCGTATCCCCGGGCAGGTTCTGCGCCGCGACCGTGCCGTCGTGGAATTCGGCGATGAGCCGCACGATGTAGAGCCCCAGGCCGAAGTGCGGCCGGCTGTCGGCCCCGGTGCGCGACTGCCACAGCGACTCGAACAGGCGGCTGCTGTCGGCCGGGAGCGGGGGGCCCGAGTTCTCGACCTCGAGCCGCGCGGCGTGCGCGTCGAGCGCTAGGCGCACCGCGATGGTCGAGGCCGGGGCGCTGAAGTCCACGGCGTTGTCGATGAGCTTGTCGAGCAGCTGCACGATGAGGTCGGGGGCGCCGTTCAGCGTCACGGACGGGGCGGCACTGTCGAAGGTGAAGTGGCGCTGCGGGAACGCGCCCCGGTAGGCGGCCACCGCCGAGCTGAGCACCGGCACCAGGTCGAACTGGATGCGCTCGGCGCCGCCAATGGCCTCTTCCACGCGACCGGCCGCGCCCATCGCCTGCAGTATCGAGCTCAGGCGCTCGCTCCCCTGGCGCGCGCGCTCGAGGTAGGCGCGCGCGCTCTCGGGCACGGACTCGGACTCCAGGTTGTCGAGCGAGGAGCGCACGATGGTGAGCGGCGTGCGGATCTCGTGGGCGAGCTTGCCGGCCAGCGTGCGCAGGTAGCTCGTGTATTCGTGCAGGCGCCCGAGCAGGGTGGCGAAGCTGCGGGCCACGTCGCCGAGCTCATCGCGCGCCCGCACCTCCGGGAAGGGGGACACGAGGCCGCGGTTGACCAGGGCGGACTCGCTCGCGCGGCGCAGCCGCGACAGCCGTACCGCGAGCGATGCAGCGAAGATCAGGATCGCGCTCACGACCACGAGGCTGGTCAGCAGCGAGAAGTTCAGCATGTGGGTCAGGGCCCGGTCACGCAGCCGGATCCAGCGGTCGGGGGTGTGGACCACCTCCAGGCGCCCGATCTCGAAGCCGTGGTCACGGTCGAGGATGGGGCTCGAGGACACGAGCGGCGCCTGGCCCTCCGGGCGGTCGATGATGCGGCGGTAGAGGCGCGAGATGACCGGCAGCTGGCGCTGCAGTTCCACGGGCTGGGCGAGGGCATCGGCCCGCGCCAGCACCCGGCCGGCCGGCGTGGTCACCGACAGCCGCAGGCCCGGCTGCAGGAACTGGCCGAGGTAGGCGGTGAGTCCGGGGGCGGCGAGGATCAGGTGCCCCATGGTGTGCAGGTCGTCACCCCGCAGCGTGCCGTAGCTGACCGGCAGCGCGCCGCGGGCGTCGCGGTCGTCGACGAGCACGCCGAACGCCGTGCCGATCATCGACAGCGGCACCCGCAGCTCGAGCCGGTACCCATCCGGGGTGCCCTGCCAGGCGCCCCGGATACGCGGCTCGAGGCGCGTGCTCTGGCGCCCGTAATCGCCGGTCACGATGCGCCGGGCGGTGACCGCCCCGGGCGCGGCGGCCGCCAGGAACACCTGGCTCTGCTGGCCGGCCGGGTCCTCGAACCCGAGCCAGACGCGGTCCCCGAAGGTATTGGGATCGAGCAGGTTGGCCCCGGGGGCGTCGAACACGGGGTGCTCGTCGTGTACCGCGAGCGCAACGTACAGCATGCGATCGTGCACGCCGGTCAGGATCGAGAAGCGGTGGTGTTCGTCCTTCTCGAAGGTGCTCCAGTGGGCGTCCTTCGGCCAGTCATCGGCGTAGCCGTCCACGACCGGGGCGGCCTTGAGCGTCAGCGGCTCGAGATCGTAGGGGGTGGCGCGGTAGAAGTTCGGGTCCGGCTCCGGCGGCGGGGCGGCCGCGGTGCCCTCGGCGCCGGGTGCGGCCGCCGTGCCCGGCGCCGCCTCACGATAGAGCAGGTCGGTGCGCCCCTGGAGCGAGGTGGCGATGGTCTGCGAGAGCGCCTGCAGCGAGTCGGACTCCCCCTGGCGCAGCGCCGACTCCATCTCGCGTGCGTAGCGGCAGCCCGCCCACGGCAGCACCAGGGTCGCAAGTCCAAGGAGCAGCAGCTTCAGGCGCAGCGACATCGGCGCGTTCGTCTACTCGACCCAGCGGTAGCCCATGCCGTAGACGGTCTGCAGGGCGTCGAACTTCGCCTCGATCGTCTGGAACTTGCGGCGGATGCGCTTGATGTGCGAGGTGATGGTGTTGTCATCGAGCACTACGTTCGCGGCATCCATCAGTTGCTGCCGGTTGCGCACGTGGCCCGGGTGGCGCGCGAGCGCGTGCACGATCCAGAACTCGGTGAGCGACAGCAGCACCACCTTGCCGTCCCACTGTGCGCTCATGCGCTCGGTGTCGAGCGTGAGCGCGCCGCGGCGGATCACGGCGGCGTCGTCGGCCGGCTGGCGCAGCGCATCCACGCGCCGGAACAGGGCGTTCACGCGCGCGATCAGGTGCGGCAGGCTCAGGTCCTTGGTGAGGAAGTCATCTGCCCCGAGCCGCAAGCCCGACACCGCATCGATCTCGCTGTCGCGTGCGGTGAGGAAGATGATGGGCAGCTCCGCCGACTGGGCCCGCAGCTGGCGGCACAGCTCGAAGCCGCCCTCGGGTTCATCGCCGAGCGAAATGTCGATCACCGCGAGGTCCGGCAGCCGCGCGGCGAAGGCCTTCAGCGCCTCGGCGCGGCTCGCATAGGCGCGTACGCCATAACCCTCGCGCGTGAAGGCCGCCGCGTAGTTGTCGCGGATCGCGGGTTCGTCCTCGACGATGGCGATCAGTCGCTTCATGGCTCCAAGGCTACAGGCTGGTGCGGGGGCGTCAACGCATGCGGACTGACCGGCTGCCACACCGCGCCACAATTGATCGGTGCGGCGCCACGATTGCTGCCGTGACGGGCCGCGCGCAGGCCCCGAAATGTTCCCATGTCCGATGCACGGGAGACGGCGATGACTTCACATTCTCAGGCTGCGGTAACGCGGGTGCGCTGGGAAAATGTGTTCAACTGGCTGGCGCTGCTTGCGCTCGTGGCGCTGGGAATCGTGGCAGCCTGACTCTGTCGCGCTTCTAGTCGCACCCTAGCGTGCGCACGAGGCTGGGCAGGTTGGCCGTCAAGTCCTCCACCTTCTGCGCTGCAAGCACGGCATCGGCGGGTGACAGCGTGGTGCTGTCCGGTGCCGGATATCGTCCCCATGCGTAGCGCGCGTATTCCGCCGGTCCGTAGCATCCACGCGCCACCAGCGTCGTAAGCAGCTGGCTCCATGCAAAGCGATCGGCCGGCCCGAGCTGGGCGTCCGGCAGTTGGCCTTGTGTCGCTGGATTTGCCGGCGGCGGGGATGCCAGTTGCTCGAGCGCCGTGTAATTGCCGGCAAGCGCCGCACTTCCTAGCAGCCGCTGGGCCTCGGCAGGATCGGGGTCCGGCGTCGGGCAGCCCGACAGCATGCAGTCCGCAAGCTGGCGGGCCGCGTCTGGAGATCGTTCGCTTGCCTTGCGCAGCAGGGCGACGGCCTGCGCCCGATCCTGCGCCGTGCCGCGCCTCAGCAGGGCATCGGCAAGATCGGTCGCCCACTCGTCATCGCCGGGAGCGAGCGTCTTGCGCAGGTACTCGATTTCGAGGTCGGAGCTTTCCTCCGGCGACGCTTGTCCCGGAACTGTGCCCAACACCTTCTCGACATCCTGACGCCATAACTCCATGGCCGCCTGCGTCATCTCCTGCGCTTCCGCACACTGTTCCTTGCGTTCGGCGCTTGGCCCGCGCTCCTCTTCTGCGAGCACCGCGTCCAGGCGCGCGATGGTCTGATCGCTGGCGCCGTAGCGCCGTGCGAGCTCCACACCCCGCTCGCGACGGCCGACGGGCCGCGGGGCGTCGCCCCTGTCGCACTGCGCCAGCATCCCTAGAGATGCCACCGCCGTGCGGTCACCGCTGCGTGCAAGCGACAAAAGCCGCTGCCCGGCCTTCGCCAGTTGCCCGGCGCATAAGAGCGCGAACACATCTGCAGAGACCCGGTTCCCGAGCAGAAAATGATATTGCGAACAGTGCAGGCGCTTGACGAACTGTTCGGGTGTTACGTCAGCCAGGTTCGTGGCAGCCGGCGTTACCGCTGCGGATGGCGTGGCAGGGCGTACGCGTGCCCGCGAGGCGGCTGTGGTCGGAGGAATCAGCTTGGCATCGGAACGGAGCTGTGGCTCTTGATGCCAGTGCGACCACGCCAGGAAGCCGAGTCCGGCGAGCACCAGTAGAAGTGTCAGCGCGCGCAACGTCCGCACCACCGCAGTATGGTGGCCGCGCGCTGCTCCCGGCAAATTCCCTAGAAGGCGTTGAGCCCCGTCAGCTGCCGCCCGATCGTCAGCTGGTGGATGGTCTCGGTGCCCTCGTAAGTAATCACGCTCTCGAGGTTGAGCATGTGGCGAATCGGCGGGAACTCCGCGGAGATGCCGGCGCCGCCGAGCATGTCGCGGCAGTCGCGCGCGATGTCGAGCGCCATGCGCACGTTGTTCCACTTGGCGAGCGAGACGTGCGCCGGCTGCATGGTGCCGGCGTCCTTCATGCGCCCGAGCTGCAGGGCGAGGAGCTGCGCGGTCGTGATGCGGCGCGCCATGTCCGCGAGCCGCACCTGGATCATCTGGTTCTGGGCGAGCGGGCGCCCGAACAGGGTGCGGGACTGGGTGTAGTCCAGCATGGTCTTGAGACACGCCTGGGCTGCGCCGATGACGCCCCAGGCGATGCCGTAGCGCGCCTGCGTCAGGCACGACAGCGGTCCCTTGAGACCCACGATGCCCGGCAGCACCCGGTCGCCCGGCACCACTACGTTGTCGAAGAAGAGCGCGGAGGTGACCGAGGCACGCAGCGAGAACTTGTGCTGGATCTCCGGCGCCGAGAATCCGGGCGTGCCCTTCTCGACGATGAAGCCGCGGATGCCCTCGGGGGTCATGGCCCACACCACGGCGAGGTCGGCGATCGCACCGTTGGTGATCCACATCTTCGCGCCGTTGAGCACCCAGTCCGGGCCGCGCGGCTTGGCGTGCGTCTTCATGTTGGCGGGATCCGAACCGCCGTGGGGTTCGGTGAGCCCGAAGCAGCCGATCAGCTCGCCGCGCGCCATGCGGGGCAGGTACTTCTGCTTCTGCTCCTCGGAGCCGAAGGCATAGATCGGGTACATGCACAGCGAGGACTGCACCGAGACGAAGCTGCGGATGCCGGAGTCGCCGCGCTCGAGCTCCTGGCAGATCAGTCCGTAGCACACCGCGTTCAGTCCCGCGCAGTCGTAGCCGTGGATCGAGGAGCCGAGCAGCCCCAGCTCGGCGAGCTTCGGCACCAGGTCGCGCGGGAACTTATGTTCCTCGAAGGCCTTCTGGATCACCGGCAGCACTTCGGCGTCCACCAGGCGCGCCACCGAGTCCTGCACCAGGCGTTCCTCCTCCGTGAGCGAGCCGCGCACGTCGAACAGGTCGAGCGGGTCGATCGCCGCAGCGCTCTTCTTGGGGGTCGCAGGATGGGGGTTGGCAGCCACGGCGGAATCTCCTTCGGATGGGGCCCGCCCGGCATAGCAAGCGCGGGGCGGGCGCGCATGATACCGGGTCTTACGGGCACCGGCAGCGGCCCCTTAGGCCGCGCAGTGGTGGCGGCCCGGGGGGCGTTCGTGCACCCTTCGCCCCATGAAAATCCCCGAAATCCTCCTGGTGGAAACGGTCCACCAGCCCGGCAGCCTCGCCCGCGTGCTCATGGTGATCGCCGAGGCGGGTCTGGCCATCGAGCACCTCACCGCGCTGCGCCGCGACCAGGGCCGCACGCTCTGGGAAATCACCCTGGAGATGGACGAGGAGGCCGACCGCTCGCTGTTCGAGCGCATCGGCGCGCTGCCCACCGCGCGCTTCGTCGGCAAGTCCGACCGCGTCTTCAACCGCCACCGCGGCGGCAAGATCCGCATGAGTGCGAGCCTGCCGATCAATACCAGGCAGGTGCTGCGCGACATCTATACGCCGGGCGTGGCCCGGGTGTGCCTCGCGATCCAGAAGGACCCGGCGCTGGCCCGCGACTACACCGCGATCGCACGCACCGTGGCGGTGGTGACCAACGGCACCGCGGTGCTGGGCTTAGGCAACATCGGCGCGCTCGCCGGGCTTCCGGTGATGGAGGGCAAGGCGGCGCTGTATGCCGAGCTCGTCGGCATCAACGGCGTACCGATCCTCCTCAACGACACCCGCCCCGAGCCGGTGGTGCAGTCGATCATGGCGATCGAGTCCTCCTTCGGCGCCATCCACCTCGAGGACATTGCCGCGCCCGAGTGCTTCGCGATCGAGTCGCTGCTGCAGCAGCGCCTGAAGAAGCCGGTGCTGCACGACGACCAGCACGGCACGGCGGTCGTGGCGCTGGCGGCGCTCATCAACGCCGCGCGCTACGCGCAGCACGACCTCACGACCAGCACGGTGGGACAGATCGGGCTCGGGGCTGCCGGCACCGGCATCGTGCGCCTGCTGCGCGCGGCGGGGGTGCGCCGGATCATCGGCACCGACCGCAACCCGGAGGCGGTCGCGCGCCTCACGGCGATCGGCGGGGAGGGCATGACGCTGGAGTCGCTCATGCAGTCCGCCAACATCGTGATCGCGACCACCGGGGTCAAGAACCTCATCCGTCCCGAGTGGGTACGCCCCGGGCAGGTGATCCTCGCGCTCTCCAACCCGGACCCCGAGATCGAGCCGCTGGTGGCGCGCGAGCACGGGGCGGCCTTCGCCGCCGACGGCAAGGGCATCAACAACCTGCTCGCCTACCCGGGCCTGTTCAAGGGCGCCCTGGAAGCGAATGCGCGCGCCTTCACCGAGGGCATGCTGATCGCGGCCGCCCACGCCATCGCCGGCCAGGCCCGCGATGGCGAACTGGTGCCCGACCCGCTCGACAAGGGCGTGCACGAGGCGGTCACCGCGGCCGTCCGCGCCGCCGCGCTGCGCGTCCCTTAAGGGAGAGGGCCGCGGCGCGGCCGACCCGCTAGACTTCCCGGCGTGCGGTGGCGCGGACTTTCAGTTCGCGCGCGCACGTACACGAGGCCTCTCTCCATGACCGAATCGGTTGCCTGCTGCGCCGTGCCCGCGCAGGGCACGGCTCCCCGCCGCCCCCTCTCGTCCGCGCAGTGGACCCTGCTCGGGGCGCTCTCGATCCCGCTGTGGGCGATGTGGCCGTCGCTGGCGCTGCACATGAAGACGCTGCCGCCGCTGGAGGCCCTCGCCGTGATGTTCGGCTGCGGGTTCCTGAGCTTCCGCGTGCTCGACGTCGGCTCCGCCGACGGGCCTGCGGCGCCGACCCTGCGCGGCTGGCTCCCTTCGCTCGTGTATGCCGGGGCGCTCGCCGGCGGGGACCTGTGCTTCCTGCTCTCCACCCACCGGCTGCCCGCGGCGCAGGCGAACCTGCTCTCGTACCTGTGGCCGGTGATGATCGGGGCGATGGGTGCGGCCGCCGGACTCTTCCGGCTGCGACCGCGCCTGGTTGGCGCGCTGCTCATGGGCTTTGCCGGCGCGGCGATCCTGCTCTGGGACGGGAAGCTCGAGCCCTCGGTCAGCGGCATGGCGCTCGCCCTCGGCAGCGGCGCACTGTGGGCGGCGTACTGCGTGTTCCGGCTCGCCTGGAAGGAACCCACCGGCAACCTGCTGGCGCGGGGCAGCGGCATCTCCGCCGTCGTGTGCGCGGTGCTGCACTTCATCATCGAGCCGACGGTGCGGCCCGATGGCGTGCAGATCCTGTGCATGGCGGTCTCGGGGTTCATCGCCCTGGGGCTGGGCAACTACCTGTGGGACCAGGGGTTCCGGCGCGGCGACAGCCAGCGGCTCGCGGTGATGGCCTACGCCACGCCCCTGTGCAGCACGCTGCTCCTGGCCTCCTGGGGCGCAGCGAGGCTCACCGGCAACCTCCTCACCGGGGCGCTGGTCATCGTGGGCGCCGGGCTCCTGTCACGCACCGACACGTCGCGCAGTGCCCCGGCGCCCTGAGCGCCTCACTGCATGGCGTAGAGCTTCACCAGGCGGTAGAGGAACGTGCGCCCGTCGTAGAGCGACTGCACGCGGATACGCTCGTTGAGCCCGTGGATCCCGCCGCCGTCCGGATCGGTGAAGAAACCGGTGACCCCGTAGGTCGGGATCCCGGCCGGGTTCAGGAACTGCGCATCGGAGGCGCCCGGCTCGAGCGCCGGCACGATCGGCACCCCCGGCCACAGCTCGTGCGCGACGGTCTCGATGGGCTTCAGGATCTGCGCGGTCAGGGGCGAGGGCTGTGCGAGCGGTCCGCGCACCTCCGGAATCGTGATGGCGACCTGCGGGTCGTGGATGACCTCGGCGAGCCGCTGCTTGATGGCCTCGCGCGATACCCCCGGCATGATGCGGCAGTTGATGTTGGCGCGGGCGCGCTGCGGCAGTGCGTTGGTGGCGTGGCCCCCCGACAGCATCGTCGCCACGCAGGTGGTGCGCAGCATGGCGTGCAGGTTCTTGTCCTGGTCGAGGAGGGCGACCGCGGCGGCGTCGGTGGGGTCGGCGGCGACCCGTTCCATGGCCGCGCCGCGCTCGCCCCCGACGATGTGCCCTTCGGCCTTGAGGTACGCGCGGTTGGCGTCGATGAGCTCGACCGGGAATTCGTACGCGCTGATGCGCTCGATCGCGTCCATCAGGCGGTAGATGGCGTTTTCCTTGACCGGGCGCGAGCTGTGGCCGCCCGGGTTCACGACCTCGAGCGTGTAGTTCTGCGACACCTTCTCGGCGGCCAGCACCCCGAGCGCCACGTGCCGCCCCTGGGCGTCGAGCTCGCCGTCGGTGCCCTCGGTGATGGCAAACGCGGCGTCGATGGCACCGCGCTCGTGCTCGGCGAGCCACTGGGCGCCGTTGAGTGCCCCGTTGGTTTCCTCGCCGCAGGTGAGGGCGAGCTTCACGGTGTGCTTCGGCCGGAAGCCCTCCTCGCGGAAGCGCACCAGGTTGTCGACCCAGGCGGCCGCCTGCGCCTTCATGTCGCTCGTGCCGCGCCCGTAGAAGTAACCGTTCTCCTGGATGAGCTTGAACGGGTCGCGCTCCCAGTCCTCGCGCCGGGCCTCGACCACGTCGACGTGGGCGAGCATCAGGATCGCCTTGGCCTTGGGATCGGTTCCGTGCAGCACCGCGATCAGGCCGCCCTCGCGCGGATGGCCCTCGGGCACGAACATCCGCACGTCGGAGTCCGGGTAGCCGGCCGCCGTGAGCCGCTTCGCCATGCGCTCGGCCGCGAGCGTGCAGTCACCCGCGGACAGCGTGGTGTTGGTCTCGACCAGCTCGCGGTAGGTCGCCATGAAGCGGGCGAGTCCCGGGTCCTCGGCGGCGGTGGCCGCGCGGGCCAGGCACAGGGCTGCGGCTGCGGCCGCAAGGCGCAGGAGGCGGACGTACGGCATGGGCACCTTTCAGTAGGAGAGGCTTAAGGAACGGTAGGCCGCGGCGAGCAGCCACAGGGGCCCGATCAGGAGGAACTGCACGTCCTTGAAGAAGGACGGTCGGCGCCCCTCGATGGCGTGACCGATGAACTGGCCGATCCAGGCCACCACGAAGATCACGAGCGAGGTCTCCCACAGCGGCCAGGGCAGGCGGCTCAGGGCGGAAGTGAGGAGCAGCAGGAGTGCGAACGCGGCGGCCACGCCCAGGGCGAGCCGGGGCGAGAGCACGAGGTAATAAAGGAGGGTCGCCAGCGCGACCAGGGTCGCCCAGTTGAGCCAGGGCGAGGCCCGCGCGAAGGCCTCGGGCACCGGCAGGGCCCACAGGAACCCCATGACCGAGAGCACGATCGGCGGTACGCACAGCCAGTGCAGGAGCTTGTTGGTGGGGTGCTGGTGGCTCTGGCTGTACTCGGTGAGCCAGGTGTCGAGGGTGCGCATGGTGCGCCAACGCTAACGCCGCGTGCGGACCTTAGGCAAATCCTGAAGGTCCGACCGCGGCGTTGCGGGTCTTTACCGGGCGGGTTTTCGGCCCTTACGCGGCCATCAGGCCGCGCAGCTTGCCGAGCGCGCTCGACTCGATCTGGCGGATGCGCTCCGCCGACACCCCGTACTTCTCGGCCAGCTCGTGCAGCGTTGCCTTGTCTTCGGCCATCCAGCGGCGCTTCACGATCTCGCGGCTGCGCTCGTCGAGGCGGTCCAGCGCACCGCGCAGGCGGTCGGACTCGTCCTCGTGGCTCTCCGCCTCCTCCACCTGTTCGGCCGGATCGGCATCCGGGGCCGGCAGGTAGGCGGCCGGGCTGTACACCTCCTCGTCGTCCGACTCCGGGGTCGGATCGAAGGACATGTCCCGCGCGGACAGGCGCTTCTCCATCTCCGTGACCTCACTCGGGGTCACCCCGAGGTCACGGGCCACCTGCGCGGTCTCCTCGGCCGACAGCCAGGTCAGGTTCTTCTTCATGCGGCGCAGGTTGAAGAACAGCTTGCGCTGCGCCTTGGTCGTGGCGATCTTCACCAGGCGCCAGTTGCGCAGCACGTACTCGTGGATCTCGGCACGGATCCAGTGCACGGCGAACGACACCAGGCGCACGTTGAGGGTCGGGTCAAAGCGCTTGACCGCCTTCATCAGGCCCACGTTGCCTTCCTGGACCAGATCGCCCACCGGCAGTCCGTAGCCGGAGTAGCCGCGGGCGATGTGCACCACGAAGCGCAGGTGCGCGAGCACCAGCTTGCGGGCGGCCTCGAGGTCGTGCTCGCGGTGAAAGCGATCGGCGAGCTCGCGCTCTTCCTCTCGCGTGAGTACGGGGATACGGCTGACCCGCTCGAGGTAGGCGTCCAGACTCCCCAGCGGACCGGCCAGAGTGTGGTCGCCCATGCGGGCGACCATTGCGGTACCTGCAGTCATTGGGTCTCCCATGGTTCGGTTGATCATCTTAGCAGTCACCCCTTAAGAGTGCTAAACCCCTGGAAAGTTCCCCCGCAGAACCCCATAAAGGGCCTTTTCGAACAAGAGCTTGCGCTGCCGGCGGCCGCCACGGCATCCCCCTTTGGATGGGGGTGCGACGTCCCTCTTGGGCGCCGCGCGGGGACGGCCGGTCGCCCCGGGGGCCTCAAGGGCCACGGGGACTCGGCTAAGGATCGCGGGGAGTGCCCTCTAAGACGGGTCCGGCCGGGAAAAGTTCCGGGGCGCGGGGCGGGGGCTCTGGGGCGCTGCCAGCCCCGAAGGCGTAGAGTCTCGCGCCGACCCCGCGAACAACACTTCACGCATATCAAGGGGAGCGTTCCATGATCAGCATCGCCTCGCTGTGGCTGCCCATCCTGGTGTCGGCCGTGTTCGTGTTCATCGCCAGCAGCATCATCCACATGGCGCCGCTGTGGCACCGCCGGGACTACCGGGGACTGCCGCACGAGGATCAGGTGACCGCGACCCTGCGGCCCCTGGCCATCCCGCCCGGGGACTACTTCCTTCCGTGGTGCGAGCAGAAGGACATGAAGTCGCAGGCCTTCCAGGACCGGATGCGCCAGGGCCCGGTGGCGATGATCACGATCCTCCCGAACGGGCCGGTGGTCATGGGCAAGCCGCTGGCACTGTGGTTCGTGTACCTCCTGCTCGTCGCCGGCTTCTCCGCCCTGATCGCCGGCCACCTCCTGCCGCCGGGGACGATCTACCCGCGGGTCTTCAAGGTCGTGCTCACCGCCGCCTTCATGGGGTATTCCCTCGGGCTGGTGCAGAACTCGATCTGGCTGCGCCGCTCCTGGGTCATCACGTTCAAGAGCTGCTTCGACGGCCTGATCTACGCGGCCCTCACCGCCGGCACCTTCGGCTGGCTCTGGCCGCACGCCTAAGCCCGCGCGGCGGACCTGCATCACGCGCCGCCCGACTTATGTCCGCAGCGCGTCCGGGCACCTCGGGCCGCGCGCCGCTGCAAAACCAACAGCGTGGCGAAACTTACAAGTCCGTCACGTATGAGTGACATAAGACCTGCTCTGATAGACTCCTCCCAAGGGGTCAATTTCGAGGCGTGCGTTCGATGCATCAATCTCGCTGGTCAGGGATTACGGCCGCGCTGTGCCTGCTCGCCGCCTCGCTCGCCCAGGCCGCCCCCGAGGGCGCCATGGTCCCCACCAACCTGCATCGCCCGAGCCGCGCATCCGCCGAGCCGGTGCTGCGTTCCAGCGCCGCCCTGGTGCTGGATACCACGCACGACTCGGTGCTGTACTCGCGCCATCCCGACGTCGCGATGCCGATCGCCTCGATCACCAAGCTCATGACGGCCCTGGTGGTGATGGACGCCGGGCAGTCCCTCGATGAGACCCTCACCGTCAGCGACGACGACCGGAGCCTCGGCAAGGGCTCGTTCTCGCGCCTGCTGCCGGGCACCAGGCTCACCCGCGGCGACCTCATGCACCTGGCGCTCATGGCCTCCGAGAACCGCGCCGCCCATGCCCTCGGGCGCAACTACCCCGGTGGCGTATCCGCCTGCGTGATCGCCATGAACGCCAAGGCACGCGCCTTGGGCATGACCAGCAGCCATTTCGTCGAGCCGACCGGGCTGTCCGAGGAGAACGTCGCGAGCCCCGAGGACCTGGCGAAGCTCGTCATGGCGGCCGCGAAGGTTCCCGCGATCCGCGACTATTCCACCGACGGGGACTACGAGGTGCGCGTCGGGCGCCACCGCGTCCAGTTCCACAACACCGATTCGCTGGTGAACAAGGCCGACTGGAACATCATCGTCCAGAAGACCGGCTACATCTCCGAAGCCGGGCGGTGCCTCGTGATGCAGACGGTGATCGAGGACCGCAACGTGGTCATCGTGCTCCTGAACTCCTTCGGCAAGCGCACGCGCGTGGCGGATGCCCGCCGCATCCGCAAGTGGATGGAAGCGCAGATCGCCCGGACTCCCGCGGCCGCGACCTGACCTCTGCGGGCCGGCGGCCCGTCCGGTCCCACCCGATCCTCATCCGAAGGCCTGACGCGAGACGTCAGGCACGCGGCTCGATGCCGCGCAGGTGCCGTGCGGCGGATATCCACGCCCCGAGGAACCCGAGCACCGCGCCGGCACCCAGGAGCACCCCGACATCCTCGGGCGCGAGCCCCATGAGCGTGTAGCGGCTGCCGTACAGGTGCGCGAGCGTCGCCACCGGCTCGCGCAGCACCAGCACGGCGAGCGCGAGGATTCCCCAGGCAAGCAGCGCCCCGCCCAGGCCGTACAGCACGCCCGTGTACAGGAACGGGCGGCGCACGAAGGCGTTCGAGCCGCCGACGAGCTTGGTGACCTCGATCTCGGCGCGCCGGCCCTGGATCTCGAGCCGGATCGTGTTGCCGATGACCGCCAGAACCCCCAGCGCGAACAGCGCGCCGGCGATGACCAGCACCCGCCGCAGCACCTCCAGGATGGCGTTGAAGCGCATCACCCACTCGGCATCGACCTGCACCAGGTCGACCTCGGGCCAGGCGGCGAAGTAGTGCCGCAGCGACTCGAGCGCGGCGCTCGACTGGGCCTCCGCCTTGGGCCGCACATGCAGTACGTGTGGCAGTGGGTTGTCCTTGAGCGCGGCCAGGGCATCCCCGAACCCGGAGTAGGTGCGGAAGTCCTCGAGTCCCTTGTCCGCGGGGATGAGCGTGACCTGGGCGACGTCCGGGCGCTGCTGCGCCGACTGAGCCAGCTGCTGCGCCTTCGCAAGCGGCACGTCGGTCTTCAGGAACACCGACAGGTCCACCGCGCTCGCGAAGTTGCCGGTGGCCGCCTGCGCATTGCTGACGAGCAGCTTGAGGGCCCCCGGCAGGGTGAGTGCGAGCGCGATCACGAGCACGGTGAGGAAGCTCGCGAGCGGCGCGCGCGCCAGGCGCCCCAGGGCCCCGAAGAAGGCCTGGCCGTGCCGCGAGCCGCTGACCGAGAGGCTCATCGCGTCGCCACCAGCGAGGGCAGCGGATCCACCGGCGGGTCCCCCGGCAGCGTGCCGTGCTCGAGCGTGATCACGCGCTCGCCGAACTCCCGCACGATGTGCATGTCGTGGGTCGCCACCACCACGGTGACGCCGACGTCCTGGAAGCGCCGGAACAGCTTCATCACCTCGAGCGACAGGTCGGGGTCGAGGTTACCGGTCGGCTCGTCTGCGATCAGCAGCGGCGGCTTGCTCACCACCGCGCGCGCGATGCCGACGCGCTGCTGCTCGCCCACCGACAGCTCGGTCGGCAGCACCCGCTCCTTGCCGAGCAGGCCCACCTGGTCGAGCGCGGCACGCACGCGCTTGTCGATCTCCTTGAGCGCAGTCGAGGCCACGATCAAGGGCAGCGCCACGTTGTCGTACACCGGCCGGTCGGCGAGCAGCTTGTGGTCCTGGAACACCACGCCGATGCCGCGCCGGAAGGCGGGGATGTGGCGGCCCTTGAGCGTCTGGGTGTTGCGGCCGCCGACGATCACCGTGCCGCGCGTCGGGCGCTCGAGCAGGGCAATCAGCTTGAGCACCGTGCTCTTGCCGGCCCCGGAGCGGCCGGTGAGGAACACCATCTCGCCGCTGTGGATGTTGAAGCTGATGTTACTCAGGGCCTCGCGGCCGTTCGCATAGCGCTTGCTCACGCGGTCGAAGCTGATCATGGGTGCGACTTCTCCGGCAGCTCGCCCACCAGGGCGGCCGCGAAGGCCTCTGCGTCGAACTCGCCGAAGTCCTCGGCACCCTCGCCGATGCCGATGAAGCGGATCGGGAGCTTGAGCTGCTGCGCGATGGCGATGACGATGCCGCCGCGGGCCGAGCCGTCGAGCTTGGTCAGCACCAGCCCGGTGACCCCGACCGCCTCGTGGAACTGGCGCGCCTGGGCGAGTGCGTTCTGTCCCTGATTGGCATCGAGCACCAGCAGCACCTCGTGGGGCGCGGACTCGTCCACGCGGGCGATCACGCGCCGCACTTTCTTCAGCTCCTCCATCAGGTGCGACTGGCTGTGCAGCCTCCCTGCGGTATCGGCGAGCAGCACCTGGGTGCCGCGGGCACGCGCGGCCTGCAGGGCGTCGAACACCACCGCCCCGGGGTCGGCCCCCGCGGTCTGCGCGGCGAACCCGGCGCCGGCCCGGTCGGCCCACACCTTCAGCTGCTCGATGGCCGCGGCACGGAAGGTGTCCCCGGCGGCGAGCAGCACGCTCAGGCCCTCGTCCGCGCAGCGCCGCGCCAGCTTGCCGATCGTGGTCGTCTTCCCCGAGCCGTTCACCCCGACGACCAGGACGACGAAGGGATGGCGGGTGCGGTCGATGACCAGGGGCTGCTGGCAGGGCTTCAGGATCTCGACGATCGCCGCGCGCAGGGCGGCGACCAGGGCCGCGGCATCCTTGAGCTCCTTGCGCGCGACCCGGCGGCGCAGCTCCTCCAGGATCCGTCCGCTGGCCTCGACCCCGACGTCGGCGGTGATGAGGCGCGTCTCGAGCTCCTCGAGGATCTCGGCATCGATCTGCCGTCCCCGCAGCAGGTCGGAGAGGTCGGCGGTGAGCCAGGAGTCGCCGCGGTTCAGCCGCTGCCGCAGGCGGCGGAAGAAGCCCGGGCGTTCGTCGGCGGCGGCGGTCTCGGGAGGGCGTCGGAACATAGGGGCCGCATTGTAGCGGGCCAAAAGAAAGGGGCGGCCGTTTCCGGCCGCCCCCGGGTTCGCGCGCCCAGGTCCGTGAGGCTAGGGCTGTATCACCGTCGGGTTGCCGATCAGGATCGTGGTGCCCGCGGTGGTCGCCGGGAAGGGCACCGCCGGCACCGGGAAGCCGGCAAACGTGAGCGCTTCGAGCTGCATCTCCTGCGTGGCCGCGGGGCTGCCCGTGGGGTCGATGATCGAGCCGTGGTCGCCGGCGGTGAAGTTCACGAACGCCCGGAAGCCCTGCGGGTTCACCTGCGGCCCCGGCGTCGCCGAGCCCAGCTGCGTCAGCGGCACGGCGGTCGCGCCGGGGAAGTAGTTCGAGGCGGTGATCAGGCGCTGTGTGGCGGCGTTGGGTACCACCTGGTCCGGCGGCGAGCCGCCGCTGCCGACCACCTGGATGAGGTGGATCGGGTGCGCGGCGGTCGCGTAGGGGATGAAGTTGATCGGGTCGCCGGAGTCAACCGCCGTCTGCGCGTCGCGGAAGAACTGCTCGTAGAGCGTCGTGCCCTGGGTCACGCCCTGGGCGGCCAGTCCCGCGTTGATCTGCGGTGCGAAGGTGGGTGACTCGCGCAGCAGGTCGGCAAGGCCGCCGCCGGGCATGGCGAGCGTCGCCGAGACGATCTGCGGTCCGACCACCGAGAGGTAGGTCGCCCCCTCGATCGCCCCGAGCGAGTGGCCGAGGTAGTGGAACGAGGCCGGGTTTACCCCGCCGGCCGCCCCCAGGCTGAGCGCCGGCAGCGAGCGGGTGAGCGTGATCAGGTCGGCCACGCCCTCGCGCAGGTTGTCGCGCGTGGTGAGCACGCTCGTCAGGTTGATGAAGTGCGAGCCGGAGGGGTCGATCATGCCGTCGGCCCCGGCAGCGCCCGTGCCGTTGTTCTCGACGTCGAGGTCGAACGTGCGCTCGATCGAGCCGCTCGCGGGCAGACCCAGGCCGGCGTACAGGGGGTTGGCGCCGGCCGCGTAGAAGGGGTCGGCGGTGTTGGTGACTCCGTGCAGCGGCAGGTCGATGGCGATCACCACCGAGCCCGAGTCGGCGAAGGAGTCGGCGACCGCGAACATGTCCTCGCGGCTGCGCGTGATGCCGTGCTGGAAGATCGTCACCGGCCAGCCGCCGGCGGGCGGCGTCGCGCCGAGCGCGGAATTCGCGTTCGGCACGCTGACCAGCACCGGAACGAGCAGGTTCTGCGTCGCCACCGGGAGCGGGTTGTAGCGGGTCACGAACGTGCTGGTGGTGTCTAGCGGAAAGGGCGGCGCGTGCCAGTACTCGGTGAGCGGCGCGGTCTTGGACAGGTAATAAGGAATGGTCAGCACGCCCACGTAGATGTCGGCGTGCCCGGGCAGGCCGAGCCCCAGGTTCGCGGTGGTCAGTCCCGTGGCGTGGACGCTCAGGGCCTGCGGCTGCGCCGTCGCCGACATGAGCCCGAGCGTGTCGAGGGTCGACTGCGTGGTGAAGCTGAACGAGAGGGCGATGTTGGCCGGGTTGATGCCGAGCGCCGCGGCGATCTGCAGGTGCGCGCCGGTGAGCTGGCACACCCCGTTCAGCGTCGGGTCGGTGATGCTCGGGCAGCTTGCCCCGCCGGTCGCGAGCGCGGTCTTGATGGTGGCGTAGTCGGTGTCCGGAACGGCCGGGTTGCCGGCGGTGTCCTTGATCGCGCTCGTGAGGAAGATCAGGTAGCCGTTGCCGGTGGTGCAGTTCGCGCCCAGGAACTGGCCATTGGCGATGCAGGTGCTCGCGTTCAGCGGATGCAGCGGCTTGATCTCGAGGATGGTGGGCCCGACGCCGGCTTCCTCGCCGAGGCCGACGCTGTAGTCGACGCCCGGGGTGAGCGGCGCCCCGGTGACCGCGGTGGTCGCCTTGGTGGTGTTGCTGGTCGTGACCGGGACGATGATCACCCCGGCCGCGAGCGTCGTCGGGTCGAGCGCGCCACCGAAGCGCTCGCGGATCACCGCGGTGGTCGAGAAGCCATCCAGGGCATTGATGGCGGCCTGGTTGGGCATGACCGCGTTGGGCGGCTGGATGTTGATGGTGCCGTCGGTGGAGCCCGCGAAGTACAGGTCATTGGGATAGGGCAGCACGCCCGCGGACAGCTGGAACAAGGCCGTGCTCGCGGTGGGCGGGGTCACCGGGGTGGAACCGCCGGGATTGCCGTTGCCGCTCGAGGTGTTGGTCGATCCGACCGTTCCGTAGCCACCCCCCGAGCAGGCGCCAAGCAGCAGCCCGACCGCGGCGGTGGCGGCGACGACGAGTGTCTTCATATCCCTATTACTCCCAACCGTGGCGACGCACGAAGGCAGGCACGCGCGGCCGCGGTACTGTTTTGTTCTTTCCTGACGAGCAATTCGATGCGAGCCGCGGTAAGCGTTCTTGTGCCGCGACTCACCGGCCGTGTCCCCTCCTGCCGGTGCTGTCTTTTGAGCGCTTCGTTTATGGACGATGCGGGCTTAAGGGTACGCTTAGGGCAAGAACAGTGGCAAGGTGCGCTCCGGCGAGCGCCGCGCGCGGGGGAGGACGCTTCAGAACGCATGGCAGCCCGGGACAAGACCGCCCATGGCAGAGGCCGCGGCGCCGCGGCGCGCGTGCTGCGCATCATCGGCGGCCAGTGGCGTGGCAGGAAGTTGCGCTTCCCGGCCGATGCGGACATCCGCCCCACGCCCGACCGCGTGCGCGAGACCCTGTTCAACTGGCTCACGGCCCAGCTGCCCGGCGCCCGCTGCCTCGACCTGTTCGCCGGCAGCGGCGCACTGGGCCTGGAGGCGCTGTCGCGCGGGGCGGCCGGCGTGACCTTCGTGGACCGCGACGCCGCCGCCATCCGCGAGATCAGGGCGCGCCTGACGGAGTGGCAGGGAAGCGGCGCGCAGCTGGTGGAGGCCGATGCGCTGGGCTTCCTTAAGGGAAGCGCGAGCCCCTACCAGGTGGTGTTCCTGGATCCGCCCTACGCCTCCGACCTCCTGCCGGCGTGCGCCCGGGAGCTGGTCGCGCGCGGCTGGCTCGCGCCGGGGGCGCGTATCTATGTCGAGTGCGCCGCCCGCGCAGGGCCCCCGGCGTTGCCGGAAGGCCTCGAACTCCTCAGGTCCAAGCGCGCCGGCGAGGTCGGGTATCATCTGTACGGATACCCGGCGGCCGCGGCCGCCCCCTAAGGCAGGCATGAAACGCGACGCCGTATACCCGGGGACCTTCGACCCGATCACCAACGGACACCAGGATCTGGTGCGCCGCGCCGCCGGCATCTTCGATGCCGTGACCGTGGCGATCGCCGCCAACCCTAACAAGACCCCGATGTTCCCGCTGTCCAAGCGCGTGGAGCTGGCGCAGGCCGTGCTCTCGGACCTGCCCAACGTCACGGTGCAGGGCTACGCGGGGCTGACGGTCGACTTTGCGCGCCAGCACCACGGCGCGGTGATCGTGCGCGGCCTGCGCGCGGTCTCGGACTTCGAGTTCGAGTTCCAGCTCGCCAACATGTCGCGCCACCTGGACCGCAACTTCGAGACCGTGTTCCTGACGCCGCAGGAGCAGTTCACCTTCATCTCCTCGACGCTGGTGCGCGAGATCGCGGTACTGGGCGGGGACGTCAGCCAGTTCGTGCATCCCATCGTCGAGGCCGAGCTGAAGAAGCAGCGCCGCCTCTGAGGGCGCTTGCCTCATGGGACGTAAGGCCACCCATGCCCCGCGCACGACGCCACACGCCCTCGAGGGCGCCTGGGTGCCGATTGCGGCCAGCGTCGCGCGCACCTCGCTTGCGGTGGACGAGCTGCGGGTGCGCTACCTGATTCTCTCGGGGGAGGGTTACCGGATCGTCGACCGCAGCAACCGCGTGGTCGACGGCGGCCGTTACCGCATCGACGAGGAACGCTCGCCGCACGCCATGGACATCATGGGCGACACCGGGCCCAACGCGGGGCGCACCATGCTCGCGGTCTACGAGCTGCGGGGCGATGAACTCACGGTGTGCTACGACCTCGAGCGCCCGGAGCGCCCGGCCAACCTGAACCCCAAGCGCGACCAGCCGCTGCTGCGGATCACCTACGCGCGCGCTGCGCTCGCTTCTTCCTGACGGGCTTGCGGGCCTTCGCGGCCACACGCGCCGCGGAGCGCTTGCGCATGGGCTTCTTCTTGCGCGCCACGCGGCGCCGCTTCACCCGCGGCATGCGCAGCTTCTCGGCCGGCTCGGGCAGCGTGCCCGCGCGCGACAGCTCCAGCGCGCGCCACAGGTACCAGGCGGCGGCGCTGCGGTAGGGACGCCAGCGCTCGCCGAAGGCGGCGAGCACCTTCGGGTGCGGCAGGGTCTTCAGCCCATAGGCGGCGCGGAACCCGGCGCGCACCCCGAAGTCATCGATGGGCAGCACGTCCGGCCGCCCGAGCCGGAATAGCAGCAGCATCTCCACCGTCCAGCGGCCGATGCCGCGCACCTGGGTCAGGCGCGCGACGATCTCCTCGTCCTGAAGTTCCAGCAGCACCTCGTGCGCGGGCACGACGTTCGTCAGTGTCTTGGCCGCCAGGTCCTTCAGTGCCGCCACCTTGGCGAAGGAGAAGCCCGCCTTGCGCAGCCGCTGCGCCGGGGTCTTGAGCACCCACTCGGGCGTGGGGAAGCAGCCCTCGCCGCAGGCCTCCACCAGGCGCCTGAGGATGGTCGCGGCCGCGGTGCCGTTCAGCTGCTGGTGCGCGATCGCGTGGGCGAGGGACTGGAAGGGGTGCTCGGCCTCGTCGGCCTCGAGCGCGTACGGGCCGACGGCACTGATGAGCGCGGCCATCACGGGGTCGGCGGCCGAGAGGTGTCGGACGATGTGCTCGCTCACGTGGGGGCCGCCGCGGTTACTTCTGGCACTGCGGACAATAATAAGTGGAGCGCTGGCCCTGCGTGAGGGCGCGGATCGGGGTGCGGCAGCGCCGGCACGGGGCCCCCTTGCGCTCGTAGACATACAGGCGCTGCCGGAAGTATCCCGGTGTGCCGTCGGTCGAGACGTAGTCCCGAAGCGTCGTGCCACCGGCGCGGATCGCGAGTGTAAGCACCGTGCGGATGGCGCGCACCAGGGTTGCGGCCTCGGCGGCCTTCAATGACCCGGCGCGCCGCTGGGGCTTGAGGCGCGCGCGGAACAGCGCCTCGCTTGCGTAGATGTTCCCGACCCCGACCACCAGGTGGCTGTTCATGACGAACTGCTTCAGCGACACCCGGCGGCCGCGGCTCGCGCGGTAGAGGTAGCCGGCGTCGAAGGCGCGCGCCAGCGGCTCGGGGGCGAGGTCCTTCAGCAGCGCGTGCCGTGCCGGGTCTTCCTCGGTGAAGAGGAGGCTCCCGAAGCGGCGCGGATCGTTGAAGCGCAGCGCGAGGCCCGAGTCCAGGAGCAGGTCGAAGTGGTCGTGCTTGAGGCGCGGGGTGTCGGCCGGCACGGCGCGCAGGTTCCCGGACATCCCCAGGTGCAGGAGCAGGGTGCCGGCGTCGAGGTGCAGGAGCAGGTACTTGGCGCGGCGGCCGACCTTCTCGATGCGGGCGCCGGCGAGCCGTCCGGGGAGCGAGTCCGGCACCTTCCAGCGCAGGCGTGACTCGTAGAGTTTGAGGGCGAGGATGCGCCGCGCCCGCGCGTGCGGGGCGAGCCCGCGCCGGGTCGTTTCAACTTCGGGGAGTTCAGGCACGCGCTTAAGGACTTAAGCGCGCCCGCTTACTTGATCTTCGCCTCTTTATAGGCGACGTGCTTGCGCGCGACCGGGTCGAACTTCTTGATTTCCATCTTGTCCGGGTGCAGGCGCTTGTTCTTCGTGGTCACGTAGAAGTGGCCGGTGTTCGCCGTGGACAGAAGCTTCACTTTTTCGCGCATGGCAGTTCCTTACGATCCTCTACCGCTTGGCCTTCAGACCTTCTGGCCCTTGGCGCGCAGTTCCTCGATCACCTTGTCGATGCCCTTCTTCTCCACGGTGCGCATGCCGCTGGTGGTCAGGCGCAGCGTCACCCAGCGCTTCTCGTTCTCCACCCAGAAGCGCTGCGTGTGCAGGTTGGGCAGGAAACGGCGGCGCTTCTTGTTGTTGGCGTGGGAAACGCGGTTACCGACGGCCGGCTTCTTGCCGGTGACTTCGCAAACGCGGGACATAGGAACAACCTTAAGGATTTCAGTAACTTGGGATCTTATGGCGGCGACCGCCCCTAATCCCGGGCCGGGCTTTATACCAGCCCGGCGGGAGGATCTCAAGAATCCCCACCCTAGGCACTCCGCTGCGGGTATCAGGGCTCGCAGCGGAGCTCAGGCGCTTTCGGGTGGGGGCCGGGGAGATCCCGGAAGGGGTCGAAGGGCGCCGCAGTCGAGTCCGGCTGCGACGCCCCCGGTTCCGGTGCCGTCCCTAGGTGGGGCGGCGGGCGAGGCGCGGCTCGCGGGAGAGTCGCCCGATCGCCAGGAGCGCGAGCCCCAAGAGCAGTGCGCTATCGAAGGAACCGCCACCGCCACCGCCGCTCTTGGCCGCCACGCTCAACGACGCGGACTGGGACTTGGTGCCCCCCGCGCCGGTGCAGCTGAGGGAGTAGGTCAGCGTGCCGGAGGTCGCCGGCGTCTGGGTGCTGGTGCCGGAGGTGGCTTCGCTCCCGCTCCATGCACCGCTCGCCGTGCAGCTCGTCGCCCCCGTCGAGGACCAGGTGAGCGTCGCGCTCTGACCCTCGGTGATCGAGGCCGGGGAGACCGACAGCGCGACGCTCGGCGGGGCGACCGCCACCGAGAGGGTTGCCGACTTGGCAGCGCTGCCTCCGGTCCCGGTGCAGGTCAGCGTGTAGGTGAGCGTGCCGGCGGCGGTCGGGGCGACCGTGCTGGCGCCGCTCGTAGCCTCGCTCCCGCTCCATGCACCGCTTGCCGTGCAGGCGGTGGCGCTGGTGGAGGACCAGGTGACCTGCGCGCTCTGCCCGACGGTGATCGAGGCCGGGGAGACCGCGATCGTGACGGTCGGCGTCGCGTTGACGGCGGCCACCGTGAGGCTCGCCGACTTCGCAACACTCCCGCCCGCACCCGTGCAGGTGAGCGTGTAGGTCTGGGTGCCGGTCGTCTTCGGCGTCACCGAGCTCGAACCGTTCACCGCCTCACTGCCGCTCCACGCACCGCTCGCCGTGCAGGCGGTGGCGTTGGTGGAGGACCAGGTGAGCGTGGCGCTGCCGCCGAGCGTGATGGCGGCCGGCGCGACCGCCAGGCTGACCGTCGGCGCCGGCGCCGTCACCGTCAGCATCACGGATTTCGACGTGCTGCCGCCTGTACCGGTACACGTGAGCGTGTAGGTCAGGCCGCCGGCGGCCTTCGGTGTCACGGTGCTCGTGCCGGTGACCGGCTCGCTGCCGGTCCAGGCGTTGCTCGCGGTGCAGCCCGTGGCGTTGGTGGCCGACCAGGTGAGCTTGGCGCTCTGGCCCAGGGTGATGGAGGTCGGTGCGACCGACAGGCTCACCACTGGCGCCGGGGCGGACGTGATCGTCAGCGTCACCGCCGAGGAGGTCGAGGCGCTGTTGTTGGTATCGCCCCCGTAGGCCGCGGTCACCGAGTAGCTGCCGGCCGCCAGCGAGCTCGTCGTGAGCGTCGCGACGCCGGAGCTGTTGAGGGACACCTTGCCGAGGCTGGAGCCGCCGTTGGCGAAGGTCACCGAGCCGGTCGGCACGGCACTGCCGCCAGTCTCGCTCACCGTGGCGGTGAAGGTTACCGGCGTGCCGGTGGTGGCCGAGGTCGGCGAGACCGTGAGCAGGGTCTTGGTCGCCTCGGTGACAATGATCTTGGCGACGAAGCCGTCCGAGCTCCCCCCGCCGTAGCCGGTCTGGAACGCACCCTTGGTGGCTCCGGAGCTTGCCGGGGTGCCGAGGTTGCCGGCCACGTACACCGCGCCGCTGGAGTCGACCGCGACACCGCCGGTGCTGATCTGCCCGGCGTTGCCGACGTTCACGAAGCTCGAGAACTTGAGTGTCGCAAGTCCCGAGTCGAACTCGGCAACGAAGGGTCCCTGGCCCCCGGTGGTGTTGGTGCTCGCGATCCCGTTGACGACGGGTATGCCGTTGCCGCCGAAACCGTTGACCCACAGGTTGCCTTGGGCATCCAAGGCGATCGCACCGGGTGTCGAGACACCATCCCCGCTGCAGGTGAGGCAGCCAAAGAACGTGCCCGCGAGCAGCGAAGTCCCGCTCGGATTGAGCTTGGCGATGAAGATGACTCCGCATTGCGAGTCGCCGGTCTTGGTGGACTTGTTGTAGCCGTCGCAGGTGGGCTGGTAGGAACCCGCGGTGGTCGGGAAACCTGCGTCGTTGCTGAACCCGGTGACGTAGGCGTTGCCCGAGGCATCCGCGACGATGCCTGTGGCGAGGTTCTGCCACGAGCCCGCACCCGGCTCGACTCCGCCCAGGTATGTGCCATAGGTCAGTGTCGTGCTGCCCACGGGGCTGAACTTGGCGACGAACCCGCAGTTGCCCCCGAGCGCGAGGCTGCCGGTGCCGTTCGGGCCGCACTGGGTGGAACTGGACTGCAGGGAACCTGAGGTGGTCGGCAGAAAGCTGTCGCCGGTGTAACCGGTGATGTAGAAGTTACCCGACGCATCGACCGTCACGGCGTTGCCGTAGGTGCTCGCCTGACTCCCCTGGGCGGCGATCTGCGAGAAGGGCCGGTCGTCCCCGAACAGGGTCGAGTACTGCAGCGTCGTGAGGTTCACATCGAACACCGACACGAACGCGTCGTACTGGAGGGCGCCGTTGATCGCCTGGGTTGGCGAATAGTTGTAGGCAGTGACGATCGCGCCGCTGGTGGTGGGGAAGCCGATTGCCGGGGCCTCGCCGCCCACGCCCGTGGGGATGTTCTCGCCCGGGTAGGCTGCGCCGGCCACGTACGGACGCCCCGACTTGTCTACCGCCACGCCGTAGCCGTACGAGCCGTACGTGCTGCCGAGGAAGGTCGAGGCGAGCAATGAGCCCGAGGGGGACAGCTTGGTGACGAAGGCGCTCGGAGCGCCGCCGTCACCACAGCTCGCCTTCGCCGTCTGGCTGGCGTTGTTGTAGTTCGGCGAGCAGATCGTCTGGTAGGCGCCGGAAGTGGCGGGGAAGTCGTTCGAGCCGGCCACCCCGGTGACGAACGTGTTGCCGCTGGCATCGACCGCGACCCCGTAGCCGAGATCGTTGCCGTTGGTGCCACCGAGGTAGGTCGAGTAGACCACTGAGGTACCGTCGGCCGAGAACTTGGTGACGAAGGCCCAGGAGGTTCCGTAGGTCTTGGCCGGTCCGCTGCCCTGGTAGGCAGCATGGGTGGGAAAGTTCAGCGACGCAGTCGCGCCCGTGACGATGAACTCGCCGGCGCTGTCCAGGGCGGCGGCCTGGCCTGCGATCTGGGAAGCCTGCGGGGAGGTCCGGCCGATGACGTCGGCACCGCTGCCCCCGAGATAGCTGAAGTAGCTCAGCACCGGGTCGATGACGAGCGTACGGCCGTGGTCGTAGTGGCCGACCTGGAAATGCACCGCGTGGCCCTCGAGCCGGTAGCGGGCGCTGATCTCGCGCCGCTCCCCGTCGACCAGCTGGTAGGCGACGGGTCGCCTGAAGGTCACCTCGCTCCCCGCCCGGCCGATGTGCAGCGTGCCGTGCGCATCCAGGCTTACGTTCTCGGCGCCATCGACCTGAAGCCCGATGTCGCGGGTGGCGGTGTGCGGCGCC
Source organism: Pseudomonadota bacterium (assembly GCA_018241425.1). Classification (GTDB taxonomy): domain Bacteria; phylum Pseudomonadota; class Gammaproteobacteria; order Steroidobacterales; family Steroidobacteraceae; genus 13-2-20CM-66-19. The sequence continues at coordinate 337,569 of JAFEDU010000003.1, forward strand.
ACCACGAAGTCGTACTCGAGCTGGCCTTCGGTGCCGTAGTAGACGAGATCGACCCCGCGGTAGACCTGCGGGTAGCGCACACGCGCATAGGTGTGCACGTCGGTGACCCAGTGCGTGGGGTCGTTGCCGATCAGATAGTTGATCCGTCCGGGAAGCGGGTCCTGCGCCTGCGGCGCGGTCGCACGGCGTGCTCCGGCGAGCTTCAGATCGATCAGCGGCGGGGCCGCGGTCGTCGCGGGCAGCGCGAGGGTAGCCCCGGCTGCGCCGAGGGTGATCGCGTAGTTGCGGCCGTGCGCCAGGTACTCGGTGCCGGCGGCTGCCTGACCGACATTGCGCTCGAAGGTGAGTGGCAGGGCGTGCGCCTGGCCGCTCGTGCCGGCGGCGCCTTGCGAGGCGGACGCCCCTCCGGCGATCGCTGCCGCTATGACGCCGGTCAGGGCGGTGAACAAAGCCGTGCGGCACGGCCGCCGGCGATTATTGTCGCTGTACATGGATGCTCCCCTGGAAATTGAACGCGCCTGGCCCCCGGCTGCCTTGGGGCCGGGGGTTCCTAAGGGAGAAAGGCGTAAAGGCCCGCGACTTCGTATCAGGGTCGCAGCCTGATTTCGGGGGAAGGCGGAATCGGGGGTCGGATCAGTCCTTGATGCGAGCGGCCACGCGCTCGGCCTCGTGCGGCCGGCCGGTGTGTTCGTACAGCTCGCGCAGCGCCTTCAGGGCGACCTGGGTAGCGTAGAAATCCGGCCCGCGCGTCGCCACGAGCGCGGCGGCCGCCGGCTGAAGCAGCGCCTCCGCTTCGGGGTAGCGGCCGAGGCGGATTTCACAGAACGCCACCGCGACGCGGGCTGCCTCGAGGTGCCAGTCCCCCGCCGCCAGCGTGCGCGCGCGGATCCCCAGATTGCGCTGTGCGGCGGTGAGGCCCGCGGCGGCGTCGGTGCCCCCGCAGGCCGCCAGGGCGAAGTCGTTCCAAGCGCCGGTGGCGAAGCGGGTCTCTGGTCCCTCGGTCGCATCGAGGCCGGTCGCCGCGGCACGGAACCGGTTCTCGGCTTCGTCGAAACGCCTGAGGTCGAGCAGCGTCTCACCCAGCTGGATCTCGGCGATCAGGGTGTCGCGTGCCTGCGGGCCGTTCACGCGGGAGCTCACGGCAACGATGTCGCGCAGGAGCGGCTCCGCCGCGGCGGGCTGGTGCAGGTTCAGGAGCGCCATCGCGTAGTTGCCCTCGCCGATAAGGACGAACGGATGGTCTGTCGGCAGGTAGCGGCGCGCATCGGCCAGGGCTGAGCGCGCCACCTCGACCGACTCCGCGTAGCGCCCCTGGTTGCCGAGGTTAACCGCAAGGTCGTTTTCCGCGGTGATGGCTTCGACCCGGGCCTTACCCGTGAGCTGTGGCTCGAGCGCTATGGCCGCCCGCAGCAGCGTGTCCGCTTCCTGCTCCTGGCCGAGGTTGCCGAGGGCGCCGCCAAGTTCGTGCAGTGCCGCCTCGCGCTCGGGGGCGACGTTCGCGAGCCCCTCGAGCAGCTTCAGTGCCTGGCGCAGCGTGTCGGCGCTCTCGCGGTAGCGAGCGTGCGTTCGCAGCAGCGCGCCGCGCGAAATCAGGGCCCGCGCGACGTCGAGCGCGGTGCCGCCATGAGCCTTGAGGAGGGCGAGCTCGCGGTCGCTCGCCGCGATGCCCTGGTCGTAACGGCCGAGGCTCGCATTGGTGTCCACCAGCAGGTCCTGCATCGAGGCCTCGGCGAGCGGCTCGTCGCGCAGGCTCTGGGGCAGGGTGCTGGCCGCGCGGTCCAGGAGTTCGGCCACCGTGATGTCGCGCCTGCCTTGGTGCGGATCCGCGGATTTCAGGAGCTCCTCGAGGAATTCTCCGCGCCGCGCGGCGGCTGCCTGCGCCTGTGCGACCCGGCGTTCCTGCGCCAGGTACAGCACGCCGGCGACCCCGAGTGCGACCAGGAGTGTCGTGGCGATGCCGAGCGGTACCGCACGGCGGCGCACGAACTTGCGCAGCCGGTAGCCGACCGAGGGTGCGTGCGCAGCCACCGGGCGGCCCTCGAGGTACGCACGCAGGTCGGCCTCGAGCTCGTGCGCCCCGGTGTAGCGCTCGGCCGGGTCGCGCGCGAGCGCCGTGGTGAGGATGCAGTCGAGGTCCCCGCGCAGGCCGCGCGCGACCCCCGGCAGCTCTCCACCACCGCGGGCCGCCGCGCTCGGGCGGTCGACGTCCTCCTGGGTGACGGCGAGCAGGTAGGCGACCGCGGTGGAGGCGTTCGCGTGCGGCTCCACTCCGGTCAGCACGCGGTAGGCGAGGGCCCCGAGACCGAACACATCCGTGGCCACCGTGACCGGCTCGAGGCGCACCTGCTCGGGGGCGGCGTAATGGGGCGTGAACAGCGCCCGCACGTCGAGGGTCGCCGCCCGCGTACCACCAGGTTGGTCGATGGCGGAGGCGATGCCGAAGTCGATGAGCTTCGGCTGCCCGTCCTCGGTCACGAGCACGTTGCTGGGCTTGATGTCGCGATGCACGATCAGGGCCCGGTGCGCGGTGGCCACGGCGTCAGCGACCGTGATGAGCAGTCGTACGCGCGCGGCGAGGTCCAGGCCGCGGCTCGCGCAATACACGGTGATCGGCTGCCCGCGCACGAACTCCATCGCGATCCAGCCGCGGCCGTCCTCGACGCCTGCGTCGATCAGCCGCGCAATCGAGGGGTGATCGAGGCGCGCGAGGATGCTGGCCTCGCGGCGGAACTGTGGCGACTTCGCATCGCTCACGCGCTCGCGCAGGATCTTCACCGCCACTGTCTGCGCCACACCGTCGGTCCGCTCGGCCCGGTACACCGCGCCCATGCCGCCGGAGCCCAGCAGTTCCACGAGCCGGAAAGGACCGAAGTGCTCTCCGGACAGGTCGGCCTCCGCGGTCGGCGGCGCGGTTAGCGCGACGCCAGAGAGCACGCCGGTCAGCGCACCGTCCTGGCCGGCGAGCGCGAGCAGCCGCAGCACGACGGCTTCGAGTTCCGGCCGCCCGGCGCAGCGCTCGCGAATGAAGGCGGCACGCTCCCCGGGGGTTAGCGCGAACGCCGCGGCGAAGATCCCGTAGGCGGCGGCGCGGTCCGGCGCCTCATTCATGGGCGGGGCAGCAACTCGTTGGCGAGCCACGCCTTGCCGGTGGCCCAGCGCCGGTTGGCCGTGGCCACCGACAGTTTGAGGGCCTCCGCGGCCTCTTCGATGGACAGCCCGCCGAAGACGCGCAGTGACACGATATCGGCTGCCTGGGGGTCCAGGCCCTGGAGCTCTGTCAGCAGCGTCTCCACGTCGAGCGCGTCGAAACCGCCGTCACGGCCGCCAAGGTTCTCGTCGCTCAGGGTGACGGGCGTGCCGCCGTCGCGTTTTGCCGCACGGCGGCGCCGGGCCTCGTCCACGAGCACCTGGCGCGCGACGCGCGCCGCCATCGCCAGGAAGTGCAGCCGGTCGCGCCAGTTGGGCTCGCGCAGCTCGGTGAGGCGCAGGTAGACCTCGTTCACCAGGGCCGTCGGGCGGATCGTGAGGTGCCGCTCGCCGCGCAGCTCGCGCACCGCGATCAGGTGGATGTCCCGATACAGGTGGGTGAGCAGGTCGTCCAGCGCGCCGGTTTCGCCGCCCGACCAACGCTCGAATAGGGCGATCGTGTGCGAGTCGGTCACGCGCGGGTGACCTGACAGCCGCATGCAGAAACCGCCGAATCGCTCGTACGGACCGGTGACACGGTGAATACCCCGGGTTCTTCGTTGTTGTTATCGAAAGAAGCAGTCTAAAAGCCGCTCGCCGGGGAGGTCAAAGGCGCCCGCCTCGGTAGGGGAAGCCCTGCCCTGCGGGACGGCGGGACCGGAAGATTAAGTCGGGTCGCCGGCGCCTTCCGAGCTGACCAGGGCCGCAAATGCGCGCACCTGCGCCTCATGGGCCGGCGGCAGGTCGCCGTCCTCGCAGTTCAGGTGCGCCACGCCCGAGTACTGCATGCCGAGATACTCGAAGGTCTCGCGAAAGGCGGCGAGGAAGGCCGCCGGGGGCTGCTCGCACACCGACGTGCACACCACGTACGCCCGCTTGCCACGCAGTCGGCGCCCCTGCGGGATGAGCTCGGGGACCTCGAGGTAATCCGAGATCCGGTCGAGGAAGCACTTCATCGGCGGGCTCACGGAGTACCAGTAAACGGGCGTCGCGAAGATCACCTGCCGGTGAGCGAGGATCCGTTGCATCAGCGGCTCGAAGTCATCGCCGCGGTTGCCGTGGGCGTAGTCGTAGGGCGATATCCTCAGCCGCGCCAGGTCGACCACCTCGATGCCGAGCTCATGGGCGATCTGGTCCATGAAGCGGCCGGTGTTGCCGTCGCGGCGGGAGCTGGCGAACAGCGCCAGCATCGTGGGCGCAGGGGTTGAGGTACGCATGCGTTCAGCGTAGAACCTCAAGCACACTTGAGGTCAAGCGCCCCACATCCCGCCACTGCGCGTCCGGTACGCCCCCTGTCGGCCGGCGCGGTCGCCGCACGCAGCGGCGTCGCGGTCTCCACCGTTCATTTCTACGAGAGCTCCGGTCTCATCCGCGGCTGGCGCACGCCGGGGAACCAGCGTCGCTACGGGCGGGAGGTCCTGAGGCGGGTCGCCATCATCAAGGTGGCCCAGCGCCTGGGGCTGCCGCTGGCGCGCATCCGCGAGGCCATGGACTCCCTTCCGGGCGGACGCACGCCCACGGCCTCCGACTGGAAGCGCCTCTCGGCGGCGTGGCGGGCGGAGCTCAGGCGCCGCATAGAGGTGCTGGAGAAGTTGAGCCGCGAGCTCGACGGGTGCATCGGGTGCGGATGCCTGTCGCTAAAGGTCTGCCGGCTGCGCAACGCCCTGGACCGGCTGGGTGCGCAAGGTTCAGGACCGCGGCTGCTGCAGCCTGCGGAGACCGCGCCGGACGAGGGGGAGCCCGCGGGCGTCCCGCGCAGCGCTAGAGAAGCCCGTGCTCGCAGAACGAGAAGCAGCGGCCGTCGCCGATGATGAAGTGATCGAGCACGCGCACGTCGATGAGCCCGAGGGCCTCGGCGAGCCGACGGGTGATGAGTTCGTCCGCGCCGCTCGGCTCGAGGACGCCGGAGGGGTGGTTGTGCGCGAAGATCACCGCGGCGGCGTTGTGCGCCAGGGTCTGGCGCAGCACCTCGCGCGGGTGGACGCCGGCACGGTCGATGGTGCCGCGGAACAGCTCCTCGAAGGCGATCAGGCGGTGGCGGCTGTCCAGGTACAGGCACGAGAACACCTCGTAGGGCCGGTCGCCGAGCTGCGCCAGCAGGAAGCTGCGCGTCGCCTCGGGCGCTGCGAGCGCAGGCCCCGAGCGCAGCGCCTCCCGCAGCTGGCGCCGCGTGAGCTCGACGGCCGCCTGCAGCGTCGCATAGCGCGCGGGACCCAGGCCGCGGCGCGCCAGGCAGCGCGGTGCCGCGGCAGCCAGGAGGTCGCGCAGCGAACCGAAGTCGGTGAGCAGGCCCCGCGCCAGCTCCAGGGCCGAGGCGCCGCGCGTGCCCGTGCCCAGGAGCAGCGCCAGAAGTTCGGCGTCCGAGAGACTCTCGGCGCCAGAGGCCAGCAGCTTTTCCCGGGGCCGCTCGGCCGCCGGCCAGTCCCGGATGCTCATGACAGGCAGTTCTAAGGCTTGAGGGTGGCCAGTCTAAGGACCCCTCAAGGCATTGCGGGAGGGGGACAAAGGCCTGCAAACACATGGAATTGCACGCCGCCGCCCGTGACGTGGGTTTGCCCGGGGCGCCCTGACGGGTGCGATAATGAGCCAACGGGAACGGCGGCGAACATCCATGCAAGGCAAGCGGATCCTCCTAGGCGTGACCGGCGGCATCGCCGCCTACAAGAGTCCGGACCTCGTGCGGCGCCTGCGCGAGCGGGGTGCCGACGTGCAGGTCGTCATGACCGCCGCGGCCGCCGAGTTCGTCACCGCCGCCACCTTCCAGGCAGTATCCGGACACCCGGTGCGCACCTCGCTGTGGGATGCCGCCGCCGAGGCGGCCATGGGACACATCGAGCTTGCGCGCTGGGCCGAGCTGGTTCTGGTCGCGCCGGCGAGCGCCGATTTCCTGGCGCGGCTCGCCACCGGGCAGGCCGACGACCTGCTCGCGACGCTGTGCCTCGCGACCGCAGCCCCGATCGCGGTGGCACCGGCCATGAACCACCTCATGTGGGCCAACCCCGCCACGCGCGCCAACGTCGCCGTGCTCCAGTCCCGCGGGGTGCGGATCCTGGGACCCGGCGATGGCGACCAGGCCTGCGGTGAAACCGGGCCCGGGCGCATGCTCGAGCCCGTGGACCTCGCCGGGCGCACGCTTGCCTTGCTGCCCGGCAGCGGTGCACTCGCCGGCAAGCGGGTGCTCATCACCGCCGGCCCCACCCGCGAGCCGATCGACCCGGTGCGTTTCGTGAGCAACCGTTCCTCGGGCAAGATGGGCTTCGCGGTCGCGCAGGCGGCGCGCGAGGCCGGCGCCGAGGTCGTGCTGGTGTCGGGCCCGGTCGCGATCACGACCCCGCCGGGGGTGGCGCGCGTGGACGTTGAGAGCGCCGCCGACATGCTGGCCGCGGTGTTGCGCGAACTGCCCGGAACCGACGTCTTCATCTCCACCGCCGCGGTCGCCGACTACCGGCCGCAGTGCTGTGCACCGCAGAAGATCAAGAAGACCAGCGACCGGCTGGACCTGTCGATGGAGCGCACCGCGGACGTGCTCGCCACGGTGGCGGCGCACGAGAAGCGCCCCTACGTGGTCGGCTTTGCCGCCGAGACCGAGCAGGTCGAGCAGAACGCCCGCGCGAAGCTCATGAAGAAGAACCTCGACATGATCGCAGCCAACGAGGTCGGCCACGACAAGGCCTTCGACTGCGAGGACAACCAGCTGCTCGTGCTCGGCCGCAATGCACGCCACGAGCTGCCGCGCGCCGGGAAGCTGGTGCTTGCCCGCGGCCTGATCGAGCTCATCGCCCAGGATATTGCCGCGCGCGGCGCCGTACGGCAGCGCGGCTCGGCGCTCGCGTGAGCGGGGCGGACGGCGCGCGCCGCGCCCTGAAGGTGCGCATCCTCGATGCGCGCATCGGCCAGGAGTTTCCGCTGCCGGCCTACGCCACCGCAGGCTCCGCCGGGCTTGACCTGCGGGCCTGTGTGGAGCGGGCGTTCACCCTGCAGCCCGGGCGCGCGGAACTGGTGCCCACCGGCCTCTCGATCCACCTGGACGACCCGGGACTCGCCGCGGTCATCCTGCCGCGCTCGGGCCTCGGCCACAAACACGGCATCGTGCTCGGCAACCTCGTCGGGCTGATCGACTCCGACTACCAGGGACCGCTCATGGTGTCGCTGTGGAACCGCGGCCCCGAGCCGTTCACGGTCAACCCCGGCGAGCGCATCGCGCAGCTGGTGGTCGTTCCGGTGGTGCAGGTGGAACTCGAAGTGGTGGAGGAGTTTGCCGCCACGGCGCGCGGCGCCGGCGGCTTCGGCCATTCCGGTCGCGGCTGAGGGGCGCTCGCGCCCGCCTCAATCCGTGTGGATGGTGTGCAGCTCGCGGTAACGCTGGATGTCGGCGTCGAATTGCGCGCGCAGGGTCTTCTCTTCCTCGCCCTTGGCCGTGAGCGCCGCGGTCTGCTGGCGCACCTCGTTCAGCGTGCGCACCAGGTTCTCGGCGAGGTCGTCCGGCATGCGCCGCGCATCCGCGCCGCTGTTGTACGGCGCAAAACTCAGCGCGCGCGCCTGCAGCGACCCCAGGCGCGAACGCAGGCTCTCGACGTACTGCTCGGTGGCCTGCCGCTGTCCCTGCAGCTGGTCGAGGCGCACGTCGCGCAGCGCCTCGATGTCGGCAACCGAGGTGTAGGTGGAGACCAGGAAGCTGTCGTGCTGGCGCTGGCGCAGCTGCTCGGCCTTCTTGCGCGCGGCCGCCGCGGCCTGCTCCGGGGAGAGGGCGGCATCGACGTGTGACACCTCCACGCCCTGGTTGTTGAGGAGCGAGCGCTGCTGCTGCGAGTACTGCGGCGGCACGTGGTCGCCGTAGTGCGTCACGCCCTGCTCGTCGACCCACTTGTAGGCGATTCCAGCTTTGTGATCCGGCGCGGCCAGCGCGCTCGATACGAAGAGCGTGCCGCAGATGAGGGCGACCAGGCGTGGGCGAGGCGACATAGTGCTAGTTTCCGGCGCGACGAGGGGCGCTGGCAAGCTCAAACAACACCGTAACGCTCCCGGTAAGCCTTGAGGGCTGTGAGCTGGTCGGCAGAAATGCGCGTGCGGCCGTCGGTATCGCGCGACAGCGCCTCGATGAGGTCGGCGAGTGTGACGATGCTCACACATCGCACGCCCTCGCGTTGCTCGACCTCCTGCACCGCCGTGAGCTCGCCGGTGCCACGCTCCTGGCGGTCCAGTGCCAGCGCCACCGCGGCGACCTCGGCGCCCGCGGCGCGGATGATCTCGAGCGACTCGCGTACCGCGGTGCCCGCCGTGATCACGTCGTCGACGATCAGCACCCGGCCCTGGAGTTGCGCTCCCACGATGCGCCCGCCCTCGCCATGGTCCTTGGCTTCCTTGCGGTTGAAGGCATAGGGCACGTTGCGGTGGTGGTATGCGGCCAGCGCGACCGCGGTCGCGGTTACGAGCGGTATCCCCTTGTAGGCCGGCCCGAACAGCATGTCGAAGCCGACGCCGGAGGCGATGATCGAGTCCGCATAGCAGCGGCCGAGCAGGTGCGCAGCCTCCCCGTCGCTGAACAGGCCGGCGTTGAAGAAGTAGGGGCTCTCGCGCCCGGACTTCAGCGTGAACTTCCCGAAGCGCAGCGCCTCGCGCTTCAGGGCCAGGTCGATGAACGTGAGCTGGTGTTGCTGCATGTCATATGATTGCTCCATGCGCGTCATCACCGTCAACGTCTGCGGCATCCGTTCCGCGGCGGCCAAGGGCCTGTTCCGCTGGCTGTCGCGCCAGCGCGCCGACTTCATCTGCCTGCAGGAGACCAAGAGCCAGGAGCACCAGCTCGAAGGTCACGGCACCGAACTCAAGGGCTATCACGCCTTCTTCCACGACGCCGAGAGGAAGGGCTACGCCGGGGTGGCGCTCTACAGCCGCGAGCGGCCGACGCGCGTGCGGCGCGGGTTCGGCACGCCGGAGTTCGATCGCGAGGGGCGCTACCTGGAAGCCGAGGTGGGCGGCCTCTCGGTGGTCTCCCTCTACCTGCCCTCCGGTTCCGCCGGTCCCGAGCGCCAGGCCTCCAAGTTCCGCTTCCTGGAGGCTTTCACCCCGCACCTCGAGAGCCTGCGGCGCCGCCGCCGCCACTACATCCTGTGCGGGGACTGGAACATCGCGCACCGCGCCATCGACCTGCGCAACTGGCGCTCCAACCAGAAGAACTCGGGCTTCCTGCCCGAGGAGCGGGCCTGGCTCGACACCCTCTTCGACGGCGGCGGCTACGTGGACGCCTTCCGCGAGGTGTGCCCCAAGCCCGACCAGTACACCTGGTGGTCCAACCGCGGCCGGGCGCGCGAGAACAACGTCGGCTGGCGCATCGACTACCAGGTGGTCAGTCGCTCGCTGGCGGGCCGGGCGCGTCGGGCCTCCATATATAAGGAGAAGCGCTTTTCCGACCACGCGCCCCTGATCATGGACTACGAACTTTGAGCGAGCCCCGGGGGAGCCCCCGCCCGCGCCTCGCCGAGGTGCTGGCGACGCCCAAGATGCTGGCTATCCTGCTGCTCGGGGCGGCATCGGGCTTTCCCAACCAGATCACCGAGAGCTCGCTCCAGGCCTGGCTCAAGGACACCGGGGCGAGCAACACCGTCATCGGCATTCTCACCTACGTCTCACTGCCGTACCTGCTGAAGCCGCTGTGGGCGCCGCTCGTCGACCGCTACACGCTGCCCTTCCTCGGCCGGCGCCGCGGCTGGATCCTCGCCATGCAGGTGGCGCTCGCATTCGCGATCGCGCTGTTCGCCATCCAGGACCCGGCGCAGCACCTGGCGCCGTTCGCGGTGTGCGCCTTCGCTATCGTGTTCTTCTCCGCCACCCAGGACATCGCCTACGACGCCTACCGGACCGACGTCACGCTGCCGAGCGAACGCGGGCTGGCCGCGGCGGCGGTGAACCTCGGCTACCGCACCGCCGCCTACTTCGCCTCCGCGTTCTCGCTGATCGCGGCGGACTACTTCGGCTGGCGCGTCGCCTTCCTGGTGCTCGCCACCGTGATGCTGGCGTTCTGCATCGCCACCGTGCGCGCGCCGTCCTCGCACAACCAGTACCAGCCGCGCTCGCTGTCGGAATCGGTCCGCGATCCGCTGCGGCAGCTCATGAGCACCCCCAGCGCGCTAGCACTCATCGCGGTGGTGCTGCTGTTCAAGCTCGGCGATGCCTTCGCCAACAAGCTGTTCACGCCCTTCATGATGGACGTGGGCTTCTCCAAGCGCGAGATCGGCGCGATCGTCAAGGCGCTGTTCACCGTGTCCTCGCTCGGCGGTTCGCTGCTGGGCGGCATCTTCATGGTGCGCCTCGGCCTCCTGCGCTCGATGCTCGCGTTCGGGCTGCTGCAGGCGCTGAGCAACCTCATCTACTGCGTGCTCGCCGTGAGCGGCAAGAGCTACGCCGTGATGGCGATCGCGGTCGTGCTCGAGCACGTGGCGGCAGCGATGGGCAACATCGCCCTCGTGGCGCTCATCATGGCCATGTGCGACGTGCGCTACAGTGCCTTTCAGTACGCCTTGCTGTCGGCGCTGGCGCTGCTGCCGCGCTACAGCCTTGGCTACCCGGCCGGCTGGGTCGCCGACCACGGCGGGTGGTACGTCTATTACGTCGCGAGCTTTGCACTCGCACTGCCGGGCCTGATCTGTGTGTGGCTGAACCGGCGCCGCATCGAGGAGCTCGATGAGGCGCGTCCCGAGCCGGCATGAACGCCCCGGGCGGAGAAGTCATCGACCTCGAGCGCGTGATCTGCCGCGAGTCGGACCTCGAGGGCAAGGGGACGCACCCCTTCACGCTCGGGCGCGGGGATTGGCCGCTCAAGGGCTTCGTGGTGCGTGCCGGCGCCGCCGTGCACGCTTACGTGAACCGCTGCCCGCATGCCGGGCACCCGCTGGATCTCGTGCCGGGGCGCTTCCTGACCGCCGACGGCACGCTGCTCCTGTGCGCCTCGCACGGTGCGCTGTTCGAGAAGTCCACGGGGCTGTGCCTTGCCGGGCCGTGCGCCGGGCGTGGCCTCACGCGCGTGCCGGTCAGGGTGCGGCTGGGCCTGGTGATGCTGGAGGAGGGCGCCGAGCCGGAGGCGCTCGCGGCGACCCTGGACCCTGCGCCGCAGGGCTACTGATCGAAGAGGTCGATGTTGTCCAGGCCGCTGGCCCGCAGGTCGCGCTCCTCGCCGAGCGCATCGTTGCCGGTGCGGCCGTCCTCGTCGCTGCCCTCGACGTCCACCGAGCCGGTCCAGTCCTCGGGAGGTTCCGCGGACTCCAGGGCCCCGTCGTCCCATTGCGACTCCCAGTCCTCCACGTCCATCTCCTCGACGGTGCCGTCGAAGTACTGGATCTCGATCGTGCCGTCGTCGTCGTCGAAGGCCACGACCTCAAACAGCGCACCGCCGTTCAGCCGGTACCAGTCACCGATGGCCGGTTGGGGACTCGCCATGGACGTTATCTCCTGGATGAGACACGATCCGCAGTGCCGCGCAGGCAGAGGCGGTCGAGTCATGTTGCGCCTCGCCGCCGGGCCTTTCAAGAACTTCATGGCCCGCATGCGCGCGAAAATTTCACCGTCACGTCACGGCCGCAGGTTGAGGAGCGCATTGCGCACAGCACCATGTTCGAGCAGCCCCTGAAATTCCTGGTCGTGTTCTTCGTCGTGGTGGAACCGGTGTCGCTGATCCCGCTGTTCTCGGGCCTGACCGCGGGCGCGACGCCCGCCTACAAGCGCCGCATGGCGCTGAAGGCGGTGATCATCGCCGCGCTGATACTGGTGCTGTTCGCCTTCGGTGGCGCCGCGTTCCTGGAGCTGATGGGAATCAGTCTGCAGGCGTTTCGCATTTTCGGTGGCATGCTGTTGTTTCTCCTGTCCCTGGAGATGGTGTTTGCGCGCGAGTCGGGGACCCGCACCTCCAGCGGCGAGGCCGCCGAGAGCAAGCGGCGCGCCGACGTCTCGGTCTTCCCGCTCGCCTTTCCCTTCATCGCAGGTCCCGGTGCGCTCGCCACCATCCTGCTGTGGTTCGGCCCCCTGCACGCCGGGCGTGATGCCGTGCTGTTCGCCGGCTACCTCGTCGCCGTGTGCGCGGTACTGCTGATCTCGCTGGTGCTCATGCTGTTGGCCGAGCCCCTCATGCGCATCATCGGCGTGACGGGCGCGAACGTCGCGAGCCGGCTGCTCGGGGTGATCCTGGGCGCGCTCGCCGTGCAGTTCGTGCTCGACGGGCTGCGCCAGGCCTTCGCGAGCTAACCTGGCCGGGCGAAGGCCAGGTCCCAGACCCCGTGGCCGAGCCGCGTGCCGCGGCGCTCGAAACGGGTCGGGCTACGCGAGCCCGGGCGCGGGGCATAACCGCCCCCGGGGCTGAGGTTCGCAAGCTCGGGACAGGCGCTCAGGGTCTCGAGCATCTGCTGCGCGTAGGGTTCCCAGTCGGTGGCGAGCCGCAACACCCCCGCGGGCTTGAGGTGCTGCGCGGCGAGCGTCACGAACGGTCCCTGGATGAGCCGCCGCTTGTGGTGGCGCTTCTTGGGCCACGGATCCGGGAACAGGATGAGGATCTCGTCGAGGCTGGCCGGCGGCAGCTGTGCCGCCAGGACCTCCACCGCGTCGTGACAGATCAGGCGCACGTTGCTTAAGGCCGACTCGGACAGGCCCAGCATCAGCCGACCGAGGCCGGCGCGGTGCACCTCCACGCCCAGGAAGTCCCGCTCCGGGTGTGCCCGCGCGAGCGAGAGCAGGTGATCCCCGTTGCCGAAGCCGATCTCCAGGGTGAGGGGGGCGGCGCGACCGAACAGGCGCGCAAGGTCGAGCGGCGCCGGCGTGAACTCGACCCCGTAGCGTGGCCACAGCTCCTCGAGCGCGCGCTCCTGCGCGGGCGTGATGCGGCCGGCCCGGGTGACGAAGGAGCGGATCGAGCGGGGGTGTTCGGGCTGGGTCATGGAGGGTGCCGGTGAGGGCGCGATCTTACCCAAGGGCGCGCGCCGGCGTGGGGCTCGTGGTATAAGCCCGGCGGCGCGCCCGCACGGACCGCAAGGGGAAGGAACAACGATGCTGAAGTTCACCGTCGCAACCATGCTGCTGCTCACCCTCGGGCCGGCCCTCGCCGCCGAGGAACCCCGCGAGCCGCCAAAGGCCGGCTCGACGGCGCCCACGCCGGCGGAGGTCTCGCAGCTGTGCCGCATCGACATCAAGGGTGACAAGAAGGACGCGTACCTGCGCCTGCCGAAGGCGGAGAGCTCGGTCACCCAGCACCGCATCCAGATGTCGGGCCGGCCCATCGAGTACACCGCCACCGCGGGTAACCTCATCGTGCGCGACGACGACGACCGCCCGATCGCCAGCATCGGCTACGTCGCCTACACGCGCGCCGATGCGAAGGGCGGCCCGCGGCCGGTGACCTTCGCCTTCAACGGCGGCCCGGGCTCCTCCTCGCTGTGGCTGCACATGGGCATCCTCGGCCCCAGGCGCGTCGTGGTCGCCGACCCGAACCCGGTGCCGGCCGGTCCCTACCGCACCGTCGACAACGATTACGGCCTCATCGACAAGAGCGACCTCGTGATGATCGACCCGGTCGGCACGGGCATCAGCCGCGCGGTGTGCGAGCACCGCGACGAGGAGTTCTGGGGCGTCGACCCGGACGTCGACTCGATCAGCCGCTTCATCACCCAGTGGGTAAGCGACAACCAGCGCTGGAGCTCGCCGAAGTACCTGCTCGGGGAGAGCTACGGCACCACCCGCGGCGCGGCGATCATCAACTACCTGCGCGGCCGCCGCGACATGGACTTCAACGGCCTGATCCTGGTCTCGGTGGCGACCGACATCGAGGCGATCTTCGCCGAGCTTCCCGGCAACGACCGGCCCTACTCGGTCTACCTGCCCGGCTTCGCCGCGGTCGCCTGGTACCACAAGGCGCTGCCCGCCCAGCCCGCAGCGCTCGAGCCGTTCCTCAACGAGGTGCGCGCCTACGCCAATGGCCCCTATACGCAGGCGCTGCTCAAGGGCGATGCTCTGCCGGCGGACGAACTCGAGGCCGTGGCGCAGAAGCTGCACGAGTACACCGGGCTGTCGGTGGAATACCTCAAGGCCGCCGACCTGCGGGTGAGCGAGAACGCCTTCGCGCACGAGCTGCTGAAGTCCCAGCGCAAGACCATCGGGCGCCTGGATGCCCGCTACGTCGGCAACACCTGGGACCCGCTGGAGAAGCTGACCGACTACGACCCGCAGTCCGCGGCCATCAGCGCCGCCTTCGCCGCGACCTTCCTCGACTACTACCACGGCGAGCTCAAGTTCGGCGCCGGCCAGACCTACCGGCCGACCTACTGGCAGGCCGGCAGCAAGTGGGTGTGGACGCACAAGACCGGCCGCGGCGACCAGTTCGTCGTCAACACCGGCGTCGACCTCGCCGAGGCGCTCGTCAAGGATGCGACCCTCAGGGTGCTGGTGCTGAACGGTTACTACGATCTCGCCACGCCGTTCTCGGCGACCGAGTACGTCATGTCGCACCTGGGCGTACCGCCATCCGTGAGCTCGCGCATCAGCATGAAGTACTACGAGGCCGGGCACATGATGTACGTGCACCCGGCGTCGGCCGCCAAGATGAAGCGCGACCTCGACGCCTTCATCGACGCCACCGCGCACCCCTAGGGTCCGCGGCGGCGCGGCGCGCTCAGCCGGCGCGCGCGAAGCGGTAGTGGGCGACGAGCCACTCCTGCCCGCGCGCGTAGCCGAAGGTCTCGGCGCAGGCCATGAAGAACATGCGCCAGCGCTGCGCCCACAGCGCCGCCGAGTCCGGGCCATAGGCTTGGGCGAGGATCGCACGCACCGCGCCGGCGGCAGCGTCCTGCCGGGCCAGCCAGTGCTCGGCGGTGCGCGCGTAGTGCGTGCCCGGAAGCAGCCAGCGCGTCTCCACGGCGAGGTCCCGGGAGAACCACAGGAACGTGTCGGCGGCCGGCATGAGGCCCCCCGTGAAGAAGTGGCGCCCCATCCAGTTGTCCTCGCCGCGCGTCTCGAACGGATAGAGGTGCGTGCGGTGCGCGAACACGTGCGCGAACAGCCGCCCTTCCGGCCTGAGCCAGCCGGCGATGCGGGCGAGCAGCATCTCGTAGTTGCGCAGGTGCTCGAACATCTCGATCGACACGCAGCGGTCGAAGGCGCCCGCCGGCAGCGCCAGGCGATTCACGTCGCAGGTGAGCACGCGCACGTTCGCAAGGCCCCGGGCGCGGGCCTGCTCCTCGATGTAGAGGCGCTGCGGCGTCGAGTTCGAGACCGCGCAGATGCGCGCGTTCGGGTAGCGCTCGGCCATCCACAGGGTGAGCGAGCCCCAGCCGCAGCCCAGTTCCAGGATGTCCTGCCCGTCGGCGAGCTGCGCGCGCTCCCCGTAGAGCGCGAGCATGGCCTCCTCGGCCTCATCCAGGGACTCAGCTCCGGTGGGGTAGTAGGCACAGGAGTACTTCAGGCGCTTCCCCAGGCACAGCTGGAAGAACTGCGGCGGCAGCTCGTAGTGCTGCTCGTTCGCGGCCGCGGTATGGATCGCGAGCGCGCTTGCGCGCAGCTCGGCGAGCAGCGCCTGCTGGCGCGCCTCCGCGGCGGCGACGCCCCCCGCACGCTCGGTGGCAAGGCGCGCCGCGCACTGGCGGCGGATGCCGTGGCGTATCAGGGCGTCGGGGAGCAGGCCGCGCTCGGCTAGGCCCAGGAGGCCGGGGGCGGGGCTGCTGCGCGGCAGTTCGCGGGCATCGATCGCATCGAGAGCACTCATGGGGTCGTGTCCTTGGCAGGGTCGGGAATGGCCCGGGATCTGGGGGGCCAGGGGAACAGCATCGGCGTCGTGGCCTGGTAGGCGCGGTAGTCCTCGCCGCGCGTGCGCAGCGCCTGGGCCTCGGTGAAGGGGATGCCGCTCAGGTAGCGCAGGAAGAGGTACATGACCACGGGACCGGACCAGGCCGCCCATCCATGGGGTGCGCCGGTGGCCGCGACCGCGTAGCTGAACCAGTGCAGCCACTCGAAGAAGTAGTTCGGGTGGCGCGAGTAGCGCCACAGGCCGGCCCGGCAGGCGCGGCCGCGGTTGGCCGGGTCGGCGCGAAAGCGCGCAAGCTGCCGGTCGGCGAGTGACTCGAGCGCGACGCTCGCGGCCCAGATCACCGCCCCGAGTGCCAGCGCCGCGTAACTCGGGGCCGGGTGGCCCGCCACGATGACGAACGGCACGGCGAAGAGGGCGACCAGCGCCGCCTGGAACTGGAACATCCCGAACCAGCGTGCGCCACCGTCGCCCCAGCGCTCGCGCAGGGCGCGGTAGCGGCCGTCCTCGGGCTCGCCGCGCACGCGTCCCCACAAGTGCGAGGCGAGCCGCAGTCCCCACGCACCGCCGCAGGCGGCCACGAACACGCGCGCCGCGGGAGCGCCGCTTCCGAGCAGCGCCGCGATCAGCGCCGCCAGCGCAAGTCCCGTGGACCACAGCACGTCGACGATGCCGGCGTTGCGGCGGCGCTGCTGCCACACCCACCCCAGGGCCATGAGGAGCACGGCCGTCGCATAGATCGTGCCGAGGATCGCAAGCGCGCTCATGCGGAAGCTCCGGCCGTGGCCGCTGGCGGCCGGGGCACGGCCAGTCGCGACAGCAGTGCAAGCGCGATCGCCCAGCCCGCGGCGAGTGCCGCGAGTGCCGGGTACGCGGGTGCGGGGAACTGCACGGCGCCGCTCAGGCGCGCGGCCGCGAGGTACGCCAGCGGGCCCCCGAGCGCGCCGAGCGCGGCGGCGAGCCAGGCGCGGCCCGCGAGGTAGCGCAGCGAATGGTTGAGCGTGAGTGCAAAGGCGACCCACAGCGCCAGGATCCACAGCGGCGCCCCGCCGGGGGGGAGGGCCGGCGCGGCGGCGGCATAGTGCAGGATCCCGCTGCCGGCTAGCGCGCCATCGAGTGCCAGGCCCAGGGCGAGGGCGACTCCCATCAGCCGCAGGTCCGCGGCGCGCAGCCCGGACGCTGCCAGCTGTGCGAGCACGAACACGGCGAGCGCGCACGTGACGGGCCACAGCCGCCCGGCCGCCGCCCCGTACACGGCGCAGAACCACACGGCCTGGTAACCGGCGAAGTTGAGGAGCGCGGCCACGGGCGAGGGTTCAGCGCACCGCGCGCGGACGGTAGTCCGGGCGTGCGAGCGTGAGCTGCGCGACCCCGATGGAGCGCTCGCGGAAGCCCCCCTCGCAGTACGCCAGGTAGTAGTGCCAGAGGCGGATGAAGCGCTCGTCGAAGCCCTGTGCGCGCACCTCGTCCAGGCGCGCGAGGAAGCGCTCCCGCCAGGTGGCCAGCGTGCGCGCGTAGGAGAGCCCGAAGTCGTGGAGCCGCAGCAGCGCGAGGTCGCTGGCGGCGGTCTTGGCCGCGATCAGTGCGTTCACCGAGGGAATGAAGCTGCCGGGGAAGACGTGGCGCTTGATGAAGTCCACCGAGCGCAGCGCCTGCAGGTAGCGGTGGTCCTCGATGGTGATCGCCTGCAGCACGGCAAGCCCGTCGGGCTTGAGCAGCGCCTGGATCTGGCCGAAGTAGGTGTCGAGGTAGCGTGCCCCGATCGCCTCCACCATCTCGATGGACACCAGCTTGTCGTACCGGCCGGTGAGCTCGCGGTAGTCCTGGCGCAGCACCGTCACCTTCCCGGAGAGGCCGGCCTGGGCGATGCGCTCGTGTGCCAGTGATTCCTGCTCGCGCGACAGCGTGGTCGTGGTCACGCGGCAGCCGTAGCGCCCCGCAGCGTGCAGCGCAAACCCGCCCCAGCCCGTGCCGATCTCGATCACGTGGTCGTCCGGGCCGAGCTCCAGTTCCTGGCAGATCCGCTCGAGCTTGCGCTCGGAGGCGCGCTCGAGCGTGTCCCCCGGGCCCTCCTCCCACAGCGCCGAGGAGTACATGAGGTCCTGCGACAGGAACAGCCGGAAGAACTCGTTGCCGAGGTCGTAGTGCGCCGCGACGTTGCGCCGGCTGCCGGCCAGGGTGTTGCGGCGCAGGGCGTGCCCTGCGCGCAGCAGCGCCCCGGCCACGCGCGCGAAGCCCCCCTCGAGACCGTCGAGGAGGTCGCGGTTGCGCACCAGGATCCGCACCAGGCTCACGAGGTCGTCGCACTCCCAGTGCCCGGCCATGAAGCTCTCCGCCGCGCCGACGCTGCCACCGAGCGCCAGCGCGCGATAGCACTCCGCATCGCTCATGCGGACCTGCGCGGACAGTGGCGCGCCGGGCTCGCCGAAGCTGCGCCGGCCCCAGGCGTCCTCGATCTCCAGTCGCGCGTGCGCAAGTGGCTCGAGCCGTTCGAGCACGCGCTCGCGCAGCACACGGGTGAGGCGGCCACGCGGGGCCGCCGATGCGCGGGCTGCGCCCTCCAGCACGTGGCTTGCGGTATTCATGGGTGTCGGGCCTCGGGGTCGGGATGGGGATGGAAGGGCGTTCGCTTGAGCTTCAGCCGCAGTGCCTGCCAGTAGATCGCCTGGGTCACGCGCGCGGTCATGAGCGGGTAGCGCGTGAGTACGCCCGCGAGTGCGCGGCCATCGAGCGGCCGCCGCGCGAGGCGCAGGCTGGCGTCGAACTCCGGCGCGCCTTCCCTAAGCACCTGCATGTGGACCGCAAGTCGCTCCCCGGGTGGCGAGAAGCGCCAGGCGTAGCTGCGGTCCATGGGAATGAAGGGCGAGACATGGAAGCGCTTCGGGAAGCGGAACCCGAGGAGGCCGTCCTCCTGCGTGGCCGTGCCGGCGCCGAGCACGTAGGCGTGGCGTTCGTGCCAGGGCGTGTTGGTGATCTCGGCGACGATGCAGTCGAGGTCGACCCCGTTCTCCCGGTAGCAGTAATAGAAGCTCACCGGATTGAAGACGTAGCCGCCGTAACGCAGGTGTGCCAGCAGCCGGATCGGCCCGCGCGGTGCGTGCCCGAGTTCACGCGCGGCGAGC
Organism: Pseudomonadota bacterium; assembly: GCA_018241425.1. Lineage (GTDB taxonomy): Bacteria > Pseudomonadota > Gammaproteobacteria > Steroidobacterales > Steroidobacteraceae > 13-2-20CM-66-19. Next base: position 356,652 of record JAFEDU010000003.1, read on the forward strand.
GCGCGCACCGCCTCGTCCAGCGGCACATCGGCAGGTCCCAGATAGTCGCTGCGCCGGAACTCGGCGAGGTTGCGGCGGCCGACCGACCACAGCCAGCGCCCGCGGAAGACCTGGTCAAGCTCCGCGAGATCCAGGTACAGCTGGGCGACGCGGTAGTGGAACGCGTGTGCGTGGGGGGTGTGGCGCGCGTGGCGCACGGTGCCCTCATAGACGCAGCTCGCGAGCGCCGCGCTCACGCCGGAACCCCGGCGGCGTGGGAAGAACCCGCGGTGACCGGCGCCGGCGCCTCGCGGGCGATGCCAGTGCGGACCCCGAGCGCGCGGCACACCTCGACCGCGCTGCGCACGCCGTCCTCGTGGAAGCCGAAGCCCCAGTAGGCGCCGGCGAACCAGGTGCGCAGCCGGCCCTGGATTTCATGGCGGCGGCCCTGTGCCGCGACCGCAGCTTCCGTGAACAGCGGGTGGGCGTAGTCGAGCCGGCGCAGGACCCGCCGCGGCTCGATCTCGAATTGCGGGTTGAGGCTCACGACGAGCGGTTCGGGGCAGGACAGTCCCTGCAGCAGGTTCATGCAGTAACTGACCGTGCAGTGCTCCCCGGGCGTGCGCGGCACGAACGCGTTCCAGGCCGCCCACGCGCGCCGGTTGCGCGGCAGGGCGCGCGCATCGGTGTGCAGCACGACCTCGTTTGCCTGGTAGCCGATCGCACCCAGGACCTCGCCCTCGGCGGGAGTCGGGTCGCCAAGCAGTGCCAGCGCCTGGTCGCTGTGGCAGGCCATCACGGCCTGGTCGAAGCGTTCCTCGCCGGCATCGCTCGTGACGTGCACGCCGCGCTCGTCGCGGCGCACCAGCCGCACCGGGCATGCCAGGCGCTCGCGCACCGCCCACCGGGCGCGCAGCGCGCGCACGTAGCTCGCCGAGCCGCCCTGGACGACGCGCCACGGCGGCCGGCCGCTGAGCGTGAGCATCTGGTGGTTCGCCATGAAGCGCACCAGGAAGCGGGCCGGGAAGCCCAGCACCGCGTGCGCCGGCGCCGACCACAGCGCGGCCGCCATGGGCACCAGGTGATCGTCACGGAAGGCGTCGCCGTACCCTTCCGAGCGCAGGTAGTCGCCCAGGCTTATGGCCGGGGCGGCGGGATCAAGCAGCGCCGGGGCGCGGCGGTAGAAGCGCACCAGGTCCGCGAGCATGCCGTAGAAGCGCGGCGAGAGGAGGTTGCGGCGCTGGCAGAAGAGTGTCGCAAGCGTCGTGGCGTTGTACTCGAGCCCGGTGCGTTCGTTGTGCACCGAGAAGCTCATGGTGGTGGGCTGGGAGGCGACACCGAGCTCGGCGAACAGCCGTGTCAGGAGCGGGTAGTGGCGGGGATTGTGGACGATGAAGCCGGTGTCGACCGCGTAGCGTGCGCCCTCGACCTCGACCTCGTGCGTGTGCGTGTGGCCGCCGAAGTGGTCGCCCGCCTCGAACAGCGTCACCTCGTGCTCGCGGCCGAGGAGCCACGCGCTCACCAGTCCCGCGACGCCGGAACCCACGACCGCGATGCGCACGCGCTAGCGCTCCATCGCCCGGCGCACGCGCGCCGGCACCGGCTTCAGGCCCTGCACCAGGCCGAGCCATGCCATGAGCCTCAGCCCGTAGAACGTGAGGTCGAGCTCCCACCAGCGGAAGCCCTGCCGCACCGAGCCGGGAAAGAAGTGGTGGTTGTTGTGCCAGCCCTCGCCGAAGGTCAGCAGCGCGAGCCACAGGTTGTTGCGGCTGTCGTCGTCGGTGGCGAAGCGCCGGGTGCCGAAGCGGTGCGCGAGGGAGTTGATGGTCACGGTGACGTGGAACAGCACCACCGTGGAGACGAAGAAGCCCCAGGTCAGGAGCTGCCCACCGCTCGTGTGGAGGCCGGGGGCGAGGCGATGCAGCACCGTGCCGATGACGAACAGGAGCGTCGCGAGCACCACCGGGACCAGGATGTCGTAGCGGTCGAGCCAGCGCAGTTCCGGGTAGCGCGCAAAGTCGGGAATGCGCGCCCACCGGGTGCGGAACCCCTCCGGGGTGAGGAACCAGCCCATGTGGCTCCACAGGAAGCCGCGCAGGCGCGGGGAATGCGGATCGCGCTCGGTGTCGGCGTGCTGGTGGTGCTCGCGGTGGTGGGCGGCCCACCACAGGGGGCCGCGCTGCACGCACGAGGCCCCGATGAGGGCGAAGGTGAACTGCAGGGCGCGCGAGGTGCGGAAGGTGCGGTGCGCAAAGTAGCGATGGTAGAAGCCGGTGATCGCGAACATGCGCAGCACATACAGCCCCGCGGCGACCCCGAGTGCGGTGGCCGACACCCCGACCCACAGGACCCCGAGGCAGGCGAGGTGCATGCCGATGAAGGGGGCGGCGCGCAGCCAGTCGATGCGGCCCTGCCGGCCGGTGGCGGAGTCGGCGTCCGCGGTGTCGAACCAGCGCCGCAATGCGGCCGCGAATCGGCGCGTAGCGGGCGTGGCGGGGCGGGTGGCCGCGGGGGCCTCGACGGTCATGCGCATCTCCTCACGAGGTCTTTCGCTTCGTGCAGGACATACGGCAGCCATGGCGTGCGGGATGCACGCGAAGCGGTAATTTTTTCTAGGTCTGGATGGCGCCCTTGGCGACGACCGGCCCGGAGGGTGCCGCGTGGGGAAGACCGGCGGACGGCTCCAGCGTGATCGCGAGCACCGACCCTGCCACCAGGTCCGGAACCGCCCGCTGCGGCACGGTGACCGTGTGCGACTTGGTGAGGCTCACCTGGCCGAGCGAGATCGGCGCCTGCCCCGCCGGGATGATCCACAGCTCGGGCACCCGACCCTGGGCATCAGGGCTTGCCGGTACGGGGACCATCAGTACGGTGCCGCGCGAGCGGTCGACCGACGCCAGCCACCCGGGCGTGCCGTCATCGCGCGCCAGGGTGGTGACGGGCTTCGCGGCGGCGGCTTCCTGCGCCGCGGTGGTAACCGGCGGGGAGGGCGCGCGCAGGACCCAGACGCCGAGCACGGCCAGGAGGGCGAGCGCGGTCGCCGCACGCCATAGCGTAAGGCTTCCCCACAGCCCGGTGCGCGCAGGCTCCGACGTCCAGCCCAGGCGCCGCGTCAGCTCGGGCCACAGGTGTGCGGGCGTCGTGACGGTGGCATAGCCGGACAGCCAGGGCGACAGGCGCCGCTCCCAGGCCGCGATGCGGGCCGCGAAGTCCGGTTCGCGCTCGCCGCGTGCCTGCACCCGTGCGCGCTCCGGCCCCGACAGCACGCCCAGCACGAGCTCGCCGGCGAGCACGTCGTCATCGGGCGGCCCAGCCTCGGGGCCCGCAGGCGGTGGGGTGAGGTCGGCGCTCATGTCTCGAGACAGCTGCGCAGCTGTGCCAGTCCGCGGCGGATCCAGCTCTTGACCGAGCCGAGCGGCGCCTCGGCGCGCCGGGCCAGCTCCTCGTAGGTGAAGCCGCCGAAGAAGGCCGCCCGGATGAGGGTGCGGCGCTTGTCCTCCAGCTCCTCGAGACAGCGATTGAGGCGGGCGCTCTCGGCCAGCGTCTCGACGGCCTGCGCGGGCGAGGCCCCGGGGTCCGGGACCTCGGCGGCCAGGTCCAGGGAGGTGAGGCTCGAGCGCTCCGGGTGAGTCCGGAGCCGGTCGATCGCCTTGTTACGCGCCATCATGCCGAGCCAGCTCATCGCGCTGGCGCGGCCGGGCTGGTACTGGGAGGCCTTGCGCCACACGCTGGTGAACACTTCCTGCAGCACCTCCTCGGCCTCGGCGCGGTTGCTGAGGACGCGCACGCAGATGCCGAACAGGCGGTCGCAGGTGCTGCGGTAGAGGGCCTCGAAGGCGCCCCGGTTGCCGAGTGCCACCTGCGCGAGCAGCGCCTCGGGGGAGGCCGCGGCTGTGTTGGGATCAGGCATTCGGATACCGCATGGACATCGCTCCCCCGGCGTTGGCGTTTATATGCCACGGTGTTGCGGCGCGACGCAAGCGGGAGCCGCCGGCACATCAGCGTTCCGCGCGCTGAGGGACCCGCCGCAGGAGGCTCACGTCATAGCCCGCCTGGGAGAGCCGACCGACCAGCTGTTGGTAGTCGGAGTCCGGGATCTGCGGCTTGCGCGCCATGATCCAGGCGTAGTCACGCTTCTGCCGGGCGATGATGGTCTGCGTGTAGGCGTCATCGAGGTACATGACCCGATAGTCGGCGCGGATCGGCCACACGAAGCGCATCCCCCACACCGCGCCGTGACTTGCGGGGTCGACGAACCCTACCGGTTCGTAGCGGCGCAGCGGACCGTCGAAGCTTCCCTCGCGGAACGTGAAGGTAGTGAAAACCCGTCCGTCCTCGCCCAGGCGATAGGACTCCACCGCGTCGTACGCGTTGCGCTCGATACGGGTCGGGATCGCGGCAATGACGTACCAGGGGCCCATGAAGCGCGGCAGGTCGACGCGCGCCACGACCGGGAGCGGTGGGTTGCTGCTGCAGCCTGCCAGCAGGGTGGCGAGTGCGCCGGCGATCAATGCGGGGTTAAGGTGGAATCTCATAGCGAATCTGCCTCCCTTCGGCGGTGCGGCTGGCCAGCGCGAGCCATTCGCCCTGCGGCGAGTACCAGAGCTCCACGCGGAATGCCTGTGCCTCGAGCGCGTAGTGTTCAGCCGGTACCGTGCGCCCCCGGACCAGCACCGGTTCGTCCGGCAGGTGGGTCAGGGCGACGGGCTCGTAGCGCCCGGTCTGGGCGTTGAGCAGCCGGCCCCCCTGGAGCAGCTGACGGTCCCAGTACGCGAAACTGCGCACGCATCCCTGCAGCGCGGCGGGCCCCGAAGGGCCATGCACCCTGAAGGCGTTGTCGTCCTTTTGCCCGTGCACGATGTACTCGTGGCCATCCTCGCTCGTCCGTGCGTCGATCTGGCTGAGACATCCGCCGCGCCAGCGCTCGTAGTCCCGGTGTTCATAGCGATAGACCGGGATGAGAAGAGCGGTAACGCGCAAGTGCGCCTCGCTGTCCACCGTGGCCTCGTCGGGGCCTCCCGAAACCGTGAAGTCGTGCCAGCCGATGGGGCGGCCGTCGAGCGACACGGCGAAGTGCCAGCGATGCCCGGCCTCCATGGCCGGACCCGCCGCGGCCGGGGATGGGCCCGCGGGCAGCAGCGCACCGGCCAGGGCGGCCAGGAGAGGTGAAAGCGAAGTGCTCACGTGGGTATGTACGGCCGGGCTGGCCTCCCGGATGCACGGACCTCCCGGTGCAACGCAGCGTTTCGTCCCTCAAACGAGGTATGGCGGGAAAAAGCGATGCGCGCAAAAAATGCATATCGCTTGCCTTGCCGGGGCAGGCATCAAGGTCGCAACGCGGGGAACCCCCAGGGAGTCAGCTCATGGCCACCAAATTCACCATCAATGGCGAGGCGCACGAGCTCGACGTGCCGCCGGACATGCCGCTCCTGTGGGCGCTGCGCGACCACCTGCAACTCACCGGCACCAAGTTCGGGTGCGGCATGGCGCTGTGCGGGGCCTGCACGGTCCACATCGACGGACAGGCGACGCGCTCCTGCATCACTCCGGTGGCCGCCATCGAGGGCAAAGAGGTGACCACGATCGAGGGGCTCGCGACCCCCGCCGGCAAGGCGGTGCAGGCGGCCTGGATCGGGCTCGACGTGCCGCAGTGCGGCTACTGCCAGAGCGGCCAGATCATGTCGGCCGCGGCGCTGCTCGCCGGCAACGCCAAGCCCTCGGACGCGGACATCGACCAGGCGATGAGCGGCAACATCTGCCGCTGCGCGACCTACGCCCGCATCCGCAGCGCCATCCACCAGGCCGCCGACCAGCTGGCCGCCGCCCCGTCCCAGGGCTGAAGCGCAAGGAGTCACGCCATGGATTCGAGATACTTCCGCAGCCTCGCCCTCACTGCCGCCCCAGGACCGGCCGAGCTGTCGCGCCGCCAGTTCCTGAAGCTCACGAGCCTCGCCGGCAGCGGACTCACCCTCGGCGTGCTGCTGCCGGGCTGTGCGCCCGCAGGCAAGGGGCCGGACACCGCGGCCTCAGGCCCCCTGTCGATGCCGTTCGTGCGCATCGATCCGGACAACACCGTCACCGTCATCTGCAAGCACGTCGAGGCGGGCCAGGGTGTCTGGACCGGGCTGCCGGCGATCGTCGCCGAGGAGCTGGACGCCGACTGGAGCCAGATGCGCGCCGAGAGCGCACCGGCGCAGGTGCCGCAGTACGGCAACTTCGCCTTCGACCCCAAGGGCAGCGTGCAGGGGACCGGCGGCTCGACCGCGGTCGCGAACTCGTGGAACCAGCTGCGTCAGGCCGGCGCCACCGCGCGCGCCATGCTGGTCGCCGCGGCCGCCCGGGCGTGGGACGTGCCGCCGGCGGAGGTGACCGTGAGCTCGGGCGTCGTCGCGCATGCCGGCAAAAACCGCAAGGCGAGCTTCGGCGAGCTCGCCTCCCTCGCCGCCCGCGAAAGGGTGCCGGGCGAAGTGACGCTCAAGGACCCGGCGGCCTTCAGGCTCATCGGCGCGCAGGCGCAGCGGCTGCCGCGCCTGGACTCGAAGGCCAAGTCGACCGGCACGCAGCAGTTCGCGATCGACGTGACGCTGCCGGGCATGATGACCGCGGTGGTGATGCGTCCGCCGCTCTTTGGCAGCAAGGTACAGAGCGTCGATGCGTCCCAGGCCAGGGCCGTGGACGGGGTGGTGGACGTCGTGACGGTGCCGCGCGGGGTCGCGGTGATCGGCCGCGACATGTACTCGGCCAAGAAGGGACGCGAGGCGCTGAAGGTCGTCTGGGACGAGTCGGGGGCCGAGAAGCGTGGCACTGCCGAGATGCTTCGGGATTACCGCGCGCTGGCGCGCGGCAAGGACGCGGTGGTTGCCGGCCAGCACGGTGACGTCGACGGCACGCTCGCGCACGCGGCGCACCGCATCGAGGCCGAGTTCGAGTTCCCGTACCTCGCGCATGCGCCCATGGAGCCGCTCACCGCGGTCTGCAACCTGCAGCCGGACAAGTGCGAGATCTGGGCCGGGTGCCAGTTCCAGACCATCGACCAGATGAATGCCGCCGCGCAGGTGGGACTGAAGCCCGAGCAGGTGACCATCCACACGCTCGCCGCCGGGGGCACCTTCGGTCGCCGCGCCAACCCCGAGTCGGACTACATCGTCGAGGTCACCTCGATCGCGAAGGCCGTGGGCGGCAAGTACCCCGTGCGCCTGATCTGGACGCGCGAGGACGACATCACCGGCGGCAAGTACCGCCCATTGAAGCTTCACCACATCACGGCGGGCCTCGGCAAGAACGGCGAGGTTGCCTACCGCCAGCGCGTGGTGGGACAGTCGATCATGTCGGGCACCCCGTTTGCCGCCATGATCAAGGACGGCGTGGATCCGACGGCGATCGAGGGCAACGCGCCCGAGCAGTACGACCTCGAGCATGCCCATGTCTCGTGGACGCCGACCAAGAGCCCGGTGACGGTGCTGTGGTGGCGCTCCGTCGGCCACTCGCACATGGCGTACTCCAAGGAAGTCATGATCGACGAGCTGGCGCAGGCAGCCGGCGAGGATCCGGTGGCGTTCCGCCTGAAGCACCTGGGCAAGCACCCGCGCCACGCGGCGGCGTTGAAGCTCGCCGCGGAAAAGGCAGGTTGGGACCAGCCCTTCGCCAAGCAGCCGGGTCGCGGACGCGGGGTGGCGGTGCACGAGTCCTTCGGCACCGTCGTCGCCCAGGTCGCGGAAGTCACCGTCAGCGGCGACAAGATCAGCGTCGACCGGGTGGTCTGCGCGGTCGACTGCGGCATCGCAGTCACCCCGGACGTCATCCGCGCGCAGATGCAGAGCGGCATCGGCTACGGGCTGTCCGCGGCACTGCACGGAAAGATCACGCTGACGGGCGGCAAGGTGGACCAGACCAACTTCCACCAGTACCAGGTGCTGCGCATGAACGAGATGCCGAAGGTGATCGAGGTCCACATCGTGCCCTCGGCCAATCCGCCCTCGGGCGTCGGCGAGCCGGGTACGCCGCCGATCGCGCCCGCGGTGGCAAATGCAGTACGTATGGCGACCGGGCTCAAGCTGCGGTCGCTGCCGTTCGACCTGGCGGCCGCGCGCGCGGCGAAGGCCTAGCGAATCAGACGGCGGCGAAGCTGCGGCTATCCGCGCTCCAGCGCGGCGCCGCGGCGAGGGCCGCGGGAACCTCCTCGGGGGTGGCTACGGTCTGCCACATTGTGAGGTGCCGCGTGTCCATGAAATGCTCATCGACCGCATGGCGCAGCAGCGTCACCAGCGGGTCGAAGAAGCCGCGCGTGTTCACCAGCACGATGGGGTTCAGGTAGAGGCCGAGGCGCTTGAGCGTGATCGCCTCGAGCAGCTCCTCGAGCGTCCCCGAGCCCCCGGGCAGCGCGATCGCGGCCTGCGACAGTGCCAGCATCCGGTGCTTGCGGGTGCGCATGTCCTCGACCAGCTCGAGCTCTGACAGGCGTGGGTGGCCCCATTCCAGGTCCGCCATGAAGCGCGGCAGGATCCCGATTACGCGGCCACCGGCCGCCAGGGCGCCGTCGGCCAGGGCCCCCATCGACCCCACGGCGCCGCCGCCGTACACGATGGCGATGCCGGCACTCGCGAGCACGCCACCCAGCCGCCCGGCGGCTTCGCGGTATTGAGGATGGGAGCTGCGGCTCGAGGCGCAGTAGACGCACACGGCGCGCGCCGGCACGACAGGATCTATGTCGCCGATACTGCTCACGAGCTCACGAGGTCAGGAGGGGAGCAAGGGGCCGTCCCCGTGTGCGTGCCTCAATGACCCTTGGGCCGCGGTATCGCGCTCGGCTGCTGCGCGAGTTCGACCGCCTGTCCCACCCAGTCATCGTCCTCGATCCGGCGGTGGAAGCCCTCGATCTGGTCCTCGACCTGGCGGACGTCTTCCGGCGTCCACTCGGCGATCTGCCAGAAATAGAACACGCCGATGTTGTGCAGCGTGCGCTCCATGACCTTGGCGACGCCCTTGATGCGGCTGAGGTCATCGGGTTTGCCGAGTGCCGGCTGCTTGAGCAGGTTGCGGCTCCCGCGGCGCACCATGTCATCGTCGAGTTCCTCGTCCGGGGAGTCGTCGAGGCCTTCGCTATCCTCCACCTCACCGGCGTGCGCCTCCACGGTGATCGCAGCCGGCGGCTCCTCGTCGTGCTCCAGTGCTGCCGCCGGCGCCGACTCGGGAACTGCCGGGGCCGCATCGCGCGGGTGCAGCCCACGCACGGCCCCGGTCAGTTCATCCAGGCGCGACTGCAGCGGGAACAGCGCATGCTCGATCGCGGTCAGCCGCGCATCGATGCTCCCGAGGTCCGGCGGCGCCGGGATCCGGATGCCGTCGATGCGTTCGCCCAGGACCTCGAGGCGCTCCTCCAGCGGTCCCAGGTTGACGCGCTCGGGTGGCGGCAGCTCGGTCACGGCGGCCTGCACCGAGGCGATCTGATCGGTGATCGGATCCAGGTCCACCTCCGGACGCGCCGCCAGGCGCTCCTCGAAGCTGTGGCGCCACGCCTGCCACTCCTCGCGCGCCCGCGCGTACTCGAGCGTGACGTCCTCGTAGTGCCGTCGGAACCACCAGCGCGCGACGAATGCGCCGCTGCCCGCGGCCAGCACCAGCAGTAACAGGATCTTGATCAGCAGAAATCCCATGGCAGCTCCCGTGGAACCTTGCGGCTACTTGCCGTTGACGGTGTGGAACTCGATGCGGCGATTCTTCGCCCGACCGGCCTCGGTGGTGTTGTCCGCGATCGCATGCCGCGCGCCGTAGCCTTTGGCCGTCAGGCGCGAGGGCGGGACGCCGCGGGCGATCAGCGCCCTGCGCACTGCCTGGGCGCGTTCCGCGCTCAGGTGCTGGTTCACGCGGCCGCGGCCCACGGTGTCGGTGTAACCCTCGATGCGGATCTTGCCCGGACAGGCCTTGACCTGGTGTGCGAGCTTGTCGAGCAGCGCGCTGCTCCGCGCCGTGATCCTGGCGCTGCCGCTCGCGAACTCGACCTGCTCGGAGGCGAGCAGGCTCGCGAGCGAGGTCTCGCAGCCGGCGCGCGTGAGTGGCTTTGCGGTGGCAGCGACCGCGGCGGCCGCTGGCGCGGAAGTTGGTGGCACCGGTACGGGCTGGGCGGTGGACGCAGGCGCCGCCGCTACCGGCTCGGGGGTGGCAACCGGCGGCAGGAAGTCGCCGGTGACGCTGGTCGCGCACCGCTGGCGGCCGAGCCACGTCGGACAGGTCGTGTTGCGGGCGGCGAGGAGGGCACGCTCGCCGTCGCCCGCCGCGGGCTCGACGCCGGCGAGCTTCACCGCCTGGCCGGAAACCGAGACACCGACCCAAGCCATGCCCGCACTGGCGAGCTGTTCGCGGACCTCGCGCTCGAGGGTGCCCTGGATGCCCTCGTGGGCCAGGGGCCCCAGCGCATAAAGGGCGATGAGTGCCAGCACGGCAGTCGGCAATGCGCCGCGCCAGAGGAAGGGCCATACCGGTGCGTCGCGCCAGATGAGCTGCCGGTGCGGAATAACAGCCGCGGATGCCATCGAATGCGTCCCCCGCCATCCACGTGTTGGTGGTCGGCATTTGAACGCCAGCCGCGCGCGGATGCAATTGCGCGGGCCTAGGCATCGCGGGGGCCGGCGCCGAGGATTTCGCACGCGGCGCCGTGGCTTGGTAGAGTAGCGGCCCCGAGCGACGCGTGGCGCACCTTGCTTCCGGCCTCCAGGGCGCATGCTCTGGGATACGTAAGTAGCTGATTTAGAAGAGGCCGCGGGTGTAGTTCAATGGTAGAACTGCAGCTTCCCAAGCTGCTAACGTGGGTTCGATTCCCATCACCCGCTCCACTTCTCTCGCGCCGATGTCTCAGGGCGGGGTCCCAAGGACTTTTCTCACAGCTATGAGCGCCCAGCCCAAGCCCGGACGAAAGCTGAGGTTCACCTCGACTCTCCAGAACTGGGCGCAGGGCATGGACTATTGCGCCCTCGCCGTCCCGGCGGACGTCACCGAGGCGTTGGGCACGAGGCGCGCCGTCCTGGTCATGGCGCGGCTCAACGATTCGGCATCCTTCAAGGTCAGCCTGTTCCCCGCCGGCGGTGGGCGGCATTTCATTCGCGTCCGGAAGAGGGTGCGTCGCGATCCGGGTCTCGAGGAGTGTGATCGTGTACGGGTGGAGATCACGATCCTTGATCGCGCGGACATCGAGATTCCGCGGGACCTGTCCGCCGCCCTGCGCCGCAAGAAGGCGCTCGCCCGCTTCAACGCCCTGACTCCCGGGCGCAGGAACTACATGATCCGGCGCATTGACGAGGCTTCAAAGCCCGAGACGCGGGCGCGTCGCGTGCGCGAAGTGGTCGACGCCACGTGTGCGCCGGCGAAAAAGCCGGGTCATTGAGCGCCCGGGCGTCCCGCCGGTCGCGGTCCGCGGAGCGCCCGCATGCCGATCACGGCGGCGGATGCTCGATTATCCCGAGGGTCTTCAGCCAGGCCTCCACCAGCTGAGGCCAGCGACCGATCGCCGCCTCGCTGTGGCGGAGCCCGAACGCATGACCGCCCCGGGCGTAGAGATGCATCTCCACGGGGACTCCCGCTGTCTTCAGCGCGGGATTGCTCCACTCCGTCGGTCGTGTCGTTCTGCGCCCGGAGCAGGAAGGTCGGCGGCAAATCCGTACGGGCGTGGATCTCGGGCCGCAGCCACAAGTCGGTCTCGTTGCCGGTGGCGGGGGTCCTCGTCCTCGTGCACCCACAAGTGTCCGGGGTAGAGCGCGATCACGAAATCCCGGCGGCAGCTGAGGTCGTCCGCGGCATCCACGCGCGCATAGGAGCGGTGATCGAAATGCGTGCTGACCGCGGCCACCAGGTGTCCGCTCGCCGAAAACCCGATCACGCCGATCTTGTGCGGGTCGACCTGCCATCCCGCCGCATGCGCTCGCACGGGCTCAAGGTTCGTTGCGCGTCCCCCAGCGCGGTCTGCACCTTCGGGCAGACGCGGCGGTGTTGCTGCGTATCCCACCACGGGCCGGAGCCCGGCGCCCGGTACCTGAGGAGCACATAACCCGTCGCGTCGCACCGCAACATAGAGGTTGTCTACGGACTCCAGGTCCAGTCGTGCGCGTCCTTGCGACAGCCGCCGTCGGGATAACCCTTCCATGCGCGCCCGCGCACGATGCGTCCGCTGTGCGCACCGGTAGCGACTCCGTCATCGACGGCAAGCTGGCCGTTCACGATCACATAACTCACGCCGGTGCTGAGCTGGTGGGGCTTCGCGTAGGTCGCATGGTCCTGGATGGTCGCCGGATCGAAGACCACGACATCCGCGTAGTTGCCGACCCGCAGGCGGCCACGGTCCTTGATCGAGAGATTATCTGCGGGCAACGCAGCCAGCTTGCGCACTGCTTCCTCGACGCTGAGCACGTGATCCTTGCGCACGTACTGCGCAAACACGCGCGCGAAGTTGCCGTACGCGCGCGGGTGCGCCGCCGACAGCAGGAAGACACCCTCCGGTGCCTCGCCGGCCTCGTCCGACCCGAAGCTGACCCAGGGCAGCGCGACTTCGCGGCGCACGTTGTCCTCGCTCATCAGGAAGTAGGCCACTCCCACCCGCGTGCCATCCTCGATGACCAGGTCGATCGCGGCGTCCTCGGGCGAGACGCCCCGCTCACGGGCCACGTCGGCGAGCGTGCGGCCGGTCAGCGGTTTGAGTGCCGGGTTCTTCAGCTGCAGCAGCAACGTACCCTCGGGGCCGGCCTTGACGAGGAGGTTTTCCCATCCCTTCGGGTGCGGATCACGCATCTCGGCAATGACCCGGGCACGCACGGCGGGATCCTTCAGCTGCTTGATCCAGGCCTCGAGGCCACCGCTTTGTACCCAGGTCGGCATCGCGGCATCCAGGCCCGTGGCTCCCGCGGTGTAGGTGTACATGTTGGCCGAGATGCGCACGCCGGCCGCCCGCGAGGCGTTGATCCGGGCGACGACGTCATCGAGCTTGGACCAGTTGTCACGTCCGGCGAGCTTGAGGTGGTAGATCTCGGCCGGAGCGCCACTGCTGCGGGCGATCTGGATCGTCTCTTCGAGCGCTTCCCCGATGTGGTCGCCTTCGCTGCGCATGTGGGCGGTGTAAATGCCGCCGCAGCGGGCCGACTCCTTGGCCAGCGCCTCGAGTTCGGGGGTGTGGGCATAGGTCGCCGGGGCGTAGATCAGCATGGTGGTAAGGCCCATGGCTCCTTCTTCCATGGCGCCGTGCACGAGCGTGCGCATCTGGTCGAGCTGAGCGGCGGTGGGTTGCACGTCCGACTCCCCGAGCACGTAGGTGCGCACCGTGGGTGCACCCACGAAGGAAGCGACGTTGGGGCTGATGCCCCGATGTTCGAGGACTTCCAGGTACTCCCCGAGCGTGGTCCACGTGACCGGGAACTTGACGTCGATCTGCCGTTGCACCATCAGGTGCTTCATCTCGTCGTTGAGCGGCCCCATGGACTCCTCGCCCATGACCTCCAGGGTGACGCCCTGCGTCAGATCCGAGAGCGCGCGTCCGTCGGCGAAGAAGGACTCTTCGGGGTGGGCCAGCATGTTGATGAAGCCCGGCGCCACGGCCTGTCCGTGTGCATCGATGGTGCGCCGGCCCTTGAGGTCGTGGTGGGCGCCGAGGTAGGTGATCCGGTCGCCGTCGATGGCGAGGTCTCCGTGCCGCGGCGCGCTTCCGGAACCGTCGTAGATCACGCCGTTGATGATCACCACATCGTGGACATCCGCGGTGAGCGCGATTCCTGGCAAAGCGGCGGAGAGCGCAAGACCCAGGGCGAGGGACAGGCGACGTGCGTTCATGGTGCGGACTCCGCGAGGCGCTGGTAGTGGCGCAGCACCTCGCGTAACTGTTCGTGCGGCAGGGCGCGGACATGGTGCCCGTCGATGCCGGTCATGTCCTCGGCGGCGACCATGGCGTTCACGACTGCCTCCTCGGTGGATTGCACGGTGGCTGCGAAAATCGGATCGAGCGAGTCGTTCGGCACCATCTGCAGCTGCGCCACCTGGGAGGTGTTGCTGGCGTCGGGATTGGCGGTCGAGAAGGCGATGAAGATGTCGCCCGAGCCGTTGCCGGCGATGCTGCCGTTGCGTCCCAGGCCGAGGGACACGCGCTTGGCGAGGCGCTTGAGCTGGTGGGGCAGGAGCGGAGCGTCGGTGGCCACCACCACGATGATCGAGCCGCGCTCGGCGAGGTCGGACGGCACGAAGGCGTAGGGGTCCTCGCTCGGGATCTCGCGCCCGACGTTGATGCCGGCGATGCGCAGGTTAGCGCGCGTGCCGTAGTTGCATTGCACGAGCACGCCGACAGTGTAGCCCCCGTCCTTGTCCGCGAGGTGGCGCGACGAGGTGCCGATGCCGCCCTTGTAGCCGTTGCAGATCATGCCCGTGCCGCCGCCCACGTTGCCTTCCTCGACCCGCCCGGAATGGGCGCCGTCCAGGGCCTTGAACACGTGCTCGGGCTTCACGTGGAAGCCGTTGATGTCGTTCAGCCAGCCGTCCCAGGTCTCGGCGACCACGGGCAGCGACCACCAGGCGCCGGTGGCATCCTCCGGGCCGTGGGCGACGCGCCACGCGATGACGGCATCGCGTACCACCCCGACGCTGTGGGTGTTGGTGATCATGACCGGACCTTCGAGGAAACCGGATTCCTCCACCCAGGTGGTACCGGTCATCTCGCCGTTGCCGTTCTCGGTGAACCAGCCGGCGAAGGAGAAGCGCTGGATCGAGTCCAGGCCGCGCGGCAACACGGCGGTGACCCCGGTACGCACCGGGCCCTTGCCCACCACGAGCTTGCCCGACCCCTGGATGAGGGTGGTATGCCCGACCAGGACGCCGGCCACGTCGGTGATGGCATTGTTCGGCCCCGGGGTGCCGTCGAACGGGACGCCCAGGTCGCGGGCGCGGGGCTTCGGCGGCGCGTCGGCGGCGAGGGCCGGGCCGATGCACAGGCTGGCCAGGGCAAGGAATGCAAGGCAACCACGGATCTGGAGCATGGCGGCGGACCTTTGTCAGGTTCTTGGTGATCTTAAATGCGAGGGCTACCTTGCCCCCGCCCGCGGTGCACTGCAACTTCCACGGGCCCCCTCCGGGACGGCAAGTGCGTCGTGGCTCTCACGCCCGTGACCGTTCGGTGACATTCGGGGGGCGCAGCGGGCGCTAAGCTAGCGCATGCACCAGATCGGCGTGGTCGGCCTGTCCTATCGCCACGCGGGCGTGGAGGACGTGGCGCGCTTCTCGCTCCCCCGGGCCGAGATCGCGGGCCATCTGGGTGCGCTGCGGACCTCACTCGGCGCTGCCGAGATTCTCTACCTCGGCACCTGCAACCGCGTCGAGGTGGTGTTCGCCACCGACGCCGCCGCGGTCGCGGGCGATGCCCGCAATGCCGTGTTCCGTGCGCTCACCGGGCGCGAACCGGTGAACGGCGAGGCGGGGCGCCTCCTGCGCGCCTGGACCGGGGAGGCGGCGGTAGAACACCTCTTTCTCCTCGCCTGCGGGCTGGACTCGGCGCAGACCGGCGAGCAGGAAATCGCCTCCCAGCTGCGACTGGCCTGGGAAGAGGCGCGCGATGCGCAGGCGAGCGGTCCGGTCCTTGATCGCGTGATGGGCGAGGCGCTCGCGATGTCGCGGCGCGTGCATCGCCTGTCCGGCGGCGTACGCTCCCCCTCGCTTGGGGACCTGGCGGCCGAGCGGGTGCTGCGGCACCTGGACGGCCGCGCCGGTTGCGTCGCGCTCATCGGGGTTTCGCCGATGACGCGCCGCTGCGCGCTGCGCCTGTCGCAGTCGCAGCTGCCACTGCTCATCGTCAACCGCACCGCGGAGACGGCGGCGGAGCTTGCCGCCACGGTGGGAGCCCGCTGGCAATCGCTCGCGGATTTTCGCCGCCAGCCCGAGGAAGTGGCGGCCCTGGTGCTCGCCGCCGGCGGTGGCGAGCCCGTGCTCGACCAGGACACTCTGCAGCGGCTGCCGGCACGCGGCGGCTCACTGCTCATCGATTTCGGGGTGCCTCCGAACGTGGACCCGGCGGTGGCCAAACGCGCCGGTGTCCCCCGCGTGGGCATGAGCGACCTCATCGACGCCGCCCAGCAGCGCCGCCTGGGCGAACTCATGCGCCTGGCCCCGGTCCGCGCCGCCATCGACGAGCGCCTCAACCACCTGCGCAGCGAGCTCGCCACCCGCGCCTTCGGTCCCCAGCTCGCCGACCTGCGCGAGCGCTTCGAGCAGATCGCGGCGCGCGAGGTGGCATACGCTCTGGAGCACGGCCTGCGTACACTGGACCCCGAGCAGCGCAGCCAGCTCGAGCGCCTCGCCGCGACCCTGGCGCACCGCCTCGCGCACCTGCCGATCGCGGGGCTGCGGGCGGCCGCACTGCATGCCGAACCGGATGCGCTGGAGGCGTTCTTCGACGCCGCGCGCGCCGGCCGAACCCGAACCGACACGGAAAAGACATGACCGACTCGACCGAAGCCCGCTACCCCAACTCCGAGGCCCTCTACGCCCGTGCCCTGAAGGTCATCCCCGGCGGGGTCAGTTCCCCGGTGCGCGCCTTCCGCGCGGTGGGCGGCACGCCGCTCTTCATCACCCGCGCCGCGGGTGCGGAAGTGACGGATGCGGATGGCCGCACCTACCTGGACATGGTCGGTTCCTGGGGCCCGCTGATCGCAGGCCATGCCCACCCGGACGTGGCTGGTGCCGTGCGCGAGGCCCTCGGGCGCGGCACGACCTTCGGGGCTCCCTGCGAGCCGGAAGTCGCCCTGGCCGAGCGCGTGGTCGCCAGTTACCCCGGCATCGAGCAGGTGCGCTTCGTCTCCTCGGGGACCGAGGCGGTGATGAGCGCCATCCGCCTCGCGCGTGCCTATACCGGGCGTGACCTGATCGTGAAGTTCGCCGGCTGCTACCACGGCCACGCCGACCACCTGCTGGTGGCGGCCGGCTCGGGCCTTGCGACCTTCGGCAAGCCGTCCTCGGCCGGCGTGCCCGAGGCCTTCACCGCCTGCACCTGCGTGCTGCCCCTGGACGACGAGGCAGCCGCGCGCGCGCTGTTCGCGCGCCAGGGCGCGCGCATCGCCGCCGTGATCATCGAGCCGGTGCCGGCCAACCACGGCCTCCTGCTGCAGCGGCGGGAGTTCCTGGCGGCGCTGCGCCAGCTGACGCGCGAGCACGGCACGCTCCTCATCTTCGATGAGGTGATCTCGGGGTTCCGCCTCGCGCGCGGCGGTGCCGCCGAGCTCTACGGCATCACCCCGGACCTCGCGACCTTCGGCAAGGTGATCGGCGGTGGCATGCCGGTCGGGGCCTTCGGCGGGCCGCGGCGCATCATGTCGCGCCTCGCGCCCGAGGGTGATACCTACCAGGCCGGCACGCTCTCGGGAAATCCGGTTGCCATGACCGCGGGCCTTGCCACGCTGGACGTGCTCGAGCGCAGCCAGGGCTGGGAGCAGCTGGAGCGCACCGGCGCCGAACTCGAGGCGCTGCTGCGCCCGGTGCTCGAGCGCGCGCCGTTCCCGGTGCACCTGGTGCGCCAGGGGTCGCTGATCTGGATGGCCTTCAACGAGGCCGGCGCCCCCAGGGCCGCGGCGACGCTGACGGAGCGCGAGAGCGGCCGGTTCGCGCAGCTCTTCCACGCGATGCTGGCCCGCGGCGTGTACCTGCCGCCCTCGGCCTACGAGGCCTGCTTCCTGTCGCTCGCCCACACGCGTGCCCACCTGCAGCGCTTCACGCAGGCGCTGGCGGATGCCCTGCCGGCGGTGACATGAAGTCGACGCGCGTCTTCCAGCTCACGACGCTCGCCCTGGTCCTGGTGTCGGTGGTCCAGGTGGGCTGGTGGCTGTTCGACCAGCGCAACTACACGCACCAGGCCGTCGCCGCCGCGCGCACCGCCTACCAGACCGAGGTCGGGGCGGCGCAGGCGCTGCTGGATGCCGGCGTGCCTGCGGCGCAGGTGCAGGTGCACCTGCCACGCGTCGCGCTCGCGAACGGGCGAGCTGCCCCGGATGCGGCGGTGATCGCAGGCTTCGCCAACGAGGAACTG
This sequence comes from Pseudomonadota bacterium, assembly GCA_018241425.1. GTDB lineage: Bacteria > Pseudomonadota > Gammaproteobacteria > Steroidobacterales > Steroidobacteraceae > 13-2-20CM-66-19. The sequence continues at coordinate 374,665 of JAFEDU010000003.1, forward strand.
AGCCGCCAGCGCCAGTACGCCTGGGAGGGCGCGTTCTTCCTGATCGCGCTCGGCCTGTGCATCGCGGTCATCGCGCGCGCCCTGCGCGCCGAGCGCCGGGTGCACGAGGAGCAGGACAGCTTCCTCGCGCTCGTCAGCCACCAGTTCAAGACCCCGCTCGCAAGCCTGCAGCTCTCGCTGGAGACCCTCGCATTGCGCACCCCGCCGCCGGAGCAGGCCCGGGTGCTCATCGACCGCATGCTCGCGGACCTGGCGCGCATGGAACTCATGGTGACCCAGATCCTGGAGAGCGCCCGCCTGGAGCGCGGACGCGTCAACTTCAGGAGCGAGCCCCTGCAGCTGGCCGGCACCGTCGGCCGCGTGGTGGGGCAGCTCGAGGAGCGGGCGCGCGGCGCGCACGTCACGCTCACGACGCAGATCGCACCCGAGCTGTACGTGATGAGCGATCCGCTCGCCCTCGACGTCGTGGTGCGCAACCTCCTCGAGAACGCGCTGGCTGCGGTCGCCCCCGGCGGCGGTGGCACGGTGGCGGTCACCGCGCGCCCGCTCACCGGCGAGGTGGAGCTCGCGGTCGAGGACAGCGGGATCGGCTTCGACCCCGCCGATGCCGAGCGGCTCTTCCAGAAGTTCACGCGCCTCAAGCCCCGCAGCGGGACCGCGACCTACGGGACGGGGCTCGGGCTCTTCATCGTGCGCCGGGTGATGGAGCTCGCCCACGGCCGCGTCAGCGCCCACAGCGACGGCGCCGGCCGCGGCGCGCGCTTCGTGCTCACCTGGCCGGCCGCCCAGGGGCAGGCGACGTGAGCGGCAGCGTGCCCCAGGTCCTGGTCGTCGAGGATGACCCGCACCTCTCGGCGGGCGTGCTCGAGAACCTGCGTGCGGAGGGCTACGCGGTCCAGGGCGCAGGCGATGCCGAGCAGGCGCTCGTATGGCTCGGTTCGCATTCCTGCGGCCTGATCGTCCTCGACGTGATGCTGCCGGGCATGGACGGCTTCGCGATGTGCCGGGAACTTCGCGCGCAGGGCAACAACACGCCGGTCCTGTTCCTGACCGCGCGCGGGGACCCGGCCGACCGCGTGCGGGGGCTGGAGTCCGGGGGCGATGACTACCTCGCCAAGCCCTTCCACCTGCAGGAGTTCCTGCTGCGGGTGCGCGCGATCCTGCGGCGCTGGGACTGGTACAACAGCGTGTCTGCGACCCAGGCCACCGCGGTCCTGACCTTCGGGGGTAACGAGGTCGACTTCCGCGCCTTCCGCGGCCGCAACTTCAACGGCGAGAGCCAGGAACTCACCGAGAAGGAGGCGATGATCCTGAAGGTGCTCGCCGAGCACGGCGGGGAGATCGTCTCGCGCGAGGACCTGCTCGAGAAGGTGTGGGGCTACGACGTGTTTCCCTCCACGCGCACCGTTGACAACTTCATCCTGCGCCTGCGCAAGCGCTTCGAGCGCGACCCCGCGCAGCCGCGCCACTTCCTCACCGTGTGGGGCGTCGGTTACCGGTTCCTGAAGGACGGAGAGCCATGAGCGTCAAGCCGCTGCGCATCGGAACCCGGGCCTCGGCGCTGGCGCTGTGGCAGGCGCATCACGTGCGCGACCTGCTGGCGGTGCAGCCGGACGCCGTGCCGCTCGAGATCGTGCACATCCGCACCTCGGGCGACCTGCAGACCGAGGTGCCGCTGTGGCAGGCCGGCGGCCGGGCGTTCTTCACCAAGGAGATCGACCGCGCACTGCTCGAGGGCAGCATCGACGTCGCGGTCCACAGCCTCAAGGACCTCGCCACCACGCTGGAAGAGGGGATCGACCTCAGCGCGGTGCTCGAGCGCGCCGATCCGCGCGATGCCTTCCTCAGCCGCGACGGCCTGCCGTTTGCCGGCCTTCCCGCCGGCGCGCGGGTCGGCACCAGCAGCCTGCGCCGCCGCGCCTTCCTGGCGCGCGCGCGCCCCGACCTCACGCACGCGGAACTGCGCGGCAACGTGCCGACGCGCATCGAGCGCCTGAACCGCGGCGACTATGACGCCATCATCCTGGCCACGGCCGGCGTCGAGCGCCTGATGCTCGGGGCCGCGATCACCGAGCGAATGGATCCCGCGGTCTTTCCGCCGGCCGTCTCGCAGGGCATCGTGGGCGTGTGCACGCGCTCGGACGATGCCGCGACGCGCGCGCGCATCGGCCGCCTCGACGTCCCGTCTTCGCGACTTGCGGCCACCGCCGAGCGCGCGCTCCTGAAGCGCATCGAGGGCGGTTGCCAGGTCCCCCTGGGCGCACTCGCCTTCGTGCGCGGGGAGGCGCTGCACTGCTCGGCCACGGTGTGCACGCTCGACGGGCGGCGCGACGTGCGTGCCCAGGGGCAGGCCGCCGCTACGCTCGCGGACGCCGCGGCGCTCGGCATCCGGCTGGCGGACGACCTGCTCGCGCGCGGCGCGGGTGCGCTGATCGCGCACGAGCGCTCGCGTCTCACCGGGGCTGCGCCGTGAGCGCCCCGGAGTCCCGGGCCGTCGTGGTGACGCGCGATGAACCCACCGACGGCCCGCTGAGCCGCGAGCTCAGGAGCCGCGGCCTTACCGTGCTCAACTGGCCCGCCGTCAGCGTGACGCCTGCCGCCCCCGCGGCGCTGCGCGCCGCGCTCGGGGCCCCGGGACAGTTCGACTGGATCGTCTTCGCGAGCCGCCACGCGGTCGCCGCCGTCCTGGAGTTGCGCAGCGAGCCGCCCCCGGGACTTAAGGTCGCGGCGGTCGGCCACGCCACCGCGCAGGTACTCACGCAGCGCGGCTGGACCGTCGACCTCGTGCCCGAGGAGGCGAACGCCGCGGCGCTCGTGGACGCCTTCGCGGCACTTCCCGGGGGCGGCGCCGGGCTGCGCGTGCTGTATCCGGCCAGCTCCCGCGCGCTGCCGACGCTCGCGGCGGGCCTCAGGCAGCTGGGCTGTGCGGTCGAGCAGGTGGAGGCTTACCACACCGGCGCGGCCGCGCTCGACGTCGAGGATTGCCGCGCGCGCATTGCCCACGACGAGATCGCGGCGGTCACGTTCGCGAGTCCCTCCGCCGTCGACGAGCTTGCCCAGGCCCTGGGAACCCAGGACTTCGGTCGGCTGCTGCGGGCGGCACCCGCAGTTGCCATCGGCCGCACCACCGCGCGGGCGCTCAGCGAGCGCGGCGTGGACGCCGTGCTCGCCGCCTCCGCCACCCTGGCGGCGCTTGCCGCCGCCACCCATCGACTCGTGACCTCGAGAGCCTGAACCATGTCGCCACTCAAAGTACGCCCGCGCCGCACCCGCCAGTCCGACACCTGGCGCCGCATGGTGCGCGAGACTCACCTGCGGCCCGAGCAGTTCATCTACCCGATGTTCGTCGTGCCGGGCAGCGGCGTGCGCCACGCCGTGCAGAGCATGCCGGGCATCTTCCAGCTCTCGGTCGACGAGGCGGTGAAGCACGCCCGCGAGGTCGCCGCCGGCGGCGTCACCGCGGTGCTGCTGTTCGCCGCGCCCGAGCGCAAGGATGCCAAGGCGAGCGATGCCCGCGACCGCGAGGGCCTCGCCGCCCGCGCCATCGCCGCGATCAAGAAGGCGCTGCCGGCGCTCATGGTGTGGGCGGACGTGTGCCTGTGCGGGGCCACCGACCACGGCCACTGCGGGCACGTGACGCCCCAGGGTCGGATCGACAATGACACCTCGGTGGCTACGCTCGCCGAGGTCGCCCTGAACTACGCGCGCGCGGGCGCCGATGCCGTGGCACCCAGCGACATGATGGACGGGCGGGTCGCGGCCATCCGCGCCCTGCTGGATCAGGAGGGGCTGTCCGAGGTGCCGATCGTGTCGTATGCGGCGAAATACGCCTCCTCGTTCTACGGGCCGTTCCGCGAGGCGGCCGAGTCGGCGCCGGCCTTCGGCGACCGCCGCTCGTACCAGATGGACCCGGCCAACGGTCGCGAGGCATTGCGGGAGGTGCTGCTCGATGTGGAGGAGGGGGCGGACCTGGTGATGGTGAAGCCGGCCGGTCCCTACCTCGACGTGATCCGGCAGGTGCGCGACGCGGTGCGCGTGCCGGTGGTCGCCTACCAGGTCTCGGGCGAATACAGCCTCATCCGCGCCGCGGCCGAGCGCGGCTGGATCGACGAGCGCGCGGCGGTGCTGGAAACCCTGACCGGCATCCACCGCGCCGGGGCCGACCTCATCATCAGTTATTTCGCGCCCCAGGTCGTCGCGTGGTTACGCGCATGAGCGGCACGACCCCCGCATTCCTCGCCGCCTGCCGGCGCGAGAAGCCCGCTCACCGGCCCGTGTGGATCATGCGCCAGGCCGGCCGCTACCTCCCCGAGTACCGCGCGCTGCGTGCCAAGGTCGACTTCGCGGCGCTCACCCACACCGCGGACCTGGCCGCGGAAGTGACGCTGCAACCGATCCGGCGCTATCCGCTGGATGCCGCCATCCTCTTCAGCGACATCATGACGCCGCTCCAGGGCATGGGGATCGATCTCAAGTTCGAGCCCGGCCCGGTGGTGGCGAGTCCCATCCGCACCCGCGCGCAGATCGAGGCGCTGCCGGCGCTGGTGCCTGAGCGGGACGTGCCGTTCGTGCTCGAGACCATCCGCCAGGTGCGCAGCGGGCTCCCCTCGGGGGTGCCGCTCATCGGCTTCGCAGGCGCCCCGTTCACGCTCCTGTGCTACCTCGTCTGCGGGCGTCCCTCGAAGGAGTTCGCGGCCGCGCGCGGCTTCCTGTACGCCCAGCCCGAGGATGCGGAGCGCCTGCTCACGGTGCTCGCCGATGCGATGGTCGAGTACCTCGCCGCGCAGGCGGCGGCGGGGGCGCAGGCCCTGATGCTGTTTGAGTCGTGGGCGGGGCTGCTCGCGCCGCCGCAGTTCCGCCGCTTCGCGCTCGCGGCGGTGCGCCGCGCTGCCGCGGCGCTGCGGCCCACCGGCGTGCCGCTCATCTACTACGTGAACCAGGGCTCGGCCCTGATGGAGGAGGTGGCGGGGCTGGACGTCGATGTCGTCGGCGTCGACTGGCGCACGCCGCTGTCGCAGGTCCGCAGGACCCTGGGTCCCGGCAAGGCCGTGCAGGGCAACCTCGACCCGGCGGCGCTTTTCGGCACTCCGGCCGAGCTCGCGCGTCAGGCCGATGCCGTGCTCGAGGCGGCCGGGTCCGCTCCCGGCCACATCTTCAACCTCGGCCACGGGATCTGGCCGGACACCGACCCGGATGCGGTGGCGCGACTCATCGATCATGTCCACGAACGGGGCTGACCTCAGCGCCGCGGCGACGGCGTTCTTCTCCGACCTGCAGGGGCGTATCTGCGCGGCGTTCGAGTCGTTCGAGCCGGTGCAGCGCTTCGAGGCACGCCGCTGGAGCAAGCCGGCGGGCCATCGGCTCGAGGGCGGGGGCGAGTCGCGCGCGATGCGCGGCGAAGTGTTCGAGAAGGTCGGGGTGAACGTGAGCCACGTGTGGGGGACTCTGCCGCAGGAGGCCTGGGGCCAGGTCGCGGGCGCGCGCGAGTCCCAAGGCCGGTTCTCGGCCTGCGGGATCTCCCTCGTCGCGCACATGGCGAATCCCTACGTGCCGGCCGTGCACATGAACCTGCGGTACCTCCGGACCAGCCGCGCCTGGTTCGGCGGCGGCTCGGACCTGACCCCGACGTTCCCGTTCGAGGAGGACACCCGCGACTTCCACGCCGCGCTCGCGGCCGCCTGCGAGGCCTACCGGGCCGGCGCGTACGCGGAGTTCAAGGCGTGGTGCGACCGGTACTTCTACCTGCCCCACCGGCAGGAACCGCGCGGGGTGGGTGGGATCTTCTTCGATGACCTCGAGAGCGCGGATCCGCAGGCCGACTTCGCCTTCGTGCGCGGGGTGGGCGAGGCGTTCCTTCAGGTCTACCCGCGCCTGGTGGCGCGCCGCAAGGACACGCCCTTCGACGAGGCGGCGCGCGAGCGGCTGCTCCTGAAGCGCGGCCGCTACGTGGAGTTCAACCTGGTGTACGACCGTGGCACCCGCTTCGGCTTCCAGACCGATGCGGACCCGGACGCCTACCTGATGAGCTTGCCGCCGGTCGTGAAGTGGTGAGGTCCGAGCGGGGTCACGCCAGCGTTGGATTTGAGCCACCGCCCCGGGGCCTGCCAGAACAGGCGTGAGGGCGTGAACCCGGCGGCCGCCCGCCAGTGCTTGCCGAGCACGTCCCCGATGGCTTCAAGCGCCTCGCCGCCCGGGCGCCACAGGCGCTTCAGTCCTTCCGGTGTCTTTCCCATGGCCGTTCGCTCCCGCGGACCGATTTGAAACGCAAACCCTGCCGGTCCTGATAAGTAAAGAGTGCAGCAGAGCCGCTCCGGTTCCGTCAAAAAGTGTTGCCCGCCGGCGACGTTGGCTTTAAACCGGAAGGCGGTCCGGGCGCTCTAACCCACCAGATGCAGGCACAGGTCCAGGAAAACCGGGTGGAATGGGAAGGGGCGCTGGTGCAGCGCGCCGCGGCCGGGGACACCCGGGCGTTCGAGCGGTTGTACCGCGAGCATTCCGGGCGGGTCTATGGGCTATGCCTGCGCATGACCCGGGATGCCCAGCTGGCCGAGGACTGTGTGCAGGACACGTTCATCAATGCCTGGAAGGCCCTGTCGAGCTTCGAGACCCGCAGTTCGCTCGGCACCTGGCTGCACCGGATCGCGGTGAACGTGAGCCTGGCCAAGCGGCGCAAATCCGGGCCCGTGGTGGAACCGGATCCGGAGGGCGAGGACGGCGAGACCGGGAGCTGGACGCTCGAGACCCCGGTCGAGGTGAAGGAACTGGAAGAAGCCATCGGGGCACTCCCGGATGGCGCCCGCGATGCCCTGGTGCTGCACGCCCTGTACGGGTACTCGCACGAGGAGGCGGCCCAGATGCTCGGCATCGCCGCCGGGACCTGCAAGGCGCAGCTGCACCGGGCCCGCAAGCTCCTCAAGGAGCGACTGAAGCTGGAGGTTAACTGACATGGCCGCCCCTGAAGACCGCAAAGTGCGATCGCTCGCCGAGCTGCCCCAGGCGGTGGACCTGCCACGCGACCTGTGGCCGCAGCTCCAGGCGCAGCTGAAGGCCGCCCCGGTAGAGGCGGCGGCCCCCGTGCCCGGAACCCGTGCGCGGGTAGCCCCGCTGCGCTGGCTCGCGGCCGCCGCGACGGTCGCCGCGCTTGCGGTCGGTGTGTTCATCGGCCGCGGCCTCGGGCCCGTATCCGCTCCCGGTACCCCGGTGGCGCAGACGGGTACGCCGGCTCCGCAGGCCGCGCCCCTGCGCGACAACGCGGCGCTCGACGCCGCCTTCGTGAGCGACCCGCGCTACGAGCGGCAGCGGGCGGAGCTCGTGCAGTCGCTGCAGGCCCGGCTGAACGCCATGCCGGGCCCGGCGCGCGCCAAGGTGATGGCGAGCCTCACGGCCATCGAGACCGCCAAGAAGGATCTGGAGAACGCGCTCGGCAAGGATCCGAGCAACGCGCTCCTGCAGGAACTGCTCATCAACACCTACCAGGATGAAATGCGCGCCCTGACGGACGTGCACGAGGCCGGCGAGTCCGGCAAGGGGATCTGACGATGCGTAACTACGTGAAATTCTCGGCGGCGGCGCTCGCGCTGGCAGCAGCCACGCTGAGCTACGCCGACACCAACTTCGAGAAGGCCGTTCCCGCCGACGAGCGTGGCGTGGTGGAGATCTCCAATACCTCGGGCGCCGTGGACGTGAGCGGCTGGGACCGCCACGAGGTGGCCATCAAGGCCGAACTCGGCTCCGGGGTCGACCACGTTGAGGTGACCAGCGAACCCGGGCGCACGCTCATCAAGGTGGTGCTGCCGGGCCACTCCTGGCACGGCGGGGATGCCCAGCTGCACGTGCGCGTCCCGAAGGACAGCGAGCTGCGCGTCTCGACGGTGAGCGCGGACGCCAACATCGCCGGTGTGAACGGCGTGCAGCGCATCAACGCGGTCAGCGGTGACGTCACGACCGAGATCGCCGGGGCCAACCTCGAGCTCAAGACCGTTAGTGGCGACGTGAAGGTCAAGGGGCACGGGCAGCCGGCGCAGCTGCGCGTCACGAGTGTCAGCGGGGATGTGCACCTGGAGCACGGCGCGGGGGACCTCGAGACGAGCTCGGTGAGCGGCACGCTGGTGATCAGCCTGGACAGCGCCCGCTCGGTGCAGGCCCGCACCACCTCGGGTGACATGCACTTCGATGCCCGCCTGGCCAAGGGGGCCTCCTTCGAGGCGACCACGGTGAGCGGCGACCTCAACGTACGGGCGAGCGCCGACGGCGGCTATGCCTACGAGGTGTCCACGTTCTCCGGCGACATCAGCGACTGCTTCGACAGCGCCCATTCGCAGAAGGGCATCACCGGGCGCTCGCTCTCCGGGGCGCGCGGCGACGGCGCCGGCCACATGCGGCTCAAGACCATGAGCGGGGACGTGCAGCTCTGCGACCGCACCTGATTATTCGACCGAAAGCCATGTTGCGCACCGCCCAGGCGGTGCGCCTTTTTTTCCGGGAAGGCTCACCGCGCTAAGATCCGCGGGGTGAGTTCCCGTCCCCCGATCGCCCCCGCACTGCTCAGTTGGCACGCACACGCCGGCCGCCACGACCTGCCGTGGCAGCAGGACCCGACGGCCTATCGCGTATGGGTGTCGGAGATCATGCTGCAACAGACGCAGGTGACCACCGTCATCCCGTATTACCTGCGATTCATGGCGCGCTTCCCGGACGTGGGCACCCTCGCCGCTGCCCCGGTCGACGAGGTGCTGCACCTGTGGTCGGGCCTCGGCTATTACGCACGGGCCCGCAACCTGCACCGCGCGGCCGTAAGGATCCGCGACGACTACGGCGGTGCCTTCCCGCAGGACTTCGAGCAGGTGGCGGCCCTGCCGGGAATCGGCCGCTCGACTGCGGGTGCGATCCTGGCGCTCGCGTGCCAGCAGCGTTACCCGATCCTGGACGGCAATGCGCGCCGCGTGCTGGCGCGCTATTTCGGCGTGGAGGGCGGTCCCGCCGATGCCGCCGCCCTCAAGGCGCTGTGGGCCCACGCCGAGGAGCAGACCCCCGCCGCCGGCGTGGCGCGCTACACGCAGGCGATCATGGACCTCGGGGCCACGGTATGCGTGCGGCGGCGGCCGCTATGCTCCGAGTGTCCGCTCGCGGCGCACTGCAGTGCCTGCGCCAGCGGCCGGCAGCACGAGATCCCGGCGCCGCGGCGCGCCGCGGCGCGGCGCCGGCGCGAGGTGTACATGGTGGTGGCGCTCAAGGGCAGTGGGGAAGTGCTGCTCGAGCGACGCCCGGAGAGCGGCGTGTGGGGAGGCCTGTGGTGCCTGCCCCAGTTCGAGACTCAAACCGCAGCCGCAGACTTCATCGAGGAGAGCCTGGTCCCGCGCGAGGCGCCGCAGCCCCTGACACCGGTCGAGCACGGGTTCACGCACTTCGACCTGTCGATCACCCCGCTCCTGGTGCATTGCGGGGGCGAGGCAGCGGGGGTCGGGGAGGGCGAGGCGCTCTGGTATAACATCCGCACGCCTGCCCGTGTCGGTCTCCCGGCGCCGATCACGACGCTGCTCGCGGGACTGGCCCGGGATACTCTCTTCAGCAGGACCGTCGAGGACTAAAAGACCCCATGGCACGCGAAGTTCAGTGTGTGGTGCTCAAGCGGACCGCCCCGGGTCTCGACCGGGTGCCCTATCCGGGTGAGCTCGGCAAGCGGATCTACGAGCAGGTTTCCAAGGAGGCCTGGGCTCGCTGGCTGAGCCACCAGACCATGCTCATGAACGAGTACCGGCTGACGCCGATCGAGCCGAAGGCGCGCAAGTTCCTCGAGACCGAGATGGAGAAGTTCCTGTTCGGGGGTGGCTCGCAGGCACCCGAGGGCTACAAGCCCCCGGCCCCCTGAGGTTTCGCCCGGCGGCCCGGATCTAGAGGTGGATGAGGCCGCGCTTGTGGGCCACGGCCACCGCTTCCGTGCGGCTGATGGCATCGAGCTTGGTGAGGATCGCCTTGACGTGGGTCTTGGCGGTGCCCTCCGTGATCGACAGCCGGCGTGCGATGTCCTTGTTGCTGCGACCCTGCGCCACCAGCTGCAGCACGTCGAGTTCGCGCTGCGTTAGGCTGGGCTTGGCCATGCGCTGCAGGGCCTTCGCGGCCACCGTGGTAGACGTGTACGGCCGGTCCTCACTGACCGCACGGATCGCCGACAGGATTTCCTGGCGCGGTGCGTCCTTGAGCAGGTAACCCTTCGCACCCTGCGACAGGCACTGGAAGATGTCCTCGTCCCCATCGTAGGTGGTCATGACGAGGATGCAGGCCTTGGGGTAGAGCTCGAGCACGCGCTGCACCACCGCCACGCCGTCCCGCTTGGGCATGCGCAGGTCGAGCACCATGACGTCCGGGCGATGCTGCTCGTAGAGCGCGATGGCCTCATCGCCGTCGCCCGCCTCACCCACGACCTCCATGTCGGCCTGCTGGTTCACCATCGCGGCGAGTCCGTCGCGGACCACCGGGTGGTCGTCGGCGAGCACGACGCGGATCTTGTTCTTCATGACGGCAGCCATCGTCAGGCCACCCGCTTCATCATGCGCACGCTGATGCGCGTGCCGATCCGCGGCTCGCTCTCGATCTGCCACTCCCCGCCGATCGCCCCCGCACGCTGGCGCATGCTCGAGAGCCCGAAGCCCTCGCGCGCCGACAGCTCCGGTCCCTGCGACATGCCGATGCCGTCGTCGGCGACCGAGAGCGTGAAGTGCTGGTCCTCCTCGCTCATCGTGATGCGCACGATGTGCGGGCGGGCGTGGCGCACCGCGTTGCTCACCGCCTCCTGGGCGATGCGCAGCAGCTCGTGCTCGTGCTCGGGCTTGAGTCCGGTGATGATGCCCGCGCCGTCGAAGGTGCAGGTGACGCCGCCCGGCACCGTGGAACGGTCGGCGAGCTGGCGCAGTGCGATCGCAAGTCCGGCGCGGCGCGTCTGGTCCAGGCGTAGTGCCATGACCGAGCGGCGGGCCTCGGCGAGGCCGTCGCGGGCCAGTTCGCGCACGCGCGACAACGTGAGCGCGAGCTCAGAGCCGCGCTTCTTGCAGGACGGGAACTCTTCCACCGCTCCCAGCTGCAGGAGGATGCCGGTGAAGGCCTGCGCCAGGCCGTCGTGGATCTCCTGGCCGATGCGCGTGCGCTCCATGAGCACCGCGGTCTCCTTGGCGGAGTAGGCGAGCCGGGTGAGCTGCACCGCGAGCGTGGCCTGCTGCACGAGGGCCACCAGAAGCTCGCTGCGCAGCACGTCCTCGGCATTGCGCTTGAAGGTGAGGGCGAAGAAGCCGACGCTGCGGCCGCCGAACACCAGGGGGTAGACGACCGTGCCCTGGGCGCCCTGGGTGCGGTGGAAGGCGAGGACACCCGGCCAGATCTCCCGGGTCTGGCGCGCGACGTTCAGGTAGATCGGCTCGCGCAGGTCGCCGAAGCGCTGCGTGAACTCCGAGCCCGACACCGGCACGCTGACTGCGTAGGGCGGCTGTCCTACCTGGTCATCGCGCACGTGCGCGACGATGCGCCATTCCTGCAGCGAGTCCTTGAGCACGATGACCACGCCTGAGGCGGCGTCGAACTGGCGCGTCGCCTCGAGCAGCATGTGACCCATGAGGCTGTGCAGGTCGGTCTCGCCGGCCAGCCGCTCGAGGTTGCCGCGGATGACGGCGTTCGCCTTGGCAAGCTCCGCCACCTGTTCCTCGGCGGCGTGCTCGCGTTCGCGGCGCACGTCATCGACCAGGCGCTCGCGGTGCAGGGCGGCGCCGATGACGCCGGCCGCCGTCTCGAGCGCCGCGAGCTCGGCCGAATCGATGGCGCGGTGCTGGCGGGTGTTGTCGAAGCCGACGATCCCGATGAACTCACCGGCGACGAAGATCGGCACCATGGCCTTGCTCTGCGTGCCGACGCCCTCGATGCCGCAGACCGCGCCGTCGGTCTTGCTGAAGCATACGCTGCGTCCGGCGCGCAGCTCTGCGCACACGAAGGCAAAGCGGCGCTCGTCGCAGGGATTCACCACGACCTCGCGCGCGTGCGGGGCGACGCCATCGGCGGTCCACTCGCTCACCACGGCAAGCAGGTTCTCGCCGTTGGCCCCGACGCGGGTCTCGAGCAGGCTCACCCGGTCCACCTGCGCGGCCTCGCCGATCAGTCCCAGCACGGAGGGGATCGCGCCGCGCACGTCGGGGGCCTGCAGCAGAAGGCGGCTGGCGCGGGCCGTGGCCGTCAGCAGCCGCTCGCGTGCCTGCAGGGACTCGTTGGCCCGGGTCAGGCTCTCCGCGCAGGGCGCGGGCTTGGCTTCGAGGGGCAGGGGGGCCAGGCTGGCATTCATAAGTGACCGTACTCGCGGGGATTTTGGTTACCCGAAAGCCCAAGTTTACCCCGGCGGCGGGAACATCTCGGGGCGCCCCGGGCGCCCTCTATCTAAAGAGTGTCCGGGGGTCTCCCCGTTGGCGTGGAGGCTGCCGGGCGCGATTGAACCTAGGTTGCGGCTGCTGCCCAAGGAATCAAGAGCTTAGGCGCGCCATTGCTTGACGGCCCGGGTGCAGGCCGGTCTAATACGCGCCCTCCCTCCGGCGGCCAGGTAGCTCAGTTGGTAGAGCAGCGGATTGAAAATCCGCGTGTCGGTGGTTCGATTCCGCCCCTGGCCACCATTCAGATCAGTAACTTATTACTGGCGTCCTTCGCTCCTTGAGAGGGCGGTTTCCATTGGGTTTCCACGCGGTGGCCAGGTGCTGCACCTTGGACTACATTTGGGCGTGTGACAAAGCGTTCCGAAGCGGGCGATTACGTGAGGCTGCTACAGAATCCTTACGCGTCGCTCCAGGTGGGCGATTCTCCTGGAGACGATGCCCCCGTCGCCGCTTGTTCGGAACCCGCCAACGTGAAGGCGGTCGTTGCGAGCACGAGCAGTCAGCGCGACCTGTTTGCGGTAAGCAGCGCAACCCCGGCCAGACTCGCTGCTATCTCTTCGGGGAATCCGTATGCGCGCTTGGCGAACGAAGAGGATGTCGCGCCAAGCGCTGTAACAGCGAGCCGGCACGAGAAGGGTATTTCCAAAGCGGCGTTTGAGGCGGGCTGTCGCTCGATTTTCCGAGGGTACAGCCCCGCCGCCGAGCAGGGTGCCCTTCGCCAGGAGCATCGCGATTTCATCACTCGCAACAGCGACCGTGCTGCAACGATGCGCCTTAAGATCCTCCAGATCCTTCGCCGCTACGATCTGACCGACCTTGGTGCAATCCAACCGCAGTTCAATAGAGAGCACAGTCGGCTTACAGCGAAAAAGCTGCTTGAGATCGAGCAAAGCGTTGTCAAGGACGACCAGTAGAGGATCTTCTTCTTACACGCTGCCTGGCGCGGACGTTGCCGCCTTCCGTCAAGCGTGTACTCGAATCGCGAGCGAGGTCGCAGATGCTCGTGGATTCGTCGCGGTTCGCAACTTATTGGAGCGATTTCACGCCCAGATAGTGGTGCGTCCTCTGTTGGTCGAGGGCATGCTCGCAACTCAAGCCGGAATACAAAGCAAGTGGCTTGTCCTGGTCGATAGCGAGCTTTATCAGGTTACAAAAGCGGATGTCGAGCGAGAAAGTCCGAACCGGCCTTTGTCTTCGCGCCTTCGCTTCACGGTGGCCCATGAGCTCGTTCACTCACTGGCGTTTCGGCCTTCTGAGTTTGGCATTCGGCTGAGCATTCCAATCAATACCGAATCTTCTCGGGCGTCTTTTGTTGATGCCATGGAGGGTATAACTGACTCGTTGACGCCACTGCTGTTGCTTCCAGAGTCGGCGCTTACTGACTTCTTTACGCCCAGCATCGCTCGGACCTCGGCGTCAGATTTAGCTGAACTGAAAGCCAGATCGGGTGTTTCTCGAAGGACGCTTATTGGACGATTGCGCGCCCTCTCGCAGCCTGACGCCGACCGGGTTAGCCGCTACTCGCTTCAAGACTTGGCAATTCTTATTGGCGAGTGGACTGGAAAGCAGGCGGTGCTACGAACCTCACCGGTTTTTGCCCGGTTCGCACGAAATGTGTTCCCGGAGTTCCTTCTTCGGCTGACCAATCAAGATCGTATGCCGGCATCGTTGGCGTTTCCGGACATGTCCTTTGGGCCGTGTGGTGGGATTGGGAACGATATCGAGACAGTAGTGCTAGGAGGGACCCCTAACGTTCCTGATGCAGAAGAGATGCGTCTACATTGCAGTTACGAGGAAGTCGAAAAGACTCCAGGATCAGAATTCTTCATTGTTGTCCGCCGCTTCCCGATTGCGCAGCCGGTTAGGCCATGAGGGCACCGCGCTAGTAGCTGAGTCGTTTTTTGCCGGCTCGCTTGTAACTTCATGCTGAGGCATTCACCCCTATGGGGCGCGAAACACTGCACTGGTTTCGGCTTATTACCCCAGGGGCCCTCGCGGCTTTCTTTGCTCTAACACTATTTAGCCCAGCATTGAGCGGCGACTATCTCGCTGGGGTCTTCCACAAGTGGGAGGGGCTCGTAGTCGTATTCTGTTTGTTACTTGGCTTCCCATATCGCGTCTTCGATGTACGGAAGCTGTTCCTTGGAGAGTTCTTTAAGAAAATCAACGAGAACATTGAAGACAAGCTGTTAGTCACTGTGCGGCGCGAACGATCCCTTTCTGAGAACCAAGAGGCCTTTTTGCGAGACGATAGGCGCCTTATTGACGTCTTCTACCGAGTGATAGACAACGACGAGAGTCTCAAGGTCAGGACTGCGGGAATCTATTTCAATGGCTACCTCACAACTCTAGGGGTAGATATCTTTACCGTCGGAAGTATCGCAGGCTTGCTTCATTTGATCGCTTGGGCCTCGGTAGGTGGGATCGCCCAATTGGATTGGGCCTTTGGGTGCCTTGCCGTCGCAATTTCATCGTGGGTCGTCTTTCGGCAGGCAATAAAGCGCCACCTGAGACTTTCTAACGAACAACTGTCGTATATCGGAAACTTCAATGCAGACAAGGTGCGCGAGTCAGTCGACGCAATTCTGCGAAACATGCCTCCAGAGACATCCTCGTCGCCTTGATGCGCGTATCGACTTGATTGCCGAGCGGTACGCGCGGTCTACCACCCCGTGGGTGGTCGGGTACAGCGGCGGAAAAGACTCGAGCGCAGTCTTAAAGCTCGTGTACGAGGCGCTACTGAGGGTGCCGAGTCGACCAAGCAGAGTCTACGTCGCCTACTGCGACACCGGAGTCGAGATTCCAATTATTCGAGAACAGGTGCGTATGACCTTTGCTCGACTCCGTGCAGAGGCGAGATCTGACGGGGTCCCGATTACAATAAAAATAGCAGAGCCCAAAATTGAAGATCGCTACTTCGTAAAAGTAATTGGCAGGGGGTACCCGCCGCCAACAAACAAATTTCGCTGGTGTACGGACAGACTGCGCATTCATCCAATCAAGAGACTGTTGTCGAGTCGGCGAGCTCAAGGGGCAACAGTTGTGGTGGGCACGAGGTTCGGCGAGAGCCCCGAAAGAGACCGTGTGCTGGAGGAACACGCACAAGGTACGGATCGCTTTTGCTTTCGCCAGTCTGGAAACACCGCAGTCACGCTCTTTGCCCCTATTGTTGATTTTGAAGTTACAGACGTTTGGAAGGTGTTGATGACAGTGCAGCGTCCGAACGCGGTGGATGGTAGGCGAGTGCTCAAAATTTACCGAGATGCTGGCGCGGAGTGCCCGGTCGTGCGCGACGAGCACGGGACACCCTGCGGTGCTGGCCGATTTGGATGTTGGACCTGCACAGTAGTGCGTAAAGACCAGGCGGTAACAAGCCTGGTAGCACAGGGCTATTCAGAAATGAGGCCGCTGCTCCTCTTCAGAGATTGGTTGGCGCAAGTCCGTGATCAACGCTCCGCACGTTGTGGCATCCGTCGAAACGGAACAGTCGGCTTGGGGCCGCTTACTATCGGCACGCGTATGGAGGCTCTACGGAGGCTACAAGCCGCGGAACGTGACTCCGGAATGTCGCTCATTTCCGGGGAGGAGATCGTTGCCATCCGCAGGTTATGGGACAACGATAGAACTTCGGGAAGATATTTCGAGTAAAGGCTCGTGTCGGCCCGCAGCGCGCGTCAGCGGCTCACCGGGGGATTTGCGGCAGAGCCTGCAAGCAGCTCGTCCAGTTGCCCGAAGGTTTCGACCAGTGCTTCGGCTGCTCCGGTTCCGGCAGCGTCCAGAGCCTCCTTCGAAGGATAAAGCTCGCGCAGGACGAGCACCGTCTGGCCGTCACTTTCCTCGAACGTCACCGTGGTAACGGCACCGTCCTCACCTTCCTCATTCGTCCAGACCAGGCGTGAGTACGGCGTCACCTCAAGGTATTTACCGTAGAACGCCATGGATCCTGAGTCCCCGAGCCCAAATTCGAGGCGATATCCGCCACCGACACGTACGTCCATCTCACAGGACAGCAGGTTCATGTTCATCGACCTAGGGACCCACCACTGCCGGAACAGCTCCGCCTTGGTCCAGGCCTCGAATACCAGGCGCGCCGGTGCGTTGAAGGTTCGCGTGACAACTACCTCACGCGCGGACTTCCGTTCCACGGTCGTCTGGCTCCTCGTAGGACTTGCTCCCGCCTTACCTGCGTCCATCGACTTTCTCCTTCCGCTTCAGCCCTTCGATAACCAGATCCAGCCCGTCGAAGCGCGTATCCCAGAGCTGACGGTAGCCTTCGATCCAGGCTGCCTCGCTCTCCAGCCTTCGTTGGCCGAGCCGGCAGGTCCGCACTCGCCCGACCTTGCGCGTAGTGACCAATCCAGCACGCTCCAGTACGCCCACGTGCTTCTTCATTCCCGTGAGGGTCATGTCGAACCTCTCGGCAAGGTCGGAGATCGAGGCGTCTGCGCGGCTTAGCTGCTCCAGGACGCCGCGTCTCGTGGCGTCCGAGAGCGCTGCGAACGAGGTATCAAGGTGCATCTGAGTATACTGAACCATATGGTTCAGTATTTAACACCCCGCGCCGTGCGAACGCAAATCCTTTCTGTAGCGATGCAGACGGCCGCCATCACGCCACCGCGGACGCAGGGCGAAGAAGCATTGAAGATCGAAGCAGCCCAATCGTCAGCTTGTCGGCTGGTGCTCGCTTCTGGTGACTGAATAGAATGCAACTTCGACCAACAACCGGGATGGCCGCCCATGAGTCGATCACTCCTCGCGATTCTCTTCGCGCTTGCCAGCGGTGTTGTTTCGGCGGGCGAGCCAAGCACGTCGGCTGCTGATTCCGCCGCGATCAAGCAGGCCCGCTTGAAACAGAACGCGGCGATCGTCAGGCACGACGTAGATGAAATCGCCTCATACTGGTCTGATGACGTGACGATATGCCGAGGGCTGGGGTTCCAGGTTGCAGGGAAAGCCGGCTACCGGCAGCTCTTTGAAGACGACGATCTAAAAGCGCCGGACATGATCGTCTACCAGCGGATTCCAACTTCCATCGAGACGAGCTCCTCGTGGCCACTCGGGTTTGAGACTGGCATCTGGAAGGGCCACTTGCGAAGCGTGCACGGGCCGGTCGTGATCCAGGGCCGCTACTCGGCACAATGGGTGCGCCGCGCCGGCCGATGGCTCATACGCTCAGAGGTATTCGTCGCCCTCGAAGGCGCGGGGATCGGGAAGCAACTGAAAGCGGCTCCATAGAATTCTGCACTGCCGGTTCAGCTCGGAGGCGATAGGATAGCTGGGGGGGTGGGTTAGTTCCGGTCCGGCTGTGGTCTCGACGGGGCAGCAACATCCCCGCGATAGCGCGATTCGTGCGTCAGAACGGAAACGCAAAGCTGACATGCCAGACGTTGAGTCCGCCGCCAAATATGATCCCGACGCCAATCCTGGGATTCTCGAGGCCCAGCAGGCGGAAGGGTGTTGCCGACCCGATCGAGACGCCAATTTCCCCTTGATTCGAGATCTTGAGCTCCGGCATCAAGAACCTGCTGAAGACCAGCGGCGAGGGATAGTGGTAGTAAATCGAATACACCCCGATGTCAGGCGTCAGCGCTTTCATGCGAAATCCCAGCGGATGGCGCGCCTCACCGCCGAGCTGGACGGAAACGTAGTGTTCAGAGAAGCCTGACCCCATCGCGGCATCACCCGCATAGATGAGTGCATTACCCAGCGAGAGTGTCGTGGCGCCCACCTGCCACTGGGAGACGGCTCGCGCACCGGTCATGTAGATATACGCGTTTGCGCTGCCTGAATCGACGCCGAAGGCATGACCGACACCGAACTGCGCGAACGGCTTCAGCACCGTGTGGTCGCCAACCGGGATCTCGAGTTCTGCTCCCGGTACCAGCGCGACGGACTGCTCGTTGATCGAAATGCGCTCGCCGTCGGTATCGGTGACCGTCAACGAATAGATCCCGAGCTGAAGGGGCGCCAGGAGATTGAGAGTCAAGCCCTCGCGGGGCACATCACGAAACGAGTAGCTCAGCGGCACCGTGTAGGCGTTCGCGTTGAGTCCATCGAGTGAATAGCCGCCGAAGCCCAATTCGGCGGCGTAAACGTAGTTGAGGTTCACGGTTCGGTTGAGATTTGTCGGCGGACCACCCTCGGCATATGACGCCTGGCAGCCCATCATCGCCGCGCACGCGGAGCACGCGTACAGTACGCGGGGCCTCCAGTATCCAGACGGCTGCGATTTCAGCAGGTGGTTCTTATGCATTCGAGTACGCGGCCTCCGAGGCACCCGGGAAATCCACCGGTGACCGCGCGCGCAGTCTGGGCGAATCCAGTCACCGGAGAATTTACTCGCATGGGTGTCCCGCACGTGGAGTATAGGATGACCTGAAGGCGGGACTGGGGAACAAGCTCCGGCATGGAAACCAAGAGCACATGGAAACCAAGAGCATATGGGTCGACGCGGACGCCTGTCCGAATGTGATCAAGGAAATCCTATTCCGGGCGGCCGAACGTACCGGAGTCAACGTGACGCTGGTCGCCAATCGCCTGCTCGCCATTCCCCGGGTGCCCAGCTTGCGGGTGTTGCAGGTCGCGGCCGGCTTCGACGTGGCGGACAACGAGATTCTCAAGCGCGCGGGTCCGGGCGACCTGGTTATTACCGCGGACATCCCCCTGGCGGCTGCCGTAATTGAGAAGGGCGCCGGGGCGCTCAATCCGCGCGGCGAGCGCTACTCGGCAGATACCATCCGGGGCGTGCTAACGATGCGTGACTTTATGGACACGATGCGCGCGAGTGGTAACGTTGGAGGAGGGCCGCCCGCCCTGACGCAGGCTAACCGCAATGCCTTCGCGAGTCATCTGGACAAATGGCTCGTGGAATCGGCCAAGCGGTGACTCCGGCGTGGAGTCTCTTCGATAGCCGGACAGAAGCGGATGAAGAAACTCAAGCACGAAGCTGAACTTTTCAAGGCAGCGTTGCTCGCTGGTGTTCGCTACGCCGAGGGCCGCAAGGCAGTGGAATTTGAACCCACGGATTCGGCCAGCGCCAAGGCGCTGTACGTCTATCGCCTGCTCGTGCACGACAAGGTCATTGCGCCCATGCCAGAGGACCAGGTGAGCGAGAAGACGGTTCGCCACCGGCTCGCGACCTGGTACGCGCATCAACTACCCCAGGGGCATCCGCTGTTCGGATAACAGCCTGACTGCGATGGTCGGGCCATCGATAGACCCGGAGTCGGGGGGCGATGGTTGACGTATCATCCGCGGTGCATAGCGCTCCTAACCGCGACACTGGGCTAGTGCACAAGCGCAAGAGCAATGCTTCATCTCGCGTGCGAGCGCCTCAGATCGCTAAGGCGGTCTCTGACGTGCTGCGCGCACTCTCGGTCTGTGCGCCACTGGCTCTGCTTGATGCGCACGCGGCCCCGGTTGACACAGTGTCCGCGACCACGCTCCACGCAGACATTCCAGCCCAATCGCTGGCAGGGGCACTGAAAGCCTTTTCCGATCAGACCGGCCTGCAGTTCATCTACGTTTCCGCGCTGGTCGCAAATCGCAGCTCGCACGCGGTATCTGCCGGGCAAGGCGTGGACGAAGCGCTGGCCGGGCTTCTAGAGGGCACTGGTCTGAGGTTCGACCATCTGACGCCCTCGGCCATCCGTGTGTCTGCCGCTCCTCCGGCGCTCACGCGGACGCCCGCTCAGGAACAGGAGTTGTCCCTGGTCGTCGTCGAGGCGGACCGGCTGCAGGAGGACGTGCAGAGCGTACCGGTGACCATCCAGACGCTGACGGGTGCGCAGCTGCAGCAATCGGGCGTGACCAGCTTCAATCAGCTGCTGCGCTACACGCCCGCGGTCACCTACAGCGGGAACGGACCGGCCACGGGCAACATCTTCATGCGCGGGTTGGGCTCCGTAAGCTCAGGCAACCAGTCCCAGGCGACAACCGCTCCCTTTCCGAACGTCGCTCTCTACCTCGACCATCAATCGATGCAGTTTCCCTCTCGCAACAACGATGTCTATCTGGTCGATATGGAGCGCGTGGAGATTTTCGAGGGCCCGCAGGCAACGTTGTTCGGCGGCGGTGCCGAGGCGGGCGCCATCCGCTACGTAACCCATAAGCCGGGGCTCGATTCCACCTCCGGCGAAGCGTTCGCCGGTTACGGCACGACAGCGGGCGGGGGCAGCAACAGCGCGCTCAGCGCCGTACTGAATCTTCCGCTGGTCCCGGGCCGCGTGGCCGTGCGGGCAGTGGTTTTCTCGGAAGATCAGGGTGGCTACATCGCGAACGTGCCGAGCACCATAAGCTATGCCCCCGGCACGGTTGCCGCGAGTACCGGCGCCAAGGCCGACAACGCGCCTTTGGTCGCCCGCAATACCAATCCCGTGCATTACCAGGGTGCGCGCCTGTCGGTCCTGTGGAAGTTTCACGAAAAGTGGGATGTGCTCCTGCAGCAGAACTACCAGGACATGCAGGCATCCGGATACTTCTATGCCTATCCGCGCGATTCGAACGGCGCAGTACTCGCGCCCGACCAGATCGCGGCTTTTACGCCGGCCTTTACGAAGGACCGCTACGAGAGCACCGCCTGGACCCTCACCGGCGAGACCGATCTCCTGAGCGTGGTCTACGCTGGCAGCTTCATGGTTCGCCATATCGAGGGGCAGCAGGACTATTCGAATTACCTGCGAAGCAGCGCCGGCTCTTACTACGGCTGCATCGGACCGGGAGCGGGCTACTTCAACCCGAGCAAATTCGACAGCCTCAAGGGCAAGCCGCTAGCCTGCTACCCGCCGGTCGCTGACTGGAACGACACGGTGGAGAACCAGCACCAGAGTCACGACCTGCGCTTCACCACGCCCGAGCGCTACCGCGTGCGCGGCGTGCTGGGTGCCTTCTGGGAGAAGTTCGTGATCTTCGACCAGATGAGCTTCAACTACCTCGCCATACCGCAGTGCGACCCCGCTAACCTCGCCGCAGCCGCCGCCGGCGGTCCCGCATGCTTGTCCGCGGTCGGCCCGTTCCCCGGTTCGTTTGCCAGCGACCCGGGGTTACGCGAGAACATGAACAACGCATTCGGCCAGGACACCCAGCGCGGATACAAGCAGCAGGCATTCTTCGGCTCGGTGGACGTGGACCTGGTTCCGGATTTCCTGACGCTTACTGCCGGAACGCGCCGCTACCGCTACGACGAATTCGAATATGGCTCCGAATGGTTCAGCGAGTCATCGAATCCGCTGATTCTGAACCACCCCAACGGTGCCTGCACGGCTGCAGCCGACGGCAGTTGCGGATTTCCCATCGACCTGTCGAAGGGCGAGAGCGGCTTCTCGAGCCGAGCGAGCCTCGCGTGGCATATCACGCCCGACATCATGACGTTCTACACCTACTCGCAGGGGTTCCGCCCCGGCGGCTTCAACCGCACCCCGTCGGTTCGCGGCCAGCCGGTATTCCTGTTCCCCGAGGCGCCTTACTGCGGTGCTGCGTCGAGCGATCCGCGCTGTGCCCGGGGAGGCAGCCTTTATGGATTGCCGACCGACCAGTACACGCGTCCCATCGGCTATAGCGCCGACACCCTCAGCAACAACGAGCTGGGAATCAAGAGTGAGCTGCTGAGCCACCGGCTGCTGGTGAACGCGTCCATGTACTGGATGAAATGGAACAACGTCCAGTCACAATTGTTCGACCTGTCGCATTTCGGTACGGCGACCTTCATAGAGCAGGGCCCGAGTTACGACATCCGGGGCCTGTCGCTGCAGCTGGTCGCACGCGTCGCGGGGGGATTCTCGCTGCAGGGTGCGGGGTCATGGAGCAGCAGCAGCCAGAGCGGCTCTCCGTGCCTGAGGTCCACCGGAACGACGCCGTTCACTCCGAACAATCCGACTCCCGCGGGCCAATGCATCACCGTTGTCAACGGTGCCGCGTACGTGAACCCCTGGGATGTGCGCGGCAGCTCGCTACCCTACTCCCCGGCTTCCCAGTTCAGTGTCCAGGGACGCTATGACTTGTCGGTCGGCAGGTTCAAGGCATTCCTGGTGGCCGGGGTGAGCCACATCGCCGCGATGCATTCCACGCCGCAGAACTACCCCGACGGCAATGACCCCGCCCAGAACCCGCCGATGACAACGCTGCTGCGATACGCCATTCCCGGGGCCACCACCTGCAACGGTTCGCTCGGGCTGAGCGCGGACGCCTGGACCGCGCAGTTCACCGGGAGCAATCTCACCAACGCCTATGGCCCCTCCAACATCAATGCGGCCCCGTTCATCCGCTCCGAGATCCCGCTGCGCCCGCGCGTGCTGATGGGAAGCATCACGTACCGGTTCTGATGGCGGCCCACCGGTGGCTCACATCACCCCGCCACTTGATCTTCCGGATCCCGACGGCATGCCCGTGAACCGGTGTGCACGCGGCCGTGGCCAACCGCCCGGCGCCCCTGCGCCATGAATCCCGAGACTCCACCTCAGGAGCCTGATCTTCTGCGCCGCCTGCTGCGCGCCAGGGACCGCATGGACGCAGCCTCGCACGAGCAATGGCCGGTCCGTCGCCTGGCGCGGGTCAGCAGCATCTCGGAGGCTCACTTCGCGCGGTCATTCAGGCAGGCTTTCGGGGTTCCGCCGCACCGCTACCTGCTGACCCGGCGCATCGAGCGCGCGGTGGCACTGCTGCGCGAGACCGATCTGCCGATCATCGACATCGCGTTCCAGACGGGATGGAAGAGCCTGGGGACCTTCGGGCGCATCTTCCGCGACATCACGGGCGCAGCCCCGGGCTCCGTTCGTGAGCAGGGAAGGGATGACCCGGACGAGTTGGCCGCTGTGCCGGCCTGCGTGCTGCGGGCCGCGCACAGGCCGCACCTCACCATGGCAGTTTCGGAGAAGCGGCGCCGCACCACGGCCGGTATAAAGCGAGCCAAGGATAAGGAGGACCCATGACTCAAGGTGTCGCCGTGGTCGGACTTTACGTTCGCGACCAGGATGAAGCTCTGGCGTTTTATGTCGAGAAGCTCGGATTTCGCGTCCATACGGACGTCCGCAACGGGGACTACCGGTGGCTCACCGTACAGCACCCGGACCAGCCCTCGTTCCAGCTCGGGCTCTTCCTGCCAGGACCCCCGGTGCTCGACGCCGGCACCGCGCAATCGGTGCGTGCGATCGTCGCCAAGGGCGCGATGCCGCCGCTCGTGCTGCTGGTCGATGACTGTCGTTCAGCCTACGAGCGGATGCGCGGGCGCGGCGTGGAGTTCACGCAGGAGCCCGCTGACCGTTACGGCAGCGTGGATGCGGGGTTCCGCGATCCGTCCGGAAACGGCTGGAAGATGATCGAGGCACGCCGCTAGGGTTTCGCCTGGCAATGCGCACGGGTGCGCTCACCGGCTGTGCGGTGCGTCCTACTCCGGCGGCAGGTCGAAGCGCTCGATGTAGCGCCTGAAGTCGCCTCGCACCGCCGTCGGGTCGATCCCGTATTCCTCCGGCGAATAGCGATGGATGCCGTGCTTGCCCGGCGGGTTGTCCGCGATGAACCACTTCATCCTGGCGGCAGCCTCATCGGTCATCGGGATGCCAAAGGCATCGTAGATGCCTTCGACAGCTGCGAACTGGTCCCGGATGAAGTCTGTGAAACGCAGGTCGTAGAACATCGCCTGTGGGTACTGCTGCGCCGAACGCACGGCGATCGCATGCTCGAGTGCGTGCTGCAGGCGGGGGTTCCAGTCCTCGGCGATGGCGGGGCCATGGACGTCGTCGCTCCCCATCGAGCGCACCAGGGTCGTGAGGCTCGCGTACGAGGTCAGTGACTTCACCGGGTCGCGATGGGTGAACACGATGCGCGCGTCCGGGTATGTGCGCAGCAGGTGCTCCAGACCCCACATGTGCGCCCCGGTCTTCAGCACCCAGCGCTCCCCGCGGTGCGCGGACTGCAGGTGCTGCAGTTGCCGGTAGTGGAAGTCGTAGACGTGCGACCAGTCCGCCTCGTTGTCCACCCAGTCCTCGTAAGCGGTCACCCGGAACTGGTTGTGGAACAACGGCGTGCACATGGCATCACCCATCATGACCACGCATTCCTGGGAGAGCTGGGCCCCCATCGGGTGCATTGCCTTGAACTTCTCGCGGCGCTCGTCCTGCGGCGGGAAGCCGGCCTCGCAGCGAGCGATGCGCGGGTCGGTGTCGAACGTCGCGGTCGCCGGCGGCGGGGAGGGGAAGGTCACTTCCCAGGTGAGCGGTGCACGGTTACGCGGGTCCTGCGCCAGTATGTCATGCAGGATGGTCGTCCCGGTCCTGACGAGGCCGATGATGAAGACCGGCTTGACGATGCTTTCGTGCGCTATGCCCGGGTTGAGCTTCCGGTCATTCACGTACTGCAGGCGGTTGACGATGTGCCCGAGCGTGCGCTCGCGGGCGATGTATTGACCCACCGGATTCAGCGCCGCATCGCGCTCGAGCGAGGTGACGAGCAGCTTCAGAGGATCAACGAACGGACCCGGACCGAGGTCCGTCAGGCCGCCGGTGCGGGTGCTGGCTTCATCGAGGAGTGACTGTGCAGAAAACTGCAGCTTCGAGGCTGTCATGCGCAGCAGTCTAGCGTGGCTTCACGCGCTTGCGGGGGGGGGGGGGGGGCGCACAAACCCCGCCCTGTGTCAGGCCTGCCGGTACTCCGCCACGGAAATGATCCGCTGTGCCTGCCGGTCCCAGAGGATGCAATGCAGGGCGCCCAGCACCTCGTGCAGGTTCACGCGCGTGACGCGCCCAAACAGGTGCTGGTACTCCTCGTGGCAGGCGGCCAGGCGGTAGTTCGGGATGCTCGCCGACAGGTGATGGATGTGGTGGTAGCCGATGTTCACGGTGAACCAGTTCAGCCAGTCCGGCAGCACCAGGAAGCTCGTACCCTCGAGCGCTCCGACGTCGCGATCCCAGTGGCTGCCGTCGCTCGCATAGGCATGGGGGAAGTTGTGCTGCACCGTGAACAGGACAATGCCCGCCCCGCCCGCGATCGATACGCTCAGAAGGTACACCGAGAAGAAGAGCGAGGCGCCGATCGCCCAGCACATGAAGAGGCTGAGCAGCACCACGTTGTTCCACAGCATGTGCCGGTACTCGCGGGCCGACTTCCAGTAGCGTGACTCATAGCCTGCGGCGTGGGTTCGCAGCGGGATGCCGGGCTGCGCCAGTGTCTGCCGTGTCACGTGCATCACGAGGCCGATGGTTCCCTTCAGCCAGGTGAAGCGTGGGTTGAAGATCAGGTAGATGAAGCCCGCCAGCGGTGCCACCCCCACGCTGCACTTGATCTGGTAGAGGCGCTGCTGCACGCGGGTGAGGGCCGCGTACTCCTGCACCGACAGCGTGGCGTACGGTCCCCGGTACCGGTCCCAGTTGCCGTTGTGGGTATGGTGGTAGTTGTGATGCTGCGCCCAGACGTACTGGGGCATCCCGGACACGACCCCCAGAAGAAATCCCGCCGCCTGATTGAGTCGCCGGCTCCGGAACAGGCTCACATGGCCGCACTCGTGCATCAGGCCGAATACCCGCACCGTGAACAGGACCATGAGGGGCACGGGAGCCAGGGCGAGCCACGGGGATATCCGGGCAAACTGGACGGCGACCCCCCACAGGAGTGCCAGCGGCACGAGGGTCGTGAAAAACTGCGTCAGTCCTTTGACGTCACTGGACTGGGCGTAGCAAGAGAGCATGGCGCCTCTTTGGCGCTTCAGGCACGCATACGGCACCACCAAGGCCCCCCCGGGTGCGGATCGAAGTCGTACTTATAGGAACGCGAGCCCAGCGTCTCTAGCTAAGGCGTCACAGTATGCTGCACGCGGGTCGTAGAGGGCCAGAAGAAACCACCGGGTGCGTGGGGATTCACTCTCCTCCGGGAGGGAGGAGGAGGCCGGGAAAGCTCAGTGACCCCGCGCGTCCGGAGGTGCGGCCATACCCGAGATGATCTGCCACTGGCCACCCGGCTGCCGCATCCAGCTGTGGATGACACGCAAGGCGCCAGGCTTCTCAGACCCATCCTTGGCCGCCCAGACCATGCGGACTCGATAGGCGACCGTGACGCAGGCGCCATTTTCCTGGGCCGCGAGCCGCTCCAGCTCGTAGGACTTGAGCGCTTCCCCGGCACCGGTGTGCAGGGCGATCCAGTCGGTGATGTGCTCCTTGTGCACCGGCTCCGGGCTGCTCAGCGGCCACCCCAGGAAGTCCCGGTGCCACAGCGTCCGATAGTGCTCGAGATCGTTGTCCCTGACGTAGTGCCAGTAAGAGTCTTCGAGCGACCAGACCGCCTGTTCGGAGGCGGATGGACCTGCGCCAAACGCGGGGGCGGCGAGCAGCAGGGCCGTGAGGGAGAGGGAGAGTCGCGACATTTGGGCCTCCGCCAGAAGAATCGGGCCATTGCCTAGTGGGTCGAGGGTTGCGGCGCTGGAGTCGTCAGGGGAGCGGGGTTTTGCGGGCCCGGAGCAGGCGGCGGGACCGGAGTTGAAGGGATGTGCTTGAGCTCTTCGAGGTCGTCCGCGTCGCGGTGGCCGTGCGCGTCAGAACACGCGCGGGCGAGGATCCCGAACACCAGCCAGAGATAGACGAGGATCCGGATCCACTTGGGCCAGCTCTGGAAGAAGAGCCACGCGCAATGGAATGCCCAGCCCACGAGGCGCAGGTAGTAATGCGTCGTCCCGGTGCCGCGCACCGGCAGGGGCGGATAGGTGGTGCGCGCGGCTGCGGGCGCACCGGCCATGGCCGGCTGGTACCTCGGCCGCCGGGGCGCGCCCTGCGGTGCACTAGCCTCTCCGCTCACGAGCTTGCGGCACAGCTGCTCGAGCGCGGGGGTGGGCTTCCCGCCGGGCACCCGCAGCCACTGCACGGCGAGAAACCGTTCCGGTACGCGGGCACCGGCCTGCACGGTCTCGTCGATCACCACCGGCAGCAGGAAGATGTGGTCGTCGGCCATGTCGAGGCTGCGCTCGACGGCCAGCCGCCACTCCCGCCGGAAGTAACCTTCGGCGCGCCGCTCGGTGGTCGCCGAGATCACCGGCATGAAGAAGTCGCAGTCGCGTATCTGGGCACGGATCTTCTGGTCCCACGCATCGCCCCCGTGCAGGTCGCTCTCGTCGTACCAGACCTCGAGGCCCAGTCCGGGCAGTGCGGCGCGCAGTGCCTGCGCCGCCTGCCGGTCTTCCGAGGCGTAACTCAGGAAGACCGCGGGTGCGCCGCGGGCGGCGGAGGTTGCATCAGCGGTCATGGCAGGCGCGGTCAGTGGCTGTCCAGGCGCGCGAGGATGGTCTTCTCCTGCTCGGCGGTCGGCCAGCGGCGCGCCGCCGCGCGGCGCTCGGGCGTCTGAGCGCGCCACCACTCGAGCGTGCCACGCCCGGAATCGGCGATGGAACGGTAGTGCACGCCGGCGCGGGCAGCCCGGCTGCCATCGAAGCTCGTGCGCTCGTTCGCGAAGATGCCGCCGCTGACGGTGGGTTCCACGAGCGGGAAATCCACCTTGAGCTCCTCGACCAGGGCAGCCGGGGGACGCACGAACTGCACCGGCTGGGCACTCAGCGGGCGCAGTGCCTCGAGCACGGCATCCCAGGGCACCCCGGGGGCTGCGGCATTGAAGATGCCGGCGGTATCCCGTTCCAGGAGCGTTACCATCCACGGGCACACGTCGCGCGCATCCACCACCTGCAGGTCCTTGGCATCCGCACGCGGACCGACCACCGTGCCGCCCTCGGCGGTGCGGGCCGGCCAATAGGTGAACCGGTCAGTCTCGTCGCCGGGGCCGACGATGTACGTCGGTCGCACCACGGTCGCCCCCTTGCCGTAGATCTCGCGCGCGATCCGGTCACCTTCCGCCTTCATCTCCCCGTAGGTCTGCATGGACACCTGCTCGGTCTCGGTGCTGCTGAGGGGCCGCAGGGGCGAGTCCTCGTGGCACACCGGGTCGTTGCCCTGGTAGGCGGCCACGGTCGATACGAACAGGTAGCGGTGCACCCGGCCCTTGAGCAGCTGGGCGGCATCGCGTACGTGGCGCGGGACGTAGCCGGAGTTGTCGATGACCGCATCCCAGCGGCGCTTACCCTCCAGCGCGGCGAGGCCCGGTGCGACCTTGGTGTCACGGTCACCGATCAGCACCTCCACCCGGTCGCCGTAGAGGGAGGCATCCTTGTGGCCGCGGTTGAACAGCGTCACGCGATGGCCGCGCGCCAGGGCGTATTCCACCTGGTGCGGGCCGAGGAAACCCGTCCCGCCCAGTATCAAGAGGTTGAGCGGGTGCGAGGCGCGCGGCACGTCCGCGAACAGGCGGCCCGCGGAGGCGGCAGCCAGGGCCGCCGCACCATACTTCAGCATTTCCCGGCGTGTGGTCATGGACTTCCTTCCCGCTTGGCTTTGCGCCCGTGGCCGCGGCGCAGCGCGCATGAGACACCCGAAGGGTGGGTGAGGTAAAGCCCTCCGGGACTGCCCCCTGCAAGGGAGCTCGGAACCTGCGATGTCCGAAATCGTCGGTTTGCCGGCTCCCGGCACGCGAGCGTCCGCCGTATGCTTCGTGACGGAGGTTCTCGATGGACGTGCGCACCCTACGCATCGCCTTCCTGGGATTCGACGACCTGAACACCTTCGATATCGCCGGTCCCTTCGAGGCCTTCTCCACCGCCACGCGCATGCTGGCGGAGCGCCCGCGCCCGCGCGCCTCCTACCTGCTCAGGCTCCACGGCCCGCGGACCGGGGCGCTGGCCGGGGAGAGCGGGCTATCCTTGATGGCGACGGCACCCTACGAGGATGCCGTGGGCGCCGATACGGTCATCGTGCCCGGCGGCCCGGGACTGCGGCAGCCCGACACGCAGGCGGCCGTCGCCCAATGGCTGCGTACCCACGCGCGGCGCAGCCGGCGCGTGGTCTCGGTGTGTACCGGGCTCTACGGGCTCGCGGCCAGCGGCCTGCTCAAGGGGCGCCGTGCCACGACGCACTGGCGCTTCGCCGCGGATGCCGCGCGCGTGTTCCCCGGCATCGAGGTGGACGGGGCGGCCCTGTTCCTGAGAGACGGCCGCTTCTATTCCAGCGCGGGGATCAGCGCGGCGGTCGACCTGGCGCTGGCGTTGATCGAGGAAGACTTCGGTCGTTCGCTGTCGCTGGCCGTGGCGCGCGAGATGGTGGTCTACCTGCGGCGCGAGGGCGGCCAGAGCCAGTACTCCGAGCCGCTGCGCTTCCAGGCGCGCGCCCGCTCGGAGCTCGGCGACCTGATTCCCTGGATCCATGCCAACCTCGGCGCTCCGCTGTCGGTGGAGCAGCTCGCGCAGCGCGTGCACCTGGGCGCGCGCCAGCTGAGCCGGCGGTTCCGCGACGTGCTCGGGGTCTCGCCGGCCGCCTATCTCGCGGCGGCGCGCCTGGATGAGGCCCGGCGCCGCCTCACCGACGGCCGCGACTCGATCGAGGTGATCGCATCCGGTCTCGGCTACGGCTCCGGAGACGTCCTGCGCCGCCGCTTTCGTGCCCGCTACGGCCTGAGCCCCGTCGATTTTCGCCAGCGCTTCGCGCGCGCCCTGCCCAGCGCTTCTTCCCGATCACGGAGACTCTCATGATCCACAGTTCCCAGCGCCTGCTTGCCGTCATCGTCCTCGGTGTCCTCGCCATGGCCGGTTCGCTGTCCCTGACGGCGGACATCCCGGAGAGCGAAACACGATCCGCGGCGGGGCAGCCGGACTACACGCCCGACGAGAAGCTCAAGTTCCCGGCGGACTACCGGGAGTGGGTCTTCCTG
This sequence comes from Pseudomonadota bacterium, assembly GCA_018241425.1. GTDB lineage: Bacteria > Pseudomonadota > Gammaproteobacteria > Steroidobacterales > Steroidobacteraceae > 13-2-20CM-66-19. Next base: position 404,790 of record JAFEDU010000003.1, read on the forward strand.
ACCTCCGGGCTCGACATGAGCTACAACACGGTCGTGATGGACATGGGCGGCTCGACCTTCGACAACGTGTTCGTCACGCCCGAGGCCTATGCGGCATTCAAGAAGACGGGGCAGTGGCCGCAGGGCACACAGCTTGTGAAGGAGGCCCGTGCCGCGTCCCAGAAGGGCTCCATCAACCGCCACGGCCACTTCCAGAGGGGCGAGCCGGTCGAGGTCGAGGTGCACGTCAAGGACGCGCGCTTTCCCGGGGGCTGGGCGTTCTTCATCTTCGCCAGTCACGAACCCGCGACACGCGTGCCGGAGGCCGCGGCCTGTTATGACTGCCATCGGAGGAATGCCGCGGTGGACACCACCTTCGTGCAGTTCTACCCGACGCTCCTCCCCGTCGCGAATGCCTTCGGCGAGGCCCGCGGCGCGCTCGATCCGAAGTGATCGCCACAGCGCTTGCCGCGCCCGGGGCTAACGGCGCGGTGGGGGCGGCAGCTCCAGGGGCTCGACCCCGGCCGAGGGGGCGGGGTCCAGGCCCGCCGAAGTCACCAGGTCGTGCGTGTTGATGAACGGCCCCTTCTGGCTCTGCGGCACTGCGGTGCCGCGCAGCTTGCGCCACAGATCGAACAACGTGAGCGCGCCGGTCAGGGCCCCCAGGGTCCCAAAGTAGGCCGGAGTTCCGATCGCCGTCATGAGGCCGCCGGTGATGACCGGGCCGAAGGCGGCCGCCATGCCGTTGATCATGAGGAGGGCGCTGCTCGCGGCCACCATCTGGGAGGGGTCGAGCTTGTCGTTCACGTGCGAAACCGAGAGCGAGTAGAGGGTGAGCGCCGCGCCGGAGAAGACGGCCGTCAGCGGCAGCAGGTAGATCCGCGGCAGCGGCCCGAAGGCCACGGTCGCCGCGGCCGCGATCGTGCCGATCAGGCACATGGTCGCGATCACCGTGCGCCGGTCCATGCGGTCCGAGAGCCGCCCCACCGGGTACTGGGTGAGCACGGCCGCCAGGATGCTGACCGCCATGAAGGCCGCGACCCCGTGGGTGTCGAAGCCCAGGAGGCGCGCATACACCGGGCCCATGGAGAAGATGATGGAGGAGATCATGCCCGAGACGGCGACGGCCACCACGCCGAGCGGGGAGTTGCGGTACAGGTCCCGGAAGCGCACGCGCTGCGGCGTCGCGCGCCCGCTCACCTCCTGCGCCGAGGCGACGATCGGCACCATGGCGGCGGAGATGAGCGCCGAGACCAGCATGAACGGCTCGGTGGACTGCGGGCTCGCCAGCACCAGGAGGAACTGCGCGCCGCCCAGGCCCACGTACAGCACCAGCATGTAGATGGCGAGCAGCCGACCGCGGTTGGACTTCGAGGCGCGGTGGTTGAGCCAGCTCTCGGCCACCACGTAGATGCCGGCGAAGCAGATTCCGGACAGCAGGCGCATCACCGCCCATGGCACCGGATGCACCCAGGCGCCGTGGATGAGCACCGAAACGGAGGCGAGCGCAGCGAGCGTCGCAAACACCCGCACCGGTCCGACGCGCTTGAGGAGCTGCGGCGCGAGCCGGGTGCCCACGAGGTAACCCACGTAGTAGCAGGACATGATCAGTCCCGTGACCGCGGTGGGGAAACCCTCGCCGGTGGCGCGTACGCCGAGCAGGGTGCTCTGCAGCCCGGCGCCGAGCATGAGGATGCCCATGCCGAGCAGCAGCGGCCAGGTGGCGAGGATCGGATTCACTGAAGGGGGGGGAGCGTGGCGCGGCCGGGATGGACTGTGCGTCACATCATAACCGGTGAGGCGAGCCGTTCATTGACGCCCTGCGACCGGGGCGGCACGTTCTGCGCCGCCTTGTCGCTTGCCGGCCTTCATTAATAAGGAGTGCCCGGGGCGCGCCGCTACGGTTCAGCTCAGCCGGGCGCGCTCCTGCTCCAGGAGTTCCCAGCGCTCGAATTTCTGTTGCAGGAGTGTTTCAAGCTCCTGGAGCCGGCGGCGGTCGTCGCGCAACCGCTCACCGCCCTGGCGGTGGTAGTCGGCCTCGCTCATGCGGCTGGTCAGCGACGACTGCTCGCGCTCGAGCGCCTCGATCTCCTGGGGCAGGGCGGCAAGTTCGCGCTGGTCCTTATAGCTCATGCGCGTACGCGCCTTCGCGACCGCCGCCCCCGGCGCACTCACGGGAGCCCGCTCGCCTGCGCGGGGCGCCGCCGCCGGTCGCTGGCGCAGGTAGTCGCTGTAGCCGCCGACGTACTCCCGCCAGCGTCCCCCACCTTCGGCCGCGAGTGTCTGGGTGACCACCCCGTCGAGGAAGCGGCGGTCATGGCTCACCAGGAGCAGCGTGCCGGCATAGTCCTGCAGACGGGCCTCGAGCAGCTCGAGCGACTCGATATCGAGGTCGTTGGTGGGCTCGTCCAGCACCACGAGGTTGGCCGGCAGCGCGAACAGGCGCGCCAGCAGCAGCCGGTTGCGCTCGCCGCCGGACAGCATCCGCACCGGGGACTGCGCCCGCTCGGCCGCGAACAGGAAATCGCCCAGGTAGCTGGCGATGTGCTTGCGCTCGGAGCCGAGCTGCACCCAGTCCGACCCGGGACTGATGGTCTCGGCGAGCGTGGCGTCGGGGTCGAGCTGCGCCCGCAACTGGTCGAAGTACGCCACCTTGAGGCGTGTGCCCAGGCGCACTGCGCCTGCGTCGGGTTCGAGGGTGCCGAGGATCAGCTGGATCAGGGTCGACTTGCCGGCACCGTTGGCGCCGATCAGTCCGAGGCGGTCGCCGCGCATGATACGCAGCGAGAGGTTCTCGATGAGCGGCCGCGCGCCGAAGCGCTTGCTCACCCCTTCGAGCTCGGCTACCAGGTCCCCGGAGCGCTCGCCGGCATCCAGGTGCAGGCGGATGTTCCCGAGCCGCTCGCGGCGCGCCTCCCGGTCGCGCCGCAGCTGCTCCAGCCGCCGCACCCGGCCCTCGTTGCGGGTACGCCGCGCCTCGACGCCCTTGCGGATCCAGACTTCTTCCTGCGCCCAGAACTTCTCGAAGCGACGCCGGGCGGTTTCCTCGGCCGCCAGCTCCTCCTGCTTGCGGGCTTCGTAGGCGGCGAAGTTGCCCGGATAGGAGCGCAGCACGCCGCGGTCGAGCTCAATGATCCGGGTGGTCACCCGGTCGAGGAAGGCGCGGTCGTGGGTGATCACGATCGCGGCAGGCACCTTGAGCAGCAGTTCTTCCAGCCGCTCGATGGCCTCGATGTCCAGGTGGTTGGTGGGCTCGTCGAGCAGCAGCAGGTCCGGCTGCAGCGCCAGGGCGAGCGCGAGCGCCGCGCGCTTGCGCTCGCCTCCGGAGCAGGTTGCGGCCGGGACTGCTTCGGTCATGCCGAAGCGGTGCAGGTATTCGTTGAGGCGCGACTTCAGCCGCCAGTGCTCACGCTCGTCATCCTGCGCCGGTGCGCCGCCGGACGATCCGGGCAGCCGGGCGCGCCGCAGCAGGCTTTCGCCGAGGGTGTCCGCCGGCGGCAGCTCCGGTTCCTGCTCGACGAACACGACTCGCAGGCCGTCGCGGCGCTGCAGCTCTCCCTCATCGAGCGGGGTAGAGCCGGCGATGATCGACAGCAGCGTCGACTTGCCGGTGCCGTTGCGCCCGATGAGGCCGAGGCGCTCCTCCGCAAGGACCGTCAGCTGCGCGCCGTCCAAGAGCGGCCGCTCGCCGTAGGCGATGTGCGCATCGCGCAGGGTGATCAGGGACATGCGGCGGATTGTCCGGGTTCGCACGCCTCCCGGCAAAGGCATCGCGCGGGCTCAACGCCGGATGTGCCGGCGCAGGCGAGGAAGGCCCTTCAGGCCCAGACGTCGAGCGAGTGTGCCTGGGTGCGCTGGATCTGTGCCTGGGCGTTGTACCCGGCCGGCGCGGTCGCGGGAGCACCGCCGGAACTCACTGCGGCAGCATGGGTAGCCTCGGCGCGCGTCACCGCTTCGCGCGCTGCGCTCAGGGCTCCGGAGAGGCGCTGGATCTCGGCCTGCCCCTTGGTGGTCTTGGCCGAGACGCAGGTGGTCCAGTCGTCCAGCTGCTGCTGGTCGCTGCGGATCTGCCCGTTCAGCGCGCCAATGCTGCTCGCGGCGGAGACCGCCGTGCAGCTGCTGCCATTGACTGGATTGACCATAACATCCCACGTCCGCCCTGGCGGATGTGTCGGGATTTTCCGCCAATTCCGGGGTCCTGCCGAGGGCAGGGAACGCCCCGGAACGAGCGCCCCCTCACACATTCTCGCAGCGGGCTCAGTGCGTCTGCGGCCGGGCCTTGGCGAGCGCTTCATCGAGCATCTTCACGAGCGCCGCCCGGTCGTAGGTATAGGGCTGCCCCTCGTTCAGCTGCACCAGCTGCTCGATCTGCTTGCGGATGGTGACCTCGGCCTCGCCCTGGTTCGGTACCACCATGTAGCGGCGCTTGGGCTGCGCCTCGAACAGCGCCTGCTCGACCGCCACTGCCACCTCGTCCGGCTCCTTGTAGTTGGAGCGGTCGCTTTTCAGCTTGTAGCCGGGTGAGTTCAGGATGGCAGGGTCCGCGGCGCCCATCCGGGCGAGTGCGTTCTTGGCGATGTTGGAATCGTAGTTGCCCGGCTCGACCACGATCACGGTGACCCCGGCGGGCTCCAGTTGCGCGGCGGCCGAGTCAGTCAGCGCCTCGACCGCGTGCTTGCTCATGGAGTAGGCCGGCAGGTTCGGCACCGCCAGGATGCCGGAGATCGAGCCGATGTTCACGATGCGGCCCTTCTGCTGGGTGATGAGGGGGGTGAACGCGCGGATCATGCGCACCGGGCCTGCGGCGTTCACGCTCATCGTCAGCTCGTACTCCTCCGGCGTCATGTCGGCGATCGAGCCGGCGGTGCCGACGCCGGCGTTGTTCACCAGTCCGTAAAGGCCGCGCCCCGCCTTCGTGATCGTCTCGAGGGCGGCGGCGATTTCCTCGGGCTTGGTGACGTCCAGAGCCAGCGCCTGGACGTTCTTGATCTGGCCCAGCGCCTTCAGGTCCTCGGGCTTGCGGGCGGTCGCGTAGACGAAGTAGCCGTCCGCCGCCAGCCGCTCGGTGATCTTGCGGCCGATGCCGCTGCTCGCTCCCGTCACCAGCACCGCCTTGGCGGCCGGCTCGGCCGCCTGCAGCGAGGCGCAGGCGGTCAGCATCGCGAACGCCATGCACGCTGCGGATAGTGATTTCATCGCACTTTCCCCCGTCGTGCGGGTGTGTGCCCCGCTTGAGGTGAGGATACTCCGCGCCCCGGGCCCGCGGGCGCCCGCTTCCGGCAGGCACGATGGGAAGGAGACCGGTGCTCCGGTGAGCTCCGGCGTGGAAGGGCAGCGGGTTGTGCTGCCCTGAGGGGGACTTTTTAGGTTATCAGCCGCCCGAGCAGAAGCTGCTTCCGCAGGGGCCGCTGCCGCAGGCCGGCATTTCGCAGGCGCTTGTCGTGGGAGACGAATTGCCGCCTCCCGAACCGATGAAGCCCGCAGAGATCAGCTTCTCGACCCTGGCCTTGGGGTCGGTACGCCCCGGCGCAATGCCTGCCCGCTCGCACAGCTCCCCCCAGGTCTTCAGCCGTTCGGCCATCTTGTGGCTGACTTCAACCAGGCGGCCGTTGGTTTCGCAGCGGTATTCGTAGGTGGGCACGCGGGCAGTCCTGAACGGGTGGATGTGCGATGTTAGCTGAAATCGGCCGGCCGCCACGGGTGTGGCGTGGCGGCCGGGTTGTGCCTCAGAGCCAGCCCCAGGACTTCAGCTTCATCTTCAGCATCAGCATCAGGTAGTGCCAGGCCGTGCCGATCTGCTCCCAGAATCCCGGCTGGTAGCGGGCGCGTTCACGGATGTAGTGCCGCAGCGCATCCAGGTCCGTGGCACTGAGCTCCGGAAAGGCTGGCATGCCGCGGCTCTGCAGCGCCCCGTGGACCACCGTCTCGAACGCCTGTGGGTTGAGGGGCACCTGCGAGGCACGCAGGTCGGGGGCGAAGCCGCCCGCGACGACTCCCGCGCCGTGGCAGATGAGGCACTTCTGGTAGAGGACCTGGCCATGGCGCGCGAGCGTCGCGTCGACCTTGAACGTGGGATCGTCGACGGGCTTTGGCTGCGAAGGCGGCGGGGAGACGGGCAGGGTCGCCGTGCCCCCGAGGACGTACGTCAGCAGGCGCCGCGGGTGATCTCGGCCCACCCACCCGTGCTGCGCGCTCAAGGAGCCGAGCAGCATCTGTCCGCCCGCCCAGCCGGCGAGGATGGTCACGTACTGACGGCCATCCAGGCTGTAGGTGATCGGGGGCGCCTGGGTGCCCACACCCATGTCCGTGCTCCACAGCACGGCCCCGGTGCGATCGTCCCGCGCCACGAATTTGCCGTCGGACTGGCCCTGGAACACCAGCCCCCCGTGCGTGCTCATGACGCCGCCGTTGGTGGCGCCCGGCAGCGCCACCTCCCACACCTTCTTCTTGCCGACCGCATTCCAGGCGAGCAGCGAACTGGAGCCGGCGCTCTTGGGGATGTCGTCGTTGAACGCGTTCAGCCCCATCGGGCCGTCGCGATCCATGTCGTAGGTCTTCGGATCGAAGCCGCGGTCGTTGTAGTAGCCCGCCATCTCGTGGGCCGGGATGTAGGTGAGCTGCGTGTCCGGGCTGAAGGACATCGGCTGCCAGTTGTGCAGGCCGCCGGAACCGGGCCACATCAGTGCCTCGCCGTCCTCGTAGCGCACGCCGCGGTTCTCGATCGGTCGCCCGGTGGCAAGGTCGACTCCCTTGGCCCACGTGACCTTGCCGAGCTTCTCGGCCGAGATGAGCTTGCCGGTCTCGCGATCGATCACGTAGAAGAAGCCGTTCTTGGGTGCATGCAGGAGCACCTTGCGCGGCTTGCCGTCGATGGTGAGGGTGGCCAGCACGATGTCCATGGTCGAGGTGAAATCCCAGCTTTCCCCGGGCGAGGTCTGGTAGTGCCAGACGTACTCGCCGGTGTCGGCATCCAGGGCCACCACCGAGCACAGGAACAGGTTGTCGCCGCCGCCGGGGCTGCGCAGCTTCGCGTTCCACGGGCCGCCGTTACCGGTGCCGATGTAGACGCGGTTGTAGTCCGGGTCGTAAGTGAGGGCGTTCCAGGCCGTGCCGCCGCCGCCGTACTTCCACCACTCGCCCTTCCAGGTCTTGGCGGCCATCTCCATGGCCTTGTTCTCGAACCCCTTCGCGGGGTCGCCCGGCACGATGTACCAGCGCCACAGGAGCTTTCCAGTGTCCGCATCGTAGGTGGTGACGTAGCCGCGCACGTGGCCGAAGTCCGCGCCGCCGTGGCCGATGATGACCTTGCCGTTGAAGACCCGCGGGGCGCCGGTGATGTAGCGGTTGTCGCCGGGCTCCGTGGTCAGCACGTCCCACACCGGCTTGCCGGTCTTGGCATCGACCGCGAACAGGCGGCCGTCCTGGATGCCGGCGATGACCTTGCCGTTCCAGAAGGCGAGCCCGCGGATGCCCCATGCGTAGTGCATCTTCTCCGGGGCGATCTTGGGGTCGTAGCTCCACAGCACCTTGCCGGTGCGCGCATCTACCGCGTAGATGACGCTGAACCCGACGGCGATGTAGACGGTCCCGTCGACCTCGACCGGTGCGCTCGAGACGTTCCACTCCGGCAGCTCGAGGCTCCAGGCGAGCCCGAGCTTGGGCACCGTCTGGCGGTTGATCTGGTCCAGCGGGCTGAAACGCTGCTCGCTGAAGGTGCGCCCGTAGGCGGGCCAGTCGGTGCCGCCCTGCTCGTTGGCGAGGCTCGCGTTGTCGACATCGGCGTACGCGCCCAGCGGGATGCCGCACAGGACCAGGAGCGCCGCGAGGCGGCGGCAGCGCGTGAGGGGGAGGTTCGGCATCGGGGGTCCTGTGTCCTGGATTTCGTGGCTGGGCGCTAGTTTGCCGAGGGGCGCAGGCCCACTCTGCACCAGCACGTAGTAGTCGGTTTGGGTGAGCCGGTCCCCCGGGGGTTGATCAGGGCTCGGGGCCGCTCTTGAGCGGATGGCCGGCCTCGCGCCAGGCCTGCATGCCGCCATCCAGCGCGACCGCGCGCAGGAAGCCCATCGAGCGCAGCGTCGCGGTGGCGAGCGTCGAGATGCGCCCGAACTCGCAGCACACCACGACCCGGCGGGTGGGGTCGGGCAGGTCCTGGTTCACGCGCAGTTCCAGCTGCCCGCGCGGAAGCAGCCGCGCCCCCGGGATGTGCCCCTGTTCGTAGGCATCGCGCTCGCGCACGTCGAGCACCAGCAGCTCCTCGCCGTTGCCGGCGGCGCGGCCCTGCAGCTCGGCGAGCGACATGAAGGGCACGCTGGCGGCGGCTTCGGCGAGCATCTGGGCGACGGTCCTGCCGCCGCTCATATTCGTGCGCAGCGCCTCGGTGATGTGCGTGGGCATCTTGAGGTTGAGGCCGTTCATCATCTCGACGAAGGCGGCGCGCTCGCGCACCTGGAGGCGCGGGTTCTCCGCGAATTCCTGCCCGATGGTGGAGTGGTCGCGGCCCTTGTACTCGTGGGCCGGGTGCACCTGCATCGCCGGCGGCAGGTGCGCGAGCTTCCCGAAGAGGCTGTCGTAGAGCTGCTCCGGGTTGCCGCTCGGCAGGTCGGTGCGGCCCGTGCCCCCCATGAGCAGGGTGTCCCCGGTGAACACCCGGTCCGCGACCATGAGGCACATGGAGTCGCGCGTGTGCCCGGGGGTGTGCAGCACCTGCAGGCGCAGCTTCCCGACCACCAGCATCTCCCCGTCGTCGAGCCCCAGATCGACGAACGGCGCCGGGCTCAGGCGGTGCATGGCGACCGGGACCTCGAGGCGCCGGGCGAGCTCCTGGGTCGCGGTGAAGTGGTCGGCGTGGGTATGCGTGTCGACGAGGTAGTGCACCCGCAGGCCGTCCCGCGCCGCAAAGGCGAGGTAACGGTCGATCAGGCTCAGCTCCGGATCGATCAGGATGGCCACGCGGCTGTCGGGACAGCCCACCAGATAGGACTGGCAGCCCCCGGCACTGAAATGCTCGAAGATCATGGACCCCCTCGATGTTGCAGACTGCGGTCCGCCGAGCGTACCACCGCGCACCGCACCCCGGCAGGTCGCGGCGTGGCGACCGAGGCGGCCGTACAGGGTGGTTCTTTTCAGCTGCGAGGATGGATTCAGCGGCGGCGCGTCGGCTACCCTTCCCGAGGACCCGGTGCAGCGAGGATCACGGATGGTGGCGAAGAAGATTCCGGCGGGAGTCGGCCCGAAGTTTCCCCACGTGGTGGTGCTGTTCGGGGCGACCGGTGACCTGGCGCGCCGCAAGCTCCTCCCGGGCATGTTCCGCCTGCAGAACTCCGGCCTGATCCCGGGCCTGCGCATCGTGGGCGTGTCGCTGGATGCCATGGACAGCGAGGGCTTCCGCGCCTTTGCCCGCCAGAGCCTGCAGGAGTTCGGCAGCCACAAGATCGAGGACGCCGCGTGGAATGCGTTTGCGGCCTGCCTCGACTACCTGCCCCTGGGCGCCGGGGCCGCTGCGCTGCGCGCAGCGGTCGAGAACGCGGAGAAAACTTTCGGCGGCGTCGACACGCGTCGCCTGCACTACCTGAGCGTGCCGCCGGCGGCGGCGCTGCCCGCGGTGCGCCTCCTGGGTGAGGCCGGGCTCGTCGAGCGCTCGCGGATCGTCATGGAGAAGCCCTTCGGCGTCGACCTGGAAAGCGCGGTGACCCTGAACGCACGCCTGCACGAGGTGTTCCCCGAGGAACAGATCTTCCGCATCGATCATTTCCTCGGCAAGGAACCGGCACAGAACATCCTGGCGTTCCGCTTCGCGAACGGCCTGTTCGAGCCGATCTGGAACCGCAACTTCATCGACCACGTGCAGATCGACGTCCCGGAGACGCTCGATCTGGGCAAGCGCGTGGCCTTCTATGAGGCGACCGGCGCGTACCGCGACATGGTGGTGACGCACCTGTTCCAGATCCTCGCCTTCATGGCCATGGAGCCGCCCACGGCGCTCGAGCCGGCCCCCATCAGCGAAGAGAAGAACAAGGTGTTCCGCAGTCTCCTCCCCCTGCGTCCCGCGGACGTGGTGCGGGGGCAGTACTCCGGCTACCGCGACGAGCCCGGCGTCGACCCGCAGTCCGATACCGAGACCTTCATCGCGCTGAAGTGCTCGATCGACAACTGGCGCTGGGCGGGCGTGCCGTTCTACCTCAGGACCGGCAAGCGCCTGGCGGAAGGGCAGCGCATCATCTCGATTGCCTTCCGCGAGCCGCCGCGCAGCATGTTCCCTCAGGACTCGGGCGTCGGCGCGCAGGGGCCCGACCACCTGACCTTCGACCTGGCGGATGCCTCCAAGATGTCCCTGTCCTTCTACGGCAAGCGCCCCGGACCGGGGATGCGGCTGGACAAGCTGAGCCTGCAGTTCGCGATGCACGACACGGCCCTCATGGGCGACGTGCTCGAGGCCTACGAACGGCTGATCCTGGACGCCATGCGCGGGGATCACACCCTGTTCAACACCGCCGAGGGCATCGAGCGGCTGTGGGAGGTATCGGCCCCGCTGCTGGATTCCCCGCAACCGGTGCGCCCCTATGCCCCCGGTTCCTGGGGGCCCAATGCCATCCACCAGCTGATCGCCCCCCATACCTGGCGCCTGCCGTTCGAGCGCGCCTGGCGCGACCCGAACGCCACCGGCGCCTGACCAGGCCCGTTCAGGGGCGCTGCCACAAAACCGTCACAATCCGGCGGGAGCATCGGGCGCTTGTGCCCGTGGAGACCCGCCGATGGCCGACCTGTCGTCCCTGAGTCACGAAGAGATCGTCCGCCGCATCAGCCGCGACCTGGCGGACAGCTACGACGAAGAGCTCGAGATGGAGTTCGAGGACCGCTCCGTGACCGCCACGGGGGAGCGCGTCAGCGATCCGGGGGACACCCCCGAATACCGCCGCCAGTACTTCAGCCAGCTGTTCCGCCTGCAGGGTGAGCTGGTGAAGCTGCAGGACTGGGTGGTGGCCACGCGGCAGCGGGTCGTCATCCTGTTCGAGGGCCGTGATGCCGCGGGCAAGGGCGGGGCGATCAAGCGCATCTCGCAGCGCCTGAACCCGCGCACGTGCCGCGTGGTGGCGCTGCCGGCGCCGAACGACCGTGAGCGCACCCAGTGGTACTTCCAGCGCTACGTGCCGCACCTGCCGGCGGCCGGCGAGATCGTGCTGTTCGACCGCAGCTGGTACAACCGCGCGGGCGTCGAGCACGTGATGGGGTTCTGCTCGCCCGAGGAGTACGAGGAGTTCTTCCGCTCGGTGCCCGAGTTCGAGCGCATGCTGGTGCGCTCGGGGATCCACCTCCTCAAGTACTGGTTCTCGATCACCGACGAGGAGCAGCACCTGCGGTTCCTCAGCCGCATCCACGACCCGCTCAAGCAGTGGAAGCTGAGCCCCATGGACCTGGAGTCACGGCGCCGCTGGGAGGACTACACCAAGGCCAAGGAGGTGATGCTGCAGCGCTCGCACATCCCCGAGGCGCGCTGGTGGGTGGTGCACGCGGTCGACAAGAAGCGGGCGCGGCTGAACTGCATCGACCACCTGCTGCGGCAGTTCCCCTACGCCGAGGTGCACAAGGACCCTGTGCAGCTGCCCGAGCGGGAGCACCACGAGCACTACTCGCGCCAGGCCGTGCCGAAGGAAATGCTGGTGCCGGAGATCTACTGAGGGGACGGGCCGGGGGCCGCATCCTCGCTGACCAGCACCTGGTGCTTGATCAGCATGCGCACGCCGCTCGGCCAGCCTTCCTCGCTGCCGGCGAAGTTGGCCGACTCCACCCGCACCAGCTTGCCGGTGCGGGCGTCCCGGATCTGGATCTCCATGTAGTAGTCGGTCTGGGTGGCGCGGCGCACGATCCCCAGGAGGGACTGCTGGGCGCCCAGTCCCAGCGCGATGCCGGCCTCGCAGCCCTCGCAGTCGCGCAGCGATTTCGACGTGACCTGCGCAGCACTGCTCGTGCCGCCGTCGATGACCGCGTACAACCCCGAGTCCTGCAGCTGCTGCCGCGCGGCCGCACTCACCTTCACAAGCGTCGTGGCGCTGCTGGTCTCGCGGCCCTGCAGCGCGGAGGCCGGCGTGCCGTCCTCGAGCTCGAAGGGGAAGACCGCGATCCGCACGGGCGCGGCGGGCGGCGCCTGACTGCGTACGACGCCCGCGAGCCCGAGCGTCACGAGCGCGGCCGCCGCGGCCGCGCGGAGCGTCGGCCGGGATGCGCATCGCAGGAGGGTGCCGGGCATGCCCGATACTCTAGCGCGGATTGACGGGCTGGCAACCTGCGGCGCGGACGTGTCCAATAGCGGCCGGCCACGCCCGCTGCGGCGGGCCTGGGATAACTCTCGGAGTCATGTCATGAACAGAAGCATTCTCGTGATCGCGCTCGGCTGCGCCGTCATGGCGGTCGGAGCCTGCGCGAAGAAGGGGCCGATGGAGCGGGCGGGCGCCAAGATCGACGAGACGGTACGCACCATCAAGAACGGCGGGGAAAAGACCCCCGGCGACAAGATCAAGGACGCCGCCCAGGACGTCCAGGACGGCGTCCAGAAGGCGGTCGACGACGCCAAGAAGTGAGGCTGCCGGCCGGACAGTACGCCTGAGCCGCCCGCTCGCGCACCACAAGGGCGCATCCGGCTGATCACGGCCGGCCGGTCTTTGCTACCGTTGGAGTTCCGCCTCGACGCGGCCACTCCTTGAACTCCACGTCGCAAGACTCATCGAACGCCCCGCGCCTGGGCCTCCTGGACATCACCCTTTTCATGGTGACGGCCGGGTGCAGCCTGCAGTGGATTGCGCCGGCCGCCGCCACCGGCGCGAGTTCCCTGAGTGCCTGGGTGATCGGGGGCATCGCGATGTTCCTGCCCCTGTCGGTCAGCGTCGTGTTTCTGTCGGCGCGCTTCCCGGAGGCCGGGGGCATCTGCGCCTGGACGCGGCGCGCCTTCGGGCCCTTCACGGGCTTCATGACCGGCTGGACCTACTGGACCGGCACGATCGCCTACCTGCCGAGCGTGCTGTACTTCACCGCCGGCAGCGCCTGGCTCGCGATCCCGGCGCACGCACCGAGTGGCGCCACCGGGGCCTACTTCATCACCTTCTCGCTGCTCTCGGTCGCCATCGCGGCGTTCCTCAACGTCCGCGGCCTGGCGCTCGCCAAGTGGCTGTACCGCATCGGGGCCGTGGCGCGCTGGGTGGGCGCGGCGCTCCTGGTGGTGCTGGCGGTCAGCACCTGGTGGCGCTTCGGCTCGGCGACCGTCTTCAACCGCCACACGCTCGCCCCCACCTTCCGGCTGAGCGATGTGATCTTCTGGAGCACGCTCGCCTTCTGCTGGACGGGTCCGGAGGCGGCCGCGTTCATGACCAACGAGATCCGCGAGCCGCGGCGCACCGTGCCCCGCGCGCTGACGATCGCGGCGCCGATCATCGCACTCATCTACATCAGCGGCACCGCGAGCGTGCTGCTGGCCATACCGCCGGAGCGCGCGAGCGGACTGTACGGCGTGGTCGAGGCCTTCCGTGCCGCCGCCGACCACCTCGGGATGCCGTGGCTCATCCCCCTGGGCGCGGGTTGCGTCGTGCTCGACCGGCTCGGGAGCACCTCGCTATGGCTGGGGGCGCTTGCGCGCATACCGACCACGGCAGGGCTGGAACACTACCTGCCCGCGGGGTTCACCCGCATCGACCCGCGCTGGGGCACCCCGGCGGTGGCCATCGGCATCCAGGCCGCGATCGTGGCGGTGCTCGTGATCCTGGGGCAGAGCGGGACCTCGGTGCGCGGTGCCTACAACGTGCTCGTCGAGATGATGGTGGTGGGCTCGCTCTTGCCGTTCGTGCCGCTGTGCGGCGCGGTGCTGCCGTTGTCACGCACGCCGGGCCCGGACGGCCGCGCGCTGCCGACCGTGCGGCGCGCCGCGGTGATCGTGCTCGCGGCCCTGGGCGTCCTCACCACGCTGGTCTCCATCGTCCTGGCGTTCGTGCCGCCTCCGGAGGAGGCTGACCCGTTGCTCGCCATCTTCAAGGTCGCGCTGCTGACCGCGGTCCTGCTGCTCGGGGGCTTTGCGATCTACCGTGCGGGCCGCGCGCGCGCCGAGCTCGCCGCACCCTCCGGCGCGGACCGCGCCGGTGCCTGAGATCCCGGACCTGGAGGTCTACCGCGAGGCCCTGGAAGGGCGCCTCGCCGGGCACATCCTCGAGCGCATCCAGCTGGTCTCGCCGTTCCTGCTGCGGACCGCGGTACCCCCGATCGCCAGTGCCGAGGGACGCCGCGTGGTCGCCGTGCGGCGCGTCGGCAAGCGGCTCGCCGTCGGGCTCGAGGGCAGCCTGTGGCTCGTCTTCCACCTGATGATCGCCGGCCGGCTGCACTGGTTCGCCTCGGGCACGGCTCTCTCGCGGCGGGCGGCGCTGGCGCGGCTCACCTTCGACAACGGCACGCTCACGCTGACCGAGGCCGGCACCAGGCGCCGAGCCTCCCTGCACCTGGTCGAGGGCGCGGCCGGGCTTGCGGCCCAGGACCCGGGCGGCCTCGAGGTGCAGCAGGCGAGCCTCGCCCAGTTCGCCGCGCGCCTGCGCAGCGCCAACCACACGCTCAAGCGCGCACTGACCGACCCGAAGCTCTTCAGCGGCATCGGCAATGCGTACTCGGACGAGATCCTCCACGCCGCCCGGCTCTCCCCGGTGCTCCTGACCAGTCGCCTCACCGACCCACAGGTCGAAGCGCTGTTCGAAGCCGTGCGTGCACAGCTCGCGCTATGGACCCAGCGGCTGCGTGCCGAGGCGGGAACGGGATTCCCGGAGGGCGTGACCGCATTCCGCTCCGAGATGGCGGTGCACGGGCGCTTCGGGCAGCCCTGCCCGGTGTGTGGTACCCCCGTGCAGCGCATCCGCTACGCCGACAACGAGACCAACTATTGCGCGCGCTGCCAGACCGGAGGGCGCCTGCTCGCCGACCGCGCGCTGTCACGATTGCTCAAGGACGACTGGCCCCGCAGCATCGACGCCTTCGACCGCGACTCCTGAGCGGCCGCGCGCGCCGGGCGCGGTATCATGGGCGGCCAACTGCGATGGAGTGACGCGTGCTCAGCTGGTTCGAACGAAGGATCGATCCCTACCCGGGTGTAGTGCGCTCGAACTATTCCGAGCGCGTCGTCCCGTTCCTGTGGCAGTGCGCGGAAGGGCTGCGGCCCTGGCTCCTGGTGCTGGTGCTGCTGAACGGCCTCATCGGGGCCTTCGAGGCGCTGCTGTTCTCGATGCTGGGCAGCCTCATCGACTGGATGGGCAAGTCCCCGCCGGCCACGTTCCTCAGCGTGCAGCGCACGCATCTCATGATCCTGGCGGGGATACTGGCCGGCAGTCCGCTCCTCATCGCGCTGTACGCGCGCGTCAAGTTCCAGGCGATCCACCCCGTGTTCCCGATGCGCCTGCGGTGGATCTTCCACCAGCGGATGCTCGGCCAGAGTATGAGCTTCTTCCACGACGAGTTCGCCGGCCGCATCGCCGCGAAGATCATGCAGACCGCTCTCGCCGTGCGCGACACCTGGATCACCATCGTCGACATCCTGGTGTATGTCGGGGTGTACCTCGTGACCGTGGCCGCGGTGGTGGCCGCGTTCGATGTGTGGCTTGTCGCCCCATTCCTCGGCTGGATGGTCCTGTATGGCCTCGCCCTGTGCTACTTCGTGCCGCGGCTCGGGCGGGTCGCCTCCGACCAGGCCGATGCGCGCTCGCTCATGACGGGCCGCGTCACGGACGCCTACACCAACATCTCGACCATCAAGCTGTTCGCGCACGGCAGCCGCGAGGCGCGCTACGCGCGTGCCGCCATGGAGGACTTCATGGTCACGGCGCGACGCCAGTCGCGCTACGTGAGCATCTTCGAGGTGCTGAACCACTGCCTCAACATGCTGCTGGTGGGCAGCACCGCGGTAATCGCGATACGGCTGTGGATGCTCGGGCAGGTGGGCCTGGGGGCGGTCGCGGCCGCCACCGCGATGGCGCTGCGCCTCAACGGCATCTCGCACTGGATCATGTGGGAGCTCGCCGGGTTGTTCGAGAACATCGGCACCGTAAAGGACGGCATCAACACCGTCACGCGGCCGATCGCCATCCAGGATGCGGCCGGTGCGCGGCCGCTCGTGGTGACGCGCGGCGAGATCCGCTTCGAGCACGTGAGCTTTGGCTACGGGGGCGGCCGGCGCGTGATCGACGACCTGTCCCTGACGATCAGCCCCGGGGAGAAGATCGGGCTGGTGGGGCGCTCGGGCGCGGGCAAGTCGACGCTCGTCAACCTGCTGCTGCGCTTCTACGAGGTCGATTCCGGGCGGATCCTGATTGACGGCCAGGACATCGCGCTCGCCACCCAGGAGAGCGTGCGCGCGCAGATCGGGATGGTGACCCAGGACACCGCGCTCCTGCACCGCTCGGTACGCGACAACATCGTCTACGGGCGCCCCGAGGCGGCCGACGCCGACATGCGCGCCGCGGCGCGGCGTGCGCGCGCCGAGGAGTTCATCGACACCCTCAGCGACACCTACGGCAACCGCGGCTATGACGCCCTGGTGGGTGAGCGCGGCGTGAAGCTCTCCGGCGGCCAGCGCCAGCGCGTGGCGCTCGCGCGCGTCATGCTGAAGGATGCGCCGATCCTGCTGCTGGACGAGGCCACCAGTGCCCTCGACTCGGAGGTTGAGATCGCGATCCAGGAGACCCTGGCGCTGCTGATGCGCAACAAGACGGTGGTGGCGATCGCGCACCGACTGTCCACGATTGCCGCCATGGACCGGCTGATCGTGCTCGACAGCGGCCGCATCGTGGAGCAGGGCACGCATGCGAGCCTGCTGGCGGCCGACGGGCTGTACGCACGCCTGTGGGCGCACCAGAGCGGCGGCTTCCTGGGGGATGACGAGGCGGAGGCGCAGCCCCTGCAGGTGCGCGCCTGAAAGACCCGGGCGCTTAAGGCGTGGGCTGGCCGCAGTGTGCCAGCACGGCACGCAGGTCGCGGATCGCCGGGAACACCTCGTTGTTCCAGTCGGTGCCCTGCGCGTCGTGGGCGCGCTGCTCGTACTCCACGATTTCCTTGTCCTCGCGGAAGATGTTCTCGGTGAACCAGGTGACGAACGGCCACACTGCGTGGATCAGGCCCGGGACCGGCGGCTTTTTCACCGACAGGTAGCCGTAGGTGTGGTTGGTGCGCTGCTCGGGATCCTGCGGGGTGTAGCCGAGCCACACGTCGAGCACCGGGTCCTGGGTCGGCTGTATGTCGCGTCCGACCCAGACCTTCAGGCTCTGCGACGGATAGTCCGTGCGGATGCGCATGTGGTCGCTGAAGTCCTTCTTCTGCTTGTCGCCGCGGTGCCGCATCAGGTCCACGATCACCTGCTCGCCCATCGAGGGCTTGCCGGCGGTGCGGCTGAAGCTGTACTCGACCTGCGCCCAGCGCTCGCCGTGCTCGCGACCGATGCAATGCGCCCGGATCGAGCCCATATAGCGCCGGTGCATGAACTGGTGGTTCATGTCGAAGAGGTTCTCGTGCATGAACGTGTAATGGCAGGCCACCTCGCGGTACAGCCGCCGCGTCTTGTAGTCGCGCCGTGCGAATGAACCCAGGCTCTGGGGTCTGCGGCTCTCCGCGAGGGCCGGATCGCCGGGGAACACCAGGATCATGCCGTCGACTTCGCACGCCGGGTAGCTGCGCACCCCGTTGGGCAGGCGCTCCTTGCCGAGGTAGGGGATGCTGACGCACTTGCCGGTGCAGTCGTACGCCCAGCCATGGTAGTGGCAGCGCAGCTCGTCGCCGCTCACCACGCCCAGATGCAGTGGCACCTGGCGGTGCGCGCAGCGGTCCTCGAGAGCGAACACCCGTCCCTGCGTGCCACGGTAGAGCACGATCGGGTCGCCGGCGAAGCGCCGGCCGAGGGTCTTCCCCGACGCGAGTTCCGTGGACCAGGCGAGCGGGTACCAGTAGTCCGGGTGGGTGCCGACCCTGCGCAGGTCGAAGGACTTGGGCGAGTTGGCGACCAGCGGCCGCGGGGTCTCTTCCAGCATGGCGTCGAAAGCCCGGGTGCGCTTGCGCGGCTTACCAGCCCACCGGGCCGTAGACGAAGCCGAAGCCCGGTCCCGGCGGGCCCCACGGGCCCCAGGCGTTCCAGTTCCAAGCGGCGTCGTCGTACATCTGCGCGTTCATCTGCTGCTCGTCGGCGAGGTGCTGCGCGAGCTGGTTCGCCTTGTACTGGTTGTAGGCGGCCTGCGTGCCCACGTACAGGCAGCCGCATACGATCGGATCCGAGTACACGTAGTGGATGACGTCGCCCTTCTGGCGTATCACGAAACGGTTCGCCGGCAGGCGCGTGAGCATCTGCTGTCGTTCGGGGGTATTGGCGGGCTTGATGATGAAGCCGGCCGCCGAGAGCAGGTCCTCACGCGATTCGATGCGCTGCTGCTGGGTCACGCAGGCAGCGAGGGCCACGCTCGCGAGGATCGCCGCGGTGAGGGTAAGACGTAGGTTTTTCATGGGTTTCCCGGTTCGTTCCGAAGGGCTCTTGCATTCACCAGCCCGTCATGGGGCCGTAGACGAAGCCGAAGTTGGCGTCCGGCAGCCCCCAGGGGCCCCAGGCATTCCAGGACCAGGCGGCATCGTCGTATGTTAGCGCGGCGAGCTGGCGCTCACTGGCGAGATTCTCCTGCATCTGTGTGGCGCGGTACTGGTCGTAGGCCTGCTGTGTTCCCACGTACAGGCAGTCGCAGACCAGCGGGTCGGCGTACACATAATGAGTCACGCCGCCGTTGCTGCGGATGAGGAAGGTGTGCGGCGGCAGGCGACTCAGCATCTGCTGGCGCGCCGGCGTGTTGGCGGGCTTCATGAGGAACCCGGCGGCGGCGAGCTGGTCCTCGTAGGCCCCGAAGTTCGGCGGGGCGGACTGGCAGGACACCACTGCCAGCGCTACCAGGAAGAGCACCGCGGCACGCGGCAGGAACGGGTGTGACATGGGCTATCCGTAGAAAGCGCTCCGGTGCGCTCGAGGGGCCATGATCCCACATTCGGCCCGCGGCGCCACGCGGGGCGGGTCCGGCAAGACCAAGATGCGCCGGCTAAAATGGCCACCGTCGATCGCGAGCACGCCCCGCATGGACTACACGCTCAGACCCGCGACCCTCGAGGACGAACCCCTCTTGCACGGGCTCATCGCCCGCTCGATCCGTGCGCTCGGTGCCGGGGACTACACCCGCGAGCAGATCGAGGGTGCGCTGCGCGGGGCCTTCGGCGTGGACACGAACCTGATCCGCGACGGCACCTATCTCGTCGCGGCCGCCCCTTCCGGTCTCATCGTGGCCTGTGGCGGCTGGAGCCGGCGGCGGACGCTCTTCGGCAGCGACGCACGCGCCGAGCGCGACGAATCCTGGCTCGACCCGGGCGTCGATGCGGCCAAGATCCGTGCCTTCTTCGTCGACCCCGGCCACGCGCGACGGGGCATCGGCCGCGCCATCCTCGAGGCGAGCGAGAGCCAGGCGCGCGCCGCCGGCTTCACGCGCTTCGAGCTCATGGCGACGCTGCCGGGGCTGCGTCTCTACGAGCAGTCCGGCTACGTGGCGCGCGCGCCGATTGACTACCCGCTCGGCGGCGATCTCACGATCACCTTCGTGCCCATGTCCAAGCCCTGAGGCGCCGCCGCGCCCGCGGGGCTAGAATCGGCCGCGCCACCTTAAGCCAACACCCAAGGCAGACCGATGAACCGCCGTGAATTCGTCGAAGCTCTCGGGGCCACGACGCTCGCAGCCAGCGCCACCGTGCGTGCCGGGGCGCCCGGCGAGTTCGACCCCAGCGAGAAGACCATCGCGGAGCTCATGCGGGCGCAGGCGCAGGGGAGCCTCACCGCGGAAGCGCTCACCCGCAGCTACCTTGCGCGCATCGAGCGTTACGACCGCCGTGGCCCGATGATCGGGGCGGTGCTGGCGCTGAACCCGGGCGCGCTCGAGAGCGCACGGCGCCTGGATGCCGAGCGCCGTGCCGGCAAGTTGCGCGGACCCCTGCACGGCATCCCGATCCTCATCAAGGACAACGTGGAGACGCGCGACCCGCTGCCCACGACCGCAGGTTCACTCGCCCTCGCCGGTGCGCGCCACAGCGAGGATGCCCCCGTCGCTGCGCGCCTGCGTGCCGCCGGTGCGGTGGTGCTGGGCAAGGCGAACCTGAGCGAATGGGCGAACTTCAGGTCGAGTCGCTCGGTGAGCGGCTGGAGTGCGGTCGGGGGCCAGACGCGCTGCCCGTACGACCCCACGCGCAACCCGTCCGGCTCGAGCGCGGGTCCCGCGGCCGGGACGGCCGCCAACCTGTGCGCGGCCTCGATCGGCTCCGAGACCGACGGCTCCATCCTCGCTCCCGCCTCCCTGAACGGGCTCGTGGGACTGAAGCCCACGGTGGGCCTGGTGAGCGGGGCGGGTGTCGTGCCGATCACCGCGCGGCAGGACACGACCGGACCGATGACCCGCACCGTCGCCGACGCGGCGCTGATCATGTCGGTCATCGCCGAGCCCACGGTGCACTGGGACGGCATCGCGGACCTCGAGAGTGCGCCGCACGGGCTGCGCTTAGGGGTGCTGCCGCCGCCGGACTCGACCCACCCTGAGGTGCTCAAGCAGTCCCCCGACTGGTACAAGGTCCTCGAGCGCCAGGGCTTCACGCTCGTGGACGTGAAGCCCCCGCCGGGCTGGGCGACGCTCTTGGAAGATGAATTCGAGGTGTTGCTGTACGACTTCAAGGCGGACCTCAACGCGTACCTCGCGCGCTTCAACGGCAGCCTCCCGGTGAAGAACCTCGCCGACCTCATCGAGTTCAACAACCAGCATGCCTCCCAGGAGATGCCGTTCTTCGGCCAGGAGCTGTTTCTCCAGGCACAGTCGAAGGGATCGCGCGCGAGCCCGGAGTACGTGAAGGAGCTGCACCACATCGAGGATGTCGCCGACACCAGCGGGCTCACCGCCGTCTTCGCGCGCTACGGCGTCGATGCGCTGGTCGCCTCCGGCAACGGGCCGGCTGAACTCATCGACCACGTCTGGGGGGACCGCTACGAGAACAGCGGCGGCTGGCCGCCGATGTGCTCGGCCGCCGCCGTCGCGGGCTGGCCCAGCCTCACGGTGCCCGCCGGCTTCGTCGACGGGCTGCCGGTCGGGATCCATTTCGTCGCGCGCCGCTACAACGAGGGCAAGCTGCTGCGGATCGGGCGGTCCTTCGAGCGTGCGCGCAACGCGCGGCGCGCGCCGGAGCTTGACCGGCACGGCTGAACACCGCGCTGAAATTTGATGTCGGCTGGCTACAACATCCCTTGCCACTGCATTCAAAAAAGCGTGTAAACACCGTTGAGGGCGAATCGCCGCCTCTGTAGCATCGAGCCGACCGCACGCATCGCGACGGGCGGCAGAATGGCAGGGGAGTATTCGTCATGGCTCGCAGTCACCGCGCGCAACTGTTACCAACTGTTATCTCAGTAGGACTGGCTGCCGGCTACGCAGGCGAGGTCCTGGCCCAGCAGGAAAACTCCCAGGACCAGCTGGCCGAGGTCGTGGTCACGGCGCAGAAGCGCGTGTCGACCGTGCAGGAAACCCCGATCAGCATTACCGCGATCACGGGCGCCAACCTGCAGGAGCGCGGCATCACCGACATCGCCTCGATCGTGCAGTCGGTGCCGGGCGTCTCCATGCGTCAGAGCGGTCCGGGCCAGACCGAGCTCGAGATGCGCGGCATGACCTCCTCGGGCGGCAACTCCTCCACGGTCGGCTTCTACCTCGATGACACGCCGCTGACCTCGCCGGCCTCGGCTCAGAACGGCAAGGTCGTGATCGACCCCAACCTGTACGACCTGAACCGCATCGAGGTACTGCGCGGGCCCCAGGGGACGCTGTACGGCTCGGGCTCGATGGGCGGCACCATCAAGCTCGTGCCCAATGCTCCGAACCCAAGTGCCTTCGACTTTTCCGGTGACGTCAACCTCGGCGGCACCGATGGCGGTGGCTTCAACCATGGTGAGAGCGCGATGGTGAACCTGCCGGTCGCGCAGGACACCCTCGCCGTGCGCATCGTCGGCTCGGAGGAGCACCTGAGCGGCTGGATCAACCGCGTCGTGGTCGCCGACAATGAATTCCCGGCGCCGGTGTCGACGGCCCTGGGCAACCTGGCGCGCGGCAACGTGGCCGCGGCCCCGGTGGCGGCCGACTATCACGACGTCAACGACGAGGAGCAGACCTCGGTCCGCATCGCCGCGCTGTGGAAGCCGTCGGACTGGCTCTCGGTCACGCCGACCTTCCTGTACCAGAAGATCCACATGGGGGGCTTGAGCCTCATCGACAGCAACCCGGGGACGTACAACAACTACCAGCCCTTCGATGCGCCCGAGCCGTTCTCCGACAGCATTTACCTCGGAAGCCTGAACTTCCAGGCCCACACCGATTTCGCGGACTTCAGCTCTACGACCTCGTACTGGTCGCGCGACGAGGAGCTGCGCCAGGACGGCGCGGAAGAGATCGCCACGGTGCTGATCCCGGATTTCGGCTACTTTCCGCTGTACCCGAATTCACCGGCGGGTCCGGGCATCGGCCCGAACCTCCCGACCTCTGTGGAGGATGACAAGTCCAAGCAGGTGAGCGAAGAACTGCGCGCGGCCTCGCCCAGCAACGACAGCAAGCTCAAGTGGGTCGGTGGCTGGTTCTACCAGAGCTTCGAGTCGGACTGGAACCTGTGGGTGTTCACCCCGGCAGCGGTGCCGGTGGTCGGTACCGGCAATGGCTTCATCCAGTACCAGCCGACCAAGATCGTGCAGAACTCCTTCTTCGGTGAGGCTTCCTACGAGTTCATCCCCTCGCTCACCGGCACGGTCGGCCTGCGCCGCTATGCCTACAGCGGCACCGTCAACACGGCGGTGGCCGGCTGGCTGAGCTCCTCCGGCGGGGACAGCTACGACTACTTCCACACCGACGAGCGCAACCAGGGCCTGCTGCCGAAGGCCAACCTCTCCTGGCAGGCCGACAAGGACCTCCTGGTGTACGGCACCGCCGCCAAGGGCTTCCGGCCGGGTGGCGGCAACCAGCCGATTCCGACCACCGGGGCGCTCGGCACGCAGTGCCTGCAGAACCTGCAGTCGATCGGCCTGAACGCAGCTCCGCTCGGCTTCAACCCGGACAGCGTCTGGAGCTACGAGCTCGGCGAGAAGTTCCGCAACTCCGACGGCCGCATCACGGTGAATGCCGCGGCGTACTTCGAGAACTGGGAGCACATCCAGCAGAACATCCCGCTGGCCTGCGGCTTCCCGTTCACGGGCAACGCTGGCGATGCGCACATCTACGGCGCGGAGGTCGAGGTGGAAGCACTGCTTACGCAGGGACTCCTGCTCTCGGTGAACAGCGCCTGGTCGCACGCGCGTTACGTGGCCAACGCGGTGCCCGACACGACCATCGACGAGCGCGTGCAGAACGTGCCGGACTGGACCGGCGCGGCCTCGCTCTCCTACCGGCACGGCCTGACCGAGGGTATGCGCTTCCTGGGCCGCGTCGACTGGACGTACGTCGGCTCGCGCATCGACACCACGGCACAGGCGAACTACGTGCCGAGCTACTCGCTCACCAACATCCGGGCGGGCGTGGAGGGGGATCGCTGGAGCGCGCTCCTGTACGTGAACAACGTCGCCAACAAGATGGCCCTGCTCAGCAACTCGCCGGCGATCAACGTGAACGTGTCGACCTTCAACCGCACGGCCGTGGCGCAGCCGCTGACCGTCGGCATCGACGTCAGCTACCGGCTCGGGGCGCATTGATCGCGGGCATCGCGCGGGCGGGATTTACCTCCGCCCGCGCGATGCCGGAGAATCCTCACGCCTCGCGGCCACTCGGGGCCGCATCCGGGAGTTCGCTTCATGCCCCACGTTCTGGTCACCGGTGCTTCCGGCGGCATCGGTTCGGCGATCTGTTCACTGCTCGCGCGCCGCGGCTGTGCCGTGACGCTCCACTACCAGTCCGACCGCCCGGGTGCGGAAGCGGCGCTCGCGGGGCTTCCCGGGAGCGGCCACCGGATCGTGCAGGGTGACCTGGCCGATCCCGCGCGGATCGAACGGCTGTGGCAGGAGGCCTCCTCGGCCGCGCCGGTGGACCTCCTCATCAACAACGCCGGGATCTTTCCCGATCATCCGCCGCTCACCGCCGACTACCGTACCTGGACGGAGGCCTGGCAGCGCACCCTGGCCGTCAACCTGGCAGGCGCGGCGCACCTGTCCTACTGGGCCGCGCGCGACATGAGCGAGCGCGGCGGCGGCCGCATCGTCAGCATTTCGTCGCGCGCGGCGTTCCGTGGCGAGCTGACCGCGCCGGCCTACGCGGCCAGCAAGGCCGGCCTCAATGCGTTCAGCCAGTCGTTCGCCAAGGCACTCGCACCGCGCGGAGTGCTGGTGTTCGTGATCGCCCCGGGCTGGGTATCGACGGAGCGGGTCGCCGAGGCGATCCGGGCTCCCGCGGTCATCGCGGACCAGCCGCTCGGCCGCGTGGCGACGCCCGAGGAGGTCGCCGCAGTGGCCGCGTTCTGCGCACTCGAGGCACCGGCGAGCATGACGGGCTCGGTGATCGACGTGAACGGCGCTTCGTACCTGCGCACCTGAGGCGGTCCCGGCCTACGCCCGGGTCAGCCGGCGGCCGATGGGTATTTTCTCGATGTTCCGGCAGTGTACCGACGTCGCAGCCGCAATCGGAGACAGTGATGGCACGTTATGGGAAAGCCGCTGGCGCCAAGGTCGAACGGGCGATGGAGGAAATGAAGGCGGGGAAGCTGCGCAGCGGCCGCTCCGGCAAGAAAGTCACCAACCCCCAGCAGGCGATCGCCATCGGGCTTTCCGAGGCGCGGCGTCGCGGCGCCAAGGTTCCCGCAAGGAAGAAGGCGCGCCGCTAGGGCTCGCTTGAGTCCTGTTGCTGGGACTCGAATATTTTCCGGACGGTATCCAGGGTGTCCGCACCAACAGCGGACTTGTCCGCCCGATACGCCTTAACGCGCGCCAGCCGCAGCGCCAGGCCCGCAGGATAGCGGGGACTTGCCTGCAGGTCGCTGAAGGCGATCTCGACCACGAGTTCCGGCCGCACGTAGACGGTGTAACGGTCGCGGCGGCTCTCGCGGGCGAGCAGCTCGCGCGTCTGCCACTCGAGCATCGCATCCGTGAGGCCCTTGAACGTCTTGCCGAGCATCACGTATTCACCACTCGCGGGGTTGCGGGCGCCGAGGTGCAAATTGGACAGCAAACCGCTGCGCCGCCCATGACCCCATTCCGCCGCCAGTACCACGAGGTCGAGTGTATGGGCGCGCTTGATCTTGAACCAGTCCGCTCCACGGCTGCCCGTCGCATAGGGCGCGGTCAGCGACTTCGCCATGATGCCCTCGTGACCGGCGGCCAGCGCGGCTTCGTAGAAGGACTGCGCCGCGGCCGGCGAGCTCGTGACCAGGCGCGGTACCCGCAGGGGCTCGGACACGGCCTGCGCCAGTGCAGCGACGCGCTGCTCGGTGCCGAGCTCGACGAGCGAATCCTCTCCAAGACGCAGGCAATCGAAGAAGAACGCACTGAGCGGCAGGCTCGCGCGCATCGCGTCGACCTCGAGCCGCCGTCCGAAGCGCTTCATGGTGACCTGGAACGGACGCGGCCGGCCGCGCGGGTCGAGTGCGATCGCCTCGCCGTCGAGGATGAGTTTCCCGGCCGGCAGCTGCAGCGCGACCTCGACGATCTCGGGCAGTGCGGGGGTGATCTCGTTGAGGGCCCGCGTGTAGATGCGCACCTCGGTGCCGTCCTTGTGCACCTGGATGCGCGCGCCGTCCATCTTCCACTCGAACGCCGCCTCACCGGCGAGCTCCTCGAGTGCGGTCGCCGCGTCCGGGGCCGTCTGCGCCAGCATCGGCGCCACGGGAGCGAAGAGCTGGAGCTGGAACTGCCCTAGGCCACGCTCACCCTGGAACAGCGCCGCCGCGGCGACCGCGCCCAGGTCGCCGGCATACATGGCGGCGCGCCGCACGCTGGCCGGCGGCAAGTTCGCGGCCTGGGCGATGGCTTCCAGCATGAC
The DNA here is from genome assembly GCA_018241425.1 of Pseudomonadota bacterium. Taxonomy (GTDB): domain Bacteria; phylum Pseudomonadota; class Gammaproteobacteria; order Steroidobacterales; family Steroidobacteraceae; genus 13-2-20CM-66-19. Next base: position 430,835 of record JAFEDU010000003.1, read on the forward strand.
GCCTTCAAGCGCCCCCTGCCGCAGTTCACCACTGAGCAGTCGGAGGAGGAACTGCTGTTCTGCCGCGGTGGCCCGAGCCAGGAGGCTGGTGAGTGCCGCGGTGCGGCGCGCGGCGCTGCCGCTGCCCTTGAGCGCAGCGAGTGCCGTGAGTGCCTCATCGACGTCGGCGATCGAGAGGGTTGCCTCCGCGGCAGGGGCGGCCGCGGCGGCTGCGGCGAGCGCCGCCTGCCCGATGCCGATGCGTCCCTGCGGGAGCTCTCCGGACAGGTAGCGTGTCGCGATCCGAACCTCGTCGGCCGTGAGCCCGCGCAGCAGCGTCGCCAGCTCGCACACCTTGCCGAGGCGCGCACCGCTCGCGGCCACGCGCGAGGACGCCTCGACCAAAGGGGAGAGCAGGGCCACCCCGGGATTCTAGGCCAGTGTGGCGGTGGCCGGGCGCCGTCTAGTTGGGCATCGGTGCCAGGGCCCTGAGGCTCTGCGGCGCGACACGGATGATGCCGCCGCGCGGGCTGTCGATATCCGCGATCGGGAAGAACGCGATCGCCATCACCAGGGACAGCACGCTCAGGAGCGGCTGCCGCGAGCGCCGACGCGTCGTGTTCGGTGAAGCAGCGGATGCGCTGCTCGAGACATTCCTTCAGCAGCGCGCGCGTGCGGGCCGCGTCGGGCGGGACCAGGAAGTCCGCCCGCAGGTCCTGGTCCGTGTCAGGAGACCGGAGGTGCGCCGCCCTCGCCGCGCCGCCGTGCAACGAATTCCGTAAGAGAGTCAAGCACGGCGGCGTCCAGCGGCGGCGGCTGGTAGGCGGCGAGCGTGTCGCGCCACAGCGTGTTGGCACGCTGCGTGGCGGTGCGTGCGCCGGCATCGACCCAGGCGCCGTAGTTGCGCCAGTCCGACACCATCGGGGTGTAGAAGGCGTCGCGATAGCGGGCCATGGTGTGCGCGGCCGCGAAGAAGTGGCCGCCCGGGCCCACCTCGGCGATCGCGTCCAGGCCGATCTCCTCATCGGTCGCCGCCACCGGCTGAAACAGCTCGGCGAACATCTGCAGCATCTCCACGTCGAGGATGAACTTCTCGGTGGAAGCCGTCAGCCCGCCTTCGAGCCATCCGGCGGCGTGCAGGATGAAGTGACAGCCGCCGAGCAGCGCGCCCCACAGGCTCATCTGCGACTCGTAGGCGGCCTGTGCGTCGGGGGCGTTCGAGGCGGTGGCGCTCGAGCAGCGCCACGGCACGCCGATACGGCGCGCGAGCTGCCCGGCGCCGAAGGCGGCCTTGGCGTACTCGGGCGTGCCGAAGGCCGGCGATCCGGACTTCATGTCGACGTTCGAGGTGAAGCTGCCGTACATCACCGGCGCGCCCGGCCGGATCATCTGCGCCAGTGTGATCCCGAAGAGTGCCTCGGCGTGCGCCAGCGTGAGCGCGCCCGAGATCGTGACCGGCGCCATCGCGCCGGCGAGGGTGAAGGGCGTCACGATGACGAGCTGACCGTTGCGCGCGAACTCGATGATGCCGTCGGTCATCGGCAGGTCCAGCTGCAGCGGCGAGTTGGTGTTGCAGATGGTGTAGCAGCGCGGCGCGCTCCGGAACGTGGCCTCGTCGATGCCGCAGGCAAGGCGCAGCATGGCGAAGTTGTCAGCCAGCTGCCCGTCGCCGCGGCAGTAGAAGTAGGGCACCTTGTCCCCGAGCGTGAGCTGGGCGAAGGTCGTGTCCAGGTGGCGCTCGGCGATGTGCGTGTCCTGCGGCTCCACCATCTGGCCGAGCACGTGGATCACGTCGAAGCTCTGCGACAGCTTCACCCAGTCGCGGTACACCGCGAGCGTACCCGCATGCTTCCCCAGTTCCTGGTCGCTGACGCTCGGCGGGCCTGCGACCGGTGCGAACACCACGTGCTTGCCGCCGACGCGACAGGAGCGCTGCGGGTTGCGCGCGACCAGTGCGGCCTCGGCCGGCACCGTGCCGAGCGCCTGCGTGACGAGCCCACGATCCATGCGCACGACATGGGTGGCTTCGTCGACCTGTGCGCCACCGGCGGCCAGTGCCGCGCGCCCGCGCGGGGACAGCACGCGCATGCCCTGGCGCTCGAGGATACCGAGCGCCGCGAGGTGCATGTTCTCGACCTGGTCATCGGAGAAGATGCGCACCGGCGCGAATGGGTTGACGAGGTTGCGGTAGCGCGCGCTGCGCTCCGCGGCTGGCGCGGTGCCCCGCGTCGCTTCGCGCCGCCGCGGCCGCGTACGCGAGGTGGTCTCGGGATTGGTCATGCAAACTAGTATGCCATCGCCGTTTCGCGCAGGTTGGCCGAGTGCGGCGCGTTGCGGCTACTATCGAATTTCAGCATACCGGCCCCGCACTTTAGGAATACACATGACCGCCGTCGCCAGCACCGGGCAGATCCGCAGCCATTTCCCCGCACTCGAGCGCCGCCACAACGGGCACCCCGTGGCCTATTTCGACGGCCCCGGCGGGACACAGGTCCCGCGCCAGGTGGTCGCGGTAATGTCCGACTACCTGTTGCATCACAATGCCAACACCCACTGGGCCTATCCGACCAGCCAGGAGACCGATGCGGCGTTGCTCGCGGCGCGCGCCGCGCTGGCCGACTGGATCGGTGGGGCGCCGGAGGAGATTGCCTTCGGTGCCAACATGACCACGCTCACGTTCCATCTCGGGCGCGCGCTCGGCCGCGGCTGGCGCCGCGGTGACGTCGTGGTCGTCACCGAGCTCGACCATCACGCCAACTCCGATCCCTGGCGGCGGCTCGCGCGTGAGCTCGAACTGGAGGTGCGCACCGTGCGCATGCGCCCCGAGGATGGGCGCCTCGACATGGAGGACCTGGAGCGCAAGCTGACTTCCGGCGTGCGCCTGCTGGCGGTCGGCGCCGCATCCAACGCCCTCGGCACGGTCAACGACATCCCGCGCCTGGCCACGCTCGCCCATCGCGCCGGCGCGCTGATCTTCGTGGACGGGGTGCACTATGCCGCCCACGAGATGCCCGATGTCCGTGGCTGGGACTGCGACTTCTTTGCCTGCTCGGCCTACAAGTTCTACGGGCCGCACGTGGGGGTGCTGTGGGGACGGCGCGGGCTCATCGAGAAACTGGACACCCCCAAGCTCGCGCCCGCCAGCGACGACGCGCCTGATCGCCTGGAGACCGGTACCCAGAACCACGAGGGCATCGTCGGCGCAGGCGCGGCGGTGGATTTCCTGGCGGGCCTCGCCGGCACGGGCCTGCCGCGGCGCGCGGCACTTGCCCAGGTTGCCGCTGCCCTGCACGAGCGCGGCAATGAGCTGATCGCGCGGCTCTGGCACGGGCTTGCGGCGATCCCGGGCGTGCGCCTGTACGGGCCGCCGCCGGGGACGCCGCGCACCAGCACGCTCTCGTTCACCATGCAGCAGCACACGCCGGAGCACATCGCGACGGCGCTGATCGGGCGCGGGCTGTTCGTCTCGCACGGGGATTTCTACGCCACGACCGTCGCGCGCATCTACGGGCGCGAAAAGGATGGATTCGTGCGCATCGGCTGCGCCGCCTACACGACCGTCGAGGAGGTCGACCGCCTCCTCGAGGGCGTGCGCGCGCTGGCAGGCTGATCCGGACGTCAGTGCGTGAGGGCGACGCTGCGCACCAGCAACACCTCGCACGCGCCCGCACCCTCGTCGAGACGGGTGAGCGAGGTATGGAAGTACGTGCCGTCGTCGCGCGTGCCGTCCACCAGCTCACCGGTCAGCCGCACCACGTCGCCGACGCGCAGCTGCGCCAGCTCGCGACGGATGGCATCGCTTGCGGGGATTACGTGGGTGTTGGCGCTATGGGTCACCACCTCAATGCGCGGGATCGGCAGCGACCCATGCGGCTGCCACTCGTAGAAGCGCGCGCCCTGCGAGATGTCGAACTGCGCGAGGGTCCGGTTATCGGACATCGGGCCCCACCCCAGGGCGAGGTCCTCGGGCACCAGCGCGGCCAGCGTGTCGAAGTGGTAGTCCTCGCGCGACAGGATGCGTGCGGTGATGTCGTACTGCGCACGCGGCGTCAGCTGCCAGTGCCCCATGCGAATGAGGCTCGTATCCCCGGGTTCGCCCTGCAGCGGATCCTGGGGGGCGAGGATGCCGTCGGGCTGGGTCACCGGCCGCAGCCTGAACTGGTGCGCGGCGCTCACCAGGGCGCCGAGCGCCAGCAGTGTCCAGAGGATGCCCTTCAGGCTCATGCGCCATCTTCGGCGGCGGCGGCTGAGGTAACAGTGACGGCCGTCAAGTTGGCCGCGCCGGGGCGGGAAAACTGCGGCCCATGCCGCAATGTGCCGCGGTCGCGGGCGACCGCCGAGGACGGCCGCCCGCTCCGCGGTCGGGATGTTAGTTAGTGGTGGTTGGCAGCTTCGGCGGCCGCCTTGAGTTCGCGGTTCACCTGGTCGAGCAGGTCCTTCGCCTTGGCCGCATGCCCGGACATGTCCCACTCGTTCGCGGTCTGCGCCGCGGAGATGCGCTCGTAGGCCTGCGTCGCCAGGCGCTGTGCGGCCGCGAGGTTCGGATGACGGTTGGGATTGATGTTGTCGACCGGGGGCGCGGCGAGCGCGCCGGCGACGGTCAGGCTGAACACTCCGACTCCCAGGGCCAGTTTTCCAAGCATGAGACCTCCTTGATTCACGTTTCGTTACGTTTATGCAGCGGCCCTCGCGGCCGGGCGCGGCGAGTGTGGTCCTCGGACTGCAGCTCGGCAAGCCGGTTGGCGGCACGCGCGGTGAACGATCCTGAGAGCCCCGTAGTATTCTCGCCGGCCCCCGGGTCGCCGGGCTCACGGAAGGCAGATCGGCTCATCATGGGGATCGTCCGCGGCGCTGCCGCTGTGCTCATCGCCGCGGTTGGGCTTTCACAACCCGCAACGGCGCAGCCGGTGACCGATGCCTGCTCCCTCCTGACCCCGCACCAGGTGAGCGAGGTGCTCGGCGTCGAGGTCTCCGAGGGCGAGCACATCGTGCCGGAGTCGTTGACCTCCTGCGGCTGGATGGGCCCCGGCGGGGCGAGCCTTGGCGGCAAGAAGATCGTCGTGAGCCTCCTGACCGCGCGCGCCTTCCAGGTCGGCAAGACCCCCGTGAAGGGCGTTACGGAGACGGCCGCGCCCGGGATCGGGGACGAGGCCTACTACGTGAGCATGCCGCCGTTCGGCACCGCGCTCAGCGTCAAGAGGGGTTCGGCTTACTTCCAGCTGCGTATCGCCGGTTTTCCTGCCGGACAGGTCCGGAACCTCGAGCGGGCCCTGGCCCTGCGCCTGCTGGATAGGGTCTAGCCCCGCCCTCGGCGGCCCGGGACGCAAACTGCCGGCGCGGTTCCGGCAGCCCCCCGGCGGGCGTGATACCTTTCGCTACAGCACGCTAATTAAGGAGTCTCGGAAGGATGCCCAGCAGAGTTCCGGATGGACACCAGCGCGGCTGGATCATCCCGATCGGCGGCGCCGAGAATAAGGAAAATGACCGCCGGATCCTCGAGCGGTTCGTCCGCGAGTCGGGAGGGTCCGAGGCCGACATCGTCGTCATCCCCACCGCGAGCCGCATGCACGAGACCGGCCCGCGCTACGAGCAGCTTTTCCGCGACCTCGGGGCCGAGCGGGTCACGGTCATGGACTTCGACACGCGCCGCGACTGCCAGGAGCAGGGCCGGCTGACGCGCCTGGAGGAGGCCACCGGGATCTTTTTCACCGGGGGCAACCAGCTGCGCCTGACGACGCTCCTGGGCGGGACCCCCGTGGCCCGGGTCATCCGCGCCCGCAATGCCCACGGGGTGACCGTCGGCGGCACCAGCGCGGGCGCCAGTATCCTTTCCGAGCACATGATCGCGGCGGGGGACGAAGGGTCGGCCATGATCGCCGGCAGCGTGCGCCTCGCCCCCGGTCTGGGGCTCACCAACCGCTTCATCATCGACCAGCACTTTCGCCAGCGCGACCGGCTCGGGCGCCTGCTCACCGCGCTTGCGTACAACCCCTTCGCCGTCGGCATCGGACTGGACGAGGACACCGCGGCCTTCATCGGTCCCGACGAGATCGTCGAGGTCGAGGGCAGCGGCGGGGTGACGGTGGTCGATGCCTCCGAGGTCAGCTACTCCTCGATCGCCCGGGTGCCCGACGGCCAGGCCGCGGCCATGCTCGGCCTCAAGATCCACATCCTGGTCGCCGGCACGACCTACGATCTGAGCACGCTCCAACCCTCGCCGGGCCGGCTCGTGCACACCAAGGAGTAGCGAACCGCCGGCAAAGCCGAGACGCCGCAGGTTGCCTACGAATAACTATTAGATGAGCAACACCCATGCGCATACTTGATCGCTCGGTCTACGTCGGACCCTCCCTCTACGCCCGTTTCCCCGTCATCCGCCTGGACCTCGACCTGGGGGAGCTCGAGGCCTGGCCCACCGGCCGGCTCGGCGGCGCCTTCGTGGATGCGCTCGCCGCGGCCCTCCCGGGCCTGGCCGAGCACGGCTGCTCCTATCGCGAGCCGGGCGGCTTCTTCCGGCGCATGCGCGAGGGTGACGGCACCTGGCTCGGCCACGTGCTCGAGCACGTGGCCCTCGAGCTGCAGAACATCGCCGGCGAGGAAGTCACCTTCGGCAAGACGCGCAGCGCCGGGGCCCCGGGCCAGTACACGGTCGTCTACGAGTACGTGCAGCGCGACGAGGGCATCGCCGCCGGCGAGCTCGCGCTGCGGCTCCTGTGCTCGCTCCTGCCGCAGCAGCTGCGGCCCGCCGACAGCGTGCCGGAGGGCTGGAGCTGGCCCGAGGCCCGCGACCAGTTCATCCGCTTCGCGCAGCGCCGCGCGCTCGGCCCCTCAACGGCGTCCCTGGTGCGCGCCGCCGAGAAGCGCGATATCCCCTGGCTGCGCCTGAACGACCAGTCGCTGGTGCAGCTCGGCCACGGCAAGTACCAGCAGCGCATCCAGGCCACGGTCACCGGCCGCACGCCGCACATCTCCGTCGAGCTCGCCAGCGACAAGGAAGAAACCAACAAGATCCTCGCGGGACTCGGGCTGCCGGTGCCGCGCCAGGAGCTGGTGCAGAGCGAGAACCAGGCGGTGCGTGCCGCGCACCGCATCGGCTACCCGGTGGTGACCAAGCCCTACAACGGCAACCACGGGCGGGGCATTTCCATCCGCCTGACCACGGACGCCGAGGTGGCGCACGGCTTCCACGTCGCGCGCGAACACTCGCGCTCGGTGATCGTCGAGACCTTCCTCGAGGGCGACGACCATCGCCTGCTGGTGGTCAACGGCGAGCTGGTCGCCGCCACCCGCCGCACCCCCGGCCACGTGGTCGGCGACGGCGAGCACGACATCGTGGGCCTGATCGAGATCGTCAACCGCGACCCGCGCCGCGGCGTCGGCCACGAGAAGGTACTGACGCGGCTGGAGCTGGACGCGCAGGCCATGAAGATGCTCGAGCGCGTCGAGCTCAAGCCCGAGTCGGTGCCGCCCAGGGGCCAGGTCGTGTACCTGCGCTCGACCGCCAACCTCTCCACCGGCGGCACGGCCACGGACGTCACCGACATCATCCACCCGGACAACCGCGAGATGGCCGAGCGCGCGGTGCGCGCGATCGGCCTGGACGTCGGTGGCGTCGACTTCCTGTCCAAGAACATCGCCGAGAGCTATCGCACCATCGGCGGCGGCATCTGCGAGGTCAACGCGGCGCCCGGCTTCCGCATGCACGTGGCCCCGAGCGAGGGCACCGCGCGCGATGCGGCAGGCCCTGTCATCGACATGCTGTTCCCGGCCGGCACCCCGGCGCGCGTGCCGATCGCCGCCGTCACCGGCACCAACGGCAAGACCACCACGGCCCGCATGCTGGCGCACATCACCAAGATGGCGGGCTTCACGCCGGGGCTCACGACCACGGACGGCGTCTACATCGACGGGCAGCGCACCGTGGCCGGCGACATGACCGGCCCGGTGTCGGCGCGCATGGTGCTGGCCGACCCGCAGATCGACATGGCGGTGCTCGAGACTGCCCGCGGCGGCCTGCTGCGCGCCGGCATGGGCGTCAACGAGGTGAACGTCGGTGCGGTGCTCAACGTGCAGGCCGACCACCTGGGGCTGAAGGGCATCAACACGCTCGAGCAGCTGGCCGAGGTGAAGCGCATCGTCGTGGAGGTCGCCACCGACTGCGCGGTGCTGAACGCCGATGACCCGCTGGTGCTGAAGATGTCGGGCTACACCGAAGCCAAGAACATCTGCTACGTCACCATGAATCCACAGCACACCCTGGTGCGCGAGCACATCCGTGCCGGTGGCCGCGCCTGCGCGCTGGAGGCGGGCGTCAACGGGCAGATGATCACGCTCTACGACAAGAGCGGGCACATCCCGCTCCTGTGGACGCACCTCATCCCGGCGACCCTCGAGGGCCGCGCCATCCACAACGTGCAGAACGCGATGTTTGCCGCTGCGATGGCGTTCTCGCTCGGCATCAAGCTGGACGCCATCCGCCAGGGCCTGCGCACCTTCGACTCGACCTTCTTCCAGGCCCCGGGGCGCATGAACATCTTCAGCGAGCACCCCTTCAAAGTCCTGTTCGACTACGGCCACAACGCCCACGCGGTCAGCGCACTCGCCGATCTCGCCGGCCGGCTGGACGTCGCCGGCCGGCGCATCGTGGTGCTGGCAGGTCCGGGCGACCGGCGCGACGAGGACCTGGTGGCGATCGCCCAGGCCGTCGCCGGGCGCTTCGATCACTACATCTGCCGCCGCGACGACAGCCTGCGCGACCGCGGGCCGGAGGAGGTGCCGAGGATCCAGGCGGCGGCGCTGCGCGCAGCCGGGGTGCCCGAAGAGTCGATCTCGATCATTCCCGACGAGCAGGACGCGATCAACGCGGCACTCAACATGGGGCGCAGCGGCGACCTGCTCCTGGTGTTCGCCGACGCCCTGGTGCGCTCGTGGAAGCAGATCACCAAGTTCCGCCCCGCCGGGGCGCCGCCGCCGGCGGCCGCCGCGGCCCCGCCGCCGGCCTTCCTGGGCGACGGTACCGCACAGGTCCCTGCCGGCGGCGGTGAACCGCCGGCGCCCGCCTTCAGTCTCGAGGGACTGATCCGCGACGAGCGCGGGGTGCGTTACGCCCCCGAGGCGGCCGACTGAACCCCGAGACCGGGCTCCCGTTCGACGCCTCGAGGCGGCTGACGGGTCCCAACCTGTTCTTTCCCGGTCCCGGCGCGCAGCTGGAGACCTGCGGCATTCCCTACGATGCCGCGCTCATCGAGGGCTGGCGGGCGCGCATCGAGCGCGCCCAGGCGCACCTATCCTGGGATACCGCCGGAGTCGTGGCGCGACGCCACGCGACCGGCGTCTCGCTGGCTCTGGCGGCGCCGCCAGACCAGCTGTTCACCGCCACCGAGGTCAACGAGTGGGCCTGGTGCACCGTGGTTGCGGGCAACGATCCGGCCCGGCGGCGCGCGTTCGAGGCGGCGCTGCTCAAGGAGATGCTCGAGGACGGCGCCGACCCCGCCACGCTGGTCGCGCCGGTGCTCGAGGACGAGGCGGCGCTCGCGCGCTTCGCCGTGCTGGCCGCGCGCGAGGCGCAGCCGGCCCTCCGGGAACTGCTCACTGCCGCCCGTGCGCGCTCGCTCCCGGACGTGCTCGACGAGGCGATCGTGACGCTCGGGGCCGGAAGCGGCGGCCAGGATTTCGAGCTCGCCCACCTGCCCTCGCCCGCGGCCGTGCCCTGGGCTCAACTGCACGACGTACCGACGGCCGTGGTCACCGGGTCCAATGGCAAGACCACGACCGTGCGCCTGGTCGCGGCGTGCGCGCGCGCGCGCGGCTGGCCGAGCGCGCTGTGCTGCACCGATGGCGTCTACTTCGGCGAGGAGCGCCTCGAGGCGGGTGACTACTCAGGACCCATGGGGGCGCGGCGCGTGCTGCGCGAGCGGCGCGCGGCGGCGGCCGTGATCGAGACCGCACGCGGCGGGATCCTGCGCCGCGGACTCGCGCTCGGGCATGCCCACGTGGCCGTCGTCACCAACGTGAGCGCCGACCACTTCGGCGAATACGGCATCGACGACCTCGCGGCGCTCGCGGACGTGAAGCTCGCCGTCGCCGGCATCCTAGATCCTGAGGGGCTCCTGGTGCTGAACGCCGACGATGCACAGCTGCGCACCAAGGCGCCCGGGCTCGCGGCACGCTTCGGACGGCCCGTGACGCTCGGCTGGTTCGCGCTGGATGCGGACCATGAACTGCTGCGGGATCAGCGCGCGCACGGCGGTGCCACCTGCGGTGTACGCGCAGGAAGACTCCTCCTCAGCAGCGGGGGCCACGAGTCCGACCTCGGCGCGGTGGCCGCGATGCCCCTCAGCGTCGGCGGCAGCGCCACCTACAACATCGGTAACCTCGCGGCCGCGGCACTCGCAGCCGCGGCGCTCGGCGTGCCACCGGCCGTGATCGCGACGGAATTCGCGCGCTTTGGCGCCCGCATCGAGGACAACCCGGGTCGCATGATGCGCTTCGAGCGCAACGGCGTGCGCATCCTCGTCGACTACGCCCACAACCCGGATGGCATGCGCGGCTTCCTGTCGGTGGCGCGGCACCTGCTGGCCGGCGGCCACGGCCGCCTCGGCACGCTGGTGGGCCATGCCGGCAACCGCCAGGACGCGGAGATCGCGGCGCTGGCCCGGGCGACGGCCGAGTTCAGGCCCGACCTGGTGGTGATCAAGGAGAACGAGTCGCACCTGCGGGGCCGTACCCCGGGGGAGATCCCGCGGCTGATGCACGCGGCGCTGCGTCAGGCCGGGATTCCGGATGAGGCGCTGCCGATCCGCATGACCGAGATGGAGGCGGTGCACTATGCGCTGAACTGGGCACGGCCCGGGGATGTGCTGGCACTCCCGGTCCATGCCGCCGCGGCGCGCGCCGCCGTGCTCGAGCTCCTCGGCGCCTAGCGCGGCTCCGCTACTTACCGACGTCGATGAACGGGATCGCCGACTGCCCGTACATGTTCACCGGCAGCTTCCCGTCCCACTTCTGCACCGCCTCCCAGGCCACCAGCTTCGGGTTCTGGGAGAGGGCGTCGGCGCGGATCTTCATCGACTGTGCTTCCGCCGTGGCGCTGATGACGCGCTGCTGCGCCTCCTGCTTGGTCTGCTCGGTGCGGTTCTGCGCCTCCTGGGCGCGTTGCTGCGCGATCACCTTGGCCTCGACCGCCTCGTTGAAGGCCCGGCTGAACTGGAAGTCGGTGATCGAGAAGCTCGTGACGTCGACGTTGCTGGCGGCGAGGGCGGCCACGATGGCGGCCTGGGCCGCGTCGTTGGCCTTCTGGCGGTTCGAAATCAGGTCCACTGCGTCCCACTGGCCGATGACGTTCTTCAGGTGCTGGTACACCTGCTGGCCGACGAGCTTGTTGGCCCAGTCGGTGCCGACGCTGCGGTAGACGTCCGCGGCGGCCTCCGGGCGCAGCTTGTAGTTCAGGGTGAACTCGACCGCGGCCTCCTGCACGTCGCGCGTGTAGGCCTCGGTCTTGCCGTCCCAGCGCTGGATGCGCACGTCCATGGAGTGGATGGCGGTCGTGAAGGGGTTCACGAAGTACAGCCCCTCGGCGAGCGGTGGTCCCTCCACCTGGCCGAAGCTGGTCTTGATGCCGCGGAAGCCGGTGTCCACGGTGTGCACGCCGCAGCCGGTGAGCAGCGGGAGGAAGATCAACGCCAGCACCACACGCTTCATGCGATTCCCCTGAACTTACCCATGAGTGCGCGCCGCCCGGCGCTGCTGACCAGCGCCAGCGGCCAGATGATGCCCACCGCCAGCCGCCTCAGCAGCAGCGCGAAGCTGTGCGGCCGGCGGAACACGAAATCCGAGATGGAGATGATGGAGACGACGATGAGGCCGAAGACCCACAGCCTAAGGACGACCGTCGTGATTTCCCAGGCAGCGCCCATCGTTAGGGCCGCATCATGCGCCCAAGCCCACGCTTGTACCAGTAGCGCGGGCTAAGTGTGGGTGCGGCTGCGGAGCCAGTCCGGTTCCGGCAGCTGCACGAACACCTCGCGCAGCGCCTCGCTCCAGCGCTTGCGGATGCTGGCGAAGTAGGCGTTGTCGTCGTCGATGCTGATGTGGCGCGCGATCTCGTACTGATCGCGCTTCAGGAGCACCAGGTCCAGCGGCAGCCCGACCGAAAGGTTGGAGCGGATGGTGGAGTCCATGGAGACCAGTGCGGCCTTGGCGGCTTCGTTGATGCTGCTGCTGCGCCGGACCACTCGGTCGATGATCGGCTTGCCGTACTTGGACTCCCCGATCTGGAAGTAGCTGGTCTCGGCGGTGGCCTCGATGAAGTTGCCGGCGGAATAGATGCTGAACAGGCGCGGCATCTCGCCCCTGATCTGGCCGCCCAGGATGAGGCTCGCGTTGAACTCGACGCCGAACTGCTTGAGCGTGTCGGCGTCGCGCTGGTGCGCCGCGCGCAGCGCATCGCCGACGCAGCGCGCCGCCTCGAACATGTTGCGGCAGCTGAAGAGGTTCGGGCCGGCATCCGGGGACTCGAGGTTCTCCCGCAGCGCGGTGGTGACGGCCTGCGTGATCGCCAGGTTCCCGGCACTCTGCACCACCATCACCCGCTCGCCCGGCTTCTGGAACACCGTGGTCTTGCGGAAGGTGCTGATCTGGTCGACGCCGGCGCTGGTGCGCGAGTCGGAAAGAAACACCATGCCCGTATCCAGGAGCATGGCCACGCAGTAGGTCATGAAGAACTCGTCCCCTCGTTCACTGGTCACCGGAGGTGAGCGCCGCGACGCTCACGTCCATCTCCTCGCGGCCCCCGCCGCGCCGCACGCCGCGCACCGGGGCGGCGTCCAGGTAGTCCCGGCCCACCGCCAGGCGGCAGTGCTTCGGGCCCATCGGCTCCAGGTGCGTCACGTCGATCCCGAGCCAGCCCTGCCGGTCCTCGAGCCACGCGTCCACCCAGGCATGGCTCGCCGACTCGGCGCCGTCGACGCTGCACAGGTAGCCGCTCACGTAGCGTGCCGGGATGCCCGCCGCGCGGCAGCAGGCCACGAACACGTGCGCCTGGTCCTGGCAGACCCCCTGACCGCGCTCGAACACCACGGAGGCGGAATCCTCCACCGTCGTCGTGCCGGGAGTGTATCGCACCTTCCGGTAGACCCCGCCGGCGAGCGCGAGCAGCCGCTCGCGGGGTGAGCCCGGGCCCTCCAGGTGCGTGCGCGCCAGGTCCACCATCGCGGGACTCGGCACCGTGAGCGGCGTCGGCGCGAGGTAGGCGAGCGGCGACAGGGTGCCGTCGAAGGACACGAAGTCCTCTTCCCCGCTCATCTCGACCACGCCGCGCACCTCCAGGTCGATCTCGCGGTGCGGCTCCTCGATCGTCAGGAGGTGCGTGAAGTTGCCGTGCGCATCGGTCTGCTCGGTGCGCCGCCCCGGTGCCTTGAGTGTCCAGGAGAGGATGCGCTGGCTGCCCTCGCGTCGCGGCGTGAGCCGCAGCGTCTGGGCCGTGTACTTGACCGGCTCCTCGTAGCGGTAGGTGGTGCGGTGGATGATGCGCAGCTGCATGAGTTCAGAGGTCCCGTCGCCGTCAGTGGTGCGCCGCGCGCGCGGCCAGGAGTGCGCGCACCTCGCGGCGCGCGGCCTCCAGGTCGGCGCGGAACGCGGCCTCGCCGTGCAGCCGATCCAGGAGCGCCGCCGCCGCCAGACGTCCCGCCGCGACGTCGGAGGGGTAGTGGAAGCCGCACACCACGCGGCTCTCGCCGAAGTCCATGGCGCGCGCGATGAGGACGTCCGCGTATTCGGGCGTGATCTCGGCGAGCACCGAGCCCCACAGCCACCCGAGGGCGGCGTGCCCCGAGGGATAGGAGCCGGAGTCGGCGAGCCCCGGATAGGCGATCGGGCATCTGGGAAGCTGCGGGTACTCGACGAAGGGGCGGTGACGGCCGCCGTTGCCGACGCTCTTCTTGACCGGCGCCAGGAGCTGCTCGGCATCGCTGCGCACCCGCTCCATCATGTTGAGGAGGTGCGGCGCGCTGGCCTTGTCCAGGCTGATGCCGAGGAGATAGGTGAAGCGCGGCGCGATGCCCTCGGCCGGGCGTGGCGGCACGTCGTCGGCGTGCGCCTCCTCGGCGCGCGCGGTGCCGATGAGCGCGCGCGTGCTGAAGTAGGCCTGCAGGTCCTGTGCCTTGGCGAGCGAGTCGTCGGCCGGCGCCGGCGGCAGCCAGGCCTCGATGTGCAGCGCGACCGCGGGGTCGAGGTAGCCGGCCGCGGGCGGGGCGTCCGCGTGCGCCAGCGCCGCGAGGCCGGTCAGGACCAGGACGACCAGCGAGTAGGCGGGCCAGGGGTACCTTCGAAGTCTCATGCGTTCACTCTCAATAGGTGCCCGAGGGCACCAGGAAGTCGTTGGCGATGCGGCCGCCCAGGTCGCGCAGCCGTCCCTGGAAGCGGTCGAGGAAGGTGGTGACCCCTTCGGCGCACAGCTCCTCGAAGCGGCCGAACTGGAACTGGGCGTGCAGCTCACCGACGCGGCGCAGGGTTTCGGCCGACTGCTCGTTCGCGACCGCGGCGAGGTTGGCCTGCAGCTCGGCGAGGCACCGATGCACGCCCTGCGGCAGATCCTGGCGCATCAGGAGCATCTGCGTCACGCGCAGCGGCGTCACGCTGTCCCGGTAGAGCCGGCGGTAGACCTCGAACGCCGACATCGCGCGCAGCAGCACCGCCCACTCCGAGGCATCCTCCAGCAGCCGCTCGCCGCGCCCGCCGGGGTCGCGCCAGCGCGCCTCCAGCATGCGCGTGGTGTTGTCGGCGCGCTCGAGGAAGGTGCCGATGTGCGTGAAATGCGAGGCCTCGTCGCGCAGCAGCGTGCCGGAGGTGATGCCGCGGGTCAGGTGGGCGCGGTACTTGACCCACTCCAGGAAGTCCCCGCGCGCGGACTCGGGCATGGAGGTGTTGAAGGAGGCGGAGTCGAGGTAGGTCTCGTTGAGCGTCTCCCACATGTCGGAGGTTATGGTGCCGCGCACGGCGCGCGCGTTCTCGCGCGCGGACCTCAGGCACTGCAGCAGGCTCCCGGGGTGGTCGCGGTCGAAGGCGAGGAAGTTGAAGGCGTTGCGCGGCGTCACCGCGCCGTAGCGCGCCTCGTAGGCGCTGTCCATGCCGAGCGAGATCAGGGTGGCGTGCCAGCCCTGGAGCACGGCTTCCGGCTGGCGCGGCAGCAGCGCCAGGCGCTGGTGCGCATCGATCATGCGTGCGAGGTTGGCCGCGCGCTCCAGGTAGCGCGACATCCAGTACAGGTGGTCGGCGGTGCGGCTGAGCATCGCTAGAGGGTCTCGTCCCGCGCCTGGCTCCAGTCGGGGCCGAGTACCCAGGTGTCCTTGGTCCCGCCGCCCTGGGAGGAGTTCACGACCAGCGAGCCCTCGGTCAGCGCGACCCGCGTCAGGCCCCCGGGCACGACCGTGACCTCGCGCCCGGAGAGCACGAAGGGCCTGAGGTCGATGTGACGGGGCGCAAGCCCCTGCGCCACGAGCGTCGGTGAGGTCGACAGCGCCAGCGTCGGCTGCGCGATGTAGCGCTCCGGGTGCGCGTGGATGCGCCCGCGGAACTCCTCGATCTGCGCGCGGCTGGCGGCCGGTCCGATGAGCATCCCGTAACCGCCGGCACCGTGGACCTCCTTCACCACCAGGTCCGGCAGGTGCGCGAGCACGTGCTCGCGCTCCTTCTCGCGCCGCAGCACCCAGGTGGGCACATTGTTCAGGAGCGGTTCCTCGTCCAGGTAGAACCGCACCATGTCCGGGACGTACGGGTAGATCGACTTGTCGTCGGCGATCCCGGTGCCGATCGCATTCGCGATGCTGACGTGCCCGGCGCGGTAGGCGGTGAGGAGGCCGGGCACGCCCAGGGTCGAGTCGGCGCGGAAGGTCAGGGGGTCGAGGAAGTCGTCGTCGATGCGCCGGTAGACGACATCGACGCGCTCCGGTCCCCGCGTGGTGCGCATGTAGAGCGCCGCGTCGCGCACGAACAGGTCCTGGCCCTCCACCAGCTCGATCCCCATCTGCTGGGCGAGGAAGGCGTGCTCGAAGTAAGCGCTGTTGTAGGCCCCCGGGGTGAGCAGCACCACGGTCGGGTCGGTGGCGCCGGCGGGCGCCACGCTCTTCAGGTTCTCGTGCAGGACGTCGGGGTAGTGTTCGACCGGCTCGACGGCGTTGCGCGCGAACAGCTCGGGGAACAGGCGCATCATCATGCGGCGGTTCTCGAGCATGTAGGAGACCCCGGAGGGCACGCGCAGGTTGTCCTCCAGCACGCAGAAGTTGCCGTCGTGGTCGCGCACCACGTCGACACCTGCGATGTGGGAATAGATCCCGCCGGGCAGGCGCACGCCCTGCATCTCGGGCCGGTACTGCGGGTTGCACAGGATCTGCTCGGGCGGCACCAGGCGCGCCTTGAGGATGCGCTGCTCGTGGTAGACGTCGGCGAGAAAGGCATTGAGCGCGCGCACGCGCTGCTTCAGCCCGGCCTCCAGGCGCTGCCATTCGTGCGCTGGCAGGATGCGCGGGACGATGTCGAAGGGGATGAGGCGCTCGGTGCCCTCGTTCTCGCCATACACCGCGAAGGTGATCCCGAGGCGGTGGAACAGGGCATCGGCCTCGGTGCGCTTGCGGGCGAGCTGCTCGGCGGGCTGCTCGCGCAGCCAGCCGTAGTACGGCCGGCAGTGCGCGCGCGGCGCGCCGGCCGGATCCAGCATCTCGTCGTACGGGACGGGCATCCAGCCGATATTACCCCCAAGATCGCGCGGGGCGGCGGCCGCAGGACTGCTGCACTTTTTCTGTGCGGCGCGCGCGGATCCGGTGCGCTCGTTGCGCCCGCCGGCAGCGCGGGGTTAAGGTCGGGCCATAGAAGAACGACAAGCGCCCGCGGGCCTCCTCACTGTTATAAGGAGTCCCCCACGGCGCGCTGCCTGTGCGGGCCAATCCCCCATAGAGCGCCGGAGCCGTCATGACGAGCCTGTCCCGCCGCCGCCTGTTGTCTGCCGCCCTGGCCGCGGCGGCGCTCGGCGGCCTGCCGCCGCTGCCTGCCGCCCCGCGGCCGCAACGGGTCGCCGTCGTGGGCGCGGGACTGGCGGGCCTCGTGGCTGCCTACGAGCTCATGCGCTCAGGTCACGAGGTGACCCTGTACGAGGCGCGCGAGCGCTGCGGGGGGAGGATCCGCACGCGGCATGATGCCTTCGGGGACGGCCTGTACGTGGAGGAGGGCGCGCTCGAGTTCGGTGACGGCTACACCCTGGTCAACCACTACGCCGCGGAGTTTGGCCTCGCGACCGTGAATGCCGCGGGGCCCCGGGGCGGCTTGCCGACACTCTATTACGTCGGCGGCCGCCGCTACCCGGTCACGCCCGGAAGCGAACCGGACTGGCCCTACGCCCTGTCGCCCGCCGAGCGTCGCCTCGGGATCGATGGCGTGTGGCAGCGGTACCTGGGCCCGGTGCAGGCGAAGCTAGCGGAGCCCTTCGAGGCGCATTCGCTGTCGCGGGCGGCGCGCGCGCTCGATGCCGCAAACGTGAACGACTATGCGCACGCGCAGGGCGCGAGCGATGCCGCGCTGCTGCTCCTGCGCCGCTGTGCCCTGGGCGAGGATCTGGGGCACGTGTCCGGACTCGAGGACGCGCTCTGGCAGCGTTTCCTCGCCGGCAGCCACCGCTGGCTGCGCATCGAGGGCGGCAACGAGCGCCTCGCCCAGGCCTTCGCAACCCGGCTCGGCACGCGCCTGCGCTGCGGCTGCGAGCTGCAGGCGCTGCTGCAGGAGCGTGACAGCGTCCGGCTGACGTTCCTGGAAGCCGGGAAGCAGCAGGAGGTGCGTGCGGAGCGCGTGGTGCTCGCGGTCCCGTTCTCCGTCCTGCGGCGGATCGACAGCGGTGCGAGTTTCGCGCGCCACAAGCGCCAGGCGATCGACTCACTGCGCTACGAATCCGTGACGCGCATCCATGTCCACACGCGCCAGCGTTTCTGGCGTATGGCCGGCTTCACGGGGATCGCGCGCACCGACCTGCCCGTCGGCACTGTGCTGGAGGCGTCGGCCGGCCAGCCGGGCGAGGGCGGCATCATCGCCGCGGAATCCTGCGGCGAGGCGAGCCGCAAGCTCGCGGCGCTCACCGAGACTGAGCGCGTCAATGCGGCCGTGGAAAACCTGGAGCGAGTGCTGCCCGGCACCGGCGCGGCGTTTTCCGGCGCAGCGACCGTGGTCTGGGACCAGGATCCGCATGCCCGCGGTGGCTGGGCGTACTACGCACCCGGGGAGATGGAGAGCCTCTTTCCGTTCGTGGCCGTTCCGGACGGCCGCGTGCACTTCGCCGGCGAACACACGCAGGCGGTCGGGCACCTCGAGGGCGCGGCGCAATCCGGGCAGCGGGTGGCGCGCGAGATCGGTGGCTTCTAATCGCTCATCTGTGCCGCGCTTGCGGGCGTGCCGCGCCGCGGCCCAAGGCCGGTACGCCTCGTTACTAACACGACAGTGCCTGCCAGAAAGTCGTGCAGGGCACGGCGTTTGCGGTTCGTAAGGAGGACAACCAGTTCTCCCCATACCCAGATCGAGAAAACGATGCTAGTGCCCTGATACCAAGGCGGCGCGTTCTCACGCAGGAACCGGGACCGTTCCGCGGTACTCGAGGCAATTTCGGCGTATTGGGCGTCAGAGACTTCGAGCAATGGTGCGCAGAGCGCAACCGCAGCCGCGGTTGCGAGGACGAGTTCAGGAAGCTGGCGAATGATGGCTGCGCTGGTGGTGACTGCGGATCCATCCAGTTCGGCGATGCGTATTCCCATCAGCAGTTTCCCCGGCGTGCCCCCCAGGCGTGCGACCAGGAATATGAAGTAGAAGATGGAGAACAAGGTCATCGGAACCAGTCGGTAGACGTCGAACAGCCGGAAATGCCGTTCGCCCCAGATCATGAACGGCGCAAGAGGGAGAAGGATCAAGAAATCAAGGAGCTTGGATCCCAGCCGCGGCCAAAACCCCGCGTAAACAAGCTCGGAGGGGGCCTCGTTCATCCAGCTGCCCGGTTAGAGAGGTCAAGACAAGAGAGCGAAGAGGGCCACCGCTTCATAACGTTGTCCCCGCGCGTTTCAATGCAGCGCGTTCAGGGATGTCCATCCGTTCCAGATGATCTCGATGCCGATGCACATGAGGATGAACGCCGACAGCCGCACCAGAACCTCGAGCCCGGTCTCCCCGAGCAGGCGTGCCATCGAGGCCGCGAAGCGGTACGCCAGGTAAATGCTGACCCCGATGGCGATGATGCCGAGGAAGGCCCCCGTGGCGTGGCTCGCGATCTCGCTCACCGGCGGGATGCCGGGGGTCTTGCGGCTGCCGATGGTGATGGCGACCGACATCGAGCCGGGACCCACCGTGAGCGGCATGGTGAGCGGGTAGAAGCTGCCGAGCTTGCGGCGTGCGCGGCCCGGGATGTCGGCGGTGTCCGTGTGGTCGGAGAAGTCCTCCTGGGTCAGGAGCTTCCAGCCCAGTGCCGTGACCACGAAGCCGCCCGCGATGCGCACCACCGGCAGGCGGATGCCGAAGAACTCCAGGAGATAGGGCCCGAGCACCATCGAGCCCAGGAGCAGCGCAAAGCCGTTGATGGCCACCTTGCGCGCCATCACGTTGCGCTCCTGGCTCGAGAGGCTCGCGGTCATGCCGTAGAAGAACGGCGCCGCCTCGATCGGATTGACGATCGGAAACAGGCCCGCGAAGGTCAGGAGGAACGCGCTGAGGAGTTCGTTGAACACGATGGCGCGCAGTATGAACGGCGGGGCGCGCCGCCGTCACGTGGGGCCGGCCGCGGGACGCCGCGCCGGTCCCCGGCGCCCGCGGTGTTGGATTGCGGCTAGGGAGTCGGGGTGACGGGCGCGCCCAGTTGCGCCGGCACCCGCTGCGCGATCTGCGCCAGCTGTCCCTCGGCGAGTTCGTACAGGCCCTGGGCAGCGCGTACGCGTTGCACCAGCGCCTCGCCGAGCCGCCGATGGGCACGGTACAGGCGCGTGCGCACCGTGGTCTCGTGGACCCCCAGGCAGGCTGCCGTCTCGATCCCGCTGATGCCCTCGACCACGCGCAGCACGAACACCGTGCGGAAGGCTTCCGGCAGCCGTCCGAGGCGATGCTCGAGCTCGGCGCGCTCGGCGAGGGGCTCCGCGGTGACGGGCGCGGACCCCGGCACGCGTCGCTGCGCGCGCGCCAGCTGGTAGGCGATGCGGGTGAGCCAGGCCGCGAACTTCCCGGTCGGCTCGTAGCGCGAGAGGTCCGCGAAGGCGGACCGGAAGGTGTCCTCGAGGACCGCAAGGGCCGCGTGCTCATCGCCGGTGAGGCTGGCCGCCACGCGGTACAGGCGCCGCCCGTAGCGGCGGATCAGCGTTCCGACCGCCTCGGGCTCGCCGCCGCGGGCGCGCTCGATCAGGAGCAGGTCGGGCAGCTGCTCATTCAATGGGGTTGCAGCCCGGCGTGCAGGGGAATCGGTGCCCCGAACGGGGGGGAGGGGGTCCAGCATGTGAGTCGACCTCGGGTGTGTATCCTAGCCACCATGGAACAAAGACCGGTCCGGACGGCCGGGTATTGCGCGGCGCTTGTGTTGGGGCTCCTCGGGACGGGTCCGGCCGGTGCCGCCGCAGCCGATGCCGCGCCTGTCATTCATCCGCAACAATGGCCGCGGCTGCGCGCGGCGCTGCCGCCGGATGGGGCCCTGGAGGCGCGCGTCACGGCGTTGCTCGCGGGCCTGAGCCTCGAGGAGAAGGCGGCGCAGCTGGTGCAGGCCGACATCGGCAGCATCACCCCGGAGGATCTGCGTGTTCATCCGCTGGGCTCCATCCTGAACGGCGGCAACTCGTCACCCCGCGACGACAAGCTCGCCGCACCCGGTGAGTGGCTGGCACTGGCCGACCGGTTCTACGACGCCTCGAGCGGGACCGCCGGCAGCCCCCGGGTCCCGGTCATCTGGGGGACCGATGCCGTCCACGGGCACAACAACATCCCCGGGGCGACCATCTTTCCGCACAACATCGGCCTCGGGGCGGCGCGCGACCCGGACCTGATCCGCCGCATCGGGGAGATCACCGCCCTCGAGGTGCGGGTGACCGGGCTCGACTGGGCGTTTTCCCCGACCGTCGCGGTGGCGCGGGACGCGCGCTGGGGCCGGACCTACGAGAGCTATTCCGAGGACCCGGCCGTGGTGCGGGCCTACGCGGCGGCCATGGTCGAGGGGCTGCAGGGCGCCCCCGGCTCCCCGAACTTCCTGGACGCCGCCCACGTGCTGGCGACCCCGAAGCATTTCCTCGGCGACGGCGGCACGCAGGGCAAGGACCAGGGCGACAACCCGGCGGGCGAGAAGGAGCTGCGCGAAATCGACAGCCCCGGTTACCAGGCAGCCCTCGGGGCGGGCGCCCAGACCGTCATGGCCTCCTACTCCAGCTGGCAGGGCCTGAAGATGCACGGCAACCGCGAGCTCCTGACCGAGGTGCTCAAGGGGCGCTTCGCCTTCGACGGCTTCGTCATCGGGGACTGGAACGGGCACGCCCAGCTGCCGGGCTGCACCCCGGTCAGCTGCGCCGCGGCGGTGAACGCCGGCCTCGACATGCTGATGGCGCCGGATGGCTGGAAGGAACTGGCCGCGAACCTCGCCACCCAGGCCGGCAGCGGGGAAATCCCGCTCTCGCGCCTGGACGACGCGGTGCGCCGCGTGTTGCGGGTGAAGCTGCGCGCGCACCTTTTGAGCGAGGGACGGCCCTCGGCCCGGCGCTACGCCGGGCGCTGGGAACTCCTGGGTGCGCCGGCGCACCGCGCGGTGGCGCGCCAGGCGGTGCGCGAGTCCCTGGTGCTGCTCAAGAACCAAAACCACCTGCTGCCGCTGTCCCCGAAGCTGCGGGTACTGGTGGCCGGCGATGCCGCCGACAGCATCGCGCGCCAGAGCGGCGGCTGGACCATCAACTGGCAGGGGACCGAGCCCAACCAGGACTTCCCGCACGCGCAGACGCTCTACGCCGGCATCGCGCAGCGGGTGAAGGAGGGCGGCGGCAGCACCGAGCTCAGCGCCGACGGGCAGTTCCATACCCGCCCCGACGTCGCCGTCGTGGTGTTCGGCGAGAGCCCGTATGCGGAGTTCGAGGGGGACGTGAAGACCCTCGAGTACAGCCCGGGGGACAAGCACGACCTCGCCCTCATCCGCCGCCTGCGGGCGCAGGACGTGCCGGTCGTGGCGGTGTTCCTGTCGGGGCGGCCCCTGTGGGTGAACGCCGAACTCAATGCCGCCGACAGCTTCGTCGCCGCCTGGCTCCCGGGCCCGGAGGGCGGGGGCGTGGCGGACGTGCTGTTCCGGCGCCCCGACGGCACGGTGCGCTTCGACTTCCGCGGCCGGCTGCCGTTCTCCTGGCCGAGGGACGTCCATCCGCCCGGTGTCGACGGGCGTCCCGGCGATGCGCCGCTCTTTGCACTCGGCTACGGGCTCAAGTACTCCGACGACGGCTACCTGCGTCGCCTGCCCGAGGAGCCGGCGGCGAGCCCGTAGCTACTCCGCCGACGCCCCGACCGCCACCCACGCGAGGTCGCGGTTGGAAACCGACCCCAGGTTGAAGGCGCGCGCGGCCGCGGCCATGCGCACCAGCGCCTGCGCCATCGGCATCGGCGGCTTCGTGTCCCCCTTCTTCGCCTTGTGGAAGCGCACCGGGTTGATGCGCGCCACGACATAGTTGCGCAGGTACGGGGACTTGAAGCCGCGCGCCGTGAGCCCCGCGATCACGGTCTTCACGCGCGCGTCGATCTCCAGCAGGCGCGCCGCGTAGTCCTCGCGCTGGCGCAGGCTCACCGCGAGCGTGCGCTCACTGAAGCGGTCGACCTTCTTGAGGAAGGAGCTGTAGGCGCCGCCGGCGAAGCGCGGCGCGCGCTCGTACACCAGGCCGAGGGTCAGGAGCTCGGGCGCCTCGAACTCGGCGCGGAACGCGTCCTCGCGCTCGCGGCCACGGCGCTTGACGAGGCTGCGCGCCATGCGCACGACCTCGAGGCTGCGGTCCTTGAGGTTGTGCGCCTTTTCGGTGTTGAGCGCGAGGATGCGGTAGGCGAGGGCCTCGTCCGGGGAGATGAGCGCGGTGATCTGCTTAAGGCCCAGTACCTTGGCCGCCGCCAGGCGGTGGCGCCCGTTGGGCGTCCAGAAGCGGCCGTCCTCGCCGCGCACCACGATCAGCGGGTCGAGGAACGCCCCGGTCTGCTCGATCGCGCCCGCCAGCCGCTTGGCGTGCGTCGGGGACAGGTCGCGCTGGAAGGGCGTCGGCTGCACCGCGGCGAACGGCAGGCTCGCGATGAGGAGCGCGCGGCCGCCCAGCGGCTCCCGGTAGGCCGCGAGCGGGGCGCCGCCGGCCTCGCGCACCAGCTGCGCGAGCGAGCTCACGGCGGGGTCATCGAGCGCGAGGGCGACTTCCGCGGCACTGAGGCCACGGCTCTCGCGGCGCGGCGCAAGACTCGCGCGCTTGCGTTTGGGGGCGGCTTTTGCTCTGGCCATGGCGCAATCTCCCGTTGGAACGAGTGTGCGAAAATGCGGGATCGATGAGGATGTTGCCATGGACGCCCTCCCACAGTCAGCGACCGCCGCGCAGGCGGCCGCCGCCCCCGGCCGTCTGCCCGCGCAGCGCGTGGATGCGGACGGTCGCGTGCGCGTCGACCAGCGCGCCGTGCTGGCGCTGGCGCTGCCGCTCATGGCCAACAGTGCCGTCCAGATCGTCCTCAACCTCACCGACATGTGGTTCATGGGCCGCATCTCGACCAAGGCGCTGGCCGCGGTCGGGGCCGTGCAGTGGCTCATCATGGCCGCGGTGCTGGTGCTCGGCGGGGCGGGGACCGCCGTGCAGACCCTCGTGGCGCAGCACTACGGCGCGCGGCGCTACGAGCGCGCCGGGGAGGCGGTGTGGACCGCCATCTGGGGCATGGCGTGTGCGGCCCCGGTCTTCGTCGCGGTCGGTGCCGCACGGCACCTGATCCTCGCGCCGTTCGGGTTCGAGCCCGACATCGAGGGGCTCGCGGCCGCCTTCTGGATGCCGCGCATCGGCGGGGCATTCGTGGGAGCGGCGGTGTGGGCGACGCTCGGCTTCTTCAACGGCATCGGCCGGCCGCGCATCACGCTGTGGATCACCATCGTGACCACCCTCACCAACGCGCTCCTCAACCAGGTCTTCATCTTCGGCCTGGGGTTCGGCATCGCCGGCAGCGCCTGGGCGACCAACTGCGCGCAGCTGATCGGGCTCCTGTTCGCGCTCGCGATCTTCCTCGGCCCCCACTACCGCGAGCAGTACCACTCGCAGCGCAGCTGGCGCCCGCACCTGCCGCGCCTCCTCGAGCAGCTGCGCCTGGGCGTGCCGATGGGCGTGCTGCCGGCCGCGGACCTCATGGGGTTCGCGCTCTTCCAGATGATGCAGACCTGGCTCGGCACGGTGGACGGGGCCGCGACGCAGATGGTGATGATGCTCACCTCGCTCTCCTACATGCCCGGTTTCGGCATCGCCTCGGCGGCCACGACGCTCGTGGGCCAGTCGATCGGGGCCGGCGCGCGCGACTGGGCCTACCGCGTCGGCACCCGCACCATCCTGCTCGCCGCCTGCTACATGGGCGGCATCGGGCTCGTGATCGCGCTCGCCGGCCCCTGGGTGCTGCCGTTCTTCGCAGGCTCCCACGATGCCGACTCGCTCGCCGCGGTGGCCTTGGGGAGGCACCTGCTGTGGCTCGCGGCGGCGTTCCAGTTCTTCGACGGGCTCAACATGGGCAGCGGCATGTGCCTGCGCGGGGCGGGCGACGTGAAGGTGCCGGCCGCGCTGGTGCTGCCGCTGTCGCTGCTCTTGTTCGTGCCGCTCGCCCACATGCTGACCTTCCAGCCCGGGCAGGGCTGGGTGCACTTCCTGCCGCAGTTCGGCTACGGCGCCACCGGGGGTTGGGTGGCCGTGGTGGCCTACGTGCTGGTGCTCGGCAGCGCGCTGTTCCTGCGCTGGCGCTCGCGCGCCTGGCAGAAGATCCGGCTGTGAGCGCTCGCTGAAGGGCACGGCATGTTCGTGATCCTCAAGATGCTGCTGCGGCACCTGGTCCTCCCGCCCGCGGGACTGGTGCTGCTCGCCGCGGCGGGCGCGTGGCTCGCGCTGCGCCATCCGGCCGGCCGTGCGCGGCGCACGGGAGTGGCGCTGCTCGTGGCCGGGCTTGCGCTCCTGTGGCTGTTGTCCCTGCCGCTCACGGCCGGGTGGCTGGCGCGTGCCGCCGACCGCACCCCGGTGCTCGATGCCGCGCGCACCCAGGATGCCGGGGCGATCGTGATCCTGGGCGGGGGCGGTGCCCGGAAGTCGGCACCGGAATACGGCGGGGCCCCCGCGGCGGGCGCCGAGCTCCTCGAGCGCCTCGCCTACGGCGCCTACCTCGCGCACCGCACGGGGCTCCCCGTGCTGGTGACCGGCACGTTCGCCGAGACCGAGGCGATGCACGCGACGCTGTCGCGCCAGTTCCAGGTGGCGCCGCGCTGGATCGAGAGCCACTCGCGCGATACGTTCCAGAACGCGCAGTTCTCGGCGCCGATCCTGAAGCAGTCCGGCGTGCAGCGGGTGCTCCTGGTGACCAGCGCCGCGCACGCCTGGCGTGCCGCGCACGAGTTCGAGGCCACCGGCCTCAAGGTCGTGCCGGCGCCGGTGGGACCCTGGGTCCCCCAGGAGCTGAACCTCTTCAGCTTCGTGCCTGACATGGACGCGCTCGGCCGCTCCACGGAAGGGCTGTACGAGCTCTCCGGGGACCTCGCCCGGCGACTGTTCGCCGCCTTGGGCGTGCGCCGCCAGGGCGGCGGCCCCGAGGGCTGAGCGCCGGCGCGTGTCGACTCCGGAACTCGTTACGGTCTTCCGCTCGCCGCTCAAGCGGTTGTGCAACGAGCGCCTGCTGGTGCTCACCGCGGTCGGCCTCGAGGGCGTCATCGTGCTGGGCGAGGGCGAGTTCCGGCTCGAGGTCGACGCACTGGCGGCGCCGGCTGCATTGCGGCAGCTCGCCCAGTACGAATCGGAGAACCGGCCGCCGCCCCCGCCACCGCCGCCGCCGCACGTCTTTCCGTACGCCTGGGTGGGCTGCCTCGCCTACGCCGCGGTGCTCTTCGGGGTGGCCGCCGCGCTCTCCCACGGCTGGTGGCGGCTGGATGCCTTCGAGGCGGGCGACCTGGATGCGGCGCGCGTGCAGGCCGGGCAGTGGTGGCGGGCCTGGACCGCGCTCACCCTGCACCTGGACGGCCCGCACCTGGCCGCGAACCTGCTCGCGGGGGTCTGGTTCGGGTACCTGGGCGCGACGCAGCTGGGCGTGGGCACCCTGTGGTTCCTCACCGTGACGGCGGCCGCCGGCGCGAACCTCATCGAGGGTCTGTGGGCGCCACCCGGGCACCACTCGGTGGGCGCCTCCACCGCGGTGTTCGCGTGCCTCGGCGCGATGTCGGCGTATTCCTGGCGTGAGCGCCTGGGCACCCCGCAGCGCTGGGCGCGCCGCTGGGGTCCCCTGATCGCGGGCGTGGTGCTGCTGGGGTGGACGGGATCGGCCGGGGAGGGGACGGACCTGTTCGCGCACGTGGGCGGGTTCGCGATGGGCGTGCTCATCGGCAGCGTCGCCTCGCTCACGCCGCTGCGGCGCCGACTGCCGCGCGTGCCGCAGTGGCTGCCGGGCGGGGCCGCGCTCGCCTCGCTGGCGCTTGCCTGGGCGTGCGCCCTGCACAGCTAGCGCTAGGGGCCCTCGACCAGGTAACCCTTGGCGCGCAGCAGCGCGAGCGCACCGTGCTCTCCGAGCAGGCGATCCATCGACTGCACCGCGAGCGTGCCGCTGTTGCGGTTGAGGCTCTCCTCGACCGCGATGAGCCAGTCGTCCTGGGCGCGCGCGATCAGCGCGCGCACGCGCTCGGAGTTGGCCACCGCCGTGAGGCAGGTGGTCCGGTCGGCTGCCCAGGGCAGGCGGCGCAGCGTGTCGACGTCGCCGAGCGCCCAGGCCTGGGCGCGCTGCTGCATCGGGGCGATGTCGCTCTCGAGCAGCGTCACGACCGACTCCAGGCAGGCGACCTCGCGGTCGAGCGGCGTGCGCTCGACGTCCTTGATCACGTTCACCGGGTCCTCGATCTTCAGCTTGTCCTGGTGGATGCGCACGCCCTGCTCGCGCGCCAGCTCGAGCACCTTCTGCTGCACCTCGTTGCGCTGCGCGAGCCCCGCCGCGTCCAGCACGCGCGTGGTGAGCTGGCGCGCAGCCAGCATCGGCCGCATCTGCTCGAGCTTCGAGTCCTTCGGGTCGTAGCGCGACTTAAGGGCCTCCACGCGCGCGTACAGCGCCGGCGGGAGCGTGTCGCGCAGCGGGCGGTCGTCGGGGTCCTTCTGCAGCCGCCGCCATTCGATGTAGACCCGCAGCGCGGTCAAGGGATTGGCGCCGATGCCGTAGCTCGGCCACGCCGGCACGACCTCCTGCGTGTGCCGCAGCGTCTCGCGCACCGCATCCGGCTGCCACACCATCTTCTTCGGCAGCGGGGAGATGGTCCCGAGGATCCACAGCGTGTGCTCGCCCTTGCGCACGGTCCACATGCGCGGACCTTCGTGCCGGCCCTCGATCACGACCTCGGGCAGCGGCTCGGCCACGGTGGGGGAGGCCGGCTGCGCCGCCAGAGCGCCGGCCGCGGGCAACGTGGCGGCGAGCACGAGCAGGGACAGGCGGCGTGCCTGGGTCACTGGGCTGGTCGCCCTTCAGTCCGTCGGCAGCCGCCGCGTCGAGGTGCCCTCGGCGAGGTCGTAGACCCGCGTCAGGTCCACGGCCGGCAGCTCGTAGCTGGCGATGTGGAGCTTGTCGGTGAGCCTGCGGCCGTCGGGTGCGAGGCTGTAGGTCTCGGTGACCTGGGGGCCCACCTGCGGCTTGACCGCGATCACGTAGTCGCGCCCGCTCCACCCGGAGCGCTGGTCGGCGACCCCGTTCTCGGCCGAGACCACGCTCGTCAGCCCGGGGGTATAACTGCGGCGCGAGCTGCCGTAGTCGAACACGATCTCATCGGGCTTCTGGGTCACGGTCAGGTACTCCCCACGCGCGGCGGCCTCCACCAGCACGTGGGCCATGGGGGAGTGGGCGAGCGGGTTGCGGCGCGGCCCGTGCGGGTCATCGCCCGGCATGTCGTTGGGGGCCGCTGCGCCTGCGGCAATGCGCGCCTGCTGGATCGCCACGTTGCGGTCGATGATCTTGGTCGCCTGCTCGCGCATGTGGGCGAGGATCTTCTGCGGGTCGTCTGAAGCCTGGGTGTTCAGCTTCCAGGTGCCGGCGAGCGAGACGCCAGCGGAGTCGCTCGCGACGCGCGGGCCGGTGCAGCCGGCAGCGAGCACGGCAGCGCACACCAGGAGCGTGGTCCCGCGGGCAGTCGACATAATGGAGTATTCTCGCAAGTTCAGTGACCAGACGCAGCATCGCAGTTCGCCCAAGGTTCGCGCAACGATGAGGCACCGCAAGGCTCCCGAGCTGGCGCGGCTCCACGAGCGCATCGCGCGCCTGGACGCCGACAGCATCGACCAGCTCTACGGGCTCGAGCCGGTGTGGGAACCGGGCCTGGCGCCTGAGCACCTGCTGCCGGTGGAGTTCGTGCCCGTGCGCTGCCCGTACTGCGGCGAGCGCCTGGAGTCGCGCGTCGACCTCACCTCCGACGAGCCGGCGTACGTCGAGGACTGCGAAGTGTGCTGCCGCCCGATCGAGTTCGAGGTCGAACGCGCGGATGACGGGGCACTGAAGTCCCTGCGGGTGCGTCGCCTGGACTAAGATCCCCACCTGTCCTGCATCATTTCAGGGGGATCGATGCTCGCTGCCACCGTCCGTGCCGGGTGCGTCCTGGCTGCTGCTCTTGCCGTCCTCAGCGGGTGTGCCAAGGCCCCGCCGCCTGCGCCTCCACCGGCCGCCGCGCGGCCGGACCCGTGGCCGGAGTTCAGCCAGCGCTTCATCGAGCAGTACTTCAAGGCAAACCCGTTCTTCGCCGTCGCCGCCGGGCGGCATGAGTTCGACGGCCAGATGCCGGACCTGTCGCAGGCGGGCATCGACGCGGAGATCGGCCGCCTCAAGGCCTGGCGCTCCGAGGCCGCAGGCTTCGACGGCACCGCGCTCACCGAGGCGGAGCGCTTCGAGCGCGAGCACGTGTATGCGGTGCTCGACGGGGATCTCTACGAGCTCGACCGGGCGCGCCTCCCGTACAGCAATCCCGCCTGGTACATCGAGCAGCTCGACCCGGACGTCTACCTGAACCGGCCGTACGCGCCGCTCGAGGTGCGTCTCAAGGCCTACATCACCTACGCGCGCACCATCCCCGGCATCGCCGCCGCCATCCGCGCGAACCTGCACACCCCGCTGCCGCAGGTCTTCATCGCCCGGGCCGTGGACGGCTTCGGCGGCTTCGCGAGCTTCTACCGCCACGACGTCAAGGCGGCCTTTGCGAAGGTGAACGACCCGCAGCTGCAGAAGGACCTCGCGGACGCCGACGAGGCCGCCGCGAAGGCGATGGACCAGCTCACGCAGTGGCTCAAGTCCGAGCGTCCCCACGCGCCCGCCGAGGGTTACGCACTGGGCGAGGCGCTGTTCCTGGACATGCTGAAGAGCACCGAGCAGGTCGGGCTGTCGACCGACGAACTGCTGGCCATCGGGCGCAAGGACCTCGAGCGCAACACCGAGGCGCTGCGCGAGGCCTGCGGCCGTTACCTGCCCCGGGCGAGCCTGCGCGCGTGCGTCGACAGGATGAACGCCGACAAGGCCCCCGGCGGCGTGCTGGAAGGCGCGCGGGCGCAGCTTACGGACCTGCGGGCGTTCGTGGTGGCACAGAACCTGGTCACCATCCCGGGCGAGGAGCAGGCGCAGGTTGCCGAGGCGCCGCCCTACAACCGTGCCAACTCGGCCTACATCAACGTGCCCGGACCCTACGACCACGACGTGCCCTCGGTGTACACGCTCTCCCCGCCGGACCCGGCCTGGAGCGCCAAGGAGCGCGAGGCGTACATCCCCGGGCGCGCGAGCCTCCTCTACACCAGCGTGCACGAGGTTTGGCCCGGCCACTTCCTGCAGTTCCTGCACGCCAACCGCAGCCCCTCGAAGATCACCGCCCTGTGGGTCGGGTATGCCTACGCGGAAGGGTGGGCGCATTACTGCGAGCAGATGATGTGGGATGCGGGCTTAGGGAACGGGG
Organism: Pseudomonadota bacterium; assembly: GCA_018241425.1. Taxonomy (GTDB): domain Bacteria; phylum Pseudomonadota; class Gammaproteobacteria; order Steroidobacterales; family Steroidobacteraceae; genus 13-2-20CM-66-19. The sequence continues at coordinate 460,989 of JAFEDU010000003.1, forward strand.
ATCCCGAGCAGCACGTCGGCCAGCTGGTCAACGCCCTCGAGCGCGACGTGCGCTTCCTGTCGGCGATCGGGCTGCACGCGCGCGGCATGACGGTTGCCGAGTCCGAGCGCATGTTCCGCGACCAGGCCTACATGGACCCGGGCGACTCGCGCCAGCAGGCCGCGCGCGGCACCTACGACGCCGAGTACCTGAAGTACACGCTCGGCAAGCTCATGATCATGAAGCTGCGCGAGGACTGGATCGCCGCCCAGGGTGCAACGCCCGGGGCCGACCCGCACGCCGCCTGGCATGCCTTCCACGACCGCTTCCTCGCGGTGACCGGCCCGATCCCGCTGGTGCGGCGGCAGCTGGTCGGCGAGGGCGGCTCGCTGTTCTAGCGCGCGGCGCCCTCCAGGAAGCTGAGCGTGCGGGCGCTGGCTTCGAGCCGCACCCGCACGTTCAGCGGCACCGGCTCGTTGTGCTCGCCGTGGCCGATCGGCAGCCCTGCGAGGCACGGCAGGCCGGTGGCACGCGCGAGCTCGCGCAGCACCTCGCCGCTCGAGTACGGCGCGTCCTTCTCCTCGCAGCCGACGAATTCCCCCAGCGCGAGCCCGCGGACCTTGCCGAATACGCCGGCGAGGCCCAGGTGCGTCCACATGCGGTCGAGCCGGTAGGGGCGCTCGCCGGTGTCCTCGAGAAGCAGGATCGCGCCGGTGAGGTCCGGCAGGTAGGGCGTACCCAGGAGGCGCGTGAGCATCGAGAGGTTGCCCCCGATCAGGCGGCCCTCGGCGGCGCCCGGCACGTAGGTCTCGGTGCCGGTGAGCGGCGCGGCCGGGACATCGGACTCCAGGAGCGCGAACAGCCGCTCGTGCGTTAAGGGCGGCAGGCGGCCGAGCTGGGTGATCACCGGGCCGTGGATGCTCACCCGGCCATGGGCGGCGTACCACAGGTGGAGCGCCGTGATGTCCGAGAATCCCACCAGCGGCTTGCGGCCCGGGGGCGGGGACCCCATGAGCGAACCCAGCAGGCGCGTGGCGCCGTAGCCACCCCGCGCGCAAAACACGGCCCGTGTTCCCGGGTCCTTCAGGGCCGCGGTCAGTTCCGCCAGGCGCCGGGGGTCCTCGCCGGCGAGGTAGCGGTGCTTCACGAAGATCCCCGGGTCGTACTGCGGGCGGTAGCGCCCGGCGAGTACTCCCAGCCCGGTCTCGAAGGACGGGCGGTCGAAGCCGCTCGCTGGCGCGATGACGCTCACCGGATCCCCGGGGCGGATGCGGTCAAAGGGCTGCGGGGAGCTTACGGTCATGCCTCACGCTCACGGTCAAGTCGGTCACGCGAGGCGATTATGGGCCCAACCGCCCCGCGCGGCAGCGCGGCGGTCAAACCCCCGGGGGTATGCTCGCATCCAAGGTATGGGAGGGGACGGCGCGTGCTGGCGAGGTCAGCGCGGCGCGGGCCCCATTAAAGAGGTGCCCCATGGTTGCGCTGGTGCTGTGGTTCCTGCTTCTGGTGCTGTGCTGGCCACTGGCGATCGCAGCGCTGGTGCTGTTCCCGATCGTGTGGCTCCTGGCGCTGCCCCTGCGCCTCGTGGGCATCACCGTCGAGGGCTTTTTCGCGCTGTTCCGCGCGCTCGTGATGCTGCCGGCGCGCCTGATCGGCGGCCGTCCATAAGTTCAGTCGGCCAGGGCCTTGAGGTCGCGGATCGCGGCGGCCCGGCCGCGGGTGAGCTGGTCCAGGCGCGCGGCCGCCTGGCGCAACGCCGCCAGGTTCTGGATCGGGGCGTCGTTCAGGCGCCGGTAGGCCGAGCGCGCCGACAGCCACAGGCGGTTCAGGTGCTCGTAGCGCGCGGCGACTTCACGCCGCAGCGTGATGATGTTGAGGGCACTGGCTTGCATGGGCGCCATAAAGTCCGTTAAAGCGCAGGGCCGCGAAAGTGCAGCCGTCACAGTTCGGGTGCGAGTCTAGGCGGGCTGTATTGCGATCGTGCGACGGCCGAAGCGCGGGGCGCTTCAGCTGAGCGAGACGACCAGCTTGGCCGAGTGGCTGCGCCAGTTGATCGGGATGATGAACGAGCGCTGCCCGGGCTTCTGCGGGATCGCCGGCTTCTCGCCCGAGAGCACGCTCGGTACCGAGATCACGAAGTCGCGCCCGAAGTCGCGCCGCGCATTGCCGGAGATGGTGTTCGCCACCTCGCCTACGAGGTCGCGCATGGTCTCGTGGCTGAAGTCGTTCTCCTGCATCTTCATCAGGAGCACCGTGAGCATGGCCTTCGGCGCGGTGAAGTAGACCACGCCCTCGCGCTTGCCGGAGATGTTGATGACGCCGGTGTACTCGTGCACCGAGGGCGTGCCTTCCATCAGGTACGGCGAGCCGATCGAGGCGGGCTGCTGGGCCGCCACCTCGAAGAAGTTCGTCGTCCCCTCGACGAAGGTCTTGAGCTCCTGTTCGTACAGCATGTGCGCGCGTTCCTTGTTGTCCGTTGCCTAGCGCATCAGCTCGGCGATCGCCTCGTTCAGCTGCCGGTCGGTGAAGGGCTTGTTGAGGAAGCCGTTCGCCCCCTTCTCCATCGCCTCCACGGCGGTCGCCTTGTCGGCGAGCGCCGAGATCACCAGGATCCGCACCGCGGGCTTGAGCTCCACCAGGCGCCCGATGCACTCGATGCCGTCCATGCGCGGCATGGTGAGGTCCATGGTGACCACGTCCGGGTCGGTCCTGCGGAACAGGTCCAGTGCCTCCTCGCCGTTGCCGGCCGTGCCGACGAGCTCGAGCTCCTCGAACTGCTGCGAGCGCTCGATGCGCCGGCGCATGATGTTCGAGTCGTCCACGATCATCAGCTTGTAGGAGCGCTTGCCGTTCACCGGGGCTGCATTGAGTTTCATGGAGGTCTTTCCGCCCTAGGCCACGGCGCTGCTGGCTGAGTCCACCGCCGGCAGCACGATCTTGAAGCGTGTGTACTTGCCGGGGTGGGTGCTGACGCCGATCTTGCCGCCGAGGGCGTAGACGCTGCGCGCCACCACGTCCATCCCGACGCCGCGCCCGGCATCCATGGAGACGTCGTCCTGGGTCGAGAACCCGGGCCGGAAGATGAGCGCCATGGTCGAGCGGGTGTCCAGGAGCGAGGCCTCCTCCTCGGAGATCAGCTGCTTCTTGACCGCGGCGGCCTTGAGGGACTCGACCGCGATCCCGGCGCCATCATCCTCGAACAGCAGTTCGTAGCCGTCCGCGGTGCGCCGGAACTCCACGCGCACGGCGCCGGCCTCGTCCTTGGCGCTGTCGCGGCGCACCTGCGGGGACTCGACCCCATGCACGGCGGAGTTGCGCAGCATCTGGATCAGGCAGTCCTTGATGGTGGCGTTGTAGGGACCGGGTACGTCGGCGAGCCCGTGCATGCTCAGCCGGAAGCGCTTGGCGTGGTCGGCCGCGAGGCGGTCGGCCATCGCCTGCAGCGTCGGGGTCATGTCCTCGACCGCGCGCGGGCGCGGCGCCTCGGCCGCGGCCGGGGTGCGGGCCGCGGGCGCGGCGGGCACGGCGGGCACGGCCGCGGGGGCGGTCACCGGCGAGTCCTTCATGTCGGTGAGGCGCGCGGCCATCTCGCGCACGCTGCGCAGGTGCGCGAGCAGCTCGTCGAGCTTGAGCACCAGCGGCAGGAAGTCGCTGCCGGTCAGTTCGGGGCGCTTCTTGCACTCGGAGACCATGTCCTCGAGGGCATGGACGCGGCTCGCGATGCTCTTGAGGTTGAGGGCCGAGGCCTCGCCCTTGATCGAGTGCAGCTCGCGGAACAGGCCCGTGAGCTTCTTGCGGAACTCCGCGTCCGAGCGGGCGGGCTCCTTGAGGATCGCGTTGACGAGCTTCAGTCCCGTCTCGGCGGTGTCGAGGAACGACACCAGCTGCAGCGGGTCGACGTGCAGCATGCCGAGCATCATGTCCAGCTGCTGGTTGGCGTTCTCCTGCTGGTCCTGGAGCTCGCGCGCCAGGAGCACGCTGGAGGTGATGTCGCCGACCGAGCACAGCACGTGCTTGATGCCCTCCGGCCCCATGACGCGGTGGAAGTCGAACTGCAGGTAGCGCGTCTCCTTGCTGCCATGGCCGTTGTCCATGGTGATCTCGAGCTGCCCGAGCGGGTTGATGCTCTTCATCAGGTTCTCGTGGGCACGGTCGCCCCACAGGAGCTTGATGTACTTGGTGGCGGTCGCGAGCGTCGCCGGGGTCACGAGGTTCTTCAGCAGCTCCTCGAACGACAGGCCGGCGAAGTCGCTGCGGCCGAACATGCGGGCCAGGGCCTCAGACCACACCGAGCCGATGCGGTAGTTGGCATCCAGGAGGAAGAAGCCCTCGCGCACGGTCTTGAGGATGTCGCGCGTCTGCTCCTGGGCATCGCGCGCGGCGCGCTCGTGGCGCGCCCGGGTGAACTGGAAGTAGCCGGCCGCCGCGGCCAGCACCAGGGCGGCGAGCACGCCCGCCGCCAGCAGGCCCCGCAGGCGCGTGGCCGCCTGGGAGGCGCTCTGCTGGAGGGTCGAGGCGAGGCTCGACAGCTGCGCCTGCAGGGCGTGGGCGTTGTCGGCGGCGAACAGCTGTGCGCGCTTGACCTGCGCGTAGTGCTCGCGGCCCTCGCGCGAGAGGTTGCTGCCGCCGGAGTCGGTGTCGAGGTAGGGCTGGCCGCTGAAGGTGACCACCGGGTCCAGCACCGGGCCGTACTCGTGCCACAGGAGCAGCGCGCGGCCGAGCTGCGGGCTGTCGACGTCCCGCGTGGCGTCCAGGGCCTTGAGCTCCTGGTCGAAGTGCTTGACGGTCTCCTGCAGGTCGGCGAGCGCCTTGCCGGAGTAGGCGCGCACCTCGAGGCGGTCGCGCAGCGTGTTCAGCTGGTGCGAGATCTCCTCGGGATAGGTCTGCAGGGTGCTGGCCGCCTGCAGGGCGGTCACCTCGGCGCGCATGTGCGTCGCCAGGCGGAAGCCGACGATGAGGACCAGCCCCATCACCAGCGTGAGGGCGGTACCCAGCCCCGCGGTGACCAGCTGGCGGCGGCGTTCGAGGCCTGCAACGCTCATGGGATGCTCCTGTTCTCTACTTCTTGGGCAGCTCGAAGCGCAAGATGGTCTTCACCGGCACCTCGACCGCCGACCCGTTGACGACGATCGGGGCGTAGCGCCAGTGCTTCACGGCGGCCACCGCGGCGCGGTCGAACACGCCCGGCGGCATCGCCTCCACTACGTGCACGTCGCGCGTCTCGCCGTTGCCGTCCACGATGAAGGCGAGGGTGACCGAGCCGGCGACGCCCTTCTGCAGTGCCTGGTCCGGGTAGTCCGGCGGCGGCGCGCGCAGGCGCTTGAGGCTCGCAGTGAGCGTCGCCGGGTCGACCGCGGCCGGGCTCTTGGCGGAAGCGGCCTGCTGGACTTGGGCGATGTCCTTGGGGTCCGCGCCGAAGCGGCGTGCGGCGGCGAGATCCGCATCCGCGCTGCGCCCGGCGCCTAAGGAAGCGCGCGCCCGGTCGAGGAGGTGCGCCGCAAGGTCGCGGCTCACCTCGGCAAGTCCTGCGTTCGCGGGGTCGCTCGTCTGCAGCTGCCCCAGGTACCAGGCGGCACTGTCCTGCGCCGGGTCGGTGAGGCGGCCATCCCTGATGCGGTCGCGCGCGGCCTGCAGCGCCTTGTCGGCTTCGGCCTGCGCCGCCTTCTGGCGTGCGCTCGTGAGGTCCTTCTGGAAGGCGAGGATGTCGGCGGGCTTCATGCCGGCGTTGCGCGCCTCGGCGAGCCAGCGCTCCTCGTCGGCGCCGTTCTTGGCGAGCGCGGCGTCGCGCGCCTTGCGCAGGAAGGCCGCGCCGAGCTCGCGCTGCGTGTGCTGCGTCACCGGGTTCGCCGGCGCCGCCGTCATGAGCTGCGCGAGGTAGCTCTTGGCGCTGTCGTCGGAATCGGTGAGCCGGCCGTCGCGGATACGGTCCTCCACCAGGCCCGACAGGTGCGTAACCTTGGCATCCTCGACGCGGCGGCCGATGTCGGTGCGCCACTTGCCGATCTGGTCCGCGCCGATGTCGCCGGCCGCCTGCGCCTGGCGCACCAGGGCGCCGGCGTGGTCGAGGTTGCCGTCGGCGAGCGACTTCGCGATTGCGCCGGCGTAGTAGCGCTGGTCGAGCGCCGCCGTGCGGGCATCGCCCGGGGCCGCGGCCTTGAAGTTGGCGAGCGTCTGCGCGGCTTCGTCGAAACGGCCGGCGTTCAGGGACTCATCGAAACGGCTGGCGAGCACGCCGGCCACGCGCGCGAGCCCATCACGTGCCTCGGCGTTGTTCGGGTCGGCCGCCACCGCGGAGCGGTAGTACAGGAGCGCGTTGTCGCCGGAGGGCTCGGTGAAGCGCCGCTCGTGCATGGCGAGGCGCGCCTTCTCGAGCAGGTCATCGACCTTGCCCTGCAGGATCGAGGTATCCGCGACGGGGGCGGCCTCGGGCGTCGCCTCCGGCGCTGCGGGCGTCGCGCTCGCGGCGGGCGCGGCCGGGGCGGCCACGGGGCTTGCGGCGGCCGGGGTGCTCGCCGGGGCGCGGCCCTGCGAGAGGTACCAGAAGGCGCCGCCGGCGACGGCAACGACCGCGCAGACCGCCAGTGCGATCAGGGGCAGCTTCGAGCGGCCGGGAGTCCTTTGCGTGCCGCCGGCGGCGGCGGCCGGCGGGGGCAGGGCACCGACCACCTCGGCCATCGTCACCGGGCGGGCAGGCACTGCGGCGCGTGCGGCGGTCGCCTCCGCGATCGCCCCCTCGAGCACCGCCTGGGTCTTGCGGGCATCGATGGGGGTGGGCAGCACGGCGAACACCTTGCTGCCCTTGAGCGCCGCGGCGACCTGCTTCTCGGCGCTGCCGTCGGCGAACACGAGGACCTCGACGCGGGCGCCGCGCGCGAGCGCGGTGTCCACGGTGGCGCGTACGTTCGGCACGGCGCGCGCATCGATCACCAGGACCTGGGCGCGCTTGGCCTTCTCCAGTCCCTCGAGCGCGGCTTCCACGGTGTCCACCGGCCGCACCGCGGCCTGGCCATCCAGCACCTGGCCGAGCTCGAGCAGAAAATCGTCGCGGGTGGTGAGGGCGGTGATGTCGACCGCCGGGCGAGCGCTGGCGCCTGAAGCCGGGGATGTCGCAGTCGCGTTACTGCGGGGGGCAGTCGAGGGGGCACTGGCCACGGTGCGTCTCCAAGGTCCTAGAGGGCGCGGGTTCCCTGAATCACGCCACGCCGCTGTTTCGTTTCGGTCGGGGGCGGCGTCCGCCACAAGCTGCTGAGCACGCGCGCAAAATCCCGTCGCCTGAGCATATGTAGCCTCTCGGGAATCGCAGTGCCGCAGTTCACAATAACGACAGCCCTCGTCGGGGCGGCGCGACGCCGAGGCTGTAGGACATGAAGCAGCGCTCGCTTTGCGTAGCTGCCAGGCAATCTGGCACGGCAGATGCTGTGTTCTGGTCCCCATGAGGGTCGCAACGCTCACGCAGGGCACGCCGCGCACCGGGGCATTTACCGCGTTTGCGGACGCAGAACCGCGGCTGCAGCGCCTGAAGGCCGCGCGCGGTCAGCGTTCGTTCAGCTTTCCCGACGCCCGCCGGAAGTGCAGGCTGGCCGCGCTGCGCACCACGGGGGTGCGGGCCGGCGCAAATCAGTCACTTGCGCGGCGGCCGCGCCGGCGCTTACACGCTAGTTCGAATTGGGGGTGGCGTTCCGGGGTGCTGCAAGTGAACAATCGGGCGCTGTGACCGTCTTAACGTAATGAAGTGATCAGGAATGGAACGCCGTCACTTTATGGATGAGGAGTTCGGACTAAGTTAAGAACCGCTGGCGACGCCGGCATCACCACCGGCGCCCGGCGAGGCTCGAGAGCTCAACGGGAGGGAGGGACGATGCGACCGCTCGCTGACCAGAATTCCCACGGCAGTACTGCCGAGTTCATCGATACGCTGAGTTCCTTCAGCCGCCTGCACCGCGCCCAGCGCTGGGAAGGCACCTTCGGCGATTTCCTCGCCAACATCCTGCCGGGCAACCCCGCAGCGCTCGCGCGCAGCAGCCACGAGTACATCTGGGACATGTTGCGCTGGCACGGCCGCAGCAGCGCCGGGGAGCTCACCGAGAGCCAGAAGGCGCGCGAGCTGTTCAAGCGCGAGCTGTTCGGCATCGACGAGCCGCTCGCGCGCGTGGTGGACTACTTCAAGGCCGCCGCCGCCGGCTCGGACGTCGGGCGCCGGCTGCTGCTGCTGCTGGGCCCTCCCTCGGGCGGCAAGTCGACACTCGCGATCCTCCTGAAGCGCGGCCTCGAGGAATACAGCCGCACCGATGAGGGCGCGATCTACGCCATCCGCGGTTCGCCGCTGCGCGAGAATCCGCTGAACCTGATCCCGGCGAGCCTGCGAGCGGAGTTCCGCGAGCGCTACGGGGTCGCGATCCAGGGCGAGCTCTCCCCGTGGGCGCGCGACTTCGTCGAGCGCGAGTACGAGGGCGACTTCGTGCGCGTGCCGGTGGAGCGGGTGTTCATCACCGAGGCCTCGCGCATCGGCATCGGCACCTACGCCCCGCACGACCCCACCACTGCCGACATCGCCGACCTCGTAGGCTCGGTGGACCTGGCGAAGGTGGCGCAGATCGGCGATGAGGGCGACCCGCGCGCCTGGTCCTGGTCGGGCGCGGTGTACGCCGCCAGCCGCGGCGTGCTGGAGATGATCGAGATCCTCAAGGTGAAGCGCGAGTTCCTCTACCTGCTGCTCACGCTGACGCAGGAGAAGAACGTCAAGGTGTCGCGCTTCCCGCTGATCCACCTCGACGAGACGATCCTCGCGCACACCAACCTCGCCGAGTTCCACAAGTTCCTGCAGGAGAAGGAGAACGAGGCGCTGCTCGACCGCATGGTGATCATCAAGGTCCCCTACGCGTTCTCCTACCGCGACGAGTCGCGCATCTACCAGAAGCTGGTCTCCGGGGCCCCGGCGTTCCGCAACGTGCACCTGGACCCGCACGTGCTGAACCTCGCCTCCGTGTTCGCGATCCTCACGCGCCTCGCCAAGCCCGAGCGCGAGGGCCTGGACATCGCCAAGAAGCTGCGCCTGTACGCCGGCGAGGCCGTCGAGGGCGTGCCGGAATCGGAGGCCGTGCGCCTTCACGCGGAGGTCCCCGAGGAGGGCATGAACGGGGTCTCGCCGCGCTTCGTCATCAACGCCATCTCCAACGCCATCACCCGCGGCAACACCCACTCGCTCACCAGCATGGAGCTGCTGCTCGCCCTCAAGGACGCCATCGAGAACGATGCGCGCATGGATGCCAAGCAGAAGAAGGCCTGGATCGACCACCTGGTCACCGCGCGCAAGGAGTTCTACAACCGCTGGGTCAAGGAGGACGTGCATCGCGCGATGTTCGCCTCCTTCGAGGCGGAGGCGCAGCAGCTCTTGGAGAAGTACCTGGACGAGGTCGAGGCCTCGCTCGACCACCGCCAGGTGGCCGACCCGATCAGCGGCGAGAACCGCGCCGCGGACGAGCGCTTCCTGCGCTCGGTCGAGGAGAAGATCAAGGTCTCCGACTCCGGCAAGATGTCGTTCCGCCAGGAGGTGGTGCGCAAGGCCATGGTGGCCTACAAGGCCGGGGAGAAGTTCAAGCTCGGGAGCCACGCGCGCATGCGCGAGGCCATCGAGCAGTACCTGTTCGAGGAGCGCCGCGACGTGCTGCGCCTGGTGACCTCCACGGCGCGCCCGGACGAGGATGCGCGCCAGAAGATCTCGGTGGTGCAGCAGCGGCTGGTCACCGAGTACGGCTACGACGAGCACAGCGCCAAGGAGGCGCTGAGCTACGTGACCACCCTGCTCGCGCAGGAGTAGCGATTCCCCCGGCAAGGAGACGAGCGAACCCACCCCATGGACGAGGACGGCAGCAAGGGCACGGCGGGCGGCGCGGGCAAGTGGTATGACCTGTTCTCGCGCGGGGCCCGCGACTGGCTGCGTCACGACGAGAAGGTGCGCGAGGCGGTGCGCGCCAGGCTCCCCGAGATCATCTCTGGGGCGGACCTGGGGGGCGAGGGTGCGCGCACCGTGCGCGTGCCGGTGCGCATGCTCGAGCACTACCACTTCAAGCTGCGGCGCGCCGAGGAGAACCAGGGCGCCGGCCAGGGCAAGGCCAAGCCCGGCGACGTGCTCGCCGACCCTTCGCGCGACCAGGGCCCGGGCGAGAAGGGCTCCGGCGGCCGCGACGACGGCGGCGTGCAGCTGCTGCTCGAGTTCAAGATCGATGACATCGTCGACTGGCTGTGGGAGGAGATGCAGCTGCCGAACCTGAAGGCGCGCCAGGGGCCCTCGGACGAGAGCGACTGGGTGCGCGAGGGCTGGGACCGGCGCGGCGCCCGCTCGCGCCTCGACCGGCGCCGTTCCTTCAAGGAACTGGTCAAGCGCCGTGGCGCACCCGGCGCCACGCCCACCTTCACCGACGATGACCTGCGCTTTCGGCAGCTGGCACGGCGTCGCCAGCCGGCGGTGCACGCGGTGGTGTTCTTCCTGCTGGATGTCTCGGGCAGCATGTCCGACCGCGACCGCAAGCTCGCCAAGACGTTCTTCTTTTGGGTGGTGCAGGGACTGCGGCGCGAGTACCGCTCGCTCGAGACCGTGTTCGTTGCGCACACCACCGATGCGTGGGAGTTCAACGAGCCGGAGTTCTTCCAGGTCTCGGGCTCCGGGGGCACGGTGGCGTCGGCCGGGTTCCTCAAGGTGCGCGAGATCATGGACGAGCGCTTCAACGCCGCGCGCAGCAACATGTACCTCTTCTACGCCTCCGACGGCGACAACGCGGTGAGCGATGCGCAGGAGGCACGCACCGCGCTTGCCGCCATCGTCGCGGACACCTGCTACACCGGCTACGTCGAGGTGGCCTCCGGCGTCTCGCGCCAGCTCGACACCGAGACCGGCAAGATCTACGCCGAGCTCAATGCCTCCGGCTGCGCCGCGGGCTCCTACGCGCTCAACGACTTCGACGACGTCTGGGGCGCCGTGCGCCACTTCTTCACCGCGCACAACCAGGAGACCTCCGGCACATGAGCGAGGACTGGCGCAGCTACACGCGGCGCATCGAGGAGCTGGCCGCGCGCTCCGGGCTCAGCTTCCACCCGGTGGACTTCGAGGCCGTGCCCGACAGCTTCATGATGGAGATCGCCGTCTACGGGCTGCCGGTGCGCATGCCGCACTGGTCCTTCGGGGTGCGCTACATCTACCAGCTGATCCAGCGCCACATGGGGCACTCGCGCCTGTTCGAGGTGGTTTTCCCGGGCAACCCCGGGCACGCCTACCTCGCCGAGAGCAACGGGCTCGCCGAGAACATCCTGGTCACTGCGCACGTGCTCGGGCACGCCGACTTCTCGCGCAACAACCTCTTGTTCCGGCGCTGCCAGGAGCAGGTGAGCGAGCGCATCGTCGAGCACGCCGCCAACCATGCGCGCCAGATCAGCCAGGCCATCGAGGCGCACGGCGCCGAGCGCGTCGAGGCCGCGCTCGATGCCGCGCTCGCCCTCGAGCAGCACATCGACGTCGACCAGGCCTTGCGCAGGCCGCGCTACCCCGAGTACGCGCAGGCCCCCAGGGCGCTCATCGACGACGACTTCCGCAAGCGCTTCGCGGCGCTCGAGCCCACCGGCGCCCCGCACGGGGCGGAAGTCCGCCGCCGCGCGCCGGTGCCGCCGCACCCGGAGCGCGACCTGCTGTGGTTCGTCGCGCACTACGCCCCCGAGATGGAGAGCTGGGAGCGCGACATCTTCCTCGCCGTGCGCGAGGAGTCCTTCTACTTCTACCCCGTGTTCGCCACCCAGATCATGAACGAGGGCTGGGCCTCCTACTGGCACGCGCGCCTCTTGCGCGAGGCCGACTTCGTGCCGCAGCAGGCCTACGTCGATGCCATCAAGTGCCACTCCGACGTGGTGCGACCGATCGCCGCCGAGGCCCAGGTGTCCTTGAGCATCAACCCGTACCACCTGGGCTTCGCCATGTGGGAGAAGGTGATCGAGGGCCAGGGGCTCGCGGCGGCGCGGCGCATCATGGAGCAGGACGACGACTTCGGCTTCGTGCGCAACCACCTGACGCGCGAGCTCGCCGACGAGCTCGGCCTGTTCCGCTACAACGCGCGCAGCGACGGGCAGGTGAAGGTGCTGGAGCAGGACCTGTCGCAGCTGCACGAGGCGATCCTCGCCCCGAAGTACAACTTCGGCGCGCCGGTGGTGTGCGCCCACAAGGTGCGCAACGACGGCACGCTCGAGCTGGCGCACGACAGCACCGTCGACGGCCGCGGTCTTGACCTTGAGCGCAGCCGCAAGGTGCTCGACTACCTGCACCGCGTATGGCGGCGCCCGGTGGTGCTCACGACCGTGAACCAGGCGGGCTCCGCGCTGGAGATCACCGCTCCTTAGGCTTGGCCGGTGGTGGCGGCGGCGCCTGCGGCTCGGTCCCCCAGTCCTCTTCCTCGCCCGAGGTCACGATCGAGACGGGGTCGCTCGCCGGTGAGCTGTCCGCCAGGGCCTCGTCCAGCTGGTCCTGCACCTTCTTGCGCTTGGCGCGCTCGCGCGCCGCATCTGCCGCATCGCCCATGGGTTGCAGCTCCTCGCCGTGATCGCCTAGCCCGCAAGGACGCCTTCGGAGTAGGCTGTGGTGAAACACAAAGACGGCGCGAACCTTGTAAGGAAGTGCCGCGCCGCCGCCGTCTGAGGGAGCATACGCCATGGGCTACCCGACTTCAGGCATCCGCAACCTCGCCTTCATAGGTCCCGCCGGCGTCGGCAAGACCTCGCTGACCGAGACGCTCCTGCTCGAGGCACGCGCCATCCGCACGCGCGGCTCGCTGGCCCGCGGCACCACCGTCTCCGACCACGACCCGCAGGAGAAGCGCCTGCAGCACTCGCTCGAGACCACGGTGTGCAGCTTCGACACCCACCACGTGCACGTGAACGTCATCGACACGCCCGGCTACGCGGACCTTTTGGGCAAGACGCTCGCGGTGCTGGAGGCGGTGGAGACCGCCGCGATCGTGGTGAGCGCGGTGACCGGCGTCGATGCGCTCACGCGGCGCCTGCTCGAGTTTGCGCGCGAGCGCGAGCTGTGCCGCCTCATCATCGTCAACAAGATCGACAGCCGCGAGGCGCGCAGCGCCGAGGTGCTGGCGCAGCTGCGCGAGGTCATAGGCCCGCAGTGCCTGCCGCTCAACCTGCCCGCCGGCGGCGGCGATGCGGTGCTCGACTGCTTCTTCCAGCCCGCGGGGCGCGCCACCGACTTCTCCTCCGTATCCGCCGCCCATACGCAGATCGTCGACCAGGTGGTCGAGCTCGACGATGCGCTCATGCGTCTGTACCTGGAGCAGGGCGAGGAACTCTCCCCGGAGCAGCTACATGACCCTTTTGAGCGGGCCCTGCGCGAGGGCCACCTGGTTCCGGTGTGTTTCGTGTCGGCCGAGGGCGGTGCGGGGGTCGCCGAGCTCCTGCAGGTGATCGAGCGCCTCGCGCCCAACCCGGCGGAGGGCAATCCGCCGCCGTTCATCAAGGGCGAGGGCGCCGCGGCCGTGCGTGTGCCGGTGAGCCCGGACCCGCAGCGCCACGTGGTCGCGCACGTGTTCAAGGTGGCCGTCGACCCGTACGTCGGCAAGGTCGGCGTGGTGCGCGTGCACCAGGGGACGTTGCGCCCGGGGATCCCGCTGTACGTCGGCGATGCGCGCAAGCCCATCCGGGTGGCGCACCTGTACCGCCTCATGGGCAAGGACATGAGGGAAGTCGCGCTCGCCATCCCGGGGGACCTGTGCGCGCTCACCAAGATCGAGGAGCTGCACCTGGATGCGGTGCTGCACGACTCGCACGACGAGGACCACCACCACCTGAAGCCGGTGCGCTTCCCGCCGCCGATGCTCGGCATCGCCATCGCCCCGGAGCGCCGCGGCGACGAGCAGCGCCTGGCCGATGCGCTCCACAAGCTCACCGCCGAGGACCCGTGCGTGCGCCTGGAGCACCACGCGGCGCTCAACGAGACCGTGCTCTACGGCATGGGAGAGTTCCACCTGCGCGTGCTGCTCGAGCGCATGCAGGAGCGCTTCGGGGTGAGCGTGAAGACCCACCCGCCCAGCATCCCCTACCGCGAGACCATCACGCGCGCGGCCGAGGGGCACTGCCGGCACAGGAAGCAGACCGGCGGGGCCGGACAGTTCGGCGAGGTGCACCTGCGCATCGAGGCGCTCGACCGCGGCGCGGGCTTCGAGTTCGTGGACGAGGTGGTCGGCGGCGCCATCCCCGGGCAGTTCATCCCGGCGGTGGAGAAGGGCGTGCGCCAGGTGCTCGGCGAGGGCTCGCTCGCGGGCTTCCCGCTCCAGGACGTGCGCGTCACCGTCTACGACGGCAAGCACCACGCGGTGGATTCCAAGGAGGTGGCGTTCGTGAGCGCTGGCCGCAAGGCGTTCCTGGATGCCTTGAAGAAGGCGACGCCGATCGTGCTCGAGCCGGTGATGCGCCTTGAGATCACCGCTCCGGCGAGCGCCATCGGCGACATCACCGGGGACCTCGCCACCAAGCGTGCGCGCATCAACGGCAACAGCGCGCTCCCCGGGCAGCGCACCACCCTCACCGCCTACGTGCCGCTCGCGGAGGTCAACGAGTACCAGTCACGCCTGAAGGCGCTCACCGGCGGGCAGGGCGCCTACACCATGGAGCTCAGCCACTACGACCCGGTGCCGGCGCGCCGCCAGCAGGAACTCGCGCAGGCCTTCCGGCCGCGCGCCGAGGAGGACTGAGGCGCGCGTTGCAGTTTTGCGCGCGCGCGGGCTGTCATAACACCCGCGCCCTTTATCGCCGCACCCCGAGCAGGCCACACTTTCGCCCATGCGCCTGACGCTCGTGGCGCGCGAGGAGTGCCCGATCATGGTTGGTGTGCGCAAGACCCTTACGATGGCCGTCGTGGCGCTGCTCGGCGCGCTCTCGCTGGCGGCGCATCCGGCCGCCTGCCCCACGAGTGCCGGCATGAAGGATGCGAGCCAGGCGACCAAGCCGAGCTCCTTCCAGCCGCGCCCGAGGCCCCCGAACAATGCCTATGGCGCGCCGATCAGCGGCCCGATCCTCAGCCGCCACGTGAAGACCCGGAAGCCCGCCCCGAAGCTGCGCAGCACCCCGCTGGCCTAGCGCGGCCTGCCGGCTCAGCCGCCGGGCTTGGCCCAGCTTACCGCGTCGCCGACCTTGAAGCCGAGCTTGGCGGCGAGTCCCCCCTTGAGCTCGACCACCGCGGCCACCGGGCTCCCGGAGCTGATGGTGTCCAGCGAGAGCGGGTGGGCGCGCTCGACGATGCGCGTGACCTTGCCCTTGCCGTCGACGAACAGCATGTCGAGCTCGATGTAGGTGTTCTTCATCCACATGTTCTCGACGCGCGGCGGCGTGAGCGGGAACACCATGCCCTGGCTCTCGGGCAGGTCGCGCACGAACATCAGCCCCTGCTGCGAGCGCTGCTCGGTGTCGGCGACCCACACGTGGAAGTGCTGCGCTGCGCCCTGCGCCGGGCGCACCGTGAGCTCGGTGCGCGGGAAGCTCGACAGGTCGAGCGGCGCCGCCTCCTGGGCGGGGATCCGCGGGGCGAGCGTAAGCGCTGCCAGGACGAAGAGGGCGGCAAGCCAGGGACGGGTCGTCATCGGGGACTCTCGCTATTGCTTGAGCGGGGTGGGGTCCGCGTCGGGATCGGCGAACACCGCGGTGCCGGCAAAATCGAAGCTGCTGACCAGGATCCGGGCATCGCTCGTGAGGTTGCTGGCCGGCTCGGTGCAGAACCCGCGCGCGATGACGCGCCAGGTGCGCACCGGCCCGCCGAGCGCGCCGATGCGCTCCTGGCGCAGCTCGTCGACGGTGCAGTGATCCTCGCCGCGGGTGGAGAACAGCTTCTCCTCGCCCTCGAAGATCACGGTGAGGTTGGTGGGCACCGCGCGGCCACCCAGGCCCTCGCGCGCGTGCTCGAGCCCGAACACGAGCCGCAGGCGCCGCCCGTCGGCGTGCTTCGGCCCCGCGAACGCCACGCGCAGCCCGCTGCCATCCGGGCGCGGGCCGCCGTCGCAGGCGAGGTCGCTGTTCTGCCAGTTCACGTCGAGGTTCATCGCGCCGCGGATGCGGGCGCGCAGGTAGCCATTGCCGCCGGCCAGGCAGCCGCGCCCGGCGGCGGCCGCGGGCGGTGCGGCCGTGCCGGGGGTGAGGGCGGCCAGGGCGAGCGCGGTGCAGCTTGCGAGAACGAGGAAGCGCATGAGGTGCGCGAAGTCTACCGCGCCGGGTGCCCTGCCGGCCCCTCAGGCGCCCGGCTCGACCAGCAGGGCCTTGGCGAGGCGCGCATGCAGGCGCACCAGGCCGCGGGCGAGGTGCATGAGCGCAGTCAGGATGATGACGCCCAGCACCCCGAGCAGCAGGGCCGTGAACCAGGAGTGATCGGAGATCGGCAGGCCACCGATGCGCAGGTGGTCGCTCACGATGTCCAGGCGGGTGAGGCCCAGGGCCTCGCCCAGGAGCGCCAGCGGCACGCCGACGAAGCTCGCCCCGACGCTGAGTCCGGTGATCGCGAGCGTGAAGTACACGATGCCGAGCGGCAGCATCAGCACGAGGTACCCGAGCGTCGTCCAGGTGCGCGGGTCCTTCAGCATGTTGCCGATGCGCGCGAGCCAGCCCGCGGGTGGTCCGGGGTGCACCGGGCGGCGCGGCATGCGCTCCCCGGTGATGGCTTCCAGCAGGCGCCCCTCGCCCAGGGCGATCACGCGGGAGATGCCGATGAAGGCGAGGAAGAAGGGCACGCCGATGACCAGCACCGCAAGTCCCAGCGAGAGCGAGGTGCCGGTGACGACCACGACGAAGTAGAGGATGCCGGTGGCGAGCGCCAGCAGCATATAAAGGAGCGACAGGTAGGCGCGCGGATCCAGGAACACCCCGAAGAAGCGCGTGAGCCCCGAGGGGCTGCTGGCGGCCTTCGGCGGCGGGGTCTTGAGGGCCGCCTTCACCTTGACCTCGGTGTCCCGGTAGGCCGCCGCCACTTCCTCGGGCGCGCCGTAGGTACTGGCTATCAGTTCCAGCACGTCGGCCTCGGACTTGCCCGGGTTCGCGGCCACTTCCGCGCGCAGGTATTCCTCCGCGTCGTAGAGGGCGTCCTGGATCAGGGCCGGGTCCTGGCCTTCCAGCGCCGCGCGCAGCTGCTTCAGGTAGTCGTCGATGGAGCGGGGAGCGTTCATGGGTGCGGTCCTTCCAGGAAGCGGTCGACGAAGCCGCGCGTCTGGCGCCAGATGTCGCCCCACTGGGCGAGCATCGCGCGTCCTTCGTCGGTGATGCGGTAGTAGCGTCGCGGCGGCCCGGCATAGGAGGGCACCACGCGGCTGGTGAGCAGGCCCTGCGATGCCAGCGCGCGCAGCACCGGGTAGATCGTGCCTTCCTTGAAGAGCGCCTCGCCCTCGTTGGCGCGCTGCAGGCGCTTGGCAATCTCGTAGCCGTAGAGGTCCTCGGTCGTCCGGTCGAGCACCGCCAGGAGCACGAGCGCCACCAGACCTGCGTTGAGGTCCTTCTGGAACTTGCGTGCCTGGCTATCGTCCATAGGCTAGTACTATGTACTTACTAATACTGGCTGTCAAATAGTATTGCGGAAGCCGTTAAAGCCCCGGAATGGGGGTTACGAGCCCCTGGGCCGTCTCATGGGGGTTCGGGCAGACGAAAAAACCTCATTCCGGGCGTCCGGGAGGAGGCTGATAGACTCGACCCGCCCCCTGCGATTGAAGCCGAAAGCCCCTGATGCGAAATGCGCTGCTTGAAGTGACCCCGGTCCTGCCGGGGGACCTCACCCGTCTCACCGAGCTGGCCGCGAACCTCCTCTTCAGCTGGCACCGCCCCACGCGCGCGCTGTTCGAGGACCTGGATCCGGAGCTGTGGAAGCAGACCAACGGCAACCCGCGCCTCATGCTCCGCTGCGTGAGCCAGGAGGCCCTCGAGCGCGCCATGCATGACGAGGGTTACCGCGCGCGCTACCAAGAGGCGCTCGCGAACCTCGACGCCTACCTCGCGGCCGCCAACGGCCACGAGGCCGAGCAGCCGCTGGTGGCGTACTTCTGCGCGGAGTATGGCTTCCACGAGAGCGTGCCGATCTACTCCGGGGGCTTAGGCGTACTGGCCGGCGACTACTGCAAGGCAGCCTCCGACGAGCGTGCCAACTTCATCGGAGTGGGCCTGCTCTACGAGCAGGGCTACTTCATCCAGACCGTCGACAACGACGGCATCCAGCACGCGCAGTACCTGGAGCGCGATCCGCGCGACCTGCCGGTCGAGCCGGTACGCACCTCGAGCGGGGAGTGGCTCAAGGTGAGCGTGCGCATCGGCGCGCGCGAGGTGGTGGCGCGGCTGTGGAAGGCGCAGGTCGGGCGCGTCGCGGTCTATCTCCTCGACACCAACTGCGAGGAGAACCAGGCGGCCGACCGCGACATCACGCACCGCCTCTACGGTGGCGATGAGTCCACGCGCGTGCGCCAGGAGATGATCTTAGGGATCGGCGGGGTACGCGCGCTGCGCGCCCTCAACGTCCGGCCCGCGGTGTGGCACCTCAACGAGGGGCACGCCTCGTTCCTGATCCTCGAGCTCCTGCGCGAGCACCTGGGCCAGGGGCTGTCCTTCGCCGCCGCGCTCGAGGCGGTGGCCGCGGACTGCGTGTTCACGACCCACACGCCGGTCGCCGCCGGCCACGATGCCTTCGGCCTCGACCTCATCGTGCAGCACTTCGCGGACTACATCCGCGAGCTGGGTCTGCCGATCGAGCGCTTTCTGGAGCTCGGGCGCTCCCCGGGGAGCCCGGGCCTGTTCAACATGACGCGCCTGGCGCTGAACGGCGCGCGCCACATCAACGGGGTGAGCCGCATCCACGGCGCGGTCTCGGCGCGGCTGTGCGCCGACCAGTGGCCGGAGGTACGCCCCGAGGACAACCCGGTCGGCTGGGTGACGAACGGCGTGCACGTGCCGACCTTCCTGCACCAGCGCTGGATCAGGTTCTTCGACCGCGAGCTCGGCCAGGAGTGGCGCGACCACCTGCGCGACCCGCAGTTCTGGCAGCGCCTGGAGGCGGTGCCCGACGAGCGCTACTGGGCGACCTCCCAGGACGTGAAGTCGCGCATGCTCGCGAGCGTGCGCGAGCGGCTGCAGCGCGAGTACCAGAGGAAGGGCCTGAGTCCCGCACAGCTGCGGCACGTCACGCGCTACCTCGATCCCCAGCGCCCCAACATCCTGACGCTCGGGTTCGCGCGGCGCTTCGCCACCTACAAGCGCGCCAACCTGCTGCTGCGCGACCGGGCGCGACTGGCGCGCCTGGTGAACGACCCGGAGCGGCCGCTCGTCCTCCTCTTCGCCGGCAAGGCACACCCCGCGGACGAGCCGGGCAAGTCGGTGCTGCGCGAGATCCGCCAGCTGATGACGAGCGAGGAGTTCGCCGGCCGCATCCTGTTCCTCGAGGACTACGACCTGCAGCTCGCGCGCAGCCTCGTCTCCGGCGTCGACGTGTGGCTCAACAACCCGATCGCGCCGCTCGAGGCCTCGGGAACCTCCGGCATGAAGGCCGCCATCAACGGCCGCCTCAACCTCTCCATCCTCGATGGCTGGTGGGCGGAAGGCTGGATCGGCGACAACGGCTGGGGCATCCCGCCGGCCCAGGTCCAGGACGCGGAACGCCGCGACAAGCTCGAGGCCGAGCTGATGCTCGGCGCGCTCGAGGAGGAAGTGGTGCCGCAGTACTACACCCGCGTGCCGGACAGCAGCATCCCGACCGACTGGGTGCGCGCGAGCAAGCGCGCCATGGTGACCGTGATCCCGCGCTTCAACATGCGCCGGGTGCTGTTCGACTACACCCAGGGGCTGTACCTGCCGGCGGCCGCGCAGTACCGGCGCCTCGCCGCCGACAACTACACCGGTGCCCGGGCGCTGGCGGACTGGAAGCAGCGGGTGCGCGCGGCCTGGCCGCGCGTCACGCTGAAGTCGCTCGCGGAGGGCGCGCGCGACCTGCCGCGCGGGGAGCGGCTGCGCCTGCGCGTGGCCGCGGGCCTGAACGGCCTCGATCCGGCGGACGTGCGCCTGGAGTTCACCGCCCGGCGCCTGCTGCCCGAGGCCGACCTGTCGCCGCCGCCCCTGTCCTCGTACCTCGAGCCGCCGCGCCCCGGGGTCTGGAACGCCCAGCTCGCCCCCACCGGCGAGCACGATGCGGACGGGGCGCAGGTGTTCGCCCTCGACGTCGAGCCGCCGGAGTGCGGGCAGTTCCGCACCGAGGTGCGCATCTATCCCTGGCACGAGCTGCTCTCCCACCCCTACGAGCTCGGCCTCATGAAATGGCTGTGAGATCCGTGACGGCCGCGGTTGCCCAAGCGCCCCGCCTTGGGGTGTAGTAGCACCCCATGCAGCAGCGCCAGCCCGCCCGCGCCTCCTCCGGCCGCTACGTCAGCCGGCTCACCGGCGGGACGCTCGCGATCATCATGGCCGGCGGCCGCGGCGAGCGGCTGCGGGACCTGACGGCGCACCGCTGCAAGCCGGCGACCCCCTTCGGCGGCAAGTTCCGCATCATCGACTTCGTGCTGTCCAACTGCGTGAACTCCGGGATCCGGCAGATCTCGATCCTCACCCAGTACAAGGCGCAGTCGCTCATCCAGCACGTGCAGCACGGCTGGAGCTACCTCAGGGGCGAGTTCGGGGAGTTCGTCGAGGTGGTCCCGGCGCAGCAGCAGGTGGGCGCGCAGTGGTACCGCGGCACCGCCGATGCGGTGCACCAGAACCTCGAGCTGATCGTCTCGCACCGGCCCAAGCACGTGCTGGTGCTCGCCGGCGACCACATCTACAAGATGGACTACGGCCCGATGATCGCCTACCACGTGGAGAAGGGGGCGGACATCACCGTCGGCGTCGTCGAGGTGCCGGCGCGCGAGTCGCGCCACTACGGGGTGCTCACCGCCACCGAGTGGAACCGCGTCACGCGCTTCACCGAGAAGCCGGCCGAGCCGGATACCATCCCGGGGCGCGCGGACACCATCCTCGCCTCGATGGGTATCTACGTGTTCAACACGCGCCTGCTCGAGTCGATGCTGAGCGCGGACGCGGCCGACGCAGCTTCCGCCCACGACTTCGGCAAGAACATCCTGCCGGCGGCGATCGCCGGCAACCGCCAGGTGTTCGCCTACCCCTTCCAGGACGTGAAGACGCGCGCGCAGAGCTACTGGCGCGACGTCGGCACCGTCGATGCCTACTTCGAGGCGAACCTCGAGCTGGTGCACGTCAAGCCCGAGCTCAACATCTACGACGAGGACTGGCCGATCTGGACCTACCAGGTGCAGCAGCCGCCGGCGAAGTTCATCCTGGACGAGGACGGCCGGCGCGGCACCGCCATCAACTCCATGGTCTCCGGCGGCTGCATCATCTCCGGCGCGGTGGTGCGCGAGTCGCTGATGTTCTCCAACGTGCGGGTCGAGGAGCGCACCAGCATCCACCGCTCGGTGGTGCTGCCGAACGTCCACATCGGGCGCGGCTGCGTCATCATGGGGGCGATCCTGGACGAAGGCTGCGAGATCCCGGACAACACCAACATCGGCGTCGACCGCGAGGCGGATGCGCGCCGCTTCCACGTCACCGACAACGGCGTGGTGCTGGTGAGCCCGGACATGCTGCGCCGCCTGCGCGGTGAGTAGCGTGCGCCCGGGCGCGCCCCGCGGGAGCCGCCGGTGAGCGCCCGCCTGCCGGTGGTGCTGTTCTGGCACATGCACCAGCCGCAGTACCGGGATGCGCTCTCCGGGCAGTACACGCTGCCCTGGACCTACCTGCACGCGATCAAGGACTACACCGACATGGCGGCGCACCTGGAGGCGAACCCCCAGGCGCGGGCGGTGGTGAACTTCACCCCGGTGCTGATCGAGCAGCTCGAGGAGCTCGCGCGCCGCCTCACCGAGCACCTGAAGCTCGGCACCGCGCTCCCCGACCCGGTGCTGGCGCTGCTGTCCGGCGAGGCCGTGCCGGTGGAGCCCGTGCAGCGCCTGGAGCTGGTGCGGGCGCTGCTGCGGGCGCAGCGCCAGCACCTGATCGAGCGCTTCGGCCCGTACCTCGAGCTCGCCACCATCGCCGAGACGCTCGGGACGCCCGAGCGCATCGGCTACGCCTCCGACCAGTTTATCCAGGACCTCGCGGTCTGGTACCACCTCGCCTGGCTCGGGGAGACGGTGCGGCGCTCCGATCCCCTGGTGGCGCGCCTCACCGAACGCGGGCGCGACTTCACCGCCGGCCAGCGCCGCGACCTCCTCGGCCTCATCGGGACCCTCATCGGCGAAGTGCTGCCGCGTTACCGCGCCCTCGCCGAGCGCGGCACCATCGAGCTCTCGGTGACGCCCTACGGCCACCCGATCGTGCCGCTGCTCATCGACTTCAAGAGTGCCCGCGAGGCACTGCCGACGCTGCCGCTGCCCGAGCACCCCGGCTACCCGGGCGGGGAGGCGCGCGCCGCCTGGCACATCGAGGAGTCGGTGCGCGTGTTCACGCGCGTGTTCGGCCAGGCACCGAAGGGCTGCTGGCCCTCGGAAGGTGCGATCAGCGATGCGACGCTCCGCATGCTCGCGAGCGTCGGGGGCTTCCGCTGGGCGGCCTCGAGCAGCGCGGTGCTGAAGGGGAGCCTCGGGCTCGCCGATGCGCAGGCGCCGGACGACCCGTTCGCCTACAACCGGCCGTACCGGATCCCGGGCACCGGGCTTGACTGCTTCTTCCGCGACGATGCGCTCTCGGACCTCATCGGCTTCACCTACGCGACCTGGCACGGCGACGATGCCGCCCAGAACCTGGCGCACGAGCTCGCGACGCTTGCGCAGCGCTACGCGGGCACCAGCCACCACGCGGTGCTGATCGCGCTCGACGGCGAGAACGCGTGGGAGCACTACCCCTTCAACGGCTACTACTTCCTCAAGGCCCTCTACCAGGCGCTCGCCAGCCACCCGGCGCTCGAGCTCGTCACGCTCTCGCAGTGCCTGGAGCGTGGCATCCAGCCGGCGCCCTTGCCGAAGGTCAGGGCCGGCAGCTGGGTGCACGGGACGCTCGCGACCTGGATGGGGGACCCGGCCAAGAACCGCGCCTGGGACCTCCTGTGCGAGGCCAAGCTCGCCTACGACCGCGTGCTCCCCACCCTCACCGACGAGGTGCAGCGCGCGCAGGCCGGGCGGCAGCTGGCGCTGTGCGAGTCCTCGGACTGGTTCTGGTGGTTCGGCGACTACAACCCCGCCGAGGCGGTCGCGCAGTTCGACCGGCTCTACCGCCGCCAGCTGATCACGCTCTACCGGCGCCTGAACCTCGTGCCGCCGCCGGAGCTCGCGACCCCGATCTCGCAGGGCTCGGGCAGCCCCGAGCACGGCGGCGTCATGCGCCGCGCCGGCAGCGGCTGAGCGCGCGCCCCAGGTCCTTCAGTGAGCTCCCGCCTGCCCGTGTTCGATACCCGACGTGCCGGGGTGCTCCTGGCGCTCTCGGCGCTCGAGGCCCCGCTCGGGCGCGGCGGCCGCGCCTTCATCGACTGGATGCAGCGCGCGGGCTTCACGGTGTGGCAGGTGCTGCCGGTGGGACCCACGGGCGCCGACGGCTCGCCCTACTGGGTGCGTTCGGACTTCGCCGGCGAACCCTCGCTCCTGGATACCGGCGAGCTGCCGCCCGACGCGCCGGACCCGGCGTTCCGCGCGCGCACCGCCGCCTGGCTCCCGGACTACGCGCTGTTCGAGGCCCTGAGCGCCGCGTTCGGGCCGGTGCCGTTCTGGCACTGGCCGCCGCCTCTGCGGGACCGGCACCCGGACGCGCTCGCCGCCGCGCGCGTGAACCAGGCCGCGGTCATCGCGCGCATCGAGCGCGAGCAGTTCGCGTTCGAGCGGCAGTGGAACGCGCTGCGCGACCATGCGCACGCGCGCGGCGTGCGCCTGTTCGGCGACCTGCCGTTCTACCCCGCGCCCTCGTCCGCGGAGGTGTGGGCGCGCCGCGGGACTTTCCGGCTGCATGCGGACGGCTCGCCCGCCGAGGTCGCCGGCGTGCCGCCGGACTACTTCTCGGCACTCGGCCAGCGCTGGGGCAATCCGCTCTATGACTGGGACGCGCTCGCGCGCGAGGGCTTCGCGCCCTGGCGGGCGCGCATCGGCGCGCAGCTCGAGCGCCTCGACCTCCTGCGCCTGGACCACTTCCGCGCCCTCGCCGCGCACTGGGCGATCCCGGCCGGGGATGCGGACGCGCGCGGTGGGCGCTGGGTACCGACCCCGGGCGCGGCCCTGCTGTCGATGCTGCGCGACCAGTTCGCCGACCTGCCGCTGGTCGCCGAGGACCTGGGGGTCATCACCCCGGACGTGGTCGCGCTCATGAGGGACTTCGCGCTCCCGGGCATGCGCGTGGCGCAGTTCGGCTTCGACGGCAGCCGCGACAACCCGCACCTGCCGTACCAGTACGTACGCCGCTGCGTCGCCTACACCGGCACCCACGACAACGACACGGGCCTTGGCTGGTACACGAGCCTCGACCCGGGCACGCGCGCCCGCGTGGACGAGCTCCTGGGTTCGCCCGCGCTGCCGATGCCCGGGGCCCTGCAGCGCGCGGTGTGGACCTCGGTGGCCGATCTTGCGGTCGTGCCCATGCAGGACCTCTTGGGTCTTAGCTCGGAGGCGCGCTTCAACATCCCGGGCACGGTCACGGGCAACTGGCAGTGGCGACTGCCGCAGGGCGCGCTCACCCCGGAGCTTGCGGCCCGCTGTGCCGCCCTCACCGCGGCCTGCGGCCGGTAAGGGGCGCGGCCGGCAAGGCCCGCGGCCGCGCTTTGCTACCATGATTCCCATGAGACCGTTGCTGCGCCTCTTCGCCCTCACGCTCCTCATGAGCGGCTGTGCCTTCGCCCCGCAGCTCGAGGCGCCGCAGCTGTCGGTGGCCGACGTGCAGATCCTGGGCGGGGACCTCTTCCAGCAGAAGCTGCGCGTGCGCCTGCACGTGCAGAACCCCAACGACCGCGCGCTGCCGGTCGAGTCGCTCACCTACACGCTCGAGGTCGAGGGCCAGCTGCTCGCCAGCGGGGAGTCGGCCGCGAGCTTCACGGTGCCGCCGCTCGGGGAGGCGGAGTTCGACATGAACGTCACCACGAACCTCGCCGCGACGCTGTTCAAGGTGCTCGCCGGCAACAACAGCCGCGAGCTCGCCTACCACATGAAGGGCAAGGTCATGCTCTCGCAGGGGTTCCTGCGCTCGATCCCGTTCGAGCAGAAGGGCTCCTTCAAGCTCGACTAGCGAGGCGGCGGTAGAGCGCCACGTACTCCCCGCCCTGGTGCGTCCAGGAGAAGTCCTGCGCCATGGCGTTGCGCGTAAGACGCTCCCACAGCGCCGGCTGTGCGTACCAGTCGAGCGCCGTGTTCACGGCCCAGGTCAGCGCCGGGACGTCGAAGTCGTTGAACACCACGCCGGTCCCCGTGCCGCTGCCGGGGTCGAAGTGCACCACCGAGTCGGCGAGCCCGCCGGTGCGCCGCACCACCGGCGCGGTACCGTAGCGCAGGCTGTACATCTGGTTGAGGCCGCAGGGCTCGTAGCGCGAGGGCATGAGGAACATGTCGCTCGCCGCCTCGATCCAGTGCGCGAGCGCATCGTCGTAGCCGCGCTCGAAGTGCACGCGGTCGGGGAAGTCGCGCTGCAGGGCGCGGAACATCGCCTCGTACTGGGGCTCGCCGGCCCCGAGCGCCACGAACGTAAGGTCGCGCGCGGTGAGGATCGCAGGCAGTGCGCCGGCGATGAGCTCGATGCCCTTCTGGGCCGCGAGGCGGCTCACGATGCCGGCGAGCGGCCGCCCGTCCCGGCCGGCCAGCCCCAGGCGCGCGAGGAACTGGCGCTTGAGGTCCGCCTTGACCCCGAGGTGGTCGGGATCGAAGTGCTCCGGGATCACGCGGTCGTGGCGCGGGTCCCATTCCTCGTAGTCGACCCCGTTGAGGATGCCGGTGAGGTCGGCGCGCCGCGCGCGCAGGCTGTCGTCGAGTCCCATGCCGTAGGCCGGCGTGCAGATCTCCAGGGCGTGCGTCGGGCTCACGGTGTTGATCGCGGTCGCATACAGGATGCCCTGGCGCAGCGGGTTGATGTGCCCGGCGGCGAGGTCATCCTGGTGCAGGAGCTTCACCTCGCCGGGGGCGAGGTCGAGGTCGGGCAGGTCGGCGGCTGCGAACACGCCCTGGTAGCCGATGTTGTGGATGGTGAGGAGCGTGCGCGCGTCCCTGAGGCACGGGTACGCCGCGTAGCCGGTGCGCAGGAACAGCGGGGCGAACGCCGTGTGCCAGTCGTTGCAGTGCACGACCTGCGGGGAGAAGCGCAGCGCGCGCACCGCCTCGAGCGCGGCGCGGGTGAAGGCGAGGAAGCGCCGGTGCTCGTCGGCATCGGCGGTGTAGAGCGAGGCCCGCCCGTAGAGCTCCGGGCAGTCGATGAGATAGACCGGTGCGCCGCCGGGCAGCACGCCCTTAAGCAGCGCGCACGGGTAGCGGTGGCTGCCGACGCGGACGGTGAGTGGCGCAAGGCCCGGCACGGGGACCGCGCGGGCGGCGGCCCGGTCGACGCTCGCGTAGGCGGGGGTGAACACCCGCACGTCGTGGCCCTCTCCGGTGAGTACCTTGGCGAGCGCCCCGGCGACATCCGCCAGGCCCCCGGTCTTGGACAGCGGGGTGACCTCGGAGGCGAGGAGGGCGATGCGCAGGGCCTCGGGAGCACTCATCGTGGCGGGGTTTCCGGTGACGGGCGGTTATGATGGACGGATGCGGCGCTTCCTGATCGTGGTCACACTCATCCTCCTCGTCGCGGTCTCGCTCGGGATCGGCGTGGTGGTGGCCCGCTGGCCGCACCTCGCGCACGGCAGTGCCTGAGGGGGCGCCCGGTGGCCGGCGCCGGGAGTGTAACCGAAGGCCGCAAGGCCACCTGCGCAAGAACCGGGTCGAGCGCAGCTCCCCCGCAGGCCTAGCATGCGTCCCATGACAACGCCCACCGCCGAGTTCGTCGACGCCCGCGACTTCCGCCGCATCGCCGCGGCGATCGCCTGGATCGATGCGCATTTTCGCGAGCAGCCGAAGCTGCGCGACATGGCGCGCGCCGTGCACCTCTCGGAGTTCCACTTCAACCGGCTGTTCCGGCGCTGGGCGGGCGTGACCCCCAAGCAATACCTCGCCCACGTCACCGCGCGCGCTGCGCGCGGGGCGCTCGCCGACGGGCCCTCCGTGCTGGACGCCGCGCACGCGGTCGGGCTCTCCGGTCCCTCGCGCCTGCACGACCTCACGGTCACGCTCGAGGCGCTCACGCCCGGGGAAATCCGCTCGGGCGGGGAGGGCGTGGTGGTGACCGCGGGCTTCTGCGACACGCCCTTCGGGTGCGCGCTCATCGGCACCACCCCGCGCGGCATCACCCACCTGTCCTTCGTCGAGGCCGGCGACGAGGCGGCGGCGCTCACGGAACTTAAGTCCGCCTGGCCGAAGTCGCGCCACGTGCGGGACGATGCCGCGGCCGCCCGCCTCGCGGCTCGCATCTTCGGCGCACCGGGCGGGGAAGGCCCGGTCCGCGTCGCGGTGGCCGGCACCAACTTCCAGCTGAAGCTGTGGCGCGCGCTGCTCGCCATCGGGCGCGACCGCACGGTCAGCTACGGCGAGCTCGCCCGCGCGGTGGGCGCACCGAAGGCGGTGCGCGCGGTCGGCAGCGGTGTCGGCGCCAACCCGGTGGCCTGGCTCATCCCCTGTCATAACGTCCTGCGGGGCGACGGCGCGCTCGGCGGCTATCACTGGGGCACCGCGCGCAAGCGCGCCATGCACGCCCTCATGGACCTGCGCCAGGGCACCCGCGAGGCCCCCCGCGCGCTGCGCAGCGCGGCCCGCTGAAGGTGACATAACTCAGGCACCGGGAGCCTCAACTGCTTACGCCGCGTCAAGGACTTTCCACCACGCAGCCCGGTTTTAGGCTTCTAAATACCTGATAATCATAAGTAAATTTTTTTGTCCGGCCGGATGGGCGGCACCGCGGGCTGGTAAACTAAGCACCGCTCCCCCGCTGACTGTCGGCCCATGTCTGCCTCGCCCTACAAGCAACTCGAACAGGAGTTCAAGCGCCTCCACGCCTTCCGCGGCGCGCTGGCCCTCCTGCGCTGGGACGCCGCCGTGATGATGCCGCGCGGCAGCGCCGACGTGCGCGGCGAGCAGCTGGCGGCGCTCGAGACCGAGCACCATGCGCTCCTGACCGCACCCAAGATCACCCGCCTCCTGGACCGTGCGCAGGCGAACCTGCAGCAGCTCGAGGACTGGCAGGTGGCGAACCTGCGCGAGATGCGCCGGCAGCGCGACCACGCCATCGCGACCCCCGTGACCCTGGTCTCGCGCCTCACCAAGGCCGCCTCCCGCGCCGAGTCGCGGTGGCTCGAGGCCCGTGCCGAGGGCAAGTTCGAGACCTTCGCCCCCTACCTCGAGGAGGTCGTGCACCTGGTGCGCGACAAGGCGGCGCTCCTGGGCCAGGCGCTGAACCTCGCCCCGTACGATGCCCTGGTGGACGAGTTCTCCCCCGGGCTCACCACCCTCGACATCGACGCCATGTTCAAGGCGCTCTCGCGGCGCATGCCCTCGCTCATCCGCGAGTCGATCGCGCTCCAGGAGAGCCGCCCGCCGCAGCCGCTCACGGGCAAGTTCCCGGCCGGCAAGCAGCGCGCGCTGGCGGTGGAAGTCATGAAGGCGGTCGGCTTCCCGTTTGACCGCGGGCGCCTGGACGAGAGCGAGCACCCCTTCACCGAGGGCAGCTCGGGCGACATCCGCATCACCACCCGGTTCGATCCCGACGACGTGTTCTCCGGGCTCCTGGGCGCGCTGCACGAGACCGGACATGCCATGTACGACCTGGGGCTGCCGCAGGACTGGCGCGACCAGCCGGTCGGCCGCGACCGCGGCATGGCCCTCGAGGAGAGCCAGTCGCTCCTGATCGAGATGATGGTCTGCCGCAGCCGCCCGTTCGTGCGCTACGTGCAGCCGCTGATCTCCCGTCACTTCGGGGTCTCGGGCCCGGAGTGGGACCCGGAGAACGTCTACGCCCACCTGACGCGCGTGCAGCGCGGACTCATCCGGGTGGACGCGGACGAGCTCACCTATCCCCTGCACATCATGCTGCGCTACGAGCTGGAGAAGCAGCTCCTGTCCGGGCAGCTCGCGGTGCGCGACCTGCCGGAGGCCTGGAACGCCGGCATGGAGCAGCGCCTGGGGATCCGCCCGTCGAACGACGTCGAGGGCTGCCTGCAGGACATCCACTGGGCGGTCGGCTCGTTCGGCTATTTCCCCTCCTACGCCCTGGGGGCGGTCATCGCCGCCCAGCTCTACGAGAGCATGCGCGCGGAGCTGCCGGCCCTCGACGAGCAGCTCTCCAGGGGCGAGTTCTCGGGCCTCTTCGGCTGGCTGCGCACCCACGTGCACGGGCTCGGGGCGAAGGTGCCGGTGCAGGACCTCCTCAAGAACGCCACGGGCAAGCCGCTCAACGCGACGTCCTTCATCCGCTACGTGGAAGCGAAGTACCTCGAGACCAGCGCCAGCAGCGCCGCGGCCTGAGCGCCGGTACACTTAAGCGCTACGCCGTTCCCGCTTACCCGTGAGGGTGAGCCCTGCGTGCTGCCCGTCCCTTCGCGAGGTCCCGTTGTCCGCCGCCGCCTTCGAGCCCAAGCCCTCCCGGACCCTGAACCGGTTGTCCGCCACCCTGCGGGGCGAGGTCGGCAAGTGCATCGCCGACTTCCGCATGATCGAGGCGCACGACCGGGTGATGGTGTGCCTCTCCGGGGGCAAGGACTCCTACACGCTCCTGGACCTGTTGCTCTCGCTTCAGCGCAGCGCGCCGGTGCCGTTCGAGCTGATCGCGGTCAACCTGGACCAGAAGCAGCCCGGGTTCCCGGAAGCGGTGCTGCCGACCTACCTCAGGCCCCTCGGGGTGCCGTTCCACGTCATCGAGCAGGACACCTACAGCGTGGTGAAGCGGGTGATCCCGGAAGGGCGCACGCTGTGCGGCCTGTGCTCGCGGCTGCGCCGCGGGGCGCTGTACCGGTTCGCAGGCGAGCACGGCATCACCAAGATCGCGCTCGGCCACCACCGCGATGACATCGTCGAGACCCTGTTCCTGAACCTGTTCTTCGGCGGGCGCCTGAAGGCCATGGCCCCGAAGCTGCTCTCCGACGACGGCCGCCACGTGGTCATCCGGCCGCTCGCCTACGTCGCCGAGCGCGACATCGCCCGCTACGCGCGCGGGCGTGCCTTCCCGCTCATCCCCTGCACGCTGTGCGGCTCGCAGGAGAACCTGCAGCGCGCGGCCGTGAAGCAGATGCTGGCGCAGTGGGAGCGCGAGTTCCCGGGGCGCACCGAGACCATCTTCTCGGCCCTGCGCCACGTGGAGCCTGCGCACCTGGCGGACCCGCGCCACTTCGACTTCGCGGGACTCAAGGGCCACGCCCCCGCCGCCATGAGCGAGGCGGAGGAGGAGGCCCTCGACGCGGCGCGCTCCGCCGCGCTCGCTTAGGCCGTCCTTGAGGAGCAAGGCCCTGGACCCGGAGACCCCGACTCAGGTCTCACTCCCGCTCGGCAACTACTACTGGGTGCTGCCCGGGCAGGTGCTGGCCGGCGAGCACCCGCGGGGGGCGACCCCGGAGGCGACGCGCGCACGCCTCGCCGCGCTCGAGGCCGCAGGGATCGGTTGCTTCGTGGACCTGACCGAGCCCTCCGAGGCGGCCGACTACCGGGAGTTCCTCGACCGCGCGCGCTACCACCGTCACCCGATGCCGGACCACAGCGTGCCTTCCGACCCGGCCGACATGACGGCGGCGCTCGCACGGATCCGCGCCGCCCGCGCGGCCGGCACCCCCGTCTACCTGCACTGCCGCGCGGGCATCGGCCGCACCGGCATGACCGCCGGGTGCCTGCTGGCGGAGAGCGGCTTCCCGGGCGAGGCCGCGCTCGAGGAACTGAACCGCCTCTGGGCGGCAAGCCCCCGCTCGCGGAACTGGCCGCAGGTCCCCGAGACCGACGCCCAGCACGAGTTCGTGCGGCAGTGGGCCGGTTCGGCAGGCGCTGCCGAGCCCGATCCGCTCCTCGCGCCGGCCACGCTCGCGGCCGCGCGGCTGCTGCGCGGCCGCTACCTGGGCGCGCTCCTGGGTCACGCCGTGGGGGATGCCCTGGGGGTCAGCACCCAGTACCGCAGGCCCGGGCGGTTCACGCCCATCGGCGACCTCCTGGGCGGGGGCCCGTTCGACCTGCCGCGCGGGGCCTGGAGCGACGACACCGCCCTGGCCCTGTGCCTGGCGGAGTCGCTCCTGGAACGCGACGGCTTCGATGCCCAGGACCAGGCCGAGCGCTACCGGCGCTGGCAGAAGGAGGGCTACCTGTCCGCGACCGACCAGTGCGTCGGCATCACGGCCGGGACGGCCCGGGCACTGGCGCGCGCCCAGTGGCGCCGCCAGGCGTTCTCCGGCTCCCACGACCCGGAGGCCCTGGACCCGGAAGTGCTCTCGCGGGTGACCCCGGTGGTGCTGTTCGGGTTTGCCGACCGCGAGCGCGCGGTGGAGGAGGCGGCCGAGGCCGCCCGCACCACCTGCCAGGTGCCGGCGGTCCTCAATGCCTGCCGGGCCCTGGCGCTCGCCCTGCACGCGGCCATCTCGGGGGCCTCGCGGCCGGAGGTCGTCGCGTCCGCGGAGTCCCTGGTCGGTTCCACCGCCCGCCCCGAGGCCTTGGGCCCCGCCGACAGCGCCCCGGCGGTGCTCGCCCAGGCGCTGCAGTGCTTCGCGGCCACGGGCTCGTTCCGGGATGCGGTGCTCAAGGCCGCGAACCTCGGGGGGGCGGCGGACGTGACCGCCACGGTGACCGGGGCGCTGGCGGGGGCGCACTACACCCAAGACGCCGTCCCCACTCTGTGGCGCAACAGCCTGATGAAGCTCGACTTGCTCGAGGGCTTCGCGGACCGGCTCCTGGCGCGCGCGCTCTTGAGCTTCGGGAGCTGAGCCGTCCGGGCGCTCCGCCGCGCCCAGATCCCCACCGGGAAGGCGCAGACAGTGCGGCGGGCGTGTCGTAAGCTTCGCCCCGGTTCCCCGGAAGATTTTTCCAACCCCCGCGGATGTCCCCGACACGCGCCACCGGCCGCTCCGTATCCCGCGCGCGCGCAAGCGCCGTGCGTGCATGGGCGCGCCTGCCGGACGAGGCCCTGCTCCGGATGCGCTTCTGCGACCTGAAGCTCTCCATCGAGCGCTCGCCCTTGAAGCGCCACGTGCGCTCGCTGTACCGGGACCTGGAGCGGCGGGGCATCAGCGTGCGCCCGCACGTGTGGCTGTCCGAGGAATGGTTCTCGCCCGATGGCGTGCCCGGGATCGCGGTGCCGTTCTACCTCGCCCACCCGCGCCTGGAGCGGCTCGAGCGGCGCATCATGCGCGAGGCCGAGGGCGGCAACTCGCGCCTCCTGATGCGGATCCTCAGGCACGAGGCCGGGCACGCGATCGACAACGCCTACCGGCTGCGGCGCCGCCGGCGCTGGCGCGAGGTGTTCGGGCCTGCGAGCCGGCCCTACCCGGCGCGCTACCGCGCGCGGGCCGGGAGCCGGCGCTACGTGCACCACCTGGGCGAGTGGTACGCCCAGGCGCACCCCACCGAGGACTTCGCGGAGACCTTCGCGGTGTGGCTGACGCCGAAGTCCGGGTGGCGACGCGCCTATGCCGGCTGGCCGGCACTGCACAAGCTGCAGGCGGTCGACGAGCTCGTCGGCCGCGTGCGCTCCCTGCGCCCGCCGGTGCGCAACCGCACCCGCATCGAGCCGCTCGAGCACGACACGCGCACGCTCGCGGACCACTACCGCCGCAAGCTCAAGGCCAACCGGCTGATGCGCCGCGGGCTCGCGGACGAGCTGCTGCGCCGTGCCTTCACCGAGGAGCGCACGCCGCGCCAGCCGCTCAGGGCCTCGACCTTCCTGCGCACCCGCGCACGGCTGCTCGAGCGCGTGGTGGCGCGCGCGCTCGACATCGACCCCTACAGCGTCGCGCAGGTGCTGCACATGCTCATCGAGCGCAGCGAGCGCCTGAACCTCTACCTGCGCGGCAACCAGCGCGACGCGCAGCGGTACGCGCGCTGGATGCTGGAACGCCTGACCGGGTTGTACAGCCAGGGCGAGACTCCGCACCTCTCGCTATGAAGCGACTGCGCACGCTCGTGGTCGTGCACGCGAGCCTGGTACCGCCGGAGAGCCTGGAAGGCCACAGCGACAAGGAAATCGAGGAGTGGCGCACCGAGTACGACGTGATCACGACGCTGCGCCAGCGCGGCCACGAGGTGCGCTGCCTGGGGGTCCTGGACTCGCTCACCGAGCTGCGCGCCACGATCGCCGAGTGGGAGCCGGATATCGTCTTCAACCTCCTGGAGGAGTTTGACGGCATCGTCACCTACGACCAGCACGTGGTCGCCTTCCTGGAGCTCATGCGCCAGCCCTACACCGGCTGCAACCCGCGCGGGCTCCTGCTGTCGCGGGACAAGTCCCTGAGCAAGCAGCTCCTGCAGTTCCACCGCATCGCCACCCCGCAGTTCGCGGTGTTCCGGCGCGGGGTGCGCTTCAAGGTGCCCAAGAAGCTGCGCTTCCCGCTGTTCGTGAAATCGACCGTCGAGGATGCCTCGCTCGGCATCGCGCAGGCGTCCGTCGTCACCGATGCGGCGCGCCTCAAGGAGCGCATCGAATTCGTGCACGAGCAGGTGAAGTCGGACGCGCTGGTGGAGCAGTACATCGAGGGGCGCGAGCTGTACGTGGGGGTGCTCGGCAACGAGCGGCTGACGCGCCTGCCGGTGTGGGAGATGGTGTTCGGCTCGATGCCGGACTCGCTCGCCGGCATCGCCACGCGCAAGGTGAAGTGGGACAAGCGCTACCAGGCGAAGTACGGCATCACCACCCACGCCGCCCAGGAGCTGCCGGCGCCGGTGCTCGCCACCCTGGACCGGCTGTCGCGCCGCATCTACCGCGCGCTGGGCATGTCCGGCTATGCTCGCATGGATTTCCGGGTCACCGCCGAAGGGCAGGTCTACGTGCTCGAAGCAAACGCCAATCCCAACCTCGAGGCCGCCGAGGACTTCGCCGAGTCCGCGCGCGCGAACGGCGTCGCCTACGCGCCGCTCCTCGAGCGGCTGATGGACTTAGGTCTCAAGTACCGGGCGCAGTGGCGCGCGAGCTATGGCTGAGCGCGTGGGAGTGCTGCGTGCGGGCCTCGCGCTGCTGACGGTCCTCGCCCTGGTCGCCGGCTGCGCCTCCAAGAAGGAGAAGGCCCACGACGAGGACCTCTCCGACCTGATCGCGTGGTTTCCGGGCCACTATGACGACCTCGCCCAGGTGCAGAAGGATGAGAAAACCGGGGTGATGCCCCCGCACGAGCAGATCGCGCTCCTGGTGCGCCAGGCGCAGACCCCGCGCCTCGGCCACCACGTGTTCTTCGTCCAGGAGATGGCCCCCGACAATCCCGAGCGCATCATGAGCCAGCGCATGTTCAGCTTCGACATCGACGAGGACCGCGGCGTCGTCGGACTCGTGTACAGCTTCGTCGAGCCGGTGCGCTGGCGCGAGGCGGCCAAGAACCCGCAGCTGCTCGCGAGCGTCATGACCGAGGACGTGTCCCCGATCGGCTGCGAGCTGATCTGGAAGCGCAGCGGCGACAAGCTCGTCGCCGGGCACGATCCCAGGCACTGCCGTGCGGGCGGCGCCCAGCCCTCAGGCCCCGAGGCGAGCCTCTCGCCGGACTCGCTCATGCTGGCCGGCTACGAGTTCAGGAAGCGCTGAAGGGGCGTTCAGGCCGCCGGCGGCGCCGCCGGCACCGCCTGCCGGAGCTCCCGCACGCGCAGGATCCCCTTCACGATGAAGTACCCGGCCAGCCCGTGGAAGGCCACGGGCATCCAGTCCTGCACGTACACGTAGATGAGGCCGTCGAGCACGTAGACGGCCAGCCCCACGTAGAACGCCCAGAGCTTCTGGCCCTGCGCGTAGTAGCCGATGAGTCCGTAGAAGGCGATGGTGAGGCCGGCCACGCCGATGGCCAGCGGCACGTTGCCCGCGAACACGACGCTCGCGAGCGTCGTCATCGCAAGGCCGATCACGAAGTTGGTGTTGCTGCCGGAATAGAACATCACCGCGTTCACCAGCGACAGGCCGGCGATCCACCAGAACCAGCGGGCCGCGGAGCGCACGATCGGGTCAGTGGTGGCGGTCATCTTCCAGGTCCCCCTGCGGCCGTTGGATGTTGTGTCGGGATCGGCCGCTCTGTCGCGAGCATAGCAGGGGAAGCCCGGCGGGCGGCCGGGCGGGACGGTGCACCGCAGCACGTCAGGTCCACACCACCGGGCCTTCCGCCCGGTACCAGGCCTCCACCTCCGATGCCACGGACGCCTCGATCGCGGCGCGCCGGATCTTGAGCGTCGGGGTCAGGCAGCCGTTCGCGATCGACCAGGGCTCGCGCGCCACGGCGATGAACTTCAGCTGCTCGTAGTTGGGCAGGGACGCATTCACTTCCCCGCGCAGGCGCGCGAGCTCCGCGCCGATGCGGGCGCGTCCGGCGGGCTCGCGGGCGCCCTGCCTCAGGCTCTCCTCCAGCACCACCAGGGCGTGCGCCGCGCTCTGGCCCTCGCCCTGGACGAGCGACACTTCCACCATCGGGTGCCGGTTGAGGAGCGTCTCGATCGGGGCGGGCGCGACGTACTTGCCCTTCGCCGTCTTGAACAGCTCCTTCTTGCGGCCGATGAGCTTCAGTTCCCCGTTGGCGTTGTACTGGCCGAGGTCGCCGGTGCGGAAGAACCCGTCGGGCGTGAAGCTCGCGGCGGTGAGCTCCGGCTCGCCGTAGTACCCCGTCATGCGTCCCGGGGCGCGCACCAGCACCTCGCCGTCGTCCGCCAGGCGCGCCGCCACCCCCGGCAGCGGCCGGCCGACGTGGCCGGGCGTGCGGGCGTCGGGCGCCGAGAAGTGCGAGTACGCGAAGTCCTCGGTCATCGCGTAGCCCTCGTAGAGCTCGAGCCCGAGCGCGCGGTACCAGGCGAGCACCTCCGGCGGCAGCGGCGCGGACCCGGTGATCGCAAGCTCCGCCCGGTCGAGCCCCAGGCCCTCGAGGATCCCGCGCCGGGTGGCCGGCGCCGCCTCGGGATCGGCAAGCAGGGCTTCGAGGCGAGCCGCGCCGATGCGGTCGATCACGCCCTGGCGCAGCTTCGACCAGATGCGCGGCACGGAGCAGAAGGTGGTCGGGCGCGCGCGCCGGAGGTCCTCGAGGAAGCTTGCCTGGGTGTCGTTGAAGTAGACCCGCACGCGGCCGTCCCAGAACGAGAGGCATTCGACGGCGGCGCGCTCGAAGCAGTGGGCGAGCGGCAGGTAGGAGAGGCTGCGGTGCTCCTCGAGGTCGTAGCCGAACCACTGCAGGCGATGGGCTATGCGGGCCTCGCTCACCGCGCTCACCCCACCGAAGGTGTGCAGCGCGCCCTTGGGGCGCCCGGTCGAGCCGGAGGTGTACATGAGCATCGCGATCTCGTCGCTGCCGCGTTTGATGCGGCCCTCAAGCGGTGCGGTGCGATCGATGACCGCATCCCAGGCCTCGAACCCGGAGGCGGGGGAGAGCGGGAACGTGATGCAGGGGAGGCCTTGGGGGACGCCGGCGTTCTGCGCGGGCCAGTCGTCCAGC
Organism: Pseudomonadota bacterium; assembly: GCA_018241425.1. Taxonomy (GTDB): domain Bacteria; phylum Pseudomonadota; class Gammaproteobacteria; order Steroidobacterales; family Steroidobacteraceae; genus 13-2-20CM-66-19. The sequence continues at coordinate 497,632 of JAFEDU010000003.1, forward strand.
CGCCCGATGAAGAGGAGCGACGCGCCGCTGTGCTCGAGCACGTAGCGCAGCGTGGCCGCGGTCTCGGTGGGGTAGATCGCGACCGTGCTGCCGCCGGCCATCCAGATGGCGAGCTCCGCCATGAAGAAGTGCGCGCTGTTGCGGGCGAGGATCGCGACCCGGGCCCCCGGGGCGAGGCGCCGCTCGTGGCGCAGGTGCGCCGCCATGCGGCGCGCCTGGTCCATCGTCTCGCCCCAGGTGTAGTCGACGACGGCGCCGCCGCCTAAGGGCTGGGTCAGGTAGACCTGCGCGGCACGGGCACGCTCGTGCTCGAGCGCGCGATCGAGGACGGTCTGCATCGCACCTCCCCCTGCATCCCAAGGGCGACGGACTGCCGGGGCCACGGGCCCGGCGCTAAGGATTCTAAGGCCGGGACTTCCTGGCCGGCATCAGTGTGGCTTGCCGGGGGTCGCCGGCGGCGGGGCGCTGCCGCCCTGGGGTGCGGCCCTCCACAGGCGCCACAGGAGCACCAGGCCACCCAGGCTCAACCCCCAGAGGACCACGACCAGGCCGCCGTCAGTCTTGGGATGCTGGGACCAGGCGAAGGTGATGACGGCGAGGTTGCCCAGCAGGATCAGGGCAAGCACCACCACCCCGACGCGGAAGATGCCCCGGGCCCCGATGCGCGGGCGGAAGCGCGGGAGGTGGGGCTCGGGCATCTTCATGTGGCACCGGCGGCAAGCCGCGCCTGCATGTCGCGGTAGGCGGCGACGATGAGGGCCTCGAGCGCACCCGCATCGAGTTCGTGCCCGGGCCGAAGCTTCACGTGACGCATGTAACGACCGTCTCCCTCGAGCAATCCCGCCGGGTCCTTGAGCGAAGCGCCGCGGAAGAATCCCACATTCACGTGGGCGCTGAACAGGTTCGTATAGCCGAAGGCCGCATCGCCGATGCAGGCGGTGGGGTGCCCGTCGTGCAGCAGCTCGCGCACGTCGGTCCCACAGTCGCGCATCCGCTGGAACCAGGGACGGGCGAGCGCCACGAGCGCGGCCGGCCGCGCGTCGAACCAGTGCTCGATGGCCGGGTCGCGCGTAAGGCCGCCCGGAAACCGCAGCAGCCTGCTTTCCGGGAGGGTGCGCTGCCCGTCTCGCTTCAGCGCCATGCTTCGGCGGCCTCGTGGGCGCGGTGCGCGGGGTGCCTCGCTCGGGCGCCGCGCTAGTACAACTCAGCGGCGAGCGGGCCACCGCCTGCGATCAACAGGTGGCCGCTGAGCAGTGTCGTGGTCGTCGGGGACACCCGCGCGGGAATGACCGGGCCTGCGCTGAATTGATCGGTCGCGGGGTCATAGATCTCGGTTGCGTAGTTGTAGATCGTGAACTGGTAGTAAAGCAGCGCATCCTGCCCATCAAATTCGTCATATTGTGCGGGCAGCTGCAAGACTCCGCCGACGATGAGCACGCGCCCGTCGGGGAGCATGGCGGCTGAGTGCAGAGCGCGCGGTGCGCGCATGGCGCCGGATGTCATCGTGAACTTCCCGGTGGCAGGATCATAGAGCTCCGCGGTCTGACTGATGGAGCCGCCCGTCGACTGGCTCTGGAACAGGTACGCCTGTTCAATACCGCCTACCACGAGCACCTTGCCGTTACCCAGCAGCGTGGCGGTATGACCGAGCCGGCCCTGATTCAGGGATCCCGTCTGCACCAGGGAGTGGGCGCTGGCATCGAGCAGGTACGCAGTCTCAGCACCACTGCTGAAACCGCCGCCCGCGATGAGCACCTCGCCGCTGTTGAGGAGCGTTGCGGTCGAAAACGGCGCGCAGCACGAGCCGGCGTTCGTCAGAGCCGTGAAGGCTCCCGCGCTGGGATCGTAGATTTCCGGCGGCGCCCCGGCGGGCCAGTCGCCCACGATGACGACGCGTCCGTCGGCGAGCGCTGCGGTTGCGTGGTAACTGTGCCCCTGCGTCATGTCGCCGGTCGCGGTGTACGCGCCCGTCGCGGGGTCATAGATCTCTGCATGGACCGACGAGACGCCGGAGTCGATGCCCCCGGTGAGCAGCACCCGGCCGTCCTTAAGCAGCGTCGCGGCGTGGGCGTGCTTGTTCGGATAAATGGGGAGCGCCGTGGGGGCGAACGTGCTCGTCACGGGATCGAAGAGTTCCGCGGTCGCGGCAGGGACCGCGCTCGGCGGCGCGCTGGGTGGGGCACCACAGCCACCGATCCCGGTGTAGTCCCCGCCCTCGCCGACCAGCAGTACGGCACCCGTCGCCAGGAGAGTGGCGGTGTGCCCGGAACGGCACAGCTGCATCGTTCCCGTGTACGAAACGGGCTGTGCGACCGTGATCGCGGCGCTGCGGGTTGACTCGCGCAGCGTTACGTTCAGCGCGTAGGTACCGATTGCGGCCGGAGCCGTGTACATGACGAAGGCACTTGGGGCCACGGCGTTACCGGGTCCCGGTCCCAAGGTACCGCCGGCGGCTCCTCCCGTGATCGACCATTGGTAGCCTGAGGGCGGAAGGTCGGTACTGTTGTTGCCGCAGGGCAAATCCGTCGCCGCAAAGACCAGCGTCTCGTTCGTCGGCACGGTGATGGTTGCGGGGTTTACCGCGCCAATCTGGACACTCACGCTGGCACTACCGACGGCCGCGGGCGATGCAACGCTCGTCGCCTGGACCGTGAGCCTCGCGCCGAGCAGCGCGCAGTCCGTGATGGGCTGCAATGCTCCACTCGCAGAGATGAGGCCGGGCACGGGCTGCGTACCGTTGAGCACACTCCAGCTCACCTGGGAGTTCGACGAGCCAGTGACGCTGGCATGGAAGGTGATCGGCGCTGCCCGCATCGAGGTCGTCACGGTAGCGGGCGTGACTTGGATGTGTACCGACGTTTGTGGTGGTGACGACGAGCCGCCGCCGCATCCGGCCGCTACGAGGCAACCCGCGGCCAGCACCGCGAAGAGGGCGCTGGATCGCGTTGGGTGCCGGGTTTCAGTCGTCACGGTGTTGCACGCACGGGCGAAAGCTCTCGGGAGCATGCGCGGCGGCCAGCGCAAGCTCAAGCGCGCCAGACATCGGCATCCGGACCCGACGGCGTCAGTCGCACTCCAGCACAGCCGCTTACTGTCGCAACGCCGACCTCATGTACGGCCAAGCGACTGAAACTATTGACGCAACATGAGCCGACGGTATCGCAAGGCGCCCATGTTGCGCCGCACACTTCAAGATCGTGGCCACTTACGGAACGCGGGACGTGAGGAGGGTCAGGGCCACAGGTACGGGCCACCGATGCCGCCGATGCCATAGAGGGTCTCGGCGACGCGATAAAAATAAAACAGGGCCGCAGCTCCTGCGATCCAGACCAGGACCGCCACCCCCGGCCACGCGCGAGCGAGGCTCCGCTTGCCCAGGAGGGGCACGCACCCGCAGGCGGGCGCGGCGCACACGGTACGTCCTGCGTGCACGCGGAAGAAGAGTGGACCTAAGTGTGCACGGGTGCCGAGGTTGCCCCACATCCCCACGAACGCCAGCTCGACCGCGAACAACATAAGGCCTGTCACCGCGACCCAGAATCCGAACCTGGTGAGGGCGGGCAGCGGGCGAATGCCGCGCACCAGCGCGAAGCAGTACGCCGGGGCCACGAGCATCCCGCCGAGCAGAATCACTGCGATACCGGAGGCTTGCATGGATGAGTCCGCGGCGGGCGGCACGGGTCCGGCGGACCCCGAGGCCCCTTGTCTTAGCGGTCGGGTTCTCCCCATCGCCAGCGCGGGGGCGGCCCCTTGAGGTAACAGATCCACGACTGAACGAGCACCAGTGCCACCACGTATGCCGGGTAGGCCCAGCGGTAACCTGTGTGCCTGAGCCAGTGTGCCGGGACGATTATCGCGACCATGAACACGGCGAGCACGGCCCAGCCCTGCCACGCGACGGGCATGCCCCAGCCCCACCCGTAGCGCTTCGCCGCATACCAGTAGTCGGGTGCTGGCCTCATGCCGCACCCTCTTCGGGATCGCAGGACAGCTCACGCGTGGCGAGGTAGTTCAGTTCGCGGTCCGAGACCTGGGCCGCCTCGAGCACCCAGCGCGCCCGATGAACGAGCTCCGCAGGGACCTGCAGGAAGTAACTCGACCCGGGGCCGGGCAGAGCGCCGTCCGTTTCGAGTACCGCGGGGATCCCGCTCTCGTGCAGCAGGCCGAGCATCGCCTGCGCGGTGATGCGGTCCGGGTAAGTGGCGGCCAGCAAGAACGGGGGCCGGGCGTTCATGGTGCGACGGTCCGGTAAACGAGCGTCACTACGCCCACGAGGGTCCCCTGGATGAGGTACGGCACCGGCGACAGGACGGTGATGCGGCCGCCGATGTTGAGGTTGATGTAGTTGTGGATCAAGAACGCGCCGGCGGCGAATGCGGCGACCAGGAGCCCGAAGATCCCCTTTCCCTAGGCGGCGGCCCGTCCCGGTACATGCGGGTATAGAGCACGGCGAGCGCGACCGTGGCGAGCACCATTCCCAGGGCTCCCAGCGGCATGTGGCTCATCTGGCCCTGCTGGTCCCGATACACCGACGGGTACCGGCTGAACTCAATCCGCAGCGTGGGGAGCGAGGCGACCATCAGCGCACCGGCGGCCATGTAGGCGATGAAGGCGGCGGATGCGGCGGCGAGTATCCGGAGGAGGTTCATGCTCGGGTCCTCTGCGCGTGAGCATAGCGCTCCTTCGGGTCCCGCACACCGGCAGGGAGCCCTCCGGCTATGAACGACAGTGAACGCCCCGGTGTGGGCGCGATGCGCGGAGTCCCCTGCGCCGCGAGCGCCCGGGAAAGGTGCGCTCGCGGCGGCTGTTGTCAGCCCTCAGGGCCTTGGGATGCAGGGTGAGGGGACTCGCTCAGTCCCTGAAAGAAGTAGTGCCGGTCCGACCCGTCCATCAAGCCGCTGCGCATGCAGCAGTTCTTGAAACCTGCGCCCGGACTTGCACGGACACGGGTCGTTGCGGCCGAGCTTCTCCAGGAGCTCCTTGTCGCCGTGTACGGTGCGATCGCCGCGCTTGACGCGAGCTTCCGAAGGGTAGCCCTTCCGTCGCTTACTCGTGACCTCGAAAGCAGTTGCCGTCGAGGAGGTATGGCTTGGTTTTCACGGCTCTCTCCTCTGTTTCCCCTGCGATTCGGGCGCGCAGATTACTCACTGGACCTGCGCAGTGCAATGCCGCACGGCATCGTTCCAGACAACGCGTCGTCGTGAAGGCGCTCCGTGACCGCGAGGCGCGCAGGTCCCGGCAGTACACGTCCTAGTGCCTGCGATCGCGGAGAATGGCGCTGGTATCGGCATTTTCTCTGGCGCGGCGCTTCAGAGACCAGCCCCACAGACCGATCAGTACCAGGGGGACCGCCGTCACGGCAACGCGAAGAAGGAAGCGGGTGCTAAATGTCACAGGAGTTCCACTCGCGATCGGTGCGCGCCTTGGCCGGCGTTTCATTCAGGCGCAACGTTGGTGTACCCGATCTTGGGTGTGAAGCCCGAACTCCTTAACGACTCGAGTGTTGCAGAAACCGCCGCATATGGTGCGTCGTGCGCCGAGACAAGATGGATATGAACCTCCGGGGGAGTGCCCAGCTCGCGTAGCTTGGCCCCAACGTCGCGACACCGAACCGGCACCTCATGCACCAGGCAAGAACCGTCTGACAGTATTTGGATCTCGAGCTGGGGCTCCGTTTGGCCCAGGGCGCCGCAAACAGGCAGCGTGGCAGCAAGTGCGAGGGTGTATGCAAGGTGTTTCCGCATTTTTAGGATCCAACTTTCACGCGAGGCGCCCGCGCCAATGACTGCCACATGCAGCGTGAACGCAAGAAGTGCCTTGGAACGCACAATGCGCATGAGGCTCCGTGGCGCAATGTGAGATATCGCGTTGGTCCGTGAGGCATGGGTACCCCAGCCCCTCCAGCAGTCGAGACGCGGCGGAAAATACAGCGACGACGACCGCAAGGTATAGCACTGCAGCACCTCCGCACCGACAAAATGTGGGTGAGCGACGCCTCATGTGGCAAGCCACTCAGGGAACTCAGACCCAACTGCTTTTTGCTCCGCAATTACCGGCCTACGGGATTCAAGCGTAAACATCGGGCGCACTGTAAATGGAATCCCTCACCATGTCGGTACCATAAATCCAGCCTATTGTTAGGCTTCAATGGAAGCACGCGCCGCTCAAGCGAACCAAAGACGCTGTTACGGCCACCGCCAATGATGTTAGAAGTCGCGATCACGATGACCAGTTACCACATCGTAGCCGCAAAAGTAGCATTTGCGAGGGATAAGGAACGGGCGCGTGATCGGATCGGTGTCAATGAATGGATCGCCACATCAGGGGCACGCGATGTCGCCTCGGGCAAAGCGGAACCAAGTCCAGAAGTACAAGAATGCGACCAACCCAAACAGAACGACCAGGCCGTAACCAACCACAGGTCCCGGTCGGGCAACCACGATGCTGAAGGCACTAACCAGAAGAACGAGAAATAGCAGCGCCACCGCTCCGAGGTTAACGATTCGCCGGAGGAGCCTAATCCGAGCAGTGGGTCCAGCGAGTGCGACGGGGTCTCGAGTGAACATCGCGAATTCTAACGATGCCGCTGAGCGGCGAACCCTGTCAGGTAGATAAGCGCTGCGAGCACATGCTTTTCCTCTGCGCTCGTAGCGCATCGGATCTCAGATCCCACGGCCGCTCCAGTGATGAGATGGAGTCCTCCTGGCTGGCAGTACGGCATCGATGTGTCAAGCCGAAATCGCTCTCATGAACAGCGGATCGGTCCGCGGCGCAGTTAAGTCGATAAAAATCGTGGCCTTCAAGGCTCATCCAGTGATTGGCTCCGCGCCGGCGGATCTCATGATGTCCGGAGCCGCTTCACGTGCGCTCACCAACAGGACGGATACCCGACTGCAACCGCATCCGCTGCTCATCGAACCCTACTTGACGGAGGAGGTCATACCCGATTGTTGGGCAGCATCGCGAAAATCCACCCAAGCCCAGCCAAACAGAGTCACTGCCAAGAGAGGATAAGCAAAGAAGGGCAATGGTTGCGATAGCGGCGTGAGCGGGCGTCCCATGAAGACCTGCACGGCAACCGCCGCAAACAATATCGCCGCGATTGCCGCAACGGCTCTGAGCCAAGAGGGCATGACATTAGGCGCGCTCACCAGTGCCAGCGAAGCGGCCCAAAGGCCGACTCCGGCGGAAAACACCGGAGCGCTGGCCGCGAGATCCATGGCGGCGCCCGAGAGAATCAGAGTCTCACCCACGACGAATACAAGAAATCCGGCTGCTACGACGTCGTTCCCTCGCCGGAAGTGGCGAAATGTGAGCAGTGCGGCTGCAGCAATCAGAGCGATTCCGTCGAGACCCCAAAGGAGCCCACGAAGTGAGGCGGACGGCACAAATGTGCCGGCCATTCCAAGGACTGCGCCGGTAACAAGCCCGCTCGGTGCAAGCAACCGTGGACGCTGAACATTCATCTGTAACTCCTGCCGCTTCACGGCCTAGCTGAGCGGCCGCACTCAACATGATGATTGGCGCCATGCGCGCACAATATGCCCAGCGCGCGTGGCGCGCCTCATCGGCGTTCACGGCCGCTCCAGCGATGGTTAGGCGCGTCGACTGGAGTGCGGGAATCGCTCCTGATGGCTCATGCATATGAAACTAGGATCCACACGATTAGCACCCAAATAAACGCCACCGACCCAGAGGCAAAAGGCCAAAAAGGGCTCCGAGGCACAACGCCGCTCCAGGTAGCGTAGCCGCCAAGGCGCGCCATAAGCGCTGCAACTGGAACTAAAGCGAGCGCGAACAGAGCGGACCTGAGGTCCTTGTGCCTAAACGCTGTGTAAGCGGCGCCGAAGGCAGCAAATAGCGCAGCCAGGGTAATTCCCGCAGCCAGGAACCGAAACGGCCAACGAACCGTTCTCCCGACGTTTGGTTTGTCCAGAATCTCGTCGAAGCTCTCCATCGACACGCCTAACGAATGTAAGGGACTTCCCCGTCCCAGATGTCAGGATGGAGTTGCGACATC
>JAFEDU010000004.1 GCA_018241425.1 Pseudomonadota bacterium
ATCCGCACCCCTTACCCTCCTGGGCAGAGTGCAGGATGTATCTGGCCTTAGTCAGCAACTGCGGCGGGCGGACGGAACAGCGCTCCCGCAGCCGAATTTTAGGCCGGCGTGCGCGCCAGCACCGCATCGATTCGCGCAAGGCTGCGCTCACGTCCCAGGAGCGCGAGCGTGGCATCGATCGGCGGGGAGACCGCGGTTCCCGTGACGGCCACACGCACCGGCTGCGCGATCTTCCCCAGTCCCGCGCCTACGCGCGTCGAGAGGTCGTTGAGCGCTGCATGCAGGCTGACCGGGGTCCACTCCGCGAGCCCTGCCAGCGCTGCCCGGACCTCCCGCAGCAGTGCGAGCGCCTCGGGCGTGAGGTGCTTCGCGGCGGCCTTGGGGTCGATCTCCACCGTGTCGACGAAGAAGAACCGGCTGTTCTGGGCCATTTCCTTCAGCGTCTTGGCACGCTCACGCTGCGCCACGATGACCCCCTCTAGCAGGGCCTGGTCGGAGCTGTCGATGCCGAGCCGCTTGAGGTGGGCACGCAGGTACGGCACCACGGCGGACGGAGCCGCCCGCACCATGTGCTGCTGGTTCAGCCACAGCAGCTTCTCGGGATTGAATGCGGAGGCGGCCTTGTTGACGTCGTGGATATCGAAGGCGGCAACCATCTCCTCGCGGGTGAACACCTCCTGGTCCCCATGCGACCAGCCCAGGCGCACCAGATAATTAAGGAGTGCGTCGGGGAGGAAACCCTCCTCCTCGTACTGCAGCACGCTGACCGCGCCGTGGCGCTTGGAGAGCTTGGCGCCGTCGGGACCCAGGATCATCGGCACGTGCGCGTAGACCGGTGGCTTGGCACCGAGGGCGCGGAGCATGTTCATCTGCCGCGGCGTGTTGTTGAGGTGATCATCGCCGCGGATGACGTGGGTGATGCCCATGTCCATGTCGTCCACCACGACACAGAAGTTGTAGGTCGGCGTCCCGTCGGATCGGGCAATGATCAGGTCGTCAAGCTCGGTGTTCTGGAACGTCACCGCGCCGTGAACCAGGTCGTCGACCACCACGGAACCCTCGAGCGGGTTCTTGAAGCGTACGACGGGGCTGACGCCCGGCCGCGGCTGATGCCGGTCGCGGCAGATCCCGGTGTAGCGCGGCTTCTCCTTGCGCGCGATCTGTCCCTCGCGCAGGGCGTCCAGTTCCTGCTTGGTGCAGTAGCAGTGGTAGGCCGTTCCAGCAGCGAGCATGCCGGCGATGACCTCGCGATAACGGTCGAAGCGCTGCGTCTGGTAGTACGGCCCCTCGTCGGCCTTGAGGCCGAGCCAGTCCATGCCCTCCAGGATGACGCCCACGGCCTCGTCGGTCGAGCGCTCGCGGTCGGTATCCTCGACCCGCAGGATGAACTTGCCCTTCATGCGGCGCGCGTACAGCCAGCTGAAGAGCGCCGTGCGCACCCCGCCGACATGCAGCAGGCCGGTGGGGCTGGGCGCGAAGCGAGTAACGACCGTCATGGGCTCAGTGGGACCGTCATCGAAAAAAGGGCGGGCATGGTAGCAAGAAGACCTGATCGACCGCGGGGCGCGTGCTGCGGTGCGGCGATGTAAGTCCTTGTAAAGCCAGACAGTCGGCGCACTTTACACATGTTGGAACTCCGGCGTGCAGCGCGATCTGCAAGCCGCTGATCGCAGAAACGTTCTGAGGGATTGCACGGTATTTGCTGAGGTCAAGAAGTCTCCGCACCACCGAGGTTCACCGCCATGTTCGCTCCTGCTGTGCGTCAAGGACTCGCCGCGCTTCTTGCGGCCACGATCGGCGCCGCGCTCGGCGCTCCCTCCCCCGCGCGCGCCGACGATTCGGTCACCATCCAGTACTTCACCATCTCCCCCAGCGATCCGGATGCGGACCATCTGTCCTTCGGTACCGTCGACAATGAGGTCCAGAACCAGCTGGGTCCGGACGGCTTGCCGGTGCTGAACACGGCCGCCTTCGGCTGCACCAGCAACTGCTTTTCACTGCCGAGCGGCCCCACGAACCTGGTGGCCAGCGGCGCAGGCGCGGGTGAGATCACCTACTGGGATCCGAAGCTGAACCCGTTCGTGACGCTCACGAGCACCGCCACGACCACGCTGCCCTTTGATCATCCGTCGAATTTCTTCCCTCCGAACGGGACCGGGACCTGCGACGGGCCCTGCGGTTATCAGGCGGCGGAGATCACGGGCAACATCGTCGTGCCGACCGGGCAGAGCGACACTATCTCGTTCACGATCGGCGCCGACGACATGGCGTTCGCATTCCTGGATGGCAAGGTGGTGTGCGACCTGGGTGGCGTACATGGATCGACAGCCGGGACCTGCGTGTCGCCGTTTGCGATCGGCGCCGGCGATCACAGCCTCGAGGTCTTCTTCGTCGACATCAACCAGGTTCAGTCGGGCCTCACGTTCACCGTGAATAACACCGACGTCACGGTGACCCCGCCGGGCGGCGGTGACGGCACCGGAGTTCCTGAACCTGCGAGCCTGTCACTGTTTGCCCTCGGCTTCGGGGGACTCGCCTTCATTTGGCGGCGGCGGATGAACTAGCCGATCGCGCCAACGAGCCACTCCCGCCAGCCACCGTTGGTCTCCCGAACAGCTCGATAGGCCTCAAGAACGCCGGTCTTTCGCCCCTCAAGAGATTCCAACCCGACGAATCCATGCGCATGCCTTCGATGAATCCCACGCACCACTCGTCGACGATGATGACCTTCTTCCCCCGGACTCTACTTTCGTAAAACGTTGGCTCGAACTCGCTGGGAGCCGTCTCGAAAACCACAGCGATGCTGTTGTAGAACCCCATGACGAGCGCTACGAAGCGATTGAGCTCGTCGAGATCCTTGACTTGGTGGGTTGCTTCCCACCCCAGACCTTCGGTAACCAAGCGATCGGGGACAGCGTGTTTGGGCCGATGATGTCTGGTATCAGCTTAACTGGCAGCGTGATCTCTGCCCCGTTCGCGAGCGTGATCTGCAATGCCTGCTGTGTCTGGCGGTACACGACGGCGCTGGCTCGCGCTTCTGTTTTCGCCGCATGCTTTCCGGCGCGGGACGCCCGAGCAAAACTCTCCCGTGGCTCCTGGCCTATCCATCGACCCTTCAGGTGTGGTGACTTCCGCATCTGAACCAAACGCTTGGGCTGTTTGGGCCGCCGCGCAGTCCCAAACCTGCCCCAAGTTCGAATGAGGCGGCCTGAAGAAGTTTTCCTAAAGTCGTGATCTGAATGGTGGGCGGTACAGGGCTTGAACCTGTGACCCCTGCCGTGTGAAAGCAGTGCTCTACCGCTGAGCTAACCGCCCATTTTGGGGGAGCGGAAGTCTATCGGCGGCTAGTCCGTAAGGCAAATCTGTTTAAGTTCAGCAGCTTGGCGAGCGCGGGGCAAGGTCAGCACGCTTTGCCACATGGATCCCACGGGTTGCAGCGGCGGGATTTGGCTTAAGCTTTCTCGCGGGGTGCTGCACGTTCAGACGGTGCAGCGAGGTCCGGTCTGGTTGGCCGGAATGTTCAGGGGGAATTGCGAGTGGCCATCCTGATGTTGGGAGGCGCCATGGTGGCTGCCATGGCGTTACTCGCCCTGTACTACTGCCGGCGCGCGCAGATCGCCCGGTTCGCGCGTGAGATCGTGAGTGCCCCCGGCGATACCCGCCAGGCGGCCTTCGCACTCGCCGAAGCCATCTTCACCGGCGTTGGCCGTCGCAACAAGGACCCCCACTTCCTGAGCCGAATCCTCGCACCACTCGGCCCATCGCCGGTCGCGGTACTGAGCCAGGGAGGCTGCTGCTCCGGCATCCACCGCCTCTTCATCACCGCGCTGGATACGCTCGGGATTGCCTCCGCTCAGATCACCGTACTGCGGCGCGTGGCCCCTGCCCTCGCCCACTGCCTCGTTCAGGTCCAGGTCGGTGACACCTCCTATCTGATCGACGCCGACTACGGTGTGTGGCTCCACGATGGCCAGGGTCGGCCATTGAGCCTGGTCGACCTGCAGCGCGGCGTGGTGCCGGTGATCGAGCCGTTCGTGGCTGACGGCGTCGCCCGCTACGTCGGGAGCGACCGCAGCCGGCCGCCGGGCTTCCCTGACCGGGAGTATTACCGCTTCGACTACGAGCTCACCCGGACGGCCAATTGGGCCGAAGGCCCGATCCGGCGAATCGCGTACTTCGTGCTCAAGCCCCTGACCCGCGGCCGCATCGACCGCCTGCTCCTGCCGGCCGCCCTTGAATGGCCGGAGCTCTTGCTGGCTTGTGCGCTGTGCGGCGTGGCGCTGACGGCGCTCGTCGCGGCCCGGACCCTCATCACCTAGGACCCCCGCGCTGACCCCACCCAGGGGTTCGTGCGAATCTTCTTGCCAATGTACTAATGCGCTAGTACATTAATTACCATGAAGGCGCATCTGACCGTGACCCCCCGCCAGGAAGCGCAGGCCGAGCGCAACCTGTGTGCGGCGCTGGCCGCGCTGCAGACGGCCGAGGAATGCCGCGCCTTCCTTCGCGACCTGTGTACGCCCGCAGAACTCCAGGCCATGGCCGACCGCTGGGCCGTGGTCGATTGCCTCAAGCGTGGCCTGCCCTACCGCGAGGTGCACCGCCTCACCGGCGTGAGCGTCACGACCATCGGGCGCGTCGCCCGCTTCCTTGCCGCCGGCAGCGGCGGTTACGACACGGCGGCCCGCCGCCTGCAGGAATCTCGGCGTCCGGGATCAGGCGGGGGCCAGGTCGTTGGCTCCCGCCATGGATGAGGCACGCCTCAAGCTCGCGGTCCAGAAATCCGGGCGGCTGAGCGACCCCTCGCTCGAGCTCCTCGGGCGCTGCGGGCTCAAGCTTTCACGCGGCAAGGACCAGCTGCTCGGCTTCGGCGAGAACATGCCGCTCGACGTGCTGTTCGTGCGCGACGACGACATCCCGGACCTGGTGGAAGAAGACGTCTGTGACCTCGGGCTCATCGGCCGCAACGTGCTCGAGGAGAAGCGGCTGGAGCTGGCTGCACAGGGACGTGCGGCCCGCTTCGAGACGGTGCGCACCCTGGACTTCGGACGCTGCCGCCTGAGCCTCGCCGTCCCCCAGGAATCGCCTTGGTCGGGGCTCGAGAGCCTGCGTGGCCGCCGCATCGCGACAACCTACCCTTACCTGCTGGGTGATTTTCTGCGCGCGCGCGGCATCCGCGCCGAGATCGTCACGCTCTCCGGAGCCGTGGAGATCGCCCCACGCCTGGGGCGCGCCGACCTCATCTGCGACCTCGTCTCGACCGGCTCCACGCTCGCGGCCAACCACCTGCGCGAGGTCGAGACGGTACTCGAGAGCCAGGCGCTGCTGATCCGCACGCCGCTCCCGCTCGCGCCCTCCAAGGCGGAGTGGATGCGCCGCCTGCTGCTGCGGATCGAGGGCGTGCAGCAGGTGCGCGAGAGCAAGTACATCATGCTGCATGCACCGCGCAGCGCGCTGCCGGACATCCGCCGGCTGCTGCCCGGGTCGGAGTCTCCGACCATCATCCCGCTGGAAGGCTCGAGCGAGCGCGTGGCGGTCCATGCCGTATGCCGCGAGAACGTCTTCTGGGAGACCCTGGAGAGCCTCAAGCAGGCCGGTGCGAGCGCGCTCCTGGTGCTGCCGGTGGAGAAGATGCTGTCCTGAAGAGGGCGTCGACTCCGCATGCGCATCATCGACTGGTCGTTGCTCGATCCCGCCACCCGCCGCGCCGCCCTGCAGCGGCCACGGCTCACCACCTCGGGCGCCGTGGTGGCGGCCGCGAAGGACATCATTGCCGCAGTGCGCGCCGGCGGCGACCGCGCCGTGCGCGAGCTGACACGGCGCTTCGACGGCATCGACCTCGAGGACACCCGGGTCACGGCGGCGGAGTTTGCCGCCGCGCGGAGCACCCTGGCGGCTGCCGACGTTGCCGCACTCGAGCGGGCGCTCGCCAACGTGCGCCGCTTTCACGCTGCGCAGCGCCCAGCTCCCTTCACGATAGAGACCGAACCCGGCGTGCGCTGCGAGCAGCTGGTGCGGCCGCTGGAGCGCGTCGGCCTCTACGTGCCGGCCGGCAGCGCCCCGCTGCCCTCCGCGGCGATCATGCTGGGAGTACCCGCGGCGCTGGCCGGCTGCCCGGTGAAGATCCTGTGCACGCCCGCACGACGCGACGGCAGCGCCGACCCCTCGGTCCTGGTCGCCGCCCGGCTGTGCGGGGTGGAGGACGTCCACAAGGTCGGGGGCGCGCAGGCTATCGCCGCGCTCGCCTACGGCACCGGTCGCATCGGGGCGGTCGACAAGATCTTCGGCCCGGGGAACGCCTACGTCACCGCCGCGAAGCAGCTGGTGGCCTCCGACCCGGAAGGCGCCGCGTGCGACCTGCCGGCCGGCCCCTCCGAGGTGCTGGTGATCGCCGATGAGACCGCCCGGCCCGCGTTCGTGGCGGCCGACCTCCTGGCGCAATCCGAGCATGACGCGCTCTCACAGGCGATCCTGGTGACGGACAGCCGCCCACTCGCAGGCGAAGTCGCCGACGCCATCGCCCGCGTGCTGCCGACGCTTACGCGCCAGGACCAGCTCGGACGTTCGCTCCAGCATTGCCGTGCGCTCGTGGTGCCCGACCTCGACACCGCGCTCGACATCGCCAACGCCTATGCGCCGGAGCACCTGCTGCTGCAGGTGAGGGAGCCACGGCGCTGGCTCGGGCGCGTGCGCCATGCGGGTTCGGTATTCCTGGGCGACTTCGCCCCGGAAACTCTGGGCGACTACTGTTCCGGCACCAACCACGTGCTCCCGACCTATGGCCACGCGCGCGCCCTGAGCGGGCTTACGGTGCGGGACTTCATGAAGACGATCAGCGTGCAGGAGGTGTCCGCGGACGGGCTGCGCTCACTCGGGCCGTGCGCGGTGAGACTGGCGGGGCTCGAGGGACTGGATGCGCATGCACAGGCCGTCCAGTGCCGCCTCGAATACCTGGAAGGGACCCGCCCATGAGCTGGGTCACGCAGCTCGCGCGCCCCGAGGTGCTGCGCCTCGCACCCTACGAGCACGCCGCCTTCGGCGGCCCACGCACGCGGCTGCATGCCAACGAGTCACCGTGGCGCCTCGGTGGCGACGGATCGCAGGCCGGTCTCAACCGCTACCCCGAGCCGCAATCGCCGCCGCTGCGCGAGCGCCTCGCGCAGCTCTATGACGTGCGCCCGGAACAGCTGCTGATCAGCCGCGGGAGCGACGAGGCGATCGACCTGCTGGTGCGTGCGTTCTGCCGCCCGGCCGAGGACGCCGTGCTTATCTGCCCGCCCACCTTCGGTATGTATGCCGTGTCAGCCCAGATCCAGGGCGCCGCACTGGTCAGCGTCCCGCTGCGCGCGGAGGCGGGCTTTGCGCTCAACGTGCCGGCCGTGGTTGATGCCGCCGCGGCCGCCCGGCTCTTGTTCCTGTGCTCGCCGAACAACCCCACCGGCAACCTGCTCGATGCCGACGAGATCCTGCGGCTCGCCGACCGCCTCGCCGGCCGCGCGCTGGTCGTGGTGGATGAGGCCTACATCGAGTTCGCCGGACGCGCGAGCCTCGCGGCACAGATCCCGCGGCGCCCGAACCTCGCCGTCCTGCGCACGCTGTCCAAGGCGCACGGGCTCGCTGGCGCCCGCCTGGGGACCCTCATCGCCGACCCGGAGGTCATCGCACTGGTCCGCAAGCTCATCGCGCCCTACGCCGTCCCGCAGCTGGTGATCGAGGCGGTCAGCCGCCTCTTGAGCGGGGACCGCCCGGTCCAGCGCGCGAGCCGCATCGCCACGTTGTGCGCCGAGCGCGAACGGCTCTCCGGCGCGCTGGCGGCCTCGCCGCTCATCGCCCGCGTTCACCCGAGCGCGGCGAACTTCCTCCTGCTTGAGTGCCGGGATGCGGATGCCGTGCTGGCGCGGGCCCATGGCGCAGGCCTGCTGCTGCGCGACGTACGCGGCCACGCGGCCCTTCCGTGGGGGGTGCGGGTCAGCATCGGCACGCCGCAGGAGAACGATGCCCTGCTCGGGGCGCTGCGATGAACGCCGCCACGCTCTTCATCGACCGCGACGGCACCCTGATCGAGGAACCGCCGGACGAGCAGGTCGATGCGCTGGGCAAGATACGCTTCATGCCGGGGGTATTCGCCGCGCTCGCCGAACTGACGCGCCGGGGGCGGCGCCTGGTCATGGTCAGCAACCAGGACGGGCTCGGCACAGCCGCCTTCCCCGCGTCTGCCTTCCAGGAGTGCCAGGAGTTCATCCTCGAGGCGTTCGGTTCGCAGGGCGTGGCCTTCGATGCGGTGCTCATCTGCCCGCACCAGGCACACGAGTCCTGCGCCTGCCGCAAGCCGCGCACCGCACTTATCGACCACTACCTGGCCTCCCACGCCCTCGACCCCACGACCAGCGCGGTCATCGGGGACCGCGAGAGCGACCTTCAGCTCGCCCGCAACCTCGGGCTGCGCGGGCTTGCGGTGCGGCGCCACGGGACGCCGGAGGAGACCTGGCCGGTGGTCACCCGGGAACTGCTGCAGCGCGCCTTCGCGGTGCGACGCACCACGCGCGAGACCGACATCGAGATCCGCGTGAACCTCGATGCCCCTGGGCCGCTCACCGTCGCCACGGGCATCGGCTTCTTCGACCACATGCTCGAGCAGCTCGCCAAGCATGCCGGCTTCGCGCTCGAGCTGCGCTGCGCCGGGGACCTGCACATCGACGAGCACCACACCGTCGAGGACTGCGGGATCGCACTGGGCCAGGCGCTGCGCGGCGCCCTCGGCGACAAGGCCGGCGTCGCCCGCTTCGGGTTCCTCCTGCCGATGGACGAATCCCGGGCGCAGGTGGCCCTGGACCTGTCCGGGCGGTGCTACGCGCGCTTCTCCGGGCAGTTTTCCCGCAGCGAGGTGGGTGCGCTCCCGACCGAGCTCGTGCCGCACTTCTTCCGCTCGCTCGCCGAGGGCCTGGGCGCGGCACTGCACCTGGACGTCGAAGGGGAGAACACCCACCACATGGTCGAAGCGTGCTTCAAGGGCACCGGGCGGGCCCTGCGCCAGGCAATCCGCCGCGAGGGCGAGGAACTGCCGACCACCAAGGGGCTGCTGTGAGCACGCCCGCGGCGACCGTGATCGTGGACACCGGCGGGGCCAACATTGCCTCGCTGCGCTACGCGCTCACGCGCCTGGGAGAGCGCTCGAGCGTCAGCGGCGATGCGGCGACGATCGAGTCCGCCGCGCGGGTGATCCTGCCCGGGGTCGGCGCGGCTGCTCCCGCGATGGCGCGCCTCGCCCGGCTCGGGCTCGTGCCGGTCCTGCAGCGCCTCACGCAGCCGGTGCTCGGCGTGTGCCTGGGAATGCAGCTGCTGTTCGCGGCCTCCGAGGAAGGTCCCGCGCAATGCCTGGGCCTGCTGCCGGAATCGGTCCGCGCGCTCAAGTCCGCCGTCGGCCGGCCGGTCCCGCACATGGGCTGGAACTGCCTCGCGGGGCTGCGGCCGGACCCGCTGCTGGAGGGCGTGCGGGAGGGTGAGTACGTGTACTTCGTGCACAGCTACGCCGTGGCCTGCGACGAGCACACCCTCGCGTACACCGAGTACGGACAGCCGCTCGCGGCGGTCGTGCGCCGCGGCAACTTCTGGGGTACGCAGTTTCACCCCGAGCGCTCCGCGGCGGCCGGCAGCCGCGTGCTGCACAACTTCCTCAGGCTCTGAACCCATGCAGCTCCTGCCAGCGATGGACCTGATCGGCGGACGCGTGGTGCGGCTGCGGCAGGGGGATTTTGGCCAGGCCTCGTACTACCCGAGAACGCCGGCGGCGCAGCTTCAGCAGTACGCGGCGCTCGGTGCCGCCTGGGCGCACGTCGTGGACCTGGACGCGGCGCGCACCGGCCTTGCCAACCCCGGCCGCGTGCGCCAGCTATGTTCGGGCACCACGCTCAAGGTGCAGGTGGGGGGCGGCGTGCGCTCGCACGAGGACCTTGCCGCCCTCCTGGACGGCGGTGCGGCGCGGGTGGTCGTGGGCTCGGCCGCAAGCGAGCGACCCGGGGAAGTCGCCGCGTGGCTCCGCCACTTCGGCGGCGAGCGCCTGTGCCTCGCCTTCGACGTGCGGCTCGATGAGTCCGGCGTGCCGCGGGTGCACACGCGCGGCTGGCAGGAGCGCACGGCGCTGTCGCTGTGGGCGGCACTGGAGCGTTATCCCCCCATGCTCGTCCGGCACGTGCTGTGCACGGACATCGCGCGCGACGGGGAGCTCGCCGGCCCTAATCTCGAGCTCTACGCGGCTGCCGTCGGGCGTTTCCCGCACATCCAGTGGCAGGCCTCCGGCGGCGTCCGCAATGCCCTGGACCTTGCCGCGCTGGCGCGCAGCGCCGTGTCCGCCGCGGTGTGCGGCAAGGCGCTCCTGGAAGCGCGCATCCAACCTCAGGAGTTGCGACCATTCTGGCCCGACGCATCATTCCCTGCCTCGACGTCCGCGACGGCTCCGTAGTCAAGGGCGTGCGCTTCCGCGACCACGTTTACGCGGGGGACATCCTGGCGCTCGCGGGTCGCTACCAGGCGGCCGGCGCCGACGAGCTTGTCTTCTACGACATCGGCGCGAGCCCCGGCGGAGGCACGGTCGACCGTGCCTGGGTGCGACGCGTCGCGCGCTTGATCGACATCCCGTTCTGTGTCGCCGGCGGGATCAGGAGCGAGGCGGATGCCGAGCGCGTGCTCAACGCCGGCGCCGAAAAGGTCTCCATCAACACGCCGGCGCTCGAGAACCCCACGCTGATCGACCGACTGAGCCGCCGCTTCGGGGCACAGTGCGTGGTCGTGGGCATCGACAGCCGACGAACGCCCCAGGGACTGCGGGCCTGGATGCGCACCGGGGATGAGCGGCGTGCCTGCGACAGCGGCCGGGACGTCCTGGGATGGGTGCGCGAGGCCCAGGAACGTGGCGCCGGGGAGATCGTCCTGAACTGCATGGACGCGGACGGGGTCCGGGACGGCTACGACCTCGCCCAGCTGCGCGAGGTGCGCGCACAGTGCGAGGTCCCGCTGGTCGCCTCCGGCGGGGCCGGTTGCGAGGAGCACTTCGCGCAGGCCTTTGCCTGCGGCGCCGACGGGGCGCTCGCCGCAGGCGTGTTCCACTCCGGGGCGCTCGCCATCGGTGCCCTGAAGGGCTACCTGCGCGGCCGGGGCATCGAGGTGCGCCCATGAAGCCCGTCGACCCGGACTTGCTCGCCTGGGACAAGGGTGCGGGCCTCCTGCCGGTCACCGTGCAGCATGCCGGCACGCACCAGGTGCTCATGTGCGCGTACACGAACCGCGAGGCGCTCGCGCGCACGCTCGCGAGCGGCGAACTCACCCTCTGGAGCCGCTCGCGGCAGCGCCTGTGGGTCAAGGGGGAAACCTCCGGCCACCGCATCCGCATCGAGTGCGTCATGAGCGACTGCGACCAGGACGCGCTGCTGATGCAGGGTTGGCCCGAGGGGCCGGTCTGCCATACCGGCGCGGCCGACTGTTTCGGCGGCGCGCCCGATCCGGGCCTGCCGGCCTTCCTCGGCGAGCTCGAGCGGATCATCGATGAGCGCCTCGCAGCTGACCCTGCCGAGAGCTACACCGCCCGCCTTGCCGTCGGGGGCCTGGCGCGGCTCGCGCAGAAGGTGGGCGAGGAAGGCGTCGAGGTCGCCCTGGCGGCGCAGGGGCCGGCCGCACAACTGACGGCGGAGGCCGCCGACCTGGTCTTCCACCTCCTGGTGCTGCTGCGCAGGCGCGGACTCGGACTTGCGGACGTCGAGCGCGAGCTGCGCGCCCGGCACGAGGCGTAAGGCCACGCGCGGATCGCGGTCCCGCGGGCATTCCCGGCCCGGGCGGCTTAAGCTGTCCCCGCGGCCCGTGCCGCCGCGGCCCAGGGAGCACCCCATGAGCGTGACCGCCACCAGTTCGAGCGAGGGCGCCGCCCTGCGCTATCCGTTCGCCTCGATTCCCGAGCCGGGCAAGTCCCTGACCGTGGCCCCGGGGGTTGAGTGGCTGCGCATGCGGCTGCCGATGGCGGGCCTGCCGCACATCAACGTCTGGGCGCTCGAGGACGAGGACGGCTGGGCGCTCGTCGACACGGGCATGCAGACCGACGATACGGCCGCAAACTGGCAGGCTGCGTTCCTCGGACCCCTGGGAAGCCGGCCGGTGCGGCGCGTGATCTGCACGCACATGCATCCGGACCACATCGGCATGTCGGGCTGGCTCACGCGCCGCCACGACTGCCGCCTGTGGACGACCCGCCTGGAGTACATCACCTGCCGCATGCTGGTCGCCGATACGGGCCGGCTGGCTCCGACCGACGGGGTGCGCTTCTACCGCGCGGCAGGCTGGGACGAGGCCGCGCTCGAGCACTACCGTGCGCGCTTCGGCGGCTTCGGCAAGGCCGTGCACGCCCTGCCCGACAGCTATCGCCGCGTCCGCGACGGTGAGCGGCTCGCGATCGGCCCGAGCGAGTTCGAGGCCGTGGTCGGCTGCGGGCACTCCCCCGAGCACCTGTGCCTCTACAGCCGGGCGCTGAAGGTGTTCATCTCCGGCGACCAGGTCCTGCCGCGGATCTCATCCAACGTCTCGGTGTTCCCGACCGAGCCGGACGCGGACCCCCTGAGCGACTGGCTGGGCTCGCTCGCCGCCCTGAAGGCGCGCGTCGCCGACGACGTGCTGGTCCTGCCCTCGCACAACGAGCCGTTCTATGGACTGCACGAGCGCCTGGACGCCCTGATCGACGGGCACGAGCGGCGCCTGGAGCGCATGCTGGAGGAACTGCGGACGCCCCGCCGCGCCATCGATCTGTTCAGTGCCCTGTTCCGCCGGCCGGTGGGCCTGGAGATGATCGGCATGGCCACGGGGGAGAGCCTGGCGCACCTGAACTGCCTCATCGGCCGGGGCCTGATCGTGCGCGATGCGGATGCGGCGGGCATCCTCTGGTACCGCAGACAGTAGGGTCGGTCAAGTAGGCGCGGTGCGGCGCCCGCTTGCGTAAGATCCGCGCCCATGTTCGTTTCCGCCCCGTTTCGCACCCGCGTGGCCGCGGTGCTCTGTGCCCTCGCCCTGAGCGCCGTCGCCCGCGCCCAGGAACCCTCCTCGACGCCGACCCCGCTCCCGGATCCCCCGCTGCCGCACGTTCCCAGCGACCAGGACCAGCCCCCGTCGGCCGGCTCGGTGCTCTTGTCCGACGTCAAGGCCTATTACACCGCTCCGCTGCACTGGGACCTGGGCGACTGGGCCTGGTTCGGGGGGAGCCTCGCGGCCATCGGGGTCGCGCACCACTACGACACCCAGGTGCGCACCCACTTCATCAAGCGCTATGGACCCACCGACGGCGCCAACACCCACGACCTGAGCGACGCGGTGCCCATGATCGCCGTGCTGGGCGGAACCTGGGTGTACGCGACCTTCACCGACAGCAGCGCCGGGCACCGCGAGGTGTGGAACATGATCGAGGCGGCGGGGCTGACCGCCGTCACCACCGAGGCGCTGAAGTATGCCGCCGGGCGCGAGCGGCCCTACGACAGCAGCGATCCGAACGAGTGGTTCAAGCACGGCAGCTCGTTCCCCTCGATGCACGCGAGCGCCGCATTCGCGATCGGCACGGTGCTGGCCGAGTCCGGCAACGACGAATACCGCTGGTTGCGCCGCCTGCTCGGCTACGGTCTGGGCTTCGCCACGAGCTACCAGCGCCTGCGCCATAACGCGCACTGGCTCTCCGACACCGTGGCGGGGGCTGCCCTGGGCACGGCCACCGCGCGCTTCACGCTGAACCGCCACCCCTCCGGCGAGGCCGGCGACAACAGCCTCGCCCTGCTCCCGGTCGAGGGCGGCGCGATGCTCACGTACCGCCACACCTTCGACTGAGGCGAGCCCTCAAGGCTAAGGCGACAGGTCCTCGTCGCGGGCATGCCCCGCGTCCAGGCTCGGTGCCTCCTGCGCGGCACCACGTTCGCGCAGTTTCAGCCATGCGGTGCGCGCCTGCCGCCGCACCTCCTCCAGGTCGCGCGGGGCGTTCAGGGCCGGCGTGGCGTCCTTCGCCACCTGTTTCTCCTCGCGCGCGGCGACCCGCGCGCGGTACTCCGAGCGCAGCCGCTCCGCGAGCTCGCTGCGAACCCCGCGCTGCTCCATGCGCAGGTGCATCAGGGGGATGCGCGGCCGGGGCTCGCGGTCGACGCCCTGCGCGGCGAGGCTGCGATGATCGATGCGCTCCGCGCGGTTCTCGGCGGACAAGGCGGCGTTGGCGAGCTCGGCCCAGCGCTCGCGCACGTTCACGTACTCCTGGCGGTGGTCGGGCAGGCCGCGCTGGCGTCGCTCACGGGCCGCAAGATCCAGGCCAGCCTTCGCCCCGAGCCCCGCCGGCGTGACTTCGCGGGTCGTCACCAAAAGGTGCGCGTGGAAGTTGCGCGGGTCGCTCCCGGCGCGCGGCGCATGGACCGCGAGGTCGACGGCGATGCGGTAGCGCTCGGCGATTTCGCCCGCGAACGTGCGGGCGAGTGCAAGCCGCGCCTCCGGGGAGAGCTCCGCGGGCAGGTTCACCTGGAACTCGCGCGCGACGCGGGCGTTGTGGCGGCGTTCCGCATGCTCGGCCGTATTCCACAGCCGCTCGCGCCGCCGCGCCCATTCCAGCGGCTGGTCCG
This sequence comes from Pseudomonadota bacterium, assembly GCA_018241425.1. Taxonomy (GTDB): domain Bacteria; phylum Pseudomonadota; class Gammaproteobacteria; order Steroidobacterales; family Steroidobacteraceae; genus 13-2-20CM-66-19. The sequence continues at coordinate 14,622 of JAFEDU010000004.1, forward strand.
CGAACTGCTGCGGCACGAAGATCTCGGTATGCAGCACGTCCCGACGCTGTGCGAAGTTGTGCAGCTCGCCGCTGCGCTCGTCGCGCACGCGCTCCCCGGCACGGTAGGCGGCCGCGGCGGTCGCGCGTCGGCCGGAGGCACGGCTGAGGGAACTGATCTGCAGGTAGAAGAGCGCCATGGGGCTAGGTGCGCCGGAAGCGGACGCGCAGCCACGCGCGGCGGTGCGCGGTCTTGAGGTAGCCGGTGAGGTCCGGGAGCTGCTCGATCTGTGCCGGCAGCACGGCCTGTTCGGTGACGCAGGCATCGCTGATGCTGAGGGAACGCCGCGCACCCGCCGACGACGGCCACCCACCCCGGTCGCGACCCCGCGAGCGCTGCCGGCGCAGCACTTCGCGCTCGCCGATCAGGCGCGAGGCGAACTGCGCCGTGCCCCCCTGCTCACTCGCGGAGCTCCGCAGGATCAGGGTGTTGCCGCAGTTCTCGACGAGGGTCTGGGCCTCGTTCCCGTAGGTCGCGCTCACCTGCGCGACGGACTGGAAGCCCAGCACGCAGCGGCCACCGAACTTCCGCAGGCGGGCGAGTGCATCCTTCAGCCCGTCGATCGCACCCAGGGCGTCGAGTTCGTCCACGACGAACCAGATGCGCTGGTCGCGCGTCGGCGGCTGCTGCATCACCTCGAAGATCGAGAGCCTGACCCAGGTTGAGATAATTGTTCGCAGCGCCGCGATCTGCGCCGCCTGGTAGGGCAGGAACAGCACGCCGCTGCCGCCGGCGACGAAGCGGCGTACCGAGAACGGGGCGGCGCGCTGGGCGTCGACGAACTCCAGCGCCGCCGCCACCGAGCCCGCGACCGACCGCAGCGAACCAAACATCCGGGAATTCTCAGGCTCCACGAGGGGCTGCGCGGGGGTGCCGGCCAGCAGCGGGGCGAGCTGGGCCGCCGGGGCGGTCATGAGCAGCCGCCACAGCTGTTGGCAGTCGGCATTGCCCGACTGCGCAAGACGCCGGATCAGGGCCGCGAGGAAGGTGCGCGCGTAGCCGCGCCACTCGCGTCCCGAAGGGTCGTCGCAGTTGGGGACGAGGCTGGCGGCGAGTTGCTCGGCGTCCCAGGGCGCGCGCACCTCGGCGAACGGGTCCCATCGCAGCGAGCGCGGATCGAAGGGGTTGAGGATGACGTCACCGCGGCGCGGGTCGTGGAACCGCTCCGTGTACAGCCCGTCAGGGTCGGTGATCACCGCGCGGTCGCCCCGCGCCAGTGCCTCCGCAATGAGTGCGGCGATCGCGGTGGACTTCCCCGTGCCGGTGGCCCCGAGGATCTTGAAGTGCCGGGTCTCCTCCTCGAACGACAGCCGCACTCCCGCCAGGGACACTCCGCGCCGCCGCGGCGACCATGCGGCGCAGCGCGCGCAGAGGCCAGTCAGGACCTCGGCGCCGCGCCGGTAGCGCTCGTCGGCGCGACGCGCGAGCCCCGCCGCGAGGTACGGTACCAGCGCCAGCGGCCACAGCATCCAGGCGCCCGCAGGGACGTTTGCCAGCCGCGCGAGGAGCGAGCCCGGATCCATGATCAGTAGCCCTTGACCACCCGGAATTCGCCGCCCGCGCCGTACGCCGGGGCCCCCGCCTCGATGCGCACGCACAGCCGCGCGCTCGCTCCACAGCGCCGCAGCTGCGTACGTCCCCCTTCCCTCTCGAGCGTGGCAATCGCGGCGCTCAGCTCCGCCCTGCGGGCCCGCAGCGCCTCGATGCCGGCCGGCGAGGGCAGCAACAGACCGGCCACCGCAAGCGGCGCCGCACCCGCGACCGCGGCGACGAGGGCGCCAGGCAGTGCACGGCGCACCACGGTCCGCCATCCGGGAGGTTCGTGTGCAAGGCCGGCGCGAACCTGCGAGCTCAGCAGTCCCGGAAGTCCCTGGAGCTGTCCGCGGAGCTCCGCGAGCAGCTCACCGGCCTCGCGGCGCTGGGTTTCGACGGCATCGAGCAGCAGGCCCGCCCGCAGCGTGAGGGGATCCAGCGGTGCAGCAGGATCAGGCGAGCTCATGGCCGGCGCCCCCGATGCTGTGGCCCGCAGACTTCAACGGCGGCTGCAGCCTGATCCGCTGCCACTGGGCGCGCGAGGCGAGCTTCAGGTACCCGGCCAGGTCCGGCAGCTGCTCGATCTGGGCGGGCATCACGGCGCTCTCGCTCACATGGTGCTCGCTGGTGCTGATGGAGCTGCGCCACGCGCCGGGATGACGTGTGTACGAGTGCTGCATCCGCAGCACCTCGCGCTCGCCGATGAGCCGCGAGGCAAACTGCGCCGTGCCCCCGCGCTCGCTGGCGGAGCAGCGGAAGATGACGGTGTTCGAGCAGTTTTCCACGATCGTGTCGGCTTCCCCGGCACCATAAGTGGAGGAGACCTGAGCGACCGACTGGAATCCCAGCACGCAGCGGCCCCCGAATTTCCGCAGGCGCGCCAGGGCATCCTTCAGCCCGTCGATCTGGCCGAGTGCGTCGAGCTCGTCGACGACGAACCACAGGCGCGCCTCCTGTTGCTGAGGTGGCTCGCGGTTCATTGCCTCGAAAATTGCCAGGCGCATCCATGCACTGATCGTCGAGCGCAGCGCTGCGATCTGCCCCGCCCGGTAGGGAAGGAACAGCACCCCACCCCTGCGATCCTGGTTGCCGCGCACCCAGGAGCGGACACTGAGCGGATCGCTCCTCTGGCGCGCCACGTGCTCGAGTGCGCCCACCGCGGAGCTCGTGACAGAGCGGATAGAATCAAACATCCGCCCGTTGTGCTCCTCCAAGAAGGGCTGCGCCGGCGTTCCCGCGACCAGCGTACGCAGCTCGGAGGTCTCGGCGACCACCAGCAGCCGATACAGCTCGCTGACATCGCGGCTGCCCGCGGCGTGCGCCTGTGAGGCAACCGCGCTGAAGAAAGTCCGCGCGTAAGCACGCCAGCTGCGGTCGGAGCCTTCGTGATCGGGGATCAGCGACCGTGCCAGCTGGTCGACGTCGTACGCGTTCTCGATCTCGCCGAACAGGTCCCAGCGCGCCGAACCGGCCTCGAAGGGGTTGAGGATGACGTCGCCGCGCCCTGCATCGTAGAAGCGCCGCAGGTAGCCCCCGTCGGGGTCGGCGATCACCGCGCGGTCGCCGCGGAGCAGGGCCGCCTGCAGCAGCTCGTGGATCGCAGTGCTCTTGCCGGTGCCGGTCGTGCCCACGAGCTTGAAGTGCTTGCTCTCGTCGGCCGCGGGGATGGGAACGCCGCCGAGGGTGAGTTCGTGCCCGACCGCGTGCGCGTGCGGCGGCCGCGGCTCAGCCTCCTCGACCCGGGCACCGCGCAGGTACCCGGACGCGCTGCCGGCACGACGGGCCAGGGCCTTCCCGGCAAGCCAGCCGAGCGCGGCCGCGGTCCCCGCTGCGGCCGGTATGGCCGGGAGGCTGCCCAGGGCGAGTCCCAGGGTGCGCGCCAGCGGCGCGGCTGCGGCGAAGGCCGCACCCGCACCGATCGTCACCGCTGCGCCAGCCAGGGGCGCGGCAAGAAACTGGCGCAACGGCGCGCGGCCGCGGACCAGGGCCGCCACCAGGGGCGCCTCGACCGTGGCGTAGGCCGCCATGAGCCCCGACCAGCCGTGCAGGTTCATCAGGGGTTCGTGCCGGGATCGCCGCAGTGTTGCTTGCGCTGCGGCTCGTACCAGATCTCGCGCACGACGCGGCGATGCTGCTCGACATCGCACTGGATCACGACATCCACCAGCAGGTACAGGAGGCTGCGGATGTCCGCACGCGCCAGGGTGCGGCCGGCCGGACTCTGCTTGATGAGCAGCGTCAGCTGCTCGAAGGCCAGTTCGGCGCTCGTGGCGTGCACGCTCGTGACCGAACCGGGGTGACCGGAGTTCACGTTCCGGAGGTAGTCGAAGGCCTCCTCCGCGCGCAGCTCCGCCAGCAGGATGCGGTCCGGGCGCATGCGCAGGCAGCACTCCAGGAGCTGCTTGGGCGTGACCCGCGCGAGTCCCTGGCCATCCTTGCTGTAGTACAGGCGCACGTGATTCGGATGGGCATCGAGGACCAGTTCACGGGCGTCCTCGATGGTCACCAGGCGCTCCTCGCTGGGAATCTCACGGATGAGCGCCTTGGTCCAGGTGGTCTTGCCCGAGCCCGTCGCCCCGGATACCACGATGTTCTTGCGGGCCCGCACCGCGAGACGCATGAAGGCGGCGAACTCCCCGGCGCGATGCAGCTTCAGCAGTTCCCGCTCGCAGACCGCGCCGGGCTTCGCGCCGCGCTCCAGTGAGGACAGCGCCCCGCGCTCGGCCAGCTCCGCAATCGTCCAGACGCGCTCGGCGGGCCTGCGGATCGTGATCGCGACGCATCCTGCGGTCGTGGCCGGCGGCAGTACGATCTGGATGCGCTCGCCGGAGGGGAGCCACGCCGACAGGAGCGGGAGTGACTCATCGACCCGCTGGCGCGTGACGTTGGCGATGAGCTTGGCGAGCCGCCGGCACCAGTCGAAGTCCGCGAAGCGCAGCTCTTCCCGGTGCCAGCCGCTGGCAGTCTCCAGGTACGCCTCGCGCGGCCGGTTGATGCAAAGCTCGGTCACCTCCGGGTCGCACAGCAGCGGTCGCAGGGCGCGCATCGTGAGCTCCAGCGCGCTGTGCTCGGGACCCGCGGGCCTGCGCACGCTGCCCTCAGGGCACGGCGGAGTGCAGCTCATATACCGTCCGGAAGTCGACGTCGCGCGCCACCAGGACCTGGATGCGCTCGCCGTTCGCCTTCGTGAGCGTGGGTGGGATCTGGGCGCTCTCCTTGAGCGACTCGGTGAGCACGTCCTGGGAGGCGCCCGGCGCGTAGATCACCGCGCCGCTGCGGCTGCTGGCCGCCTGGACACCCGCCTGTACACCCCCATCGATCACCGAGATCAGGATGGCGGCGCCGAAGCGCTGCCAGAAGTGGCGTTCGACCTCCCCGCCCAGGCCTGCGCGCCCGAGCTCATCGGTACCGGGCGAGTTGAGCGGCACGACCACCCCACCGGGGGTACGGGCCTCGCTCCACAGCACGAACAGGCGCGCCTGTCCCTGCTGAAGCTGGCCGCGCGTCTCGCCCACCAGCTTGGTACCGCGCTCCATGAGCACCACCTTGCCGTCCGCGCCGAAGGTGTCGGCGGCCGTGATGCAGGTCGTAAGACCGGGGAGCGTGGAGTCGATGGCGGTCTCGAGCGTGCAGTCGAGGAAGGCCCCCCGGGGCAGCAGAAAGCGCGGATCCGGCAGGCGCTGGGCGGAGGCCGCGGCAGCGACGGTCGGCTCGAGGAGGCCTCCCAGCGCGGAGCCGGCGGTCGGCGCCCGGGCGGCCGGCGATCCCGTGCCCGCGGCGGGCGGTGCGGCCTGTGGGGACTCGCGCGCGAACACGGCCCCGCCGAGCTCGCGCTGCTGCCGCAGCTGCGCGGGCGAGGGTTCCTGCGGCCCAGGAGCCGGTAAAGCCTGCGAGGAGGATGGCGGGGACTGGGCCTCCAGGAGCGGAAGGTCCGGTGGGCCAGGCGCCGGCACCGCGGATGCGACGGCCGGGACAGTGACTGGCGCAAGTACCGGCCCCAGGGCAGGCAGCGTCATCTCGCCCTGTGCGCGCGCGCTCGCCTGGGACTGGGCCTTGCGCCGCGCCGCGGCGGGACGATCCAGGGCGTGCGCGTAGTACCAGTAGAGCGAGGCAACCGCGAGCGAGCCGATGAAGAGCGCCGCGAGCAGGCCGCTGGAGCGCGACCGCAAGCTCGCGGACTCGTGCACGATGGCCGCGCCACGCTCTCCCGGGACCGCCGACACGGTCGCCCCCGGGCCCGCAGAAGCGTCATTCCCGGCAGGGTTCATGGGCGCACCTCGCGCTGCAGCCGGCGCACCGCCGGGGTCACCGTGCCGCTGCCGAGCGCCGCGCCGCCGCCGGCGAAGCGCTGGTTCACGATGCAGCCGGTCAGCGCACCGCGGCGCACGACGAAGCGGCGTGCCACCCGGTGCAGGACCAGCTCGTCGGCGACGACCGTGAAGTTCACGAGTGACTCGCTGCCGTCCTCGTTAAAAAGGAACACCGCCGGCAGCTCCTGGCGCGCCCCGAAACGCACGTGTGTCTGCACGCCGTCGTCCCAGGCGCTTTCGGGCTTCAGTGCCGCAGGCCCGCAGTAGGCGTAGGCCAGGTTGTGCGGTCGGGTGTCGGCGGCGCGCACCAGCTGTTCTTCGAGGTGCGCGGCGGGAGGCTCCGGCGAGGGTGGCGCTGCATAGACGAAGCGCACCGCGTACACGACCTCCATGGTGTGCGGACGTCGCAGGGCCGCCCGGTAATCGAAGTGGTAGGTTCGCCTATCGGTGATCACCGTCAGGTTGGTCGCCACCGGTGCGGCCTTGGGCTTGATGAAGAGATGGTTGTCCTGGGCCGCGTACGCCAGGCTGTCCAGGTCCCCGGCGCCCAGGCCCACGAAGCGCTCACCCGGCTCGAATTCGACGTCGATCTGCCAGCCTGCATAACCCTCGAGCCGGTAGACCTCGTCCGGCGCCCACACCAGGGTGCGCAGGCGGGGGTCGGCAACTCCCTCCGCCGCGGCGACTGCGGAACCGAGCAGCAGCAGTACCCCGGGAAGAACTCGCGACAACGACACGTCAACCACCCCGCGCCGCCACCGGACCGGGATCCTGCACTTCCGGTTCGGTGGTGAGCTCGATGACCTTGAAGCCCAGTGGATTCCAGCGCCGCACGCGCACGTCCTGGGAAGGCGTGGCGAAGGCGTACTGGATGGTCGCGACCCAGTGGGTCACCTGCTCGTCGGCGCCACCCGCAGCTCGCTGCGCCTTCAGGTAACGCACCTGCGCCAGGTCGGTTACCCCGCTGGCTCGCTGGAAGAAACTGACCGACTGCACCTGTACGCGGACGCTGCTGCCATCCTTGTGGACATTGAGCGGCGATGCCGGGTTGTGCGGATTCCACAGTGCATACCAGGCCTGGTTGCGCTGCGCGCCGTGAAAGGAACCGCACTCCTCGTAGTCACTCTCGGCGGTCGCGAAGTTGAAGCGCTCGCACACCGTGACGTAGTGGGTAAGGAAGTAGCGCGTGACGGCGGGCTCCGCCACGGCACCGGGGGCGTACACCGGCACCGTGTCCACGACCCCGGTCGTGCGGTCGACGCGGATCACGTACGGCTCGACGCGCTTCAGCGGCAGCAACAGCACGAGCGTGACCCCGGACAGGAGCGCGAGGGCCCAGCCGGCCGCGGCGACCAGCCACGCCCGCCGTGCGCTGCGCGCCGCGTCCCGGTAACGGTCCGCATCCCAGGTGCGTGCACCCTCGAAGTACGCCTCCAGTCCCTCAGCGCTCATCGGCGCCCTCCGCTGCCCGGGTCACCGGATTGATCGGCTGCAGGGGTCCGCTGCAGCGCTGCGGATGCGCGCTGCAGCCGCCGAGCGCCAGCAGCAGCACGGCGAGGAGCGTCCTGGCGACGAGGTGCCTCACTTGGCACCCCAGCTGTCGCGCGTCACCGTGAAGCGCAGTGCCGGCGCCGGCGCGGTGGCGGTCGGCGCCGGCAGTGCCAGCCCGAGCCCCATGCGCGCGGCGGCGACCCCCCGGCCCAGGCCCCAGTTCACGAAGCGGCTGGCGAGTGAATGGGTGCTGAGTGCGACGCCGCCGGCGAGCCCTGAGGCAATGGGCATGACCTGGCGCATGAGCAGGAACACCAGGACCGCCATCAACACCATGTCCAGGGCATCGACGGTGAGGATGGCCGCCCCGCGCGCCGCAGTCTGCTGGGCGTAGTTCGCGACGATGCGCAGGAGCAGTGCCGCCGACAGCACCGTCAGGACGCTGATCAGGGCGTAGTTTGCGAGCTGCGCGAGCCACGCCTCGAAGTAGCGCCGCGTGCTGTCGAACAGCAGCATCGCGATGAACAGCGGTCCAAGTGCAAGCAGTACGGCGAGCGCCACGCTCGAGAGCGCGATGAGGAACATGGTGTAGGCGCACAGGAGCCCCATGAGCACCCACACCACGGCGCCGGCGACGTAGTAGCCGAAGTCGCCGCTGAACACCCCGCCGTTGTTCCACAGCGCATCGGCCACCGCCCCACCCCGGCTCCAGATCACGTCCAGCGTGGCAACCGGGTCGCTGCTGCCGATGACCGCGGCGGCAAGCTCCGCCGGCGCCCGGTAGAAGGTGTCGACGATCACGTCGTTGTAGAGCCACAGGTGCAGCGCGCACCCGAGCACCACCGTCAGTAGCGTGATGCGCCTCAGGCCCTCACGGAACGGCTCGTCGATGCGTCCCGTCAGCTGCAGGAAACCCCACAGGCTGACGTAGACCGCCGCCAGTGTGACCGCTGCCGGCTCGAGGGCAGCCGCCACGCTCGCCGCGTTGGCACCGATGTAATCGGCCAGCTGGGCGTTCAGCCAGGACCAGAACGTTGCGAAGAAACCCATTGCCTGCTCCCCGTGTGCGCGGCACTCACGGTGCCGGGCTGAAGCGGGCGTCGAACCGCCCGTGACCCGCGATGGCGAGCTCGCGGGCATGCTGCCGGTCGAGCTCGGACTGCGCCTGCTGCGTCTGGAAGAGCACCTGCAGCTTGGTGTTCTCGTTCTGGAGCATCCCCGCCTCGGCACTGATGCGTGCCGCCAGATCGAGCGCCGCCTTCTGATCGCTCGCCTGCCCGATGGCATTGATCAGCTGCTGCAGTGCCGCGAACCGGGCGCTGGCGTTGCTGAGCGCCTGCTGGGCCAGGCCCGAGAGCACCGCAGGGTCGCGGCGCTCGGCGCCCAGCTGGGCGGCCGCGGCCGGGCCCAGCGCCTTCAGCTGCGTATCGGTGAGCACGGCGACCGAGGCCTGCGCCGCCCGTACGCTCGCGTCGAGCGCTGCGAAGCTGCCCCCCGGCAGCGCGAGCAGCGCGGACCCATCGCTCGGCAGGTAGTTGCGGTTGGTACCCGACAACAGCGACTGCATCCCACGGGTGCCGGTCATCGCCTGGAACTCCGCCTGCGCCTGGGACAGCTGGCTGCGCGCGGTCGCCAGCTGCTGCTCGAGGGTCTGAACCTGCTCGATCAGCTGGGTGACCGAGGCCACGTCGATGACGGCGAACTGCGCCTGCGCGAGTGGTGCACCCAGGCATCCGGCAAGCAGGGCGGCGACGGCCGCGAGTCGGGAGGTCTTCATGCGGTCTGCTCCTCAGGTGAGAGTTGTGGGTTCGGGTGCGGGGTCGAGGCCTGCCATGAACGGCGGCAGCCACTGCTCCACCGCCGCGCCGCAGGACTCCTGCAGCCGGTGCATGCGCGCCACCTCGCGCGCCCGCCCCGAGATGACGGCGAGCTCGGCGTCGCATCCCTTGAGATCCAGGCGGCACACGATGCTGTGGTGGCCCTGCTTGACGAGGAACGTGCGCGACCCGGGGTCGAGTTGCTCGCGGATCAGACGGAATTCGCGCTCGCTGAGGCCGAGTCCCTCGATGTAGTCCTGTGGGTGAGCCTCGGTGCTCGGAAAGAACACCTTGGTCGGCGTCTGTTCCACGATGGTGCGGCTGATGGGGCTTGCCAGGACGTCGCTCGGGCTCTGGGTCGCCAGGCACATGACCCCGTTCAGCTTGCGCCAGGTCTTGGGGCCGTCCTTGGCGAACGACTCGAAGGCGGCATCGGACAGGAGGCGCCAGAACTCGTCCATCCAGCACACCAGGCGCCGCCCGTCGAGCAGCTGCCGCACCAGATGAAAGATATAAAGAGTGAGCGGTGCTCGGGTGGCCTCGTGCCCGAGGAACTCGGTGACATCGAAGCCGATGACGGCCCGGCCGTCGAGGCGCGCGGCGATCGAGTCATCCGGGTTGTCAAACACCCAGGCGTAGTCTCCCTGGGTGCTCTCACACCAGCGCGACAGGCGCGCGTGCACGCCCTCCGGATCGGTCGGGTCCAGGAAATCGATGAGTCGGGACAGACGGCGGGCCGCCGGCTCGAGCGCGAGGGTCCCGCGCAGCGCCTGCTCCAGGTCGGCGCTCTCGCGGGCGCTGAGGGCGGCGTTGCCGCCCTGACGGACCAGGAGCTGCAACCAGCCACGCAGGAATTCGCTGTGCTGCGGCCCCTCCGGCAGCTGCAGCGGGTTGAACCCGGTTGGCAGGCCCTGCCGCAGCTCAAAGTACTCTCCGCCGAGCGCGCGCACGAGAATTTCCAGGCCCCGATCCTTGTCGAAGATCACCTGGGTCGCGCCCTGGCTGCTGAGCAGCGTGACGAGGAAGCCGATGAACACCGTCTTGCCGGAGCCCGTCGGCCCGCAGATGAGCGTGTGCCCGGTGTCCTTGCGACTGCCGCCTTCCGGGTCCGAGGGATCGCTCGCGTGCAGCGAGAAGTAGTACGGCGAGCGCGCCGCTGTCGAGAGCAACGCCAGTGCCTCGCCCCAGTGATTCCCGTCCGGCCGCCCGCCGGGGTAATTGTGAAAGGGGGCCATCGCGGCGAAATTGCGCGACGTGATCGGCGCCTGCCGCGGGCGCATGGCGAAGTTTCCGGGCAGCTGCGCCCAGAAGGCCGCCTCCAGCGCCAGGTCCTCGCGCGCCACCGTCATGCCGGTGTCGGCGAGCAGGCTGCGCGCCTGTGCCACGCAGTCATTCAGGGGCCGCAGGCGCCGCGCGTCGTCAGGATCGTCGGCGGCCACCTCGGCGAGCACCTGCAGCGTGAAATGGTGGTCGCCGATGGCGAACTCATTTGCCGCGAGCCCGTCGAGCGCCTGCTTCAGCTGCGCGGCCTGTGAGACCGCGAAGTCCCCGGCATTGACGAGCCGGTTGAACTGGCGCTGCAGCAGCGACTGCCCCGCCGCACGCGAGACGAACGAGAACGACTGGGCGAGGATCAGCGGGAACGGGGCCGACAGCAGCCGGTTGTACATGCCCACCGTACTGGGCGTCGGGTACTCCTTGATGCCCAGCACCGCGCCCACGCGCGTCGCCGTCGGCAGCCGGTACTCGATCGCCTCGTTGCCGAACATCAGCCGGGTCGTGGTCAGCGCCTCGCTGATGGGACCTGCCGGCAGCGGGACCGGGCGCATCTCGCCGTTCACCAGGAGCGCCAGGTACTCGAGCAGCGCCGAATACCAGCGGCCGCCGCGGGCGTAGACGCGCAGGCCCTCCGGCTCGTAGCGCGCGAGCGATACCTCCAGGGTGCGCGCGAGCTTCTCGCTGGCGTTGAGCCCGGCCAGGAGGTCGCGCCGCGCCTCCGCCGGTCGCGAGCGCTCGAGCAACCGCGAAAGTAGGCCCACGGCCCTGCCGGGAGCCGGGCGGTAGAGCAGCGCGACGTACAGCTCGTTGGCCATCAGGACTTCCTGGGCCAGGCGCTTACCGTAGCTCGCGGCCAGGTGGACTGCGAAACTGCCGCGCGCGGTACCGCGCAGGGTGGCCGCGACGGGCCTGCGGATGAGGTGCGTCCACAGCGCGACCTCGGGGCTCGCGAGGTTGCGCCACAGCACGTTGAGGCGCTCGTGCCAGGCGTTGAGCTGCGCGTCGTCGGCGCTCTCGAAGCTCGCGCCGCCCAGCCGGAACGCCTGCAGGTAGTCCCCCGCCGCGGTGCGCACCACCCCGGGTGCGACGTGCGCGCTGTAGGGAATGTGGACCGCGGCATTGCGCTCGCGTCGCAGCGCGGCCTGACGCAGCGCGCCCCTCACGTGCGCTCCCCGAAGGCGGCCACCGGGATCTCCGCGGCGCGCCGGCGCCGGCGACCCGCGCGGTCCGGGAGCTCCAGACGCAGCGGCGAGTAGCTGCTCGCGTGCCACAGCGGCAGCGAGGTAAGACAGGCCGCGATGCGGGTGCGGGCCCACAAGGCCACGAGGTCGAAGAAGCGCGGGTCGCGGGCGCACAGGAGCGCACTCGCCCCGTGCACCGGCAGGCACACCAGGAGCGTGAGCAGGTTGCGGGTCAGGAGGAACGCCTCGAGGGTGAGAACGAGGTTCGTGATGAGCGCCCCGTAAGTCACGCCCCAGCGCATCGGCGGCCGCGTCGCTCCGACGAAGAGCACGTCCGCCGTGACTCCGCCATTGCGGGCACCGGAGCTCATACGCCGAACATCCCGCGCACCCACGTGACGATCTGCGGCGCCCCGAAGGCGATTGCAATTCCCAGGATCGCGCCGAGGCACCAGCCCCAGGAAATTCGGTTGGCCATAGCCATGGCCCCGAGCACCATCACAAGTATTACGGCAATGGGCGTGAGCCAGGCGAGGATGTTCGTCTGCAACGCATTGGCGCCGGTGAGGAACGGCGAACTGGCCTGCGCGAGCACCAGCGAGGGCACGAGCAGCGTGGTGAGCGCGTACGCGGCCTGACCCATGCGGGCAGTTGCGCGCAGGCCGCGTCGGATCGGGTGCGTGTCGGACATGTAGCGTGCCTCCTTGAGTGCAGTCAGCGCGCGGGTGCGCATCGGGGGAGGCAGTCTAGGAGTGAATGGCGCGCCTGGAATCCGCCGTTGCGCGCGCGTTCGTGCAGAAACGCAGCCGCGTGGCTGTCTGCAGGTGCGGGCAGTGAGTTATCGTCTCCCCAACATCGGCGCGCGCACGGCGGGAGGCAGACCATGTCACTGGTGAACGAGCATCACGAAGAACACGCGCTCGAGCTGTGCATCGACGAGCTCGGGGAGGCGCTGCGGGCGCTGGATCACTTTCCGCCGACCGTGGTGGCCGTCGCCCTGCGCACGCACCTGGAGACGCTGCTGCAGGCACTCCTGGAGGGCGGCGTGTGCTCGCATGCGGAAGTGCGCGACTACCTGCGCGAGTTCGAGCGCGAGGTACTGCAGTACCAGCCCTGAACCGACGCGGCCTCAGAGCGTGGCGGGCAGCTGCGTGGCGAGGAAGTCGATGAAAGCGCGCACCGACGGTCGCATGCCGCGGCGGCTCGGGAACACCACGTGCAGGATTCCCTGCGGCACGTTCCACTGCGGCAGCACGCGCACCAGTGCGCCGCTGGCAAGATCGTCGCGCACCACGCTCTCGGGCAGGAGCGAGATGCCGCGCCCGGCGAGTACGGCATCCCGCAGCATCACGAAGTCCAGGCACGCGAGTTGCGGCGTGAACTCGATCCGCACCTGCTCGCCGGTGGGCCCGGTAAGGTCCCAGGCGCGCCGCTCGAGCTCGCCCGAGTGTTCGAGTGTCGTGTGCCGCGCGAGATCGGCCGGTTCCGCAAGAGGCGGCGCCGCGGCGAGGTAGCCGGGAGTCGCCACCAGGAACTCATCGAGCTGGCGGAAGGTGCGCATCACGAGGCCGTCCTCGCCCGAGGGCACCCGCCGCACCCGCAGCGCCGCATCGAAGCCCTCGCCCAGCACGTCGACGCGGCGGTTGGTGATGTCGGCCTGCAGGCGCACCGCCGGAAAACGCGCGAGGAATGCCGGCAGGATGCGGGACATTGAGGACTGGGCGATCGACACCGGGCAGCTGAACCGGATCGTGCCGCGCGGCTCGGCGCGGGCCGCCTCCGCCACGTCGACGGCGGCATCGGCCTCGGCGAGCATGGCGCGCGCGTGCTGCAGGACCTCGCTCCCGAGCTCGGTCAGGACGAACCGTCGCGTCGAGCGCTGGATCAGCCGTGAGCCGAGGTGCTCCTCCAGGGCCGCGACGTGGCGCGACAACCGCGACTTCGGGATCCCGAGGGCCCGGGCCGCGGGGGCGAAGCCCTGGTGCTCGGCAACCCGCGCGAAGTAGTAGAAGCCCTCCAAGGGCTGCATTGTGACTCCAGAAGTACCAATAATAGGACGATAAGTTCCATTTTAGGCGGATACCCGATAATTGTCCTGAATATTAACCTTCTCCCACGGTACTACGGGTTTGGGAGAACGCATGAACATCCTGCACATCGATTCGAGCATCCTGGGGGAGGCCTCTGCCAGTCGGGACCTGACGCGGCAGGTGGTGACTCACCTGAGCCGGAGGCACCCGTCCGCAGCGGTCCAGTACCGCGACCTTGCGGCCGATCCCCTGCCCCACCTGTCGGCGGCCTCGCTTGCCGGCGCAGATGCGGCGGAGGCCGCGCGCAACGAGCAGGTCCTGAAGGAATTCCTGGCCGCGGACGTCGTGGTCATCGGGGCCCCGCTCTACAACTTCAGCGTGCCCTCGCAGCTGAAGGCGTGGATCGACCGCATCAGCATCAAGGGGCGCACGTTCCGCTACACCGAGAAGGGGCCGCAGGGCCTGGCGCTCGGCAAGCGGGTCGTGATCGTGACCGCGCGCGGCGGCGTGTACGAGGTCGGTGCCGGCACCGAGTTCGCCGAGTCGTACCTGAAGTTCCTGTTCAACTTCCTCGGGATCCGTGACGTCGACTTCGTGCGCGCCGAGGGGCTGAACGTGTCCGGCGAGCACCGCACGCGCGCCATGGGCGAGGCACGTGCGAGGATTGGCCAGCTGCCGCCGCCGGTCGCGGACCTTGCCGCCTGAAGTGCGCAACCCCACATAGGGCCCACCGGATTTCCACCGAATTCAAGGAGAGCGACATGAGCCAGTTACAGGCGACCCCCCGCGCGGTCCAGCGCATCGTGCACGGCCTGCCGACCTCGGACGGTGCGGGCGTGAAGCTGCGCCGCGTGATCGGCCAGCCGCAGCTGCCGGACCTGGATCCGTTCCTGATGCTCGATGAGTTCGGCACCGACCGTGCCGAGGACTACATCGCGGGCTTCCCGGATCACCCGCATCGCGGCTTCGAGACCGTCACCTACATGCTCGACGGGCGCATGCGCCACCGTGACAACCACGGCAACGAGGGCGTGCTGGTCCCGGGCAGCGTGCAGTGGATGACGGCGGGGCGCGGGCTCGTGCACTCGGAGATGCCCGAGCAGCAGGAGGGACGCATGCGCGGCTTCCAGCTGTGGCTCAACCTGCCCGCGCGCGAGAAGATGACGGAACCGAAGTATCAGGAATTCGGGCCCGAGCGGATCCCGAGCGCCGCGCCTGCCCCGGGCGTGACGGCGAAGGTGATCGCAGGCACCGTGGCGGGCGTCACCGGACCGATCCGGCAGCCGGCGACGGACCCCACTTACGTGGACCTCGCGATTGCCCCCGGGGCGCGGTTCGAGCAGCAGCTGCCGGCGGATTACGCGGCATTCCTGTACGTGTTCGAGGGCGAGATCCAGGTCGGAACGGAGCCCCAGGCGGTGCGGACGCACGAGCTCGCGGTCCTCGGTGAAGGCACACTCGTGCAGCTGAAGGGACTCAAGGCCGCGGGCAACGGCAGCCCGGCACGGGCGATCCTGGTCGCGGGGCGGCCGCTGAAGGAGCCGGTGGCCAAGTACGGGCCGTTCGTCATGAACACCCGTGCGGAGCTGCAGCGCGCCTTCGAGGACTTCCAGGCCGGACGGTTCTGAGCGCCGATGGGGCCGCGGGCCGCAGGGGATCATCCTGCGGCCCGCGGCGCCGTTCACATCGGGGTCTTGAAGCCGTAGCGCGCGAAGATCTGCCGCGCGCCCTCAGTGTGAAGAAAATCCAGATAACGGGCACTCTCGGGACGCCCACCGAGCGTCACGGCCACCGGGTAGATGACCGGCGGATGTGAGTCTTCGGGGAAGGTGTCCACGATGCGCACGTGCTTGTCCGCGAGCGCGTCGGTGCGGTACACGATGCCGAGCGGCGCCTCGCCGCGAGCCACGTAGGCGAGCGCCGCCCGCACGTTCTCCGCCCGCGCGAGATGCGGGGCCACCGCATCCCACACGCCGAGCTTGGTGAGCGCCGCGCGCGCATAGATCCCCGCGGGCACCGAGTCCGGATCCCCGGTCGCCAGGCGCCCGGTGCCCAGGGCCGCGGCGAGCGCAAACCCCGGGGCAATCTTCAGCTGCACGCTGCTGTCGGCCGGGGCCACGAGCACCAGCGCATTCCCCAGAAGGTCACGCCGCGTTCCGGCGCGGATCTGGCCATGCTTCTCAAGGTAATCCATCCATTCCCGGTCGGCGGACAGGAACACGTCTGCGCCGGCGCCCGACTCGATCTGCTTGGCGAGGGTGGCGCTCGAGGCGTACGAGGTCTTCACGGCGATGTGCGTGTCGCGGGTAAAGGCGCGATCCACTTCGTCCAGGGCATCCGTCAGGGAGGCTGCGGCAAAGACCGTCAGCGTGGGCTCAGGCAGGGCTGCAGACCCGGGCGCGGCTTCACGGGCGAGGCCCACGCCGCATACCAGGGCGGCCGTCAGTGCTGTCAGAAACCGCCACGGCCGAGTGGGCGTTTCTCCGATTGTCATTCCCGGGGTCCTTCGCTAAATACGTTATGTCTGATTGTGACATACGGACGTCGCGATTAATGCAGCCTGCACGGTCCGGGGCTCCCGGGCGCGCGAAGTGGTACCTGCGGCAGCGGAGGCCGGGAACCCCTCGCGCACAATGCCTCGATGTATACGCCGGGATCCTGACGGAATCCGGGGGCTGACGGCCATGGCCGGCCAACTTCCCGAGCGCTCCCCTGCCGGACCGTCGCGGTCGCGCACCGGCCCGTGGGCATTCGTGCTCGCCCTGCTCCTGGGCGCTGCCGGCGGCATCGCAGCGGGCGAGCCCGCCCCGGAGTCCCTGTCGGCCGCAAACGTTATTGCGGTGCAGCATCCGACCCCGGAGGAAGCCGACGACCCGGATGAGCTGGGACCTGAGCTCGTGAGCGTCCGCCCGCGCTACATCCCCGGCCAGACCGAGGGCATCCCCTCCGACTCGGTGCTCGAGGAGGAGCATGCGGTGATCGGGGAAGTGCTCATCGACAACCAGAACATCTTCAACCTCGACGACCCGGCGGACGACAAGAAGATCTTCCGCCTCGCCGACCGCCTGCACATCAAGACACGCGCGAGCGTGGTGCGCGCGCAGCTGCTGTTCAAGCCCGGCGACCGCTACTCGCGCCGCCTCCTGGAGGAGTCCGAGCGGCTGCTGCGTGCCAACAGCTATTTCTACGACGCCTGGATCCGGCCGGTGAAGTACGCCGACGGCAAGGTCGACCTCAAGATCACGACCAAGGACGTCTGGACCCTGGACCCCGGCTTCAACTACTCCCGCAGCGGGGGCACCAACTCCACAGGCGCGAAGCTCGAGGATGCGAACCTGCTGGGCACCGGGGCCTCTCTCAACCTCGGGTACACCAACAACGTCGACCGCTCCGGCTACTCGGTCGACCTGAACGACAAGAACACCTTCAATACCTGGACGGCGGTCGACCTCAATTACGGCAACTTCACCGACGGGGACGTACGTGGGGTCACGGTGACGCGCCCGTTCTATGCACTCGACACGCGCTGGGCGGCCTCCGGGGCGATCCTCGACAACACCCAGACCGACCCGCTCTACGACCGCGGCAACATCATCGACCAGTTCCAGGACCACCACGACGAGGTGCTCGCCTACTACGGCTGGTCGGCGGGACTTAAGAACGGCTGGGTGCAGCGCTGGACAGCGGGCTTCGTGTACGACGAGCACCGCTTCGCCTCCGTCACCAACTCCAACGGCACGACCAACCTGCTTCCCGCCGACCGGCGCTTCGTCTACCCCTTCATCGAGTGGGACCTGGTGCAGGACGAATACCTCAAGCTCTACAACCACAACCAGATCGGGCGCACCGAGGACTTCGCGCTCGGCACCAACGCCAGCGTGCGCATCGGCTACGCCGATGCGAGCTTCGGGTCGACCAGCACCGCGGTGATCATGAGCGCGAGCGCCAACAAGGGCTTCCGCTCCGGCGGCTCGACGCTGGTCCTGGCCAGCGACTTCTCCGGTCGCTACGAGGAGCACGCGCTGCGCAACGGGATCGCGGACGCATCGGTCCGGTACTACGTCGAGCAGAGCAAGAACTGGCTGTTCTTCAGTTCACTGAGCGGCACGCGCGGCTGGAACCTCGACCTCGACAGCCAGATCCTCCTGGGGGGCGACAACGGGCTGCGCGGCTACCCGCTGCGCTTCCAGGATGGCAACACGCGGGCGCTGTTCAGCCTCGAGCAGCGCTACTTCACCGACTGGTACCCGTTCCGGCTGTTCCGCGTGGGCGGGGCGATCTTCTACGACATGGGGCGGACCTGGGGGAGCGCGCCGCTTGCCCAGCCGAGCCTCGGGATGCTCAAGGATGCGGGCTTCGGGCTGCGCTTCGGCAACGCCCGCTCGGGGCTGGGCAACGTGATCCACGTCGACCTCGCCTTCCCGCTCGATGGCGGGAGCGGGATCAGCAAGGTGCAGTTCCTGGTGCAGACCGAGGCGACCTTCTGAAGGGTCGCGGCCGGCCCTCAGCGCTTGGGGGTCGTGCTGCCGTTGGCAGGGCGCGCCGGGGCGCCCGCGGCCGGGCCCTGCGGCGGCAGGACCTCGACCGATAGAGTGAAGGTGCGCTTCTCGGCCCCCGACAGGGCGCCGACGTTGACCACCTGGCGCGCGACTTCCTCGCCGCGATCGTTGCGGATCGCGATGACGACGAAGTACTCCCACGCCTCCTGGAGCGAGGGGTGACGGATCACGCCTTCGACGCGCAGCGCCGAGGTGGCCGCCACCTGGCGCTTCGCCGCTTCCTGGTCGAAGCGCAGGTGGTGCATGCAGCCCGGGCAGATGCTCAGGCTCTCGAGGATGGCCGCCTTGCAGTGCGGACACGTGCGCGTCTTGCCCGGGGTCACCGGGCGAGAAGCGACGTTCATGCGTTGCCGTGGCCCTTGTCGGACTTGCCGCCGTGCGCGGCGCCCTCGTAGCCGAACTCGACCTGGCCGCGCATGCGGGAGCCGGCGGCTACCGTGAGCGAGCCCGCCTTCACGTCGCCGTTGATGACGCCGCTTTCCAGCAGCTCGACGCGCTTGGCATTCTCGATGTTGCCGATGAGCTCGCCCGAGACGCTCACGACGCCTGCCTTGACGTGGCCTTCCAGGCGCGCGCCGGCATCGAGCGTGACGTTGCCTTCGACCTGCACGTCGCCCTTGAACTTGCCGGCGATGCGCACGTGTCCGGTGCCGATGATCTTGCCCTCGATCGTCAGATCGGAGGCGATGTGGGATTCCTTCATGTCGTTGCGGTGCGGTGCCGGGGCGGGCGCCGGGCGGGCGGCCGGGGCCGGGCTGATGGGGGCGACGTTCGCCCGCTCGGGCTCACGGTGAACCGGCGCCGGGCTGGGAGCCGGGCCTGCGGGGGCGGCGGAGCCGGTGTTCGAGTCTTTCCAAAGCGCCATGGGTTGTCCCTGTGGTAGATGAACGGTGGAAGTTACCTGCGGTCCCGGCCTCCCGGGAAGTGTCTCCCGTGACAGACATAAGCCCATGCCATGGGCCAACGATCCGCCAAGATAGAGCTCAAGTCCAGAAAGGAAGCGCGACCGGCCCGAGTCTAAGCGCAGACCCCGGGCAGAAACATGTCACGGCTCTCACTTGTGACGCCGGTAACAGTCCCGTATACGGCCATTGCGGGGGCCGCAGAGCCGATGGAGGACGGCAGGTCCCGGGACAGCGGCCTCAGCCGTCAATAAATCGCAGGATCTCTGCGGTCTTTTCCTGCATCAAAGCCGGATCCGCGCGCGATTCCACGTTGAGGCGTACCAAGGGCTCGGTGTTCGAGCCGCGCAGGTTGAAGCGCCACTCCTTGAACTCGATTGAGAGGCCATCGGTGAGGTCGATGTTCTGAGCGCCCGCCTCGTAGTGCGCCCGCACCCGCGCGAGGATGGACTTGGCGTCGGTCGTGAGCGTGCGGTTGATCTCGCCGCTCGCGGGAAACAGGCGCATCCGCTCCCCGACCAGCTCCGAGAGCGACTTGCCCGAGGCGCTGATCACGCCCAGGACCAGGAGCCACGGGATCATGCCGCTGTCGCAGTAGGAGAAGCGGCGGAAATAGTGGTGGGCGCTCATTTCCCCGCCGTAGGCCGCATCGACCTCGCGCATCTTCGCCTTGATGAAGGCGTGTCCCGACTTGCACAGCACGGCGACGCCGCCGTTGCGACGCACGATATCGAGCGTGTTCCAGGTGAGCCGCGGGTCGTGAACGATGCGCGCACCCGGCTCCTGGCGCAGGAAGGTCTCGGCCAGGAGGCCGACGAGGTAGTAGCCCTCGATGAAGGTCCCGGCCTCGTCGAAGAAGAAGCAGCGATCGTAGTCGCCGTCCCAGGCGAGGCCGACGTCGGCGCCCGTTGCGCGCACCTTCTCTGCCGTCGCGTCGCGGTTCTCCTCCAGCATCGGGTTGGGCACCCCGTGCGGGAAGGTGCCGTCGGGCTCGTTGTGGATCTTCACGAAGTCGAACGGCAGGTGCGGCCCGAGCGCATCCACGATCAGCCCCGCGCCACCGTTGCCGGCGTTGGTGACCACTTTCAGCGGCTTCAGCTTGGCCAGGTCGACGTAGCCGAGCAGATGCCGCAGGTACTGCGGCCGGATCTCGAGCGGCTGCTCGCTGCCGGCCCGGGATGCCGGGGGCGGGAGCGTCCCGGTCTCGATCATCCGCCGCATGTCCACAAGTCCGGTGTCGGCACTGATGGGTCGGGCCTCTTCCCGCACGAACTTCATGCCGTTGTAGTCGGGCGGGTTGTGGCTGGCAGTCACCGTGATGCCGCCGTCGAGCTTCTCGGCGAAGGTCGCAAAATAGGCGCCCTCGGTGCCCCACAGCCCGATGTCGAGTACGTTCGCCCCGCCCTCGCGCAGGCCGCGTTTCAGGGCTGCAGCGAGGCCCGGGCTCGACAGGCGGATGTCGTGGCCGACCGCGACGCGCTGCGGACGGACGAACGCGGCGTAGGCGCGGCCGATCTGGTAAGCAAGGTCCTCGTCGAGTTCCTGCGGGATGCGCCCACGGACGTCGTAGGCCTTGAAGCAATCGAGACTGCGCATGCGCGAAGAGGCTCCTTGGGACTTGAGGTGCGGTCAGCTCAGGCGCCGCGGCGACTCGGCCGGGGGCTCCGGCTCCTGGCACGACACCTCCACCAGGTGTAGCGCGGACGTGCCGGCGTTGGCGAGGGTGCAGGGCGCATCGGGGGCGACCGCCACCATGTCTCCGGCGGCGAGGCTGAGGACGGTCTCGCCGCGCGTGAGGCGCGCCGTCCCGGCGGTCACCAGCCAGTGCACGCGCCGGCGCAGGCCGTCGATCTTGAGCGCCGCGCCCGGACGCACGGTGAGGCGCGCGATCGAGCCCAGTACGTCATTGCGCAAGAGCTCGCTCATGCCCCACGGATGGAACGTGACGCGATGCCCGGCACGCTCGGGACGCCCGGCGTCCTTGAGCTTCTGCACGATGGCCTTGACCTCCTGCGCGCGCGCCTTGGGGGCGACCAGCACCGCATCGTCGGTCTCGACCACGACGTGATCGCGCAGCCCGACCGCCGCCAGCAGCCGGTTCTGGGCAAAGAGGTAGCTGCCGTGGGTGTCCTCGAGGAGCACATCGCCGCGCACGACGTTGCCGTCGGCGTCGTGCTCGAGGGTCTCGTGGAGGGAGGACCAGGAGCCGACGTCGCTCCAGCCGGCATCGAGCGGCACGACGACCGCCGCGGTGGTCTTTTCCATCACCGCATAATCGATCGAGTCGGACGGGCAGGCGGCAAAGAGCTCCGCATCGATGCGGGCGAAGTCCCCCTCGCGCCTGAGACCTGCGTAGACCGCGGCGCACGCCTGCGCCATCACCGGTGCGCAACGGGTGAGTTCCTCGAGGTAGCGCGCGGCCCTGAACATGAACATGCCGCTGTTCCAGTAATAGGATCCCGCGGCGAGGAACTGCTGCGCACGCGCCAGGTCGGGCTTCTCGACGAAGCGCTCGATGCGGTAGGCGCCCTGCTGCGCCGCGCCGCGCTGGATGTAGCCATAGCCGGTCTCCGGCCGGTCCGGCACGATCCCGAAGGTCACGAGGTTGCCCGCCTGTGCGGCCGGCAAGGCCGCGCCCACCGCGGCGCGGAACGCCGCCAGGTCGCGGATCACATGGTCGGCGGGCAGCACCAGGAGCACCGCATCGTCACCGACCCCGGCGCGCACCGCGTGCGCGGCCAGCGCGATGGCCGGCGCCGTGTTGCGGCCGAAAGGCTCGAGCAGCAGCGACAGCGGCGTGACCGCGATCTGGCGCAGCTGCTCCCCAACCAGGAAGCGGTGCGCCTCGTTGCACACGATCACCGGCGCGGACACGTCGAGGCCGGCGAGACGCTCCACGGTCTGCTGCAGCATCGTGTTCTCCCCCGTGAGCGGCAGGAGCTGCTTCGGGTGCAGCTCGCGCGACAGGGGCCACAGGCGCGTCCCGGCGCCGCCGGAGAGGATGACAGGAACCAGCGTCACGTACGGACCGTCAGGCGTGGGCGGCGGGGGTACCGCGGCCGATCGCGTAGTAGGTGAGCCCGAACCGCGCCACCATGCCGGGGTCATAGAGGTTGCGGCCGTCGAAGACCACCGGCTGCTTGAGAAGCTGCCGCAGGCGCTCGAAATCGGGGCTGCGGAACTCCTGCCACTCGGTGACGATCGCCAGCGCGTCGGCCTTGTCGACGGCCTCGTAGGCGCTGCGCGCCAGCGTGAAGCCGGCACGGCCGGCGAACACGCGCTGCGCCTCGGCCCCGGCGATCGGGTCATAGGCCACCACGCGCGCGCCGGCCTTGATCAGGAGCTCGATCAGCGCCACCGAGGGCGCCTCACGCATATCATCGGTGTTCGGCTTGAAGGCCAGTCCCCACAGAGCGAACACGCGCCCCTTGAGTTCGCCGGAGAAATGCCGTCCGATCTTGTGGAACAGCACCTCCTTCTGGCGCGCGTTGACCTCCTCGACCGCCTCGAGGATGCGCGGCTCGTGGTTGACCTCGCGCGCCGAGCGGATGAGTGCCTGCACGTCCTTCGGGAAGCAGGAACCGCCGTAGCCCGTGCCCGGGTAGATGAAGCTGTAGCCGATGCGTGGGTCGGAGCCGATGCCGATGCGCACCTTCTCGATGTCGGCCCCGACGCGCTCGGCGATCCCGGCCAGCTCGTTCATGAAGCTGATCTTGGTCGCGAGCATCGAGTTGGCGGCGTACTTGGTGAGCTCGGAGGAACGAATGTCCATCACGATGAGCCGGTCGTGGTTGCGCGTGAAGGGCTCGTACAGCGCCCGCATGAGCTCGGTGGTGCGTGGATTGTCCGTGCCGATGACCACGCGGTCCGGCTTCATGAAGTCGGTGATCGCCGCCCCTTCCTTCAGGAACTCGGGGTTGGAGACGACGTCGAACTCGACCTTCGCGCCGCGCTCGCTGAGGGTGCGGGTGAGCTCGGCGCGAACCTTGTCGGCGGTGCCGACCGGCACGGTCGACTTGGTGATCACGATGGCGTAGCGGTTCAGGTGCGTGCCGATGGTGCGGGCCACGGCCAGCACGTAGCGCAGGTCCGCCGAGCCGTCCTCCCCGGGGGGCGTGCCGACCGCGATCAGCTGGAACAGGCCGTGCTCGATGCCCTTGGCGGCATCAGTGGTGAACTCGATGCGGCCCGCCTCGGCATTGCGCTTGATGAGCGCGTCCAGGCCCGGTTCGTGGATGGGGATGTCACCGCGCTTCAGGCGCTCGATCTTGGCGGCGTCGACGTCCACGCAGACCACGTGGTTGCCGGCATCCGCCAGGCACGCGCCGGTGACCAGCCCGACGTAGCCGGAGCCAAAAATCGTTACGCGCATTGTTACTTAAGTTCTTGAGTGGAAAGGAAGAACGCAAGCCTAAATGAAGGCCACCGGCCCCTCAAGCGCCGCCCCCGCAAATCAAGGGCTTAAGGGCACAAAGGCGCCTTTCCGCGCCGCGAGTTTCAGGAGCCCGGGGCGGTCAGGATGAAGAGATGGTTGGCGCGCTCGCGGTGCACCAGTGCATACCCGGCGGCGCGCAATGCGCGCAGGACCCCGAGCAGCTCGAGCCAGAAAGCCGGGTTCAGCGGCTGGTTCACCTGGTCGAACTCCACCAGCAGCTGTCGCGGGCGCACCGCGCCGGACAGCATGGAGCGCAGCACCGCGTACTCCGCACCCTCGATGTCCAGCTTGAGGAGCGCGATAGCGCCGATGCCGCGCGCGGCGAGGAGCGTCGCGAGCGTGGTGGCCCGCACCGTCACCACAGACGAGGTGTGCTGCAGGTTCAGCGCCGAGTAGCTGACGTGGGTGGGGTCCCGCGGGGCGAACAGCTTGAGCGTCCCGTCTTCCGACCACACCGCCGCGTCGATGAGTTCGAAGGCCGCGGGATTGAAGCCGGCCAGGTCGTAGGTGAGCGGGCCGGCCTCGATCAGCATCGTGCTGCCGGCCCGCTGGGCCGCCAACAGCGCGCGCACGTGCGCCACGGCGCGTGCCGTGGGATCCACGCACAGCACCCGCATCCGATAGCGCGCATTCAGGGCCACGTCGAATGACACGTCCTCCCCGGCCCCGCAGCACACGGCAACGCCTCCCTGCGGCAGCAGGGACGGGTCGCAGTACCAGCCGCCGTAGTCAGTGCCGATGCGCTCGAGCCTGCGCCTGTCGCGCACCCCCACGAGTGCGAACAGTACCGCGGCCATCGCACGCCCGTAGGTGAGCTTCAACCGGTCGATGAGGTAGCGTGCACGTCGGCCCATCATTCGCCCCGTCCGGGCGTCACCACGACGGGCGTGGCCTGACCGCGGTGCGCCCCGTTCTCCGCGGCCGCCTCGTACATGCGCTGCGCCTGCCGCGCGACCGCCGCCCAGGTGTAGTGCCGCTCCACGAGTCCGTGCGCGCGGCCGCCATCGGCGTCCGCCCGGCCCGGGTCTGCCGCGTAGGCGCGCAACGCATCCGCGATCGGCGCGGGCGCCCCCGCCACGATGATCCCGGCGCCGGAAGCCGCAACCTCGGGAAACTTGCAGCGGTCGGAGATCACCGCCGGGCGGCCGGCGGCCAGTCCCTCGAGGATGCTCAGGCTGAAGCCCTCGTCGCGACTGGGCTGCGCGAGGCACACTGAATTGCGCAGCAGCCACAGCCGCTCGCGCCCGGAGACCATCCCGGGAAAGTGCACCCGCGCGGTGAGTCCGAGTTCCTGCACCCGCGCCTCGAGGCCCGGGAGCAGCCCGAAATCCGGGCCGGCGAACACAAGTTGCAGGTGCGGAAACTGCCCCGCCATCGCGGCAAACCCCTCCAGCAGCAGGTCCGGGCCCTTCATCGTGTGCAGGCGGGCGAGGAAAAGGACATAGGGCGCGGGCCCATTCGGCGCAGTCAGCTGCGCGAGCGAGGCCGGGGGCCGTGCCGCCGGGTCCTCCGCGAACTGCGCGAGCGTCACGCCGTTGGGTACGACGTAGATCGAAGGTCCGCGCCCGCGCAGGCAGGCGCGGATCTCGGCCGCCTCGAGCTCGTTCAGGGCGTGGAAACCGCGGGCGTGCCTGAAGATCGCGTCCCACACCACGGTCCGCGCCAGGCGCTTCTTGGCCCATTTCTGGCTGAGTGCCCAGGACGACATCGCGGTATGCGGGGCGATCAGGTAGGGAACCCCGCGCCGCCGGGCACGGCGCGCCGCAAGCGTCGGCACGACCCGCCACAGTGAGTGGATGTGGACCAGGTCATAGTCGCGCAGGTTGGCGTCGAGCCAGGCGCGCGTCTGTGTACGTCGCCTGAGGAGTCCGTCGCGGCGGTCACAGCCGGCCTGGAGCCACTGCGTCTGGAAGCCCGGTTCGTGCAGCTCCCAGAAGCGCCCCTGCTCGGCGAGCGTGCCGCGGTCGGCGCACAGCACGTGGGGCCGCAGGCCCAGCGCGTGTTGCGCGACGGCGAGCCCGGCGACGACGCGCGGGGGCCCGCCCTCGTGAGCCGACATGGTCTCGATCACGTGCAGGATGCGCAGCATCTGCGTCAAGGCCCGGTCAGGCGGGTGCAGTCTCCCGCTGCGCGACCGCGGCTTCGTAGTCCGCGAGCCGCGCGCGCGCGATGCTGCTCCAGCTGAAGTTCTCGACCATGCGCCGCGCGCCGACGTCCCCGAGCGCACGGCGCCGGGCCGGGTCGGCCAGGGAGCGGATCTGCCGGGCGAGATCGGTGGCATCGTTGAGGTGATAGGTGATGCCGTTGCCGTCGATGCGCTCCCGCGCGAGCAGCGTGTCGTTGACGATGATGGGCAGACCGCAGGCGGCCGCATCGAGCATCGACATCGACTCCTGGGTCGGCCACACGCCGATCTCGCAGGCACGGTAGACGTTCGGCAGCTGCCGGTGCGGCATGAACGGCAGGGTCACGCAGCCCTCGATGGCGCTGATGGCACCCTGCTGGGAACCGTTGCCGATGAAGAGCCCGCGGACGCGCATGCCCTGCGACCGCAGCTGCTGCACGGCGTGCGCCAGCACCAGGGGGTTCTTGGCCTCGGTGAACTGGCCGGTGTAGACGCATACCAGCTCATCGTCCGCAAACCCGAGCTCGCGACGGAATGCGACGCGCCGCTCCAGGTCCGCCGCCCCGCGCGGCGGATAGAAGTTCTCGGTGTCCACGCCGAGCGGCGCCACGCGTACCTTGGCAGCCGGCATGCCGTAGAAGCGCACCGCGACGTCCGCACAGTCATCGGTGGCCGCGTAGCAGCGCTCGGTAGCCGCGCTCACCAGCCGTCCGGGCACGGCGCGCGCGGCGAAGTTCGCCAGGTAGCGGGGATTCCAGAGCCGTACGGGACGCTGCGCCAGCGGGAACACTGACACGGTGGTATGGGCGGCGGAGAACAGCGTGAAGCCGAGTTTGAGCTTCGCCGCCGCGGTCTGCAGCGGCACCCAGCCGGCATTGATCAGCAGCTGCACGGCATCGGGCTGCAGTTCACGCAGCTTCTCGGTCAGGCCCTCGAACCAGGGCACGCCCAGGACATAGCGGTGGCCGATGCAGTGCACGGTGTAGCCGTCGTAGGACTCCACCTGGCCGGGCTTCATCGTCACGTCGGCACTGAAGCCGGTGTAGGCGGCTCGAGCATCGCGGCTCTTGTGGTAGACCGGCAGGTCGGTCGCGATGTAGTGGACGTCAGCCCCGAGGCGGGCCAGGTACCGGGCAAGCATGGTGTTCGAGTAACCCATGTCGCGCGGGAACGAGTAGAAGATGATCGCGACGCGCAGGCGGCTCTTGCGCGGGGTGACCAGATGCGGACGAGTCCGGGTGACCGGACTCACCAGGGGCACGGCAGACTCGGCAACGCGCGCGGGTTCTTGCGGCGTCACAGCGAGCGGAGGCAGGGATAGTGGTGCGCGGCCAACACCGGGAGAGTGGAAGCCCCACTACGGCACCAACTGCCGCGGCGCGGCATGGCAGGCGAACCGAAGCAGGCGTGCCCGGCCGCTGCCTGAGGATCCTTCATCACCCCTCCGTTCTTGGCACTCTCACGTCCTTGTGAGTACGTGGGAGGCGCCTATAAGTTGCCGCGATTGTAAGGTATTCAGTGCAGGCAGGCGACGCCTGCGACGGCCATAACGGCTGGAGTTAGCGTCGGTTGACCGCCCAGAACCCTCGGCAGGGCTTGGGGCCTAACACTAACTTACGAGTCGGTGACCGGCTGCTCGTGTTCCTGTCGCCCGGACCCGACACCCAGGCACACGGCCGCCAGGGCGCTCAGCGTGATGAGCGCCACGTTCATGGCGTTGGAAGGATGTTGCCCGGCCAGGAATCCGACCGGCAGCAGCACCGTGACGTTGATCAGGACCGCCGTGGTGCTGACCGCGCGGTGGCTGTTCCAGCGCCGCGCAAGCCACTGGAAGGCATGCGTGCGATGGGCCTTGTAGACGCGCTCACCGCGGAACATCCGGCGCGCAAGCGTGATCGTGGCATCGGCAAAGAAGAGCGCGCCCAGGATCAGCCATACCCACGGTGCTGCCGGCAGGCCGCGGCCCGCATTCAGGGCGAGCACGGCGATCAGGTAGCCCAGGTAGCAGCTGCCGGTGTCACCCATGAAGATCTTCGCGGGCGGCCAGTTCCAGAGCAGGAAACCACCCGCGGCGGCGGCCGCCATGAGCGCCGCCGGACCGGCGCCGGCAGTTCCACCGGCGATCAGCCCGCCCGCCCCCAGTACGAACACCGCCTGGGAGCCGGCCAGGCCATCCAGGCCATCCATGAAGTTGAAGAGGTTCAGCGTCCAGACGATCCCGAGGAAGGCCAGGATCAGGCCCCATAGCCCCAGGTCCGACACCTCGGAACCGACATCCAAGGGGGCCATGCCGTGCAGGCACACGAGGGCCCAGCCGGCGGCCAGGCAGTGCACCGCCAGGCGCAGCGCATAGGAAACGGGCTCGAGGTCATCAGCAAAGCCGATGGCCGCGACGGCCACGCCGCCCGTGAGTGCGAGCAGCAGGTTCAGTGGAATCTGTCCAAAGAAGTAGAGGGCCAGCGCCCCCACCTGCGTAGCCGCCACGATGGCGATGCCGCCACCGCGTGGCGTCGGCTCGAGGTGGGAGCTGCGTGCATTGGGCACGTCCAGCATGCCGCGGTGCAGCACGAACTTTCGTGCCGCGCCGGTCAGGGCCGCCGCGAGCACGAACGCGAGCGCTGCAATCAGCCAGGTGGTCAGGTTCACGGGCGGCATCTTAGGCGCTCTTGAGATCCGCCTCAGCGGATCTTGGTGCGCATTCCACCGGGTGGAACGCTGATGTTGTTGCTTCCCATCTGCAGCCCGGTCGTATAGATCGAGGAGATGGCGATGTAGTTGTTGCTGAGTTCATTGTCCTGCAGTACGACGCCCATGCCGTGGTTCAGTGCGATGGCGCCCTTCAGAAGAGTACCGTCGTAACGGTCGGTCTGGCCCGAGATCTTGTTGCCAGTGATGCGCAGCGGTCCAGCGGTATTGATGTAGATGCCGCAGGACACCGCGTCCTGGATCGTATTGTCGGTGATATCCACCTGCTGCGGCACCTGCCCGTTGCCGTGGGCGGCGCTGTTATAAACCATGATGCCGTAGCGGCCCAGCTCAGGACTCGGCCCGCGCGGCAGGCGCAGCCCTGTGTCCTTGACGAGGTTCGCGTGCACGGTCGTGCCGTAGGTGCCCGCCCACACCGCGATACCCTTGTTCACGTACGCGGACTCGAGCGTGTTGTTGGCGATGACCGTGCCGCGGATCAGCCCGCCCTGGGGCGTGTTGTCCGGGCCATGGACCGAGATCATCGCCGCCACGTCGCTCATGAGTCCCGTGCCCGCGCAGCCCCCGGCAAGGTTGGCGTCACTGACCAGCACGTTATTGGTGATGCTGACCGCGCTCATCCCCGGGCTGTTCTCGGAGGCATTGACGTCGATCCAGCCGGTACCGTTGAAGTTGTGGACCTCGTTGCCGGTGACGCTGACGTTCTCGACCGGGGCGCTCTGGTTGCTGTCGGAGCGAACATAGATGGCGTGTCCGTAGTCGAAGTGCTTGTGACACCCGCTGTCGTAGGGCGAGCCCTCCAGGCGCAGCCCACGGATCACCACGTTCGATGCGTTGCGCACCCACAGGAAACCCTGGTAAGTGCCGCCGGCCGCCACCGCGAGCACCGTCGCCTGCGGGCCATCGCCCTGCAGCGTGGTACCGGTCGGAATCGCAAAGCCCACGGCGTATCCGGTGGGCGCAAAGGTATAGGTCCCGGCGGCGATGTGGATCGTGCGGCCCTTGCAGTCGGCGAGCAGCTTGGTGAAGGCGGTGCTGTTGTCCGCCGCATCGGCCCGCAGCCCGTGGTCGGATGCCTCGCAGGTTTCCTGCGCGTTCGCTGCGGCGCAGAACAGCATAAACGCCGCCGCCACCGCGAGGCTCAAAACCGCCATGACGCCAGCGCGGCAAACTCGTCCGTGATTGCCCATGTGTGCGTTCCCCATCGTCGTTCGCGCCTGCCGCCCCGGTCAGCTGTCTGCGGCTGCAGACACCCGGCGGATCGAACTCTGTGCACGGTACCAGTCGTACACCTGCTGGATGCCGTCGTGCAGCGCAATCCTTGGCTGCCAGCCCAGCGCTCGCAAGCGGCTTACATCGAGCAGTTTGCGCGGCGTACCGTCGGGCTTGGTGGTGTCGAACTCGAGCCGACCGCGGTAGCCCGTAACGCCGATGATTGTGTCACACAGCTCCCGGATGGTCACGTCCTCACCCGTGCCGACATTGATGATCTGCTCCCCGTCATAACGCTCGAGCAGCATCACCGCGGCGTCGGCAAGGTCATCGACGTGCAGGAATTCGCGCCGTGGCGTGCCGCTCCCCCAGGCAACGACCTGGGGATCGTCGCGCTCCGTCGCCTCGTGGAACCGCCGCAGCAGCGCCGGCAGCACGTGTGCGCTCTGCAGGTCGAAGTTGTCGCCGGGACCATACAGGTTGGTGGGCATCAGGGAGATCGCGTTGAAGCCGTACTCACGACGCAGCGCCTGACACAATTTGATACCAGCGATCTTGGCCACCGCGTACCACTCGTTGGTGGGCTCCAGGGGCCCGGTCAGCAGGTACTCCTCTTTAATGGGTTGCGGCGCCAGGCGCGGGTAGATGCAGCTCGACCCCAGGAACAGGAGCTTTCCGGCGCCCGAGCGGTAGGCGGCGTCGATCACGTTGTCCTGGATCAGCAGGTTGTCGCGAATGAACTGCGCCGGGTGGGAGCTGTTGGCGTGTATCCCGCCGACCTTCGCGGCCGCCAGCACCACGACCTGCGGACGTTCCCGGGCGAAGAAGCTGCGCACCGCAGCCTGGTCGGTGAGGTCCAGCTCGGCGCGCGTACGCTGCACCAGGTTGGTATAGCCGGCACGCTGCAGCGCGCGCGAGATCGCCGATCCGACCATGCCGCGGTGCCCGGCCACATAGATGCTGGCGCTGCGCGCGATCGTGGCCATGGCTACTCGGCGGTGCGCGCGACGGCGTAGCCCTCGCGCGCGACCAGGGCATCGCGCCGGGCGAGCGCCAGGTCCGCGTCGACCATTTCCTTCACCAGCTCCTCGAAGGTGGTCTCCGGCTGCCAGCCCAGCTCGGCCCGGATGCGGCTCGCATCCCCGAGTAGGGAATCCACTTCCGCCGGCCGGAAGTAGCGCGGGTCGACACGCACGAGGGTACGCCCGCTGGCGGCATCGACCCCGACTTCCTCCGCGCCGCGCCCGGACCAGCGGATCTCCATGCCCAGGTGGCGCGCGGCGCTCTGCACGAACTCCCGTACCGAGCGCTGCTCGCCGGTCGCGACCACGTAGTCCTTCGGGGTCTGCTGCTGCAGCATCAGCCACTGGGCGCGGACGTAGTCACGCGCATGCCCCCAGTCGCGCCTGGCATCGAGGTTGCCCAGGTGCAGCGTCGGCTGCAGCCCGGCCTGGATGCGGGTGAGTCCGCGGGTGATCTTGCGCGAGACGAAGGTCTCTCCCCTCATGGGAGACTCGTGGTTGAACAGGATCCCGCTGCAGGCATACATGCCGTAGGCCTCGCGGTAGTTCACGCAGATCCAGTGCGCATACAGCTTAGCGACCCCGTAAGGGGAGCGCGGGTAGAACGGCGTCGTCTCCCGCTGCGGCACTTCCTGGACCTTGCCGAACATCTCCGAGGTCGAGGCCTGGTAGAAGCGCGTGCGGCGCTCGAGCCCCAGGATGCGCAGTGCCTCGAGCATGCGCAGGGTCCCGACCGCGTCCGCGTTGGCAGTGTACTCGGGCGTCTCGAACGAGACGGCCACGTGGCTCTGGGCGGCCAGGTTGTAGATCTCGTCCGGCTGCACCTGCTGGATGATGCGGATGAGATTGGTCGCATCGGTCAGGTCGCCGTAATGCAGGGTCAGGCGCACGTCCGGTTCGTGGGGATCCTGGTAGAGCCGGTCGATGCGGTCAGTGTTCAGGAGCGAGGCGCGTCGTTTGATACCGTGGACGCGGTAGCCCTTGGCGAGCAGCAGTTCAGCGAGGTAGGCACCATCCTGCCCGGTGATGCCGGATATCAAGGCAATCTTCGACACAAAACACCCGCCCGATGACTAGAGCGTGGAGTCTAGCACCGGGCCCGGCTGCCTCAGGGCAGCGTCGCGGCGAACGGCAGAGACAGGCTACGGATGCTGTTGATCGGGCGGTCGTTGCCGGCATTCGGGTCGGTCCCGCCGGTCCCGGCGATGATCACGAGCTTGAGCGAAGTTTCAGCCCCCACCACGTAACAGGTCGGCGCGTGGCGCGGCTCGAAGACGTCATTGTCCGATAGCGCGGTGCCGACGTCAGCCTTGAACTGCTTCCAGTCGGTGCCGTTCTTGGAGTACCAAAGGTCGGCATGATTCGCGCCGTAGCGCCGCGTGATCGTGCCCCCGTTATTGTTGTAGTCGGTGGGTGCATAGCCCCCGACCAGCCAAACCACCCCATCACCATTGGTGGCAGCGCACGACCACATCCGTCCGGGCCATGCGTTTACCGTGGTGCTCTGGGTCCAGTTGACGCCGTCGGGCGAGGACCAGACGTCGTTGTAGACCTTGGAGTAGTCGCAGGCTCCGCCGCCCACGATCCACATCTTGCCGTTGAGCACGAAGGCTGCCTCCCCGCAGCGTGGCGCGAAGTTCGGGATCGCGCCGAGTGCGGTCCATGTGGCCGCATCGGCATCCGTCGTCGAGTACACCAGCGCCGCTTCGGGCTTGAAGTAGTAGAGCGTGGAGCCGAGGATCAGGGCGCGTGAATTTTCGGTGGCCTGCGTGGTCACCGGACCCGGCACAGCCGTGCCGTCGGATTGATTGTTGCGCGCCCAGTGCACCCCATCGGCAGACCGCCACACGGTCGAACCAATGGCCGTCAGCTGGCCGTTCCATACCGTCAGCGAACTGTATGAGTCGTAGAAATCCGTCGGTACCGGGGCGTCCTGCACGCCGTTGTTCAGGCCCGGGATGATGTCGCGCGGGTTGGGCGCGGTGGCAGTCTCAAATGAGGCAGTGGCGTTCCAGGCAAAGCCGAGGTCGTCGCTCGAACTCCACAGGTCGAAGTAGCTGCAGGTGAGGAAGCAGCTGTTGGAGTTAGTCGGCACAGTGTATCCGCCACTCACCCATGCATGGCCCAGGAACAGCGCCCCGTGCGCACTGTCGCGCGGGGCGAACGGCGCGTTGCCGTTCGCCGTCCAGTCGGCCACCGAGACGGTCTGCCCTCCCCCATCCAGATTCTGGCCGTTCGGGCTGAGGTACACGGCGCCAGAATTGAGCTGCGCCAGCACGCCGCCGGACACCTGCACCAGTCGCTGCACGAGGAGGTTGGAGCTCGTGGCGCTGACGGTGTTGCCACCGCCGCCGAGATTGGAGTTATCGGGGCTGTAGAACGTCGTGCCGGTGTCGAACAGCGTCACCACCGCGTCAGCGGTACCGACGGGCACGATCTGCACGACCTGCTGCCCGCCCGCATAGATCTTGACGGTCTTACCGCCGCCGGCGAGATTGAGGCCGTCGGGGCTGTAGTAAACCGGACCGTTGTTGGCGAAGATGGCGTCCACGCCGCTGCCAACCGGCACGAGTGCGTTTACGACGCCCTCGCCCTGGTAAGCCAACTGGGTCGATCCCCCGCCGCCGAGGTTGGTGCCGTCGGGACTCATGTAGACCGTGCCGTCTGACATGAGCGCCTCGACGCCGCTGCCGACCGCGGCGATCTGCTTCACCGACAGGTTGCCGCTGTAGGCGGCGATCGTCGCGCCGCCTCCGCCCAGGTTATAGCCGTCCGGGCTGTAGTAGGCCGCCCCGTCCGGAAAAAGGGCTACGACCGCCGGGCCGTTCGGGATGTGCACGATCGCACTGTACGCGCCGGTCTCGGTCGCAACGGTCGACTGGTTGTTCAGAACTTCGGATGTGGGTGTCGAGCCGGAAGACCCCCCGCACGCGGACAGGACGAGTGCGGCCATCGCCGGAACAGCGCGCCGCAGTGTGCCTGGAACGAAACTCGCCGGGGATAATGTCAAATCGCTCACGCCGGTCACGCGGTCCTCATACCTCAGCAAACCGATCCAACGCAGAACTGCCGGCGCCGCTGACGCATGCCCGCCCCTGAGGACGACCGCGCACGAGACGCTTCGGCCGGCTCCGTTCTGGCACCATTCCTGAAGTGGCCCTCATGGCCACGGCACTTGCGCCGGGATCGGGTACGCCATGTCGAGCGGCCGGTTCACGTGCCGGTATCTGCCGGTACCCGTTCCAACAGTCATCGTCGACTGAATTACCCCCGCTGACGCTGCTGTCCGGCGCTGGGATCACCAACATGCAGCTGCGCAAGCGACCTGAGTATAGCAGTCCCGCCGCGCAGCCTAAGCCACCCGGCGAGCACGACCGTCATAAGAAATCCATAGCCGGCAACGCGCGCCACCGCCAGGTGCGCCTGGTGAACCGTCGCTGCACCGGCCACCGCCACCGAGAGCACCCCCAGACCCGACCCACAGGCGCGGCGAAAATCGGCAAGGGGGAAGCCGCAGGCGATGAAAGTCGTTAGGAAGTAGACCCAGTAGTAGATGAGTCCCAGGGCGGCAAAGGCCCACGTGACCGAGACCGGGTCCAGAAACTGGGCCAAGACGCCTACGGTCACAACGGATACCAGGGTGAAACTCGCCTCGAGGGCGAACCCGGCGTGTTGGCGCCGGAAGGAGTCGAAGGCGCGGTCGAGCCAGCAGGTCGCCGCAAGCATCAGCGCGGGGGCGGCGAGCGCCCGCAGGTAGGGGCCGGTGCCATGCCATTTCTCAGACAGCAGCTCGTCGGTGAGGCCGGGAGCCTCGATCGCGAAGGCGGTATAGGGCACCACCAGGGCGACAAACATGGTCTCGACCAGGGCACCGGCGATCCGGCCCACGGCTTCCCGCGTGCCGCGGCTTGCGATCGAGTAGAAGATCGGGGATACGGCGCTGTAGATGAGCGAGTTGGGTGCAAAGGCCACCCGGTAAGCCAGCCCGAACCGGCCGACGGCCGCCGCACCTGCCCCGAGGCCGAGCATGATCTGGATGAGCCGGTCGCGAACCGAGGATGCGAGGGCATAACCGACCATGTAGGTCGGAAACCGGCGGTAGCGAGCGGCCGCAATGCGCATGCCGCGCAGTGAAGCTCCGCGCAGCCAGTGGCCCGGCAGGTGCGCCGGAAACGCGAGGCAAAGGCTCTGTGCCACCAGCGCCCCGACGTATCCCCACACCAGCGCCGGCAACTGGGGCATCACCCGCACCAGCAACAGCTGCATCACCACGGTCATCAGCGCGAAGGTGAACTGGCCGACGCCGATGCTGAGGAATCGGGAGTCCCGCACGCACCAGCTCGTCAGGCAGCGCTGCACCGCGCCGACCAGGGTCGCAGCCGCGAGCGCCAGGCCGAAGGATCGACCGACCTGGGACGCCTCTCCCGACAGCAGCGCGGGCGCGATGATCGCCAGCAGCGCAATGCCGCTAGCCACGACCAGCGTAATCGCCATCACCAGGCTGCTCAGCGCCTGCGCTATCATCGCCTGGCGCGGCAGCACGATCGCCGAGTCGTAGCGCAGGCCGGCGAACACGCTGATCACGGCCGTGATGCCAACGAAAATGACGTACTCGCCGTAGGCGCCGGGATCGAACTGCCGCGAGTAGAGCGGCAGTGTCCCGATGACCAGAAGCTGCCCCGCTGCAGTAAGGCTACCCAGGGCTATGGCGCGCGATACGACGCGGACAGCCATCGGCGATCAGCGGATCCAGCGCAGCTTGTGGCGCAGAAAGCGGTAGAGATCCAGCCCGCGACCAAAGATCCAGTGGTTCTGCAGGTTCGGGTAGTCCATGTAGCGCCGCCGGGGCGAGGCCATGATGGCGTCGAACTCCTGGCGCGAGACCCCGAGCTTCTTCGCAACGAACTCCGTGTCCGGCTCGATCTGGTCGGGCGGATACGCCGGCAATGCGATCTCGTCCAGCGCCTGCGCGCGCGACATCTGGCCGCTGCAGACCAGGGTGGACAAGTGCATGCGTCGCTTGTCGTAGCCGAACTTGTGCGGAAGCATCCAGCCCTGGTAGAACTTGGTGTAGAGCGACTCGTAGTGCTTTCCGCCGTAGTCTTCCCAGCCGTACTTGTCCATCAGCAGGCGCTTGGCTTCCGCCTTGTCGTACTCCAGGTAGTCGAGCATGAAAATCGTGCGTGGCCGGTGCAGCACGATGTTCAGGACCAGCCGCACGACCGGGATCACCGGGAAGTACTTCAGGCGCTTGCCCGTAAAGCGGCGGTAGACGCTCTTGATGTAGCGGCCATCGAGGTGCCCCTGCGACCACTCGCGCACGTGGATGCCCTCGGTGCGGAAGTTGATGCCGCTGATGCAGTAGCCGATGTGATGCCGCGCGCTGGCGTTGTAGAAGGAGGCCACGATCGCGTGGTCAGAAGGGATTTCCGAGTCCGGCGTCGAGGCACGCAGGAAAGCCAGCTGCAGTTCGCGGAACTCCTTCCAGTTGAGCACCACCGTGGACAGGTCGATCTGCAGCGCATCGAGTAGCCGCTTGATGTTGCCGACGGCCTTCTCGGAGTTCCAGCCGTTGTCGACGTGGATCGCGAGTGGCCGGAGCCCGAGCTCCTTGACCTTGATCGCGAGGTAGCTGGAATCGACCCCGCCGCTCACGCCGATAATGCAGTCATAGTCGTGCCCGCGTCCCTGGGCCTTCATCTCCTCGACCAGCGCGTTGAGCTGACGCGTGCGCTCAGCGAGCGGCAGAGAGTAGAACTGGGCGCGCTTGAACCAGCCGGTGCAGTGGTTACACACGCCCCCGGCATCGAAGACGATGTCCGGGTCGGTCGTGTCCATGATGCAGCGGGTGCAGATCTGATAGGGCTTTGACATCTCTTTAGTGATTCCGGGGGCGGCTGCCGAGCGCAACGATCTCGGCCGGCCGCGGGTAACTGATCAACGGTGCACGGTGCTTGCCGTGAAGCACGAACATCGTACCGGCGGCGGCGGCCGACACGCCCGGGGTGTGGAGTACCTCGCCCAGGTGTGCAAGGCTACCGGCTCCTCCGCATGCAATGACGGGAATCTGGACCGTCGCGCCGATTTCCCGTGTGAGCGCAAGATCGTAGCCGGTGCGCGCCCCCTCCAGATCGATCGACTGCACGAAAAGCTCACCGGCACCGCAATCCTGCATCTGTCTTGCGTACTGAACCGGATCGATCCCGGCGGCCCTGGTGCCGCTGAGGGTGTAGACATCGCGGCGACCGAACAGCGGCTTGTGCACGTCGATGGACACCACGATGCTCTGCGCGCCGAACACCTCGGAGGCCGACCGGACCAGGGCTCCGCCGAGAGCTGCCGATCCCAGCACCACTTTCTCGATCCCGATCGACAGGATGCGGCGAATCTGCTCGAGCTGCGTGATTCCGCCGCCGTAGGCGAGCGGCATGAACGCCTCGGAGGCGAACTCCTCGATCATCGCGTAGTCCGGCTCGCGGTGGTCACGGCTGGCGCGGATGTCGCAGACGATGAGCTCGTCGCACTCCAGGTCGTTGAAGAGCTTGACCGCGTTGATCGGGTCGCCGAGGTACTGGGGATCCTTGAAGCGACGCGTCTTGAACAGCTCACCGTCGGCGAACTGCAGACAAGGGATCACGCGGGGTCGAAGCGAACTCATGTCTGTGCGAAGTTGGCGAGCAGCTGCAGGCCGAAGCGGTGGCTCTTCTCGGGATGAAACTGCACGCCGGCGATGCTCCCGGAACAGATAGCGGCTGCGAACTCGATGCCGTAGGCACAGGATGCCAGCATGTTCCGGGGGCTGTCGCACAACACACAGTAGGAGTGCACGAAGTAGAACCGGCTCTCCTCCAGCAGCCCGCGTGCCAGGGGATGCTCCGGCTGGTTCCAGCGAACGGCGTCCCAGCCCATGTGGGGAATGCGCAGGCCCTGCGCATCCGGCAGCCTGCGCGTGTGCGCCTCGATGAGGCCGAGGCCGGGCAGCCGGCCCTCCTCGCTGCCGGAGGTGAGCATCTGCATCCCGACGCAGATCCCGAGGAGCGGCCTCCCCGAATGCGCGAAATCCATGAGGGCGCCGCGCAGCCCGGAGTCATCCAGTAAGCTCATGCAGGCATCGAACGCGCCGATCCCCGGCAGGATGACGCGCTTGGCACTGGCGAGGGCATGCGCATCGGTCACGACCTGTGCCGAGACCCGCAGCTTGCGCAGCATGTTGACAATCGAGCCGACGTTTCCGATCCCGTAGCCTACGACCGCTATCTCTGCCACTGGGCCCGCCCGCGCGTGATGTCGGTCACGAGGCCGTCGCTGATCATCACCAGCAGCGGTATGAATATGAGCCCGCCGGAGAGAAACGCGGTGAACGCCGAGGTCACCATGAGCTCGAACAAGCCGTACAGGCCACTCACGAGCAGCGCCACGGCTATCGGGCTCTTGCCGAGGCTGGTCGCGTAGATATCGACCGCCTTGACGACGAACCCGACCAGCAGCGACATCACGATCACGCCAGCGTACGAGAAGTCGACCCAGGCATCGGCGATATAGAAGGCATCGAAGGTCGCATTCTCCGCGCCGAAGAAGTTCGCCACTCGCACGTAGGACGAGGTGAGCTCGCCGGATCCGAAGATCGAGTGGATGAGCCCGATGTTCATGCCCCAGGTGTGCGGCAGGTGATCGGGGTAGACGTAAAAGGTCTGGTATACGACCTCGTCATTGACCTCGAAGATGCGATAGGCGAGCCACTCCGAGACGTCCCCGACCTGCAGGTCGGGCAGCGCCACGAGCGCGGCGCCGACGGCGCCCCCGAGTAGCACCACCAGCAGCAGCAGAATCCGCCCGAGCCCGATCTCCAGGCGCTTCGAGACCTGGAACAGGATTACCAGCTGCAGGACGTATACGACCCAGATGATCTTCTGGAAGGTGCCGACCTTGGCGGCGAACAGCACGACCGCGAGAACCGCACCGGTGATGAATACGTAACGACTGCGGGTGACGAGTCCCTTGACGAGCAGCAGGAAGCTGAGGAAGGGCGCGATGCAGACCACCAGCATCTGGTAGAGGTAGCCGCCCTGCCCGCCCAGCTCGAAACGGAAGTTCTGCTTCTCGCGGGTGGAGTCCAGTGCAAAGAACGTGGCGATCTGCCCCAGCTTCCCCATGCCGACGAACATGGCGAGCATGAAGAGCGCCACCACGATCCCGGTCGCAGCCAGGAGCTGGTTGTTGGCGCCGTCGTCGCGGAGCGGGGTCTGCGACCAGCTGCGGACGTTGTATGCCGAGACGTTGGCCAGCCGCGAGAACGATGCGCGCGCCAGCTCGATCCCGATGATCAGGCAGAACCACATGAGGATCAGGCACAGCGAGACGGTATCGCGCACCTCCTGGACGGCGTCGCCGTCGGCGAAATAGATGATCGTGCCGACCCCATAGAGCACGAAGAAACCCAGGAGCGTCAGCGGCGTCAGCAGGAGCCGCGCCGGCTCGCGCTGCCATACGTAGAGGGCCACCCCGATCAGGCAGCATGCGTGCACGTAGTCCAGGAACTGCACGAGGACTTGTCAGCTCGTGCGGCGCCGGCGCGATGCTGCGATTACGATGCCCGCCAGCAGCCCCAGCAGTGCTCCGCCCAGCCCGTACAGTATGCGGTTGGGGCTGTCCCGGTCCTTGAAGTCGCGGGGGACCGCAGGATCGAGAACCTTGAATGCGTAGGCGTCGCGCGTCCGCGCCAGCATCGCATCGCGCAGCTCCGACTCCATGGCTTTGTAGATTGCCGCCCGCAATTCGACCACGGAGGTGTTCGCGGTCTCGTTGGTCAGGTACGCAAGGCTGCGGGTGTACTCGGCGATGGCGCGCTGCCGCAGCGCATCGTCGGCCTCCGCGATGAACTGGTTGGCCCACTGGGCGGCCAGCTCGCGATCGCTCCAGGTGATGGACAGCTTCACGATGCCGGTGCGGCGATCTTCGGTAATCTGGCGGAGCTTCTTGGAGAAGCGCTTCTCCCCGTCCGACAGCGTCGGCGGATCGTCGGTCTTCCACTTGCCCGCGTGCGCATCCCACTTGTTTGCAAACAGCACGGGGAGCAGGTTGTGCTTCTGGATGAACTCACGCGTGAATCCCTGCGAGCGCAGGTACTCGAGGAACTCCTCGGAGCGCTTGCCGGCGCCACCGAGACTGACTCCCGCCAACGCCGCAAGCCCCCCGAGGCTGCCGCCACCGAGATCTCCCATGCCGCCGGAGCCGTTGGTTGGGGCGAATACGACCTCCGAGCGCCAGTAGCGTGTGAGCGCGTACGAGAGGGCTACGCCAGCGATGCCGGCGACCAGCACGCACAGGATGATGAGTTTCGCGTTGCGGAGCAGGAAGCGTCCGATGGCGAACAGGCTGATCTGGGGTGTTATCGGGTCAACGTTCTGGTTCATGTCCATGCTCGCAAAGCTCGCAGACAGCCGCGACGATGTGGGTGGCGGCGTGACCATCGCCAAACGGTCCGCGCATGGCTGCCCCGGGGGTCAGCTGCGGTACCGCCCCCGGGAGATGCTCGAGCGCCTCGAGCACGCGGGAGCCGTCGCTGCCGGCAATCTGGTTGGCGCCGTTCTTCAGGGTCTCGACCCACTCGGTTTCGTTGCGCAGGGTGATGCAGGGTCGGCCGAGGAAGTATGCCTCCTTCTGCAGTCCCCCGGAGTCCGTCAGGACGCAGCGCGCTGCCTGCACCAGGGCCAGCATGTCCAGGTAGCCCAGCGGGTCCGTGATCAGCAGGTTGCGCCCGGGCTGCCAGTCGCTGACCGCCTCACGCAGCACCGCGGCGGTGCGCGGATGGACCGGGAACACGATCTGGCCGAAGCGCTCGGCGGCCTGGTTGAGGGCCGTCAGCAGCGTACGCAGCTCCGCCGGGGATGTGTTTTCCGCGCGATGCACGGTGGCGACACCGAAGGTCGCCCCGCGGACCTTGAGTGAGTCCAGGATCGCGGAATGTGAAGCGGCCAGGCGCGCGCTGAAGAGCACGGCGTCGTACATCACGTCTCCGGTCAGCTGCGCCCGGGGCGCGAGGCCCTCGAGCGCCAGGTTCGCCATCGCGGTATCGGTCGGCGCGCACAGCAGCTGGGACAGATGATCGGTGGCTATCCGGTTCAGCTCCTCCGGCATGCGCCGGTTGAAGCTGCGCAGGCCCGCCTCGACGTGCACCACGGGAATGTGCAGCTTGGCGGCGGCGAGTGCCCCCGCGAGGGTCGAATTCGTGTCCCCGTACACGATCACGGCATCCGGGGACGTTTCCAGGAGGTAGCGCTCGATCGCCTCCAGCATGCGGGCGG
The DNA here is from genome assembly GCA_018241425.1 of Pseudomonadota bacterium. GTDB lineage: Bacteria > Pseudomonadota > Gammaproteobacteria > Steroidobacterales > Steroidobacteraceae > 13-2-20CM-66-19. The sequence goes on from JAFEDU010000004.1 coordinate 55,566, forward strand.
TCTGGGCGCCCTGCGAACCCGAGCCCACGCCGAGGTTCACCGTCGGCCGCGGGATCTCGAGCTCGTCGAAGAACACCTTCGACATCGATTCGTCGTAGTGCTGCCCGGTATGGACGATGCAGTCGGCGATCGGCTGGCGCGAGCGCGCCATGGCGCGCGCCACGGGGGCCAGCTTCACGAACTGAGGCCGGGCTCCGACTACGCTCACCGTGCGCAGCGGCCGCGTCACACGGTCCCCACCGCAATGCACACGCCGTCGCGCAGCACATAGCGCTCGCCGCTCTCGTCGCAGCGGGCCTCGCCGTTGCCCTCGAGCGGCAGCCCGAGGCGCCTGCCGTGCCGGCTCATCCAGCCGATCTGTCGAGCCGGCACGCCCACCACGAGGGCGTGTGGCGGCACGTCGCGGTTGACGACAGCTCCGGCACCCACGAATGCGTACTCGCCGATCGTGGTGCCGCACACGATGGTGCAGTTGGCGCCAAGCGTCGCGCCGCGGCGCACCAGCGTGTCGCGGTACTCGTGCTTGCGGCTCACGGCCGAGCGCGGGTTGTAGACGTTGGTGAAGACCATGCTCGGCCCGCAGAAAACATCGTCCTCCAGCGTCACGTTGTCGTACACCGAGACGTTGTTCTGGATCTTCACGTTACGTCCGATCTGCACCCGGTTGCCGACGTAGACGTTCTGGCCGAGCGAGCAGTCCGCACCGATCCGCGCACCGGCGCACACGTGCGTCCAGTGCCAGATCCGGGTGCCCTCCCCGATGCTGGCACCGGCGTCGACGATCGCGCTCGCATGGACCGTGGCCACGGCTTCAGTACTCCAGCGGCAGCGCGACGCGGCGCCCGTCGCGGGCCGACAGGTAGCTCGCGATCAGGACCTCGAGCGATCGCAGTCCCTCGCGCCCGTCGGTCTCGGGCTCCGCCTCACCCCGCAGGGTGCGGATCACGTTGTCGTAGTAAAGCGGGTGTCCGAAGCCGTACACCGAGGTCGTGGCGTAGCTGGCCTCCTCGACCTGCGCATCCTCGGGCTCCGGGCTCGCGAACTCCCAGTGCTCGATCTTGTTGACCGCGACGCCACCCACGCGCACGGTGCCGGTCTCGCCGAGCACCGTGATCGAGCCCTCGTAGTTCTTCGGGTAAGTCAGCATCGTCGCGTTGATGGAGCCCAGCGCCCCGGAGCGCCAGCGGATGCCCACGACCGCGGTGTCCTCCACCTGGATGTCGCGGGCCAGCGTTGCGGTGTAGGCCTGCACGCTTTCCACCGGCCCGATCAGCCAGTCGACCAGATCGACATAGTGGCTCGCCTGGTTCATGAGCGCGCCGCCGTCGAACTCCCAGGTGCCGCGCCAGCGGGCGCCGTCGTAGTAGCTCTGCGGCCGGCTCCAGAAGACGTTGAGGTTGACCATGTAAATGCGCCCGAAGCGCTTGTTGTCGACGGCCTTCTTGAGCAGCTGCAGCGTCGCGTTGCGGCGGTTCTGCTTGACGACGAACAGCCGCACGTTGGCGGCATCGCAGGCTTCCACCATGCGCTTGCCGTCGGCCCAGCGGGTCGCCATGGGCTTTTCGGTGATCACGTGCCGGCCAGCGGCGGCCACCTGCACGGTCTGTGGCGCGTGCAGGCCGCTGGGAGTGCACAGGAGCACCACGTCGGCATCGCAGCCGTCGAGCATGCTGGTGAGGGAGTTGTATCCCGGCGCCCCGGTGCGCGCGGTCGCGGCCTCGAGCGCTGCGCGGTCGCCGTCGCACACGGCGACCAGTTCCATGCGCTCGCCATGCGCCGCGATCGCCTCGAAATGGCGCTGCGCGATGCGCCCGCAGCCGACCAGCGCTACGCGGATCTTGCGGTCGACCACGACCTCATAGGTGCTCATCTGTTCTCCATCCGGTGTCTGCCCCAGGTCCCCGTGCCGCGCGCGGGCGTCGTGCGCGCACCCCTGCCGGAGGCCTCCCGCCGCAGCTGCTCGATCTCGGATCGCAGCGTCTCGTATTCGCGCATCTTGATGCGCAGGTACCGACCGGTGAGCAGCGCCTTCTGCGCAACGCCGTCCGGGGTCAGAAGGTAGCGGTACGCCACCCGGTTGCGGCTGTTCCTGAGCGGCACTGCCCGTACGTAGCCCTGTTGCACCAGGGCCCGCAGGCAGTAGTTGACCTTGCCGAGGCTGATGCCGAACTCGCCGGCCAGCTCGCGCTGGCTCACGCGCGGGTTGGCGGCGATCAGGCGCATGAGCTGCAGCGGCATCTCGTCCACACTCATAGTCGGTGCCCGCTCCGCGGCGCGTGGATCGGTGTGTTCAACGATTGAACGTTGAGCCTAGAAGCGCCTCCACGCCTTGTCAAACGCACGCGCCTAGAAGGAGTGCACTGCCGCAACCGCGATCGCCACGTTGTAGAGAATGCCCGTGACGGCCTGCCAGAACGGCAGCGGTGGCATGCGCTCGGTATCGAGCGGCACCACGATCGTGTCGCCCGGCTGCATCTTCACGCCCGAGTTGTGCTCGAACCAGCGGCTGCCCTCGCTCGAGACCACGCCGCCGTTGGCACGGACGACGTAGATGCGACTGCGGTCGGCGCGGCGCGTCACCCCGCCGCTCAGCGAGATGTAGTCCTCGCGCGTCAGGCGCGGGTTGTAGAGGAGCGAGGTCGAGTTCTGCACCTCGCCCATCACGGTGACCTGCTGCTGGAAGCGCGGCACGATCAGCTGGTCGCCGTCGCGCAACACGATGTCGTCGGCGGAACCAACGCGCTCGCGCATCAGCCGCGGCAGGTCGATGACCATGCGGCCCACCGCGCGCGCCCCGCGCACCTGCCCGAGCAGCGACTGCCCGAGCGTAATGGTCGAGGTACCGCCGCCAGCGACACCGTTGGCCGCCGCCGAGATCGCCAGCGCGGTGATGTCGGTCTGCATGCGGGCCGCGATCTGGTCGAGCTGCTCCTGCTCGCGCTTGCGCAGCCATTCGCGAGTGAACACGCTGCCCTCAGGGAAGGCGAAGTTGGTAAGTCCGCCGGCGCGTTCGATCACCGACTTGAGCGTCTCGCCGCGGCGGATGTTGTATGCACCGGGGAAGCGCACCTCCCCTTTCAGCACCACGACCTCCTGGTCGCTCCACAGCGGCACCTGCTTGATCGTGAGGGTGTCAAAGGCCTGGAGCGTGATATTGGCGTTCGGGTCACCGCGCAGGGCCGAGGCCAGGTCGATCGGGATCAGCTTGGTCTGGCGCGAGTCGCCCACGACATAGCGCGCCAGCTCGGCCTGGGAGCCGTAAGCCGCATCCGCGGCGCCGCCGCCGGCACGCACCAGGTCCGCCACGCGCATCCCGGGCTCGAGCGGGTATTCGCCCGGCACCTTGACCTGGCCGGCGACATGTACGGTCTGGGTCGGCTGTGCGGAGGTGCCCTGCACCCGCAGCTCCTCGAGCAGCGGCTGGATCACCTGGTCGCGGCCGGAGGCCAGGTCGAACACCGTGATGCGGTCGCGCGGCATCAGGGGCGTGTCGAGGTCCGAGCCCGGCGCGCGCAGCGCCGCCGCGAGGTCCGCGGACAGCACCGTGATGTGGCGGTCGGGCGGCACTTCACGGCGGATGAGGAGGTAATGCAGGTCGGCATCCGGCCGCAGGTCATCGACGGAGGGGATCACGTCCGTCAGGCGGATACCCTGGTGATAGGCATACGAGCCCGGCGAGAAGGTGTGCCCCGCGATCTGGATCCCGGAGTCCAGCGTCGGGCGCAGGCGCATGACCCGCACCAGGTCGCCGTTGCGCACGGCCTCGACACGCGCACCGCCAGTGAGGTCCACCGGCACCACGACGCGGTGCTGGGCCGCGTCGATGCGGGTGAGCATGGCATTGGACAGGTCCGCTTCCGGGGTGACGCCGCCGGCGAGCTCCAGCACGTCAGCCACCGTCGCGTTGCCCTTCACCTCGTAGATGGCCGGTCGCCGCACCTCGCCATCGATGCTGACGGTCGCCCCCACGGGCGGGATGAAGATGACATCGCCGGAGAGCAGCTTCACGTCATCGCTGGTGTCGCCGCGGATCAGCAGGTCATACAGGTCGAAGCGCCGCACCAGTTCGCCATGGCGCTTCAGCTGGACGTTGCGCAGCGAGCCGGCGCGCTTGGCGCCGCCCGAGGCATACAGCGCCGAGGTGATGGTGGCGAGGCCGCTCACGGTGTAGGTACCGGGATAACGCGCCTCGCCGACCACGAAGACGCGGATGGAACGCGTGTCGCCCATGGAGACGCTCGCGTGCGTTCCCATCATCTGGCGGCCGACCCGCGACTCGATCGCATCGCGCGCGGCGTCGTAGCTGAGGCCCGCCACGGCCACGGGCCCGATGTCGGGCAGGTTGATCTTGCCATCGCGGCCGACCACCAGCTGCAGGTGCCGGTTCTGCGTGCCGTACAGCTGCACGATGAGCTGGTCGCCCGGGCCGACGACGTACTCGGACGGCACCGGCACGTTGGTGGACGGGGCAAACGTCGACAGGTCATGGTCGAACAGGTCGTAACCGAAGGGCTTCAGTCCCTCCATGCCGGTCTTCTTCAGCGGCAGGCGCGTCAGGCGCACGTCCAGCCCGCGGAATGCCGGCTCCACCTTGAGCCGCAGCGTCGCCTGCTCCTCGGTGAGGCCCAGGAGCTGCATCGGCGCGAAGCCGGGCAACGCCAGGCTGCCGTCGGCCCCGAGCCGGTACGGATTCTTGGAGCGCACCAGCTCCATGAGCTTCTCGATGCGGGTGCGCTTGTCCTCGGTCAGGGAGGCCTCGAAGGCGGTCATGGGCAGGCCGCTGGCATTGGTCCCGACGCCGTTGCTGGCGGCGGCGCCATTGCTCGCCAATCCCGCACCGGCGGCGGTCTGCGCCGCCTGCGCCTTCTGCGCGTCGGTGGCGGCAGCCATCGCGACCGCCTGGGTGCTCTGGGGCGCGTACAGGGAGGATTCGTACGGGGGCACGGGCCGCGGCGGCAGCTGGAAGTCGATCTCCACGATCACCCAGTCGCGCGCCTTCAGCACCGGGATCAGCGAGTCCTCCTCTTCCTGATCCTCCTCGTCGAGCTTCTTGCGGTCACCCGCCTTGCCCTTGGCGTCGCTCGTGCCGTAGGGGTTGAAGGAGCGCGCCCGCCCGAACTGGTCGGTCGAGGTGCGGTCCCCGGTTCCGAAGCCGGACTGGTCGGAGGTCCCCAGGCCCCCGGCACCGCCCTTGGTCATCGACTCGAGGATGGCCTGCTGCTGCTCGGGGCTTAAGCCCTGGAAGATCTGCAGTTGCTCGGCACTGGGCGCGCTCTGCCCCATCGCGAGCTCGGGGGATCCCGCAATGCAGCCCAGCAGGAGCACCAGGGCCCAAAGCAGCCCGCGCAGCGGTCGGATCACTCGCATCGTTGACCTTTATCAGTAGGCAAGGGCGTCACGCGGCCGATTTTCGTCTTGGTGCCGGCACTGCGGCGCAACTCGCTATTGTACTGGATGCGGAGCGGCACGGCCGGAAGCCTCAGGCAGCGCCCGAGGACGCAGCCGGGCCCCCGGCGCCCGTGAGCCTGCACCAGGTGCTAAAGAAGGTGTCCACGGAAACCGCATCGGCCCGGCTGGAGACCGGCGGGCCGCCCACGCTCAGCACGGGGCTCCCGTCCGGGCTGCGCGGCAGCCAGGAAGCGGGTGCCTCGGCACCGTAGAGCACCACGAGCGGCACGCTCAGGGCGGCGGTCGCATGGGCCGGACCGGTATCGACCGAAACCACGCTGCTGGCGATCTCGCACAGGGCGTACAGCTCCCGCAGCGTGGTCCCGATAGTCACCACATCCGCAAGCCCGGTAGCGTCACGGATCTCCCCGAGCATCGGCACCTCTTCCTGCGAGCCGCGCAGGACCAGGAGCGCCCCGGGGCGGGCGGCGTGGATCCGGCGGAGGAGCTCCGACCAGCGCTCGACCGGCCACCACTTGTCGTCGGTGTTGAGGCGCCGCCAGCGCTCGCGTCGCGGTCCCATGCTGCGGTGGTTGCCCGGCTGCACCAGGATCAGCTCGCGCCCCGCCCATCCCCGCTCGCGCAGCATGCGGTCGCGCTCCCGCCGCTCCGCATCCAGAACGTACAGGCGCGGGCCGTTGAGGGCGTCTTGCGGGGGCGCCGGGTAGTCCACCTCGCGCAGCGCAGCGGGGGTGCGGTAACCGAGCGCGACCATCCGATCGACCAGGTGCTGTCCCTCGATCACGGGCTGGTCGGTGAGGAACACGCAGCGGGCCGGGTCAACGCCCGCGAGCCGCAGCATGCGGCGGATGCGCGGCAACTGCCGGTAGTGGCGCTCGCAGATGTAAATCGGTCCCGGGGCGCTGTCCTTCAGCGCGCGCCGCACGGGACGCCACGCCGAGTCCAGCAGGAACGGCAGGTGACGGTGGAACGCCCACACGGAGGCAACGTCGGGGTTGCCGAAGTAGGTCGTGGGCGTCCAGGAACCGGTGCCGATCACCTGGCACGGCCGCCCGTAGCGGCGATGCAGCAGGTTCAGCATGCGCGTCACCATCACCATGTCGCCCAGGCGGCAGAAAAAGAAGACGGTAGGCGTCACGGGCGCGGCCGCCGCGGTCGCGGCGCCCCCAACAACCTGCTTGAAACCCCCGCTGGCCATGAGGCGGCGGCCGCTCAGAACTTCCGCGACACGTACAGCGTCGCCATGCTGATGTCGTAGTACGCGTCGGGCCGATAGCCGGACTGCGGCTCGCCCGGAAGGGTGCGCAGCCGGTCGACCTTTTGCGCGTAGCGGTAGTCGACGCCCACGTCCCAGTGCGGGATCACCTCGCGCCACTGCAGGCCCGCGCCATAGTAGAACCCGTAGGCCGGCGTGGCGGCGGCGTAGCGGGCCGCCCCCAGGAACAGGTTGAGCGCCAGCGGATTGTTGAAGCGCCAGCGCCAGTCGACGATGCGCGCGCCGACGAGGGAGACGCCGTGGACGTCATCCGCATCGATGGCCGCGCCGATGTCCTGGTGGTCGGTCATCCCGCGGCGCGCGCCGATCGTCAGGTGGGGGCCCACGCCAGTGCCGGAGTTGATCCGCGGGGTGTCGCTGGTTATGTCGGCCAGGATGCTGCTCGCGACCGCACCCACATCGACGTGCACCTCGGTGTGGTCGGGGCGCTCGTATTCGGCCGCCTCGTCGGTGTCGTCCGCGCCACCGTGCAGCGCATCGCCGTAGCGGTAGAACGCGGAGAAGCGCGAGTAGTGGCCGCCGAAGACGTCGCGGCCGTAGTCGACCTGTGCGCCCAGGATGTTGTCACCGACGGGACGCGAGTACATGAGCGTGCCCATGTTGGCGTGGTGGTACGCAAAGGGTGTCGAGGTCACCGAGTAGTAGGAGTCGTTGACCAGCGAGCGCAGCGTCAGCTCCAGGCGCCCCTGCTCGCCCGGCTCCCAGCCGATGCGTAGCATGTTGCTCTGGCCGCCGATCGCATCGCCGAACACCCGCTGGTCGCCGAACCAGTGCCCGATGCTCAGGAGGTAGTTGGTGATGCCGTCCTCGTAGCCGGTCTGCACGGAGCTGAAGCCGTGCACGTACCACGTCGGCTGCCACTCGGAGAACTCGTACGTCACGTCGAACGGACCGAGGCGCGGGAACTGCAGCCCGACCGACAGGTCGGTCTTGGAGAACGACAGGCGGTTGCCCGAGGCAGTGTCGTTGCCCGCATACTCGAAATAGATCGAGAACGGGATACGGCCCGGGTAGATGAAGCGGCTGGTCAGCGAGGCTTCCTGTTTGCCGATCACGTCCTCGGTGCCGAAACCGGTGGTCTGTGCCTTGGTCGGATCGAAGAAGGCCTGCAGCACGCTCCAGAAGGACTGCCCGCCGGCGGCGCCGCCGCCGAAGATGATCACGCGGTTTGCCGACAGCGACCAGCCGGCGTTGCCCGGCTCGATACCCAGCCGGGCACCGGCGAACTTGGGATAGCCGGCCGTGAAGTCCCCGTTGGTGAGCACGATCTTGTCCGAGTAGGACATGCGCGCCAGGAACACCTCGTACTGCCAGCCGAGCCGCGTGAGGGGCGCGTAGTTGGAGATCGTCACCGAGGGCATCGTCGGCGCCTCGGTACTGATGAGCGTCGAGCTGTCGGTCATCGGCGACCACCAGTGATCGCGGTACCCGATATCCAGCTGCGCCCAGTCGGACCCGACACTCACGAACGAGCCGGTGGCCTTCTGCCGGCCGTCGTAGGCGACGCCGCCCACGTTCACCAGGAGGTAGTCCCAGGGCTGCAGGTAGGCGGCGCCCGCGGCCTGATAGGGGCTCTGCTCGTCCTGGCCGTGCTGGTTGGGGATGGTCACGTGGTCCCCGTGGGTGACCGAGCCCTCGAGGCTCAGGAACTCCACGCCAGTGTTCTGCATGTAGCGCTTGAGCGCCCGGCGCACCCGGCCACACAGGACCGCGTCCACCTCGCAGGCCTTCGGGAGTGCGTCCAGCACCGTCGCCGCCGCGATGGGGCGCGTCATCACCGGCTTGCCGCCCAGGACGAGTACCCGCTCGACCTCGCGTTCCAGTTCCGGGTCGAGGTTGAGCGGCAGGTAGGGGCTGACGCCGCGGGCGTGTACCGCGGCCACGCACATGAACAGCAACCCCGCGAGCAGGACTCGGCGCACACTCATCATCGTTCTCGAAGCGACTTTCCGCTTGCTAGTGTCTTGAAGGCCCCGGCTGCGACGGGCGGCCGGTGCATCCCCGGGGCGGCACTATACGTCGGTCGGCCGACCTGCGGACGCGCCTTTGCGGTGGGTAAGCCACGCGCGGTAAGACCGCCGGGTCCCTAGGTCTGTTCCCTCAGGGGGCCGCAAGTCGGGGTGCCGGTGCCCGAGGCGGACGCACCCGGTAGGGTTATCACCCGCGCCAGCGCTCGACCACGCCCAGGAGCTGCTGTACGCCCGGGCTTGCCCCGTGCTGGCCGCGGGGGTCCTCCACGGCTGGGACGAGTTGCGCCGTCAGCTTCTTGCCCAGTTCCACGCCCCACTGGTCGAACGCGTTGATGCCCCAGACCACGCTTTGCGTGAACACGCTGTGTTCGTAGAGGGCGATGAGACGCCCGAGCGTCGCCGGGTCGGTCTGCCTGAACAGCACGATGGTGCTCGGGCGGCTGCCCGGGTCGATCTTGTGGGGGATCAGCGCCTCGATGCGCTCAGGTGGCAGCTTCTGCTGCCTGAGCTCCTCGCGCACCACCTCGGCGCTCTGGCCGGCCATGAAAGCCTGCGCCTGCGCAAGGCAGCTGGCGATGGCGAGGTTCTGCTGGGCCTGGTTGCCGCAGGACGACCGGGCCGGCAGCAGGAAGTCGAGCGCCGCGCGCTGCGTACCCTGGTGGAGCAGCTGGAAGAAGGAGTGTTGCGCATTGTTACCCGGCTCACCCCAGATGACGGACTCGGTCTCGCACTCCACCGGCGTCCCGTCGAGCATCACGGACTTGCCGTTGCTCTCCATCTCCAGCTGCTGCAGGTAAGCCGGGAAGCGCCGCAGCGAATCGTCGTAGGGCAGCACCGCGAGCGTCGGCAGGTGCATGAAGTTGATGTTCCAGACACCAATCAGCCCCATGAGCGCGGGCAGGTTGTCGCCCCAGGGGCTTAAACGAAAATGCTCGTCGACCTCGTGCCCGCCGCCCAGGAAGGCCTCGAAGTTGCGCGCACCGATGGCGACGGCGAGTGCCACGCCGATCGAGGACCACACCGAGTAGCGCCCGCCCACCCAATCCCACATCTGGAAACGGTATTCCGGGTGCACGCCGAAGGCGTCCATCGCCTGGTGGTTCACCGAGACCGCGGCGAAGTGCTTCGGCACCGCCGCGGTCCCGAGGCGCCCGGCGAGCCACGCGCGCGCGGTCTGGGCGTTGGTCTGGGTCTCGAGCGTCGTGAAGGTCTTGGAGGCGACGATGAAGAGCGTCGTGGCCGGGTCGGCGGTTTCCAACACCTCCGCAAGACGGCAGCCATCGACGTTGGAGACGAATTCGCAGCGCGGCGCGCCCTGGGTGTATGCGCGCAGCGCCTGCACCGCCATGGCGGGACCCAGGTCCGAGCCGCCGATGCCGATGTTCACGACGCAGCGGAACGGTTGGCCGGTGCTGCCGCGGATCGTGCCGCCGCGCACGCCCTCGGCAAATCCGAGCATGCGCGTGCGCTCGTCCATCACGAGCTTCTCGATGGCCGCGCCCCCGATTCCCGCGCCGGCCGGCTGGCGCAGGGCGACATGCAGCACCGCACGGTCCTCGGTGCCGTTGATGTGCTCACCCTTCCACATCGCCTCACGGCGCTCCCCCAGCCCAACCGCGTCGGCGAGCTGCAGCAGGGCCGCGAGGGCCGGTGCGTCCAGGCGCTGCCGCGAGAAGTCCATCAGGAGTCCGGCGCGCTCGCGCGAGAACTGGGCGTAGCGCGACGGATCGCGCGCGAACAGGTCGCGTACGGGTGTGGCCGACAGGCGCGCGGCGTGCTCATTCAGCTTGGCCCACATCGCGGTGCGGGGTCCGGGACGCAGCGTAAAGCTCATCGGCCTCTCCTTGGAGCGCGCTTGGCGCGCGGGCGCCCTCAGCGGCGGTAGTACGCCGCGACGGTATCGACTACGTATTGCAGCTGGGTTTCGCGCAGCTCGGGGAAGATCGGCAGCGCGAGGGTCTCGTGCGCCGCGCGCTCGGACTCCGGGCAGTCCCCGGCGCTGCCGCCGAGGTAGGCGAAGCACTGCTGCAGGTGCAGCGGCACCGGATAGTAGATCTCCGTGCCCACGCCCGCGCCTGCCAGGTGCGCGCGCAGCGCATCGCGGTCGCGCGCGCGGATGACGTACTGGTTATAGATGTGCCGGCCGCCGGGGTTGGCGACCGGGGTGCGGACCGCGGCGCCCAGCTGGGCGCGCGCGAAGGCGGCGTCGTAGAACGCCGCGTTGCGCTGCCGGGCCGCGCTCCAGGCGTCCAGGTGCCTGAGCTTGATGTTGAGCACGGCGGCCTGCAGCTCATCGATGCGGAAGTTTCCGCCGATGAGGGCGTGGTAGTACTTGGGCTTGCCGCCGTGCACCCGCAGCACCTCCATGCGCTCGGCCAGCGACGCATCGTTCGCCACGCACAGGCCCGCATCGCCGAACGCGCCAAGGTTCTTGGTCGGGAAGAACGACAGGCAACCGATGTCGCCGAAGCTGCAGGCGCGCCGGCCCTGGGCATCCGCGGCCCCGATCGCCTGCGCGGCGTCCTCGATGACCTTTAGGCTGCCGCGCCGCGCGATCGCCATCAGCGGGTCCATGTCGGCGACCTGGCCGTACAGGTGCACCGGCATCAGGGCGCGGACGCGGCCGCCGGTGCGCTTGTTCGTGAGGACCCCGGCGCGCATCTCGCACTGCCCGGCCACGAAGGCCTCGACCGCTGCGGGCGAGAGGTTGAAGGTCGCGGCATCGATGTCGCAGAACACCGGGCGCGCGCCGGCGCGCGCGATGGTGCCGGCCGTGGCGAAGAAGGTGAACGGGCTCGTGATCACCTCGTCGCCGGGCCCGATGCCGAGCGCCATCAGCGCGAGCAGCAGCGCATCGGTGCCGGAGGACACCCCGATGCCGAAGCGGCACTGGCTGTAGGAGGCGATCGCGCCCTCGAGCTCCTTCACCTGCGGGCCGAGGATGAAGTGCTGGCTGGCGCACACGCGCCCGATGGCCTCCTGGATCTCGCGGGCCAGGGGCTCGTACTGGAGCTTCAGGTCAAGGAGCGGCACCTGCATGGCCGGGGCGGATTTCGGTTGCAGCGGGGTCGCCATCGCGTCAGGTTCCTTCAGGGCTTATAGCCATAGTACTTGCAGAACCAGTCGACGAAGGCGCGCACGCCCACCTCGATGGGGGTCGCGGGACGGTAGCCGACGTCGCGCACCAGGTCCTCGATGTCGGCGAATGTCTCCGGGACATCGCCGAGCTGCATCGGCAGGAAGTTCTTCTGCGCCTTGCGGCCCAGGCACTCCTCGATCACTTCGATGTAGCGCATCAGCTGCACCGGCTGGTTGTTGCCGATGTTGTACAGGCGCCAGGGCGCCGAGCTCGTCGCCGGGTCGGGGGCGTCGCTGCGCCAGGCGGGGTCCGGCTGCGCGATGCGCTCGCTGGCACGCACGACGCCCTCGGCGATGTCCTCCACGTAGGTGAAGTCACGGCGATGGTGCCCGTGGTTGAAGACATCGATCGGCTTGCCCTCGAGGATGTTGCGCGTGAACATGAAGAGCGCCATATCGGGGCGCCCCCATGGACCGTAGACGGTGAAGAAGCGCAGGCCGGTGGTCGGCAGCTTGAAGAGCGCCGCGTAGTTGTGGGCCATGAGCTCGTTGGCGCGCTTGGTGGAGGCGTACAGCGAGAGCGGATGGTCGGCCGGGTCGTGCACCGAGAAGGGCATGTTGGTGTTGGCGCCGTAGACCGAGCTGGTCGAGGCGTAAACCAGGTGCTCGACGCCGTTGTGGCGGCAGCCCTCGAGCACGTTCAGCGTGCCGGTGACGTTGCTGCGCACGTAGGTGTGTGGCTCCTGCAGCGAGTAGCGCACGCCTGCCTGTGCGGCGAGGTGCACGACGCGCTGGAATTTCTCGCGCGCGAACAGCGCCCGCATCGCCGCATCGTCGGCGAGGTCGAGCTTCTCGAAGCGGAATCCGGGGCGCGCCGTCAGGCGCGCGAGCCGCGCCTCCTTCAGCGTCACGTCGTAGTACTCGTTCATGTTGTCGAGTCCTACGACCTCGTAACCGCGCTCCAGCAGCTTGCGCGTGGTATGCGAGCCGATGAAGCCGGCGGCGCCGGTTACGAGGATCTTCATAGTCGCCCGTCGACCGCCTTCGCCGGGAACACGTGCTTGATGTCGTACAGTACGTGGTTGGACTTGCACAGACGGCGCACGCCGCGGGCACCGAGCTCCTTGAACTGGCGGTGCGCCACGGCCACGACGGCGACATCGTAGCGCGCGGGCTTGAGCTCGCGGGTGAGGCTGAGCCCGTACTCGTGGTGGAACTCCTTCGGGCTTGCCCAGGGGTCGTAGACGTCGACCTTGGCACCGTGGCTGCGCAGCTCGCGCACCACGTCCACGACCTTGGAGTTGCGGATGTCGGGGCAGTTCTCCTTGAAGGTGGCCCCGAGCACCAGGGCGCGCGCCCCCTTCACGTGGATGCGCTTGGTGCTCATCAGGCGCGTGATCTGCCCGGTGACGTAGAGCGCCATGTTGTCGTTCAGGCGCCGCCCGGCGAGGATCATCTCGGCGTGGTAGCCGATCTCCTGCGCCTTGTGGGTGAGGTAGTACGGGTCGACGCCGATGCAGTGGCCGCCGACCAGCCCGGGCCGGAACGGCAGGAAGTTCCACTTGCTGCCGGCCGCCTCCAGCACCTCCTCGGTGTCGATGCCGAGGCGGTTGAAGATCAGCGCCAGTTCGTTGATTAGGGCGATGTTGACGTCGCGCTGCGTGTTCTCGATGACCTTGGCGGCCTCGGCCACGCGGATGCTGGAGGCGCGGTGGGTGCCGGCCTTGACGATCGAGCCGTACAGGCGATCGACGAACTCGGCGACCTCCGGGGTCGAGCCCGAGGTCACCTTGCGGATGGTCGTGAGCCGGTGCTGCTTGTCGCCCGGGTTGATGCGCTCGGGGCTGTAGCCGGCGAAGAAGTCGCGGTTGAACTTCAGCCCGGACACCTCCTCGAGGATCGGCACGCAGACCTCCTCGGTGCAGCCGGGATACACGGTGGACTCATAGACCACCACCGCCCCCTTGCGCATGACCGAGCCGACCGTCTGGCTGGCGCGCCGCAACGCGGTGAGGTCGGGCCGTTTGTAGTCGTCGATGGGCGTGGGCACCGTCACTATGAAGACCTGCGTCGAGCGCAGCTTCTTGAGGTCGGTGGTGAAGGTGAGGTGCCGGGCCTCCTTCAGCTCCGCGCGGCTGACCTCGAGCGTCAGGTCACGCCCACGCTTGAGCTGCGTGATGCGCTCCTCGTTGACGTCGAATCCGACCGTGTCGTAGTGCTTGCCGAACTCCACCGCGAGCGGCAGGCCGACGTAGCCCAGGCCGATGATGCCGATGCGGCACTTTCTGATCTCAGGAGTCATGTTTCTTTCAGGCACTGGAGAGTTGGACGGGCGGGACGGCGGTCACGGTCGCGGTGGCCGCGGCGTCCGCCGGCCACAGGCAGCGGCCACCGCTGGCCTTGGCGATCAGGGCGAGCATCGCTGCGTGCGCATCGAGCTCGGCGGCGCTCGCGGCGAGCACCAGGAGCGGCGCCGCGAGGCGCAGCGGTGCGCGCGTGGCGCGGCTGCCGTCCGCCGCGGCCGGCGCGGCCTGCGCATCCAGCAGCGCGAACGCGGTCTGGCCGCCGGTCATCGCGAGGTAGACGTCGGCGAGGATGCGGGCGTCCAGCAGCGCGCCGTGCAGCTCGCGCGCCGAGTTGTCGACGTCATAGCGCTTGCACAGCGCATCGAGGCTGTTGCGCTGTCCCGGATGCAGCTCGCGCGCCAGCGCCAGGGTGTCGAGCACCTGGCACAGGGCGTTCACGGTACGCCGCTCACCGGGCAGGCGCCCGAGTTCGTGGTCAAGGAACGCGACGTCGAAGGCCGCGTTGTGGATCACGAGCTCGGCGCCGGTTATGAACTGCAGGAGCTCGTCGGCGACCTCCGCGAACCGCGGCTGGCCGTCGAGCTCGGTGCGCGAGATGCCGTGTACCGCGACGGCACCCTCGTCGATGTCGCGCTCGGGATTGAGGTAGCGGTGGAAGGTGCGCCCCGTGGGGCGGCGGTTGATCAGCTCGACGCAGCCGATCTCGATGATGCGATGGTCCAGTGCGGGCTCAAGTCCGGTGGTTTCCGTGTCGAGGACGATCTGGCGCATGGCGGGCGAAAGTCTACCGCAAGGCGCCCGGCAGGGCGTCGATGGCTTCGTTGGCGAGCCGGTCGACGCGCTCATTTCCCGGGACGCCGGCGTGCCCGGGCACCCAGTGCCACTCGAGCGTGTGCCCGCGGCACACCTCGTCGAGGCGCTGCCACAGGTCCTGGTTCTTCACCGGCCTCTTGTCGGCGGTGCGCCACTGGCGCGCCTTCCACGACGCCAGCCATTCCGTGATGCCGCGGCGCACGTACTGCGAGTCGGTGTAGATGCGCGCCGCGACCGGGCGCTTGAGCGCCTCCAGGGCGCGGATGACCGCGGTCAGCTCCATGCGGTTGTTGGTCGTGTGGGCCTCGGCGCCGCTCAGCTCCTTCTCGTGCTCACCCAGGATGAGCAGCGCGCCCCAGCCGCCGGGCCCGGGGTTGCCGCGACAGGCCCCGTCGGTATAGATGTCGATCACGTGCCGCTGCGGGTCGTCGGCTTGACCAGCCCGCCGATCACGGCCGCCTTCTCGCGGATGCGGGGCCGGATGGGCGTGAAGGTATAGACGCGCTTGCGCGCCTTCAGGAGGTAGGCGCCGGCCGGCAGCGGATAGGTGAGCCCGGCGCGCAGCATGCGTCCGCCGCCCTCGCCCTTGGCAAGCCCGCGGCTCCACGGACCCAGATAAAGGTAGCGCTGCTCGCCCACGACCTCGTAGCCGAGCAGCACCAGCCACTCGCGCACCAGGCGTTCGGAGAGCAGGCGCCGCATGCCGGGCGGGAATCCGACGCGACTGTAGCGTGCCCGCAGTCCCCACAGGCTGTAGGGGCGGAAACCCAGGATGAGGAGCTGGCCCTCGCCGGTGAGCACGCGGTCGACCTCGCGCAGGATCGCGTAGGGGTCGAAGGCGAACTCGAGCGTGTGCGGCAGGAGGGCGGCATCGACGCAGTCACTGCCGAGCGGCAGGCGCGCCGGGTGTGCGATGAGGTCGGCGCCCTCGGCATGGGCCGGTGTGCTGAGGAGCGTCTGGCGGCGCGTGCGGCCGGCACGCAGCAGCTCCCGCGCCCCGCCCCAGGCGCCGACCTGCAGCAACTCCCACCCGAACACGTCGTCCAGCGCCGCAGCCATGAGCTCGCTTTCGCAGGCGATGAGCGCGCGTCCCAGCGGGGTAGCCCACCAGGCCTTGAGAGCTGCGTCACGATCCGCGATGGCCGAACTGCGAACTGGCACGATAGAAGCGCTGGCAATACTGTGAAATTAAAGGTTAAATTCCGGGCCTCGAACCAGTTGCGTCCTTAGATGGATAAGGACCCGTGCCCCGGCGCGGGAAAAGTAGCACGCCGACAGAGGGTACGGAACTTTGACGACGTCACGACCGAGAGTTACGCGTCACACTCTCCTTACTCTGGCCCTGGCGCTCATCGCCGGCTGCGCCCACGGACCGTCGCGTCCCAAGGCCGCAGGCCCGGAGCTCGCCAAGGTGCCGCCCCAGGCCTCAGCCCCGCTCACCCCCACCCCGCCGCCGCCGCCCTCGCAGCCGGCCATCGAGTCGAGCAGCCCGGAAGGGACCGATACGGCGACCGACGCTGCGGCTAACTCCGCAGCCCCGGCGCTGCAGCCCGCGCAGTACGCCGACCTCTTCGATCGCATGCGGGCCGGGTTCAAGCTCGAGGACGAGGGCGCGCACCGGGCCATTGACGACCAGCTGCGCTGGTACGCCGCGAACCCGGACTACCTGGGTCGCTCCTTCTCACGCGCCGATCCTTATCTCTATTTCATCGTGGTCGAGCTCGAGCGCCGCGGCATGCCCCTGGAGATCGCGCTCCTGCCGGTGGTGGAGAGCGCCTTCGAGCCGTACGCGTACTCGCGCGCGAGCGCCGCGGGCCTGTGGCAGTTCATCCCGGGGACCGGCTCGCGCTTCGGCATGAAGCAGGACTGGTGGTACGACGGCCGCCGGGACATCGTCGAGTCCACGCGCGGTGCGCTCGACTACCTGCAGAGCCTGCACGACGAGTTCAACGGCGACTGGCTGCTCGCCATCGCCGCCTACAACTGCGGCGAGGCCATGGTCGAGCGCGCCGTGGAGGCCAACCGCAGCGCCGGCCGCCCGATCGACTTCTGGAGCCTGTGGCTGCCGACCGAAACGCGCGCCTACGTGCCGAAGCTGCTCGCGATGAAGCGCCTGGTCACCGACCCGGACACCTACGGCCTCGCCTTCAGCCCCATCCCGAACCAGCCCTACTTCGCGCGTGTAGCGACCCAGGGGCAGATCAGCATGAAGGTGGCCGCCGAGATCGCGGGCATCAGCTCCGAGGAGCTCTACGAGCTGAACCCCGCGTTCCACCGCTTCGCGACCGACCCTAACGGCCCGCATTTCCTGCTGCTGCCGGTGGAGTCCGCCGACGTCTTCACCGCGAACCTCGCGCAGCTCAGCGACGAGCAGCGGCTGGGGGTCAGCACCTACACCGTGCGCCATGGCGACACCGTGGCCTCGGTCGCCAAGCATTTCAAAACCACGACCACGGTGCTGCGCGAGCTCAACGACCTGCCCAACGGGCCGCTGACCGTGGGCGCCGAGGTGCGGGTACCGAGCGCCGTGACCGAGCTGCCGCCGAAAGTGATGCTGGCCGCCGCCCAGGTCGACGGGCACGGCCGGGGCCGAGGCTCGCGCCGCGCCCACGTGCAGGTGGTGCGCCGCGGCGACTCGCTGTGGAGCATCGCGCGCCGGCACGGCATGGACGTCCACACGCTGGCGCAGATGAACGGCATGCGCCCGGACGACGCCCTGCATGCGGGCCAGCGCATCAAGCTGTCCCCGGGCACGAGCGGCCCCACCCACAAGGCGCGGCGGCTGACCTACACCGTGCGCGAGGGTGACACGCCGGCCCAGATTGCGCGCCTGTTCCAGTGCAGCGTGCCGCAACTGCTGTCCTGGAACGGCCTCAGCGCCAAGTCGCACCTGCACGCCGGACAGAAGCTTCGCATCCACCTGGGCACCCGGCACGGCTGAGCCGCCGCGACTCGAACGCTCGCCGCCGCCGACTCCGCCTTTGCGGCATAATCCCGCGCCGGAGGTACTCCATGGGATTTCTCACCGGCAAGCGCGCCTTCATCGTCGGAGTGGCGACCGATCGCTCGATCGCGTGGGGCATCGCGCAGGCGATGCATCGCGAGGGCGCGGAACTCGCCTTCTCGTACGTAAACGACAAGATGAAGGAACGCGTCGTGCCGCTGGCCGAGTCGCTCGGCGCGCGACTCACGATGCCGCTCGACGTCACCGACGATGCGCAGACCGATGCGGCCTTCGAGAGGCTGCGCCGCGAGTGGGGCCAGCTCGACGTGGTGGTCCACGCCGTCGCCTACGCACCGCGCGAGGCGCTCACCGGTACCTTCGTGGAGGCCACCAGCCGCGAGGGCTTCCGCATCGCGCACGATGTCTCCAGCTACAGCCTCACGGCGCTGGCGCGCGGGGCACGGCCGCTCATGGGCGGCCGGCAGGGCGCGGTCCTCACCCTCTCGTACCTCGGCGCCGTGCGCTCGATCCCGGGCTACAACGTCATGGGGCTCGCCAAGGCGAGCCTGGAGGCGAACGTGCGCTTCCTGGCCGCGGACCTGGGTCCCTCGGGAATCCGCGTAAACGGCATCTCCGCAGGTCCCATCAAGACCCTCGCGGCGGCGGGCATCCCCGGCTTTCGCAAGATGCTCGGGCGGGTGGCGGAGATCGCCCCGCTGCGACGCAACGTGACGCCCGAGGACGTCGGCAACGCGGCCGCGTTCCTGTGCTCGGACCTGGCGGCCGGCATCACCGGCGAGATTCTCTACGTCGACGGCGGCTTCAGCACGGTGGGCATGAGCTTCCCGCAGGAAGCCGAGGGCTGAGCCGTTACTCGAACGCCTTCGGGTTCTTCTTGACGTCCGCAGTGCGGCGCATCTCCTCGAGATAGGCGCCGACGTCGTCCTGCCCCTGGTTCTGCGCCTCGCGCACGCCGCGCTCGAACAGCGCCTTGGGCTCCTGGGGCGGCGGGGTGCGCACGGCACTCACTTCGACCACCGCAGCGCTCCCGTCCTTCAGTTCCAGCGCCTTGAACTGCGGCTTGCCGGCGGTCGGGGCCGCCATCGCGAAGGCCGCCTCGCGCAGCGGGGCCTGCACGGAAGGATCGTTGCGGGCGATGAAGTGCGCGGGCTCGGCGGTGAGCTTGAGTCCGGCCGCCACGGTGTCGAAGCTCGCCCCACCCGCCAGCTGGTCGCGCGCGGCGTCGGCCGCCTTGCGGGCCGCCTGCACGCCCTGCTCGTGGGTCATGGCCGTGACGATGGCATCGCGGACCTCGCTGAGCGGCCGCGGGGCCGGGGCGTGGTGGTCGAGCACCTTGGCGACCACGAGGCGGTCGTTGTCCAGGAGCACAGGTCCCGCGATCTTCCCGGCCGCGAGCGGCGGGTCGCCAAAGAGCACGTCCTGCAGTCCCGGCGCGGCACCCAGGGGCTGGGCCCCGGGACCGCGGGTGAAGCTCGCGATCTCCCCGTGGCTCAGGTGCAGCTCCTGGGAGAGAACATTGAGGTCGGCATTGGGCTCGGCCAGCTTCGCCTGCAGCTGCTCCTGGATCTCCCCGAAGCGGTCGGTGGCGCGGTCCCGGCGCAGCTGGGCTTCCAGATCCGGCCGCGCCTCCTCGAAGGATTTGCCCTTGCCCGCCTGGATCTCGTCGAGCCGGATGATGTGGTAGCCGTAGTCGGTCTTGACCGGCCCCCTGATCTCGCCCGGCGACATGCTGAAGAGCGCATCCGAGAACGCGCCCGGGAAGGTGGACTTCTCCGCCCAACCCAGGTCGCCGCCGTTCTTGGAGGAACCCGGGTCCTGTGAATACTGCTTGGCGAGGTCGCCGAAGTCCTTGCCGGCCTTGGCCTGGGCAAGCACGTCCTGGGCCTGCTTCAGGGCCGCGGCGTCGGCCGCGGCATCCTTTCCGGCCGGGATGAGGATGTGGTGCACGTGGCGCTTCTCGGGCACGAGCAGGCGGCTCTTGGCCTTCTCGTAGGCAGCCTTCAGGTCATCGTCGCTGATCGTCTGCTGGGCCGCGAGCGTATCCAGCCGCAGCTCGGCGTACTCGATGCGGTCGGACTCGAGGGTGAGGAAGCTCTTCTCGTGCGCCTTGTAGTAGGCCTCGACGGCGGCATCGTCCGGCTTCGCGGCCGGGATGAACTTCTCCAGCGGCAGCACCAGGTAGCGCACTTCGCGCTGCTGGTTCTCCAGGGTATCGAGCCGCGCGAGTTCGGCGGACGTCATGAAGCTCGAGGCGCGGATACCGCCCTCGAGCTGGGTGCGGCGCGCGTCGTCGCGCATCCGGCTCTCGAACTGCTCGAGCGGTATGCCGGCCTGCGCGAGCGCCAGGCGGGCTGCCTCAGGGGAGTACTGGCCGCCGATCTGGAACGCAGGCTCGCCTTTGATCGCCTCGTGCAGCTCCTGGTCGCTGACGCGGTAGCCCAGCCGCTCGGTGCGCTGGGAGATGAGCGCATTGCGGATCAGGCTCTCGAGGGTCTGGTCCTGGAGCTGGCCGCGCAAGGTGTCGGGAATCTGCTGGCCGCCCAAGCGCTGCGACCACATGGCCTGCGAGCGCAGCCACGAAGAGCGTGCATCCTCCAGGCTGATCTTGGTGCCGTCGGCCTCGGCGGCGTAGTTGGAGGCGCCGACCGAGAGGTTGACGATGCCGTAGGCACCCCAGGCCACGAACACCAGAATGATCGGTCCCAGCACGAACCAGGCAAAGGGCCCGTGCAACCTGTCTCGGATGCGCTGAAGAAGCATGTGTGAGCTGGTCGGCTTTGAGGAAGATGGCGGAGCGGACGGGACTCGAACCCGCGACCCCCGGCGTGACAGGCCGGTATTCTAACCAGCTGAACTACCGCTCCGAATTTGGGGGGCGAATCCTAACGGATTGATCAATAAGGTCACAAGCAGTTTCGCGACCGCCGCGGGTGGAACCCGGGGCCCGGACCGAGGTCAACCAAAGCGCCCCAACCGCGCTGTGTGCTCAAGGCCATAAGCGACGTACGTCTCTGTTTCCGGACACTTTTCGCCACGGATACGGCGCATGGTGCACAATGCCGTCCAAAGGACTTTAAGGATCCTGTGCATGAAGCTGACCCGTCTCGGTCTTTTGACTTTGGCCCTGGCAGCGCTGGGCGCAAGCCCCGCATTTGCAGCCCTCGGCGGTGACGCCGACTCGGTCTCCGCCGACCAGGCCCGCATGAAGGGCACCATGCGCGTCAGCACTACGGCCGCGGCCTACCACGTGCACGAGATCATGGCGGCATCCGGCACCCGCGTGCGCGAGTACGTCGGCAGCGACGGCAAGGTGTTCGGCGTCGCCTGGAGCGGGCCGGCCCACCCGGACCTCAAGACGCTCCTCGGCAGCTACTACGGCACCTTCACGGCAGCGCTCGCCGCGCAGACCCAGCACAACCACCGGCACGTCCTCA
Organism: Pseudomonadota bacterium; assembly: GCA_018241425.1. GTDB lineage: Bacteria > Pseudomonadota > Gammaproteobacteria > Steroidobacterales > Steroidobacteraceae > 13-2-20CM-66-19. The sequence continues at coordinate 76,817 of JAFEDU010000004.1, forward strand.
TCGAGCGCACAGACCTCGTGCTCGAGCGCACCGTCTACCAGCGTTCGGTCAGCGGACGCGCGTGGGCGCCCGCGCTCCTGCCCCGCGACGTCGCCGCGACCGACATCCAGTAACCGCGCGGCGCGCGGTCACACCAAGGAACGATCCTTCATGCATAAGCTCATCGGACTGATGTTCGCTGCCGTGCTGGGCCTGAGCGCCTGCGGCGGCGGGGGCGGCAGCACGACCACCGGCGGCGGTGGTGGCGGCGGCGGGGGCGGAGGCGGCGGCACCCAGGTAATTGCAACGCCAGGACCCCCGAACGTCGAACCGCTGGTCATGGATGCGGGGCCTGCCAATGCCCTCAACACCGCCTTCGTGAGCGTGAAGATCTGCTCCCCGGGCAGCACGACCAACTGCCAGACGATCGACCACATCGAGGTCGACACCGGATCGTCCGGCCTGCGCGTGCTCGCATCGGTGCTGACCATCACCCTGCCCGGGGAGACCACCTCCGGCAGCGTCCCGATCGCCGAATGCGTGCAGTTCGCCGACGGCTCGACCTTCGGGCCGATCGCCACGGCCGACATCACCCTGCCGACCTCGGGCGAGAAGGCCGCCGGCATCAACGTCCAGGTCATCGGCGGCGGCAACCTCAGCGTGCCGAGTGACTGCCCGACGCCCTACGAGAACACCGTGGCACTCTTCGGGGCCAACGGCATCATCGGCGTCGGCCCGTTCATCCAGGACTGCGGCCCGGGCTGCGTCTCGGATGCCAGCCTGACCGGCTACTACTACAACTGCCCGACGCCGACCACGTGCACGGATTCGACCGTCACGCTCGCCGAGCAGGTTTCCAACCCCGTGGCCTCGTTCGCGACCGACAACAACGGGGTCATCGTCGAGGTGCCGAGCGCAGCCAGCGCGGGGCTCGCCTCGCTCAGCGGCGGCGCGCTGGTGTTCGGGATCGGGACCCAATCGAACAACGCGCTGGCAAGCGGCACGACGGTGCTGCCCATCGATGACACCGACGGCTTCATCAAGGCCAACTTCAACGGCACGAGCGGCCTGAACGCGGTGATCGACAGCGGCTCGAACCTCACGCTCTTCAGTGACAACAGCATCCCCGGCTGCACCGTCTACACCGGCTTCTTCTGCCCGAGCTCCACGCTGAGCCTCACGGCCGCGATGTCCGGGGCGAGCGGCAGCACCACGGCGACCGCGGACTTCACGGTGGTGAACGCCGACAATCTCTTCAGTGCCAACCCGACCGCGCATGTCGCCCCGGGTGTCGCAGGCCCGCTCAACCTGCAGAACCAGCCGGCCAACCCCCTGCAGTTCGACCTGGGCATGCCGTTCTTCTTCGGCCGCAACATCTACACGGCCATGGAAGCGCACACCGCCGCGGGCGTCGCGGGCCCGTACTTCGCCTTCTAGGCCGCACCCGCCCCGGGGCGCCGCGAGAAGCGCCGCCGGTACTGCTGCGGCGCGGTGCCCACCTGGCCGCGGAAGTGGTGCCGCAGCGACTCGGGGCTGCCAAGTCCAACCCGCGCCGCCACCGCCGCCGCCGGCAGGCGGGTCGTCTCCAGCAGTTCCTTCGCGCGCTCGATGCGCTCGGCAGTGAGCCAGGCGTAGGGCGCCATGCCCGTGGTCTCGGCGAACGCCCGCTGCAGGGTGCGTGGACTCATCGCCGCACGCCGGGCGAGCGAGGCGACGGTGTGCCGCGTCTCCAGGTGCGCGCGCACGTACTCCAGGAGGCGCGAGAGTCGGCCGTGCTCGTGACGCGCCACGGGACGCTGGACGAACTGCGCCTGGCCGCCCTCGCGGTGCGGCGCGATCACCAGGCGCTGCGCAACCGCGTTGGCGATGCGCGGCCCGTAGTCCCGCCGCACCAGGTGCAGGAGCATGTCGAGGCCTGCCGCCGATCCTGCCGAGGTCAGCACCTGCCCCTCATCGACGTAAAGGGCGTTTGCCTCGACCCGGATGCCGGGATAGCGGCTGCGCAGCGCCGCCAGGTAGCGCCAGTGGGTGGTGGCGCGCCTGCCCTCGAGAAGCCCCGCCGCCGCCAGCACGAACACGCCCGAGCAGATCGAGCACACGCGAGCCCCGCGCGCGGCCGCGGCACGCAGGTGCCGCAGCAGCGCCTCGGGCGGGGGTACGTCGATCCCGCGCCAGCCGGGAATCACGATGGTGTCGGCCCGGTCCAGGAGACGCAGCCCGTGCGGCACCTGGACGGTGAGTCCCCCGGCTGCCCGGAACGGGCCGCGCTCGGCGGCGCAGACCGCGTAGTCGTACCAGGCAACCCCAAGCTCCGGGCGCCTGAGGGCAAAGAGCTCCGCCACGCACCCGTACTCGAACGTGCACAGCCCGTCGTAGGCGAGCGCCACCACCCGGTGGCGGTGCCCGCTGCGCTCCGCGGCCGGGGTGTTGGGGCTCACGCCTCCCCTCCGCCGGCGCCGGTCACCGACCAGTCCGGGTGTTCCATGGGTTGCGCAAGTGAGGCCGCCAGCGGCTGCAGGCTCTCGCGGCGCGGCTGGCGCTCGCGCAGCCAGCGCCACAACCGCTCGGCCTGCGTGGCGCGCGCCCACTCACCCCCGCTCACGAGCGGCTGGCTGTCGGCGAACTCCCCGCGCAGCCGCAGGGTCGCCGGGCTCGGCCGCAGCCGCGCGGCCATGTAGGCGAGCGCCTGGCGCGGCGAGCGCGACCATTCGATGCCCGGAAACGCGCGGATCCACAGCGCCGAGAGCGACACGTCCGACAGCTCCTGCCGCTCGCAGGCGCGACGCAGCGCCCAGGGACAGCCGCGGCGCAGGGGCCCGAGCACGTCCTCGGGCACGCAGCCGAAGTAACGCTGGGTCAGCGCCAGGGGCGGGTAGGCCCACCAGGCTGCGGGCTTCCCCGGAGGCGCGCCCAGGGCCTGATCGAGTTCAGTGCGACTCATGCGCCCCAGCAGTCGAGCGAGGTCCTCGAGGTTCACCAGCCGCAACGAGCGTCCCACCATCGCCCCCGCGGCGTGCAGGACGAGGTGCAGGAAGAGCGCCCCGGTGTCCGGGTAATCGTGGACTCCCGGCGGCAGCGGGTGCGGTGCCAGGTGCGCGGTGATGTCCACGACCGCCACCGGCAGGGCCTCGCGGATCCGGGTATGCAGCTCGACCTTCAGCGGGTTGTCGGCGCTCTCGCCGAATGAAGCCACGCGCGCGCCGGCCGGCGGCTCGAAGCTGCGGTGCTTCCAGGTGACCGGCCCGTCGCGCAGTCCGAGCCCGCGGATGAGGGCGGCGGTCTCATCGGCCTCTGCAGGCGCCACCCACAGGTCGATGTCCGCCATCGGGCGTTCGCCCGGCCGGTAGAGCTGGCGGCGATGCAGCGCGGCGCCCTTGAGCGCGATGAGCCCCACGCCGCGGACGAGTGCCGCCCGGTGCACGGCCGCGAGCATCGCCTCGATGCGCGCGGCACGGGCGGCGATCGCGGCGCGCTGCCCGAGGAGGAATTCCTGCCAGCCGGGCGGCGCGTCCCACGACCATTCGGCGAGCAGGCCGGTCACGCCATGGATGGCGGCCACCGCGCGGGCGGTCCGCCACTGCACGGGGTCCCACGGCGGCCGCTGCCCACGGCGCGCCGCAAGTGCCCGCGCGAGCGCCTCGGTGGCGCTGCGCACGTCGCGCTGCAGCTGCGGCAGGTCCTGCGGGGTCACGATCAACGGCCGCCCTCCTCGTGGCGCCACCCATTCTATCCCGGGCACCGCCCGGCGCCTGCGGTTCGTCATGGCATGATGTTGACGTAACGGGGCTTTCCGGCCACTGGCATGGACCTGCCCCGGGCCGGAAACTGCCGCTCCCGATGACACCTTGAGGATGAGCGCCATGGCCAGCCGCGTGACCGCCGTTCCCGCCGCCCCGAGCCCGGAGGCGCAGGCGCACTTCGAGCGCACACTGAGGTTCGAGACCGACTGTTGGGATGTCCACCAGGGGCTCGCGGAGGGCGCCGATTTCGTGGTGCTCGACGTGCGCAGCCCGGAGGCCTACGCGCTCGGTCACGTGCCGGGGGCCACGAGCCTCCCCCAGGCCAAGATCATCGGGTCGCGCATGGCGACCTACCCGCCCGGCACGGTGTTCGTGACTTACTGCGCAGGCCCGCACTGCAACGGCGCCCAGCGCGCCGCGATCCGCCTCGCCCAGCTCGGGTTGCCCGTCAAGATCATGCTGGGAGGCATGACCGGGTGGCACGACGAGGGCTTCGCGGTGGCGGTGGGGCCTGCCGCCTAGCGTGGGCGCCCCTCGCGCACGGGGACGCGCATCCCCGTGGCATCATGGGCCTCATGAGCGCACTCCAGAAATTTACTGTCACCATCCTGAGCCTGCTGCTCCTGGCCATAGCCTGGGGCCTGTGGAACACCCGCGACCCGAACGTACCGGCTGCGCCGGTCGTCCCCGCCGCGCGCGGCGGGATGCCGGTCATCGACCAGACCACGCTGGCCACTGCGCAGCGCCTGCAGCAGCTGGCGAGCACGCCCGAGGAGCAGCCGCTCGCCCAGGCCGCGCTGCAAACCGCGGACCACGAGCTGGACCTCGCGTTCATGGGCGCGCTGCGGGCCATCGAGTCGCACCCCCCGGTCCTGAGCCCCGAGGCGCAGCAGATCCAGGTGCGGCTGGCCGATGCCCAGAAGCGTCTCGCGCGCGACACCGACGTACTCGATGACCTGGCGCAGAAGATGGGCAAGGCCTCCGATGCGGAGAAACCCGACCTGCAGGACAAGCTCGACCTGATCGGCTCGCAGATCGAACTCGAGAAGGACGAGATCGAAGAGGCCGACAGCGACCTGCTCGCCGCCGGCGGCAACGTCCACCAGCGCATCCAGAAGGCGCAGGAGGAGCACGAAGCCGCCGAACGCGCCCCGCCCCCTGTCGCCGCGGCACCGACCTCCGCCCCCGCCGCCGCGCTCAACTCGTTGCGCGGCATGGTCGCGCAGGCACGCCAGTGGCTGGCGCTGCACCACAAGCGCACCGCGCTCGAGGGCGCCCGCCACGCCGCCAGCGACAGTGCCGCAACGCTCGACCAGCAGCGCCAGCAGATCGTGGATGACCTCGTAGCGGTGCGGCAGAAGCTCACCGCGCTCGGGGTCAAGGACACGAGCCTGGCCGGCGACGGCACCGACACTGCGCCCGTCGCTGCACCTCCGCCGCACGCCAACCACGCGGCACGCTCCGGCGCGCCCGCGGCCGCGCCGGGGGCCACCGCGGCGACCGACGTGCAGCTCGCCCTCACCCGCCAGCTGGCCGTGGACCAGCGACGCCTGCTGCTGCGCGAGCAGCGCATCAGCGCCCGCCACAAGCTGGCGGACATCTACGGCCGCTGGGAGGGTGTGGTCGCCGCCCAGCAGCGCGGGGTCGTGCGCGAGTTCCTGGGCAGCGCTGCGGTGGTCCTTGTCGCCCTCCTCCTGCTGCTGTTTGCGGATCGCTGGCTGAGCGGCCTGCTCGGTCGTGCCCGCATCGACCGGCGCCAGCTGGCCACGCTGCGCAGCGTCGTTGGCGTCGCCCTGCAGGTGATCGGCATCCTGCTCATCCTTTTCATGCTGGTCGGGCTGCCGGGCCAGTTCGGCACGATGCTCGGCATTGCCGGTGCCGGCCTCACCGTCGCGCTGAAGGACTTCATCGTCGCCTTCATCGGCTGGTTCGTGCTCATGGGCAAGAACGGCATCCGCCTGGGGGACTGGGTCGAGATCAACGGCGTCAGCGGCGAGGTGGTCGAGCTCAGCGTGTTCCACACCGTGCTCCTGGAGACCGGTAACTGGACCGACGCCGGGCACCCGACCGGGCGCCGGGTGACCTTCACCAACAGCTTCGCGATCGAGGGCCACTACTTCAATTTCTCGACCTCGGGCCAGTGGCTGTGGGACGAGCTCACCGTGGTCGTGCCCTTCGGGCGCGACCCGCACGCCGTGGCCGAAGCCATCGAGAAGGAAGTGACCGCCGCAACCGCCGACAGCGCCCGCCAGGCCGAGGCCGAGTGGCAGCGCGCCTCGCGTGGGCAGCGCGGCACGCTGCTCGCACAGCCCGGCATCGCGGTGCGGCCAGCCTCGGGCGGCGTGGAGATCGCGGTGCGCTACGTGACGCGTGCCAATGAGCGCTACGCGCTGCGCGCGAAGCTCTACCAGTCGGCCGTGCAGCTCCTGGCGCAGGCACCGGCGAAATGAGCCGTATGCCGGCCCTGTTCGTCGGTCATGGAAGCCCGATGAACGCACTCGGCAGCAACGAGTGGACGCGCGCCTGGCGCGCGCTCGGCGAGTCACTGCCGCGGCCGCGGGCGATCCTGTCGATTTCCGCGCACTGGTACATCGGGGGCACGGCTCTCACGGCCATGCCCAGACCCCGCACCATCCACGACTTCGGCGGCTTCCCCAAGGCCTTGCACGAGGTGCAGTATCCGGCTCCCGGCGATCCCGGCCTCGCGGTGGACGTGAAGCGGCTGCTCGACCCGCTTGAGGTCAGCCTCGACGAGGACTCCTGGGGCCTGGATCACGGCACATGGTCGGTGCTGGTGCACCTGTACCCGCGCGCGGACGTCCCGGTCGTGCAGCTCGCCATCGATGCCCGGCGCGAACCGCGCTTCCACTACGACCTGGGGAGCCGCCTGCGCGAGCTGCGCGCCCGCGGCATCCTGGTGCTCGGCAGTGGCGACGTCGTGCACAACCTGCGCACCTACACGTGGGGAGAGCGCAGCACCGCCGCTTACTCCTGGGCGACGCACTTCGAGGCGCTGGTGCGCGCGCACCTGGACGCCGGCCAGCACGACCCGCTCATCGAATACAGCGGGCTCGGTGACGAGGCGCGCGCCGCCGTGCCGACACCCGACCACTACCTGCCGCTGCTGTACGTCATGGGTGCAAGCGTGCCCGGCGAGCGCGTGAGTTATCCGGTCGTCGGGTTTGACGGCGGCTCCGTGTCGATGCTCGCGGTGCAGTTCGGCTGAAGCCCCAAGCCAGCGGACAGTTGTTGCGAGTTGTAATCCGCGACGCAAGTCGCGGCGTCGTCTGACAACGCCGCGCAGGCGCATTCATTACCGTGATGGGCAGTAACCACCACACACAGGATGACGCTGTGATTGCCCGCAACGCCTCGCTGCTACTCACCGCCACCGCGCTCGCCGCGTTCGCCGTGCTCGCCAACGCGCAGGAGCACGCCCATCCCGGGGCTCCGCCGCCGCGCCCACCCGCACAGGGCGAGCCTCATCCCGGCCCGCACGGCTACGCGCGTGTCACGGAACCGAAGGGCTGGAACGCGCGGCCGGCCACCGTCGATCGCACGGCCTACCAGCACAACTTCCAGGCGGCACGCACCTACCACGTCGGCGTCTACCGCCGCCCCCCAGGGTGGGTCGCGCACCGGTGGGGGTACGGCCAGATCCTGCCGCGCCCGTACTGGGCGGCGCCTTACATCCTGGCGGACTACTGGCTGTTCGCACTTGAGGTTCCGCCGGCGGGCTACGAGTGGGTGCGCGATGATTCGGACGCCATCCTCGTGAACGTGCAGACGGGCGAGATCCTGCAGGTCGAGTACGGCGTATTCGGCTGATTTGACAGAATATCCCGGGCGCGAGATTGCGCCTGGACTGTCACGATAGCGACGCGGAGGACCCCGATACTCATTCGGGCATGGGGTCCTTCCGCCTACTCTTTTTAATCCTTCCGGTCGTGCTGTGCGGCTGCACGCGCGAAGTGGCCTCGATCGAAAGCTGTGCCGATCGCACCGCCCGGAACCTCGAGCTCAAGATCGTGCGCCTGGAACGGGTGGAGGGAACGTTATCCGGCGGCCAGGTGACTTACTCGGTGCGCAAGGAACCCGATGCCGGCGCGCGGCTGAGCCTCAAGCTACTGTCCGGATGCCAGGTCAAGAGCCTCGACATGGCGCCGGCGGCCCTCGAGCCCACGCGCTTCGCCGCTGCACGCGACTGAGCGGCACACCTTAAATCCACAGGCCATAACGGAAAACGCCCCGCATGCGGGGCGTTTTGCTAGCCGTGCGAACCGCTCTTTAGTTCCGCCGGCGGCGCCGGCGCGTGAAGCCGAGGCTCGCCAAACCCAGGCCCAGGAGCGACAGCGTCGCCGGCTCCGGCACGCCGCTCGGCGGTGGCAGCGGGTTGGTCGACACCTGGCTCTGCGCACCGTAGAACCAGCCGGTCTCGTAGCCCTGCAGCGTGTAGCCGGCGGCATCGACCTTCGGGTTGCCGGTGTACTGCCCGCACGTGTAACCCGGCGTGGCGCACGAGGGGAAGAACGGATTGGCGAGGTTGGTCACGTTGAACGCCACCACCAGGTCATTGGTGTTCGAGAACACCAGGTCCGCGTCGTTCTGGATGCCACCGAACTCGAGGTAACCGTTCTGGTAGGTAAAGCCCAGCGGGGAGCCCACGCTGATCCCGGTGAGCGAGTGCACGACGATGTCCGTCGTGTCGTTGTCGTAGCTCTTGGTCGGATCGAAGGTCACCGTGATGGAACCGGTGATCGTCTGAATGGGCGAGGGGATATTGCTACCCTGGGTCACGTCCAGGAAGCCGGTGAGATTGAAATACAGGTTCTCGGTCACGTCCTGTGCCTGAGCGGGCACGGCGGCGATCCCGACAGCCACGGCAGCGGTTGCCGCCCATAAGGCATTGCGCATCGAGAAGTCCTTTCGAGCTGTTGGATTGGGGAGCGACAGCAAGCAGTGTCGAAGAATGCAAACAACAGGCCACCGCTGCGGCGCCTCTTCAAAACATGAGCTTACGAAAATCGGTGCCGCGACTCGCCGACGTGTTGTAAACCTCGTCGACGCACCGAAACCGCGCAACACAAGTTGGGACGTTGCGCCCGCACGCGCCCACACGCGCCCACACGCGCCCCGCAAGCGGCGAAGAGAACCGCGCCGATGCCGGCGGACCTGTCCTACATGATGGGGGGCCGTCCTCCCGCCCGCGCCCGAACCGCCTAGCGAGCCGGGACCGGCGGACTCGACAGCACGGCCGTGGCCGGCGGTTCGCTGCGCAAACGGTCGCTCACAACCTGCGCCTGCGCGAGGACCCTCAGCACGTTGCCGCCCGCGAGCTTCGCGAGATCCGCATCAGTCCAGCCGCGGTGCGCCAGCTCCGCGAGCAGCGCCGGGTACTTGTCGACCCCATCCAGCCCCTCGGGCGCCTCGGGGATGCCGTCGAAGTCCGAGCCCAGGCCCACGTGGTCGGCGCCCGCAACATCGTGAACGTGCTGGATGTGGGCGGCGACGTCGGCAAGGGTCACCCTGGGCTTCGGGTGTGCCTGCTCCCACTCAGCCAGTGCCTGGGCGGCGCGCTCGGGCTGTCCGATGTAGAGACCGCCGAAAGGCGGCGTGTTGAGACGCGCGTGCTCCGCGGCGTACTCGGCGTCCCAGAGACGGCGAGCCTCGGAGACGTAGCCGGGGTAGAAATTGACCATCACCACCCCGCCGTTCTGCGCCACCAGTCGCAGAACGGCGTCGGGCACGTTGCGCGGGTGATCGGTCAATGCCCGGGCGGAAGAGTGCGAGTAGATTACCGGCGCGCGCGTGACCTTGAGGGCATCGCGCATGGTCTGCTCGGACACGTGGGAAAGGTCGACCAGCATCCCGATGCGATTCATCTCCAGCACCACGGTCTGGCCCGCGGCGGTCAGCCCGTGGTGTCGCGGTGCATCGGTCGCCGAGTCGCCCCAGTCGGTGTCGCCCGAATGGGTGAGGGTCATGTAGCGCGCGCCCGCGTCGTAGTAGGTGCGCAGCACGCTCAGTGAGTTGTTGATCTGGTGGCCGCCCTCGACCCCGATCAGACACGCGATGCGATGCTCGTGGTGGAGCCGGGTCACGTCGCTGGCGCTGTAGGCCATGCCGAGCTCCGGGTAGCGGGCGCACATCCTCTTCACGAGGTCGATCTGCTCGAGCGTCACCTGCACGACCTGCGGCCCGGTGAATGCCGGATCTACCCATACCGACCAGAACTGCCCGCCCACGCCGCCTGCCTTGAGCCGCGCGATGTCCGTCATGAGCGGCGGCCCGTCGGGGGCGGGCAGGCGCTCGGTGCCTGAACTCAGGTCGATGCGATCCAGGTCACCGCCGAAGCGCGCGCGGATTTCCCAGGGCAGGTCGTTGTGGCCGTCGATGAGCGGGGTCTGTTCGAGGACGTGCCGGACACGCTCGAGGTCGCTGGGAGCGGCCTGCCCGGTCAGGGGCCATGCACACAGTCCCAGAACGACAAGGGCCACGGATGAAAGCGGATTTTTCATGGGATTCTTCCCTGCTGCTGGACGTACACCGGCCAGCGGCGCACCGCGGGACCCCGGGCGGCTGGATCCTACCGCCGCGGGCCTGCGCGCGCACCGGCCTCGGCTTCCGGCCGCTGCGCGGCGCCCGGGGCGCTTCTGAAATCAGAACTTGACGCCAATCTCCACGCCAACCGTCCGCGGGGTGATGAACGTCGCAAGCCCGGTCTGGTTCACCCCGCCATTGTTGGCATAGGTAAGGATCCCCAGCGAATTGGTGAGGTTGGTGCCATAGAGCTCGGCGTTCACGTGGCCGTTGTCGAACCCGACGTACACCTTGAGGGAGTCATAGCTCGGAAGCTTGGCATGGCCCTCGACCGCCGATGATGTCGTGAAGTCGGTGTAGCGCGTGCCGACGTAGCTCCAGGAGGTCCCGGCGAACATGGAGTAGTTGCGGACCAGATGCCAGGTGTAGTCGGCATTCACGGTCGCGGTCACGTCCGGCACGTACGGCAGCTTGTCGCCGCTGAGCGCGCCGAGCCCGGGCGCGTCGGTCGTGATCTTGGCGTTGATCCAGGAGCCGAGCGCCTGCAGCCGCAGGCCCGGTACGGGCTGCCAGGACACGTCCCACTCCACGCCGTAGTTGCGTGCCGAGCCGGAATTGCCGTTGATGCCCACCGGGCCTGCCGGAGTGTCGACCTCGCTGACGATCTGGACGTTGGTCCAGTCGATGTCGTAGACCGCGATGTCAAACGAGAGACGATGGTCGAGCAGATCGGACTTGAAGCCCAGCTCGTAGTTGCGCGTGGAATCCGGCCGGAACGAGGGCGGATTCGGCAGCGTCGGGGTCGGCAGGTTCGGGCCGCCGGGCCGGTAGCCGGTCGAATAGCGCGCGTACAGCAGGTTGTTCTCGTCGATGTGCCAGCGCGGGGCGACCTGCCAGGTCGTACTGTGCTCGCTCGTGTACTCGTAGGGGAACACCTGGCTCGGGCCATAGAGCACGCAGCACTGCAGCTGCACCTGCGAATCCTGGTCCGTGTGCGAGTAACGCACGCCGGCGGAGATGTCGAAGGCCTGGTTGAAGTGGTACGTCAGGTCGACGAAGCCCGCCTTCTCCTTGTAGTCGGCGGGGATGTTCGCGCCACCGAGCGCCGGCTGCAGGGTCTCGAGCGTGCTCAGGTCGCGCGCCTCGACGGGCTGGCTGAGGATGGTGGTCTCGCGCGTGAAGAAGGCACCGACCAGCCAGTCGAAGTCATGGCCGAAGAGCTTAGTGCCGGGGTTCGAGGTCAGGCGCAGTTCCTGGTTGAGCTTGTGGACGTACTGGGTCTGCGCCTCATCGACAATGATCGGCTTGCCGTACACCGCCCCGCCCAGGTATTGCCCGTAGGTCACTCCCGGGATGAGGTTGGTGTCGCTGAGGTTGTCGTACAGGAAGTTGTTGATGGTGCCGTAGCTGGTGTTGTCGGTCAGCGTCGCGAAGTGCATGTCGTACTGCACGTTGAGCGCGTAGTAGCGCATGTGCACGGTCTGGCCGCCCGGCCATGAGGCGTTCGTGGCGTAGCCGTCGACCCGCTGGAACTGGTTTGCCGGCGGGTTGGCGGGATCGGCCGCCGCGCCCACCACGTCGACCTGGTTGGTGTTGCGCATGTCGATCTGCTGGTCGAACACCGTGACGCGCGCCACCAGGTCGTCGACCGGGCGCACCAGCAGCGAGCCGCGCAGGCTGTACTTGGTGCCATGGTTGATATCGCTCGTCCCGTACGCCGGACTGTCGATGTAGCCGGGAATCCCCTCCTTCATCCCGGTCAGTCGCAGCGCCGCCTTGTTGTCCCAGAAGGGCAGGTTGATCATGCCCTTGATGACACCCTCGGTCTGGCCGTCGTCCACCTTGGAGCCGCCGACCACGGCTGCGGCGTCGAACTTGGTGGGATCCGGCGCATTGGTGACGTACTTGATGATGCCGCCCTCCGCGGTAGCGCCGTAGAGCGTGCCCTGCGGGCCCTTCAGGACCTCCACCCGGTTGAGGTCGAAGGTGTCGACGTCGGCGCCGAAGAATGCGCCGTTCGCCTGCGCCCCGGACATCGAGAACGGCACGTCGTCGACCACGGTGGCGACCGTCGCCCCGCTGCTGCCGACATTCATGCCGCGCAGCACCAGGCGCGTCTCGGCCGGGTTGAGCGCCTGCAGCGACAGCCCCGGCACCTGGGTGGCGAAGTCGGTGAACTGCGTCTCCTGCAGGCGCTGCAGGTCGCCGCCGCTGAGCGCGGTCACGCTCATCGGCACGTCCTTGATCAGCTCCTCGCGCTTGCTGGCCGTGACCACCACGGTCTCCAGCGAACCCCCATCGGAGTTCACGTCGGCGAGCGCGGGCCCTGCAAGGATCAAGGACCCAAGCACGAGTGGTTTGGCGGTGTTGCGACGGTTGTTCATCTCACAGAGTCCCGTGGTGGTGGTGTCTTCGCCCGCTCTCCCCCGCCCGACCGCGACGGTGTGCGCCCGGCGAGGGTCTTTTCCAACAGTAGTTCGGTTGAGCCGAATTTTTCTAAATACGTCAGAACGTTCCCCGTCAGGAGTATAGTTGCGTATGCGGAACTGTCAACCAGTAACCGCATTCCCGCGCAACACAAACGTGCTAACGTCGCGCGATGAACAGCATCCCGCGACGGGCGCCGAAATCCGGCGTGGCAGGCGGCCCGGGCCGCGACGAACTTCCCAACCTCGGCGCCTCCTTGCGACAGCTGCGCTTCACCCGCCGGCTCTCGATCGCCGACGTCAGCGAGGCCACCGGCATCGCGAAGTCGACCCTGTCGCGGGTGGAGAACGACCAGCTCTCCCTGACCTACTCCAAGCTGCTGCAGCTGTGCCGCGGGCTCAACATCGACATCGCCGAGCTGTTCTCAGGGAACGACTCCGCGGCTGGAATCCGCCCCTCGGCACGGCGCACCTTCACCCTCCCCGGTGGCGGCCGCCCCGTGGCGGTGGGCCGCCAGGGCTACGCGTACCTGTGCACGGAGCTCGCGGGCAAGAAGATGACGCCGATGACCGGCACGATCACCTCCCGCACGCTCGCGGAGACCAATGGCCTGATGAGTCACGAGGGCGAGGAGTTCACCTACGTGCTCGAAGGCCGGCTCGAGCTGCACACCGAGTTCTACGCCCCGCTCGTGCTCGAGACCGGCGGCTCGGTCTACTTCGACAGCACCATGGGACACGCCTACGTCGCAAGCGGCAGCGAGCCGCTGAAGATCCTGTGCGTATGCTCCACGCCCGAGCACATGATCGAGCACGCACTGAACCCAGACGCGGCCGCAGCTCCGGAAGCAGCGATGCCGGCAACGCGCGGGCCGCAGGCACGCGGCCGGCGTCCCCGCCGCGGCTAGCATCGCGGGCTCCTAGGGACGCGTGCCCGCCGCCACGCGGGTGAAGTTCAGATCCTGGAAGTCGAAGCTGAAGTCGGTCGAGTCGGAGACCGCTTCCATGGTGAAACCGGAGATCGCCCCGGAAAAGTCCGAGGTGAAGTGCACGTAGGCGTCCGCATCCAGCGTCCGGTCGTCCCAGCGCACCACGAACAGGTTGATCCCCACCGGCGTCAGCCGGCCGCTGAGGTCCTGCGTATGACTGAACGTCAGCCGCAGGCCGTCATCCGCCGGCGCGATCGTGACGTTGCCGCGCCACGGGTCGTTGTAGGTTCCGGCATACTTCCCCGGGTCGGCCGGTTGCCAGCCGCTCGTGGGCGGTGCGCGCCGGGCGTCTGACTCCCGGATGCTCGCCTTGCGCCGGGCCGCCTCTTCGGTGGCGATCTTCAGCCAGTCATGCCGCGCCGCACCCGTGTAGCCCTCGAGGATCGACAGCGAGAGTACCTCGAGCGCCGCCCCCTCCTGCTGGTTGGTGAGCACGATGACGCCGACGTTGAGCTCGGGAATCATGCCCACGTGCGTCACCATGCCGGGCAGTCCGCCGTCGTGCGAGACGCGCTTGTAGCCCTCGAAGTCCTCCAGCCCCCAGCCGAGTCCGTAAGCGGCGAAGTGGGTGCCGGTGAGCCGGTCGCGTTCGCTCCCGGTCGGCAGCAGGGTCTGCGGCGTCCACATCTGCGCCGCCTGCGATTCGCTGAACAGACGGGTGCCGTCGGGCGCGATCCCGTGTCCGAGCTGGGTGGCGACCCACCGGGACAGGCCCGTGACGTTGCATTGGATCGCCCCGGCCGGTGCTACCGCGGGAATCTCCAGCGGCGGCACGCGTTGCAGGCGCCCTTCGGTCTCGACGTGGGGGGCTGCGAGCTTCGCATCCGGCGGCAGCTGCCCCGCATTCACGGCGCATTGATCCATGTGAAGCGGCTTGAGGATGCGGCGGGTGACGAACGCCTCCCAGCTTTCGCCGGCCACCGGGGCCACCACTTCCCCGGCCACCGCGTACATCAGGTTGTCGTAGGCAAACTGCGAGCGGAAGCTCGTGACCGGCTTCAGGTAGCGCAGCGCATGCACGAGGTCCGTGCGCGTGAAGTCAGTCGGGGTCACGAACAGCAGGTCGCCGGCACCGAGCCCCAGACCGCTGCGGTGCGTGAGCAGGTCGCGCACCGTAAACTCGCGCGTCACGTACGGATCCGACATGCGGAAATCCGGCAGGTGATCGATCACGCGGTCGTCCCAGCCGAGCTTGCCCTCGTCGACCAGTATCGCCAGCGCGGCGCTGGTGAACGCCTTGGTGTTGGAGCCGATCGCAAACACCGTGTCGGGATCGACGGCGCCGGGCTGCCCCAGGGCGCGTACCCCGTAGCCGCGGGCAAATACGAGTCTGCCGTCCTTGACCACGCCCACCGCGATGCCCGGCACAGAGAACGCCGCCATGGTCTGCCGCGCGAGGCGGTCGATCTCGGTGGGCTTGAGCGGCGCCGCCGCTGCGATCACGCCGGCAAGTAGGGCAATGACGCCGAATGTGAGTCGCCGCGTTGCTTCGATCTTCACGCTCGTCGCTCCTGTCGTGGGTTCGGCGCGGTCATCGCACGCCTGTGGATCGTGGGCGCGCGCCGGGTGCGCCCCCGGCTACTCCTGCGGCGCGGGAAATTCCTGCAGCAGCCGGCTCACGATCGCATCCGTGCCGGTCGCGATCGGATCGACGCAGGGGAGCCCCGTCTGGCGCGCGTAGCTTGCCAGCAGGCGGTCGCGCTCGGCCGGATCGGCCTTCGAGGTATTGAGCGCAACGCCCACGCAGCGGATGCCGGGATTGGTCAGCCGTCCGAGGCTCGTCGCACGCTCGATCACCGCCATGGGCGTGGGCAGCGGAAAGGCCTCCCAGCCCTCGACGCTGGTGCGCAGCGGGTCGTGGCACACGACGAAGGCGTCAGGCTGCGAGCCCACCAGCAGGCCCACGGTCACCTGCAGGTAGCCCGGGTGGAACAGCGCCCCCTGCCCCTCTACGACGTCCCAGTGGTCGGGCGTGTTGTCCGGCGAGAGCAGCTCCGCCGCACCCGTCACGAAGTCCGCCACCACCGCATCGATCGGCATGCCCTCGCCTGCGATCATGATGCCGGTCTGGCCCGTCGCCCTGAAGGTGCTGCGCACGCCGCGCCGCTTCAGGTCCCGGGCGAGCGCGAGTGCGGTGTACTTCTTCCCGCAGGCGCAGTCGGTTCCGACCGTGAGCAGCCGCCGCCCGGTGCGCTTGCGGCCCGTGCCGACGGGCAGCTCCGCGGGCGGCACGCGCACGTTGATGAGGCGGCTGCCGCCGCGCCGCGCGGCGTCGGCGAGCCCCTCGAGATCCTCGAGCCGGACGTGGAGGCCTGCGACGATATCCAGCCCGGCCGCCGCCGCCTCGCGCAGCGAGGCAACCCACGAGGACGGTATCCGTCCGCCGACCGCGGCCGAACCGATGATGAAGGATTTCGCGCCCGCGGCGCGTGCCGCGGCAATGTCGCAGTCCGGGACACCCGTATCGACACGGCAGCCGGGGAGTCGCACCTGCCCGACGCACTCGGTGCCGCGCCACTGCACGACGCCGAACCCGGTCTTGCCGTAGATCTCGTCCTTGATGTCGCCCAGAAAGACGACGAAGGGCGTGCTGATGCGCACCAGGCTCGATTTCATGGGAGGCGGAGTGTGGGTCACGTGAGAATCACCGGCATTCCTTGGCGAGTCGTCCTCGGGGGCGGCGCCGCCGGCCCTCTTCCGGCTTCGTCAGCTACTTGCGCAGCGGACGGCCGCTTGTTTTCATATCAGGTATAAGTGTTGCTTAAATGCAGTATAGTTGCGGAAGCGGAACTGTCAACGACAGGCCGCCGCGCAACAGCTGCGCCATGACAACGACAGACGTGTGACCGCCCGCCAGTGGATGCACCGCGCATGAACAGCACTCGTAGCGGAACTCCCCGGATGCCGGGGTGCAAACCCGGCGGCGATCCCGGCACGCTCTGCCTTACCCCACTCCCCCGAGAATAAAGGGCCGCCATGCGCCTCTCATCTGTACTCACTCTGATTGTGCTCATCACCGTCACGGCCGCCCATTCCGCGCCTGCGGCCAACACCCCCGCCACGGGGCCGGCGCCGAGCCTCGCCGCTCCGCCGGGAAAGACCGCCGTGCCACCGGCGCCTGCCGCCGCGGCAGCACCCGTTGGCACGCACGCCCTGGAGCGGGCGGACCTCGAGGCCTGGCTCGACGGGTTCATGCCCTATGCGCTGCAGACCGGCGACATCGCCGGCGGCGTGGTGGCCGTGGTCAAGGACGGGGACATCCTCTTCGAGAAGGGCTACGGGTACGCGGACGTGGAGGCCAAGAGGCCGGTCGATCCGACCACCACGATGTTCCGCCCCGGGTCGGTATCCAAGCTCCTCACCTGGACCGCGGTCATGCAGCTGGTGGGCGAGGGCAAGCTCGACCTCGACAAGGACGTAAACGAATACCTTGATTTCAAGCTGCCGTCGCGCGCGGACGGCCCGATCACGCTGCGCACGATCATGACGCACACGGCCGGCTTCGAGGAGCAGATCAAGTCCCTGATCAGCTCCGATCCGAAGGCGCTGATCCCGCTGCCCGAGTACGCGAAGAACTACACGCCGATCCGCATCTACAAGGCCGGCTCGACCCCGGCCTACTCCAACTACGCAACCGCGCTCGCGGGCCACATCATCGAGCGGGTCTCCGGGCAGTCCTTCGATGACTACATCGATCAGCACGTCCTGCAGCCCCTGGAGATGGAGCACTCGACCTTCCGCCAGCCCCTGCCGGAGAAGTTCGCCGCCGACATGGCCAAGGGATACCGGCTCGCCTCCGGCTCGCCTCCGGCTCGCCTGAGCCCTACGAGATCGTGATCCCCGCACCGGCGGGCAGCCTTGCCGCCAGCGGCGGCGACATGGCGCACTTCATGATCGCGCACCTGCAGAACGGCGAGTACCACGGCCGGCGCGTGCTGCCCGAGCAGATCGCGAAGATGATGCACGAGACGCCGACGGACATGATCCCGCCGCTGCACCGGATGATGCTCGGGTTCTACGAGCAGGACTACAACGGCCACCGGGTTATCAGCCATGGCGGCGACACCGAGTGGATGCACAGCTACCTGCACCTGTTCCCCGACGACCACGTAGGCATCTACATGTCGTTCAACAGCCTCGGTCGTGACGGCGCGGCCGGCGTCGTGCGCCAGGCGCTCTTCGACCAGTTCGTCGACCGTTATTTCCCGGGGCCCGGGCTGGCGCCGGTGAAGGTCTCCGCCGAGACCGCCGCCCAACACGCGCACCTGATGGCGGGCTACTACGATGACTCGCGGCGCCCGGAGCGCTCCTTCCTCAACGTGCTCTCGCTCATCGGCCCGGTGAAGGTGGAGGCAGACAAGGACAACCACCTGACCGTATCGCTCATCAAGGATCGCAACGGCACGGCCCGCAAGTACGTCGAGATCGAGCCATTCGTGTGGCGCGCCCTCGACAGCAACTGGCGCCTGGCGGCGAAGACCGCCGACGGCCACGTCGTCCGGCTCAGCGTGGATGAAGTCTCACCGTTCATGGTGTTCGAGCCGTTCGACTGGTGGCGGTCGCCGGCCTGGATCCGCCCCGCGGTGGTAGTCGCGCTCGCCGCCTGCCTGCTGACGGCACTGCTGTGGCCGGTCGCGGCGATCGTGCGCCGCCGCCTGAAAGCGCCGCTCACGCTGGCCGGGGTGCCGGCGCGCGCGCGGCTGTACTCGCGCATCGCGGCCGCCGTGCTGGCGGGCGTCTCGGTCGCATGGCTCGTCCTGATCATGACGGCGCTCGAGAAGACCGCGATGCTCAGCCCGGCGCTCGATCCGCTGCTGCTGACGATGTACACCCTCTCGCTGGTCGGGTATGTCGGCGGCACGGCGGTCATGCTCTGGAGCACCTACGCCACGTGGACCTCCGCCCGTCCCTGGACCGCCAAGCTCTGGTCGGCCGTGCTGGGCCTGTCGGCCCTGGTGCTGTTGTGGGTCGCGTACACCTACCACCTCCTGTCCTTCATGACCCGGTACTGAGGGCAGCCATGGAGTCGAGGGAAGCCGCGGCGGCCCGCCGGCGCAAGGTCGGCAAGCCGGCGTGAGGACGGCCCCGACCCGGTTCGACCGCTTCCTGCTGCCGGGATTCGCCTTCAAGGCGTTCGTCATCGGCGGCGGGTACGCGACCGGGCGCGAACTGGCCGAGTTCTTCCTGCCGAGCGGCCCGACCGGCGGCGTGCTGGGGATGCTGCTCGGCATGGGCTGCTGGAGCCTGATCTGCTGTGTCACGTTTCTCTTTGCCCGCATGACCCGCAGCTTCGACTACGGCACCTTCTTCCGGCAGCTGCTCGGCCCCGGCGCCGTCGTGTTCGACGTGGTCTACGCCGCGATGGTGCTGATCGTGCTGTCGGTGTACGGCGCGGCCGCGGGCGAGATCGGCCACGCCGTGCTGGGCTGGCCGACCGTGGCGGGGACCCTGCTGCTGGTGTGCGGGGTTGCCGCCGTCGCTGCCTTCGGCAACGACTCGGTGGAGCGCCTGTTCAAGGTGGTGACGTACTTCCTGTATGCGGTCTATGTCGGGTTCGTGGCGCTCGCCCTGTGGCAGACCGGCCCACAGATCGCCGCGGCATTCGCCGCGCCCCAGCACCCCACCGGCTGGGTTGCCGGCGGCCTGACCTATGCGGGCTACAACGTCATCGGTGCGGTCGTCATCCTGCCGGTCCTGCGCCACCTCACCGGCCGCCGCGACGCGCTGATCGCAGGACTGCTCGCAGGCCCGCTCGGCATGCTGCCCGCACTGCTGTTCTTCGTGTGCATGATGGCCTACTACCCCGCCATCGGCGCGGTGGCCCTGCCGTCGGACTACATGCTGGCCCGCATCGGCGTGCCCGCATTTCACTTCGTGTTCCAGCTGATGATCTTCGCCGCACTCCTGGAGAGCGGCACCGGCGCGGTGCACGCCGTCAATCAGCGCGTGGCGGGTGTCCTTGCGGCGCGCGGCAGGGCCTTCGGCCGCGGAGCGCGGCTGGCCTGTGCCGCCGCCCTGCTCGTGGTGTCGATTTTCGTGGCGACCCGCTTCGGCCTGATCGCGCTGATCGCGCGCGGTTACCGCCTGCTCGCTTACCTCATCATCGCCGTCTACGTCGTGCCGGTGCTCAGTTACGGCCTGTGGCGCGTTCTCAGGACGGGCCCTGGCCGCCTCCCCACACCGGCGGCGGGCAGCTGAGATACCCGTCCTCGTAGCTCACCGTGGGCGGTGGGTCCTCGGTGATGAAGATGGGGCCGTCCAGGTCCACCACGTCGCACAGCTGCCCGAGCACGAACCCGGGACCCACCGAGACACTGGTCCCGATCATGTTGCCGACCATGACCTTCAACCCGAGTTCGGGCGCGCGGTGCGCGATCTTGAGCCCTTCGGTGAGGCCGCCGCACTTGTCGAGCTTGATGTTCACGACCGCGAACCGCCCCGGCAGCTGCTCGAGCTCACGCAGGTCGAGGCAGCTCTCATCGGCGGCCACCGGGAGCGGGAGCTTCAGGCCATCGAGATCCGCCTCGTGTCCGCGGCGAAAGGGCTGCTCCAGCAGCGCGACCTTCGAATCCACCAGCACCGGCACGATGGCGGCAAGCGTATCCGGCCGGTAGCCCTGATTGGCATCCACACCCAGCCATACGTCGGGACGCGCCGCACGGATCGCGCGCACCCGCTCGATGTCCTCATCGACATCCCCGGTCAACTTCACCTTCAGCGCGCGCGCAAAGGCATAGGCGCGCGCTGCGCCGGCCATTTGTGGCGCGGTCTGCGCCGGCAGGGTGATCGTGGTCAGGAGCTTGCGCGGGGAGCCAAGGCCGGCGAGCGACCAGACTGGGGTGCGGCGCTCCTCGGACTCCAGTTCCCAAAGCGCACAATCCAGGGCGTTGCGCGCACCGCCGGGAGGCAGGATGTGCTGCAGGGAATCCCGGTCGAGGCCGGCGGGCAGGTCCCGCGCCAGGTTCTCCAGCGTCGCGGCGGCCTTCGGCGCGCTGTCCCCCGTGTAGAACACACCGGCGGCCTCGCCGCGTCCGCGGGCCTTGCCACGACGCAGCGTCGCCAACACGGTCGGCGTGCTGTTGAATGTCATGCCCGAGATGCGAAACGGGGCCTTGAGCGCCAGGTCTCGCTGGCTCACCTCGAGGCGCAGGGCTGCGGTGCTCATCGATTCTCCCGGTAATTCGCGGCCGGAGCGCACCGGCCGCACGCATTTTCTTCACGGGATTAACGGTCCCATATGGAAAATTGTCAAGGCGCAGGCGGCGACCTGCCTGCTAGAATCCTCCCAACATCCTGAACCGACGTCCCACCGGGAGAGCTGCGATAGCCAGCGAATCACGGGCGCAGCGCCACAGCCGGGCGCGCAGCCCCTCCCCTCAGCGCCCGGCGGCGTCCGGCGCGCGCCGCCGTCCCACCCTCGGAAGCCTGATCCATTCGCTGCGGGCGAAGAATGGCTGGACGCTGAAGGAAATGAGCCGCCGCACGGGCATCCCCTTCTCCACGCTGTCGAAGGTCGAGCACGACCGCCTGACGCTCACCTACGACAAGCTGCTGCAGATCAGCGAGCGCCTGGGCATCGGGTTGTCCGAGCTCTTCGCCGATCCGCAGGCGGAGCGGCAGGCGCAGTCGGTCACGGCGCGCCGCAGCATCGGCACCGTGGAGAAGTCGGTGCGGGTGAACACCCGCAATTACGAATACTTCTATCTGTGCACCGAGCTGCGCCGCAAGCGCTTCATACCGATACTCACCCGCATCCGCGCGCGCTCCGTGGACGAGTTCGGGCAGCTGGTGCGCCATTCCGGCGAGGAGTGGATCTACGTACTCGAGGGCCGTATCGAGGTCCACACCGAGTACTACGACACGGTCGTGCTCGAGCCCGGGCAGTCGGTGTACATCGACAGCGACATGGGTCATGCCTTCGTCGCGGCGGAAGGCTGCGAGGAGGCCGTCGTCATCGGCGTCTGCTCCAGCGGACACGACGACCACATGGACGAGATCATCAGCGCGCACGCCGATGAGGCAGCCAACGGGGACGGGTGAGGCATAGGGCGCCCGCAGGCGGTGCAATCAGCGATCAGCGGACGAGCACGCCTACAGCTGTGAGTCCGGAGACGTATCGGAGGACGCGCGGATCGTGCAGCTCCCCACCCCGTCCGTCATCCCCCAGGCGCGACGTCCCGACACCTTGTCCGTGCCGAGGCCAATGCGGAGGAAGGTGGTGGGTGCTGACGGGATCGAACCGCCGACATTCGCCTTGTAAGGGCGACGCTCTACCAGCTGAGCTAAGCACCCGTAACTGGGGGGCCCTAGTGCACCGTTGCCGGTTCCAGGGCCGCGGTGAATGCGCCTGAGAAGCGCGACAGTGCCTCACTCGAGACGTGATTACTGTCCGCAAACAGGGATCGTCCCGCCAACACATAATAGCACCGCCCATCCGGGCACTGGAGCAGGTCCGGCCGCACGAGGGTGACGTCCCCGCGATCCCCGAAGTGGCCAAGCGCCGCTCCGAAGCGGGCCATGAACTGCTGGCGCGGGATCGACTCCGCATGAGCCGCGGGCCGCCCAAACGCGATCTCCCGGGCCCGCACAGACGGCACATCCCAGCCCGGCTCGGCCAGGGGACCCACTAGGATCACGCGCCGCCCGGCCGACTTAAGACGGTCCACCAGGTCATCGAGTCCTGCGATCAGCGCCCGACCATCGCGGTTGTCCAGCGTGTTCCCCTGCGCATCGACCAGCGTGTCGTGGTCCCAGTTGAGGCCGAGGATCACGGTATCCGCGTGCGGCAGCCGCAGGACACTCCCAAGGTTCGCCGCCGCAGTGTCCATGCAGTCCCGGTCGATGTTGACGCTGACGCTCGGCAGGCAGCCGTTGGCCGGCACCAGGATCCCGGTACGCCCTTCGGCCTTCAGGATCGGCGCCACGACCGGCGCATACATCTGGGCATGGGAGTTGCCGAGCAGCACCACGCGTGCGTCCTCGGGCCGGCGCGTGGGCAGGTTCAGCGCACACGCGCGCGACCCGCCGAAGGCCATGTAATCCGAGACCGCACAGCGGAAGTTGGTGCCGACCGCCTCGTTCAGAGCGGCCGCGGCCGGCGGGAAGCGCCCCGGCAGGCCCCGAAGCGCGAGCAGCAGGAAAGCTGCGGCCGCCAGCACGAGGACACCGCCGCCCACGATCAACGCAACCCGGGGGAATCCTAGTGCGCGGTCACGGAATGGGCGTTCGACGTAGCGCCACGAGAGCGTCGCGCCCGCGAGCATCACCGTCAGCGCCATGAGGGTCTGCGCCACGGTAAAGGGCCCCACCAGGAAGTACTGGCCGAAGACGATTACCGGCCAGTGCCACAGGTAGAGCGAGTACGAGATCAGCCCCAGGAACACCAGGCCCGGCAGCGCCAGCACCCGGTTGGGCAGCGGTGTCCCGCGCTCCCCGCAGCTCACCAGCAGCATCGTCCCCACGACCACGGGCAGCGCCGGTGGTACGTATACGCTCTGCTCGAGCGGCCACAGGATCCCGAGCACCAGCAGCCCCACGCCCACCCAGGACAACACCGCGGCGGTGCGGCCCCGCGGCGCGATGCCGGCCGGCGCAGTCGCGAGCAGCGCCCCGGCACCGAGTTCCCAGGCACGCGCGGGCAGCAGGAAGAAGGCCGGCAGCGTGGCACCGACCTTCTGCGCGAGGATGTTTACGCCCAGCGATGCGAGCGACAGCACCGCGATGCCCAGGAAGATGCGCCGCGGCAGGAAGCGCGCGAGCAGCACCAGGATGAGCGGGAAGAAGATGTAGAACTGCTCCTCCACCCCGAGCGACCAGATGTGCAGCAGCGGCTTCTGCTCGGCGGCCGGCGAGAAGTAGTCGGTGTCGCGCCAGAAGTAGAAGTTGGCCCCGAATACCAGCGTTGCGAGCAGGCTGCGCGCGAACCCGATGAGGTCCCCGGGGAGCAGCACCGCGGCCGCGACGAAGGTGCAGGCCGCGAGCACGAGCAGGAGCGCCGGCATGATGCGGCGCACGCGGCGCTCGTAGAACCGCCGCAGCGAGAACTGCCGCGCCTGGGCCTCGCGGTAGATGATCGCCGTGATCAGGTAGCCCGAGAGCACGAAGAACATGTCCACCCCGAGGTAACCGCCGCGCAGGCCGCGACGCTCGAGGTGGAACAGCACGACGCAGCCGACGGCGATGGCCCGCAGGCCATCGACATCGGCGCGATAGCGGATGACGTGCGAGTCAGCGCTGCCGCTGTTCTCGGTCGTGATAGCGGAGGTTCCCGCGCGTCAGTGGGCGGGCGGGGACTGCTTGCCGCCGCGGCGCGCGCTGCGGCGGACACGCTTGTCCTCGCCCTCGGCGCTCGCCGCCACTGCGGGCGCCGGGGCACCGTCGGCATGCTGCACGGGCATCGGCTGCTCGGTCAGCGCGACCGCGAGGACCTCGTCGATCCACTTGACCGGCTTGATCTCGAGGTTGCCCTTGATGTTGTCCGGGATCTCTACCAGGTCCTTCTGGTTCTCGTCCGGTATCAGGACGGTCTTGATGCCGCCGCGGTGGGCCGCGAGCAGCTTTTCCTTGAGGCCCCCGATCGGCAGCACCTCGCCGCGCAGGGTGATCTCGCCGGTCATGGCGACGTCCGAGCGCACCGGGATACGCGTGAGCGCGGAGACCAGCGCCGTGCACATGCCGATGCCGGCGCTCGGGCCGTCCTTCGGCGTCGCCCCTTCGGGGATGTGCAGGTGCACGTCGAGCTTCTGGTAGAACTCCGGCTCGAGCCCGAGCACCTGCGCGCGACTGCGCACCACGGTCATGGCGGCCTGGATCGACTCCTGCATCACCTCGCCCAGCTGGCCGGTGTGCTGCAGCTTGCCCTTGCCGGGCACCACCGCCGCCTCGATCGTCAAGAGCTCGCCGCCGACCTCGGTCCAGGCAAGGCCCGTGACCTGGCCGATACGGTTCATGTCCTCGGCCTTGCCGTAGCGGAAGCGCCGCACGCCCAGGAACTTGTCGAGGTTGCGCGGGGTGACCGCCACCGTCTTCTGCTCCTTCTTGTTGAGGAGCATCTGCTTGACGGCCTTGCGGGAGATCTTGGCGACCTCGCGCTCGAGGTTGCGCACGCCCGCCTCGCGCGTGTAATAGCGCACGATGTCCAGGAGCGCAGCGTCCGAGACCTTGAGCTCCTCGGGCTTCAGCCCGTTGTTCTTCATCTGCTTCGGCACCAGGTAGCGCCGCGCGATGTTCATCTTCTCATCCTCGGTGTAGCCGGGCAGCCGGATGACTTCCATGCGGTCCAGCAGCGGCGCGGGGATGTTGAGGGAGTTCGCGGTGCAGACGAACATCACTTCCGACAGGTCGAGGTCGACCTCCAGGTAGTGGTCGTTGAAGGTCGAGTTCTGCTCCGGGTCCAGCACCTCCAGCAGCGCCGAGGACGGGTCGCCCCGGAAGTCCATCGACATCTTGTCGACTTCATCCAGCAGGAACAGCGGGTTGTGCACCCCGGCCTTGGACATGTTCTGCACGATCTTGCCCGGCATCGAGCCGATGTAGGTGCGCCGGTGGCCGCGAATCTCGGCCTCGTCGCGCACGCCGCCGAGCGACATGCGCACGAACTTGCGGTTGGTCGAGCGGGCGATGCTCTGGCCGAGCGAGGTCTTGCCCACGCCCGGCGGGCCCACCAGGCACAGGATCGGGCCGCGCAACTTGTCGACGCGCTGCTGCACCGCGAGGTACTCGACGATGCGCTCCTTGACCTTCTCCAGGCCAAAGTGGTCCTCGTCCAGCACCTTCTCGGCGCGGGCGATGTCCTTGATGATCTTGGTGCGCTTCTTCCACGGAACCTTCACCAGCCAGTCGATGTAGTTGCGCACCACGGTGGCCTCGGCCGACATGGGCGACATCATCTTCAGCTTGTTGAGCTCGCCGGTGGCCTTCTCGCGCGCCTCCTTGGGCATGCCGGCCTTGGCGATCTTCTGCTCGAGCTCGGTGATCTCGTTGCCGCCCTCGTCCATCTCGCCGAGTTCCTTCTGAATGGCCTTCATCTGCTCATTCAGGTAGTACTCGCGCTGGCTCTTCTCCATCTGCGCCTTGACGCGGCCGCGGATGCGCTTCTCGATCTGCAGCACGTCCATCTCGCTCTCGATGGCGACCAGGATGTGCTCGAGGCGCTTCTTGACGTCGAGGATCTCGAGGACCTTCTGCTTCTCGGCGAGCTTCAGCGACATGTGGGCGGCCACCGTGTCGGCGAGGCGCCCGGCCTGCTCGATGCCGGCGAGCGCGGTCAGCACCTCCGGCGGCACCTTCTTGTTGAGCTTTACGTACTGCTCGAACTGGGAAATGACCGAGCGCGCGAGCACGTCCATTTCCTTCTCGTCGTAGGTCTCCGCATCCGGCAGCAGCGTGGCATCGGCGGAGTAGTACTCCCCGGCGTGCAGCCGCTCGATCCGGGTGCGGTCGACGCCCTCGACCAGCACCTTGACCGTGCCGTCCGGGAGCTTCAGGAGCTGCAGCACCGTGGCGAGGGTGGCGATGCGGTACAGGTCGTCGGCCTTGGGATCATCGACGTCGGCCTGCTTCTGCGCCACCAGCATGATGCGCTTGTCGGTGCGCATGGCGACATCGAGGGCCTGGATGGACTTCTCGCGCCCCACGAAGAGCGGCAGCACCATGTGGGGGTAGACCACCACGTCACGCAGCGGCAGGACCGGCACGTTGTGCAGTTCGCCCGGCGGAGGAGTGGTCGATGCAGCGGTAGGTTCGGACACGGTCAAGCCCTCGATGGACCCACGGAAAAACGGCCACGGAGTCTGTCAGTCCGCGGCCGCGTGCTTATGTCAGTAGTGTAGCGGAATTGAGGCCGGTCCCTTGAGTTTACAAGGGTGACGGATCTCTCAGGCGGGGCGTTCCGCGCAACCGACGGCGCGGCAGTCGCCTCAGTGATGGTTCGACCCCGCGGCCCGCCGGGGCTCGGTTTCCTCCGAGCCGTAGACGACGTAGGGCTTGGTCTGCCCGTCGATGACGGTCTCGTCGATCACGACCCGGGCGACGTTGCGCATCGAGGGCAGCTCGTACATGGTGTCGAGCAGCACGGTCTCCAGGATCGTCCGCAGCCCGCGCGCCCCGGTCTTGCGCTGCATGGCGCGGTGCGCCACGGCCTTGAGGGCCTCGTCGCGGAACTCGAGCTCCGCCCCCTCCATCTCGAAGAGGCGCCGGTACTGCTTGGTGAGCGCGTTCTTGGGCTCGGTCAGGATCGAGATCAGCGCCCCCTCATCGAGCTCGTCCAGGGTCGCAACCACCGGCAGGCGGCCGACGAACTCCGGGATCAGGCCGTACTTGATCAGGTCCTCGGGCTCGACGTCGTGGAACAGGTCGCTGCCGTGCGGGCGCTGGTTGGTGTCGCGCACTTCCGAGGTGAAGCCGATGCCGGACTTCTGCGTGCGGTTGAGGATGATCTTCTCGAGTCCCGCGAAGGCGCCGCCGCAGATGAAGAGGATATTGCTCGTGTCCACCTGCAGGAACTCCTGCTGGGGATGCTTGCGGCCGCCCTGCGGCGGCACGGAGGCGATCGTGCCCTCGATGAGCTTCAGCAGTGCCTGCTGCACGCCCTCGCCGGACACGTCACGCGTGATCGAGGGGTTATCGGACTTGCGCGAGATCTTGTCGATCTCGTCTATATAGACGATACCGGTCTGCGCCTTCTCGACGTCGTAGTCACACTTCTGCAGCAGCTTCTGGATGATGTTCTCGACGTCCTCGCCGACGTAGCCGGCCTCCGTCAGGGTCGTCGCATCGGCGATCGTGAACGGGACGTTGAGGAGCCGCGCCAGCGTCTCGGCCAGCAGCGTCTTGCCGCAGCCGGTGGGGCCGATCAAGAGGATGTTGCTCTTGGCGATCTCCACCTCGTCCTTGGCACGCGCGGTGCCCGAACGGGTCTGCAGGCGCTTGTAGTGGTTGTAGACCGCGACCGAGAGCACCTTCTTGGCGCGCTCCTGCCCGATGACGTACTCATCGAGCACCTTCTTGATCTCGTGCGGCTTGGGGAGCTTGTCGCGGGCGCGCTCAGCGCGGTCCTCGAGCTCCTCGCGGATGATGTCGTTGCACAGCTCGACGCATTCGTCGCAGACGAACACGGAGGGGCCGGCGATCAGCTTGCGGACTTCGTGCTGGCTCTTCCCGCAGAAAGAGCAATACAGGAGCTTGCCGTCGTCGTGACGGTTGCGGGAATCTTCAGTCATCGAGGTCCCTCATTGGCTCCGACCCGGCGCGGGCGGCAAAAGCACCGGTGCAGTTTCTTATAGCACGGGGTCCGCCACTGGTGCAAAGCACCCCCAAGCCCTTGGGCGCCCGGGTTTTATGACGCGGTTCACTCCTTTGACAGATGCTGGCGCCGGGGCCGGATTTCAAGGGTCGCTTCAGCCCTTCGGGACCGGCACGGCCGGGGCGCCGCGCTTCTCGAGCACGCTGTCCACCAGCCCGTACTTCACCGCCTCGTTGCAGTCCATGAAGCGGTCGCGGTCGGTGTCCTGCTTGATGCGGTCGACGCTCTGCCCGGTGTGCTTGGCGAGGATTTTGTTCAACCGGTCGCGGGTGTCCAGCATCTCGCGGGCGTGGATTTCCATGTCCGCCGCCTGTCCCTGGAAGCCCCCCAGGGGCTGGTGGATCATCACCCGGGCATGCGGCAGGCAGTAGCGCTTCCCGGCAGCGCCGGCGGCCAGCAGCACCGCGCCCATGCTGGCGGCCTGTCCGACGCAGATGGTGCTGACGTCGGGCTTGATGAACTGCATGGTGTCGTAGATCGCAAGGCCCGAGCTCACCACCCCACCGGGGGAGTTGATGTAGAGCGCGATGTCCTTGTCCGGATTCTCGGACTCCAGGAACAGCATCTGCGCGACCACGATGTTCGCCATGTAGTCGTCGATGCCTCCGACGATGAAGATCAGCCGGTCCTTGAGCAGGCGCGAGTAGATGTCGTAGGCACGCTCGCCGCGGGCGGTCTGCTCGACCACCATCGGGACCAGGTTCAGGTTGCGTTCGTTCATGGGCCGCTCACCTCTTGCTGCTGTTCCCCGTCCGCGGGCGGGGCATGATGTTCGTGATCGTGGTCATGATCATGCTCGTGATCATGATCGTGTTGGGCCTCACCGAAGCCGGTGAGTTCCTTGAATGAGTAAGGCTTCTCGGTCACCTGGGCCTGGCCGGCCACCCAGTCGATGACCTGCTCTTCCAGGGCCGCCGATTCCAGCTGCCGCATGGCGTCCTGGTTCTGCAGGTACGCGCGCCGGGCCTGCTCGGGGTCCGGGTAGCTCTCGACGAGCTCGGCGAGCCGCGCGCGCACGCGCTCGCGGTCGACCTGGAGGTTCTGGCTCTGCACGATCTGCGAGATGACGAGCCCGAGCGCGGCGCGTCGCTTGGCCGGCTCCTCGAAGCGTTCCGGCGGTGGCAGCGCCCGCGCATCGCGGATGCCCAGGCGCCGCGCGGCATCCACCTGCAGCTGCTGCACCTGTTCATCCACCAGTGCCCGGGGGATCTCGATCGGGTTGGTGCGATAGAGCCCCTCGAGCACCTGGGCCCGGATGCGGTTGCGCACGACGCCCGACAGTTCGCGCTCCATGCTGCGGCGCACCTCGGCGCGCATTTCCTCAAGCCCACCCTGCTCGACACCGTAGGCGCGGAAGAAGTCCGCGTCCACTGCCGGAAGGGAGCGTTCCTCCACCGCCTTAATGGTCAGGTGCAGGTCGGCCGTCTGGCCGGCGAGGCGCTTGTTCGGGTGCTGCTCGGGGAAGGTGGCGGTGATGTCCCGCGCCTCGCCGGCACGGGCACCGGCGAGCCCCGCCTCGAGCTCGGGCATCGCCTGGCCGGCGCCGAGCACCAGCGCCACGTCCTTCAGGTCGCCGTCCTCGATCAGCTTGCCGCCGATGCGTGCCTGGTAGTCGAACACCACGCGGTCGCCGTTCTGCGCGACGCGCTCGACGGCCGTGAAGACCGGGCGCTGGGCGCGCATGTTCTCGATCATGCCGTCGACGTCAGCCTCGGTGACCTCGGCGACCGGCTTCTCCAGCGTGATGGCCGCCGGCGATGCCACCTGGATCTCCGGCAGCACCTCGAAGTGGGCCGCGTACTTGAGGTCCTGCTCCGGACCGAGCTCGATGGGCTCGATGCGGGGACCCCCGGCCGGGCGCAGCTTCTGCTCGTTGACTGCGCGGGCGAAGGAGCTGCGCATGAGGTCGCTCAACACCTCGGCCCGCACCTGGTCGCCGAACTGCTTGGTGATGACCGCGAGCGGCGCCTTGCCGGGGCGGAACCCCTTCAGGCGCGCGGTGCGCGACAGCTGCTTCAGCCGCTGCTGCACTTCGTGCGCGACTTCCTTCTGGGGAACCGCGACTTCCAGGCGCCGCGTCAGGCCGCCCGTATCCGATACAGAGACTTCCATCAATTCAATCCTCGGCGGCCCGTGCCGGGACCCCTGACCCGGTGAGCCACACGCCAGCAACCCTTCCCACGAAGAAGACTTTAAGGAGAACTGGTGCGAAAGGAGAGACTCGAACTCTCACGGGTTTCCCCACTGGGTCCTAAGCCCAGCGCGTCTACCAGTTCCGCCACTTTCGCCCGTGCCGCGAGCCCTGCCGCTATCCGGTCAGTGCCCCACACCAGTCGGCCGTGCGTTTGGGGTGCGAGGAATTATAGCCGATACGCCACACCGGGCCGGACCCGCCGCGCGCCTCCCCACCCGGCCCCCGGCCCGGCGCCCCTCTGGATGAGTGAACTCCACTTAACCCTTAAAAATCATTGTTTTATGATATCCCGGGTCGGGGAAGCGGGAGATTCGTGCAAACTCGCCCGGCGGGGGTGAACCGAAGCTGCCGGCCCGATCGACATACCCAT
The DNA here is from genome assembly GCA_018241425.1 of Pseudomonadota bacterium. GTDB lineage: Bacteria > Pseudomonadota > Gammaproteobacteria > Steroidobacterales > Steroidobacteraceae > 13-2-20CM-66-19. The sequence goes on from JAFEDU010000004.1 coordinate 107,357, forward strand.
AAGTCGTCGGCGCCACTCTTAAGCACGAAGGGCCACCGGCCTAAAGGGCCGGAGGCTTGGGATTGGTGGAGACAATCTGTTACGGTCGGCCGCTTCGACGCCGTGCCGCCTGGACTACAGAGTAAAGAAAGAATGCGTTCCATCCTGGTAGGGCACTCTTATTTCCTGCGCCTGGATCCGAAGCAGCTCGAGCGTGCCAAGCCCTATCCGCCGCTCGCGACGCTGCAGGTGGCGGCGGCGCTGCGCGAGAGCGGCCACCAGGTGAGCCTCTTCGATGCGATGCTGGCCACCGGCGTCGACGAATTCGAGGCGAGGCTGGCCGAGCACCGCCCGGAAGTGGTCGTCCTGTACGAGGACAACTACAACTTCCTCACCAAGATGTGCCTGGCGGCCATGCGCGAGGCGGCCTGCCGCATGATCCGCGCCGCGGCGCAGGCCGGCTCACGCGTGATCGTCGCCGGATCGGACGTGACCGATGCGCCTCAGCCCTACCTCGCCGCCGGTGCGCAGGTTGCGCTCGTGGGCGAAGGCCTCGCTACCCTCGCCGCGCTGATCCGCCGCCTCGATGCCGACTTTGCGCAGCCCGTGGCCAAGCTCGTGGCGGGGCTTCCCGGCCTGGTCCACACCGACGCGGCGGCGGGCGCGACCACCGCCCCGCAGGCATCGGCCGAGATCGTCGTGCAGCCGGAGCTGCCGGCCTGGGACCTCATCGACATCGACCGCTATCGCAACGTCTGGCTCGAAGCTCACGGCTACTTCAGCCTCAACATGGCCGCCTCCCGCGGCTGCTCGTTCCGGTGCAACTGGTGTGCCAAGCCGATCTGGGGCAACCAGTACGCGCAGCGCAGCGCCGAGTCGGTGGCCGCGGAGTTCACCTACCTCAAGCAGCGCTTCAACCCGGACCACATCTGGTTCGCCGACGACATCTTCGGGTTCAAGCCCGCCTGGGTACAGCGTTTCGCGCGTGCCGTGCACGAAGCCGGCGCCCACGTGCCTTTCACGATCCAGATCCGGGCCGACATCACGAGCGAGGCCATGGCGCGCGCGCTGCGCGAGGCCGGCTGCGCCGAGGCGTGGATCGGCGCCGAGAGCGGCAGCCAGCGGATCCTGGACGCCATGAACAAGGGCACCACGGTCGAGCAGATCAAGCAGGCACGCCGGCAGCTGCGCGACTGCGGCATCCGCGTCGGCTTCTTCATCCAGCTCGGTTACCTCGATGAGCAGCTCGAGGACATCCTCGCCACGCGCGAACTGCTCGAGTCGGCGCGCCCGGACGACGTGGGCGTGAGCGTCTCCTACCCGCTGCCGGGCACGGGGTTCTTCGAGCAGGTGAAGGGCCGCTTCCTGAACGGCAAGACGCACTGGAAGGACAGCGGCGACCTCGCGATGATGTTCCGCGGCACCTACAGTTCGGACTTCTACCGCGCCATCCGCGACCTGCTGCACGACCAGATCACCGTTGCCCAGCTCGACAATGCCCGGCACCGCGGCCGCTACCAGCGCGAGCAGCAGCGCCTCGCGCAGCGCTGGGCGGCGCTCGAGTCGAGCGAGAGCAGCTTCCGCGTCGCCCAGGCGCGCTAGCCTTTCGCCCGCAAGCCCCGATGGCCCGCCCGCGGCTCCTGCTCACCCACGGCTACTTCCTCTCGGAAGACGAGAAGGAGCAGCAGATCATGAAGCCCTACCCGCCGCTCGGGCTTCTCTATCTCAGTGCCTACCTCAAGTCGCGCGGGCACGCGGTCGAGCTCTTCGACAGCACCTTCGGCGAGCGCAGCGCGCTGCTCCAGGAGCTCGCCCACGGCGCCCCGGGGATCCTCGGGATCTACACCAATCTCATGACGCGCCGCTCGGTGCTCGGCATCGTGGCGGCCGCCAAGACGGCGGGCTGGACGGTGGTTCTCGGCGGTCCCGAGAGCGCGAACTACGCGGCCGAGTACCTGCGCTGCGGCGCCGACGTCGTGGTCATCGGCGAGGGCGAGACGACCCTCGCCGAGCTCATCGACGCCCTCCCCGTGCACGGCGTGCACGCACTCGGCGCGGTCCATGGCATCGTTTACCGCGACGCCGAGGGGCTCGCGCGGCGCACGCCGGAGCGGGCGCGGCTGCCGGACCTCGACCTCCTGCCGCTGCCTGACCGGGCGGCCATCGACCTCGATCGCTACGTGCGCGTCTGGCGCGAGCACCACGGTGCCGGGAGCGTGAACCTCATCACCGCGCGCGGCTGCCCGTACCGCTGCAACTGGTGCTCGCACGCCGTGTACGGCTACTCGCACCGGCGCCGCACGCCGGCGGCCGTGGCCGAGGAGGTCGCGCAGATCGTGGCGCGCTACCAGCCCGACCAGCTCTGGTATGCCGACGATGTCTTCACCATCAGTCACCCGTGGCTCGAGCGCTACCACGCGGAACTCAGGGCGCGCTCGCTGCGGCTGCCGTTCGAGACCATCACGCGGGCGGACCGCCTGCAGTCCGAGACTGCCGCGCGCACACTCGCGGAACTGGGCTGCTACCGCATCTGGATCGGCTCGGAGAGCGGCAGCCAGCGCATCCTCGATGCGATGCAGCGCGACGTGACCCTCGAGGAGGTGCACCGCGCCACGGAGCTCGCGCGCAAGTTCGGCATCCAGGTCGGGATGTTCCTCATGTGGGGTTACGAGGGCGAAGAAGTCGAGGACATCGAGGCGACCGTGGAGCTCGTACGCCGCACCAACCCCGACATCTTCCTGACCACCGTGTCTTACCCGATCAAGGGCACGCCGTACTTTGACCGGGTGAGCGAGCGCGTCAGCCTGCCGCTGCGCTGGGAGGAGGCCTCGGACCGCGACTTCGTGATCGCGGGCCGCCGTGACCGCGGCTACTACCGCCTCGCCGACCAGTGGCTGCGCAGCGCGGTGGAGGCGAGTCGCCTCGAGCGCTCCGATCCGCACCGCGCGGCAGAGCTCACCGAGGCTGCGCGCAGCGCGCGCGAGCAGTTGCTGCGCAGCGCCTGAGGCCCCCGGGCGCGCCTCAAGGAGCCGCCGGCGTGCCGAGGAGCGCCGCGGGAGCGAGCACTCCGTCCTCGGCCGGCGTGAGCAGAAAGTACTCGCTGCGCCCGGCCAGGGTCTCGCCGAAGCCCAGCACATCGCCGCGGTTGTTGATGGCGGCGGCCTCCGCGCGCCGGTAGCCCGCGGGTGTCAGGTCGAGCGCCCCGCAGTCATCACTCCACATGAACAGCCGCCGATGGGCGTGCCCTGCGGGCTGGTAGAAGCCCACCACCTCGGTTGCGCCGTTGATTCCCACCGCATAGCTCGGCGAATTCACGATCACCGAGGAGCGGCCGCCCCGGAATACCGTTGCCAGGGAGTTGCCCCGGGTGCGCGAACCGCCAGCCGCTTCCCCGAGGTCGTTAATTGCGTAGACGAACCCCGGCAGGAACCGCACCGTGCCCCGGTCGAGGACATAGCCGCGTTCACCCTTGTCGAAGACCTCCCCGGCGAGGAGCCGCCTGGCCAGGCCGAGGGATCGATTGCCGATGATGGCGCCGCTCGAATTGATTCCCAGAGCGACGGTGTTGATTCCCGCTACGGGCAGCCGGGTATAGCGCCCGTCCCGCCAACTCCATCCGATCTGGGTGTTGCGGGCGGTGTGGTGATATCCGACCACCTCGCCGCGGCTGTTGATGCCGATGGCGCCGCCGCCGAGATCGGTGGGGTCGGGAAGCGGCAGCACCGTGAAGCACCCGCGCTCGTAGATGAACCATCGCGATGGCAGGTCACCCGCGGCGGTGTGGACGGTGCCGACGATCGCTCCGGCGCGGTTCATGCCGAATACGCGTGGGCGGTCGAAATCCTGGTGAGGCACGCCCGGTGGCGTACCCAGGTCGGTCAGCACGCCGTCGGCCCATGTCGCCAGCGAGACCGATCCGTCGGGGTTGGCGATGCCGCCAGCCACGGCGCCGTTGTCATTGAGCGCCTCGCCGCCGGTGCCGGAGAACGGCATGAAGGGCAGCGGAATCACCTGGTAGCGTCGTGCGCGAAGTGAATTTGGAATGGTCACGGCGCTCTTTGCGGATCCGTGGCGAGCCCGTGCTGCGTGGCCGGCGGCAGCGACGGCCACAGCGCTCGGCCGAGTAACTGCTCCAGTTCCGCAACATCGCCGGAAAAATACTGCTCCAGTTCCCCGCGAAACGCATCCCGCAGGGCGGGTTTCCTCCCCCCGACCTGGTTCAGGCGCTGCAGCTGGCGCCCAGGGTGCAGCGAGAGCGCGTGTGCCACGCGCCGCAGCAGCCTGAGCACCGGCGGCGGGTGGCGCAGCAGCCGGGCAAGGAGGCCCGACCTCACGCCCATGGTCGGGTTCTCCACGGGGAAAGCAGTCCGGTTGGGATCGGGGGGCAACCCGAGAAACTCAAGCACGCGCGCGAACTCGCGCGATGGATCCGCAAAGAATTCCTCGAACAGCAGGAACAGGCACTGCTCGCGCGGCACCTGCGCCAGCACCCGGCGCACCTGAGGCGCATAGCAATATAGGGCACCGTACTGCATGTGGTGAGGATGCGGCCAGCGTGGCGGCAGCCGCTGGCCATCGAGGCGCAGCCGCTGCAGTCGCCACGCCTGCTCAAAATCTGCGACGTCCTCCTGCTCGTGCTGCAACTGGAAGGCGTGCAGCGAGCGCGCCGCCTCGACGGGATTACGCAGCATCACGATGATCCTGGCGGCGGGGTTGCGTGCCATGATGTTGGCGATCGCGACCTTCGAATACAGGTAAAAGACCGATGCCTCGCCCGCAAGCTCCTGCGGCCGGGCGGACGAGAAGAGCGCTTCGTACTCCGCCAGGCTCGCCACCGTGCCGCCCCATTGGCCGAGGTCCGGACTGAAGTAGTGGGGTTCCTTGCGTTGCGGCGTGAACACGCCCGGATGCGTCCCGAGGTAGCGGAACAGTGCGGTCGTTCCGCATTTCGGCGCACCGACAATGAAGAAGTCCGGCCGGGGACTCATGCCGCGCCACGAGTCGGATCGGGCCGGTGCCGGTAGGCGCCCGCAAGCCGCAGCAGGAACCTCCACAGGCCATGCTCGCCGTCCACGAGTATCCGCGGCAGGAGCAGGCAGTCATCCGACGAGCGCGCCACGCCCGGCACGACCGTGACGGCCGAGGAGTAGCCGGCGCGCCGCACCAGTTCCACGGTTTGCGGGGTATAGTGGCCGTAAGGATAGGCGAAATGCTCAACCGGAATACCCAGCATAGTGCCGAGGGCAACGCGACTCTCCGCGATCTCGTCCCAGGCTTCCTGCGCCGGCACTTGCTGCAGGTGCGGGTGCGTCCAGGAATGCGAGCCGATCTCCATGCCGGCCGCCAGCCACTGGTCCAGCTGCTCGCGGCTCATCAGCGCCTTCCGCTCTCCCAGGAGTTCGGCGTCCCAGCGGTTGTAGGCCCCGAGGGCGCTGCCCACGACGTAGCAGGTGGCGCTGCAGCCATAGCGCTTCATCAGCGGCGCCGCCACCGACAGCGTGTCTGCGTAGCCGTCGTCGAATGTCAGCGCGACACAGCCGCGGGATGTGCCGTTGCGCAGCCGCGCCAGGCCCTCCCCCGCACTCACGCCCCGCAGGCCCATGCGTCGCAGCGCCCACAGCTGGCGCTCAAACCGCTCCGGGCTGACGTACAGCAGCTTGAAGCGCGCATCCGCGGGAGCGACGGCGACGTTGTGGAAGCACAGGATCGGCAGCGCTGACATGACCCGCAGGATATTACCTGCAGTCGAGGTCGGTACGGGCCGGCGCGGGCCGCTCGACCGTGCCGCGCGTGCCCTGCAGAGGTTCCTGGACCGGCGTCGCCGCACCGACGGCCTCCTGCAGTCGGCGAATACCTGGGAGGCGCAGTACGCCTCGGGCAGATGGGACTACCTCGCACAGCTTCCCGAGCTCGCGCGCTTCAGCGTGCTGGCCGGGTACATATGCCACCTGCAGCCCGGCGGGGCGGTGCTGGATGTCGGCTGCGGCCAGGGCATTCTCCTGCGCCGGCTCCCCGAACCGGCTTATTCGAGTTATGTCGGGATCGACGTGTCGCCGAGCGCGATCGCCACCGCGCAGGAGCGGCAGCCCGGGAACAGCACCTTCGTCGCCGCCGACTGCGAGGTGTATGTGCCCTCCGGAAATTTCGACGTTCTGGTCTTCAACGAGGTGCTGTGCTGCCTGCGCGAGCCGCTGCTCACCGCGGAGCGCTACGCGCGCTCCCTGAATCCGGGGGGCCTACTCTTGGTGTCGCTGTGCACGGCGGCGCGCGGGAGCGCCACCGTTCTATGGCAGCTCAAGCGGGCGTTCACGCCCGTCGATGAAGTTCGTATCACCCATGCCGGCAGGAACGTGTCCTGGGTGTGCGCTGCATTGCGTGGCCCGGGAGCGGGTCCACCCGCCACAGGCGCCTGATGCACCCGCCGACCGAGCGCCCGCGAGACCCCGCCCCAGGGTCCGCTGGCCCACCCGGCCGTGCGCCGCTCGTGTCGGTGGTCATCCCCACCTTCAATCGACTGAGTTTCCTGCGGCAGGCCGTTGAGTCCGTCTTCGCACAGACCTTCACCGACTGGGAACTGGTCATCGCCGACGACGGCTCGGACGCCGAGGTCCGGCACTACCTGGAGTCGCTGATGAGCCGCCCGCGGGTCACCGTGCTGTGGCTCACGCACAGCGGCAGGCCGGCGGCGGTGCGCAACGCGGCCCTGCAGAGGGCCGCCGGCGAGTACGTGGCGTTCCTCGACTCCGACGACCTGTGGGCCGCCACCAAGCTCGAGCGCCAGGTCGGGACGCTGCGGGCCCGCCCCCACTGCCGGTGGTGCTACACCGCGTTCCTGCGCGTGGACGCCGCAGGAATCCCCCTGGCGGCCGAGGCGCGCCGGTCGTGGGTGCCCTACGAAGGCGACATCTTCGAGCAGACGGCCACCACCCGCGCGGCGATCAGGACGCCCAGCGTGCTGGCGACCCGCGAGCTGCTCATGCAAGCGGGCGGGTTCGACGAGTCGCTGCCGTCGGCCGAGGACTATGACCTGTGGCTGCGGCTGGCCCTGCATAGCGAGGCCGCGGCCATCGCCGAACCCCTCGTTCACGTGCGCTTTCACGATGCGAACCACACGAGGGACTGGCACAGCGCGTTCGTGGGGCGGGATCGCTCGCTCGCGAAGTGCCAACGCCTGGTGGAACCCGGGCGGCGCTCCCTGCTGCGCAGGGAGCGCATGCACAATGCGTTGCGACTGGCAGCCGCGCATGCAGCGCGGGGAGACCGTAGCGGCGCAGCGCGCGCGTTGCGGGAGAGCCTGCCGTACTCCTTTGGGTATCCGCAGTGGTGGCTGCGTGGCCTGAAGGCGCTCCTTCACTCCCCGCAGCGCGACTGATCGCAAGGGGTCCGCGCCTCGATCGCGCTTCTGCGCTCCGCCTGCCTTACGCTTACGCGGGTCACGTACCCGTCGCTCCGCCGCCTCGGCTGAGTTCCTCGTATACCGCCTCGAACTGCCCGGCCGTGAAGTCCGCATCCTGCGCCAGCGCGAGCGACTGGGCCGCGTGCGCCAGCCTCAGGCGCCGCGGCTCGTCATCCAGGAGCCGGGCGAGTGCCGTGGCGAGCGCGGCCGGGTCCGCAACCGGCACCGCCACGGCGGCCGCGCCTGCCCACTCCGCGACGTGGCCGACGTTCGTCCCCACGGTCGGGACGCCGGCCACGGCCGCCTCCAGCACCACCGCAGGACCGGCCTCGTGGCGCGACGCGAGTACCAGCAGCGCGGCCCGCTCGACCAGCGGCCGCAGCTGCGCCTGTGTCAGGAAACCGTGGAAGGTCGCGCAGGTCTCAAGGCCGAGCTCGCACGCGTACCTCTGCATGCGCCCACCCAGGACGTCCTCGCCCACGACGTCGAGGTGCACCTCGCGGCCGTCCCGGCGCAGCCGCGCCACCGCCTCCAGGACCGTCCCGGGATCCTTGACGGCGTTCAGGCTCGCCACGAACGCAAGGCGCGCGGCGCTGCCGGCCCGCGGCTGCGGCGCCCGTACCGGCCAGCGATCGAGGTCCACGCCCAGGGGTATGCGCCGTGCGCGGATTCCCAGGCGCGCGAGATCCGCGAGCATGGGCGCACTGGTGGCACTGACGCGGCTCGCAAGGCGCAGCACGAGCCTCTCGCGCAGGCGCCCGCGCCGGCTCTGCGCGCCGCCATAGCCGATCTCGGGCAGCGATACGATCTCGCCCCCGGTCACGTGGACCAGGCTCGGGCGGCGCAGCAACCGGGCCGCCACGACCGCCACCATCCCGCAGTCCGCCGACCACAGCGAGTGGATGACATCGAAGGGTCGCTGTCGGTGAAGCTGCCGCAGCAGTGCGACGGCACGCGGGCGCGTGCGGCCCGCCCCGAGGTTGTGAACGCGGGCCCCGTGGAGCGTCCACTGTGCCGGCTGCGGCTGCTGCCGCATGGCGAGCACCTCGACCTCGTGGCGTACCGTGAGCCGACGCAGCAGGGCCAGGACGACCGGGATGACGCGGTACTCCCCGGACGGATCGACGCCGCCGGGCACGACGAGCGCGATCCTCACCCGGGAAGCCCCTCGAGGAGTGCGCGCACGGCACGCACCTGTTCGGCTGGCGCCGCGCGCCGCAGTTCGAAGGCCGGCAACCGCGCCGCGCCGCGCAGGAAGCGGGCCCAGCCCGGCTGACGCTGTGCATAGCGCTGGGCACGCGCCAGGCGCGCGCGGGCCGCACCGGCCGGCAGCGGACGCAGCAGTGCGCCCTTTCCGGGCTGGCGGGCGCTCAGGAACAGGAGCACCCGCAGCTTGAGTGGTCGCCGCGCGAGAGCAAATGCACCACGCGCGTCGATCTCGAGCTTGCGCACCCCGCTGCGGCGGCGGATCACGGGTGCACGCGCCAGCGTGCGGCGCAGTGGCGCGGCCAGCAGGTGCAGCCCCTGCGGGCGCAGGTGCAGGTAGCTCGCCAGTCCCGCGGCACGCAGCGAACGCGGTTCGACGAGCACGCTGTCCTCGGAAATCAGGGCCAGGCCATGGGCGGCGGCGGCGACCGTAAACGTCGACTTGCCCGCGCCACTCGCACCGCTGATGAGCACGCCGCGGGCCCCGAGGCCGACGCAGGCGGCGTGGAGCGGGACCAATCCCTGGCAGCGGGCGGCCAGGAGGTAGGCGGCGAGCTCCACGAGTTCGTAGCGCAGGTGGTAGGCGAAGCGCAGCAGCGGCCGCGGTACCACGACCAGCGCACTGCGGTCGCGGGGCGTGACGCTCACGAAGGCACTCCCCGAGAAGGACGCCCCGAGGATCCCCGGGGCGGCGTGCACCAGCAGCGGCGGCGGCTCGTCTCGCGACGTTCCGCGCAGGCTGGGGGCCAGCGCCAGGCGCAACTTCAGCCGCGGCGCCCGGCCGCCGAAGCGATGCGATGGAAGTCCCGCAAAGGCCTGCGCTGCGAGGTCCATGAGTTCGGGGCTGTCGCTCTGGATCTCCAGGTCGGCCCCAAGCACGCGGACCCTGAGTGAGCGGGCGGGCCTGCGATGCTCGTCGAACGGGTCAGGCGGCGGGTCGCCGCTGGAACGGGTGCGCGTCATGGAGACCCGGCGAGCATCGCATCCCGGCGCAGGTCGCGGTAGGCCGCGCACAGCTTTGCACCGATGGCGGGACCGGACAGCTCGCGCTCGAACTGCGCCCGGGCCGCCGCCCGGGCCGCCGCGCGCGGCCGGCCCGCGACTTCCCGCAGCGCCGCGGCACAGCCCGCGGCATCCCCGGGGCGCCACAACGCCCCGGCCTCCCCCAACAGCGCGCGGAACGAGGGGATGTCCGTGACGGCCGCCGGCAGGCCACAGGCAAGCGCCTCGATCAGCGAATAGCCGCTGCCCTCGCGGTGGCTGCCGAGCACGAAGAGATCGGCCGCGTGCATGGCCCGTTCGATCAGCGCATGCGGCGCACGTCCGCACAGGTGGACGCGCCCACGCAGGTGCGGATGGCGCTCCAGGGCCTGGTCGATCTCGCGGCGCAACGGATCGGTGGCGAAGTAGCACCACAGCTGTGCGCCCGGCTCATCCGCGGCGAAGTCCGCGAATCCTGACAGGACGGTCAGCGGGTCCTTGTTCCGGTCGAGGTGACCGACCCACAGCACGCACGGCTCGCCCGCAAGGCCGGTGACCGTGCGGGCCGGCGCCTGGTCGCCCGGGCGGAAGCGGCTGGTGGATTCGGGAATCTGGTAGACGCGCTGGCTGGCGCGCAGCAGGTGCGCCCGCCGGAACTCGTCCGCCTGCGCGCGCGCGCAGAAGGCAAAGCCGGCCGCCGGCGCAAGACCGCGCCGCCACGTGAGCCACCGCCACGGCCGCGGCGGATGGTCGGCGTGGTCCTGGAGCAGGATGGGGACGTGCGGCAGGTGTCGCGCCAGCGCGGCAAGCTCGGCGTGAAAACCGAGGCCGTGGACGTGCAGCACCTCGGGCGCAAAGCGTGCAATGCCCTCCAGGAGCTCGGGCCCCGGGCGTGCAAATTCATAGCGCACCCCGTCCGCCTGCAGCTGCGCGCCGTGGGCGTGCGCCTGCACGACCATGACCTCGGCGCCGGCCGCGTGCGCGGCCCGCGCCACGTCCGACAGCGTGGGCCATGCCTCGAGCAGGGCCTGCGGGGAGCGGCCCTGCGGGTCTGAGAAGAAGCTGACCTGCGCGACGCGCAGCGGCGCCGCCTCCTTGGGGCTCGCCACGACTGGGCGCCCTAGAGGCTCGTGACGCGCGGGTCCACGAGCTGCACCAGGCGCCGCGCGGCATCCAGCTCCCACGGCCGCGCATAGACCCCGAAGCGGTAGCGCCAGCCCGCTGCCGTGCGCAGCAGCGACTTGGCCCACCGCGGCGCCCGCGCATCCTGGAGCGTCGGGTAACGGCATTGCAGGACGGTCACGAAATCGCGGATGCGGCGCCGCAGCCGCGGCGTGACCCAGGGAGCGTCCGCGTGACAGGAATAGTCGACCCAGCGCTGCTCGGTCCACTCCTCGGGCGTGGTCGGGAAGCGCAGCGGCGAGCCGTCAGCGTCCGGCAGCACCGCGGCGCGCTCGCGCGCGGTGCCCGAGAGGCTGCTGGCCGGGAGCGGCGTGTACACGTAGACGATGATCTCGGCGGACGGATTGATGCGCTTGGCACGGCGAATGAACTGGAAGGTGCGCTCGGTCTCCCCTTCGGGGTCCTGCGGCGGGGCGACCATGAAGGAGAGCTCCGGCACCACCCCGTTGCGCCGGCACAGCTCGGCGACCTCCAGTGTCTGGTCCGACTGCGTGCCCTTGCGGATGGCGCGTAGCATCTGGTCGTTGGGCGTCTCGGCGCCGATGTAGGCCATCTTGAGTCCGCTCTCGCGGACCAGTTTCCAGGACTGCGAGGAAAGGTTGATGAGCGCATCGGCGCGCGCATAGCACCACCACGGCAGCCGCACCCGGGCCAGCACCTCCAGCAGCGGCACCATGTCCTCCTCGCGGTCGAAGAAGTTGTGGTCGTAGAACTGGAGCGAATCCGCGCCGAGCGCGTCGCGCAACCAGGTGAGGTCGGCCTCCAGGCGCTGCGCCGGCGGCAGGGCCGTGGCACCGCGGAACATCGCCGCAACGCCGCAGAAGGTGCAGCGGAAGCGGCACCCGAGGGCGGCCTCGTAGGAGGCGGTGCGGGCACCCATGAAGGTCTTGACGAGGTAGCGGCGCGGGTCGCCGAGCTTCTCGTACGGCAGGCGCGCCCGGTGGCCCGGGGGCGCGAAGCCGCGCGCGCGGTTGTGTACCGGGACGCCGCCGTCCTTGAACGACAGCCCCTCGATGCCCGCGAGCGATGCGCTCCCCTCACCGCGCGCCGCAAGGAGCGCCGCGAGCGTCGCTTCGCCCTGCCCGCGCACCAGGTAGTCGACGTAGGGCGCGTTCAGCGCCGCCTCGGGATAGAGCGTGGGGAAGTAGCCGCCCCAGATGATCGGCAGCTGCGGGAACTCGGCGCGTGCGGCCTGCGAGATCTCGATGGCGGTGGCGACCTGGGGGCCACCCATGACCGTGAGCCCGAGGGCCGCGTGGGGTCCGCGACGCAGCGCCGCCAGCGTCGCCTCCACGCCGCGCTCGTGGTTGCCGTCGACCAGGTGCGTCGGCTGGCCGTGCTCCTCCAGGGCCCCTGCGAGGCTGAGCAGCGACAGCGGAAAACGCGCGCGCCGCTTCGAGGTGATGCGCGGGTTCACCAGCAGCAGCGGCGCCGGCGTACTCAGGACAGCCGCTCCCGGGGCTGCAGCCAGTTCATGAGGCGCATCTCGATCGGGAACCGGTAGTCGTCGCGGCGGCAGCGGTAGCGCGCCAGGCGCTGCAGCACGTCCCAGCCGGCCGTGGCCCGGCGCCAGGCGAGTTCCTGGAAGAACTTGAAGCGCTCGATCAGCTGGAACTTGGCCTGCGACACCCAGGGGCCCGGCAGTCCGGCCACGAAGTCGAACCGTGACCACTCCCCGAGCGAATCGGGCAGGCGGAAACCCTGTGCGACGGCATCCAGCACGATCGCGCTGCCGGGGTAAGGCTTGAAGTAGAAGATGGGAGTCTCGAAGTCCGGACTCATCGCGCGCAGCCGCTTGACGCACTCGAGCGTGGCGCGCACCGAGGCGTCGGTCTCCTCCGGAAATCCCACGATGAAGGGGAAGTTGCCGGCGATGCCGTAGTCGCGCATGCGCTCGGCGGTGGCATAGACCTGCTCGATCTTGATGTCCTTCTTGATGCGCTTGAGCATGGCGTCGTCACCCGACTCCACGCCCACCAGGAGGCGCCGCAGGCCCGAGCGCTTGGCGAGCTGCCATAGTTCCGGCGGCAGCCGCACGCCCTGGTCGGCGCGCATGGTCGCGGCCCACGTGACCGGCAGCTGCTCGTCGATCATGCGCTGCGCGAGGGCCTCGACCCGCTCGCGCTTGGTGAAGAAGGTCTCGTCCTGGAAGTTGACGTCGGTGAAGCGGTAGCGCAGCCACAGGTCCTTGAGGGCGCCGGCGACGTTCTGCGGGTCCAGGCCCACCCACTTGCGGCCGTAGACGAACGGGTCGGAGCAGAACGCGCAGCGGAAGTTGCAGCCCTGCGAGGAGATGTAGTCGAGCTGGCGCTTGCCCTTGAGGTCGAAATAGCGCTCGACGGGGATCAGGCCGTAGTCGTGGACCCTGAAGCTCTCCAGCGGCAGGAGCGCACGCGGCGGGTTCTTGATGAGGCTCCCGTCCGGGCGGCGCACCATGCACCCCGCGCAACCTTCCAGGGACTCCCCGCGGCTCAGGCGCTCGACGATCTCGGCGAAGGTCGCCTCCCCCTGCCCCTGCACGGTCACGTCCACGCTCGGCTCGGCCAGGCACTCGATGCCGAACATCGAGGGATGCCAGCCGCCCCACACCACGGTCAGGTCGGGGCGCAGCCGCTTGGCGGCCTGCGAAATGCGCAGCGCATCGGCGATCGGGGCGCCGGTGAGCACCGTGACGCCCAGGCACACCGCCTCCGGCAGGTGCGGCGCCAGCGCCCGCTCGACATCGCTCTCCAGGCGCCCGTCGATGATCACGACCTCGTAACGCTCCGGATCGAGCTCCGAGCCGATCGCCAGGAGCGCGAGCGGCATCGTGAAGAACACCGCCTGCGGGTTGTACAGGACGACCTTGCGGCGTGCGGCGCTCATCGCGGTCCCGCCCGGAAGATGGCCAGCCGTTCGCCCACGTAGCGGCGCTGGGCGTGGAGCGACAGTGCGTGACCGTGATGCGTGAGGGCCTCGAGGAAGGGCTGGGCGTCCCCGAAGCTCGACAACAGCATCAGCGCCGCTCCCCCGGGCTTGAGGTGGGCGGCAAGACCCGCCGCGAACCGACCGGCAACGTCAAGGGAGCGCCAGGCCCGATCGCGGTCGCTGCGCGCCTGCCCGGGCACGAACGGCGGGTTGAAGAGGATGAAGTCGAAGCGCTCGCCCGGCACCGGGGTGAACAGGTCGCCGTGGCGCACCTCGATGCGCGAGTGCAGCTGGTTCATGAGGGCATTCAACTGCGCACAGCGTACCGCAGCCGGGTTGATGTCGACGGCGACCACGCGTCGCGCGTGGCGCGCGGCGACCAGCGCGCACACGCCCGAGCCGGTCCCCATGTCGAGCACCTCGGCGCCGTCAAGAAGCTGCGGCCGGTCGAGGCAGCGCGCGAAGTAGGCACCGGTGCGCAGCAGCCGCGGATTGAAGACCGTCGGGGTGATGATCAGCGGCAGACCCTGCACCCGCTCGAGGCGGAAGTCGTCGTAGCGCTCGAAGCCGCGCGCGCGGTAGAGCGCCTCCAGCGCGCGGCTGGCGATGCGGTCCAGGCGCGGGAAGCGCGGCGGCTCGCTCAGCAGTCGGGTGAACTCCAGCACGGAAGCCTCGGTTTCAGCCATGCATGGCCTCGGCCAGCGGCCGCACCGGTTGCGCGAAACTTTCCGGGTTGCGCCAGAGCGAGCACACGCAGGTCCGGCACTGCGCTGCCTCGCCCGCCCGGATGGCGGCGCGCTGGGTGCGCATCGGGCCGGAGGTCCACACCACATCGAGTTCGGCGGCCGGAATTCCGTCCGCCGCCGCCCCGCGGATGAAGAAACACGGACTCACCGCGCCGTGCGCATCGATGACCGCCGAGAATTCCGGGGCGTTGCAGCGCACCGGCGGATAGCCGTGCCCGCGGCAGACGGCCGCGAAGTAGCGCCCGATATGGGCCAGCCGCGCGGCGGATTCGGCGATGAAGCCGGAGCGGAACGCGGCAGCGTGGGTACGCTCGAGCTCGCTCACGAGGCCGGCGAAGCGCGGCAGGTCCGCCTCGGTGAGCGCCAGGTCCGAAGGCACCGGCTCGCGGCGTGCAAAGGCGTGGGGATTGGCGACGTCGACCGCGAGGAAGGACACCTCACGGGCGCCGAGTTCCGCGGCCAGGTCGACGAAGCCTGCCAGCTGGTCGTAGTTGCGCCGCTGCAGGGTCACGCGCACGCCGACCGGGACGCCTGCCCGCACCGCGGCGCGTATGCCGGCGCGGACGGTGTCGAAGGCATCGAGCCCGCGGATGTCACGGTAGGTCGCAGCGTCAGTCCCATCGAGGGAGACGGTCACGCGCTCGCACAGGCGCGCCACCACCGCGGCATGCTTGGCGAGCGACAGGCCGGAGGTGAGCAGCCACAGCCTGAGACCCGCGCCCCGCAACCGCTCCGCGATCGATTGCCAATCCGGGTTGAGGAGCGGTTCCCCGCCGGAGAGCAGCACGGTCTGCGTGCCGAGGCGCCCGAGCGCCGGCAGCAGCCGCTCGACGGCACCGAGATCGAGGTCGGTGTGACCGTGCCGCCAGTAGTCGCAGGTGACGCAGCGCGAGTTGCACCGCTCGCTCAGGTACAGCGTCACGAGCGGCAGCCGCGCACCGCCCTCGGTATGCAGGGGCTCGCGCATCAGGTCTTCCGCCGCGTGGCTTCCACGATGTAGTGGTCCGAGCAGGCGGCGAGCGCCGCCCAGTGCTGTGCCGCGCGCTCCAGGCGGGTCAGGAGCGCCAGGGTGCGGGGACTGCGCCCGAGCCAGTCAGCCGCGAAGGTCGGCGGCAGGGCGACGCCGAGCGGGCGGACGCGCTCAATCTTGAAGCTGGGGGCGAGCGTTGCGGTCAGTTCCCGCGGCGTTGGATAGGCGAGCGTCAGGCCGCGCCAGGGCAGCCGGTCGCGCGCCAGGCGACGGCGTGCGCGCCCCGGTTGCCCACGCAGCAGGTACCAGGCCCATTCCCAGGGGACGTAACGACCCATCGGCACCCACAGGAGGCGCGCCCCGGGCTTCAGTCGCGCGGCGAGGGTTGCGACGAGCCCGGGAAGGTCCTCGACGCAGTTCAGGGCTCCGAAGTTCGAGAGCGCCGCATCGAAGCGCTCGGGACCGCTCACGCTCCCCAGGGCTTCCATCGGCGCGCAGTGGAAGGCGACCCGGTCGGCAAGTCCCCGCGCGCGCGCCTTCTCCTGCGCCTTGCGCACCATGCCCTCAGAGGCATCGAGTGCAACCACTTCGTGCCCGGCGGCGGCCAGTCGCAACGCGTCCTCGCCGGTGCCGCAGCCCAGATCGAGCACGCGCACGGCCCCGTCGAACCAGACGTCGATCCGGTCCCACACGAGGCGGCGCAGCGTACTGCCGAGGGCCGTCTCAGTAAAAGCGGCGTCGTAGTCCGCCGCCAGGGCGTCGAAGGCCGAGGCGTGCAAGCGTTTTCCTTCTTCTCCGGGAGGGGTGTGCGCAGGATCCCTTGGAGTTGAGTGTGCCCGACTTGGAGAGGGGTTCAAAGACTTCGCGTGCGTGAGCCGCGGGGCTGCGGCAACAACTCGAAGATTCATCTTAAATATTTGATTTATATAGTTATTATGAGGTACCCGGATGAGCGCACGGCAGCTCGCAGTGCGCCCCGGCGGGCCGTCCCGGTCCGCGTCCTACTTGAAGATGTTCTTCAGCTGGTCCTGCACTTTCTGCTGCAGCTCGCCCTTGTGCTTGTCCAGTTCCTGCTGCACGCGCGCACGGGCAAGCCCCTCGAGATCGGGCCTCACCTTCGGACTCGCGAGCGTCCCGGAGACCTGCACCGGAATGCTGACGAGCGTGTTGGCCGCGGTCACGGGGCCTGGGGCCGGCTGCCTGAGCACCGTGGCGTTGAGGCGGTAGTCCACCGCTTCCGAGGCGAGGTTGACCGTGCCGGCCCCGCCGACCCTGAAATTCTGCGAGGCGATCGACAGGTCCTTGCTGCTCGCGACCCCGTTGGTGATGTCCGCGGACATCTTCAATTCATCGAACTTCGTGCGTCCGCTGCTCGCGCCCGTGGGCAGCGACTGCTTCTGAATCACCGTCGTTGCACGGTTGATTTCGAACCACAGGTCCATCCCCTCGATCGCGCCATTTGCGAGGTCTGCGGCGGCGTGCCCGTTGAGGGACGCGAGGATCTCATCCGCCGTGAGGCCGCGGGCGCTGACATTGGTACTGACGTTGCCGCGCCCGGAAAGCCGCGATGAGTTCGCGAGGTCCCTCAGGAGCGGGGCCACATCCACGTTGGTGAGGGTCTGGTCGAGCTTGAGCACGGGCACCGCGCCGCGGCTGTCGAGCGTGACCTCGCCCGAGTAGCTCCCACCGTAGATCTGCGCGCGCAGCGGCGCCAGGCGCAACACGGCATCGCGCGCAGCGAGGGTGGCACTGAACTGCGTGGCGTGCAGCTTCGCCACCGTCGCCGTGCCGACCGTGAGGGTGCCGTCGAGCACCAGCGTCCGCAAGCCCTGGGGTTCGGCCGTCCCAGCGGTGCCCGGCTTCGCTGCGGTCTGCGGCGGGGCCTTCTGCCCCGCTGCCGGGGGCGGAGCGCGGTAACGGTCGAAATCGATCTGATCGAGCGCGAGCTCGAAGCTCATCGCATCGGTCTTGAGGTCGGTGACCGCGACCTTGCCGCGCAGCGTCGAATCATCGAGCCGCACCTCGAGGCCGTGAGCCTCCGCAGCGTTGCCGCCATAGGAAAAAGAGCCCGCGGCACTCAGCCGGCTGAGTGCCTTCGGATCGCGCGTGGCAGGCAGCGCAGTACCGAGCGTGCCGAGGAGGTCCCGTGGCGACACCGGCTCGAGCTTGAAGCTGCCCTCGAACGCCGGCGCATCCACGATGTGGGTACCCGCGAGCGAACCGCTGAGCCGTGCCTGCGCCAGCTCGGCGGCGAACTGCGGGGCGCTGGCGGTCTGCGCCTTGAGGTCCGCCAGGAGCTGCGGTGCGGAGAACTTGAATCCGAGCGCCGGGCTGCCATGGTCCGCGGCACGGCTGCCCTCGAACTCGAGCTGGGCGAGCGCGATGCGGCTCGCCGCGAGGTCGGGGGTGACGATGAAACGCGCCGTGAGATCCAGGGGCGCTGCGCCCGCCTTGGTCGTGAGCAGCAGCCGCGCGCTGACCGGCGTCGCGATCCCGGAGCTCACCCGCCCGACCTCCAGGTTGATCTTCTCTGCCGTCAGGTCCCGAAAACTGAAACGGCTGTCGTGAACCGCCACACCGCCCAGATCTCGCAGCGCCTCGGCCGAAGCCGTTCCGGAGCCGGGTGCCGAAGCAGTGGCGGACTTGTCGTCCTTGCCACCCAGGCCCTCCCAGTTGCCCTTGCCCTGCGCATTCCTCTGGAGGCGCACGTCCAGCCCGTCGATGTCGATGCGGCCGATCTCCAGCTTCTTGGCCAGGAGCGGCAGCAGCCGCACCCGCAGCGCGACGTGACGGACGGCCACGAACGGCGCCTGCGGGAAACCTGCCGGGTTGCCGAGCGTGGCCGGGCCGAACTCAACCGAGACCCAGGGGAACACGCCCAGCCGCAGGTCGCCGGGCAGCGTCAGCTCGCGGCCGGTCGACTCGCGCACCGCCGCGACGATGCGCGGCTTGAACTGGTTGGGATCGACGAACAGCTTGAGCGCCAGCAGGCCCACGATTGCCAGCAGCACCAGCGCGGCGACGACGATCCCGGTAATCCTGGCGGCACGCATTGGCCCCTCCATCGCGCACGACTGTCCCGAATGCCCCACATCCTAACTCGCCGGTGGGGGCCTGCGCGTCTGGTAGCCGCCGCAAGGGCTTGCGCGCACCCGCCGACGGGGCAGGTGCAGCCGCGGCGCTCGCGGCGCCTCAGGACGGCCCTGTGGTGCGCGCAACGCCGCTGGCCGGAGTGGCCACCGGGCTGTAGTGGGTCTGGATCCAGCTCTGGTAGCTGCCGTCGAGCACGGTGCGCCACCACGGCTCGTTGCTGACGTACCAGTCGAAGGTCTGGCGCAGGCCGGCATCGAGTGCCAGGCGTGCGCGGTACCCGAGCGCACGCTCGATCTTGCCGCAGTCGATAGCGTAGCGCCGATCGTGGCCCGGCCGATCGGCCACGAAGGTGATCAGGCTCTCGCAACGCTCGCCGCGCGCGGCCGGACACGCGGGAAATCGCTCGCGCAGGCCGCCGTCGGCGGCCAGCCGCTGGTCGACGATTCCGCACAGGGTGCGCACCAGGTCGATGTTCGCACACTCCTGACCGCCGCCGATGTTGTAGACCTCGCCGGGGGATCCACGCGCCAGGATGAGCTCGATGCCGCGGCAGTGGTCGGTCACGTGCAGCCAGTCGCGGACATTGCGACCGTCGCCGTACACCGGAAGCGCACGGCCTTCCAGGATATTGACGATCATCAGGGGGATCAGCTTCTCCGGGAAATGGTAAGGCCCGTAGTTGTTGGAGCAGTTGCTGGTCGTGACGTTGAGGCCGAAGGTGCAGTGGTAGGCGCGCACCAGGTGGTCCGAGGCCGCCTTGCTGGCCGAGTACGGCGAGCTGGGCGCATAGGGCGTGCGCTCGTGGAATGCAGGGTCATCGGCCTCGAGTGAGCCGTAGACCTCGTCGGTGGAGACGTGGTGGAAGCGGTGCGCCGCCGTGCCCTGCTCCTTGATCCACACGGTGCGGGCCGCCTTGAGCAGCGCGTGGGTCCCCACCACGTTGGTCTCGACGAAGGCATCCGGGCCGTGGATCGAGCGGTCGACGTGGGACTCGGCTGCGAAGTGCACGATGGTGTCGAGCCGCTCCTCGCGCAGCAGCGCCGCCACCCTTTCGGTGTCGCAGATGTTGCCGTGCTCGAAGCGCAGCTCCGGCCGCCCGCGCACAGGCTCCAGGCTCTTGAGGTTGCCGGCGTAGGTGAGTGCATCGAGCACCACCACGCGCTGCCCGGGGTGGGCGGCGAGCCAGTGGTGCACGAAGTTCACGCCGATGAAGCCGGCGCCGCCGGTTACGAGGAGTCTAGCCATTGCGGATCTCTTCCAGGACGGCACGCAGTCGCGTGCGCCAGTGAAACGGCGGCAGCCCGAGCTCAGCCAGGGCACTCGAGTCAAGCACGCTATAGGCGGGGCGCCGCGCCGGAGTCGGGTACTGATCGGTGCGGATCGGCGTCACCGCGACCTCGCGCGAGATCAGCCCTCGTGCCGCGCCCTCCTCCGCAATCGCCACGGCGAAGTCGTACCAGCTGGCGATGCCGGCATCCGTCCAGTGGTAGAGGCCGCGGCTCGCCGGCCGGGCCGCCAGGTGCCACAGGGCGGCCGCCACGGAAGCGGCGCTGGTGGGGCTGCCTACCTGGTCCGCCACGACGCGCACGGCTCCATTCGCCTGCATGAGCCGCAGCATGGTGTGGACGAAGTTCTTGCCCTTGGACGCATAGACCCAGGCGGTGCGCACGATGGCAGTGCCGGCGGGCAGCAGCCGGAGCACCGCCTCCTCGCCTTCGAGCTTGGTCCGCCCATAGGCGCTCACAGGATGGGTCGCCGAATCCGGGCGATAGGGCGTGTGTGCCATGCCGTCGAATACGTAGTCGGTCGACACGTGCAGCAGGCGCGCCCCGCAGCCGGCCGCGGCGGCCGCCAGGTGTGCGGGTCCCTCGGCGTTGATGCGCCGGGCGAGCGCGGACTCCGATTCGGCGCGGTCGACCGCGGTGTAGGCGGCGGCATTGACGATCAGGTCCGGCGCGTGGCGCTGCACGGCGGACGTGACGGCCGCCGCATCACCGATGTCGAGCTCCGCGTGGCTGAGCGCCACGAGTGCAAGGTCCTCCGGTGCGGTATCGATGAGCGCACGGCCGACCTGGCCGCCCGCCCCGGTGATCAGGACCTTCACGCGTAGGTCTCCGCCTGCCGGAAGGACGCCGCAGTCATGTCCTTGGCCGACAACAGCGGCTGCGCATCCGGGGGCAGGGGCCACGCAATGGCGAGGTCCGGGTCGTTCCAGGCAATCGCCCGCTCGTGTTGGGGGGCCCAGAAATCGGTGACCCGGTAGATGAAGTCCGCGAACTCGCTCAGCACCAGGAAGCCATGCGCGAAGCCGGGGGGCACCCACAGCATCTGGTGGTTGTCCTCCGACAGGGTGACCCCGACCCAGCGGCCGAAGGTCGGGGAGGCGCGGCGGATGTCGACCGCCACGTCGAAGACCGTGCCACGCACGCAGCGCACGAGCTTCCCCTGCGCCTGCTCGATCTGGTAGTGCAGCCCGCGCAGCGTGTGGCGCGCGGAGCGGCTGTGGTTGTCCTGCACGAATTTCATCGCGAGTCCGGCGGCGGCGAACTTGCGCTCTTCCCAGGACTCGAGGAAGAAGCCGCGCGGATCGCCGAACACCCTGGGGCGGACCAGTACGACGTCGGGGATGGCGGTCGGTTCGAACTGCATGCTTCGGGACGCGGGCGCGCTAGGCGCGCCCCTCGGCGATTTCCATCAGGTAAGTCCCGTAGCTGGTCTTGGCGAGCGGGCGCGCCAGGCGCTCGAGCTGGGCGTTGTCGATGTAGCCGCAGCGGAACGCGATCTCCTCCGGGCAGCACACCTTCAGACCCTGCCGCGTCTCGATCGCCTCGATGAACATCGAGGCCTGCAGGAGCGATTCGTGGGTGCCGGTGTCGAGCCATGCGACGCCGCGCCCGAACTGCTCCACGCGCAGGGTGCCGCGTTCCAGGTAGGTGCGATTGACGTCCGTGATCTCGAGTTCGC
Organism: Pseudomonadota bacterium; assembly: GCA_018241425.1. GTDB lineage: Bacteria > Pseudomonadota > Gammaproteobacteria > Steroidobacterales > Steroidobacteraceae > 13-2-20CM-66-19. The sequence goes on from JAFEDU010000004.1 coordinate 128,781, forward strand.
CGCGCGCCGAGGGCTTGAGCGCCGCAGCAACGTCCACCACATCGTTGTCGTAGAAGTACAGGCCGGTGACCGCGAAATTGGATTTCGGCATCCGCGGCTTCTCCTCGATGTCGAGCGCGCGCCCCGAGTCGTCGAACTGGACCACGCCGTAGCGCTCCGGGTCGCGAACGCGATAGGCGAACACGGTCGCACCGCCCTCGCGCCCGGCCGCCGCGCGCAGCTGATCCGGGAGCCCATGCCCGTAGAAGATGTTGTCGCCCAGCACCAGCGCCACGCGTTCGTTGCCAACGAACGAGCGGCCGATGACGAAGGCCTGGGCCAGGCCCTCGGGACGCGGCTGCTCGCGGTAGCTGAGGTTGAGGCCCCACTGGCTGCCATCGCCGAGCAGGCGCTCGAATGCCGGCAGGTCCGCAGGCGTCGATATCAGGAGGATGTCGCGGATACCGGCAAGCATCAGGGTGGACAGCGGGTAGTACACCATCGGCTTGTCATAAATCGGCAGGAGCTGCTTGCTGATGGTGAGCGTCACCGGATGCAGCCGCGTGCCGGCGCCACCGGCGAGAACGATTCCCTTAAGACTCATGCGCCCCTTAGCTTGTTGTTCGGGTTCAGGACCGGCTGGGCGTTGGCAGCCTCGCCGGGCGCGGGCCGCTTGCTCCTCTTGGCGTGAGTTGGCAGGCCCGCAGGTTTCTTCAGGATACTAGCAAAGGTAACGCGGCGTGGTCTTCAGGCGCGCGCTTGCCGCGCCCCGCTGCTTTGCGCGGAGGCAGGAATATGTCCAACTTGGGGCGCGGGCGCCCTGAATCAGGGCGTGGTCCAGACCTTCATGTTCTGCATCGACCAGCCGAGCTCGGCGGCCTGACCGCCGGTATGAAACTCGGCGTTCAGGTGGATTTCCGCCAGCACGTACTGTGTCGGGTCGGACAGCTTGACCACCGAGGGATACGTGGTCACCAGGTACTTGAGCGCACTCACGAACTGCGCCTCGCTGATCGACCATTCGAAGTGCTTATAGCCCGTCCAGGTCGCGCCGGTGTTCGTGGCACTGCCGGAGCCGAGCGTCACATAGGTCTGGTCGGCGCCGAGCGGGGAATTCAGCATGTAGGTGTTGGAGGGCGTGTCATAGCCGGTGCCGACCGTCGTGTCGGCGCCGCCGTTGCGGAAGATCTTCACGCCCAGGCTAATACGGACGCCGTTCGGGTCCTTGAAGAGGAAGTCGGCCACGACGTAGGAGTTCTTGCCCGCCGCCGTCGGAACCTGAAGGTCGAGCGCGCCGCTCAGCGACACGTCGGTGCTGCTGAAGGGCACCGGCTCGCTGCCGGGGGTGAAGATGAACTCCGGCGTGATCATCATCTTCTGGTCGGCGGTCGAGGGCGGCAGGTCCACCGAGTTGATGTACGCCCCAACCGTCGCGCCCTCGATCTGCGCCGTACTGGTCCCGGACAGGTCCTGGAAGCCGAGCTGCGCGAGCGATACGTTGGAAGGGGCAAAGCCCGTCTGCGTCGCCGCATCCCAGGTGGTGGGCACGAGCTCGCCGTTGGACTGAAAGCGGTTCGGCTGCCACAGCACCATCGTGAAGGCGCCCTTGGGCGGTGCATTGTGGCTCGCCGGCGGCACCACGAAATTCCCGGCGATCCCGCTCGTAACCGGCTGCTCGAACAGCACGGTTACTGTCGGGGGGCTGGAGCCGCCGCCACCACCGCCACCACCGGAACCTCCGCCGCTGCCGCTACCGGAACCCCCGGAGCTTCCTGAGCCGCCAGAGTTTCCCAAACCCGAAGTACCGGACGTGGGCGAGCTCGAGCCCGAGCCGCCGCAGCCGGCGAGCCCACACAGCAGGCCGAGCGCAGCGGTAACGGCCCACACTGATTTCCAAGCACTGGAGTCGTCCATGTTCGTACTCCCCACGACCTAAGCCCCGACCGGACGCACTGTGAAGCACGTTTCCGTCCAAGGATGTGATGCGTTCGATAGGCAGGGAAAGCCGGAAAATGCCTGTCGTCGACCGCCGACATGTATGTGAGCATTTGCGGGCCGCGCGTCGTTGGAAAGCGACACTCCAACGGCGTCCTGCGCAACTCAGTTAACCCGCAAACACGGTCATGGACAACGTGTCGGCTGGTGCCGACGCGCGGCTATGCGGCGCACCATGCGCCGGAGAGACTTCAGTGCCCGGTGACGGTGATCATCTTGAGGCCGACGATCGCGAGCATGATCGAGATTGCGACCCGGATGATCCGGTCCGGCGCGTGCGTGCTCGCAAACGAGCCCAGTGCGATGCCGGGTATGGATCCGATGAGGAGGTTCGCGAGCAACAGCATGTTGACGTTGCCGAGCAGCAGGTGCCCGATGCCCGCAAGAAAGGTCAGTGGAATCGCGTGAGCGATATCGGTGCCCACCAGCGTGCTCGCATTGAGGCGGATCGGGTAGAGGTACAGGAGCATCACCGCGCCCAGCGCGCCGGCGCCGATCGAGGTGAAGGTCACCAGGAACCCCAGCAGGGCTCCGGCGAGCACCGTCAGTACCGGCTGCGCACGCTTGAATTCGATCGGGCGGCTTCCGCGCATGCGCGCCCCGTAGGCGTGGATGCGCTTCCTGAACGCGGCCGCGATCGAGGTAATGATGAGGGTCGCGCCAAGGGTCTGAAACATCAGCTGGTTGTGGCTCTGCTTGCTCCCGCTCATCCACAGCCACAGCAGCGTCAGTATGGCCGCGGGCACGCTGCCCCACAGCATCCGCACGACAATCTGCTTGTCGATGGACCCGCGTTGCCCGTGGATCCAGGCACCCACGACCTTGGTGGTACCGGCAAACCACAGGTCCGTGCCCACGGCGGTCTCGGGCGCCGTTCCGAACACCAGGATCATGATGGGCGCCATGAGCGAGCCGCCGCCAACGCCCGTGAGGCCCACGAGGATTCCCACCCCGAAGCCCGCTATGCAATTCAGCCAATTCAGCGTCATAAGGCTCTACTGGGGTAGCGACTGTTCGACCGCGAGCGGCGCCGCGCTCGAAAGCCGGCCCAGAGCATACGCGAGCTGCGCACGCGCCACGTTCCAGCCGAGCTCCGCAGCGATGCGTGCCTCGCGCGCCGCCGAGAGTGCAGCCTGGGCGGTCAGGACGTCCACTATGGACCCCACGCCCGCCTGGTAACGACCGATGGAGACCTTCTCGTTTTCCTCTGCGGTCCTCAGGAGCTCGGTCGTGCCCCCCAGCTGCTCGATCGCTGACTCGAGGTTGTAGTAGCCGCCCCAGACGTCCTGGCTCACGTTGAGCTCGACCTGCCTGAGGTTCTCCTCGCTGACGTGCAGCGCGGACTCGGCCTGACGTACCCCGTAGTTGACGTTGAAACCGGTGAAGATCGGCCAGGTCACCGAGACACCGACCTCGTTGTAGCTCTGGGTCTGCACGTCAGTCTGGCGGGTGTAATGGTGCTGGGCGCTGAGCGACACGATCGGCAAGCCCGCGGAGCGGGCGACGCCGATATTGGCCTCCGCCGCATCGCGCTGGTAGCGCGCGGCGGCCAGGTCAGGTCGCTGGCGCATCGCCTCGCGCATCAGTGCGCTCATGTGCGAGCCCAGAGACGGCGCCTCGGCGGGTACCGGATCAGGAGCCAGGCGAAAGCTCAGGTCCGCGGGCCTGCCCAGGGCGACGGCGAGTGTGCCCTGCGCGGTACGCGCAGCAGCCACGGCCTGAACCAGCGCCAGCGAGGCCTGTTCGTAGGCCGTCTGCGCCTGCAGCACGTCGCCGACGGTGCCAACGCCTCCGGTCTGGAGCGCGCGGGCAATCTCGAGGCTGTGCTTGGATATGTCCGCTGTGGACCTGGCCGCCTCGACGCTGGCATCGCCGGCGACCGCGCCGTAGTAGGCCTGCACCACCGAGCGCACCGTCTGCTGCACGACACTGCTCGCGGTACTGGCGGCGGCATCAAGGAGCCGGTGTGCGCTCTCGATACGGCCCGTGCGCCCGCCGAAGTCGTAGATCACCCAGCTCAGGCTGACTGCGGCATCCGTGGTGTTGACGGCGGTCGACACCGTGTTGCCGTTGTTGTCGACGTGCTCGCCCCCGAACTGGCGCTGCTGGGAACCATCGATGGTGACCTGGGGGACCCAGGCACTGTCGGCCTGTCCTAACACGGCGGCCTGCTGGTGCGCCTGCGCCCAGGCAGTGCGGGCCTGCGGGTTTGCACACAGCGCAAGATCAACTGCCGCGGCAAACGTCAGCTCGCGCGCCGGCGTGGCACAGTCGTAGCCGAGCGGATCGGTGAGGCCAGGTACCATCCGCTTCAGTGCATTCTCGGTCCGGAAGGGGTCGACGCCGGACTCCGTTTCGCCGCCCGCGACTCCCGATGAGACATCGAGCATAAGGGCGAGCCCCACCGCAAGGGCGATGCGATGCGAGCGCGCACGCGCCGGAGGCGAAGGCGGCCCTGGCGGCGTGTGGTATTCGTCATGGCCACGCCGGCGCGGGCCTTGGTTGAAGTTGGGCATGCGTTCGCGCTCCTGTTCTACGCAGCAGTCACGGTTTCTTGTAGGTTTTTTACGGCAGCCGGAAGTTGACTCGCGGCAATCTCGTCGAGGCGCGCCCGCGCGGCAGCGTTGCCGCCGTCGGCCGCCATGCGGTACCAGTGAATCGCGTCGCGCCATTCGGCGTCGCTGCCAGCCCGCTCCGCGATCAGGTCACCGAGCGCGAGCTGCGCTGACTCGTTGCCGCGGGCGGCCGCGCTACGGTAGTAGTGCTCGGCCTGCGGCGAGTCCGGCATGACCCCGAAGCCGCGGCGCAGGCAGACGCCGAGGTTGTACTCGGCATCGGGATTACCCAGCGCGGCGGCCTTGCGCAGCAGCCGGACCGCCTCCGGGAAGCGCTCGGGCCGCTGCTGCGCCTCGAGGATCATCCCTGCCAGCAGCACCATGGCGGTTGCGTCCCCCGCTTCCGCCGCGCTTCCGAGCCAGTACTCGGCCTGCACCGCCGAGGATTGCACGCCCACCCCGCGGCGGTAGAAATCCCCGACGACCCGCTGGGCGGTCGGGTCCCCGCTCTCGGCCCCGCTCAGCCACAGCTGGAACAGCCGCTCCATCTGTTCGGGCTGCTCTCCGCCTGCGACGCCCATCTGGGTCAGCACGCGGGTTGCGCCGCCATGACCCTGCTGCGCGGCGCGCTCGTACCAGACCGCGGCCTCGGCAAGATCCGCCTTGATGCCCTGTCCCGTGGCATAGGCGTCGCCCAGCCATGCCTGCGCAAACGCGTTGCCCGCCGACGCGGCGCGGTAGAACCAGCGGAATGCCTTGCGGAAGTCCTTGGCCCCGTGCTTGCCCTCCAGGTACCACAGCGCCAGTGTCGCCTGCGCGGTGGCGTCGCCGCGTGAGGCGTTGTCCACCAGCAGCGCGGCGACGCGCTCCTTCGGCGGGGCATGCGGGTTGCCGGAGTCGAGCAGTTCTGCGAGTCGGCAGGCGGCCGGGCTGCTGCCGAGCTCGGCCGCGCGTTGCAGCCAGCGCATGGCGAAGGCCGGGTTCTCGACCACGTACGGGCTGCTGGTGAACTGCTCGTGCAGTGCCATCGCGGCGTTGACGCTGCCGGCATCCGCGGCCTGCTCGAGGAGCTCGAGAGCGCGCCGCACGTTCTTGCGCACGCCGAGTCCCTGGAGGTGCAGGAAGGCCAGGTTGTAGAGGCCCTCGTGAACGCCCTGCACGCCCGCCCGGGTATACCAGCGCGCCGCCTCCGCGTAGTCCTGGGGGACGTCGCGCCCGGTCGCATGGATGATGCCGAGCTCCAGGCTGGCGGCCCCGCTGCCCTTGTCGGACGCGTCCCGGTAGCCCTGCAGCGCAGCGGCAACATCCCGCGCCTGGCCCAGGCCGCGCATCTTGAGCGTGCCCAGATGGTAAAGCGCGCGGGTGTCGCCCTCGACCGCGGCGCGATTGAACCAGTCGGCGGCGGCTTGAAAATCCTGGGGCAGTCCAAAGCCCTGCGCGTAGAGAGCCCCGAGGCGCTCGTAGGCCGCCGTGAACCCCTGCTCGGCGGCCTTGGTGGTCCAACGGGCTGCCTCGGTGGCATCGCGCGGCACGCCGCGGCCGGCGAGATAGCGCTGCCCGAGCCAGTACTGCGCCTCCGCATCCCCCAGTTCCGCGGCATCCCGGCACAACACCGCGGCTGTGTTGAAGTCCGGCTCCACGGCCTCGTCGAATAGCCGCACCAGCGCCAGCAACGCCTTGACGTGGCCACGCGCCACGGCACGCCGCAGCCAGGTCTCCGCGAGCGTCGGGTCCGGGTCGGTTCCCTGCCCGAGGCGATAGACCTCGCCGAGCTGGAACATGGCCGCCGGCTGACCGGCCTCGGCGGCCTCCTCCAGGAGAGCACGGGCCCGGGTGGGCTCAGGCGTGACGTCCCGACCGTGCAGCAGGAGCTGAGCCAGGCAGTGCTTGGCAGTGGCGTTTCCCTGCGCGGCGGCATGCTCGAACGCCTCGATGGCGCGGGGATTGTCGATCGCACCCCCGAAGCTGCCCGAGTGCAGCATGCCGAGGCCGAGCTGGCCGGAAACGTGATTCTGCTGCGCGGACGCATTGAACCACCGCAGCGCGGCCGACAGATCCCGCTCAACCCCCAGCCCCACGGCGCACTGGTACCCGATGCGTGCCTGCGCGCCCGCATCCCCGGCTTCGGCCGCGGCCCGGTTCCACTGCGCGGCCTGGGCGGTGTCCTGGCGCACGGCCAGCCCCTGCGGGAACATGCGCGCAAGCAACGAGTCGTCCGGCTCCTTCGACTCCATGCGCGCAAGCGCCGACGCCGACGCCGTTCGCGGCGCCGCGAGCCCGGTGAGCAGTATCTCTCCCAGGCGCGCCTGGGCGGCCACCGACCCATGCCGTGCGGCCTCGCCGTACCAGCGCGTCGCCTCTACGAAGCTCTGCAGCACGCCCTCGCCGCGCTCGTACATCTGCGCCAGCTGCAGCTGTCCGTCGGCGTTACCCTGCTCCGCGAGCTCGCGGTACAGGAGGGCCGCATCGGCGTAGTTCTTATCGGCATAGGCGCGCTCGGCGCGCTCGGCGGTGGACCCACGCTTGCCGGAGAACGTCTTCGAGAGCAGCGAGCGTACGCCCACGCGCATCCTCCGCTACGGCTCGCGCATCGCCTGGGAGGTCGTGCGCAGGATGCCCTCCATCAGGTACGACATGATGGTCCGCTCGCCGACCATCACGTCGCCCGCGAGCGTATCGCCCGGCAGCAGCCGGAAGGACTTCGGAACGCCACGCAGGTGGGTGTCGGTGATTGCCACGTGCACCTTGAAGTAAGGCGTCGTCGGCTGATTGTTGTCATCAAGGGTGAAGGAGTTCTCGCTGACGCTCTTCACCACGCCTTTGACCGTGCCGTATTCCAGGTAGCGATACGCATCGAGTTTCATGCGGACTTCCTGGCCAACACGCACGAATCCGATATCGGTCGACTGCACCTCGACGTCCGCGAACAGCGGGGCGTTTACCGGCATGAGTGTGAACAGAGGATCCGTACCGGGCGAGGTCGCATCCGTGCCGCCGCCCATGTAGACCGAGCCGGGCGACAGCTTTCCGACTTTGACGACGATCGCATCCTCGGGGGCGTCCAGGCTCACCAGATCCTGGAGCTTCTGCGCCTTTGAGAGCAGCTGCCGGGTCGCATCGAGGTCATTGCTGTCGGTGACCAGCTGGGTCCCGGTATCCGAGTACCACTTCTGGATATAGGCCTCGCGCTGCGCCTTGAGCGCGGACACCGTCTGCGCGTACTGGTCGATCTGCTGGCGCGCATCCACGAGCAGGCGCTGCATCTCTTCGCGGCTGTCGGTCGCCGACATCAGCTGCAGCTTGGATACGTAGCCCTGCGCCAGCAGCGGCTCATAGACCTTCACGACCTCGCCTGCGAGCTTGAGGCGCTCGGTGTACTGGCGGGTATCGGACTTGTACTGGTCGACCTGAGCCTGTGCGCTGCGGATCTGGGAATCGAAGCTGCCGACGTTGGACTTATATTCCTCCTGGCGCTTGCGGTAGATGCCCTCCTGCAGCGACTGGTACTGGTTCTTGGCCGGGAACACCGGGATCTTCGTCGCGACCTCGGCGGACTCGCGCGCCACGACCGCTTCGTCGCTCGAGAGATGCTCCTTCAGCTGTGTGAGGTCTGCCTGCGTGAAGGTCGGGTCCAGGGTCGCCAGCGCCTGACCCTTCTTCACGAAGTCCCCCGCACGGACGTTGACCGCCTTGACGATGCCCGTGTTGTACGGGGAGACGTACAGCACGCCCTGGACGGGGGAGATCTTGCCCACGCCCTCGACAACGATGTCGACATTGATGACCGACGCCAGCACGACGATCAGGGTCAGGAACCCGACCAGCGCCCAGACGATCATGCTCTCGCGCCGCGGGGCCGTCTGCAGGATGACCGCCGCCGTCTCCGACTCGAATGCCCCGACCACGTCGCCCACGATGTCCGTGCGGCGGCGGGGCGTGAGCCAGCCCGGGCGCTGGGTGACTTCCGTGCCCATCAGGCTGACTCCTGCGCGATGAGTGCGACGTCGGACTTGTTCGGATCAAGGTGGCGGTTCTGCTGGTACCACATGTGCTTGTAGATATCGCAGCGACGCACCAGCTCCTCGTGAGTCCCCATGTCGTAGACCTTGCCGCGCTCCAGCACCAGGATCTGGTCGGCCTCTACCAGCATCGACAGGCGATGGGAGATGGTGATCACCGTCCGGCCCTTCGCCATGCGCTTGAGGTTCGCGTTGACGATCGCCTCGCTCTCCGCATCCAGAGCGCTGGTTGCCTCGTCGAATATCAGGACCGGCGGGTCGATCAGCAGCGCGCGGGCGATCGCGATGCGCTGCCGCTGGCCGCCTGACAAGTTGGTCGCGCCCTCCTCAAGCATGGTGTCGTAGCCACGCGGCAGGCGCTCGATGAACTCCTCGGCGCCGGCGAGCTGCGCGGCCCGAACGACGTCGATGAAGCTCGCGTCCGGACGGGCCATGGCGATGTTGTCGCGGATCGACCCGGAGAACAGGAAGTTCTCCTGAGGCACGACCCCGATGTTGTGCCGCAGATGCATCAGATCGATCTCGCGCAGGTCCATGCCGTCGATCTTGATCATCCCCTCGTAGCCCGTGCTCAGGCGCTGCAGGAGACGCGTCACGGTGGTCTTTCCCGAGCCGCTGCGCCCCATGATGCCGAGCACGGTGCCCCGGGGAACGGAGAAGGTGACGTCGTCCAATGCGTACGGCGCATCCGGGGAATAGCGGAAGCGCACGTCCTTGAAGGTGATCTCGCCCTTGATCGGCAGTTTCATGCCGTTGACCTGGGTCACTTCGGGCTTGGCGTTCATCACGGTGGCGACCTGGTGAATCGCGCCGCGCACCTCGGCCAGGTCCATCTGCATGGTCGCGATCGAGATCAGCGGCTGCGACATGCGCATCGATAGGAATGCAAATGCGACCAGTGCGCCAGGGGTGAGGATCATGTTGTTGGTGCCCGAGGTCCCGGTGCTCAGGATCATGTACGCGCCCAGGGCGAAGCACCCGGAGTACATGAGGCGCTGCAGCGGCAGGGTCAGCGTCTGCGGCCAGTTGGCGATGAGCCCCATCTCGTGCCGGGCGATGGCTGCCTCGGCGACCTTCCGGTCCCACTCGCGCCGGCGCCGTCCCTCGAGCGACAGTGACTTGATGGTGCGCATGCCATGGAGGGTCTCCACCAGGTGCGCGGTCTTGGCGTGCTCGGCGACGACGACCTTGCGGTGGGCGCGCGCGAGGGGCGGCAGGTAGAGCAGCACCACCACGAAGATCAGCGCCGCGAGCGCGAACGCGATCAGCGCCAGGTGCCATTCGATGATCAGCATCACCGGGATGAGCCCCAGGAGCGGAACGGCGTCGAGGAAGGTACCGAACAGCTGCCCGGTCAGGAAGTACCGGATCTGCCAGATGTTGTGGAGCTTGCTCAGCACTTCGCCGGACGGGTTGTTCTCGAAGTAGTCCAGCGGCAGCTTCAGGAGCTTGTCCAGAATGTAGATGTTCAGGCGGCCGTCGATGCGGGTGGTGGCGACCTGCACCAGGTAGCGACGCATGTGCCCGATGATCATCTCGGTGACGATCATGATCAGGATGGCGGCGACCACGACGTTCAGCGTCGGGTAGGACTGGTTCACGACCACGCGGTCGATGACGACCCTGAACAGGAATGGGGGTGCGATCGCGAATATCGTACTGGCGATCGCCGAGTACATGATGTCGCGGAAGATGCGCTTCTCGCGCATGACCTGGCCGAACAGCCAGGAAATGCTGAAAGGCTGCGTCTCGTCTGTGACGCCGTAGACGCGCTTGATGATGATGAGCTCGCCTTCCCACACTTCGGCGAGATGCAGCTCCTCGATGGCGACCAGCTCGGCTTCGGCGGCGGCAGGATCACGAATGATCGCCACCGTGCCCTTCATGCGGTCGGCCTTGGCGCCCTCCAGCAGCAGTGCACCGCCGCCCTTGGCGCGCAGGATCGCCGGCAGCGTCTTGGAGAGGCGCGGCAGCTCGGCGAAGCTCAGGTGCAGTGACTTGGCCTCGAGCCCAAGTTCCCGCGCCATGGCGATCAGCGTGCCGGAGTCCGGCTCGCCGCTCTCCATGGAGAATCGCCGCCGCAGCTGCTCCTCGCTGGTCTCGACCCCGAGTCTCGTGGCAACCGAGACCAGGGCCAGCAAGGTGCTCGAGGACACCTTGGGCGCGGCGTGCGCCCGGTGCGCATTTTTTTCGTTCATGATCGAGACTCCCCGGCGCCGCGGAGATCAGGTGCGATCCCCACGGACACCCGGCGCGCCCTCAGGCGACGCGCAAGCTGTTCTTACTCGATCAGGCCGTTCTTGCGAAGGATCCCGCGCAGCCGGGCCCATGCCGGCACCAGGGAGGCGGCCAGTACGCGCGCGTCTTCGCCCTTCTGGTCGGAAAACCATTCCTGCGCCGCGGCCACCTGCTCGGCCAGAGTGCGGGCGGCATACTCACGCTTGAGGCGGCCGACGGTGGCATAGCCCTCGATCCAGGCCGCGACTTCCTTGCGCTCTTCCTTCGTCAGTGCGGAACTGAGTTCGTCGGTGAGCTTCGGATTGGCCTTGGGCATGCGACCGACAATCTCGTTCTTACCCTTCTTGTCGGCTGCGTCGTACTTGGTGCGGATGATCTGGATGATCTGATTGCGCTCGCGGAAGTGCATTTCTTGTGTTTCCTTTTGGACCGGAGTCGGGCAATATATTGCCCGTGACTGCGGGGTCGGTCAAGGCGATATCGGCGCCCCCCTGCTGTCACATACGCGCAGCCATGAGATGCTGCACCGGTAAAACCAACAACAAGCTTGGACTCACCAAGAATGTCCGGACGAACTTCCACCGCATTGAGCTCGGTCCTGATTATGTTCACTGCGCTCTTCGCGCAGGCGAGCTGCGCTCAGGAGATCTGGTTCGGGCCGCCAGCCGCGCCCGAGGACTCGCGGCTGCACCGCGCGCTGGATCTCATGGACCTCTTTTCGCCGGAAGCGCAGTGGCAGCAGGCGGCAAGCCACGTGAAGGTGTTTCTCCTGGTCGGCTCCTATCTCAGCCGCGCTCCGCAGGAGGAGGTGAATCGCATCGTTGCCGACCTCAACCGGCGCCACATTCCGATCGCCCTCGCCGTTGGGGTAATGAATGTCGGCCCGCGCGCAACCAATCCGCCATGCGGCGGCCTGGGAATGGTCGAGGGCTATGGCATCCCCAAGCTCGCCCACATCCAGTCACAGAAGATCAAGCAGGCGGGCGGTGAGCTCAAGTACATCGCGATGGACGAGCCGGTGTGGTTCGGCCACTACTTCGGGGGCAAGCCGGGCGGCCAGCCTGGATGCCACTCAAGCATCGCGCAGATTCTGTCCCTCATCAGGGAGCCACTCGCCGCGTACGCGGAGGAGTTCCCGGGAATCATCGTCGGTGACACCGAACCCACCGACATCGCCGAGCAGAGTCACTGGAGGGAAGACCTCACCGAGTGGGCGACCGGCTTCCGCGCGCAGACCGGCCATCCACTGGCATTCACGCATCTCGACATACCCTTCAATCGGCCCGGCGAGGAAGGGTATGCAGTCGACTTCTTCCGCCAGGCGAAGAAGCTCAAGTCGGAGGGGCTGATTTCCGCGATCGGGATCATCTACGACGGCACACCAAAGGACGCCAGCGATGAGGCCTGGGTCCAGGACGCCAAGGCCCATATCCACCTGCTGGAAGACAAGAACGGGCTGCGGCCCGACCAAGCCATCATCCAGTCCTGGCAGGCGTTCCCGGAGCACGTGCTGCCCGAGAGCGCCCCGGGCAGCCTCACGAGCCTAATTAACTTTTACGCCGCTCGCTCGAAATAGGAACGGATCGCGCCATGCCCAAGAGTCCTGTCTTCATCGTCGGTTCCCCGCGCTCGGGAACCAGCGCGCTGGTCAAAGCCCTCAAGACCATCGGCTACAACGGCTACAACGAGGGCAACTTCCTGCCGCTGCTGCGCATCATCGATCGCGCGGTGGACAATCACTTCGCCACGTTCGGCAGGCCGAACCCAAACCAGCTTACGCCGCAGATCGATCAGGCAAAGCTCAAGAGCGGGATCGAGACCCTGTTCAAGCAGCTCACCGACCAGGCCCATCCCTACCCATTGTGGTTCGACAAGAGTGGCCACGCGGAGATGATTCCCGCGATCCCGATCCTGCGACAGCTGTGGCCCGATAGCGTCTATGTATTCTGCAAGCGGCGTGCGATCGAGAACATCGCCTCGCGCCTGAAGAAGTTCCCGGGCCATGACTTCGAGCGGCACTGCGCCGGCTGGGCCAAGATCATGGCCGCCTGGCGCACTACTCGCGAGCAGCTGCCGAGCCACGTATATCTTGAGGTGGACCAGCAGGACCTGATCCGGGACACCGATGCCATCTCAAAGCGGATTGCAACGCTGCTGCAGCTTGATGAGACGCAGCTGCGTACGCTGGTCAAGACCTTCAAGTCGCGCCGCCCCCAGGAAACGACCAAGGGCAGTGCCACGCAGATGCACTCGCCTGAGAGCCTCGGCTGGAGTGAGGCACAGATCGCCACCTTCCGCCGCCACTGCGGCGCGGAGATGGCCGCCTTCGGGTACGGGCTAGGGACCGAGTACTACCAGGCCCGTTAGCTTCGCCGGAGCCGCCGCTCCCGGCCGCGCCACTACGACTCCTCGGTCTCCGCGGTGAGCGCGTTGCTGATGCGCCTCTCCAGGGCCGCCAGGCGCTCGTCGAAGCGCACCAGCAGTCCGCCGAGCACTTCCAGTACCTCGTGCAGCGGCGGGTCCGAATTGGGGTCCGCCGGCGCTGCGTCCCCGCGCCGACGCGGCTCGAACAGCTGTTCACGCCCGAAGTACTCGCGCGCGAACTGTGCGTTGTCCGCCGCAAAGTAGTCTTCAATCCGGCTTACCGTGTCCGCCGACAGCAACTGGGTCGTGAGATCCGAGTTCTTGCGTCCGCGCTGCGCGGCGTTCTCGACCATGAGATCGGAAAACATCATGCGCGGCTTGAGCTTGTTGAGCGCCAGCATCACCTTGATCTCGGTGAGGTCGAGGCTGACGTTAACACTCGACTCGGCAAACTTGAACGCACTGGCCTCGAGGCCGAAGGCTTCCAGGAAGAGCCCACAGACCCCATGCTCCACCGTGCGCGCATCGGCGTAGCTGCGGCACAGTATGTTCTCGGGAGAAGTGAACTTGGCCAGGCGCCGGTGCAGCTTGGTGTACTTGATATGCGCCATCTTCTCAAAAATGCGCCCCACGTACTCCTCGCAGGTCTCGGTGCAGGCGTGCCGCTTGACCTGCTGGATGTAGCTGGAGGTCAGGAACTGCAGCTGCTCGCGTATCAGGTAGAAGAAACGCAGCGTGATGCCACGCTGCGCCAGCCACTGCGCGAACTGCTCGATCGACGCATCGTCGGCGAACACGAAGATCTCGCTCGACAGGAAGCCGACGTCGCAGTTGCTCGTGGCGATTCTTCGCTCCAGGGTCGCGAGCTGCTCTTCGCGGTCGGAGCGGAAGCTCGGACCCTTGGGCCGAAGGAAACTGCGTGCAAGATGCGCCCCGTTCCCCGAGGAGATCTTGCCGCGCGCGCCCAGATCGAAGTCGCCGAGCTCGAAGTAGTCGAGGGACTGCTGCAGCAGCGACTTGCGGTTCTGCGCGCAGAACACCTGCAGCGCGGAGGACCCCGTCTTCGGTATGCCGATATGCAGGACCAGTGACTTCATGAACCGTTGCCGCCCACCTTGCTGCTCTGGGTGTTGCCGGGCGTAGCGATACTCACCTTGGCCCAGTTATAACCGGTGCCAGCTGGGGTATAGACCACGTTGATCGTGCAGGTGCCCCCGGCAGGCAGGCTCGTTCCACAGTTATTGGTCTGCGAGAACTGCGCAGGCGCGGGGCCTCCAAGCGTTATGCTGGTGATTGGCAGGGCCGCGCTCCCCGCGTTGGTCACCGTTACTGGAAGCGGTGCGCTCGAAGTCCCAACCGTGGTGGCGGGGAAAGTAACGGTGGCCGGCGTGACCGTGAACGGCTCGCTGCCCGTGCCGATGACCGTCGCCGACTGGGTTGCTCCGGCGCCGACGACGTTGAGGGTCGCCTTGGCGGCGCCCGCCGCGACCGGCGTGTAGGAAACGCTGATCGTACAGGTCGCCCCGGCAGCGATGACACCCGTGCAGGTGTTCGTTTGCGCGTACGAGCCGGCTGCGGCACCAGCGAAGCTGATCCCGGCGATCTGCCCGGGGCCACCATTGTTCATCACCGTCACGGGCTGCGCGGCGGCCGTCGACCCCACCTGCGTTACCGCAAAGGTCAGGGTCGCGGGGGAGACGGAGAAGCTCGCCGGCGGCGGTGCGTTAGCGCTGACCGGGAATATGCTTGCGATCGAGGGCACCCCGGCCGAATTGATGACGAACAGCATGTAGTAACCCGGCACCAGAACCGTGTTGTCGGCCGGCAGCGTGGTAACGAGGCTCTGCCCGGTCTGCGTAAAGGAGAGCTCGATGAAGCGCTGGTCGACATTGTTTGCATGCGTCGACGAGCCGGTACGGATGAGGGTCATCCGCGAAATGGTGTCGGCAGGGCCCACCGTCGCCGTCAGCGTCGCACCCGGGTCGTAGGAGGACTGGTCGGTGGAAACCAGGGTTGGGCGGGTTGCCGGTGTGCCGTCGGCGTTATAGAGGTATGGCGGGTAGTAGATCTCCGCGTTGAGGTTGGTGAGAGGTCCCGGTGCCCCACCGCCGCCGGTCAGAACGCTCGCGTCCGGCAGCAGCATGGCGTTGGAGTGATAGAGCCGCGGCTTCGTGGCGCTCGCGCCGGCCGTCCAGTGACCGGTCTTCGGATCCCAGATCTGCGCCTGGTAGTCGACGCCGGTGAGCTTGTTGGCGACCTGGGAACCTCCGGTCACGACCACGCGGCCGTCCGCCATCACGGTACCACTGGCCCAGAACCGCACCTGGTCGATGGGATCGGTCGCCGTCACCACCGGCGTGGAGGTGCTGTAGTCGACGACGACCACCTGCTGGTTACTGCGCACGGACAGGAGCTTCCCGGGCGCGAACGGAATCGTCGGAAGCGCGATGTTGCCGGTCGGTGCGGTCACGGTCGAAGCCGTGATGCTGCCGCCGTTGGCGGTCGACAGGTAGAACATCCGGCCGTTGGTGCTGTTGAGCACGAAGATCTTGCCGCCGGGCGCCACGTGAACGCGCGGGTACCACCAGTTGGCGCCGAAGGCGGGCGTGCTGGTAGCACCGGACAACTGCGTCCAGGTCCTCAGGGACGGGTTATAAACCTCCGGGGTCGGCACCGGGATGATGGGAGTGAGCGGGCCGACGTTCTGCCGGCCCCCGAAGACCGCCAGCGTGCCATCCGGCAGCCCGAGCAGCGTGGCATACCAGCGCGCATACGCCATTGCCGTATTGGGGGCGATGGAATTCGAGGCGGGCGTGAAGATGGTGGTGGTGTTGTTCGCCGAATTCCGCGCCCCGTTTACGGTCAGGTCGCCACCGGAAGTCAGCACCTGCCCATTCAGCATCACGGACTGGGTGCCGCAGAAGATGTCGGTGCTGGTGGAATTGGGCAGGGTCAGGTGCGAACTCGCATCCGTACCCAGCGTCGGATCCCAGACGTCATAGATCAGCATCGCACCCTGCTTGCCCGCGGCAGTAGTGCCGTAGCTCATGACCCGGCCATCCGGGAGGAGCACCACATGGATGGGGATCAACGGCCAGGTGACGGGCGCGCCGAACACGCCGCCGGTGCTGGCGGTGGAACCACCGGTCGGCGCGGTCATCGGCTTCACGCTGCTGCCCGAACTCAGCGCATTCTTGAGGGTCGACAGCAGCCCGGTGCCGGAACCCGTATCGACGGGCGCATTGGCGTCGGTCTCATCCGGAATTCCCGCAGTGTCGGCGGTCGGATCGGCCGTGGTCGCAGGATCGGCAGGTTGCGCCGAAGGCGACGCCAGCAGCACCGCCACTGCGAGCGGCACACCGAAGATAAGACGCGCGAGCTTTATAGTTTTCATAGTTGTGATCCCCTCAGATGTATCCAAATGCCCGCATGGCGGGCCCACAGATTCGGTCGAAGGCCTGAAGCTGTGCTTCAGACCAGCCTGTCTCGTTGCGATCGGCGACGCCAGCACCCGCGCCGGTCTGTTCGAGGCGGTCGGTGCGCAGCGAGTCACAGATCCGCGACGCAGCGTCCGGTACCCCGATGTAGTCGGCAATGACGCGTGCGACACGGTCCGGTGCGGCCAGCATGTCCTCCTGCTGCACCTCGACGAAGTGCGGCAGGAGCGTACGAACGCGCAGCCATTCGTTCATGGCGGCCGCCCAGTCGCGGCAGTGTTCCTCGAATCCGCCGCCGAACTTCACCATCCGCGAGCGGATGTTGGCGATCGGGTTGCGCCGCTGGAAGATGAAGCGCGCGTCCGGGAAGCATTCCAGCAGGAACGGCGCCGCGGCAATCATCGGCACGCCCGGGGTCTTGTCGACAAACGATGCCGACCCATGCATGTGGAAGTAAGCGGCGCGCGCGGCATCGATTGCAACGCGCCGGAAGTTCTCGCGCGCCATGTGGCGGACCAGCCCGTTTTCCGCATCACGGTCGCCTGTCAATGCATCGGCGGCGCGGGAAAACAGCGGCGCGCCATGGCCTTCCCCAAGCCAGGGCAGGCTCAGTACCTTGGTGAGCGTCGCGCCCAGCTGGGAAGTGCCGGACCGCGGCGAGCCCATGAGGAAGAGCCGCAGAGTCGGCGTACGATCGAGCTTCAGCTGCTTGGCCTGCGGTAGCGGTCCCGGCTGGCCCACTGCGAATACCTGAATCGAGTTTATGTCGCTCGGGGCGACGGGGCTCTTGAACGTGAGCATGAAGGCGTGCGCATCCAGGCGACCTTCCTGCCGCGCCTTGTCCAGGTCCGGTCGTGACAGCTTCGCCGCGCCAAAGCCCAGCACCTCGTCCCTGACCGTCGCATAGACGAACGCAGGCTTGCCGGGGGCATGGACCTGCGCCCAGCCACTCACGAACTCGGCCGACAGAGTTTCCACGCGGCCGCGACCGGCCTGGGCCGGCGCGCCGGAGCTCATCGGTGCTGCTTCTGCGGTGCTTGCGTTCATCTCATGCACCGCTGCCGTAGTACTCGATGCCGTATCCATAGCCAAATGCCTGCATCACCAGATCACACACGCCTATCAGCCTCTGTCGCTCGGCGTCCGAAAGACCCAGCTCCTCGAGCGAATAGGTGGCGCCGAAGTTCTCGTCGGTCTGTTCCGGCCGAGCCTGGCTGAGGTAGCGCACGAACCGTGCCCCCGCGGACTGCGGAAGCTCGAGGAAGTCCGCCACCGAGGCGGCAACGCTCTGCGGATCCAGCACCAGCTGCCGGTGATCGATCTCCATGGCCGCCGCGCCCAGCCGCTCGCGTACCGCAAGCCACGCGGACATCACGGCCGCCCAGTCGGAGAAGTGGCTGTCGGTCGTATTCCCGGGGAACTTGCGCTTGCGTGACATCAGGTTCTCGATCACCCGGCGCTTCATGAAGATGAACCGAGCGTTGGGCCAGAGCTCGCGCATCAGCACCGAGGCGCGCACCATCTCCACGGTCGGGGTCTTGTCGAGCCAGCGCGGGCTCGGGAAGAGCTCACTTGCAAGCTGCACGAACGCGCGTCGGATCAGCTTCTGGAAGGCCGTGACGGGCACCTGCGCACGCAGCGTATTCGCCTCGTCGGCGGCATTCTGGTAGTGGCGGTCGACCGCAGACAGCAGCGCATGCGCGAGCGGCATGAGGTGCCCCTCGCCCATTCCGAGGTAGCTGCCGGACTCGAGCAGCGCGAGGGTCATCGCGCTCGTCCCGGAGCGCGCCGGCCCCAGCACGAACACCGGGAACTGCGTGGCATCGCTCAGAGGCATGGACGGATCCGACGACAGGTCGGTAAGCGGCTCGCTGGCCGCAGCCACACGCTCGATCCGCACTACGTCCACCCCGGATATGGCATGGATTTCCAGTGCCGCAAGCTCGGCGGCCGAGAACCTCGCCTCGCTCACGTCGATGTCGAAGCCGTGGCAGCCGTCGCCGATGCCCGCGGCGAGCAGGTCGCTGCGCGAGATGTCTGCGATCGCCGAGGCATAGAACTCATCGCCTATGCGCACGGCTACCTCGAGTCGCGACATCGGCGCATTCGAATCATAAGCCCAGCCCCTGACGTGATTTGTTCCGGCGAATTCCACGAAACCCGTTACGGCCATCGATCCCCTCGAGCGCTCTGCAGCCGGCACCGCCCTGCACTCAGGCGGCGTCCTCCGCCGCAGGCCGCGTATACACGGACAGATACCCATCAGCCATCACCCCGGCCGATGCCGGAGGCGTGATGCCATCGACCAGGCGCTGCCATAGCCCGTCCTCGCTGCAGGCGCGCTGGATGGCCTGCGCGAGAGAGCCGGGGTCGGCGACTTCGAACAGCAAACCGTCCTTCTCGTGCGTGATGCGTTCCCCCGGACCACCGACGTTCGATGCGATCACGGGCCGCTTGAACATCCAGGCTTCCGATATCACCAGCCCGAAGATTTCCCACCACACGGACGGCACGATGCACCAGTCGACACGCGCCATGCGCTGCGGCAACTGCTGCACGGAATAGGAGCCGTTGAACACGACGTTGCGTTCGCTGACCGGGAGGTCGTTTTCCTCGGCGATGAAGGACTCGAACTCCTTGCGACGCTCTTCGGATGCGTACTGCAGGTTGTCGCCGTTGATCTCGATGACGAAGTCGGTGAAGCCCTCCGCGCGCAGGCGCTCGACCGCCTGGAGGATCACCCATACACCCTTGTTGTCCACCAGCTGACCGAAGAAGCCGAAGCGGTTGCGCTTGGCGCGCACGACGCTGGCGATGCGGCCGCCGCTGTAGTCCGGTTGTCCGTTCGTGACGTGCACGATCTTCGCCGGATCGAGGCCCCAGGACGAATAGCGCTCGATCATGAAGCGGCTCGGCACCGTGAACACGTCCACGGCCGAGAGGTGGCGCTTGAACCACATGTCCCGCGTGAAGAAGTGCTCCGGCTGCCGCTCCGGGAAGCACTGGTGGCAGCGAACCGGCGAGGCCTTGGTGCACAGCGTGCGGTCGGACTTCCTGAGCATGTGCCCGGAGGCATCGCAGATCGCCATGAACTCGTGGAAGGTCAGCACCAGGCGCACGTTCGGCAGCACGCGCCGCGTGAGGGTGAGGAGGTCGATGCCAAGCAAGTGGAAGTGGTGGAAGTGCACCACGTCCGGTCGGATGAGCTCGAGGAACTCCGCGAACGAGCGCGTCAGCTCGACGCTTGCGCCCTTGTGCCATACGTAGTCGTATTCGCGGCTGAGGTAGATGAACTCCCCCTCGCGACCGTCAAATCCGGTGATCTGCGCGCCACTCTTATATAAGGAGCGCAGCGAAGGATCGACCGCCGCCAGCAGCGTCGGCTCAATCCCGGGGCGATTCTTAAGTTCCGTGAATAACTCGTAACAGACTTGCTGTGCGCCCCCGCGTATGAGCTCAGGGTGGTACAGGCTGACGAGGAGTACTTTCATCAGCGCCCCCGCCGAACCGTGCGCGGCGCCGGTGTTTCCGCATCGTTCAGCTGCAGCAGCGGATGAGTCGGCTCCGGCCCGAGCAGGCCGCTTTCGAGCATGCCGGACCAGCGGGTGGAGAACAGCCAGCGGTTAACGGTCGAACCGCCCTCATGGTGGGGACGCCGGGTGGAGCCCTTGCCCTCGAGGTGCCACAACCGGATGTCGTGCATCCAGGGAGCCGTGCCGCGCGCGAGGCTCTTCAGGCACAGGTCTGCGTCCTCGTAGTGGCCGAAGACGAAATCCTCGGTGAAGCCACCCAGCTGCTGGTACCAGTCACGCTCTACGGAGATGAAGGCGCCAGTGACGGCCGGAACCGGGCGTGACTGGTTGTACTTGAGGAACGTTGAGGGCGCGCCCTTTCCGTAATGCTCGGTGCGGCACATCCGCGCCGGCATGGGCAGGCCACCTGCGAGCGACAGGCCTACGTCGAACTCGAAGTACATGCCGCCGTGCATCAGCGACCCGTCGTCGTAGTAGAGGGGCACGCCAAACAGACGGGTCCGATCCTGCGGGGCTGAATCCAGCAGTTCGGTGTGCTTGCGCGCCCAGTCCTGGTCGCGCGGAAACACGTCGGGATTCACGATCATGATGCGGTCGGTGCGTGCTTCCATCGCCGCGATGTTGTTGGCCGCGCCAAAGCCCGCGTTTCCCGGCAGGATCACCAGGGTGATGGCAATCCCATAGAGATAAACCGCCCGCTTGGCTTCCCGCAGCAGCGCCTCGGCCATCTCCGGGCTGTTGGAGACGTAGACGAACTCGTAGTCGTCGATACCCGGCAGTCCCGCGTACAGGCAGTGCTGCAGGAAGAAGTACTCCGGTTTCCCGTATAGACACACGACGATCGAGCCGCGACGGGCGCGCTGCTGGGGGCCGAAGCGCTCCACGTAGGGCGCGGCGACGATCCGGCGCGTGATCGCGAGGTTGAAACGTACCAGCGTCTCGCCGAGGCCGCGGCTGAGACTCTGCAGCCCCTCGATGGTCGCGTTGCCGAAGTAGCTCGCGCTTGCCAGCTGCGCCAGCATGGTATCGCGCAGTTCCACATCTTCGACCTGCATCGGCGCGACCTGCTGCGCGGTAGAGAACCCCCCGGCCTGCCACAACTCCACCTGAACGGGACCTGAGGTCTCGCCGCCGCGATCGAAGTGTACGAAGCAGATGAAGCCAAAGGCATGCTGCCGGTGGCTGCCGAGCGCCTTCTCCACGTCGGCACGACGCACGCGCACCATGTGAGAGGCGTCGATGACGACCCGCCAGTCAGGTCCGATGACACGGATGCAGGTGAGCGCGTGCGAAGAGTCGTCGATCCATCCGATGAGCATCAACCCGGCCCGCGGAGTGACGATCAGTGCCTCGAGCGAGCAGTGCGCTTCCTTCGGGAAGACGTCCATGCGGCCGCTGTCGCTCGGCGACAGCAGCATGGTGTTGCGGGCCTCGCGCGGCGTGTCCGGCAGCGCGCGACCCTCGGCCTTGCCGTGCCAGAAGTAGTGCGCGTAGCCGGACTCGATCTGTCCCTGCTCCACCGCCCGGCGCACATCCGGGTTGAGGCGCAGGTACCCAGCCTCGTCGAAGACATCGGCTCCCAAAAGGTCATCGACAGACGGCGCAGTGGGCGCATTCTCGACCGCAGGCAGGGTAGCGCCGGCCTCGAGCTGGCTCTGTTCGTGGGAATACCCGGTGGCCTCGGGAGCCGCCGCCTCTGCGAACGAGGTGCTCTCCCCTACCTGCTCGAGCACGACCTCAACCTCTTCCACCACGTACGCAACCTCGGCAGGGGCCTCGGCTGCCGGTGCCGCCACGCGCGTCTCGGCATTCCCATTGGCGCGCGCCGCCGGTGCCCGCCGCCGGGCGCCGCGCTGGCCGCCCGCACCTGACTGTCGTGTCCGCCGTCCGGTCGCCTGGTCCATGCGCTAGCGCTTCCTCAGAACTGGAAATTCGGGAACGGCAGACGGCCTTCGCGAAAGCCGGCTGCATCAAAGTGCGCCTGTGCGCTCTTGTAGATCCCCGCACGAATTGCTTCCGCGATGTCCGGGTAAGCCTCGAGGTACCACTTCTCGTTTACCTGGATCGCCGACGGCATGCGATGTTCATAGAAGCCGTGTGCGACGTAGTGTTCGCGCCCCGACGCAATCACGCCGCGCTTCACGGCGTCCTTCACGTCCGGATATTTCGTGAGGTACCAGGCCTCGTCGAACTTAATCGACGACAGTCGCTTTGACATGATGGAGACCAGGAAATTTTTCTCGATGCGGAAGTGCGTGTTGCTTTCCGGCATGAGCAGGCCCTGATTTTTCAGTGCCGCCATGCTGCCAAACGGTTCAGCCATACCAACCTCTGTTTCCCTTCACACTGAAGTTTTATTAAGTGCCTTCAGTCCACGCGGCCGAAGTTCCGAGGAAGCATCGACGCCGTGGCTGCAATCTCAAACGAGACCCGAAATGACGAACTGCTCGAGCATCGACAGAGATTTCGCGTGCCGCGCAACCCGCACACCACGCCTCGCATCTCTTTTGGTAACGCTCCGGTTCTTATTTTCGTTCGTTACTTCGGCGTTGCGAGTATTTTTTCCCACGCACCGCAACGAGTGCATGCGACTCTCTCTTAAGCACGCGCGCTAAGTCAATTGAAAATCCTCGGGGTTTTTACTCATTCCGGTATGACGTGAAAATAAATCAACTCGCATATGTCAAATCGGGATTGCTGCCGTCATCACCATTTTGTTACCGTCCGGCCACACCAATAAAACAAGGGCCGCAAATACTGCTTATTGCAGTAAAAACAGCGGCTCTTGAAGGGGAGCGAGTCGATGGGAGCCTACGTCAGCATTTCCGGCGGGAGTGATGCCAGCGTCCATATCTATGGCGACGGCACAGTCATCGCTGGCAACGGAAACGACTCGATCAAGATCGACGGCAACGGCCAGATCACCGTCGGCTCCGGCAGCGACCACATCACCCTGCACGGCTCGGGCAGCATTTTCCAGCACGGCTCGGGCGGCAACGACACGATCAACATCTCGCGCGGTGCCGACACCGTAAGCGAGGCCGGTCGTGCAACGGTGTACGGATACTTCGGCAGCGCCACGATCCAGGGCGCAAACGTCCAGTTCCAGCACATCGGCAAAGAAGGCAAGGAAGACCCGGGCAAGAAGCACGGCGGCAAGGACTGCCACGACGACAAGGGCGGCAGTGCAAGCAACGCCATCGGCCCGAGCCACCCCTACTACGAAGCAGCGGTCACGAGCGGCAACGCCACGCTGCTCGGCGGGGCGCATTGCACCGAGTTCGTCGGCGGCACCGGCAACGTCGTCATGCAGGGCGGCACCGGCAACGACACCTTCATCGGTGGCTCCGGCCACACCACGATGACCGGCGGCTCCGCGCACAACCTCTTCGCCTTCAACTCCGACGGCAAGGGCGGCACGGACGTCATCACGAACTTCGTTTCCGGGCAGGACAAGCTGTACCTGGAAGGCCAGACGCTCAGCTACCTGGAGAGCCAGGGCGACGTCACCGTGAGCCACGGCAACACCTACATCAGCCTAGATGGCGGCAAGACCACGATCGAGCTGAAGGGCTTCACGGGCCTGAGCGGTCACGACGTTACGACTCATAAGTAACGGCTGACTGACCTCTACGTCGGATTGATCCCGGGGTATCAGGGCACGCATCGCGTGCCCTGACCTCTTACTTACTGGGCCTCTTCGCACGCCGAATGCTCATCTCCGCGCTGCAAGCATTGGAAGCGGCTACCCGGGGGGTCGGGGCCGGTGCGCTTGGGCGCAGCCTCCAGGAAGTCCACGTGGCGCTGCGCCACCGCCGGACCGACGCAGCCCTGCGCCTCATTGACCGGGCCTGGCGTTCCGCTCCCCGCAACGCGCCTACCCTTGCGCCCCTGTACGGGCGCCTCCTGATGCTCGATGACCGCCACCCGGACGCAGCATTGCGGGTGCTCTCGCGCATCGAGACCCCCGACGCCGACGTGGCGGCTCTGATGGCGCGCGCCCAGGGCCGGCTGCGCCGCGCGGACGATGCCCGTCGCGGGCTCGATGCGGCTCTGCGGGCCTATTGCCTCCTCCCGGAGAGCCTGCTCGCGCAGGAGGCTGCCGCCAGCCTCGAGTCCCCCGACATGCGCGCTGCGGGCTGGGTGGGGCTCGGGCCCACGCTGGAATTCGTCGGCGAACTGGCACCGGGCCATTCGGCCGACGCCCTGCTCATCCAGTCCGGTGGCCGCACGGTGGCCCCAGCGCTGCACGTCGATCCCCGCGACCGGCGCACGCGCTTCAGCTTCCCCGCACCCCGTGGCGGGGAGCGCGGGGCCAATGTCATCGTCTCCAGCCGCGGGGTGCCGCTCCTTGGCAGCGGCCATCGCGTCCCGGTCGACTTCCTCCTCGATGGCCGCATGCGCAGCCAGGCCGGCGGTCTGTCCGGGTGGGTGCGGATCGGGTGGCTTCCGACCGAGCCGGTCGAGCTGCGCTTCGAGGACGAGCACGGCAATTGCACCCAGGGACGGACTGCGGATACCCCCTTGCCGGGCTATCGCTGGCCTTATCGGCTCAACCTGCGCAGCAGCGGTTTGCGCGGCCAGCGCATCGCCCTCGCCGCGCGCCTCCCGGACGGCCGCTGGCAGGAGCTCCCCGACTCGCCCTTCCTCCTGTCCCGGGCCATGGCGCCGGGCGCCGGGCGTGAGCGTTTGCCCCGCTGGCGGACTGTCGAGCCCGGGCGCACGCCGCGCGCGGCGGCACCCCGCCGCAAACCCGTGGATGTCGTGATCCCGGTATACCGGGGGGTGCGCGAGACGCTCGCCTGCGTTGACAGCGTCCTCGCCACAGTTCCACGCGACACCGGCATTCTGGTCATCAACGACGCCAGCCCTGAGCCGGAGCTCAGCGCGGGGCTGGAGGCGCTGGCCACCGCGGGGCGCATCTGCCTGCTGCGCAATGAGACCAACCTCGGCTTCGTGCGCACCGTCAACCGGGCACTGGCCGAATGCCGGGGCCACGACGTCGTGCTGCTGAACTCCGACACCCTGGTCTTCGGCGACTGGCTGGAGCGCCTGCGCAAGGCGGCTTATGCAGGCCCGCGGGTCGGGACGGTCACGCCCTTCAGCAACGACGGCTCGATCGTGAGCTACCCAAGGCGGTTCGGGGGTCCCCTGGGAGCCGTGGAGGCCGAACAGCTCAGCCGGCTGGCCGGGGAGCTGCACCAAGGGATAACCGCGGAGATCCCGGTCGGGGTCGGCTTTTGCCTGTTCATGCGCCACGACTGCGTGGCTCAGGTGGGAGAGCTCGACGCCACGGCCTTCGGCGTCGGCTATGGCGAAGAGTCGGACTTCTGCCTGCGCGCCCGCGCACAGGGCTGGTCGCACCAGCTGGCCGCCGATGTGTTCGTGTACCACGCGAGCGGCGGCTCATTTGGCTCGCGACGCGCAGCGCTCTGGGAGCGAAGCCAGCGCCTCCTCAACCTGCGCTACCCCGGCTACGACCGGTACGTCACAGAATTTCTCAACGCGGACAGCCTGCTGCGGCTGCGCCGGGATCTCGACGAGAAGCGGTTGTCCACCCTCGATGCCCGCTGCGTGCTGCTGGTCACCCTGGCCCTCGAAGGCGGCGTTGAGCGCTTCGTCAACGAGCGCAAGCAACAGCTGCGCGACCAGGGGCTGATCCCCATCACGCTGAAGCCGACCCGTCCCGGGGATCTGCGCCACTGCGAGCTGACTCTGGACACCCTGGACGCCCCGAACCTGCGCTACAGCATCCCCTCCGAGATGGAACATCTGGAGGCGGTCCTGAAAAAGCTGCCGCTCGAGCGCGTGGAAATCCAGCATTTCCTCGATCTCAACCCACGCGTGATCGAGGCGGTGCGGGGCCTTGGCGTCCCCTACGACGTGATGATCCACGACTACGCCTGGATCTGCCCGCGCATCACGCTGATCGACGGCAGCGGCAAGTACTGCGGTGAGCCGGACGTGACTGCCTGCGCGTCCTGCCTGCGGCGCAACGGCTCTCGCCTGCCGAAGAACCTGTCGGCAGCCGCCCTGCGTGAGCGCAGTGCCACATGGCTCGCAGAGGCGCAGACCGTGTCCGCGCCTTCGCGCGATACCGCGCTGCGCATGCAGCGCTACTTCACCCGGCAGATCGAAGTGCGGCCCCATACCGCACCCGCGGCTGTTGCCGGGGCGATGCCGCTTGCGGGTCCGCCGGCCCGCGAGCGGCTGCGCGTCGGGCTGATCGGCGCCATCGGCAGCCACAAGGGCTACCGCGTGTTGCTCGAGTGCGCCCGGGACGCCGCCGCGCGCGACCTGCCGCTGGAATTCGTCGTGATCGGCTACACCGAGGACGACAAGACCCTCGCTCGAACGCGACGCGTCGAGATCACCGGCCGCTACGTGGATGCAGAGACCCAGCACCTCATACGGCGCGAGCAGCCGGACCTGATCTTCCTGCCCTCGGTATGGCCGGAGACCTGGTGCTACGCGCTCGACCACGCGCTGGCAGCAAGGATCCCCACGGTGGCCTTCGATATCGGCGCGCTGACCGAGCGGCTGCAGAACGACGAGCGGCATGCGCTGCTGCCCCTGGATACGTCCGCGGGAGAGATCAACGACCGCCTGATCGCGACGGCCCGGCAGCAAAATGCCGGGGTTTATGTTCAAACATCCGAGCCGGCAGCGCCAGTTGTGCCTAACATTCCGGAAGACGGGGTAACAAAAGCAATGAAACCGATGGCCGCAGGACAAGATGAAGCTCTCAGTGCCTCTTTGCAGGTCCTGCCATTGGTTCCCGGGTTGTATCTGTTCTCGGTGACCTCATCCACGCCGCCCGGCGAGCGTTCCGGCACGACCCTGAACCTGCCGGCCATGCACGTGGGTCTCGGCCCGGGCGTGGACGGCCGCCAGGTGGAGTTCGTGGGAAGCCCCGGGACCGAGGGCGCCTGGCTGTTCGCCCACGGGGACATGCTGGTCGCCAAGGTCGTGGAGAACGCGACCCTGGTCCTGACCTCCGTGCGCGCCGCCAACGGCGACGTGCTGTCCATCGAGGTCGAGCGGCTGGGCAACCGCGCGCCCGCCGTCGCAGCCGCGATCGAGCGCACCGCCGCGGCACCGGCCGTCGAGAGCGAGCCGGAGCCGCGCGCCGCAGCGCCGCAGCCAGCCGCTGCCGCAAATTCCACCCCAGACGATGGGCAGGTACCGCTGCAGATCAGCACCCACATCCGCTCGCGGGGCGACGTGAGCTTCACGGACGCGCCGTGGGCTGGCCGCGTCGCCCCCGGCCTTTGGATGGAGTCCTTCTCCGTGCAGCCGCTGAAGCACCTCGGTGCGCGCGACGTCGAATACAAGGGGCTCACCGGCACCGGGTTCGAGACGCCCTGGCTGAGCGATGCCCAGAACTGCGGCACCAAGGGCATGTCCGTGCCCCTGGTCGGATTCGCAGTGCGGCTCAAGCCGGGCCCGCAGACCGCGCAGTTCGACTGCGAGTACTCGGGCTACTTCCACTCCGGGACCGTGGTGGGCCCGGTGCGTAACGGTGCTCCCTGCCGCTCGACCGTCGCGAACGACCCGCTCGAGGGCATCCAGATCCGCTTCGTGCGGCGCGCCACGGTCACGGGCACCGGCAAGCCGGGTTCCGCGATCCGCCCCGCGACGGACGGACGCCCGGGGACCTCTGCGACCGCGCGCAAGCCCGAGGCCGAGGCGGCGAGGCGACGCTCCAAGGGCGAGGCTGCCGGTCCCGGGGCCAAGGCCGAGCCCGGCCGGCAGCCCGGGACCACGGCCTGATCGCGCCTGCGTGACCACAGCGCGCGGGCGCCGGGGCGCGCGGTCCGCTGAGCGCGTGCTCTCGGGCTCGCGCGAGGGCGACGCGGGCGGGCCGAGATGAAGTACCTCTTCATCCACCAGAACTTTCCGGGCCAGTACGTCCACCTCGTGCGGCACCTGGTTTCCATGCCTGGAAACGAGGTGTATTTCATCACGCAGCCCAACGGCAACGAGATCGCAGGCGTGCGCAAGATCGTCTACCCGCGCGACGAGCGCCCGCGCATCAACTGCCACGCGTACACGCTGGAGTTCGACCGCGCCATCTACAACGCCGCGACGGTCGCGGATACCTGTCGCGGACTTCGGGCACAGGGTTTCAAGCCGGACATCATCGTCGGCCACAGTGGCTGGGGCGAGACGATGTTCGTCAAGGACGTGTTCCCGGACACGCCCCTGCTCGCCAACTTCGAGTTCTACTACCACTATCAGGGCATCGACGTGGGGTTCGACCCTGAGTTCGACTCGGTGTTCCAGGACCCGTCGCGGCTGCGGGCACGCAATGCGACCAACCTGGTCGCGTTCGAAGGGTGCGACTGGGGTCATTCAGCGACGGCATGGCAGCGCGGACTGTACCCGGAGGCCATGCGGGCGCGCATGACCGCGATCCACGAGGGCGTCGATACCGACATCGTACGGCCCTATGCGCAGGCGGTATTCCGGCTGCCCGGCTCCAACCGCGTGCTCACCTGCCGCGACGAGGTGATCACGTACGTCGCCCGCAACCTGGAGCCCTATCGCGGCTTCCACGTCTTCATGCGTGCACTGCCGGAAATCCTGCGGCGTCGCAAGAAGGCTCACGTCGTCATCGCCGGCGGTGACGGAGTGAGCTACGGCATGCCGCCGCCGCCCCAGTCCTCGTTCCGCGAGCAGATGCTGAACGAGCTCGGCGACCGCCTCGACCTGTCGCGAGTCCACTTCGTGGGCCGCATCGAATACCACGACTACCTGAACCTGCTGCAGGTGTCCTCGGCGCACGTGTACCTGACCTACCCGTTCGTCCTGTCGTGGTCCTTCATCGAAGCGATGGCCAGCGGGTGCCTCGTGATCGGCTCGCGCACGCCGCCGGTGGAGGAAGTCCTGCGCGACGGGTTCAACGGCCTGGCCGTGGACTTCTTTTCCTACGGCGATCTCGCCGAGCGGCTATATGGAGCGCTTGCCCGCCCGGCGGAACTGCGTCCACTCCGGGACGCAGCGCGGGAGACCGCGGTACAGCAGTACGACCTCAAGTCGGTCCTTCTGCCGCAGTGGCAAAAGCTGATGAACGACCTGGTGCGCAGGGGCCACCCGACCGCCGGGAATGCCGCGCCAAAGTCCCCGCGCGCACCCCGTGCACCGCGGCGCAAGACCGCAGCGGACCGCCGCGCCGCGCGGCAGTAACAACCCCTCGGTCAGAGGAGGAACGGCTGCGCATTCCGTACTCCACCGGTCTCGGAATACTTCCGAGACGCGAGTAAGGTAACGCTCCGCCGATAACTCCGTCTTTGTACGAGCGCCGCCGGACGTGTACGCCGCCGTCGGGTCCGGATCACAAGCCGCGGGTACCTGAACTCACCTCCCGGTACTCAGTGGCCGCGAGCCAGCTGCAGCCGCCGGCAGCGCGAGGCACCAGTACCCGTATTCACCCTCGGACACTCAGTAGTAGGTGTGCAGTTCCGCAAGCGAGGGATGCGACTTGATCGCTGCAGTCAAAGTGCGTGCGCTGCAATGCAGCGATGGAATCCAGGAGCACGCTGGATTCGCCGAAGGATCGCCTGCCCGGAAAGGCACTCCGCAACAACACTACTGATAGGGATCACTTCATGAAAACGACATTGATCGGAATGGCTGCTGCTGCAGCCTTGGGGCTATCCGGATATGCGCATGCCAATTGCGCCTATCCATCGGCCGGGGATCAACGGGGTGCCCAGTTCCCCGCGTTTCACAATAATCATCACGGGCATCATGAGGACATCGTGGGGACGTGGCTCGTGAACTATGGCCCGGTCGGCGAGGCCTTCATCCAGTGGCACAGCGACGGTACCGAGTGGGAGAACATCACTCACCCTTCCGCGGGCGGAAACCTCTGCATGGGCGAATGGGTCCAGACCGGCGCACGGACGTATTACCGCAACCACTACGGCTGGATCTTTGATCCATCCACCGGAGCGGTCGCCGGCTACTTCAATGAGACCGAGACCGACACCCTGTCCAAAGACGGGAACTCATACACCGGGACCAACGTCTCGATTTTCTACGACTTGGCCGGAAACGTGGTTCCAGCCCCTGGAGCCCCCTCCCCGGCACCGGCGGGTGGTTATCCCGGCACGGCGTCAGCGACTCGCATCGAGCCCTAGTCTCAAGTTGGTGGAAGCACCGCGCGCCCCGTCGTCGCAGCCTCCGCGGCGGCGGGGCCGGTCACAGGGCCAGACCCATGGGCTCACGAGGAGGCCCGCCACCGAACGCGACGGACCTCGCCACAACGGGTTGTAGCAGCGGTGGGCCGCACGGCTGGAACCGAGGACCAGGGACCGCGCAGCCCCCCGCACGAGCAACGTCAATTCCCGATTCGCTCGCAGCCCTTGGGGAGCGTTCCCAAACGGCCCGGCGGAGCGGTGCTTGACTGCACTCGCACTACTGGCTGCTGAGGAAGCCCTGCAGCAAAATCATGTCCGCTGCTAAGCTCGACTTTCAGTCCAACCGTGCGGGAACTGATTCGATGAGCACGACGCCCACCCGACCGAACGACCTCAGTGTATCCGGCGAAGACAGGACGCCGGAATTTCCGGCGGATGATCCAGATCGCTCGGCGCTCGCCGAAGAGGTGCATTCACGACCCTCCGAGCGCGTTAGTACACCTTCCCGGGTGACCTGGATTGCGATCCGCATGACTGTCGAGGAGCGCACCTCAGAATTCGAGCAACTTTGCAGGCTCGCCGCACTGCTCGGTGTGCGCGCCCCGGGCACCAATGCGGTCCACTGGAGCGCCGACAGCAAGGGC
Organism: Pseudomonadota bacterium; assembly: GCA_018241425.1. Classification (GTDB taxonomy): domain Bacteria; phylum Pseudomonadota; class Gammaproteobacteria; order Steroidobacterales; family Steroidobacteraceae; genus 13-2-20CM-66-19. Next base: position 159,690 of record JAFEDU010000004.1, read on the forward strand.
CTTCAGATCCGCTGGGAAAGGCACGGCGAGTTCTCGAGCTGGCAGTTCCAGGTGCCTGGAGAATCCTCTGCACCGTTCAGTGACTCTCCGATCGCCCGGCTACCGTCGGCATGGCTCGCCTCTTTACCTGGGAGAACCATCGTTGCCGCGCATGCGCTGCTGCTGCGCGCACCGGCGGTCATCCCGGATACCGCGGGAATGAGGCCGTACTTCGGCAATCAGCCACTGGTCGGCGGGGAGGTTGGTGGGGGCGCCGCATGGGTGTTCACGGACTTCAAGGTACATCCTGACGGGTTCTCACGCTTCTTGATCCTTGACCGCTCTCTCACCGAGCGACAAGCGGGCAGGACCCTGCAGCGACTGTTTGAGATCGAGACCTATCGCATGCTCGCCCTTCTGGCGCTGCCCATCACCCGGCGCTTGTGGCCCGTCGTGGGGGACATGGAGCACACACTCGCGGCGCTCACGGGAGAGATCGCAGTACAGGGCGCATCGGATGAACGCCTGCTCGGTAAGCTGACGAAACTTGCGGCGCAGCTGGAGCACGAGTTCGCACAGGTGCAGATGCGCTTTGCCGCGACCCGCGCGTACCGGGATATCGTCGCCGCGCGGACCGGGGAGCTGCGCGAGAACCGGGTTCCGGGCATACAGACCATCGGCGAGTTCCTGACTCGCCGCTTCGGCCCCGCCATGGCCACGATTGCCAGCATGGAGCGCCGGCTGCAAACCCTCTCCGAGCGCGTCGCACAGGTCTCCTCGCTGCTGTCGACCCGGGTCGACATCACCCGTGAGGCCCAGAGCCAGGAACTCCTGGCTTCGCTCAATCGCCGTGCAGAAGTGCAGCTGCACCTGCAACAGGCCGTTGAGGGTCTGTCGATCGCAGCAATCGTCTACTACGCCGCCGGTTTGGTCGCTTATCTGGCGAAGAGCCTGAAATCGATCAGCGGCATGAAGATCGACGTGGACGCCACCGTGGGCGTGGCGATTCCCGTGATAATCGTGATCTCCGTATGGGCAATGCGGAGAGCCCATCAGCGGGTCTCGCACCTCGCGCGCGGGCCTGACGGCACCACGCAGGGCTAATTGAGCCCTACCCTGAGCTGCCGGCAACTGAAATGTGCCATGAGGGTCGCCACTTCAGATTCCGGCCTGCAGGCGAATCTGAACCTGGAAGACTGTGTGTCCGCGCCGGACGCCGAGGTTAACCGTCTCGCCGATCCGGAAGTCATCCAGCCTCGCCAGCAGCCCCGCGACGGAGTCAACCCGGGTGTCGTTGAGTGAGACGATGACTACTGTGGCGCGTGGCTCGAGCGCGTCGGCTGTCGGATAATCTGCGGCCGAGGGCTCCACCGCAGCAACGCCGGCCCAGCCCAAGAGAATCGTCTTGATGAGCAGCCGCGAGTCGATCTTCACGGTTGTAGCCATGCAGCGGCCGCCGCTCTGGCCGACCGCGCGACCGCGGTCAGCCAGAGCAGGCCGCGTTCAGGGGACGTTTACCTTGATCTTGCGGGTCTGGTACTCCATCCGCTTCGGGATCCGGAGCGTCAGAAGTCCGTCTTTGAGGCTGGCCTCAATGCGCTCGGTATCGAGCTCGCCGCTGAGGACAAAGCTGCGTCGGTAGCGGGTGCTGTGCAAATCGGCATAAACCGCAGTCATTCCCGCCGGCATGTCAATCTGAATGTCTCCCTCTATCACCAGCTCGTCGCGATCGGCCTGTACGTTGAGCTTCTCCCGGGATACGCCGGGCATCTCGGCCTGGACCGTGATCTGATGCGGGTCCTCGAAGATGTCCACGGCGGGCAGCAGGTTGATTTCCCGTCCACGGACCTTGGTATCCGTACCCGCAGTCTGGTTTCTGACTTCCTCGTTGCTTGCCATGATGTTCTCCTGGGCTGCTCAACTCACGGTGATCTGCCGGGGCCGGGTCGCGGCGCGGCGCTGGATGGCGACGTGCAGCACGCCGTCTCGATATTTGGCTTCAACCTTCTCCGGATCCACATCATCCGGGAGGGTGACCACTCGCCTGAAATCCCCGTCGTAGCGCTCGCGCCGGTAGTATTCCGCGCCTTGATTGGCATCGAGCGCGCGGCTGCCCGAGACCGTCAGAAGGTTCTGTTGGATGGATACCTCAATCCGCTTCGGATCAAGCCCCGCGCCAAACAGGTACACGTCCACCCGCTCCGGGGTCGCCCCGACATTGATCGGAGGGAAGGTGCCGCGATGAACCGATCGGATACCTGCGCCCCGCGCGTAGGGTCCAAAGAGCTGCCCTGCCTCGCTCTCGAGTCGTCGTAACTGATCGAACAGGTCGGCGTCGAAGCCGCCGAACAGAGTCTCGAACATGGGAGCCACCTCCTCTGTATGGGCCTAACGAGCGCGAAAATAGGTGCACCCGGTCGACTTTCAAGGGCGCGGGTTACTCGGGACCGGATACCGCGCTAATGAGGGGCCATATAGAAATCGAACCAACGGCCAAGAGATCAAAGCTCGCCGCCCCGGCGCCGCACTTTCACTGGATTATCCCTCTGTAAGCGATTGATTTTGCTATTTTTACAGCGAACGACGCTATAGGTCGTCTACCGCTTAACACGTCCCGAGGAGCAAACGCGCGTGTACGGAATATGGTCCCCTCCCAGCAGGTCACGGCATTCTGGGTGGAGTCACACTCGTGAAGCGAACGCCCGTCGTCGCTTCAGCCAATTGCCTCGTCGCGGTGAAATGGTGGGCCGTGTAGGGATCGAACCTACGACCAAGAGATTAAGAGTCTCCTGCTCTACCAGCTGAGCTAACGGCCCTGGTATTTGGGGTGGACGACGGGACTCGAACCCGCGACAACCGGGATCACAACCCGGGGCTCTACCAACTGAGCTACGTCCACCGCTCGTAACCCCCTGCGACTGGCGTGCCCGGCAGGACTCGAACCTGCGACCCTCGGCTTAGAAGGCCGATGCTCTATCCACCTGAGCTACGGGCACTTTATCGGAAATGCGCCCCTAGCCGGCCCCGCCGCACGGGGGCGCGCATCATACGTAAGTGGCTTATCCAGCGTCAATTTCCGCAGACCTGCCGCCATAAGTCCAGCGACCCAACTTCTCTGGGCCCCGGGGGGCCGCCCGGCCGCCCGGAGGGCGCCCACCCCTTGGTAAACTGGGGTTTTATCCCCGGTAGTTGCCCGGACCTCAGGAATGACCGATCCCACCGATGACCTGGCCCCTGGCGCCACCGGAACCCCTGAGCATCTCTCCCTCTCGGCCCAGGCCCTCGCCCTGAGCGCACTCCGTCATTACCTATCGGACTGGATCCATCACGAGCCCGGCGCCCGGCGCGGCCAGGACCCGGAGGAGCTGCACCAGCTGCGGGTCGCCGCGCGGCGGATCGAGGCGACCCTCGGCCTGCTGCGCGACCAGCTGCCGTCGAGGCTGGCAGGCGCCCGCACCAACGCCAAGGGCGTGCTGCGCATGCTGGGGGCCGCGCGCGACCTGGACGTGCAGCTCGAGGAGCTGCGCACCTACTGCGAGGACCTTCCGGAAGCCGAACGCGCCGCCGCCTTGCCGCTCGAGGCGCGGCTCGAGGAGCAGCGTGGGCGGGCGCGTACGCGCATGGTCGCGGCCCTGGACTCCGAGGCGACCCGCCATTGGCTCGAAGCGCTCGATATCGCGAGCGTCGAACCGGGCCGGGGTGCCGGGCGCGATGCGCCACGTGCGCTGACGGTGATGCCCGAGCGCATCAAGGCGTGCTACCGCAAGCTGCGCAAGGCCGTCGGCTCACTCCATGCTGCGTCTGCCCCCGACGATTTCCACCGCGTGCGCCGACGGGCCAAGCGACTGAGGTACGCACTCGAGTGCGGCCGTGAGCTGTACGGCCGCCCGGCCGACGATGTCCTGAAGTCGTTGCGGCGGCTCCAGGAGGAACTCGGCCACTTCCAGGACGCCAACATGGCGCGCGCACGCCTCGCGGTGCTCGCCGGCGACAGCAGTCCCCTGCCACCGCAGACCCTCTTCCTCATGGGCCGGCTGGCTGAACGTCACGCTCACGGGACGCGCGGCGCACGCAAGCGCCTCGAGCGCAGTTGGCGCAAGTTGCGCGGGCGGCGCTGGAAGGCGCTGCGGGCGCGAATGAGCGAGCTCGCCGCCGAAGCACAGGCGATGGCCTGTGCGCCGCAGGACTCCGCCGCGGTACCGCTGGCCGATGCGGATCGGGCAGCCTCGGCTCTGCGCCACTGAAGCGACTGTCGGCGCCATGCAGGTCCTGCTCGTCCGCCACGCGATCGCGTTCGATCGGGATCTCAAGCGATGGCCCGACGACGCCGACCGGCCCCTGTCCGCACGCGGGCTCGAGCGCGGGCGGCGCGCGGCGCGCGGGCTGAAGGCCCTCGCACCGCGCCCGCAGGCCGTACTCACAAGCCCCGCGATGCGTACGCGCCAGACTGCCGACCTACTGCGCGAGTCCGCCGGGTGGCCGGCGGCGACGGTGTGTACCGCCCTCGCCCCGGGCAGCGCGGTTGAGGAGACGTTGTCGGTGCTGAGGCGCAGTCGCGCGACCTGCATCGCCCTCGTCGGGCACGAGCCCGACCTCGGTGAACTGATGAGCGCCTGCCTGGGAGCCGGTCACGACGCGTTCGCGCTGCGCAAGATGGGTGCCGCGCTCGTGGAGTTTCGCGGGGCGCCCCGCCCTGCCGCCGGTCGCCTCGCGTGGCTCCTCGCGCCGCGGCAGCTGCGCGCCGCGGCCTGAGACCTCAGTGAGCGCCGGAGGCGGCGGCGGCCCCGCCGCCGGCTCCGCCGCGCTGCGGCTTCGCGAGCCAGACCAGGCCGATCAGCCCCACGAACAGGATTCCCGAAACGTAGAAGATGTCGTTCGCGGAGAGCATGAACGCCTGCGGGTCGACCAGCCGGTTGAGCAGCTCGTAGCTCTGGTCTGCCCCGAGGCCGCCGGAGTGCAGGGTTCCCAGGGCCTGCGAGGTCACCGGATCGCCCGGGTTCAGGTGTTCGACCAGCTGCGCGTGGTGCAGCGTGGCGCGGCGGTCCCACAGCGTGGTCGTGATCGAGGTGCCGAAGGACCCGGCAGTGATGCGGGCGAAGTTCGACAAACCCGAGGCGGCCGGAATCCGCTCCGGCGGCAGCCCCACGAGAGTGAGCGACATCAGCGGGATGAAGAACGCCGCCATGCCCGCGCCCTGGATGATGGTCGGTATCAGCAGGGTGCCGATGGTCGCGTTGGTGTTGAAGTGGGCGCGCATGAAGAGGACCAGCGCGAAGACACTGAACGAGATCGTGACCAGGATCCGCGGGTCGACGCGGTCGGAGAAGCGCCCGACGAAGGGCGTCAGGAAGATCGCCAGGAGGCCTACCGGGGCTAGCACGAGACCCGCAAGCGTGGCCGTGTACCCCATGTACTGCTGTAGCCACAAGGGCAGCAGCACCACGTTGCCGAAGTACAGCCCGTAGGCCGACAGCAGCGCGAGCGTCGCGACCGTGAAGTTGCGGCGCTTGAAGAGCGACAGGTCCACGATCGGGTGCTCCTCCGTCAGTTCCCAGATCAGGAACACGGCGAACGCCACCACCGAGACGCACAGGAGCCCCAGGATCTGCGTCGAGTTGAACCAGTCGAGATCCTTGCCCTTGTCTAGCATGACCTGCAAAGCGCCCACCCAGATGATGAGGAGCGCCAGTCCCACGACGTCGACAGGAACCCGCGCGGTCGCGGTCTCGCGCTTGTGGAAGATCATCCAGGTCACGAATGCGGCCGCGACCCCGACCGGCACGTTGATGTAGAAGATCCAGGGCCAGGCGATGTTGTCCGTGATCCAGCCGCCGAGCACCGGGCCGACGACGGGTGCGACCAGGGTCGTGATCGACCACATGGCGAGCGCCGAGCCGGCGCGGTTCCTGGGGTAGCTCGCGAGCAGCAGCGACTGCGAGAGCGGGATCATCGGGCCTGCAACCGCACCCTGAACCACGCGAAAGAATATGAGCGCGGGCAGCGTGGGCGCGAGGCCGCACAGGAACGAGGCGATCACGAACAGGATCACCGAGATCGTGAACAGCCGCACCTGGCCGAAGCGGCGCGTCAGCCAGCCGGTGAGGGGCAGCGAGATGGCGTTGGCCACCCCGAATGAGGTGATCACCCAGGTACCCTGGTCGGGGGAAACGCCGAGGTCACCGGCGATCGAGGGGATGGACACGTTCGCGATGGAGGTGTCCAGCACGTTCATGAAGGTCGCGAGCGACAGCGCGATGGTGCCCAGCACGAGCTTCCCGCCGGTGAGCGGCGGCGGTGCCACCGGCGCTCCCCCCGGAGCGCCGGTGGTCACCGGTCTGTCAGCATTCTCGGCCATGGCGGTGGCGCGCCTTCGGGTGTGGGATTACTGCAGGTGACGCGCAGTGCCGGCGCGCGCCTGGTGCGGGTTGTCGGCGAGCAATGCGGCCGGGGTCGCCCGCTGCGCGGCAGCGGCATGCACCGCGCTGGCAGGGTCGTTGGCCTGGATGATCGCCTGGACGCGCCGGTCGGCGACCTGCTCGCCGCTGGTGAACACGTCCGTACTCCAGCTGCCGTCCTGGCGGGCGAGCTGCGGCAGGCGCTCCCCGTTGCCGCCGTCGCGGACGTTCACGTCGGCCTTCATCGACAGCCCGATCTGCAGCGGGTGGGCGGCAAGCTCGCGGGGGTCCAGCGCGATGCGCACCGGCACGCGCTGCACGATCTTGATCCAGTTGCCGGTCGCGTTCTGCGCCGGCAAAAGCGAGAAGGCCGAGCCGGTACCGGCCCCGAAGCCCTCCACCTTGCCGTGGTACACCACGTGGCCGCCGTACAGGTCGGCCGTCAGGGTGACCGGCTGGCCGACGCGCATCCGCGCCAGCTGCGGCTCCTTGAAGTTCGCATCGACCCAAACCTGGTCCAGCGGCACCACCGCCATGAGCGCGGCACCGGGACCCACGCGCTGCCCGAGCTGCACGTTACGCCGCGCCACGAACCCCGACACCGGTGCCGGCAGTTCGGTGCGCGAGAGCGTCAGGTAGGCGTTGCGCACCGCAGCCGCGGCATCACGCACCTGCGGGTGATCCTCGAGCGTGGTGTTGTCGACCCGCGCCCGGTTGGCGGCGAGCTGCTGCTGCGCGGCCAGCAGGTTGGCCTGCGCGGCCTTGACGGCATCCATGCTATGGCGCAGTTCCTCGCCCGAGACCGCCCCGGAAGCACCGAGGTGCTGCCGGCGGTCGAGGTCGCTGCGCGCGGCGGCAAGCTCGGTCTCCCGCACCTGCACCGTCGCCTCCAGCTGCGAGGTGGTGGCAAACAGATTGCGGACGTCGCGCACCGTGCGCGCCAGCTGCGCCTCAGCCTGGTCCAGGGCGACGCGCGCGTCGGACTCGTCCAGCCGCACCAGGGGCTGGCCGGCCTTGACGAACTGGGTGTCGTCCGCGCCGATACCGACGACGGTGCCTGAGATCTGCGGCGTGATCTGCACCACGTTGCCGTTGACGTAGGCATCGTCGGTGTTCTGGTGGAACCGGCCGACCTGGGCCCAGTACAGCGTGAAGCCCAGCGTGATCACCAGCACCGCACCGAGAACTCCTCCCAGGAGTCTCCAGCGCGGATTGCGGACGGCGGCAGTAGTGGGCGTCTGTGTGCTCATGGCTTGTCCTTTGACTCGATCGTCGTTGCCGTGGCTAATAATGCCTAGGCAAACATTTTCCTAAAAAAATTCGGTCCTCAGGCACTCGCGCGGGGCGCAAGTCCCTGGGCGTTTTCCAGCATCCGCGTCAGCAGCCCTTCCAGCTGCCGCGCCTCGGCCTTGGTGAAGCCGTGCAGGAACTGGTTGGCCACCGCCATCGAGATCTCCCGCATGCGCGGGTACGCGGCGCGCCCCTCTTCCGTCAGTTCCAGATGCATCAGGCGCCGATCCTGGGCGCTGCGATTGCGCCGGATCAGCCCCTTGCTCTCCAACCGGTCGAGCATCCGGGTCATGGCGCCTGCGTCATAGGAGATGCCCTTGCACAGGTCCGAGGCCGACATCGGTACATCGGCAGCCGCGAGGTTCGCGATCACGATCAGCTGCGCTGCACTGAGCTCCAGGGGTGCCAGGCGCTTGTCGGCAGCCAGCTCGCCATCGAGGGCCGCCAGCATTTCCACGCGTACCCGGCTGAGGAGTGCACCCACACTCTTCTTTGGCTGGTACGTCGCGAGGTCGTAAATGTCGCCCATGGCCACTCTCCTTCGAATCTCCCGTTGGGGAGAACTTTGCCCCCTCCTCAGGGACGGGCGGAATAATAGTTGCCTAGGCTGTATTTGTCAAGGCTTTGACTGCCGTGGCAGTCCGCCGTTCCCGTGACCGCAGGACCCCCGCCCCCGCAATGTCCCTGTAAGGCCCCTGACCGGGGCCTGTAATACACCGCGTGCAGACTGCGCCGGTGAAATCGTGGATAGCCCCATGTCTCCACTACCAATCCGCAACCGCTGGAATTACGCCGTGACCCAGGCCGCAGGCCAAGTGCTGGCTGCGCGCTGGCGCAGCACCTTGGAGGCGCTCGACCGCGCACGCGCCGAGTACGGACAGCTTCACGCCGCCTCCACCATCGACGTACGCGCCGTCCGCAAGGCCGCACAGCGGGTACACGAGCTCGAACAGCTGCGCGCCGTACTCGCCTGCGAACTGATTCCGGCGCGCTGACCCGGGCGCGCGGTATGCCGGGCGCGCCGATGCTGCGCTTCGTCCTTGTTTTCTTCGCCCTGTGCACGACGGCGCATGCCGCAGCGCCCCTGCCCTGCGCGCGTCCGGCAGCGGGCTCGGAGGCGGCCGAGCCGACTGCACTTCGCAGCGCGCACGGCGCGCTCGAGCTGGACCTGTTTGTGCGCAGCGCTCCCGGACCGGGTCCTGAGCGCTACTGCTTCGAGCTCGCCGACGGGACGCCGTCCCCGACGCTGCGGGTACGCCCGGGAGATGAGCTGGTCCTGCGGCTGCACAACCAGATCCAGCGTGCGAACACTGCTGCGCCCGCGCATTCCGGCCATGCGGGCAAGCCGGAAGAAGACCCGTGCCTGAGCGGCCGCATGAGCCCGGTGTCGACGAACCTCCATTTTCACGGTCTTACCCTGCCGCCGCGGTGCCACGAGGACGAGGTCCTGCGCACCTCGATCCAGCCCGGCGATGCACCGTTTGAATACCACCTGCACATCCCGGCGGACGAGCCGCCGGGGCTCTACTGGTACCACCCGCACATCCATGGCTTCAGCACGGCCCAGGTGCTGGGAGGCGCCTCCGGGGCGCTGATCGTGGAGGGGATCGAGCGCGCTGTCCCGGAACTGGCGGGGCTGCCGGAACGAGTGCTGGTCATTCGCGACCAGAACCTCGTGAATCCGGATGCGCCGCCGTCGAAGTCAGAGCCGGTCGTCCCCAAGATGATGATCGACCGCGACGGGGATGCCGCAAACAACGGCACGGGCTTCGGGAAACCTGCCAAGGACCTGTCGCTGAACTTCGTGCCCGTGCCCTACCCCGACTACCCGCCGGCGCAGCTGCACGTGCGGCCCGGCGCGCAGGAGCTGTGGCGCGTGCTGAATGCCTCAGCGGTGACCTACCTCAATCTGGCGCTGATCTCCCGCCGCACGCCGCAGCCGCTCGGCATCGTGGCGCTCGATGGCGTGCCGCTGGCCGCAGGTCCGGCGGTTGCAACGACGCAGTGGCACGATCACATCGGCGTCCCGCCCGGGGGCCGCGTGGAATTCCTCGTGAAGACGCCGCCGTCCGCCACGCCCGCGCTACTGGTCACGCGCACGGTTGACACCGGCCAGGGCGGGGAGAACGACCCGAACCGGGCCCTCGCCACCGTGATCGCGGACGCCGCAGCGCCGGCGGCGCCGGCAACCCTGGACGCCCATCCCGAACCCCTGCCGCCACCGGCGCGCCCGTGGCTGGGCAGCGTGACCCCGGCCCGTGTCCGGCACCTGTATTTCTCCGAGCGCCTGTCCGATCCCAAGAACCCGAATAGCGCCACCACGTTCTTCATCACCGTGGAGGGCGAGGAACCGGCGGCCTTCGATCCCGCGCGCACCACGCCGAACATCACGGTGCAGCAGGGAGAAGTCGAGGACTGGGTCATCGAGAACCGCTCGACCGAGCTGCACGCGTTCCATATCCACCAGATCCACTTCCTGCTGCTCGACTGGTCCGGCCAGCCCGTGGATGAGCCCTTCCTGCGCGACACCGTGAACGTCCCCTACTTCAACGGCCGCACGCTGCAGTATCCCAGCGTACGGCTGCGCATGGACTTCCGCGATCCGGACATCGTCGGCACCTTCGTCTATCACTGCCACCTGCTCGAGCACGAAGACGGCGGGATGATGGGGCTCGTGCGCGTGCTGCCGGCCACGGTCGCGCCCGCGTCCGGCAGATGACAGGACGTCATACAGCAATCACCTCGGTGCAATGGGCGGCGCGTAGAACGAATGCGCCCAATGCCGGGCACCTAGGGAGACTGGCATGATTCACAAGACGCTCAGCGCACGCGTCCGGGACGGCGTGTGCATGGCTCTCGGAACGATCGCAATCGCGCAGCTGTCGGTCGGCAGCGCGCTCGCGAGCGTGGCCGCCGCCGATACCGCTGCCACCCGCACCACGAGCCCCATCAAGCACGTGATCGTCATCATCGGCGAGAACCGCAGCTTCGACCACGTCTTCGCCACCTACGTGCCGCGCCACGGCGAGTCGGTGTGGAACCTGCTCTCCGAAGGCATCATCAAGGCCGACGGCACGCCCGGGCCGAACTTCGCACGCGCCGCCCAGAGTGCGGCGTCTGACCCAGGCGGGGATGCGTTCCTCCTTAACCCCGCCAAGTCCGCGCTCCCGGGCAACGTGCTCCCTGCGCCCCTCGTCGGAGGTCCGAAGGACTCCTACATCACCAACGACAGCCTGAAGCTCGCCCAGCAGTCCGAGAACGGACTGCCGGCCGACTACTACGGGTTCCTGGTGACCGGCGGTACGGGACAGAGCTCGAGGACGCCCGACCAGCGCATCTCCAACGTGAGCGCGCTCCCGCCCGGCCCGTTCCAGCTCACCAACGGGGATACCTTCACCTACAACTCCTACGCCGCGAGCCCCGTGCACCGCTTCTACCAGATGTGGCAGCAGCTCGACTGCAGCACGGCCCACGCGACGGCACAGATCCCCTCCGGCTGTGACTCGGCGCTGTTCTCCTGGGTGGAGGTAACCGTGGGGGCCGGCGCCAACGGCATCCCGCAGCCCGCGAACTTCAGCACCGAGTACGGCCCGGGCCTGCTCACGACCGGCGAGGGTTCGACGGCGCTCGGCTTCTACAACGTCCAGAACGGCGATGCGCCGTACTTCAAGACCCTGGCGGACCACTACGCCATGAGCGACAACTTCCACCAGTCGGTCAACGGCGGCACGGGCGCGAACCACATCATGCTCGGCCACGGCGATGCGATCTTCTTCACCGACGGCGCAGGCCATGCGGCCACCCCGCCGCACAACATCGAGGTCGCGACCGGCACCGCCAACCAGGGCGTGGTCGATGAAGTGGAGAACCCCAACCCCGCCGCGGGCACCAACAACTGGTACACGCAGGATGGCTACGGCGGGGGCTCCTTCGGCTCGCCCTCGTACGGCGGCGGCTCGTACACCGACTGCTCGGATACCTCCCAGCCGGGGGTGGCGCCGATCGTGTCGTACCTGAAGTCGCTGCCGCGCCCGATCAACCCACGCTGCGAGGCCGGGCACTACTACCTGCTCAACAACTACAACCCGGGGTACTTTGGCAACGGCGCCAATGCGTACACGGACACCAACTCCAACAACACCGTGTTCACGATCCCGCCGTCGGCGGTGCGCAGCATCGGCGACAGCCTGCTCGATGCGCACATCTCCTGGAAGTACTACGGCGACCAGTGGAACAACTACGTCCCGGATCCGTACCAGCTGAACTACGGCGCCGTCGGCGCGGCCACGGACGAGTACTGCAACATCTGCAACCCGTTCCAGTACGACACCTCGATCATGGCGCATGCGGGGATCCGCAAGGCCCACATCCAGGACACGAGCGACCTGTACAACGACATCCGCAACGGCACGCTGCCGGCCGTGTCGTTCGTCAAGCCGAGCGGCCTCGTCGACGGGCACCCGGCCTCCTCCAAGCTCAACCTGTTCGAGGGCTTCACGAAGAAGATCGTCGACATGGTGAAGGCGAACCCGGACCTGTGGAAGGACACCGCGATCTTCATCACCTTCGATGAGGGTGGTGGCTACTACGACTCCGGATACGTGCAGCCGCTCGACTACTTCGGCGACGGCACGCGCATCCCGCTGCTCGTGGTCTCCCCCTACACCCATCCCGGCCACATCTCGCATGACTACACGGATCACGTCTCGATCCTGAAGTTCATCGAGCGCAACTGGGGGCTCGCGCCGGTGACCCGCCGCAGCCGCGACAACTTCCCGAACCCGGTGGTGGCGCCTGCGAACCCCTACGTGCCGCTCAACACACCGGCACTCGGGGACCTGTTCGACCTGTTCGACTTCGGGGGCAGCACGCTCTAAAGCCCCGCGGCCTGACCTGCTCTCCAACTGCCGGGGCGGCCCTCCAGGGCCGCCCTTCTTTTTGGAGCACCGGCGACAAGGGCGTAGAATCCCGCCCCTCCCCGGGGTGTAGCTCAGGCTGGTAGAGCGCTACGTTTGGGACGTAGATGTCGCAGGTTCGAATCCTGTCACCCCGACCAGTCCCACGATTTCGCTTGTGTGCCCGCAACGCCGCCCGGCGGCCCTGCCGGTTACTTCTGAACCTCGAAGTGCGGAAGCGAGTCTTCCTCCGGAGATGCCGGTTCCCCTGCCGCGAGAGCCTCGATGAGCTGCTCATGCAGCTGGGCCATCTGTTTTTCGATGTGCCGCACCTCTCGCCGGATCTCCGAGACGTCCAGGAGCGTGATCGCGGCACAGGACGGACAGCTCATCCGGGCATGATCACGAACGAAGCCGATCGCGCGCGAGAAGCGCGAGCCGCAGACGCTGCATGAGAGTTCCAGCTGGTAGTTCTCCACGATTTCCGCGAGTGAGTACTTGGGCAGGATCTCGGTGGAGGCCGGCTGAGACCCCACGCCCTGCCCGCCGCGGGATTCCCGCCCGACCCGGGTCTCGTCCGCCCGGCAGGCAGCGTCGCGACCCCTCTTTTCGTCACTCATGCCAGTTCCATTACAGGGCTCAGAAACTACTGCAGCGTGACGCACGCCGTGTAAACGCGGACCGAGGTTTTCACTGTCGCGAGAGAAGCCACGTTGATCCGCACGGCGTTGAACGGCTTGTGTGTGGCAAAGCCCAGGAAGGCCGCGCTGGCGTTCGTCGGGTTGCCAAAGGCATTCAGGCGCAACAGCGAGCCGGTCCCTGCGGATTCCCGTACCGCTCCCTGCAGCAGGGTGTCGATCGTGAGATTGCCCAGCACGCTCAGGCTCAGCACCTGGCCCGGCTCGGCGATCTCGAATCCCACCGTTCGGCCGCCCGGGAAGGTGGCGGCGCTGTCGGTGACCGTGAGGCTGTCGTACGCCAGGACGCCCAGGCCCACGTTCATCGTGGCGTAGTTGGTCTGGTTTGCATCGACTACGTTTGCAGGCGCGTTGACGCTGCACGTGCCGAGGCAGAGGCCATTGACCGCGGAACTCACCGTCGCCGCCGGGTCCAGCAGCGCGGTACTCGGAGTGCCGATGCCACAGTCGGCGCTCGCACTCGAGATGACCGTCACCGTGACGGATGCCGCCGCGCTACCGCCGGGCCCGGTGCAGCTCAGCGTATAGGCATAGACCCCGGGCGTCGCGATCGCCCCCAAGGACAGGCCCGCATTGGTCGTGCCCTGAGGCCCCGCCCACCCGTCCGAGCCCGTGCCTCCGCTCGCCGTGCAGGCGGTCGCATGCGCCGTGCTCCAGGCGAGCGTGAGCGTCTGCCCGGGGGACAGCTGTGCCGGGTTCTGCCCGTTGGCGGACAGCGTAATGCTGGGTGGACCGACCGGCGCGGGCGTCACGGCAAGGTTCACCGAGATCGGGCCGCTCGGCCCACCCGGGCCGGAGCAGGTCAGCGTGTAAATGACTGTACCGACGGTCGTGATCGGACCGACGCTCGTGTTGGTGCTCGAGGCCGGCACCGTTCCGGACCAGCCGTCTCCTCCCGAACCGCCGCTCGCGGCGCAGGCGGTCGCACCCACTGAAGCCCAGCTGAGCGAGATCGATTGTCCGGCGACGATACTGTTCGGGATCGCCGTGAAGGCAATGATCGAGGCCGGGAGTGGGGGCGCCGTCACGGTGACGGTCACCGAACTCACCGCGCTCGTACCACCGGGTCCGGTGCATTGCAGTCCGTAGACGAACGTACCTGCCACGTTGAGCGGGCCCACCGAGGTTCCGGCGCTGGCGGACAGCTGAGCCCCGCTCCATCCATCGGAGCCGGTGCCACCGCTGGCAGTGCAGCTCACTGCGTTGCTGGTGGCCCAGGAGAGCGCGAGCGACTGCCCCGTGCTGAGGCTGACCGGTATTGCGGCGAACGTCGTGATGCTTGCCGGCGCGGGAGCCGCCCCGACCGCCACCGTCACGCTCGCCGCGCTTCCCGTGCCTCCGGGGCCGGAGCACTGGAGAATGTAGGTATAGTCGCCTGCCACTGTGATCGGCCCAACGGTGGTGCCGGCGCTGGAAGTGGCCACCGCTCCGCCCCAGTTATCGTGACCCGCACCACCCGACGCTGCGCAGCCAGTCGCGTTGGCGGATGTCCAGGTGAGCAGGGTCGATCCCCCGGCGACGATGGTGCTCGGCACTGCCGCGAGCGCCACGACGGAGGCCGGCGGGGTGGGCGCGGCGACGCCGATCGTGACCGACTGCGGGCCGCTCGATCCGCCAGGCCCGGAGCACGCGAGCGTGTACACGAAAGTTCCGACGGCGGGGAACGGGCCGATGGATTTCGAGCTGCCACTCGCCGCCAAAGCGCCCAGCCAGCCGTCGGTTCCCAGCCCTCCACTCGCCGTGCACGAAGCGGCGTTGAGTGCCGTCCAGGAGAGTGTTGTCCCCTGCCCGGCGAGCAGGCTGGTCTGCGCTGCCGAGAAACTCAGGATCGTAGCCGGCGGTGCGTCGACGGTCAGCGAGGCGGTGTCGGTGACGCTGCCAAGCGCCCCGTTGCAGGTGAGGGTGAAGGCATAGTTGCCGGGGACGCTCAGGATGCCCGTACTGACATCCGTGCCCGTCAGTGGCTGCGACCCGTTCCAGGAGCCGGAGGCGGTGCAGGCGGAGACGTTCGCGCTGGTCCAGGTCAGGCCCGCCGCGACGCCGGCCGTTACGGTGGTGGGGTCAACGGATACCGTCACCGCAGCGCCCGGAGGCGGGGCTCCGCTGCCGACCACAATATCGGCGGTGCCGGCGGTGCTGCCACCTGCACCGGTGCAGGTGAGCACCAGCGAGTAGCTTGCCGCGGTGGAAAACGGTCCCACGGCGACGTTCGAGCCGTTCAGGGGCTGCGGGCCGCTCCAGTTGGAGGTACCGCCGCTGGCACTGCAGGCGCTGGCATTGCTCGTGGTCCAGGTCAACTGAGTCGACTGCCCCAGGGTGAGGCTCGTCGGGGTCGCTGAGAACGAAACGGTCGGCGGCGCCGGAGGGGCGCCCGCGCTCACCGTGAGGATCCGTGCACTGCTGCCGGTGCCCCCGGCACCCGTGCAGTTCAGCGTGTAGGTATAGGACCCGTTCGCGGAGAATGGCCCGAGCTGCAGTCCCTTGGTGTTGTTGAGGGGCTGCGCGCCGCTCCAGCCATCGCCGGTGCTCCCGCCCACGCCTGCGCAGCTAGCGGCGTTGGTCGTCGTCCACGTCAGTACGGCCGTGGCCCCTGGCTGGATGCTCGTCGGCTGGAGCACGAGGGTCACCGCGGGCGCAGCGGCGACGCCGACCGTCACGCTGCGTACGTCGCTCCCGGTCCCGCCGGGCCCGGTGCAGGTCAATCCATAGCTGTAAGTGCCCGCTCCGAGCGCGCCGGTGCTCATCCCGGTCTGGTTGGTCAGCGCCTCGGTGCCGCTCCACGCTCCGGATGCCTTGCAACTGGTGGCTTCCGCCGAGTTCCAGGTGATCACGGCGGCCTCACCGGCCTCGAGCGTCGCCGGTGCGACGGCGACGGTCACGATCGGCGGGTCGCTGATCTGGGTCTGCGAAGCGCTGGATGACCCGGCGCCGTTGGCCGTGCAGGCCGCAAGCGCCGCCATGCCACAACCGATCAGGGCATTGCGGATGATGCGTGAAGACATGTGCGGCTCCAGGTCAGGGTTCAAGGGTGCGGAGTTCGACGCGGCGATTGCGTTCACGCTGTTCGTCGGTGTGCTCCGGTGAAAACTTCGGTTCGGACTTGCCGTAGCCGCGCGCGGTGATCTGCGCGGGTTGCGCGCCACGGGATAAGAGATAGTCACGGACCGCCTCGGCGCGTCGCTGCGAGAGGGTCAGGTTGGCCGCGACGGACCCGGTGCTGTCGGTGTGCCCGGCAATCTCCACGCGCAGCGTCGGCTGACCGATGAAAGCCAGTGCTACCCCGTCGAGCACGGTCTGCGCATTCGGCGTCAGCCGGGCCTTGTTGAACTCGAACGTTACCCCGCGCAGCTCGATCACCTGGTCCGGAATCGCGCAGCCGTGCGCATCGACGCGCACGCCTGGGGGCGTCCCCGGACACAGGTCGTGCTCATCGTCCACCCCGTCGCCGTCGCTATCCACCCACGGCCGCGTCACCTCGCGAACGACTTCGCGCTCGACGACCCGCTCGACCGTGACCTCCCTCACTACCACCGGCCTGCCGAGCGGGATCTGGATTCCGAGGCCGACGCGGGGCTCGCTGTGGCCGCCGTCGCGGCTGTCGCGCACATAACGAGCCTCGAACCGCAAAGAGACCCGATCGCCGAACAGAGGGCGCGTAGTCAGGCCCGCCCCGGCATCCACCAGCAGGGCGGCGCCCGCCAGGTGATTGGGATAGAAGTCGTCGTACGCGCCCCCGATACCGACCAGGGCGTAGGGCCTGAGAACCCGGTCTTGGCTGGTAAAGTTGTAGACGAGGTCGGCGGAAAGTCCCTTCTGGTAGAAATCGGTGCCGGCCGCCGGGCCGGTCTCGAAAATGGCGCCGTTGACGTTGAACTCGAGCGCCAGGCGCGAGGAAACGGCGCGCCCGTAGAGCGCGGTCAGCGCAAAACCGCGCCCCTGCGTCGCAAGACTGCGGTCCGGGAACACGTAAGCCGGTACCAGCGCGAAATAGTCGTAGGACCCGGGCGGTGCGGGCGCGTCCGACGCGGCCGGGACGCTGAGTGACAGGGCGGCAAGCGCCGCGAAGCAGATTCGGAATGGGCTCGACATCTACCGTTCTCCCCGACTTTAGTGCCGCACGGGCACGTCCGCGATGAAGGCGAGAAAAAGATAGGTGTCGCTATCTGTTAAGTATGTGCGTTAAGTCAGAGGGCAGCGCCGCGTAGCGACTCTCGGATCACGTTTTTACGATGATGCGATGCCACGGTTTTGTTGCGAAGCAGATGAACTGCCGCCCGCGCTGCCATGCTGCATCGTTGACGAGCCGAGCCTCTCGACCACCCCCCGAAACAGTTGTCACGACCCGGCTACGTCCCGCGAACCGAGATTCTGTTCCAGCTGCGGCTCGCGAGAAGATCGCGCCCCATGAACGGCATGGACGGCCTTCCTGCTCTCCACGGGCTTTCGACCGCTCGAAGCGCGCCGGCCAAGTGACACGTCGGGCATTCGCAAGTGCCAGTCCGGCGGACCGCCTGCCTCCACTAACTCTGCATCGCAGAGTTACTCCGGAAAGCCACACCGGATTGCGCTAGTGTAGGAATCATTGTTCAGGTCAGGATCAGTGAACGGGGGGATCGTCGAGATGGCAGCAGCGCAGTACGGCACCACCGCGAAGTGGTTACATTGGCTCATGGTTGCCGTGCTGATTGCACAGTATTCGATCGGATGGCTGATGCCGGATATTCACGGCACCATGACCCCCGGAAGCCCGATGATCTGGCACTTATCGATTGGAGTCCTCGTTCTGGCGCTGGCTATCGTCCGGCTCTCCTGGCGAGTCACCCATCCCGTTGCGCCAGACCCCTCACTGCCGCCGTATCAGCGGATTGCGTCGGGCGTCGTGCACTGGCTTCTCTACGTGCTCGTACTGCTCACCTGTCTCTCCGGATGGCTGTTTGCATCGGCCCGCGGCTGGAAGGTCCTGTGGCTGTTCTGGCTACCGCTTCCGATGCTCACCCCAAAGAACCCGGTGCTGCTCAAGCAGATAGACGGCATTCACCAGGTTTGCGAATGGGCACTCCTGGCAACGATTGCGGCGCATGTCGTTGCCGCGGTGGTGCATCAGTTGCACTTCAGAGACGGCATCATGCGGCGGATGCTGCCCCGCAGCTCTGCGGCGAGATAGGGTTCGCCGGCTCGGGATCATTTGCGCCCGATGAGTCTGTGCAACGAGGTGAGCGACCCATGCGTATCCCTTCCGAAGGCCACCGAATTGGGCGCACCAACTGGCTGCGCGCCGCGGTACTCGGCGCAAACGATGGCATTTTGTCCACCTCCAGCCTGCTGGTCGGCGTAGCGGCCGCCAGTGCTTCATCCTCCAGTCTGGTCGTGGCCGGTGCCGCTGCACTGGTTGCCGGTGCGTTCTCGATGGGTGCCGGGGAGTACGTATCGGTGAGCTCCCAGGCCGACCTTGAGCGTGCGGACTTGGCGGTCGAGGCCCGTGAACTGAAATCAGACCCGGTTGCCGAGGAAGCGGAACTCGCCTGGATATACCGCCGACGCGGCCTGAGCGAACGCACCGCGCGCCAAGTTGCTCGGGAACTCATGGCGAGCAACGCGCTGGACGCCCACGCGAGGGATGAACTGGGCATCGCAGTAGGCGGGAGTGCGCGCCCGATGACGGCGGCACTGAGCTCGGCTGCCTCGTTCGCAGCGGGCGCAGCGCTTCCCCTGGGACTCGTTCTGCTTGCCCCTGCCGGCTCCCTGATTCCATTCATCGTCGGGGCTGCGCTCGCCTGCCTGGGGTTCCTGGGGGCGGCAAGCGCGATTGTGGGCGGAGCCCCGGTGTGGCCCGCGGTGCTGCGGGTCGTGCTCTGGGGCGCCCTCGCAATGGGCGCCACCGGATTGATAGGGCACCTGACCGGTCACACAGCGACCTAGCGCCCCCTCGGGCGCGACCATCCAGCCGTTTACCGGCAGGCTTTTCCGAATCCGCCCTCGTTGCGCTGGTCATTCACATCGTCGCAGAAGCTGGCCAGAATTCTGCCCATGAGCGTACTCGTTAGGGCGTTGCCGCTGTGCGTGTCATCGCCCTGCTGATTCAGCAGTCCGAAGATGCGCGGCAGGCCATCGCTGGTTCGGACCAGAAACAGCATCCCCAGCAGCTCCCCGAAGTCGGTGCACACCCCGGTGCGGCTCAGACGTCCGCCGAGGTTGGTACCGCCCTCGGAACTGGGTCGTATAAATACCTGGTCGCGGGGCTGGCCAAACGCGATCAGCCACAGCTCACCGCTGGCGACTGAGCGCAGTTTCGAGTCGTAGTAGACCGGAAGCAGCGACCAGGGGCCGGAGGAGTCAAATTCCCTTTCACTCATGTCTACGAGCACCAGCGTCGGCCCCTGGGTGATCAGGCGCAGACTTAGGTCTCTTTTGATCCGCCCGATGGCCATATCGATACGCCCGGCCGCCGACCCGTTCAGTATCGCCTGGGAGTGGGTCCGTGGCTCCGCTCCGTTGCCCTCAGCGGCGGGCCCCTGCCGGCTCCGGGCCTCCAAGACCGCGCGTGCAATCTGCTGCCGCCTCAACGCACGGTCCTGGAACTCCAGGCTCTTTACTTCGATGTAGAAAGTCCCCAGGGAATGCTTGCACTCGAACGTCGGCCACGCGCTCTTGCCGATCCGCCGGACGGGAAGGTCCCGATCTCTCAAAGCAATATAGGCCTGCGCATTCTCGAAGGTTTCATAAGCCTGAGAGATGACGCGGGCGTCATCCGGATCGTCGACCGCACTCAGCATCTTGAAAAGATCTGCGCGGGCCTGGGCCAGCACGGGATCTCCACCCGCGGCCTCTGCCTCGATTCGCTGCAGCACGGCCGGATTGATGCGGCTCATCTGCCAGGCAAAGTTGAGCGGAGAGATCATCTCTTGAATGCGCAACCACTGTGCATGAAGTTCCACGCTGCACTCCTTCCGGAACGATCCCGGGGAAGCCCAAGCACTCCGTTGCAAGGCGAAGCTCGATTTTTCAACGCTCCCATCACTAGTACTGTTGAAAACGGGCGCTCTTTCGCACACGCCGCGAGAGCCGGCGGCGCGAGCAAAACGCTCAACGGTGCTGCCCAGGAATTCTCGCGCGGGCAGTTCGCCTCATTAAAAGGAAAACCGTGCACACGCGAGCACACGCGAGCCGACCGCGCCACAGCTTTGCGAATTTGTAATTTTTTCTTGTTATGAACCGCTGAAGCAGGAAGAGTCGTCCGCCCCACCATACTCATGCGGTGCGAGCCTAAACGCAGTCGCCCCCCTTCCTGCACGAGCGAAACTTACTCCGCACCGCAAAGTCATCGCAAGTCCCCCGCTGCAGTTTCGTAACCACCACGTCGGGTATCGGCATGCTTGGGGGTCATCGACTCGGCTTAATGCTGCTGGTGCGTTGCAGAACCCGCGATGCGTCGCAGCATCGAGTGAAGGATTTAAGCGGCTTGCTCCGGTCCCGCGTGATGCGCTGCACGACGAGCTTGCGCGCGAAAACTGTGCGCACGCTCATCACGCGCAGCCGCGGACGGCGCTACTGTGAATTTCACATTGAAGAGTTCGCGCCATGAGCAGCCCCAAGACCGTCAACCCTTCCGTGCCGACGCCCGCCGCAGACGCCGCGGGGAGCTCGTCGCCTGCCGCCCGGGATGAGCCCACCGGCCGTGTAACTCACGACGAACGCGGGAACGCCGTCTGGGAATGGTTTAAAAACAGCACTTCGCGACTGTTGCGCAAACTTGAGGCTCCGGAACTCAAAACCGACCTGCGGCGTCGCGGCGGCGGCTATGACCCCTACAATCAGGGTCGCATATCCAAAACGCCCCGCAAGTAGCCTCTAAGTCACCCAGTCCGGTTCCCTCCCGCCCAAGCCTTTCCGACTACTTCCGCTAGATCCTCGGTCGGCGATGAGGCCAGCTGCAGCGCACGCACGGTTTGCGTAGTCGGCCCTGAACTCTGAGCGAGCATCACAAAGCGATCCGCCGCAACGGGGGGGCTCAGCAGGAATCCCTGGACGAGGTCGCAGCTCTCTTCCCGGAGAAACTGCAGCTGAGCAACCGTGTGCACTCCCTTGGCGACGACGCGCATGCTCAGCTTGCGACCCAGCGCGATGATCGCCCGCACGATCGCGAGGTTGCCCGTATCCTCGGGTATCTCTTCGATGAACGACGCTGCGATCTTGAGTGTGTCAAGGGGCAGCTGTTTGAGGCTGTTGAACGAGCACTCGCCCGAGCCGAAATCATCGATGGCCAGCAGGAAGCCCAGCTCCTTCAATGCCTGCAGCGTGCGACGCACGGTACTCGCATCACGCATAAGAACTGCCTCTGTCAGCTGTAGCTCGAACAGGGAGGGCTCCACCCCGGCCTGCTCTATCGTGCGGCTCAGCTGGATCGGCATTTCCGGTCGCAGGAATTCCCGGCCCGATATCTTCAACGAAAGCCGCCCGACCGAAACGCCACGGGACCGCCACGTCTTGAGGTCAGCGCAGGCCTGAGCGAGCAGCCAGGCGTCCAATTCACAGATGAAGCCGGTGTCCTCGGCGATCGCCATGAGATCGGCGCTCGCGATCTCGCCGCGCTCCGGGTGCACCCATCTCAATAGCGTCTCAGCGCCGACAATCTGCAGCGACCGGGCGTCGTACTGGGGCTGGTAGAGCACCTGCAGCTGCTCGGTACCGAGAGCGGCGCGCAGGTCCAGCTCCAACGCGCTGCGCAACAGGGCACGCGCACGCAGGGTGTCATCGTAAAACCGGTACTGGTTGCGCCCGCTGGATTTGGCGAGGTACATCGCCTCGTCTGCATTCTTCAGCAACGCCGCGGCCTCGCGCCCGTGCTGGGGAGACAGGGCAATTCCGATGCTGGGCGTTACCGAGACTTCATAGCCGGCAAGCACGAACTTCGAATTCAGCTCGTCCCGGATACTTCCCGCCGCCCGCTCGGCGGCCTGCGGCGTCACTGCGCCAGTCAGCACCGCGATGAACTCGTCGCCACCGAGTCGTGCCAGCTGTGCACCGACCTGCGGAGCCGCGTTGTCGGCGAGCGGGTCCTCGGGACGCCGTCGACGGCAATAGCCGAGTGCGGAGCGCAGCCGTCCGGCCACCTGGGCGAGCAGCGCATCCCCGGTCTCGTGGCCCAGTGTGTCATTCACCCGCTTGAACCCGTCCAGGTCCACGAACAGGACTGCGCACGCTGTCTTGTGGCGCTCCGCCCGTGCCAGGGCTTTCGCGAGGTAACTCTTAATCCATTCCCGGTTGGGCAAGCCGGTCAGGGCGTCGATGTAGGCGAGCCGCCGCATGCGGCCCTCGCTGTCCTTGCGCCGAGTCACGTCGCGCAGGACTACCAGCACCTCGCCGGATGACTTGGGCAGAAGACGGCACTCGAAATGCCGTACTCCGCGGCGCTTTCCTCCCAGAGAGAACTCGAACGCCGCGGCGACTCCCCTCACGGCACTTGCCAGGCGCTCCATCGCCGTTGCGTGCAGTCCGGAGGGCAGGAAGTCGACCAGACGGATCGCCTCTGCCGCACCCGCGGCACGTCGCCGGATGAGCCCACGGTTGGCGCTGAACCGTTGCGTGATGAGCCCCTGCCGGTCGACGAGAAAAAGCCCGTCCGGCATAAGCTTCAGGAGCGCGGCGTTATTCTCTTCGCTGTGCCTGAGGGCATCGAGGGTGCGCGCACCATTGAGCACATACTCGATGCGACGCACCAGCAGCGGCCAGTTGATGGGTTTTACCATGAAGTCCGTCGCGCCCGCCTGGTAGGCGCGGTCGATCGACTGCGGATCCTCAAGCCCCGTGATCATGACGATCGGCACGGTGGCACCCGGCAGGGCGCGGATGTTGGCGCACGCCTGGTAGCCGTCACCATCGCTCATCTGGACGTCGAGCAGCACGATGTCCGGCATGCGCGCGGCGCACGCTGCCAACGCGCCGTCGCCGCTGGCGGCCGTGGCCACCTCGAAACCCGCCTGCTCGAGCATGCCCGTGGCGATCTCGCGCAGCATGGCATCGTCATCGGCCAGCAGGACCCGTTGCGAACGGCGGCGACTCACGCGCTCCTCCGCAGACGTTCACCGACCTCACCGCTGAGCGCAGCCCATACCCGGTCATACTCCTCCTGGAGCGCCGCCATGGCTTCGGCTGCCGCCCGCAGGTCGCCCCCGCGGGCATGTTCCTCGAGTCGGCGACACCGCAGCGCCAGCCCGAGCGCGCCGACATTGCCGTTGGTCGAGGCCCAGGCATGCGCGGCACGCGCGAGCCGGGCCGCGTCCCCTGACTCGATGAACCGCTTGAGCGCGGCAAGCTGGGCGGGCGCCTCGGCGAGGTAAATCCGCGCGACGTGCTCGAGCATGTCGCGAGCGCCGCTTCGCGGCAGCGCCCGTAGTGCGGTGAGGGTATCCGGATCGAGGGCCTCCCCGCTGGGATCCGGG
Source organism: Pseudomonadota bacterium (assembly GCA_018241425.1). Taxonomy (GTDB): domain Bacteria; phylum Pseudomonadota; class Gammaproteobacteria; order Steroidobacterales; family Steroidobacteraceae; genus 13-2-20CM-66-19. The sequence goes on from JAFEDU010000004.1 coordinate 183,386, forward strand.
GCCGGCCGCTCGCGTGTGCGAGTGGCATCCGGCGCCTGCCCGAGCCAACGCGACAGGACGCCATACAGGGCCTCGCGCGTGAACGGCTTCGGCAGGTAGTCATCCATGCCCGCGGCAAGGCACGCCTCGCGAGCCTCGCTGGTCGCATCGGCGGTCAGCGCGACGATGGGTACGCGGACGCCCGGGGGTTCGCGGCGGCGCATTTCCGCAGCCGCCGCAAACCCGTCCATGATGGGCATCTGGCAGTCCATGAGGACCAGATCGGGAGCCGTCTCGGCCAGGATATCGAGGGCATTTCGTCCGTCCGTGGCGCACACGACGCTCAGGCCAAAGGACGTCAGCATGCCGTCGGCAACTTCGCGGTTGATGGGCTGGTCTTCGACGACCAGCACCCGCCCGGTCATCTGTGCGCGGGACGAGACCGCCGTGGCACGCGACAGCGCTACGCTCGCACCCGACAGGGCTGCGCGCAGCTGCCGCACGCGCACGGGCCGCACGAGCTCAGTGTCGCCGGCCTGCCTGCCGCCGGCCGCCGCGCCCGGCTCGAGACTGAGGAAACTCACCACGCGGATCACCCGCGGTCGATTCGCGGCGCCGGGGACATCCCCTTCCAGAAGTGCCGACAGCGACCTGGCCGCACTTTCATCCACGATCACTGTCCCGCCGGGCGGGCCGTCGAAAGCGGCCCAGTCGAGACTCTCCGACGCGGTGACCTCGGCCCCCCATGAGTGCAGCGTGCGCACGAGGAATTCCCGCGTCATCGCGCTGCCGACGGCAACATGGACACGTTGGTCGGGCAGTGGCAGCCAGTCCTCGGGCGGCGCCGCGTCGCGGTCGCGCGCAAGCACGAGGTCGAATGAGAAGGTCGATCCCTCCCCGGGAGTGCTGCGAAGCACCATGCGTGTGCCCATGAGTTCCAGGAGCTGGCGGCAGATCGACAGGCCGAGCCCGGTCCCGCCGAACCTTCGGGTGGTGGAGACGTCCTCCTGCGCGAACTCATCGAAGATGTGCTCCTGCTTCTCGGGCGCGATGCCCACTCCGGTATCGGCCACCTCGAGGCGCACCTTGAGTCGCTCGTCGGTCGCCTCGAGCACCACCAGGCGCAGCACCACGCTGCCGCGCTCGGTGAACTTCAGGGCATTGCCGCCGAGGTTGGTCATTACCTGCCTCAGCCGCACCGCGTCGGCGCTCAGCAACGGCAGGGGCGCGGGCGGCGCGTCCACGAGCAGCTCCAGTCCCTTCGCCGCGGCACGCGCCGCGAGGAGCTCCGCGACGTCGTCCACCAACTGCACGAGGTCACAGGCCGTGGGATCCAGCTGCAACCGTCCCGCCTCGATCTTCGAGAAGTCCAGAATGTCGTTGACGAGGATCAGCAGCGAGTCCGCAGAATGGTGCACCGCGGTGGTAAGGCGCCGCTGTCCCGGGGTGAGCTGGGTGTCCAGCAGCAGGCTCGTCATCCCGAGCACCCCGTTCATCGGGGTGCGCAGCTCGTGACTCATGCGCGCCAGGAAATCGCCCTTGGCGCGGGTTGCGACTTGGAGCTGGCGGTTGCGTTCCTGGAGCTCGCGCGTCCGCTCGCGGACGGTGCGCTCCAGCTTCTTGCGGTGACGGTGAAGGCGCGTGCGGCGCAGATGCTGCGCCCGCCATAGGAGCGCGAGTACGGCGGCCGACAAGACGCCATAAAGCACGTGCGCCGGGGCGGAGTTCCACGGAGCTGACGCGACCACGATCGGCAAGGTCAGTGCCGCCGGGCTCCACACTCCCTCGGCATCGGAAGCCCGCACGGCCAGCGTGTAACGACCCGCCGGCAGGTTTGCGTAGGTCGCGCGGCGGGCGCTGCCGGCATCGATCCATTGCGGATCAAAGCCTTCGAGCCGGTAGGCATAGCGGTTCGCACCCGGGGAGGTGAAGTCGAGCTGCGCGAACTCAAAGGTCACGAGCCGATCGTCGTAAGCCAGTCGCAACGGGCGGTCGACCGTCGGGAATTCTCCCGGCGTGAGGCCCTGCCCCATGCGACTCACCGCGGTCAGCACCGGGGCGGCTGGAGGTCGTGCCATCGTCACGCGGTCGGGCCGAAAAGCGTTGAAGCCGTTGTTGCCGCCAAAGTAGAGCGTTCCGTCCCGGCCGCGCAGGTGCGCGTTGAAGTTGAAGTCCTCGCCCTGCAGCCCGTGCGCCTCATGCAATGCGATGGTGGAGCCGTCCCGAGGCGAGAAGCGCAGCAGCCCGGCGTCGGTACTCAGCCACAGGTTGCCTGACTCGTCTTCCTCGATCCCATAGACCACCCGGCCCAGCCCGGGGTACGCGGCGAGCGGGTTGGAGAAGCGCAGTTGGTCGGGCTCGGCGGAGGACCCTCGCACCCGCTGCAGTCCGCCGCCCGCGGTCCCGATCCACACCTCCCCGTCGCGCGACACGTGAATCGCATAGATGGTGTCGTCGCTCAGGCTCTGCGGATCGTGATCGTCGCGACGAAACTGGTGCACGCGGCCGGAAGTCCGGTCCATGAAGTTGAGGCCGGCGCCGGCCGTCCCGACCCAGAGGTTGCCGCGCGCATCCTCCGCGATCGCGCTGATGCGCGAGCCGCTGAGCGCGGACGGGCCGCCGGATGCATAGCGGTGCACCCGCCCGTCTGCGGTGATACGTGCAAGGCCGCCCCCGAAGGTACCGACCCATTTTTCCCCCTCACGGTCTTCGAAGAGGGTCATCACGCCATCGGCCGGCAGGGATTTCCCATCGTCCGCTCCGCCGCGCCAGGCGCGCACGAGCCGCCCGCGCGGATCGACCTGGTAAAGCCCGGCAGTCATCGTTCCGACCCACAGGCCGCCCTCGCGGCCGCGCAGCAGGGCCATTACCCGGAGGTCCGGGATGCGCGGCTTCGCAGTCAGGGGCTGCGACGTGCCGTCGGGACTGATGCTCAGGACCCCGTGACCGACGGTTCCAACCCAGATCTGTCGGCCGCTGTCGGCGAACGCGCTGACCCCAACGCCCAGTAGCGCAGGGCTGCGGTAGTGGCCGAGCAGCCAGCTGCGCGGATTCCAGTGGCTCGCACCGGCATTTCGCGTTCCGACCCACAGGCTCCCGCTGCGGTCCTGGTACAGCGACATGATCTCGTTGTCGCGCAGGCTCTGCGGTGCGTCAGCGTCGTGCCCATAGCGCGAGAAGTGCCCGGTCACCCGGTCCAGCAGGTTAAGCCCGTCCGCCGTACCCACCCAGAGGCGGCCGCCATCGTCCTCGAGCAGCGACCAGACGTGGTCATTGCTCAGTGAATCGGGGCGGCTCCCGCTGTGCCGATAGGCGACGGCCTCGTGCGCGCCGGCATCCAGTCGCATCAGTCCGTTCTTGACCGTGCCGACCCACAGCGTCCCCGTCGGATCACGGTAGATCGTGCGCACCTGCTGGCCCCGGAACTGCTCGAATCCCTCGAAGTCCCCGGCCGCGGGATCATAGCGGGCCAGTCCGGCGTCGGTGCCGACCCACAGCTGCTGATGACTGTCCCGGTAGAGCGCGAACACCGCGTCCGATGGCAGTGAGCGGGCGGCATCGGTGCGGTGCCGGAAGTGACGTACGGTGCCCGTGGCCGTGTCGAGAAGGTCCAGGCCGCAATCGTGGGTGCCGACCCACAGGCGCCCCGGGCGCTCAAGCAACAGCACTCGGACCGCATCTCCGCACAGGCTGTCACTGCGCTGCGGATCGTGGCGGAAGCGCTCGAACTGCTCGGTGACGTGATCCCAGCGGGCCACCCCGCCGCCGTCGGTGGCCACCCACAGGTCTCCGCGCTCGTCCTCCGCGATCGACCAGATGTAGTCGCTGGCTAGGGCGTGATCGTCACCCCGGGCGCGGTGAAAGACGCGCACCGAGTACCCGTCGTAGCGGTCAAGCCCGCTCTCGGTTCCCAGCCACAGGAATCCCCGCGAGTCCTGCAGCACGCTCATTACGGTGTTCTGCGAGAGGCCCTCGCTGGCGCTCAGGTGCTGGAAATACATCGGCCGCTCGGGCGGACCGGGCGCGCCCGCCACGGCTCCCGGTCCCGTGAGGGCCATGACCAAGATCAGTGCAGCCCTCGGGAACCCCTCGCGCATGATCGGCCGAACTACTGTTGGGCGGGGAGCGTGACGTTGGTGTAGGTGGCGCTGGCCGCGGAACTACTGCTCCAGGTGTACCCACTGCTCCAGGTGTAACCGCTGCTCCAGGTATAGCCGGTGCTCCAGGTGAACCCGCTGCTCCAGGTGTAGCCGGTACTCCAGGTGTAACCGCTGCCGGAAGTGTAGGCGCCGTCCCAGACCGTGCCGTCGGTCAGGGTCTCGACACCCCATAACAGGTCCCCGAGCAGCGAGCCCGACCCGGCGGCGGTGATGTAGAAGTCCTTGGTATGCGGGTTCTGGTTGGCCGCGCCGCCGTAGTGCCGCAGGCCCGCCAGGTCCAGCAGGATGTTGACGCCCTGGTTCGCGCAGTTGGCGGCGTTGCCGTAAACGGCGTCGTGCGCGTTGATGAGCCCGGCGCCCTGCTGGAACACCGCATATGCGAGGGTGCCATCGGCATTGACGGCCGGGTGCGCCCCCGCCATGAGCCGGCACTTCACCTCATCGGGGGTGAGCAGCGGGTCGACCTGCAGCATCTGCGCCACGACTCCGCTGGTGACGGCCGCCGCCATGGAAGTGCCGGAGAGCGTGAAGTCGTTGTACGTGGAGTTGAACCACTGCGGGAACTCGCGCGCGAGCGTGCCGGTGCCGGGTGCGTAGGCGACGATGTGACCGCCCATGGCCACCACGTCCGGTTTCACGAAGCCCTCGTAGGTCGGGCCGACGGACGAGAAGGATGCCAGCCGGTAGTGGCTCGGCTGCATCGGCTCGTAGCTGTCGGTGACGGCACCCACGGTGATCACGTAGGGGACGTTGCCGGGCACGCCGATGGTCATCGGCTCCGGTCCCCGGTTTCCCGCGGCGACCACGACCACGATGCCGGCGCCCCAGGCCGCCATCACCGCCTGGTTCAGGGGGTCGTTCCAGTACATCGAGGTGGGCGGGGCACTAAGTGACAGGTTCAGGATGCGGATGTTGTAGCGGGCCTTCTGCGCGATGACCCACTGGATGCCGCTGATCACGTTCGCGTAGGTGCCCTCACCGGTGGGATCGAGGACGCGCACCGACACCAGGTTCACCCCCGGAGCCACGCCCTGGAAGTTGCCGTCCGCACCCACCGCACTGCTGGCAATAATCGAGGAGACGTGCGTGCCGTGCCCATACAGGTCGTTGATGCTGGCGGTGTTCGCACCGATGAGCGAACCCGTGGCCTTCAGGCTCCCCGCGAGCTGGCCGGCCTGTGCCGCAGCGATCACGTCATACTGCGCGAGCACCCGGCTCGCGGACTGCCCGGGCGCGCTGAGATCAGGGCCCGGGACGCTCCAGAGGCCCGAGTCCACGACCGCGACCGTGACGCCGTGTCCTGTGATGCCTCCGGCCTGTAGGCTCTGGGCCCCAACTTCGCTCGGATAGTAAGTGGCCGGCGGCCTGCCGACAGTGCCGCTTGCGCGGATGCGCGCGTCAGGCGACACATGGATTAAGGGGTCGGTCACGAGCTGGGTTCGCTCGCGATCGGTCAGGCGGGCTGCCACGCCGTGGACCAGCTCGAGTGCATGTGTGACCTCCCCGCCGGCGCGCCGCACCGCAAGGGCTGCCTGCGCGGCATCCTGCGCCTGGACAATGTAGCTCTGCGCCGCATCCGGAAGGTGGCGGCGGGTGTGCCAGGCGCCGAGTCCGATTGCGAACTGCACCGCCGCGACCACCGACAGCGCCATTGCGATCATCGGCGCTGCGGAAAATCGGCGTCGGCTGCCTTGGGTCATAGCTTTCAACATGAGCTGCTCCCTGCGTCATCTGCGGACGCATAACGCTAGGCGTTACGAAATTCATTACAGCGCTGCAGAGGGTGCGAATCAGTGACGCAGATTTGGCGTCCCGCGTTATGCATGCGAAACGGTTCGCATTGCGCACGAGACGGAATTTATGTCGCTTGTTCGTCGCAGCAAGTGCCGTCAGGCGCTTGAATGAGCTGCGCGTGCCCGCTCACGCACTCCCGCCACGGCGCGCATACGCATTCCTCGCGCGAAGCGCGTGCTGATTGCGCGTGTGCGAAGAGCGCGTGGAGTTCTGGCTGCGCGTTCCGACGAAGATGCTGCTGGTGCGACGCAAAACCATTGCTGCAATCGCGGCATCGGAAGTTCTCATTTCACGTATGCAGGCGTGCGCGGGCGCTGCGGAACTGCGACCGATGTCTCTCAGGTGTTCGCGCATTCGGGCCGACACTGAATTCAGGGATCGCGTTGTCTGGCATGGAGATTTTCATGAGAAATTACTGGAGAAATCTTTCGGTCGCGATTTTCGTCGCCGCGCTCTCGGGCACGGCGCTGGCGGGAACCGCGACCACGACCTTCGGCGTTTCAGTCACCGTGAATTCGAACTGCCTGGTGTCGGCCTCGAACCTCGCATTTCCGAACTACACCCCCGCTGGCGGCAACCAGACGGCGAGCACCACGGTGTCGGTCCGCTGCACCAAGGGATCGCCGTTCACCGTCGCGCTCAATGCGGGGACCACGACCGGCGGCACCTTCGCGCAGCGCCTGATGTCCAACGGAGCCGGACAGACGGTGGAGTACAACCTGTACACCGTCTCGAACTTCGCCACGGTGTGGGGTGACGGCACGGCCGGAACTTCGACGGTTGCGGGCACCGGCGCCGGCGTGGCCGCCGGCAACGCGATCAGCGAGACCGTCTACGGCCAGCTCGTCGACTCGGCGGCCAACCAGGGCGTGCCGCCGGGCAGCTACACCGACACGATCACGGTCACCGTCTCGTACTGAGGCCGTGAAGCACCTTCCGGCACTGATCGCCTGCATGATCGCCGCGGCCCCCGCGGTCGGCGGTACGTTCAGCGTCTCCCCGATCCGCATCGAGCTCAACGCTCACCGCCCGACCGCGATCCTCACGGTCCGCAATGAGGAGGATGTCCCCGTTGTCGTGCAGGCGCTCCCCTACGCATGGTTGCAGGAGAAAAGCCAGGAGCAGCTCCAAGAGACGCGGCAGCTGATCATCACGCCGGCGATCTTCACGCTTGCGCCCCGCGGCGAGCAGATCCTGCGCATCGCGGCCACGAGCCCCCCGGATGTGGGGCGCGAGCTGCCCTTTCGCATCGTGCTGAACGAAATACCCGCGCCCGCACCCCTGGGCTTCACGGGCTTGAGGATTGCGCTGCGCATCAGCCTTCCGGCATTCCTGGCGGCCCAGCCCGCCGCCGTGGCCCGGCTCGAGTGGTCCTACCGGCTGCTGCCCGGGGGTGCGCTTTTCATCCAGGCCCACAACGCGGGCGCCGCACACCTGCAGGTCGATGGGTTCGACGTCATGAGCGCCGACGGACGGATCGCGCTGCACACCGACACGGCGCACTACGTGTTGCCCGGTGCCACGGCTGCGTGGCGCTTGCCAGGAGCGCCACCGGGTGCACCGCCCGCGCAACTCCTCATCCACGGCCAGTCGGATGGCGGGAACTTCAGCGCAACGGGCCGGCCGGACCCGGACACCTGATCCGCATGCGACATGCGAGCCCCCGGTGCCAGCGCCCTCCTGCTTAGCGCGCTCTGCCGTGCCGCGCTCGCCGCGGGCGACGCCGACGTTCCGCTGCCCGAGCCCGGGCCGCACCGCAACCTGCAGCCGGTGGTCCTGGAACTGAGCCTCAACGGACGCCCGACCGGGGAGACCTTCGTGATGCTGCGCGAACGAACCGGGACGCTCTGGCTGCGTGCCGAGGACTTCGCACGGGTGCACCTGCGCATCCCGCGCGAGGAAGTGCACTTCGAGGGAGAGGCGCGCTACTACGCGCTCACCGGCATTCCGGGCGTGGCGCTGCACCTGGACCCCGCGCGCAGCGCGGTCGACGTGAGCGTCCCGGCCGCAGCCTTCGAGGGGTCTTCGGTGAGCCTGTCACGGACGGCGACGACCCCGAGGCCCGCCGGACCACCCGGCGTATTCCTGAACTACGTCGCCTACGGACAGCGGGGCAGCTACGGCGGCAGCGACGTCAGCAGCCTCTACACCGAGACGGGCCTGTTTGCCGGCCCGGGCACGATCACCTCGACCGCGCTCGCCACGGCCCAGGGCGGCACGCAGCGGTTCACGCGCCTGGAAAGCACCGCCAGCCACGACTTCTTCGACTCGATCTCGACCCTGAGGCTCGGCGACTCGATCACCGTACCGGGCGCCTGGGCGCAGGCGGTGCGATTCGCCGGGATCCAGTTCGGCTCGAACTACGCCATGCGCCCGGACCTGGTCACGACGCCGCTGCTCGCGGCGGCCGGTACCGCCGTCGTGCCCTCGAGCGTGGATGTCTTCGTCAATGGTCGCCAGGTCGGCAGCACCGACGTGCCGGCGGGTCCCTTCGTGGTCAGCGAAGTCCCCGCCCTCACCGGCAGCGGTGACGTGCGGGTGGTACTGCACGATGCCCTGGGCCAGGTGCAGGTCATCACCCTGCCGTTCTACTCAAGCGCGCAACTGCTGCAGCCGGGACTGACGCTCTACGACGCGGACCTGGGAGCGGTGCGCAACAACTTCGGGATCGCTAGTGACGACTACGGCCCCTGGCTCGCAAGTTTCACCTGGCGCCACGGATTCTCTACCGGCATCACCGGCGAGATTCATGCGGAGTCCCTCGGCGGCGGGGCCCGTGCCGTCGGCATCGACGTCGCGCGGCAGATCGGCACGCTGGGCGTGGCGACCCTGGACCTCGCCGCCGGTGGCGCACCGGGAGGCTGCGGCGGGTACGAGTCGCTCGGCTTCCAGCGCCAGACTGCCGGGGTCAGCGTGGCGGTGCGGCTCGAGCGTGCGAGCACCGCCTTTCGCGACGTGGGTTACGTCGACTCCAGCCTGCCCCCGATCCGGCATCGCGAATTCGCCGAGGTGAGCTTCGCCCTCTCGGGCAGCATGCACGTGGCGCTTGCCGGGGCCGACCAGCTCGACGCGAGCGAGACCCGCGAGCGCACGGTCGCCCTCTCCTTCAGCGCGCTGGCAGGGCCAGGCAGCGTGAGTGCGAACTGGACCCGCACCTTCGGCAGCGGCGCCGGGACGAGCCTGTACCTTATCTATACGCTGCCCCTCGGACCCGAAAGCAGCACCTCGACCACGCTGCGCTACGACAGCACGCAGCCCGGGCCGAATGCCGCCCTCGTGCAGACGCTGCAGAAATCAGTGCCCGCCGGCAGCGGCGGCGGCTACCTCGCCTCGGTGGCGACCGATGGCAGCTATCAGCTGGACCTCACCTACCAGGGCAGCGCGGGCACCGTGGATGCCGGCGCAGCGCGGCAGGGAGAACTGAGCGCCCAGCGCGTCTCCGCCAGCGGTGCACTCATCTACTTTGGCGGCGAATTCGCGGCAGCGCGCACGGTGCGCGACAGCTTCGCCCTCGTGGACCTGCAGGGACTTTCCGGCATCACGGTCTACTTCGACAACCAGCCGGTCTCGCGCACCGATGGGCTGGGCTTTGCCATCGTACGGGACCTGCGCTCCTACGACGTCAACCGGCTCAGCATCGATCCCCTCCAACTGCCGCTCGAGGTCAGCCTCGACACCGACCGGGTGCAGGTGGTGCCCCCGTTCCGCAGCGGCGCTCTGGTCCACTTTCCCGTGCGCCGCGAACACCGCGCGGTGTTCCACCTGCGCCAGGTCGGCGGTCAGCCGGTCCCGGCCGGGGCATCGCTGCGCTACCAGGGGCAGGACTTTCCGGTGGGCCTCGAGGGGTTCGCCTACGTCACCGGGCACGAACAGCGCACGACCGGCCGCGCGCACTGGGAAGGTCACGAGTGCCGGTTCGTTCTGCCCGCGCCGCCACGGGCCGCCGTACAACCGGATCTCGGGGAGATCGTGTGCAGCACCGCACCCTGAGATGGCACCGCCGGTGGAGGCTGGCGCTGGCAGCCCTGGGGCTGGGTGCAAGCCTCCCGGTTCACGCGCTCTTCCTGGGCACCTGCTCGGTGGCAGCGACGTCGGTGAGCTTCGGGACCTACGATCCCCTGGCCGCCACGGCACTGAGCTCCACCGGCACGGTCACGGTCACGTGCACCGGCACGGCACTGCTGACAGTCCCCGTGACGGTGAGCCTGAACGCCGGGCTGTGGGGGTCGCTGTCGGCCCGCAGCGCGGCGAGCGGCGCGAACCGGCTTTCCTACAATCTGTATGCCAACTCCGGTGACACCCAAATCTGGGGCGATGGCACCGCAGGGACGACCACCGTTAACCTCAGCGTGTTCATCCTCATCATCGGTACGGGATCTTCCGCGGCGACAGTGTACGGCCTAATCCCCAACGGCCAGGATGTGCCGCCGGGAACCTACGGCGACACGATCACCGCGACCGTGAGCTACTAACCGGCTCTTGAGCCTGGGACCGGGCGTACTTCAAGGCGCTCTAAGGGCCAACCTGTCGACGAAGACCGAGCGCTCGATGATCCCGGAGAACGTAGAAAATGACGTACACGCTCGTGCCCTGAGCGCAGAAAAAAAGAGGCCCGGCAGATGCCGGGCCTCCAGTGCGTGCCAGTTTTCTTGTGGTTGTCGGTCGAGCCGCTTACTTGCCGAGCTTCCCGCGCGGCGTGCCGACGCCGGTGCAGTAGTCCCAGCCGGTCGCCGCGGAGGAGCCATTGCTTCCGGTGGTGACGTCGTAGAAGTTCGTCACGTACTCCTTCTGCGTCGCCATCTGCGCGTACAGGAGGTTGTTCTCCATGTTGCTGAAGTAGCCGCCCGCGATCGGTGCAACGCCCAGGTTGTTTGCCGAGTTGTTGACGATGCCGGCGGTCGCCGGGGCAGCAAGGCTCGTGCCGCCGACGATGTACCAGGTCCCGGCCAGGTACACGTAGGCACCGCTCGCCGGGTCGGCATCGAGCGCGATGTCCGGGGTACGGCGAGACGAAGCCCCGAACGTGGGGTACTGGAACGCCGTCCAGGGACCCGTGCCGCTGCCGAAGGTCGTGCCCCAGGTCTCGTAGACGCTAGTGCCGCCGCCCGAGCCGGCCCAGCAGCTCTCGCTCTGGAAGGCCCCGCTGGTCGCATCGCGGTTGATGGTGGTGCCACCGACCGAGATCACCCACGGGGAGACGCTCGGGTACTGGGGGCCTAAGCCCGCATCGCCGGCCGAGAAGAAGTAGGAGATCGGCTGGCCCGAGGTCCAGTTCGCGCGGAACACCCAGTCCCAGTCCGAGGACTCGGTGGACCACTCTCCACTGCTCCAGCTGTTGCTGACCTGGCCGCCGCCCCCGTAGGCAAGGACCTGCTGCTCGGCGACCTGCTCCGCGTACATGAGGTCCGCGTACGAGTTGGAGCAGGCCTCCACCAGAATGAGCGTGGCCGAGGGCGCCATGGCGTGTGCCCACTCGATGTCGAGTGCCGACTCCAGCGCCCAGCCCGAGTTGTAGGGCGGGGTCACGCAGCTGCCATTGCCGTTGGCATAGACCTTCACGAACGTGAAGTTCGGGCCCGGCGAAGGCAGGCCGAAGAACTTGCTGAAGTACTTGAGGTCCGCGGCCGCCGTCGGGTTGTCGTAGGCATCGACGATCGCGATCGCCCGCGAGCCGCCCTTGGCGTTGTAGGTCTTGTTGTTGGTCGGCACGCAGCCCGAATACGCCTTGCCCATGCCGTAGAGACAGGCCAACGAGGCCGGGTACTCGGCGAAGGTCGCCGCCGGGCTCACGCCCGGTGCCGGGACGACCGCCGCATCGTCGCTCAGTGCCGCAGGCTCGGCGACCCCCAGGTCCGAGAGTGCGTTGGGCGAAATGCCCCGCGGGTTATGGATTACGTAGTTCGTGTGGGCGCGCAGGCCGCTGTCGCCCGCGTTGCCGCGGCTGCTGGCGGGCACGAATACGGACGCAGGCGCCAAGTAAGGACTGGCCTGTGCTTCCGTCGCTGCCGGCGCCACGCCGGGCGTGTGCTCACTGTTCGCGCCGGGCCCGGCCGCGGCGATGGCGACGGACATGCCGCCGAGCGCGGCGAACAGCCCGCGCATGTAGATCTTGCGAGTCATGTGTTGAATCCCCTTGTGTGTTTGTTTGCCACCACGAATGGGTGGTATTTCCCCTCAACAATTACAATCGAACACGATTACATACACAACACATAACATCTGTTGCAGTCTGTTAGAGACTCCCATGGCACGAGCACTTCATTCCGAACGGGGACGTCCCAGAGCGCGGGCGCACCTGGCAGGAAGTGTTGGCATCCGGGTGGGTTAGGCGGTTCTTCTCAAGCAATCCCGCGCGCTCTGGGCCGGGACGCTGAGGCGGGAGACGGGAATATGTTGAATCAAAAAAATTTCTAGTGATCCCTCACCCGGAGTTGGGAGGCCTGCGGCCAGCCGCGGACTGTTCTCGCCCCATCGGGCGGACCGCGGACCAGCTCGTCCCGCGGCTCGATGTCGCGGACCCACTCTCACGGGAGGCGTGGCGTTGCGCGCACCACCCCGGTGCGCGGCAGAGAAAATCATGAGCCTCACGTCCGTAACCCCTTGTACGGCCTAGTTTGGGCTACCGGTGGACCCGGATAATGTCAAAATCGCGCCACTGACACGGGGGTGTCCTTCCTAGGGAACCCGGCACAGCGCCGGGGCGAGCCGCGCGCCAACCGCCGGCACTCAAGTCTGGCCGGTTCCGGCCGTAGAAGGCTTTGCAATGCGATACGGGGAGAGCAAAGAGCAGAGCGGCGAATTATTGCGCATGACGCTGCCCCTGATGGCGCGCCAGGACGCCGCATTTCATCCCGTGAGCTACACGCTCTGGTACGAGCACGTCGCGGGCACCAACGCGGCCCTGAGCGAGGTACTCGAGACGCGCCTGCGCGAGAACCGCCCCCTGAGCGAAGACGACGTCTACGCGCTGCACACCCGCTTCATCGTGAGCCGGGTGATGGAACGCATGGAGCAGCTGCAGCAGAAGCTGCGGCGGCTGCTCGAGGAGGTCGCGCAGACCGCCTCGGAAGCCACCGAGAGCACCGGGCGCTTCGAGATCGTGCTCGAGAACAGCCGCACCCAGCTGAGCAAGCCCGCCGCGCTCGAGAACGTGCGCGCCATCGTGGGCGAGCTGTGGACCGAGACCGCGCGCATGCACGCGGCGACGCAGGCGGTCGCGGAGAAGCTGGAGAACAAGGCCCAGGAAGTCGGCGCGCTCACCGAGCAGCTCGAGCGCGCACAGACGGAGGCCATGTCCGATCCACTGACCGGGCTTGCGAACCGGCGTGCCTTCGACCGCGCGGTGGGGGAGTTCTTCGCCTCCGGCGAGGACAAGTCCGACACCGCCCTGCTGCTGATCGACATCGACCACTTCAAGGATGTCAACGACACCTACGGGCACGTGCTGGGCGACAAGGTGCTGCGCGCCATCGCACACACGCTGCAGTCGAACATCAAGGGCCGCGACCTCGCGGCGCGCCTGGGCGGGGACGAGTTCGCGGTGCTGCTGCGCCACACCGCCGGCGAGGGCGCGGCGCGCCTGGCCGAACAGCTGTGCACCGCCATCCACGCCGGACGGCTGCTGCGCGACGGCAAGGCCCAGTCCGGCGCCGTCAGCGTCTCGATCGGGCTGACGCTCCACCAGCAGGGTGACGATGCGCAGTCGCTCTATGCGCGCGCTGACCGCGCGCTCTACGCGGCCAAGGGCGAGGGCCGCAACCGCGCCCATTTCGAGCCCCCCCAATGAATCGAGGGGCGCGCCGTCTGAACGGTGCGCCCCTCGCCTCTTCGGGACCTGACGCAGCAGCAGGTGCCGCCGCGATCCTTCAGCTCTTCTCGCCTTCCTGCTTGCCCTCGTGGGCCGGCTTCTCCTGCTTCTTAGGCTTCGGCGGCTGCTTGTTGGCGGCTACATCACGGTTGGCGTGCGGGGCCTGCGCTGCGGGGTGCGCCGCGTTTGCGGCCGCAGCCGGCTTCGAGGCAGGCACCGGGTGCGGCGTCGCGGCGGCCGTGCCGGGGTCCGGATGCACGACGGACTTCGCGGCCACGACGCCCGGGCCTGAGAAGTTGCCCGGGTGGGTCGTCGCGGCGACCGCCGGGTGGCCGCCGTTGGCCCTGGCGGACAGGGCCGGGTTCTTGGCCGCTTCCTGCACGTGCTGCTGCTGGATGGCGGTCGGCGGGACGTGGGTCTCCGTCGCGGCCAGCTTCTCCTGCGGGGTCGGCGTTGCGACCGTGCCGCCGGCACCGCCGTTGTAGCTGACCTTGTTGATGGTGACGTTGTTGATCACCGTCTCGTTGTAGGTGTTGTGCACCACCGTGGTGTTCACGTTGGTGACGTTGGTGTTGTAGCTGAAGTTGTTGCCCACCCAGCGGCCACCGGCGTAGCCGCTACCCACGTAGCCGAAGCCGTAGTTCACCCCGCCGTAGAAGCCCACGTGCGGGCCCCAGTAGCCGGCGTGCCAGGCGTAGACACCGCCGGCGAAGCCCCAGTACCCGGGCGTCCACAGCAGCCCGACGCTCGGCGGGGCGACCCAGGTGCCGGGCACCCAGTAGTAGCCGGCAGGACCCCAGTGCCAGTAGCCCGGCGTCCACATGTAACCGACCACCGGGCACGGCGGCTGCTCGTACACGGGCAGCGGCGGGGGCGGCTCGTAGGCCTGCACGGCGACGACCGGGGCCGGCGCTGCGACGACGGCCACGGGGGCGGGCGCGACGACCGCGATGGGAGCGGGGCGGACCGCGACCGCGCAACCGCTCAGGAGCACCGCACCGGCGGTGAAGATTGCGGGCCGCAGGAGGCGGATCACCGGGACAGACGCATGCATGGTTTCACCTTGTCTAAAGGGGGACGTTCGGCCTGTCCCGCGGTGGGCGCCAGCCTATGCCTGTGGCCGCCCCGCGCCGCGCGCTGGGTCACGGAACCGCCAAAGCCCGAGACGCGCCGGGATGCCGTGTCGCCATTCGCAGACGGGGGCGGTCTTGCCGGATTTCAGCGTGACCCTGACCGTAACGCGCGGACGCCGGGGGCGTTGACCCCTTGGCGCCCTGGCGGCCCGGGCCTCGGGAAGGCGCATGCCGAGGTCGCTTATTGATCCGAACGCATCCCGTCTGGACCCATCCGCGCAAGCACCTGCATGTGAGAATCCGCCGCCCCCTGGGCGGGCTTCACCTCACGGCACGTTAGGCACTACATGACGGCACAACTGATCGACGGCAGGCAGCTTGCGGCAACGGTGAAGGGCGAGGTGCGGCGCCAGGTCGATGCCGCGATGGGCGCGGGCGCGCGGCGCCCCGGGCTCGCGGTGGTCCAGGTGGGGGCGGACCCGGCCTCGGCGGTCTACGTGCGCAACAAGCGCCGGGCCTGCGAGGAGGTCGGCATCACCTCGCTCGCCTACGACCTCCCGGCCGAGACCTCGCAGGCGCACCTGCTCGCCCTCATCGACGCCCTGAACGCGGACCCGGCCGTGGACGGCATCCTGGTCCAGCTGCCGCTGCCGGAGCACATCGAGCGCACCGCGGTCATCGAGCGCATCCACCCGTCCAAGGACGTGGACGGGTTCCATCCCTACAACATCGGACGCCTGGCGCAGCGCATCCCCGTGATGCGCCCCTGCACGCCCTTCGGCGTGATCCGGCTGCTGCAGCACATCGGCCAGCCGTTCGACCTCAAGGGCCGCAACGCGGTGGTGGTTGGCGCCTCCAACATCGTGGGCCGCCCGATGTCGCTCGAGCTGCTGCTCACCGGGGCCACGGCCACGGTGTGTCACCGCTTCACCGTCGACCTGCGCGAGCACGTCAGCCGCGCCGACATCCTCATCGTGGCAGCCGGCAAGCCGGGCCTCATCCCCGGCGACTGGGTGCGCGAGGGATCGATCGTCATCGACGTCGGCATGAACCGCCTGCCCGACGGGCGCCTGGTGGGCGACGTCGATTTTGCGCGGGCGCGCCAGCGGGCGGGCTGGATCACCCCGGTGCCCGGCGGCGTAGGTCCCATGACCGTCGCCATGCTCATGTACAACACCCTGCAGGCCGCCGAGGGCCTGCGCCGCGCAGCCGCCTAACTGCGCCGCCACGCCGTCAGGCCGCCCGGCTTGTCCTCGAGCGCCACCCCGGCGGCGGCGAGCTGGTCGCGGATCCGGTCGGACTCGGCGAAGTTGCGGGCCTTGCGCGCCGCCGCGCGCGCGGCGATCAGGCTCTCGACCTGCGCGTCCGTGAGCGCCCCGGCGCTGGCTTCCGCGGAGGGCCTGCCCAGGCGCGCCCACTCCGCGGGCGGCACGGTGAGGAGCCCGAGAACGCCCGCGAGCGCGCGCAGCTCGGCCCCGAGGGCCCCGGCGCGCGCGAGGTCGCCCGAGTCGCGCGCGCTGTTGAGCTCGCGCACCATGTTCTGCAGCACCGCGAGTGCCTCGGGGGTGTTGAAGTCGTCGTCCATCGCTTCCAGGAAGGCGGCGGTGTATGCCCCCGCGGCGGGCGCCGCCGGCGGCAGGTCGCGCAGCCCCTGGTAGAGGCGGCTCAGGGCTGCGTCCGCCTGCTCGAGCGGCTCCACCGAGTAGTTGATGGGGCCGCGGTAGTGGCTCGCGAGCACGAAGTAGCGCAGCACCTCCGGGTGCCGCAGCCGCGGCAGCACCTCGCGCACCGTGAAGAAGTTGCCGAGGGACTTCGACATCTTCTCCGCGTCCACGTTGACGAAGCCGTTGTGCATCCACACGTTCACGAACGGCGCACCGCTCGCGGCGCAGGACTGTGCGATCTCGTTCTCGTGGTGTGGGAACTTGAGGTCGAGGCCCCCGCCGTGCAGGTCGAAGTGCTCGCCCAGGAGGCTGGTCGACATTGCCGAGCACTCGATGTGCCAGCCGGGCCGCCCGGGGCCCCAGGGCGACTCCCACGACGGCTCGCCGGGCTTGGCGTGCTTCCACAGCACGAAGTCCAGGGGATCGCGCTTGGCCTCGTCGACCTCGACGCGCGCCCCGGCGCGCAGGTCGGCGAGCCGCTTGCCGGAGAGGGTCCCGTAGCCCGGGAAGCGCGCCACGGCATACATGACATCGCCATTGGCGGCGACATAGGCGAACTCGCGCTCCACCAGCTTCCCGACCATGGCGATGATCTGCGGCACGTAGGCGGTCGCGCGCGGCTCCTCGTCCGGCGGCAGGATGTTGAGGCGCGCGCAGTCCTCGTGCATGGCGCGGATGAAGCGTTCGGTGAGCGCCGCGATCGGCTCGCCGTTCTCGGCTGCGCGGCGGATGATCTTGTCGTCGATGTCGGTGATGTTGCGCACGTAGGTGAGCGCAAAGCCGCGGTGGCGCAGGTAGCGGCTGATGACGTCGAACACCAGGAGCATGCGCGCATGCCCGATGTGCACGTAGTCGTAGACCGTGAGCCCGCACACGTACATGCGCAGCCTGCCGGGCTCGAGGGGCTTGAGCGGCTCTTTCTTCCCGCCGAGGGAGTTGTGTATGTGGATCATGCGAAGCGTGCGAGGCGTTCATGCGCCTGCCCGATGGGCAGGACGCGCAGCAGCGGGGCGAGCTCGGGGCCGTGGGCGCGCCCGGTGAGCGCCATGCGCAGCGGCAGGTAGAGCTCGCTCCCCCTGCGCCCGGTCGCGGTGCGCGCCGCGCCGGCGATCCCCGCAAGGTCGGTGGCGTCGCGGGCCGCGGCGGCCGCGGCGGCCGCGAAGTAGCCGGGCCCGGCGCTGCGCACCAGCGCCTCGGCCTCGGGAGTGAGCGCGGGGGGTGCCCCGAAGACGATCTCCACCCACGCGCGCACGTCCTCGGGCAGCACCAGGTTCGGCCGCACGGCCTCGATGAACGCCGTGCGCGCGCCGGGCGCAAGGTCCGTGGGCAGGTACGCGGCGAGCCAGGCCTGCGCGGCCGCGGCGTCCAGCCGGTGCACGGCCTCCTTCTGCCAGGCCGTAAGCTGCTGGTGGTCGAAGTGCGCCGGGGAGCGCCCGAGGTGGTGCGTGTCGAACCCGGCCGCCATCTCGTCGAGTCCCAGGAGGCCGTGCAGGGGACTTGCGTGCCCGAGGCGGAACAGGTGGTTCACGATCGCCTGCGGCAGGTAGCCGCGCTCGCGGTAGGCACGCACGCTGACGGCGCCGTGGCGCTTGGACAGCGGCGTGCCGTCGGCCCCGACGATGAGAGCGACGTGCCCGTACACCGGCGCCGGCAGGGCCAGAGCGGCCAGGATCAGGAGCTGCCGCGGGGTGTTGGTGAGATGGTCCTCCCCGCGCAGCACCTGGCGCACGCCCATCGTGGCATCGTCGATGGCGTTGGAGAAGAAGAAGGCCGCCGTGCCATCGGCGCGGCGCACCACGAAGTCGCCGATGTCGTCGGTGAGGAAGCTCTGCGGCCCGTGCACGAAGTCGGTGAACGTGAGTCGCTCGCCCGCGGGCACGCGGAAACGCAGGCTGGCGGGGCGGCCCTCGGCGCTGCGGGAGGCGCGCTCGGCCGGCGTCAGTCCCCGGCACGTGCCCGCGTAGCGCGGCGGCCGCCCGGCGGCACGCTGGGCGCGCCGCGCCAGCTCCAGCTCGAGCGCCGTGCAGTAGCAGGGGTAGGCGGTGCCGGCCTGCTCCAGGCGTGCAAAGTAGTCCGCGTACAGGCCCGCGCGGCGCGACTGCCGGTACGGGCCTTGGGCATCCTCGCGGTCCGGGCCCGCATCCCAGTCGATGCCGAGCCAGCGCAGGTCGGCCATCAGCTCCTGGGTATGGGCCTCGTGGCTGCGCTCGGCATCGGTGTCCTCGATGCGCAGCAGGAAGCGGCCGCCGCCGTGGCGGGCAAGCAGCAGGTTGAACAGCGCCGTGCGGGCGTTTCCCAGGTGCAGCTCGCCCGTAGGGCTCGGCGCGAAGCGGGTCACGACCGCCCCGGGGCTGTCCGCAGGTGAACTTATGCTCGTCGGCATGACTCCATGTTACGGGAAACCCGTGAATCGCAACAAAACGCCCGCGGGCGCCGCGCTGCTATAAAATCCCGCGCCGGCGCCACGCGCCGGCACTCACCGCCCTCGGAGGATCGATGCCCATCATGTCCCGGACCCGCCACGGCCTCATCGCGGGCCTCGCCCTCGTGCTCCTGTCGCTCGTGCCGCCGGCCATGGCCGACGAGCCGGCACCCCGGGTCCGGGTGAGCACCAACATGGGCGATTTCGTGATCGAGCTGCGCCCGGACCGGGCGCCGCTGTCGACCCAGAACTTCCTGCGCTACGTGCGCGAGGGCTTCTATACCAATACCCTCTTCCACCGTGTCGTCTCCAACTTCGTGATCCAGGGGGGCGGGCACGACGCCACCACGCTGAAACTCAAGAGCGCGCACGACCCGGTCTTCAACGAATCCGGCAACGGGCTGCAGAACAAGCGCGGCATGGTCGGCATGGCGCGCAGCGAGGGCCCGCACTCGGGCAATGCGCAGTTCTACGTGAACCTGGTCGACAACCCGGACCTGGATCCGGTGCCGACGCGCTGGGGCTACGCGGTGTTCGGCCGGGTGGTCGAGGGGATGGACGTGGTAGACCGCATCGGGGAGACCCCGACCGGCAGCAACAACGCCTTCAAGCAGGACACGCCGCTCAAGCCGGTGATCATCCAGAAGGTCGAGGTCATCAGCGGCGGACAGGCCGCGGCCGCGCCCACGCCGGTCGCCCCGGCGCCCAAGGCCGACAGCATCCTGTCGCCCAAGTAGCCCCGCGGGGACCCGCCTACCGTGGCGCGGCTGTTCGTCTCCGACGTCCACCTGGATGCGGCTGCCCCGGAGGCCACCGCGCAGTTCCTGGACTTCCTCGCCCGCGAGGCGGCCTCAGCCGAGGCCCTCTACATCCTGGGTGACCTGTTCGAGGCGTGGGTCGGCGATGACGAGTCAGACCCCGAAAAGCTGCGCGTGTGTGCGGGCCTCAGGGCGCTCACCGACCGCGGCGTGCCCTGCTTCGCCATGCACGGCAACCGGGACTTCCTGCTCGGGCCGGGATTCACGCAGCGCAGCGGCTGCCGGATGCTCCCCGACCCGGTGGTGACGCGCCTGGGCACCGAGGACGTGCTGCTCACGCACGGGGACGCCCTGTGCACCGACGACCACCCCTACCAGGAGCTGCGCACGATCGTGCGCGACCCGGTCTGGCAGCGGCGCTACCTCGCCCTGCCCCTGGAGCGGCGCGAGCTGCTCGCGAACGAGGCGCGCGCCGGCAGCCGCGCACACACCTCGCGCACGGTGCCCTACATCATGGACGTCAACGGTGAGGCCGTGGAACGCGCCTTCCGCGCCGCCTCCGTGCGCCGCATGGTGCACGGGCATACGCATCGCCCGGCCATCCACTCCCTCACGGTCGACGGGCTCGCGCGCGAGCGCCTGGTGCTCGGGGCCTGGTACGAACAGGGAAGTTACCTGAGCCACGCCGACGGGGAATTCCGCCTGCACGTGCTGCCGCGGTGAGGGACCCGCGCGGCGGCCCGGGAAATCGCGCGAGGGGAAATGGCAGTCCCGCCCCGGAAGGCACGTCCTGGGCGCGCTTCCGGGGCGGGTGCCGTAGCGAGCGTCTAGCTCTGGGGCGCTGCGGCGGCGGCCGGCGGCGGGCCCCGGTGCCCGTGGAAGTGGGCATCGTGCATCTTCATCAGCACCTGGAACTTGGCGAGCTGTGAAGCGTCCAGGACCGGCGCGAGCTTGGCGATCGTGTCCTGCTCGAGCTGCTGGTGCAGCGCCTTGATTTGGCTGAAGTCGGGCTGGGTGCCGGAGGCCTTGGCCTCCTCGAACATCTGCTTGATCTGCGCGTGCTGGGCCTGCATCTGCGTATGCTCGGCCGCGAGGATCTGCTGCACCTGGGGCTTCTGGGTGTCGTTCAGGTCCAGGAGCACGGTGAGGTCGTTCATCATCTGCGCCTGGTGAGCGGCGGCTTTCGCCGGCGCGGGCGCCGTCGTCGTCTGGGCGAACGCCGTGCCCGCGACCGCCAGCGCGAACGCTAGGACAGTGGCTTTCATGTCGGGTCTCCGCCGGGCGGGGTGAAGGTTAGGGGGAGCAGGCCGCCCGTACGCCCGAAATCATAGGCACCCGGGGCGCAGGCGCCGTGAAGAATCGTGAAGCAGTGTGCCCGTCTTGAGATTGGCCTGGGCTTCGGGCCCCCGATTTGAGGGCCTCACCGGCGCGGCAAAGACAACACGGCCTCCAGTCCCCCGCCCTCGCGGTTTTGCAGGGTGAGGGAGCCTGAATGGGCCTGCGCTATGTCACGTGCGATGCTGAGCCCGAGCCCGGTGCCGCCGCTGTCGCGGTTGCGCGAGGACTCGAGGCGGTAGAACGGCTCGAACACGCGCTCGAGTTCGGCCTCGGGGATTCCGGGACCCTCGTCAC
This sequence comes from Pseudomonadota bacterium, assembly GCA_018241425.1. Lineage (GTDB taxonomy): Bacteria > Pseudomonadota > Gammaproteobacteria > Steroidobacterales > Steroidobacteraceae > 13-2-20CM-66-19. The sequence goes on from JAFEDU010000004.1 coordinate 204,675, forward strand.
AGACCCGGATCACGAGCTGCGCGCCGTCCTCGACCCGTACCTGCGCACGGCCGCCGAACTTGATCGCGTTCACGATGAGGTTGGTGAGGCAGCGCTTGAGCGTCTGTGCCTTGCCGGGAAAGGGGCTGAGCGCGCGCCCGCTCACGCTCACCTCCCCGCCCAGTACCGCGCACTCGGTGCGCACCTTCTCGAGCAGCGCGTTGATGTCGATCGGCATGACGGGCTCGCCATCGTCGAGCCCGCGGAACAGCGACAGTGCCTGGTGCACCATCGTCTCCATCTCGTCGAGCTCGTGCCCGATGCGCTCCTGCAGCGCGGGATCCTCGAGCGTCTCGACCTGCAGGCGCAGGCGCGTCAGCGGCGTCTTCAGGTCGTGGGACATCGCGGCGAGCACGCGCGTGCGGCTGTCGAGGTAGCGCCGCAGCCGGTCCTGCATGGTGTTGAAGGCGCGCGCCGCATCGCGCAGCTCGCGGGCGCCGCGCTCGCGCAACTGCGCGGGCTTGAGGTCCCGGCCCACGCTGTCGGCGGCGCGGGCGATGTCCGACAGCGGCAGCGTGATGCCGCGCGCCACCCCGTACAGCACCACCACCAGGATCATGAGCAGCAGGATCAGGTTGATCACGAGGTTGCGCGGCAGCGGGGCGCCGCCGGCGATGCGCGTCACCCGGTAGATCACGCTGTCGCCATCCGGGAAGCGCACCAACACGTCGTATCTCAGCGCCTCGTCCTGGTGCTGGGCGAGCTCGTGCGCCTCGTAGAACGGCACCGGCACTGGCACGGCCGTCGGGGCCGGGTCGGGCGTCGTGTCGACCTCGATCCTGAACTTGGGTCCCAGCGCCGCCCGCAGGTGCTCGCGCAAGGTGTTCTCGAAGCCCGGCAGGATCGGCACGCGCACGAAGCCCGGCTGGGCCGCGCGGTGCCCGGGCTGGGCCCGCAGCGCGCGGGCCGCCCCGTCCGTCGCCGGGAGTGCGAGCTCCCGCACCGCATCGGCCCGTTCGGCCGGCGTCAGGGGCTCGAGCATCAGGGTGGTCTCGGCGATGCGGCGCGTCCACTCGCGCACACTCCCCTGGAGCACGAAGTGTTCGCGCTCCTGCGCGATCAGGAACAGGGCCACCGCCTGGGCGAGCAACACGGCGACGATCGAGGCCATCAGCAGGCGCCCGAACAGCGACTTCGGCCAGAGGTTGCGCATGAGGGGCGCGAACCCCTTCACGGGCACGCGTCCGCGGGCATGAGTGCCCGCACGGGGAAAGTCCGCGCCGGGGGGCGCCTAGTCCGCTGAGTCGGTAGAACAGGCATGGGCGCCGGTCATCTTAAGCTGCCCGCGCCCGTCCGGCACGGAGCGCCCGGGCGACGGCCTACTCGGTGACGACGTTGACGCCGACCACGTAGCCCTCGCCGTAGACCGTCTTGATGATCTGCGGGGCGCGGGCGTCGTCGCCGAGGATCTGGCGCAGGCGGCTGACGCGCACGTCGATGCTGCGGTCGAAGGGATCGGCGTCGCGTCCGCGCAGGAGCTCGGTGAGCTGCGCGCGCGTCAGCACGCGGTTGGCCGAACCCAGGAGGACCGCGAGCAGGCGGTACTCAGCGCCGCTCAGGGCCACGTCGCTCCCGGCGCTGTCGGTGAGCGTGCGGGTCACCGTGTTCAGTCGCCAGCCCCCGAAGCTGAACGCCCGCACGGTCTCCGGGCTCGGGTCACGCGGGGCGTGCGCCGAGCGGCGCAGGATCGCCTTGATGCGCCCGAGGAGCTCGCGCGGGTTGAAGGGCTTGCCCACGTAGTCGTCCGCCCCGAGTTCGAGGCCGATGATGCGGTCGACGTCCTCGCCTCGCGCGGTGAGCATGATGATGGGGACCTGCGAGCGCCCGCGCAGCTCGCGGCACAGGGACAGGCCGTCCTCGCCCGGCAGCATCAAATCGAGCACGACCAGGTCCACGTGCGAGCGCTCGAGCACCCGCCGCATCTCCTTGCCGTCCGGCACCGCGGTGGTCCGGAACTCGTGCTTCTCCAGGTACTGGGCCAAGAGGCCGCGGATCTCGCGGTCGTCATCGACGATCAGAAGGTGTGCGCGTTCACTCATCAGTTTTCACATAACGCCGAGCGTTGGTTTTGAGGATACCGCTGCAACGGACCGCCGGCAGCGGGTTTGGTGCCCTGACGCGTCTAACGTTCGGTGAGCTGATCTGGCTGACTTGTAAGGAACTGTGCAGCCCACGCCCGCCTCAGGCGGGCGGCCCGGAGTGGAAGCGCAACGCCCCATCCGGCGCGGTGGCGAGCTGCGCCTCGTGGGCCGCGAGTGCCGTGAGCCGCGACTGCCACTCCCCGGGCGCTGCGGCCTGCGCAAATCCCAGGTACAGCTCGAAGTGGCGCTCCTCGGAGCGCCCGAGGTCCCGGTAGAAACGGGCGAGCGGCTCGGGCAGGTGCGGCACGAGGAGCGCAAAGCGCTCCGCCGAGCGCGCCTCGATCAGCGCGCCGCACAGGAGCAGGTCGAGCTTGCGCCCCGGGTCCGCGGTGCGCGTGAGCGCGCGCAGTCCCTGGGCGTAGCGGCCCGGACGCTCGCGCGTGAAGGCGACGCCAGCACCGGCCATCACCCGCAGCACCTGCTCGAAATGCCGCAGTTCCTCGCGCGCCAGGCGCGAGAGCGCAAGCGTGAGCGCCCGGTCCTCGGGGTAGGCAAACATGAGGGCGAGCGCCGTGGAGGCGGCCTTCTTCTCGCAGTTGGCGTGATCGACGAGCAGCTGGGGCCAGCCGGCGGCGGCCGCCAGCACCCAGGCCTCCGGGGTCGCGGCCGCAAGGATCGCGGCCGCCGTCACGCCGGCGCCTCGCTGCGGGAGCGCCAGCCCTTGAGGGTCGCCTCGATGGCGAGCGCCGCCTCCTCGGCGTGCGCGAAGCGGCCCTCGGGCGACTTGGCCAGCAGGCGCTCGAGCACCGGCTGCACGGGGGCGTACTTTGCCGGCAGCTGCGGGACCGGCTCCTTGCGGTGCTTGTAGACGATCGCCATGGGGTTCTCGGCGCGAAACGGCTTCTCGCGCGTCAGCATCTCGTAGAGGATGATCCCGAGGCTGTACAGATCGCTGCGCGCGTCGATCGGCTCGCCGTGGCCCTGTTCGGGGCTCATGTAGTGCGGCGTGCCGAAGATCGTGCCGGTGTCGGTGAGGTCCAGCGTCAGCGACTCGTCCTTGGACATCCCGAAGTCGATGAGCGCGATGCTGCCGTTGTCGCGCAGCATGACGTTGCCGGGCTTGAGGTCCCGGTGCAGTACGCCGCTGCCGTGGATGCTGGCGAGGGCGCGGGCGATGGCCGCGGCGTACCTGAGCGCCTCGCGCGCGGTCAGGGGCGCGCGCAGGCGGCGGCGCAGGTCCCCGCGCGCAAAGTACTCCATGACGAGCCACGCGTGCTCGTCGCTCACCCCGAGGTCGTGGATGCGCACCACCGCGGAGCCGGCGATGCGCTGCACGATCTCGTACTCCTGCAGGAAGCGGCGGAACACGTCCACGCCCCCCTCCTCGCGCTCCTGGCGGTCGCGCGCCACCTTGAGCACCACCAGGCGCCCGGCGCGCTCGCTCTCCCCGAGGTACAGGTCGGTGCTGCGGCCGCCGGCGAGGCGCCGCACACAGCGGTAACCGCGGATGAACGCATCCCCGAAGCGCTGTGTCTGGCGACCGCTGCCGCTGGTGTGCCACAGGGCGCGGGCGTGCGCCTGGCGCTGCTCGGCGGCGGCCAGCACGCGCGGGAAGGTCTCGTGGTCGAGGTCGGCACTGCTCAGGGTGTAGGCCCCCAGCGCCTGCGCGCTGCGCGCGGCCTCGGCATCGTCGTCGGTGAACAGCACGAGCGGCGCAAAGCCCTCGCGCGCGGCGAGCTCGCGCACCCACGCAAGGCCGCTGCCGCCCGGCCAGCGAGCTGCCAGCAGCACCGCATCAAAACCCTGAGCCAGGAACTCCGCGGCGAGCGCGCCGCGGCGCACCGGGTTGTGCTGCGCAAGCTGCGCCTGGGGCCGCCAGGCCGCGAGCCGCTCGCGGACCAGGGCGCAGCGCTGCGCATCCTCCTCGATCAAGAGCACACGCATGGGCCAAATTACAGCACGCGCGGCAGCTCGCCGCCACGCGGGAGCTTGAGCCCGATCACCAGGTCCCCGACGTTGGTTCCGGTGGGACCGGTGTAAATGAGGTCGCCGCTCGCCTTGAGCGCGCGCTCGGCGTCCGCCCGCGCGAGGCAGTCATCGGCATCGAGCCCGGCGAGGCTCACCCGCGCGCAGGTGTCCGCATCGATGAGTGCACCGGCCGCCTCGCTCACCCCGTCGCTGCCGTCGGTGCCGGCCGCGAGCAGCAGCAGCTCGTCGTGGCCCGCGATCAGCCGTGACGCGGCGAGCGCGAGCTGCAGGTTGCGGCCGCCGCGCCCGGGGTTCGGCGGCAGCGTCACCGTGGACTCCCCGCCCCACAGGCACACCGGCGCGCGCTGGAGGCTGAGCTCGTGGGCGCAGCGCGCGGCGACGCGCACCGCGCTGTCGGCGAAGCGCTGCGGCGCGCGGTGCACGGCGAGGCCCTGGGCTATCGCCCGCGCTGCGGCGCCCTCGAGCGCGGTCTCGATGCTCGCGATCACCTCGCGGTCCACCCGGTCCCCGCCGGGGTCCTGCCCCATGAGGCCCGAACCGATCACGGCCGGGTCATCCCCCGGCACGTCCGAGATGAACAGGGCGCGGGCCGGCCTTCCTGCGAGCGCCGCCGCGAGCTTGCCGCCCTTGAGCGCCGAGATCTGCACGCGCCGGGCATTGAAGGCCGCGATGTCGACCCCGGAGCGCAGGCCCTCGCGGTTGAGTTCCTGCAGGGCCGCGAACGAGACCCCGGGGGCGAGCACCTCGACGAGCGCCGAGGAGCCCCCGGAGATCAGGAACAGCGGCACCGCCGTCGGGGGCAGCGCCTTGACCCACGCGAGCAGGCGCGCGCCGCAGGCGAGCGAGCGTTCATCGGGGAGCGGGTGCGCGCCGATGTGGATCTCGGTGTCGGGGAAGGCGCTCAGGGCCGCGCAACTGTCGGCGTCGCGGGTGATGACCAGCGTGTGCTCGGGCTTCGACCCCAGGGCCTCGCGTGCCCCGAGCGCCATGGCGGCGGCGGCCTTGCCCACCGCGGCGATGTGCACCGGGCCGGGAAGCGGCGACTTCCGCAGCGCGGCCGCAACGCAGCGTCGCCCGTCCACGGCCACGAGCGCCGCCTCGAAGAGGCCTGTGAGCAGCGCGCGGCGCGGATCTGGGGATTTGGCCAGCGGAGCTAGCTTCCGCGGACGACCTTGAGTTTGCCGGTGCGCTCGCGCCGGGCGAGCTTCGCGGCATCCGAGCGCTGCACCTGCAGGCGCTCGAGGTACTCGGGCGTCACGTCACCGGTGACGTACTCGCCGGAGAAGCAGGAGGTGTCGAACTCCTCGACGTGCGAGTCCTCGTGGCGGCAGGCGGCGATCAGGTCATCCAGGTCCTGGTAGATGAGCCAGTCCGCCCCGATCAGGCGCGCGACCTCCTCCACCGTGCGCCCGCTCGCCACCAGCTCGCTCGCCGCCGGCATGTCGATGCCGTAGACGTTCGGGAAGCGCACCGGCGGCGCGGCGGACGCGAAGTACACCTTGGCGGCCCCGGCCTCGCGGGCCAGCTCGATGATCTGCGCGGAGGTCGTGCCGCGCACGATCGAGTCATCCACCAGCAGCACGTTCTTGCCGCGGAACTCCAGGTCGATGGCGTTCAGCTTGCGGCGCACGGATTTCTCGCGCTCTTCCTGCCCCGGCATGATGAAGGTGCGCCCGATGTAGCGGTTCTTGATGAAGCCCTCGCGGTACTTCACCCCGAGGCGCTGCGCGAGCTGCAGGGCGGCCGTGCGGCTGGTATCCGGGATGGGGATCACCACGTCGATGTCGTGCTGCGGGCGCTCGCGCAGCATCTTGTCGGCCAGGCGGTCGCCCATGCGCATGCGCGCGCGGTACACGGAGATGTTGTCGATCTTCGAGTCCGGGCGCGCGAAGTAAACGTACTCGAAGATGCACGGCGTGTGGTGCTGCGTCGGCACGCACTGCTGGGTGTGCAGGCGCCCCTGCTCGTCGATGAACACCGCCTCGCCCGGGGCGACGTCGCGCACGAACCGGAAGGACAGGCTGTCCAGGGCCACCGACTCGGAGGCGAGCATCCACTCGGTGCCGCGCGCGGTGCGGCGCTCGCCGAGCACCAGCGGGCGGATGCCGTGCGGATCGCGGAACCCGAGCACGCCGTGGCCGATGATCATGGCCACCACGGCGTAGCCGCCGCGGCAGCGGCGATAGACCGCCGCGAGCGCCGCGAATACGTCCGCGGGCGTGATGCGCGCGGTGCCGATGCGCTGCAGCTCGGAGGCGAACACGTTCAGCAGCACCTCGGAGTCGGAGCTGGTGTTCAGGTGGCGGCGGTCCTCGCGGATCAGGATCTCCGCCAGCTCCGCGGCATTGGTGAGGTTGCCGTTGTGGGCGAGGCAGATCCCGTAGGGCGCATTGACGTAGAAGGGCTGCGCCTCGGAGGCCGAGTCGCAGCCGGCGGTCGGGTAGCGCACGTGGCCGATGCCGAGGTTGCCCTTGAGCTCGAGCATGTGGTGCTGGCGGAAGACATCGCGCACCAGCCCCGGCCCCTTATGCACGTACAGCTCGCCCTCGCCGGAAGTGGCGATGCCGGCGGCATCCTGGCCCCGGTGCTGCAGCACCGTGAGCGCGTCATAGATGCGCTGGTTGACGGGAGTGGTGCCTACGATGCCGACGATGCCGCACATGTCAGCCCCCGTTGGTCAACTGTGTTGGTGGGAGTGCGGGACGTGCGCCTCGCCGACCAGCGAGCGCAGGCCGTTGGCGAAGGACTCCCCGTACGGAACCAGCATCGAGTGCCGCCACCAGCCCTCCTGGTTGATCTCCAGGAGCTGGCCGAGGATCACGAACACCCCGAGCAGCACCAGGCCGCGCAGTAGCCCGAAGACGAACCCCAGGAGCCGGTCCATGCCACTGAAGAGCGACAGGCGCACGAAGTGCGCGAGGATCGCCCCGATGAAGGCCCCGAGCACCAGCACCAGCACCACGATGATCACGCGGGCGGCCCACGGCCGCACCTCCGAGCCGGCCAGGAGGCCGCCCAGGTGCGGTTCGATGAGGTCCGAGAAATGCCAGGCGAGGAACAGCGCCACGATCCAGGCGCCGAAGGCCACGATCTCGCGCAGGAAGCCGCGCATGGCGCCGCCCAGTGCCGAGAGCAGCACCGCGACAATAATCAGGTAGTCGGCCAGGTTCATGGCGCCCGAGGGTGACCGCGGCAGGGTTCGCGCGGCGCGGATTGTACAAGAGAGTGTCCGGGAAGCCTAAGGCACAGGTCACGCACCGCTGCGCTAGCGCGGCACGACGGCCCCGGTGTGCCCGGCGGCCTTGAGCTTCGCCTGCAGCTGCGTGGCCGCGGCCCGGTCGTGGACCGGCCCGACGCGCACCCGGTACAGGTGCTTGCCACCCGGGTACTGCGAGACCCCGGCGCTGAAGCCCTGCGCCTTCACCTTCTGGGCCAGGCGCTCGGCGTTGTCGTGACTCGCGAAGGTACCCAGCTGCACCATGAAACCCCCGCTCCCCTCGCCCGCAGCCGGCGTCGGTGCCGGGTGCGCTGCGGCCGGCTTCGCCTTCGGCGTGGGTGCGGGCGCCGGTGTCGGCGCAGGTGCGGGAGTCTCGGGGGGCGCTGCGGTCGTGGCCGGCTGCGCGTCCTGGGCGGGCGGCGGCGCGGCGGCAGGCAGGGGCTGCGGCTGGGGCGGAACCGCCGGGGCCGTCGCGGCCTGAGCGTCGCCGGGGGAGGGCTTCGTCCCCTGAGCGTCCCCTCCATCGAGGTTGAATTTGTAGGCGACTAATGGCGGCCCCTCGGCTGGCGCGGCGGCCAGCGGACGCGAGCCGGACTTCACCGGCCCCTGGAGCAGCTCGGGCACCACCAGGGCGATCAGCACCACGAGGATGACTGCGCCCGTCAGCCGCTCTAGCTGCTGTTTGTTCACCAGACCACCCACGCTTGGGGCAAGTTCGCCGAATTCAAGCGCGCGGTGCGGGCCGCACGCAGGATGTCCCCCGCGGGCGCGTCACCGCTGCGCACCGCTCACGCATTATATCCGAAGCCACTCGAGCGCCGGGCCGACGGTGTGGAGCGAGCCGCACACGAGCACGCGGTCCCCGGGGCGCGCGAGGCTGCGGGCGCGCACGCAGCCGTCGGCCACTGAATCGCAGAGGTCGGCCGGCGTGCCCGGAGGCAGCGCCAGTCGCGTGAGCAGCTCTGCGGCACTGCCGCCGCGCGGGCCCGGGAGTGCGCACACGACCCAGTGGTCGATGCGCCCGTTGAGGGCCGCCGCGATCGCGGCGGCGTCCTTGTCCTTCAGCACCCCGACGACGGCCAGCGTGCGTCCGTGGGGACCGGGGAGCGCGCGGGCCGCGAGCTGCGCGGCGAGCACCCGCGCGGCCGGCTCGTTGTGCGCGATGTCCAGGATCCACTCGACCTCGCCCGGGACGACCTGGAAGCGCCCGGCGAGCTGTACCGATTCCAGGGCGCGCGCGGTGCGCGCCCGGTCGGGCCGCGCCAGGTGCGCCAGTGCCTGTCGCGCGGGCGGGGAAGGCGCGCCGCCGACCTCCAGTGCCTCCAGGGCCGCGAGTGCCGTGGCGGCGTTGCGGTACTGGATGTCGCCCGCGAGTGCGGGCGCCGGCAGCCCCTTAAGGTGCAGCTGCATCCCGGCGTAGTCCCAGCGCGCATCGGCATGCACCTGCCAGGCGAAATCCCGGCCGGCCACCACGGCGCGCGCGCCGAGGCGGTCGATGGCGCCGAAGACGCTCGCGGGCATGTCCGGGGTGCCCAGCACCGCCGGCCGCCCCGGGCGGAAGATGCCGGCCTTCTCCGCCCCGATGGCCTCGAGCGTGTCGCCGAGCCAGTCGCGGTGATCGAAACCGACTGAAGCCAGCACCGTCGCGTCCGCGTCGATGAGGTTGGTGGCATCCAGGCGTCCGCCCAGGCCGACCTCCAGCACGGTGAACTCGACCTGCAGCGCCCGGAAGAGCCACAGCGCGGCGAGCGTGTTGTACTCGAAGAAGGTGAGCGTCGTGTCGCCGCGCGCGGCCTCGATGCGCTCGAAGGCATCGATGAGCTGCACGTCCGTGACCTCGGCGCCGCCGACCCGGATGCGTTCGTTGTAGCGCACCAGGTGCGGGGAGGTGAAGAGGCCCACGCGCGCCCCCCGGGCCGCCAGCAGCGCCTCCAGCAGCGCGCATACCGAGCCCTTGCCGTTGGTGCCCGCCACCGTGATGACGGGGGTGGCGCTGCGCTCGACCCCGAGTGCGCGCGCCACGGCGCTCACGCGCGCCAGCCCCATGTCGATGGTCTGCGGGTGGACCTGCTCCTGGAGCCGCAGCCAGTCCTCGAGGGGGCGCATCGCGAAACCGCTGGTGCCGGGCGGGGAGCGCGGGGTGGCGGCCTTCAGGCCGCCGCGGCGGGCAGCTTCTGCAGCAGCCGCAGGAGCGCCGCGATGCGGTCGCGCATGTCGCGCCGGTCGACGATCATGTCGATGGCGCCGTGCTCGAGCAGGAACTCACTTCTCTGGAAACCCTCGGGCAGTGTCTCGCGCACGGTCTGCTGGATGACGCGCGGGCCCGCGAAGCCGATGAGCGCGCGCGGTTCTGCGAGGTTCAGGTCCCCGAGCAGCGCCAGGCTCGCCGACACCCCGCCGGTGGTCGGGTCGGTGAGCACCGAGATGAACGGCAGGTGGGCCTGCGCCAGGCGCGAGAGCGCGGCGGCGGTCTTGGCCATCTGCAGGAGCGAGTACAGCGCCTCCTGCATGCGCGCCCCGCCGCTGGCGGCGAAGCACACGAACGGGCGGCGCTCCTGGATGCAGTAGTCGACGCCGCGCTTGAAGCGCTCCCCGACCACCGAGCCCATCGAGCCGCCGAGGAACTGGAACTCGAACGCGCACGCCACGATCGGCAGCGCATGCAGGGTGCCGGTGAGGACGATCAGCGCATCGCTCTCCCCGGTGGCCTTCTGCGCCTGCACCAGGCGGTCGCGGTAGCGCTTGCTGTCGCGGAACTTGAGCGGGTCCTCCGGGGCGATCCCGGCGCCGATCTCCTCGATCGTGTCCGGGTCCAGGAAGCGCTCCAGGCGCTCGCGCGCCCCCATGCGCATGTGGTGGCTGCACTTGGGGCACACGTACAGGTTGCGCTCGAGTTCGGCGCGGTACAGCACGGCATCGCACGCCGGGCACTTGATCCACAGGCCCTCCGGGACCGAGCGCGTGCGACGCTCGGTCTTGATGCGCGAGGGCATGATCTTCTCGAACCAGGACATCTAGGCCCGCTGGGTAACCTTAAAGGCCGTCGATCATAGCCGATCGGCCGGGGGCGCCCCCTTCCGGGGCCTGCGAGGGCAGGCCGAAGGCCTCCGCGTAGCGCACGCCGGCGAAATACAGTCCCGCGGCGGGGGCCGTGGCGGGGGCCCGGGTGCGGTCGCGGCCGGCGAGGACCTCGGCGGCCCACGCGGGCGCGGCATCGCCCCGGCCGACGTGGATCAGCAGGCCCACGAGGTTGCGCACCATGTGGTGCAGGAAGGCATTGGCCTGCGCCTCGATCACGAGCCAGTCCCCGCGGCGCTCCACCGCGAGCCGGGTCAGCCGCCGCACCGGGGACTTCGCCTGGCACTCCGCGGCCCGGAAGGCACTGAAGTCGTGCTCGCCGGTGAGGTGCGCGGCCGCGAGATTCATCGCCGACTCATCGAGCGGACGGTGGATCCAGGCGACACGGTTCGCGTTCAGGGCCGGGCGGGCGGCGCGGTTGAGGACCAGGTAGCGGTAGGTGCGGCCCTCGGCACTGAAGCGGGCATGGAAGTGCTCGGGGACCGCACGCGCCCAGGTCAGGCACACATCCGCCGGCAGCTCGCTGTTGGCGCCCAGCACCCAGCTGCGCAGGGCGCGCTCGGCGGCGGTGTCGAAGTGCGCGACCTGGCCGAGCGCATGCACGCCGGCATCGGTGCGCCCCGCGCACACCAGGGCCACGGGGCCGGCGGCGATGCGGGCCAGGGCACGCTCGGTGACCTGCTGGATGGAGGGTGCAGCGGGCTGGCTCTGCCAGCCCGCGTAGGCGGTTCCGTCGTATTCGATGCCGACCGCGATGCGCGCCACGGGACGGTCGCCTTCTCGAGCGCGGTGCGGCCGGATCACGGCCGCACGCGCTCATGGGTGCACTGGTAGGACTAGCCGGGGAGCGACTCGATCAGCCGCTGGGCTTCCTGCTTCTGCGCGGCCGAGCCCTCGGTCAGCACTTCCTCGAGGATGTTGCGTGCCCCGTCCGGGTCGCCCATGTCCATGTAGGCCCGTGCCAGGTCGAGCTTGGTGCCGACCTCGCTCATGGTGACCGGCTCCAGGTCCGGCAGCGCCAGGTCCTCGGACGACAGGCGCTGGGTGGCGGCAAAGGCCGCGTCCGGTACCGTCGCGGTCCCCACGTCGAGGTCGAGCGTGCCGCCGTTCACCTCGTGGGTGCCGGTGGCGAGTCCCACGTCCAGGTCGACGTCGCCGGCGGCGACGTGCGTGCCGGTGGCATCGCCCACGTCCAGGTCGAGTCCCTCGCCGGCGCCCAGGGCGCGCAGGCGCGAGGTGGCCGAGCCGTCCGGTCCTGCGAGGTTGGTGGTCTGCGTGAGCGCGGCTTCGAGCTCGTCCTGGTCGAACTGCCACGCCCCGGTGGTCTCACCGGTCTCTTCCTTCGCCCGGCGGTGCGCGTCCTCCATGATGCGGCGCGACTGGTCATCGAGGCCGGCCACCAGGGTGGGGGCATCGGGGCTGGAAGCCTGCGCGGAGGCGATCCCGGGCTGGTCCACGGTGTCGACGGCGCCGACATCGAGGCCGAGGTCGTCGATGGCGAGCTCGGCGGTGTGGTCCGCGCCGCTCCCCTGCCGCATGGCGTTCTCGAGCTTCTGGCGCAGCGTCGGGTTGTCCTGCGGGGCGAGCTGGGGCTGCTCGACCGTGGGACCTTCCATCTCCACGGTGCTGCCCGCGCCGGACTTCATGCGCGTGGTCATCTGGCGCGTGCTGCCGGTCGCCCCACCGAGCGTGCCCTCGAGCGCGAGGTTGCGGTCGGTGATGCCGGACTGCGATTCGGCGGTGGCGTCGAGGTCGCCGACCGCGCCGCCGATGTCCAGATCGAGGCTGTTCGGGGACTGCGCCTCCGCGGGCACGTCGCCCAGCAGGTCGAAGTCGACGCGGCTCTGGCCGCCCTCGAGGTCGAGGTCGACGCCACCGGCGGCGGCACCGGTGACGGCGCCTCCGGAGGAGAACAGCGGATCCTCGGGCGCGAGCTGCTTGCCCATGATCAGGATCTTTTCCCACTCGCCGGGGGCGGCCTGGTCACGCGACTGCGCGAGCTCGCGCGCGGTCGTAAGGAACTGCTCCTTGTTGCCCCAGACGAAGAACACTTCGAGGAGCTTGAGCTTCAGGTCCCGGCGCCCCGGCTCGCGCGAAATGGCGATGCGGATGAGGTCGGCGGCCTGGTCGTACAGACCATAGGCCATGTGGAAGTCGGCTTCCGCCAGCGGATCACCCTGGTCGAGGTTGATGGCGGTCTCGCTGCTGATGGTCTCGTCCGTCGCGACGTGCTTGGGCGGGGCCATGACCGGCTGCGTGCCGGTGAGCGAGATCTGCGGACGCTCGTGCGAACCGGTCTCCTCGACGAGGAACGCGGACTCGGGCAGCGCGGCGGCCGGAGCGCGCGCGGGCACCGGGCGCGGGGGCGCAGGCGCCGGCTCGGCGAAGGGCTCATCGCGCGCGCTGATGCGCTCGAGGCTGCCGGTATCAGGGGTCTCGGCGGCGAGCCGGCCGAGCGAGTCATCGAGCTCGCTCGCGCGACGCGCCTTGAACATGCGGAAGCCCAGGAGGCCGATCACCGCGAGCGCGATCGCCGCGAGGATCCACCACATCCCGAGGAGCGTGTCGAGGAAGGAGCCACCGGAGGACGTAGCCGGCTTCGGCTTCGTGGCCGCAGCGCTCGGGGCCGGCGGCGGCGGGGGCGCGCTCTCCACCGGCGGCGGGGGCGCCTCGGTGGTCGCGGGCGGCGCGGTGGCCGCCGGGGGATTGGCAGCCGGCGGCTGGCTCGCGGCGGCCGGCGGTGTGGCCGTGGCGGGCGGGGTCGTTGCCGCCGGCGGCGGCGCCGGTGGGGCGGTGCCCTGCTTCTGCGCGGCCTGCTGCTGCATGCGCGCGAGTTCGGCGTTCTTGAGTTCCAGCAGCCGCTTGGCCTCGCTGTCGGCCTGGGCCTGTGCCGCGGCGCTGCCGGGCTTGCCGGACGCAGCGGCGGGGGTCGGGCTCGGGGGTGCGGCCTTAGCCGGGGCTCCGGACGTGGCCTGGGAGGGCGTGACGAGCTTCAGGCGGCCGGACTTCTCCGCGGGCGCCTCGGTGGGTGCCTCGGTCGGGGTGCCCGAACGCCATGCGGCGTACTGGCGCTTGATCTCGGCGGCGGCCTCGGAGGCCGGAATCGCGGCGGCCGCGGAGGCCTCCGGGATGCGCAGCACGGCGCCCGAGCGCAGGACATTCATGTTCTGGCGGAAGGCCTGCGGGTTCGCCTGGTAGATGGCGAGCATCCAGCTGCGGGTACTCGCGGCGTTCACGTTGGCGCCGGCGACACCGCTGGCGATACCGGACAGGGTCTCGCCCCGCTCGACGGTGTGCGCCGTGCCGGCCGAGGCAGCCTCACCCGTCTCGGCCGGCGCGGGCGCCGGGGTGGTGGCCGCGTGCGAATGCGAGCGGCGCGTCGGCGTCGGGGCCGCGGCAGCGCTCGGGGTCTCGGCGGCAGTGGCGGTCGGGGCTGGCGGTGTCGGTGCGGAAGCCTGCGGCGCGGGCGGCGTGGGGGCCGGGCGGGCGATGGCGCCCTCACGGGCTCCGGTGCCGGTGCTCGGCGTGTTGACCGGGGCGGCGGCGACCTGCGACTCGTTCGGCGTGTACACCGGCGGGTCGAGCAGCATGGTGTACTCGCGCACCAGGCGGCCGCGCGACCAGTTCACCTCGACCAGGAGCGTCACGAAGGGCTCGGTGATCGGGTCGTTCGATTTGAGCTTGATGACCTCGCGCCCGTCGGGGGTGCGCGTGGTCTTCATGGTGATGCCGGACAGGTAGGCCGGGCGGTCCAGGCCGTAGTGCTCGAAGGTATCGCGCGAGGCCAGCTGGACCTGCACGGTATTGGCTTCGTCCGGAGCCACGTCCACCAGCTCGATTTCCGCGTCCAGCGGAGCATTGAGCGGAGAAAGGAGGTGGATGTCTCCGAGGCCTAAGGCAAAGGCTGCTGAGGGCAAACCGAGCAGCGCGGCCAGCGCCCGAGCGGAGCGTTTGGCGATCATTCAGGGCACCCCGACAGGAATCATTGGGTGGAAAATCTTTTTGAAACAACAGGATAGGGCATATCTTGCGACCCCCCTATCAACCCCGCGGCAATATAACTTAAATCGACCGGGAGGCCAAAGCCTCGGCGATCTGTACGCTGTTGGTGGCCGCGCCCTTGCGTACGTTGTCGGCGACTATCCATAAGTTAAGTCCACGGTCCGGGGCGAGATCTTCACGTATTCTCCCGACATAAACTGTGTCGCGGTTCGCTGCCTCGGTAGCGGCCGTGGGGTACCCGCCCGTACGCGGCTCGTCCAAAACCGTGACGCCCGGCGCATTCCGCAGCAGTTCACGCGCCTGTGATGCCGCAAGCGGCCGCTGCATCGACAGGTGCACCACCTCCGAATGCCCGTAGAACACCGGCACCCGCACGGCGGTCGCATTCACCCGCAGCCCGGGTGACTGCAGGATCTTGCGGGTCTCCCACACGATCTTCATTTCCTCGCGGGTGTAGCCGTTGTCCTGGAAGGCGTCGATGTGCGGGATGCAGTTGAAGGCGAACGGCTTCGCCTCGTTCACGGGCTCGATCGGGCCGCGCCCGGAGAGCACTTCGATCGACTGCCGCGCGAGCTCCTCGAGCGCGGTGCGGCCCGCGCCGGAGACCGACTGGTAGGTCGCCACGTCCACGCGCTCGAGCACCGCGGCGTCGTGGAGCGGCTTCAGGGCCACCACCAGCTGGATGGTCGAGCAGTTGGGGTTGGCGATGATGCCGCTGGTGCCGACGGCGGCGAGCGCCTCGGGGTTGACCTCGGGGACGACCAGCGGCACGTCCTCGCGATAGCGGAACTCCGAGGTGTTGTCGATCACGATCGCGCCGGCGGCCACCGCGCGCGGTGCGTGCTCCCGCGAGACCGCCGCGCCCGCCGAGAACAGCGCGAAGTCGCACCCCGCGAAATCAAAGTCCTGCAGCTCGCGCACCGGGATGCTGCGGCCGCGGAAGCTGACGCTGCGCCCGAGCGAGCGCTCGCTCGCGAGCGGCACCAGTTCGCTGACCGGGAACTCGCGCTCCTCGAGCACGCTCACCATCGTTTCGCCCACGAGTCCCGTGGCACCCACCACCGCGACGCGATATTGCCTGCTCAACGTGCGCTCCCTCTCTTAAAGGACCGTCTGCCGCCCCCGCTAGGGGCGGCGCGTGATGTCGGGGGTTCCCTGCCGGACGTCCATGTTCTGGGCGCGGTGCCGCAGGTAGTGGTCCATGAGGACGATCGCCAGCATCGCCTCGGCGATCGGGGTCGCCCGCAGGCCCACGCAGGGGTCGTGCCTGCCGGTGGTCTCGATGTCGACCGCTGCGCCCGCGACGTCGATGGTGCGGCCGGGCACCTGGATGCTGGAGGTGGGCTTGAGGGTGAGGTGCGCCAGCACCTCCTGGCCGGTGGAGATCCCGCCGAGGATGCCGCCGGCGTGATTGCTCGCGAAGCCCTGCGGGGTCAGTTCATCGCGGTGCTCGCTGCCCTTCTGGCGCACCGCCTCGACCCCGGCCCCGATCTCCACCGCCTTGACGGCATTGATGCTCATGAGCGCATGGGCGATGTCGGCATCCAGCCGGTCGAACACCGGCTCGCCGAGGCCGGGCGGCACGCCGCTCGCCACCACGGTCACGCGGGCACCGATCGAGTCCCCCGCGCCCCGCACCTGCCAGATGAGCGCCTCGAGCTCGGCGATGCGCGCCGGGTCCGGGCAGAAGAACGGGTTCTGGTAGGCGAAGGCCGGATCCACCGGCTCGAGCGTGAGCGCGCCGATCTGGCTCAGGTAGCCGTGGATGCGCACCCCCAGGCGCGCGGCGAGGTAGCGGCGCGCGATGGCACCGGCCGCGGTGCGCATCACGGTCTCGCGTGCCGAGGAGCGGCCGCCGCCGCGGTAGTCGCGCACGCCATACTTGTGCTGGTAGGTGTAGTCGGCGTGCCCGGGGCGGAAACGGTCCTTGATCCTGTCGTAGTCGCGCGAGCGCGCATCCGTGTTCTCGATGAGGATGCCGATCGGAGTCCCCGTGGTGCGCCCCTCGAAGACACCCGAGAGGATGCGCACCTGATCACCCTCGCGGCGCTGGCTGACGAAGTGCGAGGTGCCGGTGCGGCGCCGGTCGACGTCCTCCTGCAGGTGCGCCTCGGTCAGCTCGAGCCCGGGCGGGCAGCCATCGACGATGCAGCCGAGCGCAGGTCCATGGCTCTCCCCGAAGGTGGTCACGCAGAAGAGCTTGCCGATGGTGTTGCCGGACATGGTGAGACCCGTCAGTGCTTCAGGAGCTGCTCGCGGCTGAGGAGGAACACCCCGCCGCCGCCGCGCGCGAACTGCAGCCACAGGAAGGGCAGTCGAGGGAAGGCGCGGCGCAGGGCGCGCTCGCTGTTGCCGACCTCCGCCACCAGGACCCCGCCCGGTGCCAGGTGCCGCGGCGCCTCCCTCAGTATGGTGCGCACGGCATCGAGGCCGTCGCGCCCGGAGGCGAGCGCCACGCGCGGCTCGTGCCGATACTCCGGCGGCAGGCTCTTCAGCTCTCGCGTCCCCACGTAGGGCGGGTTGGTCACGATGATATCGTACGTGCGCCCGCGCAGGGCGCTGAAGTTGTCCGAGCGGATGAGGCGCACGCGCCGCCCGAGGCGGTGCCGGCGCACGTTGAGACGCGCGACGGCGAGCGCCTCGGCCGAGATGTCCACCGCATCGACCCGCGCGCGCGGCAGGTAATGCGCCACCGCGATGGCGATGCAGCCCGAGCCGGTGCCGATGTCGAGCACGCGCCGCACGGCACGCGGCTCGACCCAGGGTGTAAAGCCGCGCTCTATGAGTTCGGCGAGCGGCGAGCGCGGAATGAGCACCCGCGGATCGACGGTGAAGCGCAGGCCGGCGAAGCCCGTGGTGCCGGTCAGGTACGGGGCCGGCATGCGCTCGGCGATGCGGCGCGCGACGAGTTCGCGCGCCGCCGCCTGGGCGTGCGCCGGGACGCGCCGGCGCAGGATCGCCGCGGACGCATCGGGAGGCAGCCCCAGCGCATGCAGCACCAGCGAGGCCGCCTCGTCCCGGGCGTTATCCGTACCGTGGCCGAAGAACACCCGGGCACGGCTCAGGCGCCGCGCACTGGCGCGGATCAGCTCCCCCACCGTCGTTCCCGCCGCGTGCGCGGGCCTGTGAAATAATCGCTTCATGACCAAGACATCGACGCGGGTACTCCTGATCGCCGCCGCCCTGGCCGCGACCGTGATCGGCTTCTACGTGGCGCGACAAATTGACAGGCCGGCGCCGCAGCTGGCAAGCGGCACGTGGTTCCCCCAGGCGCGGGCGATCCCGGACTTCAGCCTCGTGGACACCGGCGGCGCCACGGTGACCCGGGCAGTGCTGGTCGGGCACCCCAGCCTCCTCTTCTTCGGTTTCACGCACTGCCCGGACGTGTGCCCGACGACGCTCATCAAGCTCGCGGCCGCGAGTCGCCAGGCAGCCGTCCCGAACCTGAAGGTCGTGTTCATTTCGATCGACCCGGGCCGGGACACCCCCGAGGTTGTGGGCCGCTACGTGCATGCGTTCGATCCGGGCTTCGAGGGACTCACCGGCACCCCGCAGGCGGTCGCGAAGCTCGCGCGCAGTGTCGGAGTCGTGGTGGCCCGGGTAGAGCAGCCGGGCGGGGACTACACCATGGACCACTCGGCGGTGGTGTTCCTCACCAACGATGCGGGCAAGGTGGTGGCCGTGTTCACCCCGCCCTTCGATGAGAAGCTCATGGCCCAGGACCTGAAGGCGAGCGCCCCGCATCTGGCGGGCGGCCACTAAAGCAATGGGCGCCGACCCCGAGAGCGCGGGCGCGCGGGCCTTCGTGGCCCTCCAGTACCTGCTGCCGCAGCACTGGCTGACGTCCGTGGTCTATCGGCTGACGCGCAGCCGCCGGCCGTGGCTGAAGAACACGCTCATCGACAGCTTCGTGAACAGCTACCGCCCCGACATGAGCGACGCGGTAGAGCGCGACCCGCGCCGCTACGAGAGCTTCAATGCCTTCTTCACGCGCGCGCTGCGCCAGGACGCGCGCCCGTTCGATCCCGATCCACGCGCGCTCGTCTGCCCCGTCGATGGAACGGTGAGCCAGGCCGGCGCGCTCGACGGGTCCTACCTCGTGCAGGCCAAGGGCCACGCCTACACGCTCGAGGCGCTGCTCGACGGCGAGACTCCCTGGAGCGGCCTGTTCCGTGGCGGCAGCTTCGCGACCCTCTATCTCGCCCCGTACAACTACCACCGCATCCACATGCCGCTGCCGGGCACCCTGCGTGCCGCCTGGTACGTGCCGGGGGCGCTGTTCAGCGTCAACGCGACCACCGCCGCCAGCGTGCCGGGACTGTTCGCGCGCAACGAGCGACTGATCTGCGTGTGCGAGCGCGGTGAGCTCACCTTCGCACTCGTGCTCGTCGGGGCGCTGTTCGTCGGCAGCATGAGCACCGTGTGGCACGGGGATGTGACGCCGCGCAATCCTCGGCGGCGGGCCCCGTTGCCGATGCGGACCGCCGCTTCCCCGACGCTGCCCAAGGGGGCGGAGATGGGGCGCTTCAACATGGGTTCCACCGTGATCCTGCTGCTGCCGCCCAGGGCGGCAACCCTGCGCGCGACACTCACCCCGGGCACTTCGGTGCGCGTCGGGGAGACCCTCGCGCGGCTCACGTGACGGCACCTGCCGACTGGCGCCCCGGTGCCTCGGTGGAGCGGCTGCGTCGGCGCGCGGGCCTCCTGCGCCGGACACGACAGTTCTTCGAGGGCCGCGGCCTCCTGGAAGTGGACACCCCGTTCGTCGTGAACGCGCCGGTGAGCGACGTGCACATCCACTCCGCCGAAGTCCGCCTGGAGGCAACCGGCAGCGCGGTCCACTTCCTGCACACCTCGCCCGAGTACGCGATGAAGCGCCTCCTGGCGGCAGGCAGCGGTGACATCTACCAGATCTGCCACGTTGCGCGGGGCCATGAGCAGGGGCGCTTCCACAACAGCGAATTCACGCTGGTCGAGTGGTACCGGATCGGCTTCGGCCTCGGGGCGCTCATGGAGGAAGTCGCAGCGCTGGTGTGCGAGCTGCTCGCCGAGGAGCGCCCGACCGAGTTCCTCACCTATCGCGAGGCGCTGCTGCGTGAGACCGGCCTCGATGCCTTCGCCACGAGCACCGGGGAACTCGCCGCCTGCGCCGCCGCGGGCGGCCTCGCCGCCACGGACCCCGGGCGCGATGAATGCCTCGACTTCATCATGGGGACACTCGTGGGACCGAAGCTCGGCCACGGGCGGCTGACCTTCGTCCACGGCTACCCGGCGAGCCAGGCGGCGCTCGCGCGCCTCGACCCTGCCGACCCACGCGCCGCGCAGCGCTTCGAGCTGTACGCGCAAGGACTGGAACTCGCCAACGGCTTCCACGAGCTGGGCGAGGCGCACGAGCAGCGCGCGCGCTTCGAGGCCGACCAGGCCGAGCGGCGGCGGCGCGCCCTGCCGGTTCACCCGCTCGATGAGCGGCTGCTGGCGGCCCTCGGGCACGGACTGCCCGACTGCAGCGGCGTGGCCCTCGGCTTCGACCGGGTGGCAATGCTGGCCCTCGGCGCGCGGCACATCGAGGAAGTGCTGCCGTTCGCGACGCCGCGCGCCTGAGCGCTCGCCGCCCGGGCGCGACGGCGGCCGCGCCGAGCGGCTAGAATGCGCGCCCCCATGAGCCATGACAGCGCACGCTACGACTTCGAGGATCGCGAGGGCGACTACCGCCGCCTCGCGGCGGACCTCGCAGCCCTGATGGCCGGCGAGAGCGACTTCATCGCCAATGCTGCGAATGCCGCGGCACTCCTCTATGAGGCACTGCCGCGCATCAACTGGGCGGGGTTCTACTTCCTCAAGGGGACCGAGCTGGTCGTGGGCCCGTTCCAGGGCCGCCCCGCCTGCGTGCGCATCGCGCTCGGGCGCGGGGTGTGCGGCACGGCCGCCGCCGAGCGGCGCACGCTCGTGGTGCCCGACGTGCACGCCTTCCCCGGACACATCGCCTGCGACGCCGCGTCACGCTCGGAGATCGTGGTGCCGCTGCTGCACGCGGGCCGGGTGCTCGGCGTGCTCGACATCGACAGCCCGCAGCTCGCGCGCTTCAGCGCCGCGGACGCGACGGGCCTCGAGGCGCTGGTGCAGGTGTTCGTCGCCGGCAGCGGCGCGCCCGCGGCGCTCGCCGGATGAGCATGGCGCGGCTGTCCTCGCGCGGGCTTGCCGCCGGCGCCGGTGCCTTCACCATCTGGGGCCTCCTGCCGCTCTTCCTGTTTCCGCTGCGCAGCGTCCCCTCGCTGCAGATCATCGCGCACCGCATCGCCTGGTCGTGCGTGTTCATCCTCGCCTGGATGCTCTGGCGCGGGCAGCTCGCGAGCCTGAAGCCGATCTTCCGGCAGCGCGCACTCCTCGGTCGGCTGCTGCTCACCGCGCTCCTGATCAGCACCAACTGGCTGGTGTACGTATGGGGCGTGATGAACGGCCACGTGCTCGACACCAGCTTCGGCTACTACATCAACCCGCTCATCAACGTGGTGCTCGGCATCTTCGTGCTGCACGAGCGCCTGAACCGCGTGCAGTGGGTGGCAGTCGGGATCGCAGCGCTTGCGGTGCTGTTCCTCACCCTGGAGGCCGGGCACCTGCCCTGGATCGCGCTCGTGCTGGCGTGCAGCTTTTCGCTCTACGGGCTGGTGCGCAAGATGATCAGCGTGGAGGCGCTGCCGGGGCTTGCGACCGAGACGATCCTCCTCATGCCCCTGGCGAGCGCGTTCCTCCTGTGGTGCGAGTTCCACGGCACGGGCGCCTTCGGGCACGCCGGCCCCTGGATCACCACGCTCCTCGTCGGCAGCGGCATCATCACGGCCGTGCCGCTGTTCCTGTTCGCCATGGCGGCGCGCCTCCTGCCCTATTCCACCGTCGGGGTGCTGCAGTACATCGGCCCCAGCCTGCAGCTGCTGTGCGGCATCGTGGTGTTCCACGAGCCCTTCGCGGGCGTGCGGGCGATCGGGTTCATGCTGATCTGGGCGGCGCTCGCCATCTACGCCCTCGACGGGCTGCGCACCGCCCGCAGCGCAGCACGCGCCGCCCAGGCGGCCTGAAGCTTCTCCCGGCCGCGACCGGGCGACTAGAATCCTCCCCCGGCGGGCTCGTCTGCCGTCACCTGACAGAACCCGCCCGCGCGGCGGCACACGGGAGAGATTCCACCATGAAGATTCTCGGTCGCACGTTTCTGTGGGCAGCGCTGGTCTGGGCGGGCTCGGTCTGGAGCGCCGACTGCGAGGGACTGCGCTGCTACGGCTCCATTTCCATGCTCGACGTCGAGTCCGGAGGCACGGTGTACGTGGGTCTTGCCGGCGGAATTGCCGGCCTCACCGGCTGCACGCCAAACAGCGGTGCGGAGTCCTTCTTTACGCTCCTGCCCTCAAACCCCAACAACGCCCAGATCTACTCACTGCTGCTGACTGCAGCGAGCACGGGGATCCCGGTCGCCATCGTGGCGGACAACGCGTCCACGGGCTGCACGATCCACTACGTGAATCTGATCCGTACCGTGAACTGACGGGCGGGCGAGGCGCCCTAGAACCGCAGTCCCACCGTGATCGGCACGTAGGTCAGGTTCTGCTGGAACTGGATGGCGTTGTAGCGGCCCTCCACGAACAGCTGCATTCCGTTGCCGAGGCGGAAGGCGACCCCGAGGCCGGCGTTCCAGCCGAACTTGGTGGTGTCGTGCTGGTCGACGATGTAGTCCCCGCCGGCGATGTAGCAGTAGTTCCACCACGGGCTGCAGACGTAGCCGTAGCCGTACTCGGTGAGCGAGATGCGCGTGTAGTAGCCGCCGACGCCACCGATGACGTAGCCGTACATCGTCGGGCCCAGCGGCACGCGCAGCTCGGCGTTGGCGGTCAGCGACACCAGGTCCGCCCAACCGCCGTCGATCTGCAGCCCGGTGTCCTGCGAGCCCTCGTTCTGCAGCTGCCGCGTCGCATCATTGCGCGCGTAGTCGAGGTCGATACGCAGCGACAGCGGGCTGTGGGGCTGCCGGAAGCTCACGCCAACGCCGACGTGGCCGCCGGTCTGCAGGATGTCACTCGTGCTGCCCACCGGGACGCTGACGCCACCCATGACGTGCCAGCGCACCGGCTGGGCGTCAGGGTCATAGCCGCCGGAGTAGTACTGGGCGAAGGCGGCCGGCGACACCAGCAGCAGCAGGAACGCGAACGGACGGAGGATGCGTGTCATGCGGGGTTTCCTTTCCCGGGCCCATAACGCGGCCGGCGAACGCCGGTTTACTGGGGGAAAAGCCTAGCACCGGGGCGGCTTGCCGGGCGAGTTCGGCTGATGAGCGGCCGAGGCGCCGCTGCGCTACTGCTTGGCGCGCGAGACGTATTCCCCGGTGCGCGTGTCGATGCGGATGACTTCGCCCTCGTTGATGAAGAGCGGCACGCGCACCACCGCCCCGGTCTCGACCTTGGCGGGCTTCTGCCCGCCGGTCGCGGTGTCACCGCGCAGGCCCGGGTCGGTCTCGACGATCTTGAGCTCGATGTGGGGCGGCGGCGTTACGACCAGCGGCACGTTGTTCCACAGCGTCACGATGCACACGACGCCATCCTTCAGCCACTGCGCGCTCTCGCCGACGGCGGACTTGCCGGCCGTGTACTGCTCGAAGCTCTCCGGCACCATGAAGTGCCAGAAGTCGCCGTCCTGGTAGAGATACTGCATTTCGGTGTCGACCACGTCGGCGGCTTCCAGCGACTCGCCCGAGCGGAACGTGCGCTCGATGGTGCGTCCGGTCTTGAGGTTGCGCACCTTGATGCGGTTGAACGCCTGGCCCTTGCCGGGCTTGACGAACTCGTTCTCGATCACGGCGTACGGGTCGCCGTCGAGCAGGAGTTTCATACCCCCGCGGATTTCGCTGGTGGTGTAGCTGGCCATGTGCGGTCTTTCCGATTTGGGGCCGCAGGAAAGGCGGCCGTCTCAGAGGGCCGCGTATGATAGCGACAAGCCTCAGGCACCGCCAGTTGGCGGTTTTTCAGGCTCCGGCGCGGATCCGGCGCCAGTGCATCAGCGCCGCGAAGATCGCCACCAGGCCCAGTCCCTGGTGAACGAGCGCGGCGGAATCGTGGAAGGCGCCGGTCGTGTAATAGAGTGCGTAGCCGCTCACCACGAGCACCACCGCGCATCCCAGCAGCCATAGCCCCGAGGCGCGGTTCAGCGCCGCCGACCACCGCGCGCGGATGTGTCCCGCGCCGATCCAGCCGAACAGGAACACCCCGGCCACCGCGATCATGCCGTGCAGGCGCATGAGCGGCGCCTCGAAGCGGTTGGGCAGCACCCCGAACTCGTTGTGCTCGGGATACGCGTAGTGCGCCACCAGCCACAGCGCACCCGACAGCCACAGGAGCGCGCACACGATGAGCACCAGTGCGCGCGTGCGCGGCGACATCGGCAGGCGCATGCCGGCGCGCGCCGCGATCTCCCGCGGACTGGCGTGCAGGTGGCGCGCGCGACCGCGGCCGCCTAGACGTTCGCCGACGGCTTGAGCGCGATCTGCCATAGGGCCATGAGCCAGCGCACGCCCTGCGTGACGTGCTCGCACGAGAGGGTGGCGCCGGCGATGTTCTTGATGTCGACCGCGACCCGGAGCGCCTCCAGGTCGCCACGGCCGGCGAACTGGTGCCGCCAGGCCTCGCTGCGGATCTCTCCACCGTGGCTCTCGCGGTAGCTCAGTACCTCGAGCGGCTTGAGTTGGCCGCCGGCATCGATGCCGGCGGCGTAGGTGATGAAGTCCTGCTTGCCGACCACCTCGTCGATGAAGACGGTGCCGACCTGCGCATCGCCCTGGAGCGCGCGGAAGGCGCGCAGGCTGCGGTGCGGCGGCTGCGGGCCGGCCAGTCGCTGCACGCGCTCGCGCTGGGCCGCATCCAGGGCCAGGGCGACCTCGGTGAAGCGGTCGGCCTGGGGAAACAGCACCCGCTGGGCCTGCTCGACGGAGAGGTAGTCGGCGGCCACGACGACCTGCACGGGCGCCGCTGCGACTGCAGCGAGCGCACCCAGCCAGCCGAGTGGGCGCAGATCCGGGGCCATGGCGTGATCAGTAAGTCCAATAAATGCGAATGATTCTTAATTACTCTACCATAGCCACTGCCCCGGTGCCCCAACCCCCCTGACCGATGCCCGCTCCCGGACCCGTCACCCTGAAGCGCATGCGACCCGCCCTCGGGACGGCCGTCGTGATCGAGGCGCGCGCGCCGGATGAGGCCACGGCGGCCCGCGCCATAGAGGCGGCATTCGCTCAAGTAGCCCACGTCGAGGCCGTTATGCATCCGTACGACGCGGACAGCGACGTGGCGCGGCTGAACGCCGCGGCGCCGGGAAGCCCGGTCGCACTGCGACCCGCAACGCATGCGGTGCTGAGCTTCGCGCAGCAGCTCCACCGCGCAAGCGGCGGCGCGTTCGACCCGTGCCTGCCGCTGCGTCCGGGGACGCTCGTGGACCTGGATCTCACGGACCGGCCGCAACCAGCGGCCCGTGTGCGGCGGCCGGTGGCACTGGACCTCGGCGGCATCGCCAAGGGCTACGCGGTGGACCAGGCGGTCGCGGTGCTGCGCAGCGGCGGCTGCAGCGCGGGCCTGGTGAACGCCGGCGGGGACCTGCGGGTCTTCGGCACGCAGCCCCAGACCGTGCTGTTGCGGGGTGGCGATGGCGCCCTTGCGGCGCTGGAACTGACCGAGGCGGCGCTCGCGGTGAGCCACCGGTCGCAGGCCGGAGCGCCCACCGGGCACCGGGGCTACTACCGGCGCGACGGGGCAGCGGTCAGCGGTACGCCCCACGCTGCGGTGGAGGCCGGCAGCGCGATGTGTGCCGACGCGCTGACGAAGTTGGTGCTGGTGTGCCAGGAGGAGGTTTACGGGGTGCTGCTGCGGGAGCACGGCGCGCTGCGCCGCGCCTGAACCGCTGCGGCCCTTTCCGCGACGCCGCTCACGCGGCCCGCATCAAGGCCGGTGCTAGAATCTATGAGAGTCGCGAAACTTAAAGACCCCGTGGAGAGCCACACCTTGCCCGAGCCGAGCGCCGTTCCGCTCATCGTGCTGAGCTCCGCCCGCGATCCCGTCGAGGCGATCAACAGCGTGTTGCGTCGCGCCGGCCACCCGGTGCACTGCACCTGGATCCCGGCGCTGCGCGACCTGGGCGACGCCCTGCCCCAGATCAACCCCGAGCTGCTGCTGCAGGTGGCCGGCACTCCCGCGGAACTCGGTCCCGCCGTCGAGGTCCGCGACCAGCTCGCCCCGCACGTGCCGCTGCTCCTGCTGGCACCGGCGGTGGACGAGGCGCTGATCGCTGCCGCCATGGAGCGCGGCGCGCGCGACGTGGTGACGCTGTCCAACCCCGAACGCCTGAAGGCCGTGCTGCTGCGCGAGCTGGCCGTGTACCGCATCCAGCGCTCGCTGGACACCACCGAGAAATCCGCACACGACGCGCGCAGCCAGCTGAACGTGGTCCTGCAGCGCTCCAACGACGCCATCATCCAGGTGCAGGAGGGCATCGTCACCGACTGCAACCCGGCCTGGCACGAACTCTACGGCGTCGAGGACGGCATCGCCGGGCAGCCGGTGATGGACCTGTTCGAGGAGTCCACGCACGCCGCCCTGCGCGGGGCGCTGGCGGCCTGCCTGCAGGGGCGCTGGAGCGACCACGCGCTGCGTGCGAACGCGATGCTCGCCGACGGCACCGTGCTGCCCCTGGAGGTGACCCTGACCCTCGGGCAGCACGAGGGCGAGCCGTGCGTGCGCCTCGTGGTGCCCTCGCGGCCGCGCGACTCCCAGTACAACCTGCCGGTGCCCGCCCCGGTGGCCGCGCCGCGGCCGGAACCGGCGGCGGGCCTGCTGCGCCGCCCGGAGCTGCTGGAGGCCCTCGGCGAGCGCCTCGCGACGCCGAGCCCGGGCGGCATGCGCTGCCTGGCGTTGCTGCGCATCGACAAGTTCGCGCTGCTGGAGCGCACCATCGGCGCCACTGCCAGCGAAGAGGTGATCTCGGAGGTCGCGCGCCTGGTGAAGGACTCGCTGCACCCGAAGGAGATCGCCGGCCGCTTCGGCGGCGTGCGCTTCCTGGCGCTGCTGGAGCGCGGCAACGAACACGACATCACCGCCTGGAGCGAGCGCATGCTGGCGCGCGTGCAGCGCCACATCATGCGCATCCGCGACAAGTCGGTCGGGGTGACCTGCAGCATCGGCCTGTCGGTGGTCTCCCCCGGCGAGCCCAAGCTCGACGCCATCATCCAGGACGCCATCGAGAGCAACCGCAAGGCCACCTCGCGCGGCGGCAACCAGAGCATCATCTCCGACCGCGCCGACAACGACAGCCGCGTGATGTCCTACGACCAGGTCTGGGTCAAGCACATCAAGGCGGCGCTCATGGAGAACCGCTTCCGCCTGGTGCAGCAGCCGATCGCGAGCCTGCAGGGCGACGACCCGGGCATGTACGACGTGCTGGTGCGCATGATCGACCAGCAGGGCAAGGAAGTGCTGCCCTCGGAGTTCATGGCGGCCGCCGGCCGCAACGACCTCATGAAGAACATCGACCGCTGGGTGGTCGGGGCCTCGCTCTCCTTCGCGGCGCAGAAGAAGCCCGAGTGCCTGTTCGTGCGCCTGTCGCGCGACACCGCCCGGGATGCGGCCTTCGTCGAGTGGCTGGACAACCACCTGCGCACCTCGCGTGCCGAGCCGCACCGGCTGTGCTTCCAGGTCACCGAGGAAGGGGCCGCGAGCCACGTGCCGGAAGTGACCGCGCTCGCCGCGGCGCTGCGCGAGCGCCGCTTCCGCTTCGCCCTCGAGGGCTTCGGCTCCGGCCGCGACAGCACCGGGATGCTCGAGTCCGTGCCGCTGGATTTCGTGAAGATCGACGGCACCCTGGTACAGGACCTCGCCGGTGACCCGCAGCTGCAGAGCCGCGTGCGCATCCTGGTCGAGGCCGCGCGCCGCAAGGGCATCCACACCATCGCCGAGCGCGTCGAGGATGCCAACACCATGGCGGTGCTATGGCAGATCGGCGTGCAGTACATCCAGGGCTACTTCGTCAACGCCCCCGAGGAAGTGGTGCTGCGCGCCGAGCGCTGACGCACGGCCACCCCGCCGTCCCTGGCGGGGCGCGCGCAACCTCAAGGCCGACCTCAGAAGGCGATGCCGAGGCCGAGGTCCCAGCGCTTGAAGTCGACGTTGTCCTTGAACCACTGGTAGTCGGTCTTCAGCACCAGGTGCGGCCCGAGGTAGAAGTTCGCGCCCACCGTCCATACCCGGTCGTACCACACCGGCCAGCGCCCGTAGTCCCCGGGCGCGGCTGACAGCGGCACGTCGCCCTCCGGGATCACGGGTCCGGCGGTGCCGTCGTACTTCGAGCCCATGTTGTAGACCTCGTAGCGCACGAACGGGTTTAACTTGTAGTCCCCGTGTTGCCAGGCCTGCATCGCGCCCTGGAAGTAGTAGCCGTAGAAGGCCGACGGGATCGGGTTGGGCGAGCCGGGGTTGCTCTGGTTGATGAGCGCCGTGTTGCTGATGGTGCCGCGCGCGTACAGCGCCGTCAGGTCGAACGGCCCCGGGGTCCAGCGCGCGTGCGCCTCCCAGAGGGCGACCCGCTGGTTGCCCGGGATCGGCGCATTGGGCGGGGCCGGCACCGGCACCGCATCCCCGGTGCTGATCGCAGCCCCGAGGTTGAGGCCGGGCACGCCGTAGTAGCTGAGCGCCAGGTACTGCGAGAGGTGGCGGCCGTTGGCGAGCGCCAGCTCCTGGTGCGTCGCCTGCAGCGGCGCCACACCGCTGTTCTCCAGGTCCAGGGCCGTGTGGTACGGCGGGAACTCGGGCGCGAAGTCCCACTTCGACAGGTCGAACCCGGTCGTGACGCCGGCATTCCAGCCGATCCCGAGCGGGGTGTCGCCGTGGAAATTGAGGCCGCCTTCGCGCCAGGTGCTGGGGATGATCAGCGTCTCGACGAAGTTGCGCTGCACGCCGTAGAAGTTGGTGGGCTCGTGGTGCTCGTTGAGCAGCCCGAACGGCATGAGGAACAGCCCGGCGCGCGCGGTCACGTAGTCGTTCAGGTGGCGGTCGACGTAGAACTGCTCGACCTCGAACTCCCCGGGATCATCGGCGGAGGCCACCGCGTGCTCCACCTCGTACTCGGAGTTGAACTCGGTCTTCTCGTCGAACTGGTAGCCGATGCCGAACACCGCGCGCGCCAGGTCGAACTGGCTGTCCTGACGCTCGCTGGTCGGGTTCGTGTAGTACACCTCGCCGTAGCCCCACAGCCGCAGCCCGGTGCCGAAGAGGCCGGGACCGGTCGTACCGGGGCTCGCGGTCGCGGTCGGCGACAGTGCCGCGGTGCTGGGCAGCGCGGACGCGTTCGGCAGCGCCGAGGTGTTGTCCGGGACCGCTGCGGCGGGCGCCACGGGCACGGCCTGCGCCACCGGGGCAGTACCGCCCGCGGGCGCGTTCAGCGCGGCGAGCTTGCGGTCCACCTCGGCCTCGTGTTCCTTCAGCGCGCGGTTCTCCTCGGCGAGGCCCTTGAGCTCGGCCTGGATCTGCTGGAGCTGCTGCTGCAGGGCCTTGAGGGTCGCGGCATCGTCGCCTGCGGCCTGTGCGGGGCCGCCTGTCAGTGCAGCCGCGGTGGCGAGCGCCAGGGACCAGGAGCCGGGACGGTGTGACTTTCGGTTCATGACGAGGGCTTCCATTGCAGGATCGCGGATGAGTTGAGGCTCACGGGGCGCCGGCAGCGCACTGCGCCGGCACGTCGTAGGCGGACGGGTTCTGGGGGTTGTAGCCGTCGGTCAGGGTGCACAGGAACGCGACCAGGTCGTCGATCTCCGAGGCATCCAGCGTGGGTGCCTGGCCACCGGCGAAGGCCGGCGGGGTGTAGGGGATCTCCCCGACGTTGACGTTGGCGTCGAAGGCAACCGGCAGGTCGTTGTACTGGTACGGGTCCGGCGTGCCGTCGGCGGCGAGGTAGGGACTGCCAAGGGGGAAGTACGGGTTGCCGCCGGGCCCTGCGGGAACCGGGGTCGGGTTGTTGCCGGTGTTGTTGTTGATGTCGCGCGTGACGTACCACTGCACCGCCTTGTGCAGGCTCGGCAGCGCCCCGTTGTGGAAGTACGGGGCCGTGATGGCGACGTTGCGCAGCGAGGGCACCTTGAACAGGCCGCACAGCGTGGTCGTCTGCGTGAACACCGGGCGCGGCGCCGGGTCGTCGGCGGCGGGCGCGAACGGGCCGCACAGCCCCAGGTCGTAAAAGGCGTACTCGGCATCTGCGGGCACGTTGGTCTGCGCCGGCACGTAGTCGAGCGGCACGCCGCTCACCGGGCTCTTCGGGTTCCTGAAGTTGGCCGCGATGTTCCAGTTACGCGGGATGCCGATGTTGTCGTAGGTGAAATCGGTGAACAGCGCATGGTCGGCATAGCCCTGGCGCTGGCTCGGGTGACAGGCGGTGCAGTTGCCCTTGGCGGGGTTGTTGAACAGCGCCATCCCGCGGCTCTCGGCATCGGTGAGCGTCGTCTGCCCCGCGAGCCACGCATCGAACTTGCTCGTGAAGGGTGCGAACTGGGGGGACTCGGTCTCGAAGGCCGCGATGGCATCGCCCATGGCGGCGAGGGTCTTCTGCGGGTCCGTAAGGATCGCATCGCCGAACGCGGTGACGAACAGCGCGAGCGAGGCCTGCGATGCCTGCAGGCGGCTCACCACCTCGGCGGCATCCTGGTTCGCCATCTCGAACTCGGTGACGAACGGCATCTGCGCCTGCTGGGCGAGCGAGGAGGCTCGGCCGTCGCGGAAGAAGCCGCCCGTCGGGGTGCCGTCGTCCAGGAAGAACGCCGGGGTGAAGCGCGCGTAGAGCAGCGACGGCGTGTTGCGGAACCCCGGCAGGTCCATGTTGCGGCCGCCCAGCGGCACCGGCAGCCCCTTGTCGGTGGCGGGATCGGCGGTGAAGGCCCGGTTGGGGACGTGGCAGGTCGCACACGACTGGCGTCCCGAGGCCGACAGCGAGGTGTCGAAGAACAGCGCCTGGCCGGCGAGCGCCTTCGCCGTCAGCGCCGGTGGGGTGGGATTGCTGCCCCCGCCCGACCCGTCACCCCCGCCGCAGCCGGCCAGGAGGCCGAGCGCAAACGCGACCGCAGGCGCCGCGCGCCGCCTTGCTGTTCCTGACTCCCCGCTCACGATTCGTCCCGACCTGAGTGTTAAAGAAAATATAAATGAGAAGCATTTGCATTTGCAACATCAGGCCGACAGACGGCATCCCTGCCGAGGGGTCAGCTGACAGGGATAGGGACGGTCAGGCCGGGGTCGGTGGAAGCCGGGCTTCCATGCGGTCGATCTCGCGCGGCCAGCCGCGGCGGAGCACGGCGCCGCGCTGGGCGCGCTCGCCGACGTACTCCTGCAGCTCGCGCCAGTCGAGCTCCTTGTGCTTCTCCCCGGCCCACAGCACCAGGGTCGCCTTGGGCGGGACGACCGCGACGGCGGTCATGAGCTCCGTGCGCGCACTCGCCTTCTTGCCCGGAATGTCATAGAGCTTGTTGCCCTTGCCCTTGGGCATCTCCGGGACCTCGCTCACGGGGAAGGCCAGCAACTTGCCCTCGCCCGAGACCACCGCGACGAGGCTGTCCGGGGACAGCACCGGTGCCGGGGCGAGCACGTGGGCGTTCTCGGGCACGGACAGTACCGTCTTGCCGGCGCGCCGGTCGGTCACCAGGTCTTTCAGGCGCGCGGTGAACCCGTAGCCCGCATCGGTGGCCAGCAGCCACAGGTCCTCGGGCTCGCCGATCATGACGCCGGCAAACTTGGCGCCGTCGGGTGGATCGAGCCTGCCGGAGAGCGGCTCGCCGTGGCCGCGCGCCGAGGGCAGCGAGTGCGCGGGCAGCGAATAGGTACGCCCGGTGCTGTCGATGAAGATGGCCGCCTGGAGACTGCGCCCGCGGGCGAGCGCCTGGAAGCCATCGCCCCCCTTGTAGGCGAGCGCTGCGGCCTCGACCTCGTGGCCCTTGGCCGAGCGCACGAAGCCGCCGGTGGACAGCACCACGGTCACCGGCTCGTTCGGGATGAGGCTCGTCTCGTCGATCGCCTGCGCGGCCTCGCGCTCGATGATCTTGGTGCGGCGCTCGTCGCCGTACTTCTCGGCATCCGCCTTGATCTCCGTGGCGATCAGCTTCTTCAGGCGCGCCTTGCTCTTGAGCGTGCCCTCGAGCTCGTCGCGCTCCGCGGCCAGCGCCTTCTGCTCGTCGCGGATCTTCATCTCCTCGAGCTTGGCGAGGTGGCGCAGGCGCGTGTTGAGGATCTCCTCGGCCTGCTCGTCGGACAGCTTGAAGCGTTTCATCAGCACCGGCTTCGGCTCGTCCTCGCGCCGGATGATGCGGATCACCTCGTCGAGGTTGAGGAAGGCGATGAGCAGGCCGTCGAGGATGTGCAGGCGCCGGTTCACCTTGCCGAGGCGGTGCTCGAGACGCCGCGTCACGGTGCGCGTGCGGAACTCGAGCCACTCGGTGAGGATGTCCCGCAGCGACATCACGCGCGGGCGGCCATCGAGGCCGATCACGTTCAGGTTGACGCGGTAGTTGCGCTCGAGGTCCGTGGTCGCGAACAGGTGGTTCATGACCTCGGCCAGGTCCACGCGGTTCGAGCGCGGCACTAGCACCAGGCGCGTCGGGTTCTCGTGGTCGGACTCGTCGCGCAGGTCATCGATCATGGGCAGCTTCTTCGCCCGCATCTGCTCGGCGATCTGCTCCTGCACCTTGGTCGGGGAGACCTGGTACGGGAAGGCCGTGATGACGACGTTGCCGTCCTCCATCTCCCAGGTGGCGCGCGCCTTGAAGGTGCCGATGCCCTTGTCGTAGAACTCCTTGAGGTCGGCACGCGGGGAGATGATCTCGGCGCCCGTCGGCAGGTCCGGCCCGCGCACGTGCTTCATGAGCGCCGCGGTGGTGGCCTCCGGCTCGTCGAGCAGGTGGATGCAGGCGGCGGCGACCTCGCGCAGGTTGTGCGGCGGGATGTCGGTGGCCATGCCTACCGCGATGCCGGTGGTGCCGTTCAGGAGCAGGTTCGGCAGGCGCGCCGGCAGGAACGAGGGCTCCTCGCGCGAACCGTCGTAGTTGGGCACCCAGTCAACCGTGCCGTCGGACAGCTCGCCGAGCAGCACCTCGGCGTAGCGCGTGAGCTTGGCCTCGGTGTAGCGCATGGCCGCGAAGGACTTCGGGTCGTCCTGCGAGCCCCAGTTGCCCTGCCCGTCCACCAGCGGGTAGCGGTAGGCGAACGGCTGCGCCATCAGCACCATCGCCTCGTAGCAGGCGGTGTCGCCGTGCGGGTGGAACTTGCCGAGCACGTCGCCCACCGTGAGCGCCGCCTTCTTGTGCTTGTTGGCGGCGGCAAGCCCGAGCTCGCTCATCGCGTAGGTGATGCGCCGCTGCACCGGCTTCAGGCCATCGCCGAGGAAGGGCAGCGCGCGGTCGAGGATGACGTACATCGAATAGTCGAGGTACGCCTTCTCGGTGAAGGCGCGCAGCGGCTGGCGCTCCACGCCCTCGAAGTTGAGCTCCTGGTTCTCCGGCACGGCTAGACCTGCACTTCCGCGAGGTTGCCCTTCTCCTCGAGCCACTCACGGCGGTCGGAGGAGCGCTTCTTGGCGAGCAGCATGTCCATGAGCTGGTCGGTGTTGTCCTTGCTCTCGATGGTGAGCTGCACCAGGCGGCGGGTGCGCGGGTCGATGGTCGTCTCGCGCAGCTGCGCCGGGTTCATCTCGCCCAGGCCCTTGAAGCGCGTCACGGCCGGCTTGGTGCGCGGGCTTTCCTTCTCGATCTTCTTCAGCATCTGGTCACGCTCGGCATCATCGAGCGCGTAGTGCACGTGCCGGCCCGCATCGATGCGGTACAAGGGCGGCATGGCCACGTAGACGTGGCCGCCGTCGACGAGCGGCCGGAAGTGCCGCAGGAACAGCGCGCACAGGAGGGTGGCGATGTGCTGACCGTCGGAGTCGGCATCGGCCAGGATGCACACCTTGTGGTAGCGCAGCTGGCTCAGGTCCGCCGAGCCCGGATCCACGCCGAGCGCAACACTGATGTTGTGCACTTCCTCGCTGCCGGACAGCTGCTCCGGGTCCAGCTCCCAGGTGTTCAGGATCTTGCCGCGCAGCGGCATGATCGCCTGGAAGTCCTTGTCGCGCGCCTGCTTGGCCGAGCCGCCGGCCGAGTCGCCCTCGACCAGGAACAGCTCGCAGCGCCTGGGCTCCTGGCTCACGCAGTCGGCGAGCTTTCCCGGCAGCGCCGGGCCGCCGGTGATGCGCTTGCGCACCACGCGCTGCGCGGCGCGCGCGCGCTCCTGGGCGTTGGCGATCGCGAACTGGGCAATCTTCTCCCCGGCATCCGGATGGCGGTTCAGCCACAGCGCCAGCGAGTCGCGGGTGAAGGTCTCCACCAGCGGGGCGGCGTCGCGCGAGGCAAGGCGCTCCTTCATCTGGCCGGCGAACTGCGGCTCGTGGATCTTCACCGACAGCACGTAGTTGGCCTTGTCCCAGATGTCCTCGGGCGCGAGCTTGATGCCGCGCGGCACGAGGTTGCGGAACTCGCAGAATTCGCGCACCGCCTGCGCCACCCCGGCGCGCAGCCCGTTCACGTGCGTGCCGCCCTCGATGGTCGGGATGAGGTTGACGTAGCTCTCGCCGATGGCGAGCTCCGCGTTTGGCGCCCAGCACAGGGCGTAGTCGACGGCGTCGGTCTCCTCGGACTTCGTGGCGGTGATCGGCTCGGCAGGCATGCGCTCCTGCTTCTCCAGCTCCTCGACCAGGTAGGCGCCCAGGTCGCCGGTGTAGAACCACTCGTCTTTCTCGCCCGTGGCCTCGTTCTTGAAGGTGATGCGCAGGCCCGGGCACAGCACCGCCTTGGCCTTTAGGGTGTGCTTGAGCTGCGGCACGGAGAACTTGTCGGAGTCGAAGAACTTCGGGTCCGGCCAGAAGTGCACCGTGGTGCCGGTGTTGCGCTGGCCGACCGTGCCCACCTCGGCGAGCTTGGAGGTGATCTTGCCGTCGGCGAAGGCGATCTTGTACTCCTTGCCGCTGCGCTTTATGAAGCACTCGAGCTTCTTCGACAGCGCGTTCACCACCGAGACGCCGACGCCGTGCAGGCCGCCGGAGAACTTGTAGGTCTTGTCGGTGAACTTGCCGCCCGCGTGCAGGCGCGTGAGGATCAGCTCCGCCCCGGACACCTTCTCCTTGGGGTGGATGTCGACCGGCATGCCGCGCCCGTCGTCGGCGACCTCGAGCGAGCCGTCCTTGAAGAGCGTGACGTCGATCTGCTTGCAGTAGCCGGCAATGGCCTCATCGACGCTGTTGTCGATGACCTCGTGCGCCAGGTGGTTGGGGCGCGAGGTGTGGGTGTACATGCCCGGGCGGCGGCGGACGGGCTCGAGGCCCGACAGGACCTCGATGTCGGAAGCGGTATAGGACTGACTCATTGCCGGTGATGCAGCACTCGTGCGGGCGGCGCGCGGATGCGCGCCGGCGCGAGTGTAGCAGCAAGGCGCCGCGGCTTGGGCGCCTCGATCGCGGTGCGATCGCGTGGATTTAGCTGAGGTCCTGCACCAGTGCGTGGCGCACCGCGTCGCTGACGCGCACGTGATGCTGGTAGGCCGGGTGATCGATGCCCGCGCTCAGGGCGGCGTCGCCATGGAGCGACTGCGCCATCGCGTCCGTGAGCTCGAAGCGCAGGAAGTGCACCGCCGAGGTCTTCTGCGCGTTCTCGCGCTCGAGGTCCTCGTCCGCGATGGCGTAGACGCGCGGCTGCCCGGCCACCTCCACGTAGCAGCGATCCTCGACGCCCTTCAGGCGCGCGAGCGCCCCGGCCCGCTCGGCCGGGTCGAACTCCAGCAGCAGAGTCACCTTCCAGTTCCTGCCGTCGGGAATCAGCGGGTTGTAGGCGCCGAGCTCCTCCTCGATGCCCTCGGGCTCGAAGATGCGCTCGGTGCGCAGCATCTCCTGGATCTGGTACTGGACCGTGAGCCGGTCCTCGAACAGCCAGGTCGCGTTCGGGCCGACCGCCAGCTGGCGCAGCGCCTTGTGCCTGAGCACGCGGGCCCGGAACGCCGGGCGCTCGCGCGCGTACTGCTCGAGCGACATGAGGTCTGAGACGGCGAGTGGGCTCATGGGTCAGATTCCGTAGGCCTGGCGCAGCAGCTGCAGCGGGTGCTCCGGCGCGCGCTTGTCGGTGAGGATGCTCTGGATCTGGTGGCCGGCCATCGGGCAGTCGCTCGAGTAGTGCGCGCCCTTGCCGTTCTCGACGCGCTGGGCCACGGGCTTGCCGATCTTGACCGCGGCGGCGCGGTACTCCTCCTTCACCCCGTAGGTGCCGTCGTGCCCCGAGCAGCGCTCGATGACCTCCACGGTGGTGTCGGGGACGAGCTTGAGCACGTCGCGGGTCTTGAGCCCGATGTTCTGCACCCGCAGGTGGCAGGCGACGTGGTAGCTCACCTTGCCCAGGGGGCTCTTGAAGTCGGTGCGCAGCAGGCCCGCGCCGTGGCGGAGCATGAGGTACTCGAACGGGTCGAAGATGCGGGAGGCGACCTTCTGCACGTCCGCATCCTCCGGGTACATGAGCGGCAGCTCCTGCTTGAACATCAGCACGCACGAAGGGATGGGAGCCACGATGTCGTAGCCGGCCGACACCGCCGCCAGCAGCTGCGGGATGTTCTCCTCCTTGTGGCGCGCCACGGCCTCGAGGTCGCCCAGTTCCAGGCGCGGCATGCCGCAACAGCGCTCGCGCGCGAGCAGGGTCACCGCGATCCCGTTGTGCTCGAAGATCGCCACCAGGTCCTCATCGAGCCCGGGCTCGTTGCGGTTGCCGTAGCAGGTGGCGAACAGCGCCACCTTTCCGGTGGTGGCGGGGGTCGCCGTGGGGGCGGAGGCGGCAGCCGGCGGGTGGGTCGCCGTCCCGAGGCGCTTCAGCCGGTCGCGCGCGGTGCGCGAGTGGTAGTCGGGGAGCGGCGCGTCGGGGGCAACGCCCAGGGTCTTTTGCAGGAGCTTGCGGCCCAGGGCGGAGTGGTTCACGGCGTTGACGATTTCGGCGACCACGGGGATGCCGGCGATCGAGCCGACCGTATCGGTCGCCGCCAGCACCTTCTCGCGCAGGCCGATGCCCTCGGCGCGGGCGCGCACGGCCTTGGCGCGCAGCATCAGGTGCGGGAAGTCGACGTTCCAGGGATGCGGCGGCACGTACGGGCACTTCGTCATGAAGCACATGTCGCACAGGTAGCAGTTGTCGACGACGCCCCAGTAAGCCTTCTTGTCCACCGCGTGGACCTCGCCCTCGCTGGTCGCATCGACGGCGTCGAACAGGGTCGGGAACGACGCGCACAGGCTGAAGCAGCGCCGGCAGCCGTGGCAGATGTCGAAGACGCGCTCGAGCTCCTTGTCGAGCGCGGCGGCGTCGTAGAAGGCTTCGGTGCGCCACTCCAGCGGGTGACGCGTGGGGGCCTCGAGGCTGCCTTCGCGCCGGCCCTGCGGGGGCGGCGCGTCCGGGGACTGGCTCATGCGTGGCAACTTTCACAAGCACGCACGCGGGCCCGCAAACGCAGGCCCGCGTGCGCGTGGTCAGCCGGAAGCGCTTACAGCGTGTCGAGCGCCTTCTGGAAGCGGTTGGCGTGCGAGCGCTCGGCCTTGGCCAGCGTCTCGAACCAGTCCGCGATCTCGGCAAAGCCCTCTTCGCGTGCGGCCTTCGCCATGCCCGGGTACATGTCGGTGTACTCGTGCGTCTCGCCGGCGATCGCCGCCTTCAGGTTGTCGCGTGTCTCGCCGATCGGCAGTCCGGTTGCCGGATCACCGACCGCCTCGAGGTACTCGAGGTGGCCGTGCGCATGGCCCGTCTCGCCCTCGGCGGTCGAGCGGAACACCGTGGACACGTCGTTGAAGCCCTCGATGTCCGCCTTG
Source organism: Pseudomonadota bacterium (assembly GCA_018241425.1). Lineage (GTDB taxonomy): Bacteria > Pseudomonadota > Gammaproteobacteria > Steroidobacterales > Steroidobacteraceae > 13-2-20CM-66-19. The sequence goes on from JAFEDU010000004.1 coordinate 241,992, forward strand.
TTGGCGAAGTACAGGTAGCGGCGGTTGGCCTGCGACTCACCCGCGAACGCTTCCTTGAGGTTCTTCTCGGTCTTGCTGCCTTTGAGATTCATGTCATTCCTCACTTAGACTGTGTCTAACCGCAGGCCGGGGACTTTATTCCGACCCTGCCGGCAGGTCAACCACGCGTTGACCCCCGGCGGCGGCGCTGTGTAACGTTGCGCGCCCCCACCCTACCGATCTCCGGAACGAAGCGTCGGAAAAGCTTGGCCCGAAACAGCAAAACCCCGGATTTCGAGCAGGCTCTTGCCGAGCTCGAGACCCTGGTCGAGCAGCTCGAGCGGGGCGATCTGCCGCTCGACGAAGCGCTGAAACTCTTCGAGCGCGGCGTGACGCTCACGCGTCACTGCCAGTCCTCGCTTCAGGCGGCGCAGCAGAAGGTGGAGATTCTGCTCAAGCGCAGCGCCGATGCGCAACCGGAGCCTTTCGCGGCTGCCGATGAGCGCGAGGCCGGCGATCCGGAGTAGCGCGCGAGCGCCCTAAGGCCGCGCCACTGTTGCAGTTACCCAACGCGCGCCCGTGTAAACTGATTAGATGACCACCGCGCCCGAGAATTACCCGCTGCTGGCCCCGATCGCGAGGCCGGAAGACCTGCGCCGCCTGAGCCCGGACAAGCTGCCGGAGCTGGCGCGGGAGCTGCGCGAGTACCTGATCCACAGCGTCAGCACCCGCGGCGGCCACTTCGCCGCTGGCCTGGGCACGGTCGAGCTCACGATCGCCCTGCACTACGTCTACAACACCCCGTACGACCGGCTGGTGTGGGACGTCGGCCACCAGGCCTATCCCCACAAGGTCCTCACCGGCCGGCGCGACCGCCTGCACACCATCAAGCAGGACGGCGGACTCGCCCCCTTTCCGTCGCGCTCCGAGAGCGAGTACGACACTTTCGGGGTCGGGCATTCCAGCACCTCGATCAGTGCGGCACTGGGCATGGCCGTGGCGGCAGCGCAGCAGGGCGAGGACCGCCGCGCGGTGGCCATCATCGGCGACGGTGCCCTCACCGCCGGCATGGCGTTCGAGGCGCTCAACCACGCCGGTTCGCTCCCGAACGACCTCCTGGTGATCCTCAACGACAACGACATGTCGATCTCGGAGAACGTTGGCGCGCTCTCGAACCATTTCGCGCGTGTCCTGTCCGGGCGCGTCTACGCGCACCTGCGCGAGGGCGGCAAGAAAGTGCTGCGCCAGATGCCGACGGTATGGGAGCTCGCCCGCCGCTCGGAGGAGCACCTCAAGGGGATGGTGCTGCCCGGCACGCTGTTCGAGGAGCTGGGGTTCAACTACATCGGCCCCATGGACGGGCACGACGTCAAGGCGCTCGTGAGCACGCTGCGCAACGTTAAGCATCTGCGCGGCCCCCAGCTGCTGCACGTGGTCACCAGGAAGGGCAAGGGCTACGCGCCGGCCGAGGCCGATCCCATCAAGTGGCACGGCCCCGGGCCGTTCGACCCCGCCAGCGGCACGATCTTCAAGGAAAAGAGCAGCGGCCCCACCTACTCGCAGGTGTTCGGCGAGTGGCTGTGCGACATGGCCGAGCGCGACCCGCGCATCGTCGGCATCACCCCCGCGATGCGCGAGGGCTCGGGCCTGGTGGAGTACTCCAAGCGCTTCCCGCAGCGCTACTTCGACGTCGCCATCGCCGAGCAGCACGCGGTGACCTTCGCCGCCGGACTCGCCACGCAGGGCCTGAAGCCGGTGGTCGCGATCTATTCGACTTTCCTGCAGCGCGCCTACGACCAGTTCATACACGACGTGGCGCTGCAGAACCTGCCGGTGGTGTTCGCGGTGGACCGCGCAGGCCTCGTGGGAAGCGACGGCGCCACCCACCAGGGCAGCTACGACCTCTCCTTCCTGCGCTGCATACCCAACACGGTCATCATGGCGCCGGCCGACGAGAACGAGTGCCGCCAGATGCTCTACACCGCGGCCCTCCTCAACGGCCCGGCATTCGTGCGCTACCCGCGCGGCACCGGCCCGGGAGCCGCGCTGCAGAAGGAGATGAGCGCACTGCCGGTCGGCAAGGCGCAGCCGCGCCGTGAAGGCAAGAGCGGGCTCGCCATCCTGGTCTTCGGGACCCTCATCAACTCGGTGCAGCCGATCGCGGAGCGGCTGGACGCGACCCTCGTCAACATGCGCTTCGTGAAGCCGCTGGACGAGGACCTCGTGGTGAGCCTCGCGGCGCGCCACCGCGCCATCATTACGGTCGAGGAGAACGCGACCCTGGGGGGCGCCGGGTCGGCCGTCGGCGAGCTGCTCGCCGCGGAAGGCCTGCAGCTGCCGCTCCTGCAGCTGGGCATCCCCGACCGGTTCATCGAGCACGGCTCGCGCGAGGGCTGTCTCACGGCGGCCGGACTCGATGCGGCAGGGCTGGCCGCGAGCATCGAGCGCTGGTGGTCGCTGCAGACCCAGGAACGCCTGCGCTCCTCGGGTACCGGCTGAAGCTCCCGCCCCGCGCAGCGCCATTTAACCCTTGCGCCCTTTAAGGCGCGCCCCGGAGTCCTTAATAAGGGGGATGGCCGGAGCGCGCCGGCCGACCCGACAATCCGGGTTTAGGATTTCGGCACGTTTACTGTAGGCTTTCCCACCATGAATCCCCCGCAAGCCACGGCCAAGATCCCCCGCTCCTCCGTCACTGAGGTCGAGGACGTCCAGGCCCGCGCCGACACCCGGCAGCTGCCGATCAACCGCGTCGGCATCAAGGACATCCGGCACCCGGTGCGCGTCAAGGACCGCTCGGCCGGCGAACAGCACACCATCGCCAAGTTCAACATGTACGTGAGCCTGCCCCACAACTTCAAGGGCACGCACATGTCGCGGTTCGTCGAGATCCTGCACGCCGAGCGCGAGATCTCGGTCGAATCCTTCCGCACCATGCTCAGCACCATGACTGCGCGCCTGGAAGCGGACACCGGCCACATCGAGATGAGCTTCCCGTTCTTCATCATGAAGAAGGCGCCGGTGTCGGGCGTCGAGAGCCTGATGGACTACCAGTGCAAGCTGATCGGCGAGAACCACCACGGCAAGACCCGCATGTGGGTGCAGGTGGAAGTGCCGGTCACGAGCCTGTGCCCGTGCTCGAAGAAGATCTCCGACTACGGGGCCCACAACCAGCGCTCGCACGTGACCATCAAGGCCCAGCTGCGCAACCACATGTGGATCGAGGAGCTGATCGCCATCGCCGAGAGCGAGGCGAGCTGCGAGCTGTACGGCATCCTCAAGCGCCCGGATGAGAAATATGTCACCGAGCGGGCCTACGACAACCCCAAGTTCGTCGAAGACGTGGTGCGGGACGTCGCGACGCGCCTGAACAAGGACGACCGTATCGGCGCGTACGTGGTGGAGTCGGAGAATTTCGAGTCCATCCACAACCACTCGGCCTACGCCCTCATCGAGCGCGACAAGGACGCCCCCTAGTGGCGCCCGCGGCGCCCCGCGCGCCGCATGACGATTTCTTAATTGCGGGCCCCCGAAGCCTCCCGTTAACGTTCCTTCCGGCCCTAATTCCCTGCGCCGGAGCCCCAAGGAGCGCCCGCTTGAAACTCATCCCCTGCGCCGTGCTGGCGCTCGTGTGCGCCGCCGGCGTACAGGCGGCCGAGCCGCCGGCAGCCCCTTCCGCGACCCCCATCAAGCACTCGCTCAAGACCTGCAACCGGCAGGCGGATGCCAAGAAGCTGACCGGCGCGGCGCGCGCCACCTACGTAAAGAACTGCCAGGGGCCGCACAAGACCTCCTGAGGCACCAGGACAGCCTTGCTCAGGCGGGCAGGTCGATCACGACCCGCAAGCCCGGGCCGTTGTCCTCGAGCGCCAGACGCCCGCGGTGCAGCCGCACGATCGCGGCCACCAGGGACAGTCCCAGGCCGCTGCCCTCCACCGCCGTGGCGGTGAAGCGCACGAACGGCTGACCGGCGCGCGCGCGGTCCTCGCCGGAGATCCCCGGGCCGTTGTCGCTCACCTGCAGCCGCACGCCGGCGCTGAGTGCCCGCACCCGGATGTCGATGCGGCCGCCACGCGGCACGTACTTCAGCCCGTTCTCGATGAGGTTGGTCAGGAGCTGCGCCAGGAGCTGGCGGTTGCCCTGCACCACCGCCGGGGATTGCGCGGCGCACTCCAGGGTGAGCCCCTGGGCCTGCGCGGCAGGCTCGAAGAGCTCCGTGATTTCCCCGGCAAGGTCGGCGAGGTCCACCGCCGCGGGTGCCGCGAGCGGCGTCCCGGACTCCGCGAGTGCGATCTGCAGGAGCGTCGCGAGCGTGCGCTGCAGGTGATCGACCTCACGCAGCGCGGCATCGACCGACTCGTACACCGGCGGGTCCAGCGGCGGGACGCGCAGCAGCAGTGCGTCCATGCGGGTCCGCAGCCGGTGCAGCGGTGCCCGCAGGTCGTGCGCGGCGCTGTCGAAGGTGGCCCTGAGCGTCCCGGCCTGCTCCTGGAGCCGGTCGAGTACGTGGTTCACCGAACCAGCCAGGGAATCGAACTCGTCGCCGCTGCCGGTGACCGGCAGGCGCCGCCCGGGTTCCCCGCTGAGGATCTCTTGGCACGTGCTGGCAACGACGCCGACGCGGCGCGTCAGGCGGTAGCTGAACCAGAAGCCGGCGAGCGCGGCGGCGAGCGTCGACAGGCCGATGCCCCAGATCGTGGCATTGCGGAATTTCTCGGCGAAGCGGCGCCCCTGGGAAATGTCGGTGCCGACCAGAAGCAGGTTGCCATCCGGCAGGATGCGCACGGTCGCACGCACCGGGTGCACCGCGCGGCGCCCCGGTTCGATGGTGCCGATCTCAAACTCCGGCCAGCGCTCGCTCGGCATGCCATCGAAGGGCCAGTCGGTGACGTTGCCGGCAAGGCGCTCGAAGGAGGGATCGGCAAGCATGTAGATAGCGCCGATGCGGCCCCAGCTGTCGATGCGCAGGTTGATCTCGTCAGTGACGCCCGGAATGCCAGCGCGGGCGTACTTCTCCTCCAGGCTGTTGAGCTCGGTGTCGATGATGAGGTCGGTCTCGTCCGTGATCAGGCTCTCGGTGAGGAAGTAGGTGCTCACCAGGGTCACGGCGACTGCGAGCGTCACGAGCAGCGTGTAGCCCACCGACAGGCGAAAGGCGCTGGTACGGAACAGCTCCGGGCGCATCAGGCGCGTCGCCGGCGCCATCAAGGCTCAGGCCCGAGCACGTAGCCGCTGCCGCGCACGGTATGGATCAGCGCCTGGTCGGCACCCCGGTCGATGGCCTGGCGCAGGCGGCTGATGTGCACGTCGATGAGGTTGCTCTGGGGATCGAAGTGCAGATCCCACACGCCCTCGAGCAGCATGGTGCGCGTCACCACCTGCCCGGCGCGCCGCATGAGGTACTCGAGCAGCTTGAGCTCGCGGGCGGTGAGTTCGAGCTCGCGCCCTCCGCGGGTGACCCGCCGCGACAGCAGGTCGAACTCCAGGTCCTCGACCCTGAGGCGCGTCGCGTTGGGAGTCGCCGGGTGACGTCGCAGCAAAGCCTCCATGCGCGCCAGGAGCTCCGCGAGCGCGAACGGCTTGGTGAGGTAGTCATCGCCGCCGGCCTTTAGCCCCTGGATGCGGTCATCGACCGCCCCGAGCGCCGAGAGCACCAGCACCGGGGTCGCGACGCCACGGGCGCGCATCGACTCGATGACCGCCAGCCCGTCCAGGTGCGGCAGCATGCGGTCGGTGATGACGATGTCGAAGTGGCCGTTGAGGCCCTGGGCGAGCCCGGCGCGACCGTCGACGGCATGCTCGACGGTGTAGCCGCTCTCGCGCAGGCCCTTTACCAGGAAGCGCGCGGCCTCGCGATCATCCTCGATGAGAAGTACGTGCACGGGCGCAAGCCTAGGAGGCGTGCGGGTGGACGCGCAAGCGCGTCCGGCGGAAACGGCGAGCCGCTTACTCGGCGGCCGGGGGTGTCGCGGCTGCCGGTGCGCGCTCGGCGCTCTGCAGGCGCGCGATCAGCGAGCTCAGGAACACGCGGTTGAAGCGCAGCTGGCACGAGGCCGACACCTGCTCGAGCAGGGTCGAGCTCACCTTGAGGACCGTCACGTTGCCGCCGGCGCGGATCGTGGCCGTGCGCTTGGCGCCCGGCACGTAGCTCGCCTCGCCGAAGCAGTCGCCGGTGTCCAGTGCCCCGATGCTGCGGCCGTGCCGCTCCACCACGCAGCCCCCGGTCACCAGGATGTAGAACCGATCGTCCATCTCGCCTTCCTTGACGATCTCCTCGCCCGGGGCATAGTCCTGCCAGTTGCTGGCGCGGAGCACCTCCCAGATCTCGGCGTGGGAGAACTCGTGGAAGAACTTCAGGCGCCGCAGCACCCCGAACTGCTCCTGGCGGTCGATGCGCGAGTTGGCCTCGCGCAGCCGCTGGTGCACGCGCGTCAGCTCGGCGGCGAAGTCCAGGCCGCTCTTGCAGCGCTTCTCGGGATCCTTCTGCATCGCCTGCGCGACGACGTTCTCGAGTTCCTCGGGGACGTCCTTGCGCATGGTGTGGATCGGCGGCGGCGTCGCGTACACGATCTGGTGCAGCAGCTTCTGCAGGTTGCCGGCACGGAACGGTCGGGACCCGGTGAGCAGCTCGTACATGACCGCGCCCAGCGAGTACAGGTCCGAGCGGTTGGTCAGCTCCAGGCTCTGCACCTGCTCGGGAGACATGTAGGAAGGGCTGCCGGCGATGCCCTCGATGCGCGAGATGTCCGAGTCCGACACCAGCGCGATGCCGAAATCGATGATGCGCACGTCGGAGTCCTGCGTGAGCATGATGTTCGAGGGCTTGATGTCGCGGTGGATGACACCGCGCGAGTGCGCGTAGTGCAGCGCCTTGGCACACTTGAACATAATCTCCACGGTGTCATCGATGCGCAGCAGGTTGTCCGGGCGGCAGTAAGCCGCCAGGGTGCGCGCGCCGTGCACGTGCTCGGTGACGATGTAGCAGTGGCCGTTTTCCTCGCCGGCATCGTAGATGGGCAGGATGTGCGGGTGCTGCAGCATTCCCACCAGGTGCGCTTCCGACAGGAACATCTTGCGCGCGATGCGCGCCCGCTCCTCGTCGCCGCCGGTGTCCATGTTGTAGACCTTGATGGCGACGTCGCGGCCGTAATAGGCGTCGTGCGAGAGGTAGACGACCCCGGTGCTGCCGCGGCCGACTTCGCGGATGACGACGTACTTGCCGATCTTGTCCGGCATACGCGCCACGGGCTTGGCCGAGGGCATGGTTTTGGGGGCCGATATGGACATGGACGCGCGTGAGTCGTGACGGCGCGTCAGGATACGTTTTAGTCCGCGGCGATGACTGTGATGCAACCCTCAGGGGCCCGCCGCGCGGCGGGTGCGGGCCAAACCACCCGCCGGCTTTTCCCGCTCAGGCGAAGTGCTGGTATCCCGAATGCGAGAAGTCCATCACAGTACCGCCGCGCATCAGGCGCACGCCGCTGCCGGCCGTGAGCGTGCCGATGCGCGTGTAGCCCCAGCGCTCGGGCGGCAGCTCAGCGGTTAGCTGCGCCACGCGCTGCGGCGCGACCGCGAAGCACAGCTCGTAGTCATCCCCGCCGGTGAGCGCCAGGCGCGCGGCGGCCTCGGCGTCGACCGCCTCGCGCAGCGCCGGGGACAGCGGCAGCGCCTCGTAGTCGAGCTCCAGCGCCAGCCCGCTCGCGAGCGCGAGCTTGCCGGCATCGCCCATGAGCCCGTCGGAGACATCGATGCAGGCGCTGGCGAACCGGCGCAGGCGCTCCCCGAGGGCGACCCGCGGCGAGGGCTCGAGGAAGCGCGCGCGCAGGTGGGACGCGGCCGGCATCGGTGCGCTGAGGCGCCCCTGCTCGATCAGAAGGCCCGCGCCGGCATCGCCGGGAGTACCGGAGACGAACACGAGGTCGCCGGCGGCCGCCCCAGCACGCCGCAGCGCCCTCCCCGGCGGCACGAACCCCAGCACCTCGACCGTGACGCATAGCGGCCCGCGGGTGGTGTCCCCGCCCACGAGGGCGACGCGGTGCTCGCGTGCGAGCGACCCGAAGCCGGCAGCGAACTGGTTCAGCCAATCCTCGTCCGCCTCGGGCAGCGTCAGCGCCAGCAGTGCCCATGCGGGGCATGCGCCCATGGCAGCGAGGTCGCTCAGGTTCACCGCGAGCGCCCGATGGCCGATGGAGGCAGCGGGACAACCTTCCGGAAAATGCACCCCCGAGACCAGGGTATCGGTGCTCACCACCAGCTGCTGATCGGGGGGCACGGTGAGCACGGCCGCGTCGTCACCGATGCCGAGCGCCACGTCGCTGCGCGCAGCGCCAGCGCCGCGCAGCCGTTCGATCAGCGAGGTCTCGGTGAGCGCCATGGCGCGCAGCGGCTGCGGCGCGGCTCCCGGGCCGCTCAGTGCTCGTGCGGCCGCAGCTCGCGCGCGGCGCGGTCGAGTACGGCGTTCACGAACTTGTGGCCGTCGGTGGCCCCGAAGCGGCGCGCGAGGCCCACGGCCTCGCTGATCGCCACTCGGAACGGCACCTCCGCTTGGGCGCTGAGCTCGTAGAGGCCGAGCAAGAGCGCGGCGTGCTCGATGGGATCGAGCAGCCGCGGCTCCCGGTCCGCGAGCACGGCGAGACGGGCGTCCAGTTCTTCGCGCCCGCGCCAGACGCCCTCGACCAGGGCACGGAAGTAGTCGGCGTCCGCGCGCGCCATGTCCTCGGCGTCACGGAACTCCAGCACCAGGTCCTGCCAGGGGGCAGCGTTCAGCTGCCAGCGGTAGAGCGCCTGAAGAGCGAGCTTGCGGGCCACGCTGCGGGCGCCGCTGTACTCGCGCAGGGGCGCATCGGCGGGCTTGCCACTCACAGCCGCTCCATCACCGCGGCCATCTCGAGCGCGGCCTCCATGGACTCGCCGCCCTTGTTACCGGCCGAAAGCGCGGCACGCTCGAGCGCCTGCTCGAGCGTCTCGACCGTCAGCACGCCGAAGATGACGGGCACGCCGGTCTCGAGCGCCGCCAGCTGCAGGCCGCGCGCGCACTCTCCGGCCACGTAGTCAAAATGGGGGGTGTCGCCGCGGATCACGCAGCCCAGGGCGATCACCGCGTCATAGCGCCCACTGCCGGCCAGTTGCCGCGCCACGACCGGCAGCTCGTAGGCTCCCGGCACGCGCACCACCAGCAGTTCCTCGCTTACGCCTTCGCGCGCGCTCCAGGCCGCCTGGGCGCCCTTCAACAGGCTCGATACGATCAGGTCGTTGAAGCGCGCGGCGACGATCGCCACGGTGCGGCCGCGTGCGCTGGCCTCGCTCTCGCTGATCTCCGGGCTGCTCACCCCTCTTCCCCGACGTATCCCTCGATTTCCAGCCCGAAGGCCGAGATGCCGTGCATCTGCTTGGGTGCGGACAGTACGCGCATGCGGCGAACGCCGAGGTCCTTGAGGATCTGGGCCCCGGTGCCGTAGGTGCGCAGCACCGAACCCTCGCCCTCGGTGGCGGATAGTTCTGCGGGTGCCGCCGCCGGCGGGGTGGCAGCTGCGAACGAGCGCACGGCCTCGGCCAGCTCGCGCGGCGACTCCTGCTGGCGCAGCACGACCACAACACCGCTGCCGGCCTCCACCACCTTCTGCATGGCGGCGCGCAGCGTCCAGGTCCGGTGCGCTCCCTGGACGCCCAAGAGGTCGCGCAGGGTGTCGGCGAGGTGCACCCGCACGAGCGGCGGCTGGGATCCGTCCAGGCGCCCATGCGCCAGGGCAACGTGCACTTCCTGGCTCACCGCGTCCTGGTAGGCATAGAGTCGGAACTCACCGATCTCGGTCTGCACCACCTGCTCGGAGATCCGCTCCACCGAGCGCTCGGTCCGCAGCCGGTGGCGGATCAGGTCGGCGATCGTGCCGATCTTCAGTCCATGCAGCTGTGCAAACTGCTGCAGCTGCGGGCGGCGCGCCATGGTGCCGTCCTCGTTCATGACCTCGCACAGGACGCCGGCGGGCTTGAGCCCGGCAAGGCGGCACAGGTCGACCGAGGCCTCGGTGTGGCCGGCGCGTACCAGCACGCCGCCGCGCCGCGCACGCAACGGGAAGATGTGCCCGGGACGGGCGAAATCGGCGGCCCTGGAGCCGGGGTCGGCGAGCGCCCGGATGGTGGCCGCGCGGTCCGCCGAGGACACGCCGGTCGTCGTGCCGATGCGCAGGTCGACCGACACGGTGAAAGCCGTGCGGTGCGACTCGCTGTTCACCGGCACCATCTGCGGCAGCTCGAGCTGCTGCAGCTGTTCCTCTTCCATCGGCACGCAGATGATGCCGCTCGTGTGCCGGATCATGAAGGCAACCGCCTCGGGTGTGGCGTGCTCGGCGGCCATGATCAGGTCACCCTCGTTCTCGCGATCCTCGTCGTCCATGATGACGACCATGCGGCCCGCGCGCAGCTCGGCCAGGATCTCGGAGAGTGAGCTCAGCGAGGAACCCGAGCTGCCGGCGGCAGCCTTTCCGGTCAGGGGCAGGACTTTGGACATGGGGGCGCGGCGCCGGTGAAAAATCGGGCTTTGCAGTATACCCGACCGCGCCGCCGCCCCGCCGAAGATCCCCCGCCGGCCCAAGGGCGCCGCGGCCGGCCTCCGTGCCTCACAGCATGTAGCTCAGCCCGACACTGAAGGTGTAGCGGGGAAACAGCTGGTAGCCGTAGAGGTTGCTGTAGATCGGCAACTGCACGAAGCCGAAGGCATGCAGCCGCTCGACCAGGCGCACGGCGAGTCCCGGGCTGGCGTAAACAACCGTTCCTGCGGTGCTCTGGACGTCCGCCAGCGCCCCCTGGTCGGGCGTCTTGTGCAGGACGTTCAGCTGCAGCTGTGGGGTCCAGCGCGGGTCGGCCTCGTACCGTACCCCGACGATGCCGGTGGTGGAGTTGCCCGGACGGTAGTCGTTACCGGGCTGATCCATGTGGTGCCGCACCGCGCTCTGGAACTGGGCGCTGGCGAAGAACTCGAAGTTCAGGCTGAGCGGATGGTGGTAGTAGGCGCCCACAATCACGTCGGTGCTGCCGGTGCCGGGCTGCAGGCTCGCATCCACCGGCGTCCCGGCGGCGGGACCGCCGTAAAAGTCGATGGCCGTACCGTACTTGCCCGTCGGCAGTTTCACACCCAGCTGCACCCCGAACTCGCGACTGGGGAGGAACCCCTGGAAGTTTCCGATCACGCGGAGGTCGCCGATGCTTGAGCTGTGGGAGCTCGAGAGGTCCGGCAGCGGCTGGTCGGGGTCGTACTCTCCGTAGGTCGAGTGGGAGCGAATCACGTAAGGCACCAGCAGTTGCACGTTCCAGGCCGAGCTCGGTGCGTAGTTGATGCCGGCGGTGACGTAGCGGTTGAGCGTGTCGTGCTCGAGCTCGTTCCCGGCGGGCACCGAGCTCACCGCGCGGGTTCCGCTGCGCAGCTCGTCCTGGTTGATGTAGTCGTACTGCAGGCTGAAGCGCCACCCGGGTATCGTGGTGTAGCCCATCGCAGCATCCGAGCTCAGCGTGCAACCGCAGGTGGCGCAGCCGAGGGCGCACTGGGACGTGAGGAGAACTGCAGGCGCGCTCAGCAACGCGGCCCACATCCGCGCACGCGAGTGCGACGGGGGTTTCTGTTCAGTCATGGCGAATCTCTCCCGATCGATCGACACGCCCTGTAGCCGCCGTGGCGCGCGAACGCGCACTGCAAGGCCAGGGTCATCGTGAAACTTAAGGGCGCTGCGCGCCCGAACGTCGCTGGGCTGCTAGACGTTCGCGGGAGGAGCGCGCGCCAGTTGCGCACGCACGATCGAGACGGGGACGTGTGCCAAGGCCTGCCGGGCCGGGAGCCCGCCGGCAATTTCCGGCAACGCCGCGAGGCCGGCGCCGGAATCGGAGGACAGCGCCGGGGCGGCGCTGGCGGCGAAGAAACACGGCAGGTGATGCTCGCCGCCGGAGGAGCCGGGCGGGCCGGGATGCTCGTGGTGCATGTGATGCCCGGCATGTCCGGACATCATTGCGACCGGCCCGCCATCGGGGCACAGCGCGAGCGCAAAACCGCCCCCCATGCCGGCCATCGGCATGAAGCCGACCGGGATCAGCAGGCGCAGCGCGAGCAGTGGCAGGATGAGGGCCACTGCCGCCCGCGAGCGGCCGGTGATGCGGTGTCGAAGGTTCACGTCGGCCGAAAGTCTACCGCACGCGCACGAGAACGGCGCGGGCCGGTGACTTAAGCGGGTGGAACCGCCAGAAGACGCGCGAGATACCGGGCCACGAGGTCCACCTCGAGATTGAGCCGGGTCCCGACCGCGAGGCGCCCCAGGGTGGTCACGGCCTGCGTATGCGGAATGAGGTTGACCCCAAAGCGGGTTCCCTCGACTTCATTCACGGTCAGGCTCACCCCATCCAGTGCCACCGAGCCCTTCGGTGCAATGAAGCGTGCGAGTCCTGCGGGCACTTCGAGCTGAACCCGGTGCGAACGCGCGTCGCCGGCCACCTCGACCACCGTCGCGATGCCGTCGACGTGCCCGGACACCAGGTGCCCCCCGAGGGCGTCGCCGGCGCGCAGCGCAGGCTCGAGGTTGACTGCCGCGTCGGGCCTCAGGTCTCCCAGGGTCGTGAGATTGAGCGTCTCGCGCGACAGGTCCGCCGCAAAGCTGCGCTCGCGGATGTCCAGCGCGGTCAGGCAGCACCCCTGCACGGCGATACTGTCCCCGTCCGCGACCCGGGTGAGGTCAAGGCGCGGGCAGTGCACCCGAAGCCGCAGATCCCCGCCACGCGGCTCGGCGCTCTCGATGCGGCCCACGTCCTGCACGATCCCGGTGAACACGGCGTACCTCGTCAACCCGTCCGCGGCTGGAGCCGCAGCCGCAGGTCGGCACCGACCGGTACCGATTCGATCAGGGTGAACCCGGGGGCGGCCTCGAGCGTCGCGACGGGCGGCAGATTCACGAGCGCCCGGCCCTCCGGCCCCAGCAGGCGCGGGGCCACATACAGCAGCAACTCATCCGCGAGCCCGGCCGTCAGGAAGGCGCCGGCCAGCGTCGCGCCCGCCTCGACGAGCAGCTCGTTTGCCTCGAGCTCGCCCAGGCGATCCAGAACCGCACCGAGATCCAGTCCGCCCGCGTCGGAAGGCAGCGTCTCGACGCGGGCTCCGAGCGCGCTCAGGGCGGCGGCGCGCGTCTCGTCCAGTCCCGAGAGAGCGGTCAGCAGGAGCACCTCCCCGCCGCCGGTGAGCAGGCGCGCGGACTGCGGCGTGCGCAGGTGGGTGTCCAGGATCACGCGCAGCGGCTGGCGCACTCCTGCCGTGCCCGCAGGCGGCCGCGCCGTCAGCTGCGGGTCGTCGGCGAGCACCGTTCCGATCCCGGTGAGCACCGCGGAGCTGCGGGCGCGGAAAGCGTGCACGTCGGCCCGTGATGCCTCGCCCGTGATCCACTGGCTGACGCCGTTGGCGAGCGCGGTGCGCCCGTCGAGGCTCATGGCAAGCTTGACGCGCACGAACGGACGCCCGCTGACCATGCGCTTGAAGAACCCGGGATTGAGCTCACGCGCCTCGTTCTCGAGCAGCCCCGACTCGACGGCGATGCTGGCCGCACGCAGTGCCTCGGCACCGCTGCCGTTCACGCGCGGGTTGGGATCGCCCACCGCGTACACCACGCGCGCCACGCGGGCGCCCGTGAGCGCCAGTGTGCACGGCGCAGTCCTCCCCTGGTGGCTGCAGGGCTCGAGCGTCACATAGACGGTGGCACCGAGGGCCTGGGAACCGGCAGCCCGGAGGGCCGCGACCTCCGCGTGAGCCTCACCGGCACGCTCGTGCCAACCCTCACCCACGATACGTTCAGCGCGCGCGATCACGCAGCCGACACGTGGATTGGGATCGGTGGTGTTGAGGCCGCGCGCCGCGAGCTCCAGCGCGCGGCGCATCGCGTGGCGGTCGAAGTCGGAGAACCCCCGTACCGGTGCGCTCACGACTCGTCCTCGCGAGCGGGCTTGGCAGGTGCGGCCTCGTCGGCAGGCAGCAGCGGCAGCTGCTCGCGATTGGCCGCCTTGCCGCGCTCGCGTTTGCGGCCGTGCGCTGCCGCCGGCGTCACGTTGCGGGCGCTGCGCAGCCGCTGGATCTCCTCGTGGAAGGCTTCGACGTCCTCGAAATGCCGGTACACGGAAGCAAAGCGCACGTAGGCCACCTCGTCGAGGTGGCGCAGCTCTTCCATGACGAGTTCCCCGACAGTGCGCGCCGAGACCTCCCGGTCACCGAGTGCCCGTACCTTGTGCACGATGCGGCTCACGGCCTCGTCGATGGCCTCGCGGGAGACCGGCCGCTTCTCGAGCGCCTTGAGCATGCCACCCCGCAACTTGGCCTCATCGAAGGCCTCCCTTGCGCGGTCGCCCTTGATGACCATGGGCATCACGAGCTCGGCGGTCTCGAAGGTGGTGAAGCGCTCGCCGCACTTCAGGCACTCACGGCGGCGCCGGATCTGGCGCCCCTCGCCCGCGAGGCGGGAATCGTTGACCTTGGTTTCCTCGTGGCCGCAGAAGGGGCAGTGCATGCGGCGCGTTCGCTCCGGGGCCTTACGCTGCGTACACCGGGAAGCGGCGACACAGCTCGACCACCTGCGGGCGTACGCGGTCCACCACGTCGGCGGCCCCGTCGGCATCGAGCACCTGGGCGATGAAGTCGGCCACCTGCTCGACCTCGGACTGCTTGAAGCCGCGCGTGGTCGAGGCCGGCGTGCCCAGCCGCAGGCCGCTGGTCACCATGGGCGGCCGAGGATCGTTGGGCACGGCGTTCTTGTTGACCGTGATGTTGGCGTGGCCGAGCGCCGCGTCGGCTTCCTTACCCGTGATGTTGCGGCCGACGAGACTCAGCAGGAAGAGGTGATTGTCCGTGCCCCCGGAGACGATCTGGAAGCCACGCTGCACCAGCCGTGCCGCCATGGCGCGCGAGTTGGCCAGCACCTGCTTCTGGTAGTCCTTGAAATCCGGCTGCAGCGCCTCGAGCAGCGCGACCGCCTTGGCGGCGATCACGTGCATGAGCGGGCCGCCCTGGGTGCCGGGGAATACCAGCGAGTTGAGCTTCTTGGTGATCTCGTCGTTGGCGCGCGCCAGTATCAGGCCGCCGCGCGGACCGCGCAGCGTCTTGTGCGTCGTGGTCGTCACGACGTCGGCGTGCGGGACCGGGTTCGGGTAGATGCCCGCCGCCACGAGGCCCGCGACGTGGGCCATGTCGACCACCAAATAGGCGCCGATGCTCTTGGCGATCTGCGCGAAGCGCGCCCAGTCGACCACGCGTGAATAGGCGGAGAAGCCGGCGATGATCATCTTCGGCCGATGCTCCTCGGCAAGGCGCTGCACCTGCTCGTAGTCGATCTCGCCGGTGTCGGGGCGGATGCCGTACTGCGCGGCGCGGTAGAACTTGCCCGAGAAATTGACCTTGGCCCCGTGCGTCAGGTGGCCGCCATGGTCAAGGCTCATGCCGAGAATGGCGTCGCCGGGCTGCACCAGGGCGAAGTAGGCGGCGGCGTTGGCCTGCGAGCCCGAGTGCGGCTGCACGTTGGCATAGTCCGCGCCGAACAGCTTCTTGGCACGGTCGATCGCGAGCTGCTCGGCGATGTCCACGTACTCGCAGCCACCGTAGTAGCGCTTGCCCGGGTAGCCCTCGGCGTACTTGTTGGTGAGGACCGATCCCTGCGCCTCCAGCACCCGGGGGCTGGTGTAGTTCTCGGAGGCGATCAGCTCGACGTGATCCTCCTGGCGCTGGCGCTCACCGGCAATGGCGCGGGCCAACTCGGGATCGAAGCCTTCGATGGTCATGTTGGTCCGGAACATATGCGCCGCAGCCTCGGGAATCCGGGAAGGTGAACGGGGGCGGGATTGTACCGGATCAATGGCTTAGCCGCCCTTGTCCGGGCGGCCCGAAGCCCGGCGGCGGCGCGCCGGGGTACCGAAAGCGACCTGTTACAGCAGATTCTCGACCACGGCGTTCCAGCCCTGGGCGATGTTCTGGCGGTTGTAGCCCCCGCCCCCCAGTGCCAGCACCCGGCCGTGGCCGAGCCGGTCGGCCAGCGCGGCCAAGTCGCGCGCGGCGCGTCCGTGACTGTGCGCCGTCAGTCTCAGGTGCGTGATCGGGTCTCCGCCGAGGCTGTCGGCGCCACACTGCAGGATCACGAACTGCGGGGCGAACTTCTCCAGGTGCGCGATGACCTGCGGCCAGAGGCGGTCGAACACGCTGTCGTCCGCCCCCGGGGGCAGCGGCAGGTTGAGCTTCATGCCGGCCGCCGCGCCGCTGCCGATCTCGTCCGCGGCGCCGGTGCCCGGGTACAGGTAACGGCCGTCTTCGTGCAGGTCCGCGAACACCACCGCGACGTCGCCCTCGAATGCGTAGAAGACGCCATCGCCATGGTGCGCATCGATGTCCACGTACGCCACGCGCTCAAGACCCGCGAGCTTCAGGCGCTCGATGGCCACCCCGCAGTCGTTGAAGACGCAGAAGCCGGCCGCGTGATCGCGCGCGGCGTGGTGCAGGCCCGCGATGGGCACGAAGGCGCGCCGGCAGCGCCCGCCCATGATGGCCTCGGCCGATGCGAGCGTCGCACCGACCACGCCCGCGGCCGCCTCGTAGACGCCCCGGAAGGCGGGCGTGTCGCCGCCGTCGAGGTAGCCGCTGCCGGTGGCCGAGCGCTCCCGCACGAAGTCGAGGTACTCGGCGGTGTGGAAGCTGCGCAGTTCCTCCTCGGAGGCGATCCGCGGCTCGATGACCTGCACGCGGCGGTCGAAGCCGCGGGCGTTGAATTCACGCAGGAAGGCGCTGTGGCGGTCGGGCCCGAACGGATGCCCGTCGCCGAACCCATAGCGGGCAAGGCGCTCACTTACCACCACGGCCAGGTCAGCGGCCGCGACGTCGCTCTGGTGCGGGGATTCCACGGCGCGGAAGCCTAGCACAGCACCCGGCATGGGCCGCCGCAGGGCCGGTCGGCCCGCAAAGCGGACGCCAACGATATAATGAGCCACCCCGCTTGCAGTTACTTACAGTGAATCGCGCATGGCCCAGTACATCTACACAATGAATCGAGTCGCCAAGGTGGTGCCGCCCAAGCGCGTCATCCTGCGCGACATCAGCCTGTCGTTCTTCCCCGGCGCCAAGATCGGCGTCCTCGGGCTGAACGGTTCGGGCAAGTCCTCGCTCCTGAAGATCATGGCGGGTACCGACACCAGCTTCGACGGGGAAGCGCGGCCCCAGAACGGCATCCGCATCGGCTTCCTGCCGCAGGAGCCGCAGCTCGACCCTGACAAGGATGTCCGCACCACCGTGATGGAGGGGCTGGGGGAGACCTTCCGGCAGGTGCAGGAATTCAACGCAATCTCCGACAAGTTCGCCGAGCCCATGAGCGATGAGGAGATGAACACGCTCCTGGAACGCCAGGCGAAGCTGCAGGATGCCATCGACGCGGCCGGCGGCTGGGAACTGGAGCGCAAGCTCGAGATCGCAGCGGATGCGCTGCGCCTGCCGGCCTGGGAGGCCAAGATCGGCACGCTCTCGGGCGGCGAGAAGCGCCGCGTGGCGCTGTGCCGCCTGCTCTTGTCCGCCCCGGACATGCTCTTGCTCGATGAGCCGACCAACCATCTCGATGCCGAGTCGATCTCCTGGCTCGAGCGTTATCTCGAGGAGTACCCGAGCACCGTCATCGCGGTGACGCACGACCGCTACTTCCTCGACAACGTGGCCGAGTGGATCCTGGAACTCGACCGCGGTCACGGGATCCCGTGGCAGGGCAACTACTCCTCGTGGCTCGAGCAGAAGGAGAAGCGCCTCGCCCTGGAAGAGCGCGAGCGCGAGTCGCTGCGTAAGACACTCGAGCACGAGCTCGAGTGGGTGCGCCAGAACCCGAAGGCACGCCAGGCCAAGAGCAAGGCACGCCTGCAGCGTTACGAGGAGCTCGCCTCGCGCGAGTTCCAGGAGCGCAACGAGACCAACGAGATCTACATCCCCCCCGGCGAGCGCCTCGGCGACCTCGTGATCGAGGTCAAGGGCCTGCGCAAGGCCTACGGCGACCGCCTGCTGATCGACAACCTCGCCTTCAACCTGCCGCGTGGCGGCATCGTCGGCATCATCGGGCCGAACGGCGCGGGCAAGACGACGCTGTTCCGCATGCTGACGGGCGCCGAGCAGGCCGATGCCGGGGAGATCCGCGTCGGCCCGTCGGTGAAGCTTGCCTACGTCGACCAGTCGCGCCAGGCCCTCGATGACAAGAAGACGGTGTGGCAGGAGATTTCCGGCGGCCTGGACATGATCAAGGTCGGCAACTACGAGACGCCCTCGCGCGGCTACGTCGGCCGCTTCAACTTCAAGGGCACGCAGCAGCAGCAGATGATCGGCGAGCTGTCGGGCGGCGAGCGCAATCGCGTGCACCTCGCCAAGGTGCTGCGCTCCGGCGGCAACGTACTACTCCTGGACGAGCCGACCAACGACCTGGACGTCGAGACACTGCGGGCCCTGGAGGAGGCACTGACCAACTTCCCCGGCTGCGCCGTGGTGATCTCGCACGACCGCTGGTTCCTCGACCGCATCGCCACCCACATCCTCGCCTTCGAGGGCGACTCGCAGGTGGTCTGGTTCGAGGGCAACTATCAGGAGTACACGGAGGACTACAAGCGCCGCAAGGGAGACGAGGCGGTGCAGCCGCACCGGATCCGCTACAAGCCGCTGACGCGCTGAAGGCGCGCGGCACCCCGCTTTCGAACCGCAGCCGTGTCCGGCCCCGAGACCCCCCTAAGCCCGCCGGCCGAGGAGCGCGTACTGACGCGATGGCTCGCGCCGCTCGCGGCGCTGCTGGTGTTCGGTGTCGTGGTGCTGATCCTGCACCACGAGTTCGCCCACCTTCATATCAAGAATGTGTTCGCGCACCTGCACTCGATCCCGCGGCGCCAGGTGCTCGCGGCACTGCTGTTCACCGCGCTCAGCTACTGGCTGCTGAGCACGTATGAGGTACTGGCGCTGGCCTACCTCAAGCGCGTGATCCCCTACACGCGGATCGTATTCACCTCGTTCATCGCCTACTCCTTCGGCCATACGCTCGGATTTGCGGTCTTCACCGGCAGCGCGATCCGCTTCCGCCTGTACGTGACCGCGGGCCTGAGCGCCGTCGACGTGGCGACCGTAACCGGATTCTGCAGCCTGTCGCTCGGCATCGGGCTCGCCACGATTTCGGGCCTGTCCCTGCTGCTGTCGCCCGCGCACGCGGCCACCGCGCTGCACCTGCATCACAACTGGTCGCTGCTGGTGGGTGCGGCGCTCCTGTGCGCGGTGGCGGCCTACGCCGCGTGGGCGTGCTTCTCCAGCGCCGCTTTCGAGATCCGCGGCTGGTCACTGCGGCCACCGGGACTTGCGATCGGCGCCGCACAGATCGGGCTTTCGGTCATCGACCTGTCCCTGAGCAGCGCCGTGCTGTGGGCCCTGCTGCCGCCGGAGGCGCAGGTGCCGTTCGTGACCTTCCTCGGAGTCTACGCAGCCGCCGTGATCGCGGGGATCGTCAGTCACGTGCCCGGCGGCGTGGGGGTATTCGAGGCGGTCGTGCTGCTCACGGTGCCGAACGTGCCGCCGGACGCGATGCTGGGCTCGCTGCTCGCCTACCGCGCCATCTACTACCTGGTGCCGCTGGTCGTCGGCACTCTGATGTTCGGCGGCAAGGAGCTGGCCGCGCAGGGCGCGCGCTTCGTGTGGGCACAGCAGCTCGCGAACATCTACATCATCCCGGTCGTGCCGCAGATCGCCGGCGCCCTCACCTTCCTCGCCGGCGCGCTGCTGCTGTTCTCCGGCGCGACGCCGGCGGTCGATGAACGGCTAGCCTACCTCGATCGCTTCCTGCCGCTCGCGGTAGTGGAGGCCTCGCACCTCGCAGGCAGCATCGCGGGGGTCGGGCTTCTGGTACTGGCACGCGCGCTGTTCCGTCGCGTGCAGGCGGCCTACCACATCAGCGTCTGGCTCCTGGTCGCCGGCATCGTCGCCTCGCTCCTGAAGGGCCTGGACTTCGAGGAGGCGTCCCTCCTCGCGCTCGTGCTCGCGGTGCTGCTGCTGGGGAGGCGCGCCTTCTATCGTCCGACGGCAATCGCCTCAGAACGCTTTACGCCCGTGTGGGTGGTCGCCATCACGGGTGTCATCGCGATGGCCCTGTGGATCGGCGCGATCTCCAACCGGCACGTCGAGTACAGCCACGAGCTGTGGTGGACCTTCGCCCTCGACGGCAACGCACCGCGCATCCTGCGCGCCTCGCTGGCCGTGGTGATCCTTGGCGCCACCTACACCCTGTGGAACATGCTGCGTCCGGCGCGGCCGGAACCCGCCGTCGCGGGCCCGGAGGAACTTGCCCGCGCGCGCGCGCTGATCGTGCAGTCGGACCTCACGGTCGCCAACGCCGCGCTCACCGGCGACAAGCGGCTGCTGTTCTCCGACGCCGGCGATGCGTTCGTGATGTACCAGATCGCCGGCCGCAGCTGGATCGCGCTCGGCGACCCGGTGGGCTCGCAGGCGGGCGCCGAGGAACTGGTGTGGCGGCTGCGCGAGATCTCCGATCACCACGGCGGACAGACCGTCTTCTACCAGGTGTGCGCCGAGCGACTGTCGCTGTACGTCGACCTCGGGCTCGCCGCGCTCAAGATCGGCGAGGAGGCGCGGGTACCGCTGGAGAGCTTCTCGCTCGAGGGCGCCGCGCGGGCCGACCTGCGCCAGGCGCACCGCCGCGCCCAGCGCGACGGCGCGACGTTCGAGGTCGTGCCGTCGTCCGGGGTCGAGGCGCTCATGCCGGTGCTGTCCCGCATCTCGGACGCGTGGCTAGCCAGCAAGTCCACGGGCGAGAAGCGCTTCTCCGTCGGCGCCTTCTCGCCGGCCTACCTGCGGCAGTTCCCGGTGGCCGTGGTGCGCTCGCAGGGCGTGCCCGCCGCCTTTGCCAACCTGTGGACCACCGACACCAGGGCGGAACTGTCGGTCGACCTGATGCGCTTCGACCCGGATGCACCACGCGGCGCGATGGACTACCTGTTCATCGAGCTCATGCTGTGGGGCCGCGCGCAGGGGTACCGCTGGTTCAACCTCGGCATGGCCCCGCTGTCCGGCCTCGAGGCACACCCGCTGGCGCCGGCCTGGCACCGGGTCGGCAACTTCATCTTCAGGCACGGCGAGCACTTCTATAACTTCGAAGGGCTGCGCCGCTACAAGTCCAAGTTCGACCCGGTGTGGGAACCGCGTTACCTGGTGGCGCGCGGCGGCATGGCGCTGCCGCGCGTGCTCATCGACGTGTCGGTGCTCATCGCCGGAGGCATGAAGGAGCTCTTCGCCCGATGATCCGATTCATCCGCATTCCGTCCCTGATGGTCGCTCTCGTGGTCTCGTGTGCGGCCATCGCTGGCCCGGCAGCGCCCCCCAAGGCCGCGGCGCCGGTCGTCGCCGACTCCGCCCACCCCTCGCACCTGCCGGCCGGCCGCTTCGGCACCGTGAGCGTCTACATACCGCAGGGCAAGCCCAGGAGCGTCGCCATCTTCCTCTCCGGGGACGGCGGCTGGGAGCTCGGGGTCATCAACATGGCGCATGCGCTCATGGCCACCGGCGCGGTGGTCATCGGGGTCGATATCCGCCAATACCTGGGGAGCCTCGGGAAGGCGGCCGCACGAGCGGACGCACCGTGCCAGATGATCGCCGCCGACTTCGAGTCGCTCAGCCACCAGGTGCAGAAGCAGATCGGCATGCAGGACTACCTGGTGCCGGTCCTCGTCGGTTACTCCTCGGGTGCGACCGTGGTGTACGCCGCGCTGGTGCAGTCGCCGGTCGGCACCTTCGCGGGAGCCCTGAGCATGGGTTTCTGCGCCGATCAGGATTTCTCTGGTGCGAACCTGTGCCCCGGCGCAGGCCTCAAGTACTCGACCAATGCGCAGCATGAGCTGGTCTTCGAGCCCTCCCGCACGCTGCGCCAGCCGTGGATCGCGTTCCAGGGGCAGAAGGACCAGGTCTGCAGTGCGCCGGCGGCGGATGCCTTCGCCGCCCAAGTGCAGAACGGCAGCATCGTGCGCCTGCCGCTGGTCGGGCACGGCTTCTCGGTCGAGAAGAACTGGATGCCGCAGTTCAAGGATGCCTACGCACGCCTCGCCACCCGTCCGGAGCCTGCGGCTGCCGAAAGGCCGGCGGAGATCGGCGACCTGCCCGTAGAAGAGGTGCCCGCGACCGGCAGCTCTCCCGAGTTCGCACTGATCATGACCGGCGACGGGGGCTGGGCCGGCCTCGACCAGGAACTCGCCGCGCGCCTCGCCGCCCAGGGAGTCCCGACCGTGGGGCTGAACTCGCTCAAGTACTTCTGGAGGCAGAAGACTCCGGAGGAGGCAGCGCGCGACGTGACGCGCGTGCTGCGACACTACTTCACCGCCTGGAACAAGGAGCGAGTGCTCCTGATCGGCTATTCCTTCGGCGCCGACGTACTGCCCTTCGTGGTCAACCGCCTGCCGCCCGAGCTGCGCGCGAAGGTGGCGAGCGTGAGCCTGCTCGGCATCGACTCCAGCGCCTCGTTCGAGATCAGCATCTCCGACTGGGTGGGGAGCGACGGTGGCGGCAGCCCGACGCGCCCGGAAGTCGCGCGCATCACGGCACTTCCGGTCCTGTGCCTGTACGGCGAGGGCGAGAAGGACTCGATCTGCCCGGGCCTGAGCGAGCCGGCGATCCGGCGCGAGCAGGTCGGCACCGGGCACCACTTCGGCGGAGAGTACGCAACGCTCGCCGATCGCATCCTGGCGTTCGCGCGCAACCCGCGCCCCATGACATAACGTGGCCGCCGGCATCCCGCAAGCTCGTGTGGCGGCGCGCGGTGCCGTGCTGGGGTACCATGCCCCTGCGGGCCGGCAGACATAACAAACACAGCCGGCACGCGAAGCTCACGGCCATGTCGCTCTATATCGATTCCGCCAGCCGGCTGCATCACGACACGGAGAAGAACCTCGTCGTGACCTGCCCGAATTGCCAGGCGGTCGCGCACATCACCCCGAGCGCGGTGCCGCGCTTCGAGGACCTGCAGCTGTACCGGCCCAAGCAGGCCGGGCTTGTATACCTGTGCGACGCCTGCCACATGCCGATCTTCCTGCGCTTCACCGTGCGTGCGTACGGCGCGGCGCGCGTCGAGCTATCGCCGCAGTTCACCGAGGTGGAGCGCGCGCGCGAGAAGTTCAGCTTCACTTACATCCCGGAAGAGGTGGAACTGCTGTTCCGCGAGGCCCTCACCTGCTTCTCGAACGGTGCCTTCAACGGCTTCGCGTCCATGTGCCGGCGTGCCGCGCAGGCGATGTTCACCGATCTCGGTGAGGCCGGACGGCTGCGCCTGTTCGATGAGCTGAACGAGGTGCGCGAGCTCGCCAGCATCGCGCCCGAGATCTTCACCAAGATGAAGAGCGTGCTGTTCGGCGCCGAGCTCGATGCGCGCGCCGCGCTACCGCTGCTGGACGGCTACGAGGCCGGCATCATGCTCGAAGTGGTCAAGGACCTCTTCTACGAGGCCTACGTGCGCAAAGGAAAGCTCCAGCAGGCCATCATGGTGCGCCGGTTCTTCCTCGACGAGACCGGCAGCAACGTCACCCCATTCGTCTCGGCCAGCTGAAGGCCAGGCTAGCCGACGAAGCGGCGCGCATTGCGGAACAGCCGCATCCAGCCACTGTATTCCCCGACGTCGCGCGGGTGCCAGGAGTTCTGCACGTAGCGGAACGAGCGCTCCGGGTGCGGCATGGTGATCGTGACCCGCCCGTCGAGATTGCTGAGCGCTGCCATGCCGAACGGCGTGCCGCTCGGGTTGGCCGGATAACTGCTCGCCGGCGTGCGGTCCTGGTTCACGTAGCGCAGCGCCACGAGACCGCTCTGGTTGCAGGCCTCCGCCGCGCCGGCGGAGGGAAACTCCGCGCGTCCCTCGCCGTGCGCGACCGCGATGGGAAGCAGCGAGCCGCCCATGCCGTCGAACAGCACCGAGGGTGAGCGCAGCACCTCCACCTGGGTGAAGCGTGCCTCGTACTGCTCGCTGCGGTTCTGGACGAAGCGCGGCCAGTGCGCGGTCCCGGGGATGATCGACTTCAGCGCCGCGAACATCTGGCAGCCGTTGCAGATCCCGAGCGCAAAGGTGTCCACGCGGCCGAAGAACCGCTCGAACTCGGCGCGCACCCCGGGGTGGAACAGTATGGACTTCGCCCACCCCTCGCCGGCGCCGAGCACGTCGCCGTAGGAAAACCCGCCGCAGGCGACGAGTCCCTTGAACTCGGCGAGCGAGCGCCGCCCGCTGATCAGGTCGGTCATGTGGACATCGTGCGGGGTGAACCCGGCGCGGTCGAAAACTGCCGCGGTCTCGACCTGGCTGTTCACGCCCTGCTCACGCAGGATCGCGACCGCCGGGCGCAGGCCGCGCGCGATGTAGGGCGCAGCGATGTCATGCTGCGGATCGAACGACAGCGCCACCGTGAGGCCGGCCTCCGCCTCCGAGGTGACGGCCGCGTACTCCTCGTCGGCGCATTGCGGGTCGTCGCGCAGGCGCCGCAGGCGCCAGCTCACCTCCGACCAGGCGCGCTTGAGGTCACCCCAGGATTCGTCAAGGTGGGCGGCCCCGACCCGCATCTGGATGCGCAGGTCGATGACCGGGGCACCCAGGTACAGCGCCGCCTCGTGCAGGCCGTGGCGCGTCAGGATCTCCAGGAAGGCCGGCTCGTCGCCGGCGAGGATCTGCACGACGATGCCGGGCTCCTCGGCAAACAACTGTGCGATCGCCGGCCCGCGCGCGGCCGGCAGCGCGATGTCCAGCCCGCAGTGCCCGGCAAACGCCATCTCCACCAGGGTCGCGAACAGGCCGCCGTCGGCGCGGTCGTGGTAGGCCCGCAGCATGCCGCGCGCGCGCAGCTCGCGCAGCGCCGCCGCCAGCTGCACCAGCCGCTGCGGGACGTCCAGGTCGGCGCTCGCGCCGCCGCTCATGCCATAGACCTGCGCGAGCGCCGAGCCGCCAAGGCGGCTCTTGCCGTGCGCCAGGTCGATGAGCCACAGCGAGGTGGGCCGCTCGTCGAGCTGCAGCGCGGGCGTGAGCGTGCGCCGCACGTCGGCAACCCGCGCGAACGCCGATACGATCAGGGACACCGGGGCGACCACGGTGCGTGACTCGTCCCCGGCCCGCCATGCGGTGCGCATCGAGAGCGAGTCCTTGCCGACGGGGATCGCGATCCCAAGCTGCGGGCACAGTTCCATGCCGACCGCGCGCACCGTCTCGAACAGCGCGGCGTCCTCGCCGGGCTCGCCGCAGGCGGCCATCCAGTTCGCCGAGAGCCGGATGTCACCGAGCGCGGCGATGTCGGCGGCCAGGATATTGGTGACCGCCTCGGCGACGGCAAGCCGCCCGGAGGCCGGGGCATCGAGCACCGCGACCGGCGTGCGCTCGCCCATGGCCATGGCCTCGCCGGCGACGCCCTGGTAGTCGGCGAGCGTGACCGCCACGTCGCTCACCGGCACCTGCCAGGGACCGACGAGCTGGTCGCGGCTGATCATCCCCCCGACCGTGCGGTCGCCGATGGTGATCAGGAAGGTCTTGTCGGCAACCGCCGGGAGCCGCAGCACCCGGTAGGCTGCCTCCCTGAGATCGATGGGGCGCAGGTCCAGCTCGCGATGGGGCGCAGGCGCGCTGCGTGCCTCGCGCGTGAGACGCGGGGGCTTGCCGAGCAGCACCTCGAGGGGCATATCCACCGGATCGTCGTGGAAGAGCGGGTCGTTCACGACCAGCTGCCCCGAACCGTCGATGGTGCCGATGACTGCGAAGGGGCAGCGCTCGCGCGCGCAGACGGCCGAAAACTGCTCGACGGCGGCGGCGGCAATCACCACGACGTAGCGCTCCTGCGCCTCGTTGCACCACAGCTCCAGTGGCGACATGCCGCTCTCGGCGCTCGGGATGGCGCGCAGGTCGATGCGCGCCCCGCGGGCGCTATGGGCGACCGCCTCAGGCACGGCGTTGGACAGCCCGCCGGCGCCAACATCGTGGATGAGGACGATGGGGTTGCGCGAGCCGAGCGACCAGCAGTGGTCGATCACCTCCTGGGCGCGCCGCTGCAGCTCCGGATTGCCGCGTTGGACGGAGGCAAAATCAAGGTCGGCGCTCGAGCTGCCGCTGCCCACCGATGAGGCGGCGCCCCCGCCCAGGCCGATGAGCATGGCCGGACCGCCGAGCACCACGATCTTGGCGCCGACCGGCACCTCGGGCTTCTGCACGTGCGGCCGGCGCACGTTGCCGAGGCCTCCGGCGATCATGATGGGCTTGTGGTAGCCGCGCATGCGCGTCGGCGGATCGCCCTGCGCATGCTGCTCGTAGGTACGGAAGTAGCCGCAGATCGCCGGGCGCCCGAACTCGTTGTTGAACGAGGCCGCCCCGATGGGGCCCTCGAGCATGATCTGCAGTGCGGAGGCGATGCGCTCCGGAGAGCCGAAGTCCTGCTCCCACGGTTGCTCGTACCCGGGGATACGCAGGTTCGACACCGAGAAGCCGGTCAGCCCGGCCTTGGGCTTGGCGCCGCGGCCCGTGGCCCCCTCGTCGCGGATCTCTCCGCCGGAGCCGGTGGCAGCGCCCGGAAACGGCGAGATCGCGGTCGGGTGGTTGTGTGTCTCAACCTTCATGAGGATGTCGATCGGCTCGTGACTGACCCGGTAGATGCCGCTCAGCGGGTCGGGGAAGTAGCGCACGCCGGAGGAGCCCTCCATGACCGCGGCGTTGTCCCGGTAGGCCGAGAGCACCCCTTCCGGGTGGCGCTCGTGCGTGTGGCGGATCATCCCGAAGAGGGTCTCCTCGCGCGGCTTGCCGTCGATCACCCAGTGGGCGTTGAAGATCTTGTGCCGGCAGTGCTCGGAGTTGGCCTGCGCGAACATCATGAGCTCGACATCGGTCGGGGCCCGGCCGAGGCGCGCGAAGCTCGCGATGAGGTAATCCATCTCCTGCGGCGACAGCGCAAGCCCGAGGCGCCGATCGGCCTCCTCGAGCGCCACCCGCCCGCCGGCGAGCGAGATGCTGGTGAGCGGCCGCGGCGCGGCGCGCTCGAACAGGCGCGCGGCGTCATCGGCCGAGTACAGCGCCATCTCGGTCATGCGGTCGCTGAGCGCCGGCGCCAGCGCGGCAAGCCGCGCGGGCGTGGCCGCGCCCTCGAGCGCGATGCGGTACTCGATCCCCCGCTCGATGCGGCGCACCTTGGTGAGCCCGCATACGTGCGCGATGTCGGTCGCCTTGCTGGACCAGGGCGAGATGGTCCCGGCCCGCGGGACGATCAGCAGGGTCGTGCCCTCACGGGCAGCGCCCGGCTCGAGCGTCGGCCCGTAGGTGAGGAGCGCGGTGAGCACCCCGGTTTCCGCGGGCAGGAGCGGGCTCGCCAGGTCTGCGAAGTGCATGAAGCGCGCACCCAGGGCACGCACGCCCGGGTCGATGGCGCGCAGCCGCTCGAGCAGCTTGGCGATGCGGAACGCGGATAGCGCCGGCGCGCCCGGCAGCACGAGCAGAGCCCCGGTTTCGCTCACTTCTTGTCGCCGGTCGGGCTGGAATACATCGGCATGGGGAATTGCGTGACCGTGGCCCCGCCCTCGAGCGTGGTGATCTTGCTGACCCCGCTCTTCTTCACCTCGTCGATGCGCAGGATCGAGTGCAGGGGCAGGTAGGTCCGCTTGACTCCGGAAAACTCGCCCTTGATCCGCTCCTCACCGGGGTCCAGTACCACCGAGGAACGCTCCCCGAACACCAGCTCTTCGACCTCGATGAAGCCGAACAGCTCCCCGTGGCTGACCTTGCGGGCGTAGACCTCGTAAACCTTGCCTTGATTCACGAACATAATCCGGAAAATGTGACTGGTTGCCATGGCTCGGCGGAGGCCCACTGCTAACGTTGAGGCTGGCCATTATATGTCCGGGCGCGCCAGGGACGCTTGCCGCGCCTGCTCCCGGGACCTTTCAGTGGGGACGGGTTGTCCTTGAGTCGGGGAAGCATGCTCAGGCTTAAAATCGTCAGCGACCAGCGCCGCACGCTGGCCGACCGCAGCACGGCTGTGTTCTCCGTCGAGGGCGGTACCATCGGCCGCTCGGCGGACAACGACTGGGTGCTGCCTGACCCTTCCCGATACGTCTCCGCCCACCACGCGCGGGTGCAATTCCGCGAGGGCCACTTCTACCTGCAGGACGTCAGTACCAACGGGGTCTACGTCAACGACGAGCAGGAACCGCTCGCCAAGCGCGGCTCGAGCGGCTACCGCCTCACCAACGGGGACATGCTGCGCATGGGCGAGTACCACATCGTCGCCGCCGTGGACGAGCGTCCCGCCGCCGAGGAGGAACCCCTGGCGGCCGTGCCGACCAGCATCCAGGTGCTCAAGCCCGTCAAGCGCACCGACCGCGACATCGGCGCCCCGATCAACCTCGAGGACTTGCTGCTCCCCTCGGACGACCCGGATCCGGTCCTGCCGGTCAATGCCTACGGGCAGGCGGTCAACTCAGGATCGGTGCGGGCACTGGCCCGCACGCTCGATCCGCTGCCGCCGCTGCGCGGTACACCTGCTGCTGATCCCGATCCGGCGGCGCCGGCGGCAGCCCCACCGCCCGCCGCCCCCGAGAGCCTCACCCCCGAATCGATCTCGCAGCGCATGGCGCGGCTGGCCGAGGCCGTGGCGCGCGAACCGCGCAGCGCGATCGCGCTCGAGGACATGCGCTCGGGACTGGAAGCCTTCTGCCGGGGCGCCGGGATCTCGGCGGACGGCCTACCCGCCGATGCGCAGAGCCGCCTGTTGCACCTGGCCGGCCGGCTCTACCGCGAAGCGTTCGTCGGATTTCGGGAGCTCGAGCGCACGCGTGCCGAGACCCGCAACCGCTACCGCATCGAAACCCCAGCGCCCGACCGTGACGACCCGCGCCCCTCCCTGGCACAGGCCTCCGTCGAGGACCTGATGGTGGCGCTATTCCTCAAGCACGAGGGACGCGCACTGGATTCCGTGCAGTGGCTGCGCGAGACGGTGGCCGAGGCCAAGCTGCACGAGCTCGCCATGGCCCAGGCCATGCGCAGCGCGTTCGTCGAGTTCCTCGACCGGCTCGATCCGGCCGAACTCGAGGCGCGCTTCGAGCGTGCCGCGCGCCGCGGCAAGGCGCGTACCGCCGACAAGGCGCAGTACTGGGAGCTGTTCACGACCTTCTACCGCAATCTCATTGAGATGCCGGCGGATCACCTGCCGCACACGTACGTCGAGGCGTTCTCGGCGGCCTACCGCGAAGCGCAGAAAAAGCCGCAGAGCTGATCCTGCCCCGCCCAAGCGTTGGGAGCGCGGGGCCTCCTCATAGCAGCAGGCGCGCCACGTCCCGCCCTGTCGCCCACCGGCGACGCGCGAGCGCATGCCTGCGATGCAGGGTCGCAGGACGAAAGGGCAAGCGGATTAAAGTGGCGGAGAGGGTGGGATTCGAACCCACGTGCCGGTTTTACCCGACCATCCGATTTCGAGTCGGCGCCGTTATGACCGCTTCGGTACCTCTCCGTCTGCCTGCGGGCGGCGCGCGGGCTGCTATTCTATCGGAAAGGACGTGCGGAGAGGGGGTGGTTCGTGCGCGCGTTGGCTGTCGCCGCGGTCCTCGTCCTCGCCGCCCTGCCCGGGTGCAGCAAGTTCGAGCCGCCGCACCTGTTCCAGAAGAATGCCGTCGAGGAGATCCGCCAGCGCGGCGAGCTGCGCGTGGTGACTCTCAACCTGCCGACCTGTTATTACCTGGGCGCGCAGGGGACCGAGGGGCTCGAATTCGAGCTGGCCACCGCCTATGCGGCCTCCCTCAACGTGCGGCTGCACATGTACCCGGTAGCCAGCGAGCGGGACCTGCAAGCGGAAATCGGCGCCGGGCGGGCCGACATCGCGGCGGCTTCCCTGACCAGCAGTCCCGAGTGGGCGCGGGTCGCGGATGCGGCCGCGCCCTACTCGCTGATCCCGCAGCTGGTCGTCTACCGGCGCGACGGTACCCGGCCGCGCGACACGCTTCAGCTGGAGAACGCGCGCCTGGCGGTGCGCGCCGGCACGCCGCAGGAGCGCACCCTGCAGCGCCTCAAGGACACCGTGGCGCCGAGCCTGCACTGGGAAGAAGCCGCGCCCGTCACGGCCGACCCCGTCCAGGACGTGGATTCCGGACAGGCCGACTACGCGATCACCGACGAGCGCGAGTTCTCCTTTGCACACCACCTCTATCCGAACGTACTGGTGGGCTTTGCGCTGCCCGAGAAGCGCCCGGTGCAGTGGATGGTGCGGCGTAACGCACCGGCCCTGCTTGCGAGCGTGAACACTTTTTTTCGCAAGCTCGCCGCCTCCGGGCGCCTGCCGCAGCTGGTGCAGGAATCCTCCGGCGACACCCGGCCGTTCGCGTACGAGGAGTCACGCGAGTTCCAGGGGCACGTCAACGAGCGCCTGCCGCCGTTTCGGGCCTGGTTCGAGGAGGCAGCAACCCAGACCGGCATTGACTGGAGGTTGCTGGCGGCGGTGGGCTACCAGGAGTCCAAGTGGGACCCGCGCGCGGTGTCGGGTGACGGCGCGGTCGGGGTGATGATGCTCACCGCCGACACGGCGCAGGCGATGGGCATCAAGGACCGGAACAACCCGGCGCAGTCGATCGACGGCGGCGCGCGCTACCTGGCGCAGGTCCGGGAGATGATCCCCGACCGCATCGCCGAACCGGATCGCACCTGGCTCACGCTCGCCGCCTACAACGTCGGCTTCGGGCACCTGGAGGATGCGCGCATCATCGCCCAGTCACGCGGCAAGAACCCCGATTCGTGGGCGGACGTGCGCGCCGCCCTGCCGCTGCTCGCGCAGGAACCCTGGTTCGAGCGCGCCAAGCGCGGCTACGCGCGCGGCTGGGAGCCGGTGCAGTTCGTCGACCGTATCCAGCGCTACCTTACCCTGCTCGAGTGGCAGCCCGGCGAGGGACGCGCCACGGTCGTGGCACCTCCGCGACCGGCTGCCCCTCCGCCCGCCGATCCCGCACCCGCGGCTCCGCCTGCTCCCGTAGCTACCCCTGCCACGCCCGCGCCCCTGCATCGCTAGGCAGGCGCGGCTCAGCGACGGGCGGCGAAGAACTCCTGCAGCAGCGCGGAACATTCTTCCACGAGCACTCCACCGAAAAGATCGACGCGGTGGTTCAGGCCCGGGAGCGTGAAGACGTTGATGAGGCTCCCCGCAGCGCCGGCCCTTGGATCCCAGGCACCGAAAACGAGTCGCTCGATGCGGGCGTGCACGATCGCTGCCGCGCACATGACGCAAGGCTCGAGGGTCACGTAGAGCGTCGTACCGGTCAGCCGGTAGCTGTCCAGTGCGTGCCCGCCAGCCCGCAGGGCGAGGATCTCGGCGTGTGCGGTGGCATCGCGGAGCTCAATGGGGCTGTTGCCGCCCCGCGCGATCACGCCCTCCCCGCGTGCCAGCACGGCCCCGACCGGGACCTCGCCGCGTGCACGCGCGGCATGCGCCTCCTGGAGTGCCAGGCGCATCAGGCGCGTATCGCGGGTTTCCTCAGCCGGGGGGCTCACGGGACGGTTCCGGCGGCGGCAGGAACAACGCGGGGTCGACGAAGCTGGTGTTGAGCGCCACGCCGAAGTGCAGGTGCGGGCCGGTGACACGGCCGGTAGCCCCCACGCGCCCGATCACCGCGCCCGCCTTGACCATCTCGCCCGGATGCACGTCGATCGCGCTCAGGTGGCAGTACATGGTGATGAGCCCATGTCCGTGGTCGATGATCACGGTGTTGCCGTTGAAGAAGTAGTCCCCGGTATCGGACACGCGCCCGTCAGCGGCCGCGTGGATCGGCGTCCCGGCATCCGCAGCGATATCCATGCCGCTGTGCGGGCTGCGCGGCTGGTTGTTGAACACGCGGCGCGAACCGTAGGAACTGGAGCGGATGCCCGGCACCGGCGGCAGGAGGCGCAGGGTCGCGGGCACGTCTTCCGAAAAGGCACCCACGACCGCGTGGATATGCGGTTGCTCGCGGTTGACGCGCGCCAGGTCCTCCGGGGAAAGATCGACCTGCTTCGGCGCCACCGTGAGGCGCTGCTCCGAATAGGTCTTGTCGGCCACGTCGAACCCGAGCGTCCGGCCCGCCGCCGTGCCGTCCCGGATGCGCACTGCGGCAGGCCCTGGTGCCTGCGACAGCGGGATGCCGACCACGGCGATCCAGTCGGCGCCCTCGCGCAGCACCAGAACCCGGTGATCCTGGAACGTGACTTCCGGCGCATTCCCGGCAGGCGCCTCGATATGCAGGAGCGCCACCCCGCCGGGCACGAGTTCCGCGTCCGGCAACCCGGGCGCCGGGGCAGCCGAGGCCGCCACGGGGGCGAGGAGTGCGAGCGGAACGAAGCGCAGAAACGTCATGAATGCTTCCCTGTCACGCGTGCGGTAAGCCGGCCCTGCGCGAGCTGCGTGGTGATCTCGCTCCCCACCTCAACGGCCGCCGCGTCGGTGACCAGTCCGCCCGGGCCGGTGACGATGGCGAAACCGCGCGTAAGGGTCGCGAGCGGACTCACCGTATGGAGTGCCCGCTGCGCAAGTTCGAGGCGGTGCGAGCGCCGCGACATGTCGGCCTTCCAGGCATGGTCGAGCCGCGCGTTCAGTTCGGCCGTGCGCCGCCGATAGTCCTGCAGCACGTGGCGCGGCGAGACGTGCGCGAGACGCTCGCCGAGGCCCGCGAGGCGGCTGGCCTCCCGGTGCAGGCGAGCGCGGGCCGCCCCTGCCAGACGCTGGGACAGGTCATCGAGGCGCTGTGTCTGCTGCGTGAGGCGCAGGCCGGGGTGGGCGAGCTTCAGGCGCCGCTCGGTAGCCTCGAGGCGCGCACCGAGGAGCCGCAGCTCCCGGCGCATGCCGGAGCTCATGCGCTGGAGGGTGCGCTCGAGCGCGCCGAGGACGCCCTGCCGGTCCGGGACCACGAGCTCCGCCGCCGCCGAGGGCGTGGGCGCCCGCACGTCGGCCACGAAGTCCGCGATGGTGAAGTCGACCTCGTGACCGACCCCGGAGACCACCGGCAGGGCGCAGGCGGCGATGGCCCGGGCGAGCTGCTCGTCATTGAAGGCCCACAGGTCCTCGAGCGAGCCGCCGCCGCGGGCGAGCACGAGCACGTCGCACTCGACGCGCGCCGAGGCCAGTGTGACGGCCTGCGTCAGCGCCGGTGCGGCGGCTGCGCCCTGCACCGGGGAGGGATAGATCAGGACGTCGGCGGCCGGGAAGCGCCGCCCGAGGATGTGCAGGATGTCCCGCAGGGCAGCCCCGGTCGGGGAGGTAACGACGCCGATGCGCCGCGGGAACACGGGCAAGGGCCGCTTGCGCTGGAGCGCGAACAGTCCTTCCGCCTGCAGCCGCGCCTTCAGTCGCTCGAACTCGCGCTTCAGCGCGCCCAGGCCCGCTTCCTCGAGGTGCTCGACAATGAGCTGATACTCACCGCGTGCCTCGTAGACGCTGATGCGGCCCCGCACCACGACCTGGGTGCCCGAGCGCGGCGTGAATCCGACCAGCATGTTCTTCATGCGGAACATGGCGCAGCGCAGCTGCGCGTCGCGGTCCTTGAGCGAGAAGTACCAGTGGCCGGAGGCCGGCTGGGAGAAGTTCGAGATCTCGCCCTCGACCCAGACGACGCCGAGGCTGCGGTCGAGCAGAGCCCGTACCTCACGGGTCAGGCGGGTGACGCTGTAGACCTCGCGTAGGGCTCCGGCGGTGGCGCGCGGTTCGAAATCCGAAGGCATTTGGCGACCTTAGCACGAGGTTTACCGTCGCCGCCGGGGCCTATATAATTACGCATGCGCATTCTCGAAGAAGCTCTCACCTTCGACGACGTCCTCCTCGTCCCGGCGTACTCGGAAATCCTGCCCCGCGAGGTCGATCTCTCCACCCAGGTCACGCGCCGCATCCGGCTCAACGTGCCGCTCGTCTCGGCGGCCATGGATACGGTCACCGAAGCACGCCTCGCGATCACCATCGCCCAGGAAGGCGGCATCGGCATCATCCACAAGAGCATGACCATTGAGGCCCAGGCCCGCGAGGTCGGCCGGGTGAAGAAGTTCGAGAGCGGTGTCATCCGCGATCCCATCACCGTGTCCCCGAACATGAGCATCCGCGAGGTGCTCGACCTCACCCGCGCCCGCGGCATCTCGGGCGTGCCGGTGGTCGTCGGCCGCAAGGCCGTCGGCATCGTCACGCACCGCGACCTGCGCTTCGAGGACAAGCTCGACCAGCCGGTCTCCGCGGTGATGACCCCGGAGGAGCGCCTGGTCACGGTGCGTGAGGACGCTCCGAAGGATGAAGTGCTGGCGCTGCTGCACAAGCACCGCATCGAGAAGCTCCTGGTGGTCAGCCGCAGCAACGAGCTCGTCGGCATGATCACCGTGAAGGATTTCCAGAAGGCCACCGAGTTCCCACGCGCCTGCAAGGACGACGGCGGCCGGCTGCGCGTCGGTGCCGCGGTCGGAACGACGCCCGACACCGTAGATCGAGTGGCGGCGCTGCGCGATGCGGGCGTGGACCTGATCGTCGTGGATACGGCCCACGGCCACTCCAAGGGTGTCATCGACACCGTGCGCCGCATCAAGGCGAAGTGGGGCGACACCCAGGTCGTGGCCGGCAACATCGCGACCGCCGAGGCGGCCCGTGCCCTGGTGGACGCCGGTGCGGATGCGGTGAAGGTCGGGATCGGCCCGGGCTCGATCTGCACCACCCGCATCGTCGCCGGCGTCGGGGTGCCGCAGATCTCCGCGGTCGCGAACGTCGCCGAGGCGCTGCGAACGACCGACGTCCCGGTGATCTCGGATGGCGGCATCCGCTTTTCCGGCGACATCGCCAAGGCGCTCGCTGCCGGTGCACACGCGGTGATGATCGGGGGCCTGTTCGCGGGCACCGAGGAATCCCCGGGCGAGGTCGAGCTCTACCAGGGTGCCTCCTACAAGTCCTACCGCGGGATGGGCTCGCTCGGCGCGATGGGCGAGCGCCACGGCTCGGCCGACCGCTACTTCCAGGACGCCGCTTCCGAGCTCGAGAAGCTGGTTCCGGAGGGCGTCGAGGGCCGCGTACCCTACAAGGGCAGCATCGTCACGATCCTGCACCAGCTCGCCGGCGGCCTGCGGGCGGCGATGGGCTATACCGGCAGCCGCAACATCACGGACCTGCGCACCAAGCCGGTGTTCGTGCGCATCACCACGGCGGGCGTGCGCGAGAGCCACGTCCACGACGTTTCCATCACCAAGGAGGCGCCCAACTACCGGGTGTCCTGAGCACTGACTATGGCGAGCGTTTCTTTGCCGGCCGCGCCCGCGGCCAGCGCCTCCCACCCCGACATCCACGCGCACCGCATCCTGATCCTGGACTTCGGCGCGCAGTACACGCAGCTGATCGCCCGCCGCGTGCGCGAGCTGGGTGTGTACTGCGAGATCCACCCCTGGGACGTGAGCGACGCCGAAGTGCGCGCCTTTGCACCCCGCGCCGTGATCCTCTCCGGCGGCCCCGAGTCCGTCACCGACCGCGACCCCCCGCGGGCCCCGGCAGCGGTCTTCGAGCTGGGAATCCCGGTGCTCGGTATCTGCTATGGCATGCAGACCATGGCGCAGCAGCTGGGCGGGCGCGTGACGCCGGCGAGCGAGCGTGAGTTCGGCTATGCCGAGGTGACAGTCACCGGGCCCTCGCGCCTGCTCGACGATCTCAAGGATCGACGCAGCGCCAGCGGCCAGGCGCAGCTGGATGTGTGGATGAGCCACGGCGATCGCGTGGACGTGCTGCCGCCCGGGTTTACCGCATGCGCCACCACCGGCACCATCCCGTTTGCGGCCATGAGCGACGAGCGCCGCCGCTTCTACGGTGTGCAGTTCCATCCCGAGGTCACGCACACGAAGCAGGGCGCGCGCCTGCTCGAGCGCTTCGTGCGCGACATCGCAGGCTCGGATTCCCTCTGGAACACCGGCAACATCATCGAGGACTCCATCGCGCGCGTGCGGGCGCAGGTCGGCAAGGGCTCAGTGCTGCTCGGACTCTCCGGCGGCGTCGACTCCTCGGTGGTCGCCGCCCTCCTCCACCGCGCCATCGGCGACCAGCTGGTGTGCGTGTTCGTGGACCACGGCCTGTTGCGCCTGGGCGAGGGCGACCAGGTGATGCAGACGTTCGCGCAGCACCTGGGTGTGCGCGTGATCCGCGTGGACGCGGAAGCCCGCTTCCTCAAGGCACTGGCCGGCGTCACGGATCCCGAAGCCAAGCGCAAGATCATCGGTCGTCTCTTCATCGAGGTCTTCGACGAGGAAGCGCAGAAGCTCAAGGACGTAAAGTTCCTCGCGCAGGGGACAATCTACCCGGACGTCATCGAGTCCGCCGGCGCACGCACCGGCAAGGCGCATGTGATCAAGTCGCACCACAACGTCGGCGGCCTGCCCGAGAAGATGAACCTCAAGCTCGTCGAGCCGCTGCGGGAGCTGTTCAAGGACGAGGTGCGGCGCCTGGGCATTGAGCTCGGCCTGCCGCGCGAGATGGTTTACCGCCACCCCTTCCCGGGGCCGGGCCTGGGGGTGCGCATCCTGGGCGAAGTGCGCAAGGAATACGCCGACCTGCTGCGGCGCGCGGATGCGATCTACATCGACGAACTGCGACGGCACGACCTCTACGACCGCACCAGCCAGGCCTTCGCCGTGTTTCTGCCGGTGCGCTCGGTGGGCGTCATGGGAGATGGTCGCCGCTATGACTACGTGATCGCGCTGCGCGCGGTCGAGACCATCGACTTCATGACCGCGCACTGGGCGCGGCTGCCCTACGACTTCCTGGACCTCGTCTCGCGGCGCATCGTCAATGAGGTCGCCGGGATCTCCCGCGTCGTTTACGACATCTCCGGTAAGCCGCCCGCGACGATCGAGTGGGAGTGAAAGTTTCAGATGACGCCGTCGATGGCTTCGGCACTCGAAGACTTGGAATTGCATCGGCTGCTGGCGGTTTACCCTGGTTCGGTGCGATACACGCTTTGTTTGAAGGTGGAAGTGATGCCCCTGGTGCAAGTGCGTGGCCGCGCTGGCTCGACTATGCGGCACGGCCACGGCCGAATAATTTGGACCGACGTTTTCGGCGTGATCGGGTGCCGGTAGCACTCACCTGAAAGTGGCGCGGTGCACGTCGCATCTCACCTCGAACCTACCTGCGGCGATAGCCCCGGCGAGGCCGCGTCGATTGACGCGAGTTCCTGACGATAGCGCCGGGCATTATCAGGCTCGTTAAGCGCGTCGAATTCTTCTGCCAGATCCTTGCGGGCGTTTATAAGCCAGCTGGCCGTGGGCTCGATCTGCTTGACGAGAATTTCGTAACCGGCGTGCGACTCCTCCGCTGCGGCCGCGTACTGCTTCTCGGCGAGCAAAACATGACCGAGCTTGGTGCGTGCGATCCCCGTATTGATGTGAGTCGGGGATTGGGCCGCGGTAAAAATGTGGACGGCCTGCCGAAAAAGCGGCTCTGCGCGCGCCCAATCCTTCTCGCCGGCGAATGCTGCCGCAAGATTGGAGGTCGCGATTCCCACGAGGTAGTGATGATCGCCATAGATCTCGTGATAGATGGCAGCCATGCGCGTGAAGTATTGCTCGGCGTCTTTGTACCGGTGCTCACGAACCGCGGTGTTCCCCAACTCATTCAACGACGAGGCAACACTGGGATGCACCGGCCCGTACACGACCTCCTTGATGGCGAGCGATCGGCGCAGCAGCGTGACAGCTTCGTCGTAGCGGTCTTCGAACACGAGGGTTCGCCCGAGCATGGTCAGGTCTGCGGCGGTAATCGGGCTGTTTTCACCGTACCAGCTCTCGACGATCTGAAGCGCTCGGCGCTCGAGCGCTTCAGCTTCCGCATATCGGGTACGGTCATGGCGGATCGCGGCAAGATTAACGTAAACATCCGCGATGCGCGGATGGCCGGCGCCGTAGAGCGCGCGGTAGACCGGGAGCAGTTTCTGGTTCAGGTCTTCGGCGATGTCGTAATGCCCAGCGTAGAAATGCGAGTTCGCCAACTCGTAGAACGTGTCGGCCAGATTGGGAGCGATGGGTTCGCTACCCGGGCGGATCGCCGCGGCAGTGGCGAGCACCTGAATGGCGGCTTTATAGGAGCCCCGGTCTTCGAGGACCTTCCCCAGGGCCGTAGTGGCTTTTACGATCTCCGGGTGGCCGGGACCGAGATGACGGCCCTCGATGTCGAGTCCCTGACGGATGAGGTTCTCTGCCTCGGGCAAGCGAGCCTGATCATCACGAAGGCGCCCCAAGGCGACCAGGGCTTCGCCAACCTCCGGGCTGTCGCTGCCGAAGATCGACTTGCGCAGGCTTAGCGAGTCGCTCAACAGAGAATCGGCGGTGTCGAGCTTCCCGAGGTTATCGTAGAGGCCGCCCAGAGTGTCGTAGAGCTCCGCTTGAGCTTCGGGATCATCCTTGAGCGCCCGGGCTTCGCCCACACCTCGATCAAGCAGCGTGATGACACGCAACGTGTAGTCGGGGCCCGCTGAAGGGTCGCCACCTTGGAATAGGCTGGTCATGAATTTCTGAATGCGCTGTGTGCGCGCGGCCTCCGCGAGCGCGGCGTCGCGCGCCACGGCCAAGCGCACGGTAAACCACGCCGCCATGCTGGTGATGACGAGCAGCACCACCCCCGTGGCCAAGACCGCGGGGAAATTGCGCCGGACGAACTTGGATACGCGATAGCCGAGACCCTCGGGGCGCGCCTCGAGCGGCTTATTGTCGAGATAATTGTCGATGTCACGAATCAACGCTTCGGCGGATGGGTAGCGTCGTCTCGGGTCCTTATGCATGGCCTTGAGACATAGAACGTCGAGATCGGCCCAGGCGCTTCGAGACAAGGTGCAAGCGAGAGCGTCGCCGGTGGCGCCCGCGCGGCGCGCGGCGATAGAAGGCTTCACGGGATCCCGTCTGGTAATCGCTTCAGCGGCTTCGGCAGGAGTGAGATGTGACAGATCAAACGGAGGCTTCCCGGCGAGCAGCTCGTAGAGGATGACCCCGAGCGAGTAGACATCGGCGCCGACGCCGACTCGCTCACCGCGGAACTGTTCCGGCGAGGCGTATGCAGGAGTCAGAAGGCGCAAACCCGTGACAGTCAGGTCCTGTTCCGGGGCGAAGGCTTCGATCTGCTTGGAAATACCGAAGTCCAGCAAGTGGACTGAGCCGCCTCGCTTCACCAGGATGTTCGAGGGTTTCAGGTCGCGATGAATGACTGCTTGACCATGGGCGTGCCGCACGGCTTCGCACACGTCGCGAAGCATCCGCAAGCGATGCGCGATGGAGTACTTGCCGCCGCGGAAGTACTGCATGAGGGGAATACCGTCGATGTATTCCATGACAAAGTACGGGGTCCCGTCCGGCAGGACGGCTGCATCGAAGATGCGGGCGATGGCAGGATGACTTAGCAGCGCGAGCGTCCTTTGCTCGGCGAAGAATCGCTCGCGACGGGAAGGCGACAGCGACGCATCGCGCAGAACTTTCACTGCGACGCGGGCATCGAGGTCCGCGCGCTCCGCGAGATAGACCACGCCCATACCGCCCTCCCCGATCAGGCGCACGATGCGGTACGGACCCAACGCTCCGCCGATCAGAGACGGCGATGAGCCGAGGGTGGCCGCGGCGGTGCCTGCAAGATCCTCGTCAAGGGGGCTGGGCGATGCATCGTGCCGCAGCATGGAGCGAACTTCGTCGTTCAGTTCCTGATCGGATCCGCACTCCGAACGTACATACGCATCGCGCTCATCCGCCGGCAAGCTTGCTGCGTGGTTGAAGATCGCTTGAAGTCGCTCCCAACGTCCCGCGTCCATGGGTGCTTGCCGTGACCGCCCGGTCAGTCGCCGAGGCGGGCGCTCAACCATGCGCGGGCGGCCCGCCAGTCGCGCATTAGGGTCGATTCGGAAATCCCGAGCAGAGAGGCGATGTTGTCGAATTCAAGGCCGCCGAAGAAGCGACTTTCGACGATGTCAGCTTGACGAGGCGCGACCCGCGCGAGCTCCAGCAGCGCGTTGTTCAGTGCCAGCACATCGATCTGCACGCCCGGAGTTGCAATGAGCGATTCGTCGAATGCGATGAATGTCGCGCTGTCACAACGCTTGCGCGCGTTGCGCCGACGGGCTGCTTCGACAAGGAGTTGTCGCATGGCGCGGGCCGCGATGCGCTTGAAGTGCAGCGGAGACTCGACTTGGAGACCGGGAGACCTGGCCAGCTTGATCCAGGCCTCGTTGACCAGCGCGGTCGGGCTGAGCGTCAGGCCTGGATCACCGCGCTTTACGCGACTCGCGAGGTGTCGCAGTTCTTCGTACGCGAGGCTGTACTGGAGGTCGAGCTGGCCGCGGTCAAGGCCGGCGGGACGTGCCGGAACCGGCTCCTCGGCATCTCCAGTCGAGACATTTTGCGTACTCATGACAGTGAATCCGGCTTTCTGCGCAAAGGGTAGGAGAGGGGTAACGCAAAATGCAAACGCCTGAGGGGTGTCCATGACGCCGGAAGATAAGGGTGACCGCCTGTACGGCTTTCTTGCCTACGCGCTGGGCTGGCTGTCGGCAGTTTATGTCATGAGGGCCGAGCGCCGCAGTGTTCGCTGGCACGCGAGGCAATCTCTGGTTGTGTTCGGCGGCCTGACCCTGGCGCTGATCCTCGCCGACGCAGTATTGCCGCAGGGATCTAGCTCCTGGGCGCACGGCTCAAGGTCGACGCTGCGCGGGCTGGTCATGGGCGGCTTGCTGTTGATTTCCATGGGCTTGTGGATCTGCCTGCCGCTGATGACCTTGCTGGGCAGGCCATTTTTGGTTCCGATATTTGCCCCCCTGACGTTGAAGCTTGCAGGACCGCCTCCGTGGACGTTGCCCACGGAGGCGTGGCAACCGGGGTCGGGCGATGCGGGACCGGCGGGAGGCTGGACCGGCGCTTCCTCCGGCGGCAGCACTGCCCGCTGCGCAGTGTGTGGTGGATCGGGACGGATGACGTGCCCGCGCTGCCTGGGAGCCTGCTATGAGCGTGGCGGTCTGAATCAACAAGCCTGCAGTCTATGCCTGCGCAGCGGCACGGTGCAGTGTACCGGCATGGGGCCTCACTGATGATCGGTGCGGGTCGCTTGCAATGGATCAGGACGGCGTTCTTCCTGTTCAACGCACTCGCGGTCATCGCCGCGCACGCTCAAGCGCCCTCCGAGGACAATCTGCACCCCAGATCAGAAGACAATATGGGCGTGATGACGGAGGATGGCGTCAGGACCACGCAATCCGGAAACCCGACTGCGAACATCGGAGCGGGTTCCACCGGTGGTGCTGGGCGCGCTGGGTCGGGCTCCACAGCGGCCGCACAGCTCGCCAACGAGTTCTTCGTAGGAAGCCTGGCCACCGCGCCCTTGGTGGCGGCCGATCGCAACCTGCTAATCGGCCGGTGGCACGCAAGCGGCGGGACTGCGGGCACGGACTTGAGCGGTATCGGACCGCTCGGCGAAATGGCCAGCGGCATGCTAAGCGGCGGCTGCGAATCGATGTTCGGGAAGGAAGTGACTTTCGGCCCCGCGAGTTTTGAGCGGCTGGATCACGATGGCCGCATCGAATCAGTCCAGCACGTCGAATATCACGGCACGGGTTCGACCATCGCCGTCTTGCTCAAGGGATCGAGCGCGCAACCCATCGTAATGCGCCTGCCGGATCCCGATCACGCCGTCTCTGCCATGGGTTGCACGCTGCAGCGAGAAGAGACGGAGCAGGAAAGGCGCCAGACCCACAACGCCACGCTGCAATTTCAGGCTGGCATCGCAGGACCTGGAGCGGTTACACCACTGGTCAATGCCTCGCTCTGGGTGATGATGCAAGATCCCCAGGCAACTTACTTGGCGGCGGGGCTGCCCTTGCCGGACGGGGTCTCCTTGCAGGCCAAGATCGCCTCGGATTGCCGATCGGTCCCCGTTTGCCTGGGCGAGATCGTCGCAACCGTCAAGGGCGCGCTCGGCCGGGTCATGACCGATGCACAGGGGCACGCCCAAACCCCGCCCATGCGCCCAGGTGCATATTACGTCGTCGGTGTCTCGGCCACCCAGGGAAAGCCCTTGATATGGGTTCTGCCAGTCGTCCTGCAGCCAGGGCTGAACACCGTCACGCTCAACCAAGTCAACGGTCGTTCGCCCCGTTAGCGCTTCCGCGCAGGTCTTGTCGTGCCCCGATCTGAATGGGGCGGAATGTCAGCTGGGGAAATGGCTCAGCGCCGCCGGGTCTTCGTTGCGCGCGCTTTGCTCTTGCGCCCCTTGCGCGCGAGTCGCTCCGGCGGCGGCTTCACCCGGCGTTCGCGCTTGAAGGGGTTGCTGTCGGTCCGGTATTCGATGAAGACCGGCGTCGCAAAGAGGTCGTAGACCTTGCGGTACACGTTGGCGAGGTAGCGCGTGTACGCCTCGGGAACCGAGGCCGTCTGGTTGCCGTGGATGATGATGCGCGGCGGGTTGCGCCCGCCCTGATGGGCGTAGCGCAGCTTGATGCGACGGCCGCGCACCAGCGGCGGCTGGTGCACCGTCATCGCCTTCTCGAGCGTGCGGGTCAGTTCCCGCGTGGGCATCGTGCGCATCGCCGCCTCGTAGGCCCGCACGGCGGACTTCATGAGGTCGCCCACGCCGGTCCCGTGACGCGCCGAGATGAAGTGCAGCGGCGCGAAGGGCACGAAGTCGAGCTTCAGGGAGAGCTGGCGCTGGATTTCCTCGCGCTGCTCCATCGGGATGCCGTCCCACTTGTTGACGGCGATGATGAGTGCACGACCGCGCTCCAGTGCCAGCCCCAGCACGCTCGCGTCCTGCTCGGCGATGGTGTCGTGGGCGTCAAGCACCAGGATGACCACGTGGGCCTCGTCGATCGCCTGCAGGGTCTTGGCGACGCTGGCGCGCTCGACCGCATCCTCCACGCGCGCCCGGCGTCGCACGCCGGCCGTATCGATCAGGAGGAACAGCTGCCCGTCGCGCTCGAACGGCACGAGGATGCTGTCGCGGGTCGTGCCGGGCTGGTCGCTGGCGATGACCCGCTCGTCGCCCAGCAGCCGGTTGACGAGGGTCGACTTGCCCACGTTCGGTCGCCCGATGACGGCGATGCGGATCGCGCCATCCTCGGACTCGGCCTCGCTCTGGGGCTCGAACCCGGCCAGCACCCGCTCCATCAGCTCACCGCAGCCCTGGCTATGGCTTGCCGAGATCGGCACCGGCTCGCCGAATCCCAGCGCGTGGAAGTCCGCGGCCGCGACGTCGGAGTCGAGCCCTTCCGCCTTGTTCAGGGCCAGGGTGACGGGCTTGCCGGCGCGCCGCAGCTCGCGGGCCACGAAATGATCCTGGGGCGAGACGCCGGCGCGCGCATCGGCGACGAACACCACGCGATCAGCTTCGGCGACCGCGCGCTCGGTCTGCGCGCGCATCTGCGCCTCGATGCCGACGGGGTTCTCTACCAGCCCCCCGGTGTCGATGACCACGCAGGGCACCGGGCCCACCCGGCCGAACCCGTACTGGCGGTCGCGGGTGAGTCCCGGCACGTCCGCAACGATGGCGTCGCGGGTGCCGGTGAGGACATTGAAGAGCGTCGACTTGCCGACGTTCGGGCGACCGACCAGGGCTACGACGGGCAGCATGGCTTACGGACCTGTCCGGGCGCCCGGTAAGGCTGCAGCCTTACTTGGTGTCCGGGGACTCCGCAGGCGGCGTCGCCGGGGGCGCGGGCGCGGTTTCGGGTGCTGGTGCTGGTGCTGCCGCGGCTGCCGGCGCCGGAGGCGCGGGGAGCGAAGCCGGCACCGGCTTCGGCGCGCCCGGCAGCGGACTCACCCTGAAGGCATTGATGCCGCCGCGATCGTTCTCGATCAGCACGATGTTGCCGACCACGATCGGAGTGGCGCTGATGCGCACCTTGCCAGCGCGCGTGCGCGCCTGCAGTCCGCCGCTCGCCTTGTCGATGAAGTGGACGTAGCCCTGGTAGTCGCCGACGACTATCGAGTCGGCGAGGTTGCCGGGCGCCGAGAGGCCGCGATGCAGGAGCACGCTCTGGCGCCAGATCTCAGCGCCGGTACGTGCCCGCAGGGCGACCACCTCGCCCTCGGCGGTCGAGACGTAGAGTGTGTCCTCATCGAGGCTCATGCCGCGATAACTGGAAAGCTCGTGCGACCACCACACCTGACCGGTGTCGAGCGCGAGCATGGCGACGCGCCCCTGGAAGCCCACGGCGTAGACATTCTGCCCCTGCACCAGGACTGCGGCATCGATGTCGGCCAGCCGCTCGAGCTCGGTGCGTCCGTGCGGCGGGGTGACCGTGGCCTCCCAGACGAGCGAGCCGTCGTTGCCGTTGACCGCGACCACCTTGCCGTTGTCGAAGCCGCACAGCACGGTGTCGCCCACGATGAGCGGCCGCGAGGTGCCGCGCAGCGACAGGCGCGGCACCTGCTGCTCCTGGTTCCACAACTCGTGTCCATCGGCGGGACTCAGGCCCCGCAGCTTGCCGTCACCGGTGCGCACCACAACCAGACGCGCCGAGATCGCCGCGGGTGCGAGCACTTCCCCGTTGATGCGCACGTCCCAGCGCGGCTTGCCGTCGGCCTGGTTGAGCGCGAAGACACGCCCGTCGCTGGTACCTACCACGACCAGTCCGCCGCCAACGGCGGCGCCGCCAGACAGCGGCGCTTTCAGGCGCGTGCGCCATACGGTGCGGCCGTTCTTCAGCTGCAGTGCCAGCACCTCGCCCTTGTGCCCGGCGG
Source organism: Pseudomonadota bacterium (assembly GCA_018241425.1). Taxonomy (GTDB): domain Bacteria; phylum Pseudomonadota; class Gammaproteobacteria; order Steroidobacterales; family Steroidobacteraceae; genus 13-2-20CM-66-19. Next base: position 286,694 of record JAFEDU010000004.1, read on the forward strand.
CGTAGACCACGTCGCCATCGACCGCGAGCTCCAGTCCCAGCCGCAGCGCCACCGCCTTCTTGTCGTCCACGGTGGCATCCCAGAGATGCTCCACGCGCAGGCTCGGATTGAGGGCGGTGAGCTTCGCGGGCGCATCGACCGCCTTGTCCTTGGAGCAGGCCGCCACCAGGCCCGCGGCCAGCAGCACGATCGCCGGCACCCGGAAGTAATGCTTCATGGTCACTTGCCCACGCTCGCGGCGGCGGGGTCGCCCTTGGCTGCGGGCGGCGCGGCCCCCAGGTCAGCGATCTTCAGCTGCAGCAGCTGCGCATCGGCGCTGCCGGGCTCGAGCGCCGCCTGGTATTCGGTGAGCGCGCCGGCCTTGTCACCCTTGGCGTACAGCGCGTCCCCGCGCACCTCGTGGTAGCGGGCCGCGAACGCGCCGCCCTCGGTCCCCTTGAGCGTCTCCAGGGCGGCGTCGGGCTTGCCCTGCGCAATCTGCACCCGTGCCAAGCGCTGGCGGGCGATTACCGCGAGCTGCGGGTCCTTGGATTGGGACGCCACGGCGGCGAGCATCGTGGCCGCCTTGTCGAAGTCATTGGTATCCACGTACACCCGCGCGGCCAGGAGACGCGCCTGGTCGGTGTAGGGGGAGTCGGGCGTGTCGTGCTCGAGCTGCGCCACGAGCGCGAACGCCTTGTCCTGCTCGCCCTTCTCCAGGTGCTGCAGGATCTGCATGTAACGCGCCCCGGCTTCGAGCCGGGCGGCATCCTGGTGCTGCTGGTACCAGCGCCAACCAGCCACGCCACCGACCACGAGCAGGACGGCCAGGAGGGCGGCAGGCGCATTGCTGCGGACCTGAGCCTTCAACCACTCCCACTGCTCCTTCTCAGACAGATACTCTTCCACGCTTCCTCCCCAACTTCACGGTGCCGGCGCAGCGTCCGCAGGCCCCAGGGCTGCGAGTGCGGCATCCACGCCGGCCGCGAGCTGGCCGAGCGGACACTCGCTCTGACCGGACTGCTCGCGTAAAGGTTTCATCGCCACGGCGCCCCGGGCGAGTTCTTCGTCGCCCAGGATCAGGGCCAGCCGGGCGCCACTGCGGTCGGCGCGCCGGAACTGCGCCTTGAAGTTGCCCCCGCCCATGTTCACTTCGATCCGCAGCCCCGGGCGTGCATCGCGCAGCTGCTCCACCACCTGGAGTGCGCGCGCGGCAGCCTGTTCGCCGGCCACCACCACGTACAGGTCCGGCACCGCGGCGGCTGGCAGCTGGCCGCCGCTGGTCATCAGGCTCACCAGCCGCTCGACCCCCATCGCGAAACCTACCGCTGGGGTGGCCTCGCCGCCGAGCTGCGCGATCAGCCCGTCATAACGGCCGCCGGAGCATACGGCATTCTGGGCGACGGCGGACTGGGTGATCCACTCGAATACGGTCCGGGTGTAGTAGTCCAGGCCGCGGACCAGGCGCGGGTTGACCTCGTAACGGATCCCCACGCTCTCGAGCATGGCGCACAGCTGCTCGAAGTGCGCCCGGGATTCGGGGTCCAGGTGCTCGGTGAGCACCGGGGCGTTGCGGATCAGCTCCTGCATCGCGGGGTTCTTGCTGTCGAGGATACGCAGCGGATTGCCCGCCAGACGGCGCTGGCTGTCGGCATCGAGCTGCGCGGCGTGGCCGCGGAAGTATTCCACCAGCCTCTCGCGGTACACGCGGCGGCTCTCGGGCGTCCCCAGTGAATTGAGTTCGAGCTTGAGCCCGGAGATCCCCAGGAGGCGCCACAGCCGTGCGCACAGCATGATGAGTTCGGCGTCGACGTCGGGCCCGGGGAACCCCACCGCCTCGAGGTCGACCTGCCAGAACTGCCGGTAGCGCCCGGCCTGCGGCGCCTCATGTCGGAACATCGGGCCGATACACCACAACTTGTGGCGCGCGCCGCGCAGCATGCCGTTCGAGATCAGGGCGCGCGCGATGCCCGCGGTCGCCTCGGGTCGCAGCGTCAGGCTGTCACCGCCGCGGTCGGTAAAGGTGTACATCTCCTTGCCCACGACGTCGGTATGCTCCCCGATCGCCCGCTTGAAGAGCTCGGTGTGCTCCACGATGGGCACGCGGATCTCCTCGTAGCCGTAGGCGGCCAGCAGCTCGCGCGCACACGACTCGAAGTGCTGCCACGCCCCGATCTGCTCCGGCAGCACGTCGTTCATGCCGCGGATCGCCTGGATCTGCCCTGCCACGTTACTGCCCCCCGCCGCTGCCGTGGGCCACCGCCAGCTCCCCGGTCGCGTCCACGGAAAAATGTGCATCACCGCGCCGCCGCGTCACGGCGGCAAGCGAAGCCGGCCGCCCGTTAACCTCGAGGGCAACCGCCGGCGCGTTGCCGAGCACCACGCGCAGCGGCGCAGCCCCGCTGACCGAGCGGCTGGCGCCTGCACCCTGCAGGCCATCGAGCAACAGACGCCCGTGGGCATCGGCGACCTGCGCCCAGCTCTCACCGGAGAAATGCAGCGTCAGGGTCTGGCCACCGGCAACGGCGGCCTGTGTCGCCGTTGCCGGATGCGGCAGCGCGGCGGGAGCCGGCGCCACGGTCACGGCAGCGGGGGCCGCCGCCGGGGTAACCGCGGCGACAGCGTTGTCCACCTTCGCATCCGGCGCTGGCGCTGGCGGCAGGGCGTGGGGCCGCTCGCCGGGAAGGGTCATCGCCCACCAGACGATCCCCGCGAGCGCCACGACGAGGATGCCCGTGAGCGCCGGGACCATCAGGCGCTGGGACTGCGCCGGACGCTCGCCGCGCGGGATGCGGGTGAGGTCGGGCCGCGCCGCGGGTGCCAGACCGGCATAAAGATCCTGCAGCTCGCGCGCAGACTCCCCGAGGAAGTCCGCGTAGCGGCGCAGGTGGCCGCGCACGTAGACCTCGGCGCCCAGCGCCGCGAAGTCCTCGCCCTCCAGGCACTCCAGGACGCGCGGCTCGACGTGCAGCTTCTCGGCCGCCTGCAGCGTCGTCAGACCGCGCCGCTCGCGCGCGGCACGCAGGCGTGCGCCGATGCCGACGCCCTCCTCTGCGCTCATGGGTATCGCCTCAGCCGGGGTTGCGATCGAGGGCAGCCAGGGCGCGCGTCTGGTCACTGCCGGGGAAATCCACCTGCAGCTGGCGCGCGTAGCGCTGCGCCGCCACCGGGTCCTTCTGCGCACGCGCCACGCGCACGCCGAGCAGCAGCAGGTCCGGGTTCTCGGCGAAGTTGGCCAGATAGCCGTCGATCACCTGCCGGGCCTGCGTGTAGTCAGTGTGCTGGAAACTCATGTCCGCCAGCTGCAGCGCCGCGTCCGCGAAGTTCGGCTTGACCTGCAGGGCTTTGATGAACTGGACGCGCGCCGCATCGTCTTTCTTGGCGGCGCGCAGGCACACCCCGGCATTGGTGTAGGCGGCCTCGGGGGTGCGGTACAGCGGGTTCTTGGCGGCTTCCTCGAAGCGCTTGACGCCCTCGTCCGTGCGACCGTTCTGGCACAGGTAGACGGCGTAGTTGTTCACGACGTTCGGGTCGCTCTTGGCGAGGCGCAGCGCCGTGCGGAATTCGGCATCCGCCTTGTCGTTGTTGCCCAGGCGCTGGAACAGCATGGCGCGTGCGCTGTGCGCGTCGGCGTAGCTCGGATCTTGCGTCACGGCGCGGTCGAGCTTGTCCTTGGCGAGCGCCAGTTCCCCCTGGTTGAGGTACGCGATGCCGAGCTCCGTATTGTAGACGGCCGCCGACTGGGCGTTCGAGCTGTGCTTGAGCGTGCTGGTGTTGGCGCTGCCCGCACATCCCGCAAGTAGGGCGGCGGCCAGGGCGCCCATGAACGGGCGCAGGAAAATTCCGGTGTGCATCACGGTGCTCATGGTTGGACGGCGACGCTGATGACCTTGCTGCCCAGGCGCACCGTGGTGCGGTCGGTGACGCGGCCTGCGAGCTGCCCGCAGGCGGCGTCGATGTCATCGCCGCGCGTGCGGCGCACGGTCGCCAGCACGCCCCGCCTGAGCAGCTCGTCGCGGAACGCCTGGATCGCCTCCGCGCTCGAGCGCCGGTAGACGGTGCCGGGAAACGGGTTGAACGGGATCAGGTTGACCTTGGCGGGATGCCCCTTCAGCAGGCGCGCCAGTGCGCGTGCCTGGGCGGGAGAGTCGTTCACGCCATCGAGCATCACATACTCGAAGGTGACGCTGCGCCCATTCTGCTCGTCGAGGTAGTGCCAGCAGGCGCTCAGGAGTTCCGCGATCGGGTGCTTGCGGTTGATCGGCACCAGCTGGTTGCGCAGCTCGTCATCGGGCGCGTGCAGCGACACGGCCAGCGCCACGTTGCTCTCCTCGGCGAGCTTGTAGATCTGCGGCACGAGGCCCGAGGTCGACAGCGTCACCCGCCGGCGCGACAGGTCGAAGCCGAAGTCGTCGGTGAGGATGTTGAGCGCGGGCACGACGTTGCGGAAGTTCGCGAGCGGCTCTCCCATGCCCATGAGCACGACGTTGGTCACGTGGCGCTCGTCGCCGGCCGGGCGCTGCGCGGGGCCGGCCTCGCGCTCGAGCTCGCGCGCCGCCAGCCACACCTGGCCGACGATCTCGGCCGCGGTCAGGTTGCGGTTGAAGCCCTGCTGCGCGGTCGAACAGAACGAGCAATCGAGCACGCAGCCGACCTGGGAGGAGATGCACAGCGTGCCGCGGTCCGGCTCCGGGATGAAAACCATCTCGAACGCCTGGCTGGCGTCGGCCTGCAGCAGCCACTTGGTCGTGCCGTCCGTGGAGCGCTGCACGCGTACGATCTGCGGCGGCCGCACCTCGGCCTGTTCGCCCAGCCGGTCACGGAAGGACCTGGCAAGGTCGGTCATGGCCGTGAAGTCCCCGACGCCGCGCTTGTAGATCCAGCCCATGAGCTGGCGCGCGCGGAAGGGCTTGCTGCCGAGCTGCGCCACGAACTGCTCCAGCCCCGGCCGGGGCAGGCCGAGGAGGTTCACGCGTTCGGTGGCGGGGGCTGCGTCCATCGGGAGCTGGGGGTGCCTTCCGGGGTCAGCCCCGCGGGTGCAGCTCGGTCTCGCTGAAGAAATAAGCGATCTCGCGCGCGGCGGTCTCCGGTGCGTCCGAGCCGTGCACGACGTTCTGCTCGATGCTCTTGGCAAGGTCCGCCCGGATCGTGCCCGGAGCGGCCTTCTTGGGGTCGGTGGCCCCCATGATCTCGCGGTTCTTCGCGATGGCGTTCTCGCCCTGCAGCACCTGCACGACCACCGGTCCCGAGGTCATGTAGCGGACCAGGTCCTTGAAGAACGGGCGCTCGCGGTGGACGGCGTAGAAACCCTCGGCCTCCGCCTGCGACAGGTGGCGCATGCGGGCGGCGACGATGGACAGTCCGGCCTTTTCAAAGCGGCGGTAGACCTCGCCGATCATGTTGCCGGCAACGCCGTCGGGCTTGACGATGGACAGGGTGCGCTCGAGCGCCATTCGGGGACCTTTCGAAAACGTAAGTGTGGAGGGGGCGCGGAGCTTCGGGTTCGGTACCCAAGGCCCCGCAGCAAGCCGCGAAGTCTACCCTGCGGCGGCCCCCTGCGGCAACGAGAACGAAGATGGAAGTGCCGGTTTGGTAAGGGTTTTTTACGCCCTGGTTACCGCCGGAGGGCAGGTCCGCGTGCTCGGCTGCTCAGACGGAGAAGCTCTCTCCGCAGCCGCACTCGCCCTTCACGTTCGGGTTGAGGAAGCGGAAGGCCTCATTCAGGCCCTCCTTTACGAAATCGACGATGGTGCCGTCCAGAAGCTTGAGGCTGCCGGCATCCACGAACACCTGCACGCCGCGGTCCACGAACACGGCATCCCCCGGGTCCGGGGCGTCGGCGTAGTTGATGACGTAGGCGAAGCCGGAGCAGCCGGTCTTGCGGACCCCGAGCCGGAGTCCGATGCCGCTGCCGCGGGCGGCCAGGAAGGTCTTGACCCGGGTGGCGGCGGATTCCGTCAGGGAGATGGCCATCGGTCCTCGTATTGTAGCGACTTAAGTCCAGTTCGCGAGTGCGGCGCGCACCGCATCTTCGACCACCAGCAGGCGCCCGAGTTTCTCCACCGGGACGCCCCGGGCCTTGGCCCAGTCGGCGGGCGCCCCCGGGGGCAGTTCGGTACGCATCCGTCCCCGCAGGCGGGTACACAACCAGTCCGCCGTGTCCAGAGTATGGGGGCAGGCGAACGCCTGAAAACGTGCGTCCTTCACACGATCACCCTCGACCAGCAGGTGAAATCGCACCCAGGTGCCTTCCGGCTGGGACCCAGCCTCTCCCCGGACCACCGCGGAACCACCCTCCCATAGGCCTTCCGGCGGCTCCGCCCGTGCCGGGGAGCGCTCCCGCAGCCCTCGTACGGCTGCGCTCACGGCATCGACGGCCACGTCCACCTCGGCCGGCGTGGTGAAGCGTCCGAGGCTGAACCTGAGCGAGCTCTCCGCCAGGCGCGCATCGCGTCCGAGCGAGCGCAGCACGTAGGAGGGGTCGCGCGCCTCGGAGTTGCAGGCTGCGCCGGTGGACACGGCGAGGCCGGGAAGCGCCGCCACGAGGCTCTCGCCCTCGACCCCCTCGAAGGAGACGTTGGTAATGCCCGGCACCCGCGGCGCGGCGGCCCCGTTGAGATGCACGCCCCCCAGCGGTTCCAGGCCCGCCCACAGGCGCTCCGACAGTTCCTTGAGCCGCGGGGCCTCGGTCGGCAACCCCTGCCGCACCAGCTCGCAGGCAACCCCAAATCCTGCGATCTGGTGGACCGGCAGCGTGCCGGGGCGCAGGCCCCGCTCCTGCGGGCCGCCGAAGCTCACCGGCTGGATGCGGGCGCGGCTGCCGTCCCGCACGTAGAGGGCCCCGATCCCCTTGGGGCCATAGAGCTTGTGCGCGGTGAAGGACAGGAAGTCCACCCCGAGGCATTCCACATCGAGCGGCATGCGCCCGGCGGCCTGTGATGCGTCGCTGTGGAAGGCAATGCCGCGGGCGCGGCACAGCGCGGCAAGGACGGCGATGTCGTGGACGACGCCGGTCTCGTTGTTCGCGCACATCACCGACACCAGCACGGTATCCGGACGCAGCGCCGCCGCCAGCTGCTCAGGTCGCAGCCACCCGCTGCGCTCGGGCGTCAGGTACGTGACGCTGCAGCCGGTGCGCTCCAGGTGCCGGCACACATCGAGCACGGCCTTGTGCTCGGTGCGCACGGTGACGATGTGGGTGCCGCGGTCCGCGGCGGCCCGCACCGCGCCCGTGATGGCGAGGTTGTTCGACTCGGTCGCCCCCGAGGTGAACACGATCTCCTGCGGCCCGGCCCCGATGAGGGCCGCCACCTGGGCGCGCGCCGTGGCCACGTGCGCAGCAGCGGCAGCGCCGACGAGGTGCGCGGAGGACGGATTGCCGAAGCTGGCGGCCGGACCCAGGCAGCCGAGCATGGCCGCGACCACCGCCGGGTCCGCCGGAGTGGTGGCCGCATAATCCAGGTACAGGGGGGCAGCCGGACTCACCGGGGGTCGCCGCCGTGACGCCTGCGGTTCTGCACGGCGGACAGGATCCCGCGCAGGATGTTCACCTCGTTCTGGTCGAGCTCGGCCCGCTGCAGGAAGCGCCGGATGCGCGCCATGAGGTGCGTGCCGCTCTGGGTGCGATCCCGGAAGTCGATCTCCTCGAGCACCTGGGACAGGTGCTCGAACAGGTGCTGCATCTGCTGCTGGGTTGCGAGCGGCGCGGCGACCGGCCCCGCGGGGGGTGCGACCGTACCGCGCGCCCGGAATATCTCGTAGGCCACCAGCTGCACCGCCATCGCGAGGTTGAGGGAAGCATAGATGCCGTTGGCAGGGATGCGGATCAGCGCATGCGCGTGCTCGAGCTCCTCGTTGGTGAGCCCGCTGCGTTCGGCCCCGAACATGACCGCGACCGGGGCACGCCGCGTCTCTTCCACCATGCGCACCGCGGCATCGCGCACGTCCAGCACCCGGAAATACTGGTCGCGTTCCCGGGAGGTGGTGGCGGCGACGAAGCCACAGCCCTCCAGCGCCTCATCGAGGGTGGCCACCACGCGCGCGGCGGCGAGCACGTCATCGGCGCCCGAGGCGCGCGCGGTGGCCTCCGGGTCGGGGTACTGGCGCGGGCGCACCAGCACCAGCTCGCCGAGCCCCATGTTCTTCATGGCGCGCGCGACCGCGCCGATGTTGCCCGGATGCGAGGGGGCCACCAGAACGATGCGAATGCCGGGGGAGTCCATCTGTTACGCTAGTGCTTTGTTTTCGCCGCTCCGCTCGAAGGAATTACCGCAAATTGCGGCCTGCGGAGCGCAATCCGAATTGCGAGCTTAAGCACCGTGAAGCCTCTTCTCAACATCGCCGTGCGTGCGGCGCGCCGCGCCGGCGAAGTAATCGTGCGCAGCATGAATCGCCTGGAGTCCCTCACCATCGCCTCCAAGGGGCGCAATGACTTCGTGACCGAGGTCGACCATGCCGCCGAGCAGGAGATCCTCGCCACGATCCGCCGCAGCTATCCGCAGCATGCCTTCCTCGCCGAGGAGAGCGGCAGCACCGGCGACAACGAGGTGGTGTGGATCGTGGATCCGCTCGACGGCACCACGAATTTCGTGCACGGCTTCCCGGTGTTCGCGGTTTCCATCGCCTGCCAGATCAAGGGCCGCCTGGAACATGCGGTCGTCTACGACCCGCTGCGCACCGAGCTCTTTACCGCGAGCCGCGGCGCGGGTGCGCACCTGGACAACCATCGCATCCGCGTCAGCAAGGCGCGCACGCTGGAGGGCTCGCTGATCGGCACCGGCTTCCCCTACCGGGCCAACACCCAGTACCTGGACGTCTACATGGCAATGCTGCGCGGGGTGATCGCCGAGGCCGCTGGCGTGCGTCGCCCGGGCTCGGCCGCGCTGGATCTCGCCTACGTCGCCGCCGGCCGCACGGATGCCTTCTGGGAGATCGGGCTCGCGCCGTGGGACACCGCCGCGGGCACGCTCCTCATCCAGGAAGCCGGCGGTCGCATCGGGACGCTCACCGGAGGCGAGTACCGCCAGGGCGGAAATATTGTCGCGGGCACGCCCAAGGTGTACGCCGCACTCCTCGAGCTCATCGCGCCGCACGTGCCGCCGGACCTGCGCGAAGCCTGATACTGCGAGCGGGCCGAGCCTCGCCAGCGGCGGGTGCTCGCTCGCTTTCCCCAGGGTGCTTGTGTAGAGTCCTCGCGCAAAAGCTGCGGGGGTCTCATGGCGTCTCAGTTAACTGCGACCAAGTCGATCGACGAGCTCCACGCGCAGGAGGCTTCCGGCAACGAGTTGCGCCGCGCGCTCACCGCCACCCAGCTCACTCTGTTGGGCATCGGTGGGGTGATCGGCACCGGCATCTTCGTCCTCACCGGGGTCGCGGCCGCCCAGAACGCCGGCCCCGCCCTGGCGCTGTCCTTCATCTTCGCCGGTATCGGCTGCACCCTCGCGGGGCTGTGCTATGCCGAGTTTGCCGCGATGATCCCGGTCTCCGGGAGTGCCTACTCATACTCGTACGCGACCCTCGGCGAAGGCATCGCCTGGTTCATCGGCTGGAACCTGATCCTGGAGTACCTGTTCGCGGTGGCGACGGTCTCGGTCGGGTGGTCAGGATACGCGGTAAGCCTGCTGGACCAGCTCCACATCCACATCCCGGCGGCGCTCTCGCACGCGCCCTTCGACCAGGACAAGGTGACCGAGCACATGGTGCGCACCGGGGCGATCATCAATGTCCCGGCCATGCTCATCGTCGCGGCCATCGCGACCATCTGCTACATCGGCATCAAGCAGTCGGCCACCTTCAACTCCTGGATCGTCGCCATCAAGGTGACGGTGATCATCCTGTTCATCCTGTTCGGCGTAAGTTTCATCAACACGGCCAACTGGCACCCCTTTATCCCGCCCAACACCGGCCGCTTCGGCGAGTTCGGGCCCAGCGGCGTGCTCGCAGCGGCGGGCGTGATCTTCTTCGCCTACATCGGCTTCGATGCCATCTCGACCGCCGCCCAGGAGGCGAAGAACCCGCAGCGCGACATGCCGATCGGCATCCTCGCGAGCCTGGTGATCTGCACCGTGCTGTACGTCGTCGTCGCGACCGTGCTCACCGGCATGGTGAGCTACAAGGAGCTCAACGTCGCAGCTCCCGTGGCCCTGGCGCTCGACAAGTACCCGGCGCTGCACTGGCTCGGCATCTTCATCAAGCTCGGGGCGGTCGCCGGCATGACCTCGGTGATGCTGGTCATGACGATCGCCCAGGCACGCATCTTCTTCGCGATGGCCCGCGATGGCCTGCTGCCGAAGTTCTTCGGCCGCGTGCACCCGAAGTTCCGCACGCCCTCGACGGGCACCGTGATCACCGGGGCGAGCGCGGCGATCATCGGCGGGCTGTTCCCGGTGGGGGTGCTGGGGCACCTCGTGTCGATCGGCACGCTCGCCGCCTTCGTGACGGTGTGCATCGGCGTGCTGGTGCTGCGCCGGACCCGCCCGGACCTGCCCCGCCCGTTCCGCACCCCGCTGCCGTGGTTCACGTGCCTGGCGGGTGCCGCGGTGTGCGGCCTGATGATGATCTCGCTGGGAGCGGCCACCTGGTGGCGGCTCGTCATCTGGACCGTGCTGGGGATCGCCGTGTATGCGTTCTACGGCTACAAGCACAGCCACCTGCACCGCGGCTCCTAGTCCGCCGGCGGCGGACGGCCGCGGTCCTGGCGGCGGCGCACACGCGTGTTGATGAGCTCCACGCCCACCGAGAACGCCATCGCGAAGTAGAGATACCCCTTCGGGATCTCGAAGTGCACGCCCTCGGCCACCAGGGCAAGCCCGATTAGGAGCAGGAACGCCAGTGCGAGCACCTTGATGGTCGGGTGGCGGGCGATGAAGGCGCCGATCGAGCGCGACACCAGCATCATCACCAGGATTGCCACGACGATCGCCGCGGCCATCACCCGCACGTCCTTGGCAAGTCCCACGGCGGTGAACACCGAGTCCAGCGAGAAGACGATGTCGATGAGCCCGATCTGCACGATCACGCTCACGAAGCCGCCGCGCAGGCCACGGCGCTCGGATTGCGGCGCCTCGCCCTCGACGGTCTTGTGCATCTCGAGCACGCTCTTGACGAACAGGAACAGGCCGCCGCCCAGCAGCACCAGGTCGCGCCCCGAGATGCCGTAGCCGGCGACGAAGAAGAGCGGCTCGACCAGGTGCGTGACCCACACCAGCGAAAACAGCAGCGCAATGCGGGTGCCCATCGCGAGCGCCAGCCCCGCGATGCGGGCCCGGTTCTGCTGCGCCGCCGGCAGTCGCTCGACCAGGATCGAGATAAAGATCAGGTTGTCGATGCCGAGAACGATCTCGAGCAGCGACAGGGTGAGGAAGGCCAGCCAGACGTTGGGGTCGGCGAGCAGCGCAGCCTCCCGCCGCTACGGCCGGCTGTCGAGCAGCGTCTTCTTCACGCTCGGGAAGACGTGCTCGGCGTTGAGGCCGCAGTCCAGGGCCACGGCACTGGAGATGTAGATCGAGGAATAGGTGCCGGCGACGATGCCGATCAGCAGCGCCTCGGAGAAGCCCTTGAGGACCGGGCCGCCGAGGAACAGCAGGGCCACCACCACGATCGAGGTCACCACCTTGGTCATGATGGTGCGCGACAGCGTCTGGTTGATCGACTCGTCGAGCACCTGTGCCGGCGGCGAACGCCGGTTGGTCTCGAAGCGCTCGCGGATTCGATCGAAGACGACCACGGTGTCGTTCAGCGAGTAGCCGATGACGGCAAGGATCGCCGCCACCACCGGGAGGTCGAACGAGGTCTGCGAGATGGAGAAGAACCCCACCACCAGGATCGGGTCGTGCAGCACCGCGAGGATGGCGCCCAGAGACAGGCGCCAGGTATGGAAGCGCCAGGCGATGTAGAAAAATATGCCGATCAGCGCCGACACCAGCGCATAGACGGCGCTGGTGCGCAGCTCGCTGCCGACTTGCGGCCCCACGACGTCCAGCTGCGTGACCTGGACGCTCGGGTCGAGTCCCTGCAATGCGCTCTCGAGGTGCGCCCGTACCTCGCCGGTGGCCTGCTTGGCATCCGGCGGCAGCCGCACCACGATGTCGCGCGAGGAACCGAAGGTCTGGACCTCGGGTGAGTGGAACCCGGCGCTGGTCATCTGCTGGCGCACCGACTCGACGTCCACGGTCTTGCTGAAGCTGATCTCGGCATTAACGCCACCGGTGAAGTCGATGGCGAGGTTCAGGCCGCGGGTGAAGAACGATACCAGCGAGATGATGACCAGCAGTCCCGACAGGGCGTACCACACCTTGCGCGTGGCCATGAACGGGAAGCTGGTCTGATGGCTGAAGAATTCCACGTTAGATTCCTTGACGCGCCGGTCGGCCTTAGCCGATCGAGAGCTTGGTGATCTTGCGGCGGCCGCCGTACATGAGGGTCAGGAGGGCGCGGCTGCCCATGAGCGCGGTGAACATCGAGGTGAGGATGCCGAGGATCAGGACGACCGCGAAGCCCTTGATGGGGCCGGTGCCGAGCACCCACAGCACGACGCCCGCGATGAGCGTCGTAATGTTCGAGTCGGTGATCGCCGAGAGCGCCTTCTCGAAGCCGGCCCGGATCGCAGCCTGCGGCGACACGCCCTTGCGGATCTCCTCGCGCACGCGCTCGTAGATCAGCACGTTGGCATCGACCGCCATGCCGACGGTGAGGATGATGCCCGCGATCCCCGGCAGCGACAGGGAAGCGCGCATGAGGGAGAGCAGTGCCGTAAGAAGCACCACGTTGGCGAGCAGCACCAGGTCCGCGACCAGCCCGAAGACATGGTAGTAGATCGCCATGAACAGGAACACGCCCGCCATCCCGACGATCAGGGCCGTGACGCCCTTCTGGATGTTCTCGCGGCCGACGCTCGGGCCGACTGCGCGTTCCTCGACCACGTAAATTGCGGTGGCCAGGGAGCCGGAGCGCAGCAACAGCGCGAGGTCCCGCGCCTCGCCTGCCGTCAGGCCGCTGATCTGGAACTGGTTGGAGAACACCCCGCGGATGGTTGCGTCGTTGATGACCTCCTCGTCGGTCACGTCGCGCGTGACCTTCTTGCCGTCGACCTCGGTCACCTCGCGGCGCTTCTCGATCAGCACCACGGCCATGCGCTTGTTGAGGTTGGCCTGCGTGGTCTTCAGCATGTTGTCGCCGGCGCGCGCGTCCAGCTTGATGTTGACGACGGGTCCTTCCTGAGCCTGGCCGCTGGTGGCATTGGTGAGCTGGTCACCCGTGGCGATGATCTCGCGCTTCAGGAGCACGGGGCGACCGAAGCGGGTGTGCGTGTAGAGCTTCGAGCCCAGCGGCGCACGGCCCGTGGCCTGCGCCTCGGCCGCGTTGTTCTGCATGTCCTCGAGCCGGAATTCCAGCGTCGCCACCCGGCCCAGCGTGTTCTTGATGTCCGCGGAATTCTGCACACCGGGCAGCTGCACGTTGATGCGGTCGATGCCCTGGCGCTGGACGATCGGCTCGGAGACGCCGAGCTCGTTGACACGGTTGCGCAGCGTCGTGATGTTCTGCTGGATGGCGTAGTCCTGGCGCTCACGCACCTGGGCGGGTGTCATGACACCGACGATCTGCGAGCCGCTGGCAAGGCTCTCGACCGTCACGGTGAGCCCGGTGAAGGGCTGGTTGAGCGCCCCGCGCGCCGCGGTGGCGTCGGCTTCCGGAGGAAGCTGGACCACGACGGCGTTGCCGGGGCGGACCGTGACGTCCTTCAGGGGGATGCCCGCTGCCAGGAGGGCGCGGCGCGCATCCTGCGCGTAGCCCTCGAGCGCCTGGTTCACCGCCGAGTTCACGTCCACCTGGTAGAGGAGGTACAGGCCGCCGCGCAGGTCCAGGCCCAATGACATCGGACGCAGGCCGAGCACCCGCAGGAACTCCGGCGTGCGCGGGGCGAACGACAGCGCCGTGATCAGCTCCTGCGGAAACTTCTCGTTTACCGCGTCACGCGCCGCGAGCTGGTCGGCAACATTGGCGAACCGCACCATGAGGTGCCCGTTGTCGAGATAGCCCTTAGCGAAGGGGATGTGACGTTCCTTGAGGAACGACTCCACTTCCTTCTGGCCGCCGCTGGCCATCGCGGTGTGATCCTTGCGGGCGACCTGCAGCGCCGGATCCTCCCCGAACAGGTTGGGGCTCGCGAACAGCAGCGCCAGCAGCAGCACCGCCGCGATCAGGATGTACTTCCAGCGTGCGTACTCGAGCATGATCAGGCGCTCTTGAGCGTGCCCTTGGGCATCAGCTGCGTGATCTGCACCTTCTGCACCTTGATGCGCACGCCGTCAGCCACCTCAAGGGTGACGAAGGTATCGCCGACCTCGGCCACCTTGCCGAGCACGCCGCCGCTGGTGACGACCTCATCGCCGCTGGCGAGCTTGGAGACCAGGTTCTGGTGTTCCTTGGCACGCTTCTGCTGCGGACGGAACAGGAGGAAATAAAACACCACGAAGAACACGCCCACCATCAGGAGCGGCATGAGGGGCTGGCCCTGGGCGGCGGGTGCGGCGGTCTGGGCCAAAGCGTCGGAAATCAGGTTCATGGGGGCGGTCCGGGACAGAAAAGGGCGGCATTATGCCACAGCGTCGGTCCCCCGCCGGGAGCGCAGGAATTGCGCCGCCCAGGTGCTCAGTGTGCCGGCCCGGATGGCGGCCCGCATGGCCCGCATCAGGTCCAGGTAGAAGTGCAGGTTGTGGATCGTATTGAGGCGCGCGCCGAGGATCTCGTTGCAGCGGTCGAGGTGCCGCAGGTACGCGCGGCTGTAGTTGCGGCAGGTGTAACAGGCGCAGGTTGCATCCACGGGCCCAAGGTCCTCCTGATGGATGCTGTTGCGGATGTTGATGACCCCGGCGGCGGTGAAGAGGTGGCCGTTGCGGGCATGGCGGGTCGGCATCACGCAGTCGAACATGTCGATCCCGCGCAGCACGGCGGCCACGATGTCCTCGGGCCTTCCGACTCCCATGAGGTAGCGCGGACGATCGGCGGGCATGTGCGGCACGAGCGACTCCAGCACGGCGAGCCGCTCCTCCTCGCTCTCCCCGACCGCGAGTCCCCCGACGGCAAGGCCCGGCCACTCCAGGCGCAGCAAGGTCTCGAGCGAGGCCAGCCGCAGGTTCACGTGCATGCCGCCCTGCACGATGCCGAACAGTCCCCCGGGCGGGGTGCCGGCGTAGTAGTGCCGGTAGCTGCGCTCCGCCCACCGCATGGAACGCTCCATCGAGGCGCGCGCCTGCGCCTCGGTCGCGGGATGTTCGGTGCAGTCATCCAGGGCCATGGCGATGTCCGAACGCAGGGTGAGCTGCATGTCCATGGAGTCTTCCGGCGTCAGCCGCACTTCACTGCCATCCACCGGCGAGCGAAACCGCACCCCCTCCTCCGTCAGCTTGCGCAGGCTCTTCAGGCTGAACACCTGGAAGCCGCCCGAGTCGGTGAGGATCGGCCCCTGCCAGTGCATGAAGCCGTGCAGGCCGCCATGTGCGGCGATCACGCGCGGGCCCGGCCGCAGCAGGAGATGAAAGGTGTTGCCGAGGATGATCTGCGCGCCCAGGCCCTGCAGTTCTTCCGGCGTCATTGCCTTGACCGTGCCGTAGGTTCCGACCGGCATGAAGGCCGGCGTCTCGAGTTCGCCGTGCGCGGTGCGCAGCCGCCCGCAGCGGGCCTGCCCCTCGCATGCCTCTATCGTGAGCAGCGGGTTCATGCCGCCGCGCGCGCGAGCAGCATCGCGTCCCCGTAGCTGAAGAAGCGGTACCGCTCACGCACTGCGTGCGCGTAAGCGGCCAGCACCGCCTGCTGGCCGGCGAAGGCACACACGAGCATCAGGAGGGTGGACTCCGGGAGGTGGAAGTTGGTGAGCAGCATGTCGGTCACGAGGAACCGGAATCCGGGCGTGATGAAAAGGCGCGTATCCCCGCGCCACGCGACCAGGGTGCCCCCGCCCTCGAGGGCGGCGCTTTCCAGCGCCCGCACGACCGTCGTGCCCACGGCAATGACGCGACCGCCGCGCGCCTGAGCCCGCATGACGGCCTCGCAGGTCAGCGCCGGCACGGCTACCTGTTCGGCGTGCATCACGTGGGAGGCAAGATCCGAAACCCGCACGGGCTGGAAAGTGCCGGCCGCGACATGCAGGGTGACGAAGGCGCGCTCGACGCCCAGGGACTGCAGGCGCGCGTCCAGGGCGGCATCAAAGTGCAGGCTCGCCGTGGGTGCAGCCACCGCGCCCTGCTCGCGCGCGAAGATGCTCTGGTAACGCTCCCGGTCGCTGGCGTCGGCAGCGCGCCGGATGTAGGGCGGCAGCGGCACGGTGCCATGCTGCTCGAAGAATTCCAGCGTGGGCTGCGGCAACCGCACCCGCCACAGGTCGCCCTCGCGTGCCAGCACCCGCACGATACCCCCGCCCGTGGCGATCTCGAGGTCCGGGCGGACGGGCTTGCTGGCCGAGAGCTGCACCAGCGCGAGATCGCCCGCGAGCGCCCGCTCGAGCAGCATCTCGACGCGACCGCCGGAGGGCTTGTGGCCGACGATGCGGGCCGGGACCACCCGCGTGTCGTTGAAGACCAGGAGGTCGCCGGCGCGGAGGTAGCCTGCGAGGTCGCGCACCGTGCGATCGACGATTGATCCGTCCGGGGCGAGCACCAGCAGGCGACTGGAGGAGCGTTCCGGGAGTGGCTGCTGCGCGATCAGTTCGGGCGGCAGCTCATAGGCGAAGTCCTGACGAAGCACGCGGGCATGTTACACGCTCGGGCTTTCTGCCCCGCCCGCCCGTAGTCCTACACGGGCGAGGCCGTCGAAAGGTCGCGTGGACGGGCCGAGTGGCGTAGGCACCGGCTGCCGGGGGCTCTATACTGCGCCGCGTCCCGCCGGTGCGGGACCTACAGCCCTCGATGCCCGAGTGGCGGAACTGGTAGACGCAGCGGACTCAGACTGAGAACTTGAGCCCCCGCGGGGAAATCCGCAGGGTGAAGCCCGTCAAACTCGGTGAAGGCCCTGAAGGCGCTTCGCGCTGACGCCGAGCCAAGTCCCCAAAGCGTTGCGCGGGGAAAGGTGTAGAGAGCAGACGGCGGGCACCTAAAGCCGCGAGGCCATGGTGAAGGCGTGCTCCAGACCACGAACCCGCAAGTCGGGGCGGCGAAAGCCGAAGTGGGATGAAAATCCGCCGCCCTTAAAAGCGTGTCGGTTCGACTCCGACCTCGGGCACCACAGAGGCGCGACGTCCGGGCAGGCGCCCGGCCCTGATTCGGCTTTCACATAACCTGTCGCGATTGTAAGACGAGTTGCTGGTTGGACTGCCAGCGTGCGACGGTTGCAAAAAAACAAGGGATTGACCGATGCAGCGCATGCGGGCGCACCTCCTCGCGATAACCGTCGTACTCACCACCCTGGTGCTGTCAGCCTGCGGCCAGGTCGGCACCACCGGTGCGCCGACCGATACGGGCAGCGATGCCGTCGCACCGACGATCACCGCCCAGCCCGCGAGCCAGACGGTGGTTTCCGGCGCCAGTGTCAACTTCACGGTCGCGGCGACGGGGACTGAACCCCTGAGCTACCAGTGGAGCCGCAATGGCAGCCTGATCGAGGGCGCCGTCGCGCCGACCTTCAGCACGGTGGCGACCGACTCCGACGACGGTGCGACCTACACGGTCGTGGTCACCAATGCCGTGGGCAGTGCCCAGAGTGCGGCGGCGACGTTGACGGTTGCGGCGACCCAGACCGCCCCCGTCATCACCACGCAACCGGCCGACCAGAGTGTCACGGCCGGGCAAACCGCCACCTTCAGCGTCGTCGCCACGGGCACTCCCCCGCTCACCTACCAGTGGTCGAAGAATGGCGTCGCGATCGCAGGCGCCACCAGCCCCACCTACACGACACCGGCTACCACCACGGCCGACAACGGCGCCCTGTTCAGCGTCGTGGTCAGCAACGCGGACGATGCGACCACCAGCCGCAGCGCGACCCTCGGGGTCCTGAGTTCCAGCGGCGGTGCGGTCGCGCCGACGATCAGCACGCAGCCGTCGGACCAGAGCATCACCGTCGGTAAGACCGCTACCTTCACGGTGGTGGCCGCCGGGAGCGCCCCACTCGCCTACCAGTGGCAGAAGAACGGCACGCCGATCTCCGGTGCCACCGGCACGAGCTACACGACCCCTGCGGAGACCACCACCGACAGCGGCGCGACCTTCTCGGTCGTGGTCAGCAACAGCGCCGGCAATGTCGCGAGCCGCGCGGCGATCCTCACCGTCACGGCCGTCGCCCCGACCATCACCACGCAGCCCGCCGACACGACCGTGACCGCCGGCAAGACCGCGACCTTTGCGGTGGTCGCCGCCGGCACCGCGCCGCTCAGCTACCAGTGGAAGAAGAACGGCACCGCCATCGGCGGCGCGACGGCGGCGAGCTACACGACGCCCTCGGAAACCACCGCCGACAACGGCGCGACCTTCCAGGTCACGGTGAGCAACTCCGCCGGCGCGGTCACCAGCCGCTCGGCGGTGCTGACCGTCAACGCGGCCCCGACCGCACCGACGATCACCACGCAGCCGGCCGACGCGACCATCACCGCCGGTGCCACCGCGACGTTCACCGTGGTCGCCGCCGGCACCGCGCCGCTCACCTATCAGTGGAGGAAGAACGGCACCGCCATCGGCGGTGCCACGGCGGCGAGCTACACGACCCCCGCGGAGACCACGGCCGACAACGGCGCGACCTTCCAGGTCACCATCACCAACAGCGCCGGCAACATCACCAGCCGCTCCGCACTCCTGACCGTCAATGCCGCCGCGACCGCGCCGACGATCACGACCCAGCCGTCCAACCAGAGCGTACAGGCCGGCCAGGCGGCAACCTTCAGCGTCGTGGCCACGGGGACCGCGCCGCTCTCCTACCAGTGGCGCAAGAACGGCACGGCGATCGCTGGGGCGACCTCCGCGGTGTACACGACCGCCGCAGAAACGGCGGCCGACAACGGCGCGGTCTTCGCGGTGGTCGTGAGCAACGCCGTCGGCAGCGTCACCAGCAGCAATGCGACGCTCACCGTGACGCCGGCCTCGCCCGGGACCGACGTCGTGACCTACAAGAACGACCACTCGCGCACCGGGCAGAACCTCACCGAGACGCAGCTGACCACCGCGAACGTCAATTCCGCGACCTTCGGCAAGCTGCGCTTCCTGACCACCACCGGCAAGGTTGACGCCCAGCCGCTGTACCTCTCAGGGCTCACCATCAACGGCGTCAGCCACAACGTCCTATTCGTCGCGACCGAGGCGGGCCTCATGTACGCCTTCGACGTCAACACCGGCACGCAGCTGTGGCAGGTCTCGCTCATCCCTTCCGGGGAGACCGCCAGCGGGCCGGTCAACTGCGATGAGATCACGCCCAACATCGGCATCACTTCGACACCGGTGATCGACCGCTCCGCCGGCGCCCACGGCACGATCTACGTCGTCGCCATGAGCGTGGCCGGCACCACTTACCACCAGCGCCTGCACGCCCTCGACGTGACCACCGGGGCGGAGCTTCTCGGGGGCCCCACCAGCATCACCGCTTCCTACACCGCCAGCTCCGGGACGATCACCTTCGATCCCCAGCAGTACGTTTCCAAGACCGGCCTGCTGCTGCTGAACGGCACGATCTACATCGGCTGGACCTCACACTGCGACAACAAGTTCTACACCGGCTGGCTGATGGGATACAGCGAGACCACGCTGAAGCAGACCGCGGTCCTCAACGTCGCCCCCAACAGCGGCGGCCAGGGGCCGGCGATCTGGATGGCCGGGGGCGGCCTCGCCGCGGACTCCGCGGGCTATATCTACTTCCTGACGGCGAACGGGGTATTCGAGACGACGCTCGACTCGAACGGCTTCCCCAACATGGCCGACTACGGCAACGCGTTCGTGAAGGTGTCCACCAGTGGTGGGACCCTCACGGTCAGCGACTACTTCTCGCCGTCGAACACCGCGTTCCTGTCCAGCAACGACCTCGACCTGGGTTCGGGCGGCATCCTGCTGCTGCCGGACATGACCGACTCCGGCGGCACCACGCGCCACCTGGCGGTCGGTGCAGGCAAGGACGGCAACATCTACGTGGTCAACCGGGATTCCATGGGCCACTTCA
Source organism: Pseudomonadota bacterium (assembly GCA_018241425.1). GTDB lineage: Bacteria > Pseudomonadota > Gammaproteobacteria > Steroidobacterales > Steroidobacteraceae > 13-2-20CM-66-19. The sequence continues at coordinate 306,800 of JAFEDU010000004.1, forward strand.
GCAGCAGCGCGAACAACATCTGGCAGCAGCTGAACGGCGTGCTCGGCAACCGCGGCACCAACCTGACCTCCGGCACCGGTGGCGTGTGGTCGACGCCGGCGTACTTCAACGGGCACGTGTACTACTGCGCCAACGGCGGATTGCTGGAGTCCTTCAGCGTGACGCAGGCGAAGCTTGCGTCCAGCCCGGGTTCCTTCTCCGCGCAGGCCTTCAACTACCCCGGCTGCGCGCCCTCGGTCTCCGCGAACGGCACGGGCAACGGCATCATCTGGGCCCACATGAACACCAACCCGGCCGTGTTGTATGCCTACAGCGCGAACAACCTCGGCACCCTGCTCTACAGCAGCGCGCAGGCCGCGGGCAACCGCGACCAGCTGGGTCAGGGAAACAAGTGGGTCGTGCCGACCGTAGCCGACGGCAAGGTATTCGTGGGCCAGACCAACGGCGTCGCGGTCTTCGGCCTGCTCAACTGAAGTCCACGCGCGCCGTCGACAAGGCCGGCCGGCCCCCTTATCCTGACCTGCACACCATGAAGTTCTGCAGCAACTGTGGCGCGCAGGTGACCCTGCGCGTGCCCGAGGGAGACCATCTGCCGCGCTACGTCTGCGCCTCGTGCGGCACGGTCCACTACCAGAACCCGAAGATCGTCGTCGGCTGCGTCCCCGAACACCAGGGCCGCATTCTCCTGTGCAAGCGCGCGATCGAGCCGCGTCGCGGCTACTGGACGGTCCCGGCAGGCTTCATGGAGAACCACGAGACGCTGCAGGAGGGGGCCGCCCGCGAGTCGCGCGAGGAGGCCATGGCCGAGGTGGTGATCGGCTCGCTGCTCACGGTCGTACACGTGCTGCACGCCGAGCAGGTGCACGTGTTCTTCCGCGCCCAGCTTCCCGAGGCACGCTTCGCCGCGGGCCCGGAAAGCCTGGAGGTGATGCTCGTGGAGACCCGGGACATCCCCTGGGATGACCTGGCGTTCCGCAGCACCGAGTTCACCCTGCGCCGCTACCTGGAGGACCGGGAGGCCGGGCGCGAGGCGCACTACTACGCCACGCTGGATCGGCACGCCCCGCCGCGCACGGGCGCCTGATTCACCCCCGGGAGGGCGGCATGGCACAATGCCGGCCCCCGAACGTTTTGGGCCTGACCCGCCGCCACCGTACGGGTTGCGGCCGGCAGCAGATTCCGTCGAGGATCACGAATGACCTTTGTCGTCACTGAAAACTGCATCAAGTGCAAGTACATGGATTGCGTGGAAGTGTGCCCCGTGGACTGCTTTCACGAGGGTCCCAACTTCCTCACGATCGACCCGGATGAGTGCATCGACTGCACCCTGTGCGAACCGGAGTGCCCGGTCGAGGCGATCTTCTCCGAGGAGGAGCTGCCCGCCGGTCAGGAGCACTTCAAGCAGCTGAACGCGGAGCTCGCCAAGAAGTGGCCGGTGATCACCGAGAAGAAGGACGCCCCGGCGGACGCCAAGGAATGGGAAGGCAAGCCGGATAAATTCAAGCTGCTGGAGCGCTGAGCGCCCCGCAGCTCCTTTAGCGCTGGGCGGTCGTCTGCTTGGCCGCTTCCTGCAGGTCCTTCACCAGCACGTCGGGCGGCACGTAGCCGGGCAGCAGGTCGCCGTTGGCGAGCACGATCGCCGGCGTCCCCTGGAGCGCAAAGTCCTGCCCCAGCTGGTAGGAGCGCGCCACCGGGTTGTCGGCGCACGGCTTGACCTTGAGTTCCTGTCCGAGCTTGGCGCGCGTCAGCGCATCGTTGCGGTCGCTGGAACACCACACCTGCTCGGCCTTGGTCCAGGCCTCGCTGTTGGGTCCCGTGCGCGGGTACAGCAGGTAGCGCACGCGGATACCGAGCCGGTTGTACTCGGCGATCTGGCTGTGGAGCTTGCGGCAGAAGGCGCAGTCGACGTCGGTGAACACGGTCACCGTGTACTTCGGGTCCTTCGGGCCGAACACCAGCATCTGGGACTCGGGATACGCGGCGAGCATGTTGTTGCGCAGCTCGCGGCGGCGCGCATCGCTGAGGTTCTGGTCCTTGGCGACATCGTAGAGGTCACCGTTGATCGCGTACTTACCGTCCGCGGTCACGTAGGCGATGTCGGTGCCCTTGGTGTACTCGTACATGCCCTTGATGGGCGAGACGCGCAGGTCGTCGGCCTTGGCGCCGGGCAGGTGCTTGGCGAGCTCCGCGCGCGCATCGGCCGACTCGTCCGGCTGCTGCGACCAGGCGAGCCCCGCGGACAGCGCGCCTGCGAGGATGAGTGCCGCCCAATGCCAGGTCCGTACCATGTGATGTTCCCGCCGCTTTGGCTTTCGGTGATTCAGGAGCTTAGAAGGCTCGGTGCCGCGAAGGTTCAGCTTCGCAGCTGAAACACCACGCGGGACGCGGATTCTAGCAGAGGACCGCGGCCGGCCCCTGCGGACGGGAACGCCCCGATGCCGCGACGGCCTTCAGCCGCGCGGGTGGTGCTGCGAGTGCAGGTCCTTGAGGCGTTCGCGCGCGACGTGGGTATAGATCTGGGTGGTCGACAGGTCGCTGTGACCGAGCAGCATCTGCACCACGCGCAGGTCCGCGCCGTGGTTGAGCAGGTGGGTCGCAAAGGCGTGCCGCAGCGTGTGCGGCGAGAGTTCCTTGGCGATCCCGGCCTTGCGCGCATAGCGCTTGATGATGTGCCAGAAGGCCTGGCGCGTCATGCGGTCGCCGCGGCGCGTCGGGAACAGGTAGTCGGTCTGGCGCTCGAGGAGGATCTCCCCGCGCGGGCCGCGCGAGAACTCCTTCAGGGCGCGCATGGCTTCCTCGCCGAGCGGGATGAGCCGCTCGCGGTCGCCCTTGCCGAGGATCCTGATGACGCCCTGGTTGAGGTTCACCTGGCTCTGGCGCAGGTTGACCAGCTCCGAGACGCGCAGGCCCGTGGCGTAGAGCACCTCGAGCATGGTGCGGTCGCGGTTGCCGAGCGGATCGCTGACCACCGGGGCCGACAGCAGCGACTCGACCTCCTCTTCGGTGAGCGAGCGCGGCAGCGAGCGCCCGATCTTGGGCATCGCGATCTGCGCGGTGGGATCCTCGCGGATCACGCCCTCGCGCATGAAGTAGCGGAAGAAGCGGCGGAAGCTCGACAGCTGGCGCGCCGTAGAGCGCGGCCGCGCGCCGGCGCGCACGCGCCAGGCGATGAAGTCCTGAAGGTCGGCGCGCGAGGTGCGCATGATCGGCACGTTGCGCTCGGTCAGCCAACGGGCGAGCGCCGTGAGGTCGGCACGATAGGCGGCCAGGGTATTCGGCGACAGGCCGCGCTCCATCCACACGGCGTCCAGGAAACGGGACACCGCAGGATCGGCCGAATCGGCGTTGGCAGGCATGGCGATCGCGGTATTGGACAAGCCCTGGTCTCGCTGGGAGGCGTTGAGTGGCACCCGCGTCCTTCGGCACGCGCCTGCGCCCATCGGCTTCCCGGTAATGTGGTGACCGCAGTATGGTGAGCGCACCCCCCGGATCGACGTGATGACCTTCACATCGGGGCCGCTGCATTAACATAAAGAGAACCAGTTCACATCCGAGCGCGCCGTTCCTGCCATGTACCGAAGGACTCTGTGAATCTGCCCGCCATGTCGCGGCTCGTGGTCATCGGCCCATTCCGGCTGCTGTATGCGTTCTACGCTGCGGCGGCGTTCCTGGCCGTGGGCCTGGTCACGCTGGTGTTGCTCCTGGTGCTGCCGCGGATCGCCCAGCGGCGCGCCGCCGCGCGCCTGGGGGCCCGTGCCTTCCTCCTCCTTGCCGGCATGCCGCTCTCGCTGCGGCACGCCGAGCGCCTGCCTGCCGGCCAGTGCGTGGTCGTCTGCAACCACGCGAGCTACATCGACGGGGTGGTCCTGACCGCGGCGCTGCCCCCGCAGTTCGGGTTCGTGATCAAGCGGGAAATGGCCGACGTGCCCCTCGCCGGGGCGCTGCTGCGGCGGCTCGGGTCGCAGTTCGTCGAGCGCTTCGATCGCGCGCGCAGCGCCGCCGATGCGCGCCGCGTGCTGCGCACCGCAACCCAGGGGCACTCGGTGGTGTTCTTCCCGGAGGGCACGTTTCCGGACCGGCCCGGGCTGCTCAAGTTCCACCTCGGCGCCTTCGTCACGGCCGCCCGCGTCGGCCTGCCGCTGGTGCCGGCCGTGGTGCGCGGCACGCGCCGCGCGCTGCCGCCCAAGGGACTGCCGCAGCCGGGCCGGATCGTGTTCGAGCTGCTGCCGGCGCTCGCCGGCGCCGGCGCCTCAGAGGCGGCCGAAGGCGTGCCGCAGCTGCGCGATGCGGCGCGGGCGGCCATCCTGGCCGCGCTAGGGGAACCGGATCTCACATGTTGCGACGATACTGACCGCCCACCTGATACAGCGCCCGGGAGATCTGTCCCAGCGAGCAGGTCTTGACGCTCTCCATGAGCTCGGCGAACACGTTGCCGCCGGCGGCCGCGACCTGCTGCAGGCGCGCGAGCGCCTCCGGGGCCGCGGCGGCATTGCGGGCCTGGTAGGCGCGCACCGCCGCCACCTGGGCCTGCTTCTCCTCCTCGGTGGAGCGGATCAGCTGCGCCCCCTTGTGCTCCTCGGTCGCGTCCGCGCCGGAGAGAAAGGTGTTGACGCCCACGATCGGCAGCGAGCCGTCGTGCTTCTTGGTCTCGTAGTAGAGCGACTCCTCCTGGATCTTGCCGCGCTGGTACATGGTCTCCATGGCGCCCAGCACCCCGCCGCGCTCGGAGATCGCCTCGAACTCGCGGTACACCGCCTCCTCCACGAGGTCGGTCAGGTAATCGATCGCGAACGAGCCCTGCCAGGGGTTCTGGATCTTGTTCAGCCCCAGCTCGCGATTGATCACCAGCTGGATGGCCACCGCGCGCCGCACGCTCTCCTCGGTCGGTGTCGTGAGCGCCTCGTCGTAGGCATTGGTATGCAGGCTGTTGCAGTTGTCGAACAGCGCGTACAGCGCCTGCAGCGTGGTGCGGATGTCGTTGAAGGCGATCTCGCGCGCGTGCAGGCTGCGGCCGGAGGTCTGCACGTGGTACTTGAGCATCTGGCTGCGCGGGCCGGCCTTGTAGCGCTCGCGCATGGCGCGCGCCCAGATGCGGCGCGCCACGCGGCCGATGACCACGTACTCCGGATCCATGCCGTTGGAGAAGAAGAACGACAGGTTGGGCGCGAAGTCGTCGATCTTCATGCCACGCGCCAGGTAGTACTCGACGATGGTGAAGCCGTTGGCGAGCGTGAAGGCGAGCTGCGAGATCGGGTTCGCGCCGGCCTCGGCGATGTGGTAGCCGGAGATCGACACCGAGTAGAAGTTGCGCACCCGCTCGTCGATGAAGAACTGCTGCACGTCGCCCATCATGCGCAGCGCGAACTCGGTGGAGAAGATGCAGGTGTTCTGCGCCTGGTCTTCCTTGAGGATGTCGGCCTGCACGGTGCCGCGCACTGCGCCCAGTGCATGGGCGCGGATGCGCTGGTAGGTCTCGGCGTCGACCAGCTGGTCGCCGGTGACCCCGAGCAGCGCAAGTCCCGAACCGTCATGGTGCTCCGGGAGGCTGCCGTGGTACGCGGGCGGCGCCACGCCACGGGCCGCGGCGGCTTCGTGCAGGGCCGCGATCTTCCGCTGCGCCTCGTCCCATCGACCCTCCGCGCGCAGGTAGCGCTCGATCTGCTGGTCGATGGCGGTGTTCATGAACATCGCGAGCAGCATCGGCGCCGGCCCGTTGATGGTCATCGACACGGAGGTGCTCGGCAGGCACAGGTCGAAGCCCGAGTAGAGCTTCTTCATGTCATCGAGCGTGGCGATCGAGACCCCGGAGTTGCCGGTGCGGCCGTAGATGTCCGGGCGTGTATCCGGGTCCTCGCCGTACAGCGTGGTGGAGTCGAACGCGGTCGACAGGCGAGCCGCGCCGTGGCCGGAGGCGACGTAGTGGAAGCGGCGGTTGGTGCGCTCGGGGCCGCCCTCGCCCGCGAACATTCGGGTCGGGTCCTCCGCCTCGCGCCGGTAGGGGTAGACCCCGCCGGTGTAGGGATAGGCACCCGGCAGGTTCTCGTTGGCGATGAACCGCAGCACTTCGCCCCAGTCGCGCAGTTGCGGAACCGCGATCTTCGGGATCGCCGAGCGCGACAGGCTCTCGGTGTAGTTCTCGCCCTCGACGCTCTTGCCCCGCACCGGGTAGGCGTAGGTCGGGTCGGTGGCGGCCTTGACGCGGGCCGGCCAGGCCTTGAGCTCGGCCACGCCCTCAGCGCCGGTCTCCTCGAGTGCCCGGTTGTAGGCACCCCGCAGGGCGCGGCGCGTCGCATCGGCAGCCGGATCGGCCAGCGCCGCGTCCGGGTAGCGCTCGAGCGGTTGCGGCTGGCCAGGGTCGGCGAGCGCCTGCAGCGATTCGTGCAGCCCGTAGGCGCGGCGCGCGGCCTGCGCCTGGGTCTCGATGCGCGCGCGCGTGTCACGGCCGGACTGGGCAATCTCCGCGAGGTAGCGGGTACGGGCGGCCGGGATGAGCGCGGTGCGCGCACCCGGGGTGTCCGGGGCGGCCGGCGCCACCGCCCAACTGTGGCCACCGATGTGCCTGGCCTCGAGTGCCCCGCATACGGCCGCGAACAGCGCATTCACGCCGGGGTCGTTGAAGCGGCTCGCGATGGTCGGGAACACCGGCAGCTGTGCGTCCGGGAGCTGCGCTGCGCCCGGGTGGTTGCGGCGCCACTGCTTGCGCACGTCGCGCAGGCTGTCCTCGGCCCCGCGCTTCTCGCTCTTGTTGAGCACGATGAAGTCGGCGTAGTCGAGCATGTCGATCTTTTCCAGCTGGCTCGCCGCGCCGTACTCGCCGGTCATCACGTACAGGGACACGTCCACGAGGTCGACGATCTCGGTGTCGGACTGCCCGATGCCGGCGGTCTCGACGATGATCAGGTCGAAGCCTGCGGCCTTGTAGAGCTCGATGACGTCCTTGAGCACGGCCGAGGTGGCCAGGTGCGCGCGGCGCGTCGCCAGCGAGCGCATGAAGACGCTCTCGGCCGCGAGGCTGTTCATGCGGATGCGGTCACCCAGCAGGGCCCCGCCGCTGCGGCGGCGCGTCGGGTCCATGGCGACGACCGCGATCTGCGCCTGCGGGAACTGCCGCACCAGGCGCGCGAGCAGCTCGTCCGTGAGGCTCGACTTGCCGGCCCCGCCGGTCCCGGTGACCCCGATGACCGGCACCTTCTGGCGCGAGCGGGAGAGTGCGCGGCGCACCTGGTCGGCCTGGCCATCGTCACCGGCCGCGCCCTCCAGCACCGAGATGGTGCGGGCGATCAGGCCGTGGTCGCGCGCATTGAGCGGCCGGAACTCGAACGGCGGACGGCCGGCCCGGGTGACCCGCCGGAAGACGTCATCGATCATGCCCGTAAGTCCGAGCGTGCGACCGTCCTCGGGCGTGTAGATCTTCTCCACGCCGTGGCGCTCGAGCGCCGCGATCTCATCCGGGGAGATGGTGCCCCCGCCCCCGACCACTACGCGCACGTGGCCGTAGCCGCGCTCGCGCAGCATGTCGACCATGTAGGTGAAGTACTCGTTGTGCCCGCCCTGGTAGGAACTGACGGCGATGCCGTCAGCGTCCTCGTCGATGGCGGCGCGCACGATGTCGGCGACGCTGCGGTTGTGGCCGAGGTGCACCACCTCCGCCCCCCGCGCCTGCAGCAGGCGCCGGATCATGTTGATCGCGGCGTCGTGGCCGTCGAACAGGGAAGCGGCCGACACGAAGCGCAGCGGCGTGGCCGCCGCGGCTTCCTCGCTGCGCGGCACCGCCGCGCTACCTTTGGCGTTCATGGTATGTGTTGCTCTCGCGGCACGTAGTCCGAATGATGGATGGACTTACCTGTTTACCCGCGGGTAGGATTCCTACTGGCGAGTATGATCGAGATGCCAGCGGGCGGTCAAATCAATGACTTGCACCGCGCCCCGCCCGCCCCGCAATGGCGGCGCGCCCCTCTATAATAGCGCCACAGCCCATGAACAGCCGCCGCACCACCGCCCCCGCCGCGGGCAAGAACGCCGCCCCGGCCGCCTCGCCCTGGAAGGCCAGCCACGAGCGCCAGCGCGACCGCGAGGTTAAGCGTGACGCCGTGATCCGCGCCGCGGCGCGCGAGTTCAACCGCAAGGGCTACCACAACACCTCGCTCGATGACATCGCGGCGCGCCTGGAAGTGACCAAGCCCACCGTCTACTACTACGTCACGAGCAAGGAGCAGCTGCTGTTCCAGTGCTTCGTGGCCGGCGTCGAGCGCATCCGCGCCGCGTTCCGCGACGTGCGCGGGCTGGAGCTGCCGGCGCGTGAGCGGCTGAACGCGGTGCTGCGCCGCTATGGAGAGGCCGTGGCCTCCGAGTTCGGCTGGTGCATGGTGCGCGCCGAGGAGCAGGACCTGTCGCCGGCGATGAGCCGCCACATCAAGGCCCTGAAATCCGAGATCGACCACGGCATCCGCCGCCTGATCCGCGAAGGGGTCCAGGACGGCTCGATCCAGCCCTGTGACCCGAAGATGACCGCGTTCGCCCTGGCCGGCGCCCTCAACTGGATCGCCCACTGGTACCGCGAAGACCAGTCCCTGAGCGGCGCGCAGATCGCCGAGGCCTTCGTGGCGGTATTCGAAACCGGGCTGTCCCCGCGTACCGGCGCGCTGCCGCTCGTCGCGGAACGCGAGCGTCCGGCCCGCCGTACCCGCCGCGCCGCCGGTGCAGCGCCGCGCTGACCCGATCTCCAACCTCGTTCCTTTGACCTAAGGTCTCATCCCATGTCCACCCCAGACGTCATCATCGCCTCCGCCAAGCGCACCCCGATCGGGGCCTTCATGGGCGTACTGTCCCCCATGAGCGCCGTGCATCTCGGGGCGGCGGCCATCCGCGCCGCCGTGGAGTCCTCGGGCGTCGCCGCCGGCGACCTCGAGGAAGTGATCATGGGCTGCGTGCTGCCGGCCGGCCTCGGCCAGGCCCCGGCCCGCCAGGCGGCCGTCGCCGCCGGCGTGCCCACCTCCGTGCCCGCGACGACGGTCAACAAGATGTGCGGGTCGGGGCTTAAGTCGGTGATGCTCGGTGCCGAGCAGATCCGCGCCGGCTCGGCGCAGTTGCTGCTCGCCGGCGGACTGGAGTCGATGAGCAACGCCCCGTACCTGTTGCTCAAGGCCCGCGGCGGCTACCGCATGGGGCACGGCGAGCTGCTCGATCACATGTTCTACGACGGGCTGCAGAGCCCGTGGGACGGCAAGGCCATGGGCTGCTTCGCCGACGCGACGGCGGCCAAGTACGGCTTCACCCGCGCGGCCCAGGATGCCTACGCGGCCGAGTCGGTGCGCCGCGCCATGCGCGCGCTGGAGGCTGGCGACTTCGACGCCGAGGTGACCCCGGTGACGGTGAAGGGGCGCAAGGGCGAGACGGTGGTGGCGCGCGATGAGACTCCGGGCACCTGCGACCTCTCGCGCATCGGCAGCCTGAAGCCGGCCTTCGGCAAGGACGGCACCGTCACCGCGGCCAGCTCCTCCTCGATCTCCGACGGGGCCGCGGCGGTGGTGCTGATGAACGCCGAGACCGCCCGGGCGCGCGGGGTGAAGCCGCTTGCCCGCATCCTCGCCTTTGCCAGCCAGGCACAGGCGCCGGAGTGGTTCACGACCGCGCCCGTCGGCGCGATCCAGAAGGTGCTGAAGCAGCTGAACTGGGGCGCCCGGGATATCGACCTGTACGAGATCAACGAGGCCTTTGCCGCGGTGGCCATGGCGGCCATGCACGACCTGGAGCTCGACCACGCGCGCGTCAACGTCAACGGCGGTGCCTGTGCCCTGGGGCACCCGGTGGGGGCCACCGGCGCCCGCATCCTGACGACGCTCCTGCACGCGCTCAAGCAGCGCGGCAAGCGGCGCGGCATCGCCGCGCTGTGCATCGGCGGCGGCGAAGCCGTCGCGGTGGCCGTCGAACTCATCTGATACCGGAGACCTGCAAGCCATGAAACTGAAGGACGCACGCGCCGTGATCACCGGGGGCGCCTCGGGGCTCGGCAACGCCGTGGCCCGCCTGGTGAGCGAGCGCGGAGGCAAGGTGGTCCTGCTCGACGTGCAGGAAGGTCCCGGACGGGCGGCCGCCCAGTCCCTCGGCAAGGGCGCGCTGTTCGTGCGCTGCGACGTCACGTCCGAGGCGGAGGTCAATGCCGCGATGGAGGCCGCGCACAAGCACATGGGAGGCCTCAACCTGCTCGTCAACTGCGCCGGGGTCGTCGGCGCCGGCCGCATGCTGGGCAAGAACGGGCCAATGGCCGGCGACTTCTTCACCAAGGTCATCCACATCAACCTGATCGGCACGTTCCTGTGCGACAAGGCCGCGGCGGCGCTCATGCAGAACAACGCCCCGGCCGAGGACGGCGAGCGCGGCCTCATCATCCATACCTCCTCGGTGGCGGCCTTCGAGGGCCAGATCGGCCAGGCGGCCTACTCGGCCACCAAGGCGGGCGTGGCCGGGATGACCCTGCCGATCGCCCGGGAACTGGCCCGTTTTGGCATCCGCTGCGTCTCGATCGCCCCGGGGATCTTCCATACCCCGATGATGGACGGCATGCCCCCCGACGTGCAGGCCTCGCTCGCCGCCCAGGTCCCCTTCCCGCCGCGGCTGGGACGGCCGGAGGAGTTCGCGGACCTCGTGGGCGCGGTGTTCGAGATGCCGATGCTGAACGGGGAGACCATCCGCCTGGACGGCGCGATCCGGATGCAGCCCAAATAACATCCCCGGTACACTCCGGGGCCTTTGACCATCGGCCTTAAGGGGTATCGGAGTGAGCGAGTCGATTGAGCGGGACGTCATGCAGTATGACGTCGTCATCGTGGGCGCGGGCCCCTCGGGCCTGTCGTGCGCGATCCGGCTGAAGCAGTTGAAGCCCGAGCTCAGCATCTGCGTGCTCGAGAAGGCCTCCGCCGTCGGGGCACAGTCGCTGTCCGGCGCCGTCCTCGAGCCCGGCCCGCTCGAGGCGCTGCTGCCGGAATGGAAGACCGAGTACACCGGCATGAAGGTGCCGGCCACGGTCGATGACTTCCGCGTGCTCACGCCCAAGGGCTCCTACAAGCCGGTGCCCGACTTCGCAGTGAAGCTGCTGCCGCGCTCGATGACCTACAGCACGCCGTTCAACAACCACGGCAACTACATCGTCTCCCTCGGCCAGCTCACGCCCTGGCTCGCGCAGAAGGCCGAGGCCCTCGGCGTGGAGATCTTCCCCGGCTTCGCCGCCGCAGCGGCGCTCTTTGACGAGCAGGGCGCGGTCAAGGGCGTGCAGATCGGGGACATGGGGCTCGACCGCGACGGCAAGCCCGGCCCGAACTTCACCCCCGGCGTGGAAATCCACGCCAAGCTCACGGTGCTCGCCGAAGGCTGCCGCGGCTCGGTCTCCAAGACGCTGATTGCGCGCTACGAGCTCGCCAAGGGGCACTGCCCGCAGACCTTCGCCATCGGCTACAAGGAGCTGTGGCAGCTGCCTCCCGGGCGCGTGCAGCCGGGCCGCATCGAGCATGCCCTGGGTTGGCCGGCGGACTCGCATACCTACGCCGGCAGCTTCCTCTACCACCTGGACAACGACCGCGTGTACGTCGGCTACATCGTGGGCCTGGACTACCAGGACCCGCGCCTGCAGCCCTTCGAGGCATTCCAGCAGTACAAGAACCACCCGACGGTGAAGCCGCTGCTCGAGGGCGGCGAGATCGTCTCGGCCGGCGCCCGCACCATCGCTGCCGGCGGCTGGCAGTCCACCCCGACGCTGGAGATGCCGGGCGCGATCCTCGTCGGCGATGCCGGCGGCACCCTCAACTTCGCGAAGATCAAGGGCGTGCACCAGGCGATCCGCAGCGGCACGCTGGCCGGGGAACACATCGCCGAGAAGGGCAGCGGCAGCGGCTTCGATGCCCGCTGGCGCGCCTCCCCCGGCGGCCAGGAACTCAGGCGGGTGCGCAACCTCAAGCCCGGGTTCAAGCGCGGCATGTGGTTCGGCCTCATCAACTCCGGCTGGGAAATGCTCACCGGCGGGCACTCGCCCTGGACGCTCAGGAACACGGCCGATTACTCGCGCCTCAAGAAGCTCGACGAGTTCACCTCCCCCGACCGCCACTGGGGCGAGCGCACCCTGCCGCCGCGCGACCGGGTCTCGTTCGTGTTCTTCGCCGGCAACGCGCACGAGGAGAGCCAGCCAGTGCACCTGAAGGTGGCGGACACCTCCATCTGCGCCACGCGCTGCGCCAAGGAATACGGCAACCCCTGCGAGCGCTTCTGCCCGGCCGGCGTGTACGAGATGGTGGACGACGGCGCCGGCGGCCGGCGCCTGCAGATCAACGCCGCCAACTGCGTGCACTGCAAGGCGTGCGACATCAAGGACCCTTACGCCATCATCACCTGGACCACGCCCGAGGGCGGCTCCGGGCCGAACTACCAGTCACTCTGAGCATGGCCGCGAGCGGCAACTCCCCCATGACCGAACTGTGGCGCCCCTCGGCCGCGCGCATCGCCGATGCCAACCTCACGCGCTTCATCAAGTGCCTGAACGCGCGTCGCGGCAGCACGCTCTCGGGCTACGACGACCTGTACGCCTGGTCGCTCGCGCAGCCGGCCGAGTTCTGGGCGGAACTGGCACGCTTCGCCGACGTGCGCGCGGACTTCGGCTCAGGTCCCGCGATCGAGAACCCGGGACGCATGCCGGGGACGCGCTTCTTCCCCGGAGCGCGCCTGAACTTCGCCGAGAACCTGCTGCGCTTCGAGGATGACCAGCCCGCCCTGGTATTCCGCAACGAGCGCGGCACCCGCCGCGCCCTCTCCTACCGCGAACTGCGCCAGCAGGTGGCGCGGATTGCCGCGGGCCTTGCCGCCCTCGGGGTTGGCCCCGGCGATCGCGTCGCCGGCTTCCTGCCGAACCTGCCCGAGACCGCCATCGCGATGCTCGCGACCGCGAGCCTCGGCGCCATCTGGAGTTCCTGTTCGCCGGACTTCGGCGTGCACGGCGTGCTCGACCGCTTCGGGCAGATCGCGCCGCGCGTGCTGTTCACCGCCGACGGCTATTTCTACGCCGGCAAGAAGCTCGACTCGCTGGGGCCGATGTCCGAGGTGCTCGGCAAGATCGGCAGCATCGAGCGCGTGGTCGTCATTCCCTACACCGAGGAGGAGCCCGAGCTTGCGCGCCTGGGGCCCGCCGCGGCGAAGGCGGTGGCGTGGGGCCGTTTCGGCACCGCCGGCGCACCGCTCAAGTTCGCGCGCCAGCCGTTCAACACGCCCCTCTACATCCTCTATTCGTCCGGGACCACCGGCGTGCCGAAGTGCATCGTGCACGGCGCCGGCGGCACGCTGCTGCAGCACCTGAAGGAACACCTGCTGCACGTGGACTTGAAGCGCAGCGACCGCATCTTCTACTTCACGACCTGTGGCTGGATGATGTGGAACTGGCTGATGAGCGCGCTCGCGACCGGGGCGACGCTCGTGCTCTACGACGGCAGCCCGTTCCATCCGGAACCTGCGACGCTGTGGAAGATGGCCGGCGAGGAGCGCGTCACCGTCTTCGGCACCAGCGCCAAGTACCTCTCGGCGCTCGAGAAGCGCGACTTCGAGGCCGGCAGGGCCGCGGACCTCTCGAGCCTGCGCACGCTCTTGTCGACCGGCTCGCCGCTCATGCCGGAGGGGTTTGACTACGTCTACCGCACCGTCAAGTCGGACCTGATGCTGGCCTCGATCTCCGGGGGCACGGACATCGTCTCGTGCTTCGCGCTCGGCTGCCCGGTGCGCCCGGTGCACCGCGGCGAGATCCAGTGCCGCGGGCTGGGCATGGCCGTGGACATCTACGACGACGAGGGCCGCCCGGTGCGCGGCGAGCGCGGCGAACTGGTGTGCACCGCGCCCTTTCCCTCCATGCCGGTCGGGTTCTGGAACGATCCGGACGGGGCGAAGTACCGCGCCGCCTACTTCGAGCGCTTTCCCAACGTCTGGCACCACGGCGACTACGCCGCCATCACCGAGCACGACGGACTGGTGATCTTCGGGCGCTCGGACGCGGTGCTCAATCCCGGCGGCGTGCGCATCGGCACCGCCGAGATCTACTCGGCGGTCGAGGCGCTGCCGCAGGTAGCCGAGGCGCTCGCGGTTGGCCAGGACTGGCAGGACGACGTGCGGGTGGTGCTGTTCGTGCGGCTGCAGGCGGGAGTCGCGCTCGATGAGCCCTTGCGGCGCGAGATCCGCGAGACGATCCGCGCCCAGACCACCGCGCGCCACGTGCCCGCGCGCATCGTGGCCGTGCCGGACATCCCGCGCACGCTCTCGGGCAAGCTCACCGAGCTTGCGGTGCGCAACGTGATCCACGGCAAGCCGGTGAAGAACCTCGATGCGCTCGCCAACCCGCAGGCGCTGGATCACTTCCGCGATCTGCCCGAGCTCAAGACCTGAGCCGCCGTGGGCGCTGAAGCCGGGCATGGCCCCGGCCAGGACCAGGGGGAGCTGTTCGAGCGCTACTACCGCGAGCTGAACGCCCGCGGCTTCAGCGCCGATGCCGCGCAGCTGGCCGCCGTGGCGCGCCTCCAGGACCTGCGGCGGCGCCTGCTCGCATCCCCCGGCGGCCGGCCGCCATGGCTCGCACGCCTCCTCGGTGCGCCGCCACCGGCACCGGTACGCGGCCTGTACCTCTGGGGTGGCGTCGGCCGCGGCAAGACCTGGCTGATGGACCTGTTCTTCGCGAGCCTGCCTTTCGAGCAGAAGCGCCGCCGCCACTTCCACCGCTTCATGTACGACGTGCACGCGGGCCTCAAGCGCCTGGCCGACGAGCGCGACCCGCTCGAGCAGATCGCGGCCGACCTTGCGCGCACGACCCGCGTGCTGTGCTTCGATGAGCTCTACGTGACCGACATCGCCGATGCGATGATCCTCGGCGGCCTGTTCGCGGGACTGTTCCGGCGCGGCGTGACGCTGGTGGCGACCTCCAACGTCGCGCCCCAGGAGCTCTACCGCGACGGGCTGCAGCGCGAGCGGTTCCTGCCGGCGATCGCGCTCCTGGAGGAGCACCTCGAGGTGCTGCAGGTGGCGGGCCCGACCGACTACCGCTTGCGCCAGCTCACGCAGGCAGGCACCTACCTGGACAGCGCCGACCCGCGCAGCGCGGCGCAGCTGGAGCGGCTGTTCGCCGAGCTCGGCGGCCCCCTGGTGCAGAGCGGTGGCACGCTCGCGATCCAGGGGCGGCCGATCCCGGTCGTGCGCCTGTCGGCCGGGGCCGCCTGGTTCGAGTTCCGCGCCCTGTGCGACGGGCCGCGCAGCCAGGACGACTACATCGAGATCGCGCGCGAGTTCCAGTCGGTGTTCCTCACCCAGGTACCGCTCCTGGACGGCAGCCGCGAGAACGAGGCGCGGCGCTTCGTGGCACTGGTCGATGAACTGTACGACCGCAACGTGAAGCTCGTGGTGGCCGCAGCGGCGGCCCCGGCCGCGCTCTACGGTGGAAGCCGGGTCGCGCCGATCTTCCAGCGCACCGCCAGCCGCCTCACCGAGATGCAGAGCGTCGAGTACCTGGCGCGCGAACACCGCGCCTGAGGCGCGCCCTCAGAGCACGCCGCGTCGTATCTGGTCCTGCTCGATGGACTCGAACAGGGCGCGGAAGTTGCCTTCCCCGAATCCCTCGTTGCCCTTCCTCTGGATGATCTCGAAGAAGATCGGCCCGATCACGTTCTGCGTGAAGATCTGCAGCAGCACGCCCTCGCCCTTCTGCGGGTTGCCGTCGATCAGGATGCGGCGGCGGCGCAGCTCCTCGAGGTTCTCACCATGCCCCGGCACGCGCGCGCCGACGCCCTCGTAGTAGGTGTCGGGGGAGTCCTGGAAGGCCACTCCCTGGGCGCGCAGCACATCGACGGTGCGGTAGATGTCCTCGCTGGCGAGCGCGATGTGCTGGATGCCCTCGCCGTGGTACTCGCGCAGGTACTCCTCGATCTGGCTCTTGTCGTCCTGCGACTCGTTGATCGGAATGCGGATCTTGCCGCACGGGCTGGTCATGGCGCGCGAGAACAGCCCGGTGTGCTTGCCCTCGATGTCGAAGTAGCGGATCTCGCGGAAGTTGAAGAGCTTCTCGTAGAAGCCCGCCCACACGTCCATGCGCCCGCGTCCCACGTTGTGCGTGAGGTGGTCGATGACCCTGAGGCCCGCGCCAGCGGCCGCCGGCGCGCTCACGGGGCGGAAGTCGACGTCATAGATGGACTGCCCGCCGTAGCGGTCGACGAGGTAGATGAGCGAGCCGCCGATGCCCTCGATGCAGGGGATGTTCAGCTCCATGGGGCCCGCACTCTGCGGCCCGGGCTTGGCCCCGAGCGACAGGGCGCGCGCGTAGGCGCGCGCGGCATCGCGCACGCGGAACGCCATCGCACAGGCCGACGGGCCGTGCGCGCGGGCGAAGGCCTGGCCGAAGGAGTCCGGCTCGGCATTGATGATGAAGTTGATCTCGCCCTGGCGGTGCAGGGTCACGTTCTTCGAGCGGTGACGCGCCACGACCGGGAATCCCAGCCGCTCGAACAGGGTGCGCAGCAGCTGCGGGTCCGGTGCGGTGTACTCGACGAACTCGAAGCCGTCCGTGCCCATCGGATTGTCGGGCAGGTTGCTCGTAGCCATTGGTCCCTCGCGCCGCTCAGTGTCGGCAGATCGTTGCACGGGCAATCAATATTATAGCGGCACGGCCGGCATCATCCGCCGCATGTATAATCGCGCGCCGCAACAACCGGGGGGATCGGTGGCCGCATCGCCATGCCATAAGATGCGTGTTTTGCGCACGCGATCCTGTTACGCCCCGTCTTAGCAAGGAAGAACGCGCATGCACGCTGCCGCTGACGACAACCGGCTGCTCCACAGTATTCCCGCCGCCCGCGTCGCGCTGATCGACAAGATCGCGCGCAACGCCGGCAGCAACGGCGCGCGCCGCGGGCTCGGCCAGCGCTTCGTGCGCAGCTACTTCCACGGCGTGGCCGAGGAGGACCTGAAGGCCCGCGACCCGCGGACGCTGGCGCGCGCCGCGCTCGGTCACCTGGACTTCGCCATGCGCCGCCCGCGCGGGCGGTCGCTCGTGCAGGTCTTCAATCCGGAAGTCCGCCGCGACGGCTTCGTGAGCCCACACACGCTGGTGCTCACCGTCACCGACGACATGCCGTTCCTGGTCGACTCGATCGGCATGGCCTTCGCGCGCGCCGCGCTGGCCGTGCACTTCATCGTACACCCGGTGCTGCAGGTGCGCCGCGACCGCGCCGGGCGCCTGCTGGAGCTCGGCGGCAACGGCGCCCCCGCGGGCACGCAGGCGGAGTCCTGGCAGCTGTACGAGATCGACCACATCAGCGACCCGCAGCAGCTCGCGCGCCTGCAGCGGGACCTCGAGTCCACGCTCGCCGACGTGCACCTCGCGGTGCGTGACTGGCGCGCCATGCGCGAGCGGATGCGCCAGGTCATCGCGACGCTCGGGCAGCAGCCCCCGCCGCTGCCGCCGGCCGAGGTGAGCGAGGCCGCGAACCTGCTCGACTGGATGGAGCAGCGCCACTTCGTGTTCCTCGGCTATCGCCGCTACCGGCTCGAGCGCGACCGCAGCGAGGACCGCCTGGTACCCGAGCGCGGCTCGGGCCTGGGGATCCTCAGCACCAACCGCGGCGCCGGCGCGCATTCCACCGTCCTCAAGGGCGAGGTGCGCGACAAGGCGCGCGCACCGGAACTGCTGATCATCACCAAGGCGAACTCGACCGCCACCGTGCATCGCGGCGAGCTGCTCGACTACGTGGGCGTCAAGACCTTCGACCGCCGCGGCCGCGTCGACGGCGAGCACCGCTTCCTGGGGCTTTGGACCTCGACCGCCTACCACGGCAGTCCCCGCGACATCCCGGTGCTGCGCCACAAGGTCGACCGGGTGATCGAGCACTTCGGCCTGGACCCGGCCAGCCACGACGGCAAGGAAGTGCTGAACGTGCTGGAAACCTACCCGCGCGACGAGCTGTTCCAGGCGGGCGTCTCCGACCTGATCCGCATCGTGCGCGGCGTGGTCAACCTCTACGAGCGCCGCACGGTGCGCCTGCTGGTGCGACGCGACCCCTACCACCGCTTCTACTCGTGCCTGGTGTACGTGCCGCGCGACCGCTACAACACCGAGGTGCGCGAGCGTATCGAGCAGATCGCGCTGGCCGGCTTCAACGGCACGGCCGTGGAGAGCCAGGTGCAGATCTCCGGCTCCAGCCACGCCCGCGTCCACGTGGTGGTGCGCACCGACCCGGCGCTGCGCCAGAAGCCGGACTATGCGCAGATCGAGCGGCACATCGCGGATGCCGCCCTCACCTGGCAGGACCGCGTGCGCGCGCTGCTGGTGGACCGCTTGGGCGAGGACCAGGGCATCGCCCGCACGGCCCGCTACCGCCAGGCCTTCCCGCTGGCCTACGAGGAGCACGTCACCCCGGAGGAGGGCTTCGAGGACATCGAGGAACTCGAGGCGCTGCGCACGCAGCCAGGCGCGCTGAAGCTCAACCTGTACCGCCCACCCGGGCAGGTCCTCACGCGCGTGCACCTGAAGATCGTGAAGCTCGGCGAGCCCGTGCCGATCTCCGACGTGCTGCCGATGCTGGAGAACTTCGGGCTGCGGGTGATCTCCGAGCGTCCGTACGAGCTGCGCTGGCCGGAGGGCGGCGCGGCGTGGATCCAGGACTTCGAGCTCGAGCATCGCGACGGCCTCGTGGTCGAGATCGAGCGTATCGAGGCGCTGTTCCGCGATGCCTTCGCCGCTGCCTGGTCGGGCGCGGTCGAGAACGACGGCTTCAACCGCCTGCTGCTCGGCGCCGAGCTCAGCGCGCGCCAGGTGGTGGTGCTGCGCGCCTACTGCCGCTACCTGCTGCAGACCGGCGTGCCCTTCAGCCAGGCCTACATCGAGCGCACGCTCGCGGCCAACGCCGCGCTGGCGCGGCATCTGGTGAGACTGTTCGAGGTGCGCTTCGACCCGGCCGGCCCGGGCGGCCGCGCCGCGGAGCGGCGGGCGATGGCGATCGTCGAGCAGGTGCGCACCGCGCTCGATGCCGTGAAGAGCCTCGACGATGACCGCATCCTGCGCGCCTACCTGACGCTGATCCAGGCCACGCTGCGGACCAACTACTTCCAGAGCGACGCCGCGGGCGCCTCCAAGACCTACCTGTCCTTCAAGTTCGACCCGGCGCAGATCCCGGACCTGCCCCTGCCGCGGCCGAAGTTCGAGATCTTCGTCTACAGCCCGCGCGTCGAGGGCGTGCACCTGCGCATGGGCTACGTGGCACGTGGCGGCATCCGCTGGTCGGACCGGCGCGAGGACTTCCGTACCGAAGTCCTGGGACTGATGAAGGCGCAGAACGTCAAGAACACCCTCATCGTCCCCGTCGGCGCCAAGGGCGGCTTCGTCGCCAAGCGGCCGCCCTTGGGCGGCAGCCGCGAGGAACTGCAGGCCGAGGTGGTCAGCTGCTACCAGACCTTCATCCGCGGCCTGCTGGACCTGACCGACAACATCGTCGGCGGCCGCATCGTGCCGCCGTCACAGGTCGTACGCCGCGACGGCGACGATGCCTACCTCGTGGTCGCGGCCGACAAGGGCACGGCCACCTTCTCCGACATCGCCAACGCGATCTCCGCGGACTACCACTTCTGGCTCGGGGACGCCTTCGCCTCCGGGGGCTCGGCCGGCTATGACCACAAGAAGATGGGCATCACGGCGCGCGGGGCCTGGGAGTGCGTCAAGCGGCACTTCCGCGAGATCGGCACCGATATCCAGCGCCAGGACTTCACCGTCGCGGGCATCGGCGACATGTCCGGGGACGTGTTCGGCAACGGCATGCTGCTCTCCCCGCACATCCGCCTGCAGGCCGCCTTCGATCACCGTCACATCTTCATCGACCCGCAGCCGGACGCGGCGGTGAGCTTCGCCGAGCGCGCCCGCCTGTTCGCGCTGCCGCGCTCCAGCTGGGACGACTACGACCGCAAGAAGATCTCCCGCGGCGGGGGCGTATTCCCCCGCAGCGCCAAGTCGATCGCGCTGTCGGCGGAGGCGCGCACGCTGCTCGGCATCGAGGGCAGCGCAGCCGCGCCCCACGAGGTGCTGCGCGCGATCCTGCGCATGCCCGCGGACCTCGTCTTCAACGGCGGCATCGGAACCTACGTCAAGGCCAGCGACGAGAGCAACGCCGAGGTCGGCGACCGTGCCAACGACGCGCTGCGCGTCAACGGCAAGGAACTGCGCTGCAAGGTCATCGGCGAGGGCGGCAACCTCGGCCTGACCCAGCGCGGGCGCGTCGAGTACGCCCTGCACGGCGGCCGCCTGAACACGGACTTCATCGACAACTCCGCCGGCGTCAACACCTCCGACGTCGAGGTCAACATCAAGATCCTCCTGAACCCGCTGGTGCACGAGGGGCGCCTCACCCGCGGCGACCGCAACCGGCTGCTGGTGCGGATGACCTCAGAGGTGGCGGACCTGGTGCTGCGCAACAACTACCTGCAGAGCCAGGCGATCAGCACGCTCGAGCTGCAATCGACCGCGCGGCTGGCGGAGTTCCAGCACCTGATCCGGCTGATGGAGCGCTCCGGCGAGCTCAACCGCGCGCTGGAATTCCTGCCGACCGACGATGAGCTCGCCGAGCGCCGCAAGAGCGGCACGGGGCTCACGCGGCCGGAGCTCGCGATCCTGCTCGCCTACAGCAAGATCTGGCTCAACAACCACCTGCTCGCCTCCGACGTCCCCGAGGACCCGCACCTGTCCGCCGAGCTGGTGCGCTACTTCCCGGTACCGATCCAGAAGCGCTTCCCGCGCGCCATCGGCCGCCACCGGCTGCGCCGCGAGATCATCGCGACCGCGACCACCAACAGCCTCGTGAACCGCATGGGTCCGACGTTCGTGACGCGCGCGCAGGAGGACACCGGGGCGGAGCCCGCGGCGATCGCGCGCGCCTACACCGCGGCGCGCGAGATCTTCGCCATGCGCGCGGTGTGGGAGCGCATCGAGGGCCTGGACAACAAGGTGACCGCGGCACTGCAGTACGAGGCCGCGTTCCAGACCAGCCGCCTCCTGCGGCACGCCACCTACTGGCTGCTCGCCGCCCGCACCCGCCTGCAGGTGGATGCCGCGGTCGAGGAGTTCCGCGGCGACGTGCAGCAGCTCGAGACCCACATCCACGAGCTCCTCACCGGGACCGAGCTGGCGCGCTTCGAGGAGAGCCGCAAGCGCTTCGTGGCCGGCGGCATGCCCGCAGCGCTCGCACAGCGCATCTCGAGCCTCGATGCCCTGAACGCGGCGCTCGACATCTGCGAGATCGCGGCGGCGCACCGCGTCGCGGTGACCGAGACGGCGCGGGTCTACTTCGAGGTCGGCACGCGCATCGGCTTTGACTGGCTGCGCTCGCGCATCGAGAGCCTCAAGGTCGACGGCCCGTGGCAGGCCATCGCGCGCGGCGGCCTGCGCGATGGCGCGCTGCGCGTGCAGCGGCGACTCACCGAGCGGGTGCTGGGCGGCCGCACGCGCGGCTCGGCCGAGGCGCGCGTAAGCGCCTGGGTCGCCGCCGCCGGCAAGGACCTCGCGCACTGGCAGCACACCCTCGCGGACATGCGCGCCGCCGGGGCCGGCGACTTTGCGACCCTGAGCGTCGGCGTCGAAGCGGTCCGCAAACTGGCAAACTGACGACCCATGAGCAACAAAGACACCTCCTCCGCCCCCGGCCAGCTGGTGCTGGTACGGCACGGCCAGAGCATCTGGAACGTCGAGAACCTCTTCACCGGCTGGACCGACGTCGACCTGTCCGAGACCGGGCGGGCGGAAGCCGCGCAGGCGGGCCGGGAGCTGACCCGCGCCGGCATCGCCTGCGACCTGGCCTTCACCTCGGTGCTCAAGCGCGCCATCCGCACCCTGTGGCTGATGCTCGACGAGATGGACCGCATGTGGCTGCCGGTGGAACGCAGCTGGCGACTGAACGAGCGCCACTACGGCGCCCTGCAGGGCCTGAACAAGGCGCAGACCGTCGCCCAGCACGGGGACGCGCAGGTGAAGGTCTGGCGGCGCAGCTACGACATACCCCCGCCGCCCCTGTCGGCCGAGGATCCGCGCCATCCGCGCTTCGACGCCCGCTACGCGGCGGTGCCACCGGCGGAGCTGCCGGTCACCGAGTCCCTCAAGGACACCCTCGCGCGCGTGCTGCCCTTCTGGCACGCCCGCATCGCCCCGGAGCTGCGCAGCGGCCGCAACGTGCTGGTGGTCGCCCACGGCAACAGCCTGCGCGCCATGGTGAAGATGCTCGACGGCATGAGCGAGGCCGAGATCACCGAGCTCAACATCCCGACCGGGGTCCCGCTGGTGTACGAGCTCGACCGGGAGCTGCGGCCGCGCAGCCACCGCTACCTGGGGGACGCCGCCGCGATCGCGGCCGCCGCCGAGGCGGTACGGCGCCAGACCGAGAAGCGCTAGGGTTCCGCGCCCTTAGGCGGCCCAGCCGTCGTAGCGGCCGCCGAGCTCGCCGGCGAGTGCGCTCAGGCGGCGGCTGAGCGCCTGCATGTCCGGCACGATCAGGCGCATGGACTTGGTCGCGTGCAGGCTGAACCCGCTCTCTTCCTGCAGCGGCTTCAGGTCCACCGAGAACTCCGGCTCGAGGCGCGCCCGCGCCTGCTCGCAGGCCGCCGCATCCGGCAGCGCGAGGAAGAAGTCCACCGGGTATTCGTTGAACGGCGCGTAACCCTGCGAG
The DNA here is from genome assembly GCA_018241425.1 of Pseudomonadota bacterium. Taxonomy (GTDB): domain Bacteria; phylum Pseudomonadota; class Gammaproteobacteria; order Steroidobacterales; family Steroidobacteraceae; genus 13-2-20CM-66-19. The sequence goes on from JAFEDU010000004.1 coordinate 329,506, forward strand.
CGCAGCTGCCCGATCATCTGCTCGTCCCAGGTCTCGGCGCGCGAGCGGCGCACGGCGCGCACCTTGAAGTAGACCCGCGACACGATGACCGCGAGCGCCACGACGAGGGCGACGAAGAACCAGACGTTGGCGTTGTTCATGGCTTGGCGGGCGCCGCGCGGCTCAGCCGCGCTGCGGGAACTGCGGCTTGCGCTTCTCCAGGAAGGCGCTGATGCCCTCCGCGCCCTCCGGGCTCACGGCACGCGCGGCGATCGTCTCGCTCTCTAGATTCATCTGTGACTCGAACGCCCCCAGGGATGAGGCCAGCAGCCGCTTGGTGGCGCCGAACGCGCCCTGTGCCCCCTGGGCGAGCTGCTCGGCGATGGCGAGCGCCCGCGGCAACGCCTCCTCGTCGGCCACCACCTCGTTGACCAGTCCCCAGTCGCAGGCCTCGGCGGCGGTCAGCGTGCGGTTCAGGAGCAGCAGCTCCGCGGCGCGCCGCGCGCCGACGATCCGCGGCAGGAGGAACGAAGTCCCCGCATCCGGGCTGAGCCCGGCGTTGGTATAGGCGAGGTTGAACTTGGCGCTGCGCGCGCACACCGCAAGGTCGGCCATCGCAACCAGGCCAACCCCGGCGCCGGCGGCGGTGCCGTTCACCGCCGCCACCACCGGCGCGTCCATGCGCGTGAAGTGCGCGATGGCGGCGTGCAGGTAGGTGGTGAGCTCGCGGATGTAGTCATCGCCGGCGGTCTCGCGCGAGGCCATGGCGCGCAGGTCGCCGCCGAAGGAGAAGCTCTTGCCGGCGCCGGTGAGCACCACGGCGCGCACGCCGGCGCTGCGGGCACAGGTGAGCGCCGCGGCGAGCAGGTCCATCCCCATCTGCAGGTTGAGGGTGTTGGCGCTCTCGGGCCGGTTGAGGGTCACCAGCGCGACCGCGCCGCGCATCTCGACCTGGACGCTGGGAGCGGACACGTTATTCGTCCGGGGCGATCGTGACGCGCAGCCCGGCGAGCTCCGGAGTGAAATCGACCTGGCAGGACAGGCGCGAGTTCTCCTGGTAGTGCGACAGCTCGGTGAGCAGCTCGCGCTCATCGGACATCATTGCCGGCAGGCGGCTGGTCCATTCCGGGTCGACGTAGATGTGGCAGGTGGCGCACGAGCACATGCCGCCGCAGATGGCGGCCACGCCATAGTCGAGCTCGCGCAGGTTCTCCATCACCTTGAGGCCGGTCTTCGCGTCCACCTCATGTTCAACTCCGTCGCGATCCACGACTCGCAGCAACGCCATGCGTAATTCCCCGATCCCCGGTCTTGATAGTGTCCCGGGGCGAGAGTGCCCCGGACCCGTTAGTTTGCCGGTTCGGACCCCGGCTCGCCAGCCTTAAGGGCGCTCAGCCCTCCGGCAGCGGCCCCAGCACCTTCATGACGAACACCGCGCGCTCACCCCGGGACCCGACGGCCTCGAAGGTGGTCCGCAACTCGCCCTGAAGTGCCTGCATCACCACATCGTAGCCGCCGAAGACCTGGGTGCTCATGCTGTTGGTCACCACGCGCAGGCCGGGATGGGCATTCAGGCGGCCGAGGAACTCGCGTATCGCGGGCGCGTAGTCCCCGCGCAGCGGGTAGAGACTGATTTCGATGCCGATGTCCATACGCCGACCGCACTTCTTAAGGAACGACGCCGCGACCAGTATTGCACGCGCCCTGCCACCAGGAGATGCGGCTTTGACGTCGGCGGGGATTACAATACGCCGCTTACGGGCCGAGGGCGGACGCCACCGATGACACGCAAGATCCAGGTACACCAGGTCGATGCCTTCACCCGCGAGCCCTTCACGGGCAATCCCACCGGCGTGGTGCTCAACGCGGACGTCCTGAGCGAAGCGCAGATGCTCGCCATCGCCCGCGAGCTCAACAACGCCGAGACCGCCTTCGTCCTCGCCCCCGACGGCGACGACCACACCGTGCGCGCGCGCTTCTTCACCCCGCGCAGCGAGGCGGGGTTCGTCGGGCACGCCACAGTGGCCGCACAGTACGTGCTGTCACGCCGCCACGATGCGCCGCGCTGGCAGCGCCAGAAGTCCAAGGCCGGCATCGTGGACATCGAAGTGCGCGGCAGCGGGCCGGAACGGCGCATCGCCATCCGCAGGAGCCCGCCGCAGCTGGGCCGCGAGCTGAACGACCGCGAGCGGCTGGCGGTCCTCGATGCGCTCGCGCTGGACTCGGCCAGCCTCGACCCCCGCATGCCGCTGCGCATCGTCGGCGCGACCGGCACGCGCCTGCTGCTCGGGGTTCGCGGACCTGAGCCGCTGAAGCACCTGAAGCCGGACCTGCAGCGGCTGACCACGCTGTCCGCGCAGATCGGCGCCGCCGGTTACTTCGTGTTCGCGCTCACGCCCGAGGAACCCGACCACCTCACCGAGTCACGCATGTTCTGCCCCGCGCTCGGGATCAACGAGGACCCGGTGAGCGGCAACGCGCACGGGCTGCTCGGGGCCTACCTGGCGCAGCTCGGGTTGCTGGGGCGCAGCGGCGAGCGCGCACGCTTCGCGGGCATCCAGGGCGCCTCGCTCCACCGGCCCGGCCGCGTGGACGTGGAGCTGGAGTTCGCGGGCGATGCCCTGGCGGGGGTGTGGATCAGCGGCCAGGCGGTGTCGATCTTCGAGACCGAGATCGAAGTCTAGGCGCCGGCTGGCTCCTCAGGTTCCGGGCGTGCCCCACCCACGAGCCACGCCGCGGGCAGCGTCACGCAGGCCCCGACGAGAAACGGCGCGGCACTGCCGAAGGCCGCGTACAGGGGCCCGGAGGTGAAGGGCCCGATCACCCGGGCGAGACTAGCGCTGGCAACGTAGGCGCCCACGACCGCGCCGCGGTCTCGGCCGCTCGACTGGCGGGAAGCCAGCGCGAAGGCGCTTGGGTTGTAGGCCCCGAGTCCCAGCCCGCACATCAGGAGCGCCGCGACGGTGAAGCCGAAGGACTGCCCCAGCCCCAGCAGCACGAGCCCGGCGACGTAGGCGAGGACGCCGCACATCGCCAAGCGGGCCTCCCCGAAGCGCGGCACCAGGAGGCGCACCACCCCGCCCTGCATCAGGAGCGCGGGGAGCGCCACGCTGAACAGCAGTAGCCCGACGGTGCGCGGGCCGAAGCCGTAGCGGCCGAGGGCCCAGATGGCGATGATCGACTCCAGGATCGCCTGCGAATAGGTCACGAGCAGCGGAGAGGCGGCAAGCCGCTTCAGTCCCGGGCGCGCACGCAGCAGGCGCCAGCCGGCCACGCGGCTGCGCGGGTCGGCGCGATCCGCGCCGGGCTCGGGCGCGTGACTTTCCGGGAGCACGAAGCGCACCAGCGCGATGGCCAGGAGGCTCAGGGCAACCGACACCAGCGCCGGGGCCAGGAAGTTCGCGTGATCCGGGTCACCGCCGGCCAGTACGCCGCCCACCGGCTGGCCGAGCGTAAAGCCGATGCCGATCGCCGCCCCGACGATGCCCAGGGTGCCGGCGCGCCGCTCGGGCGTGCTCACGTCGGCGGCGTACGCGAACGCGGCGGCGATGTTACCGGCCATGAACCCGGCCAGCATGCGCGAGGCGAGCAGCCACCAGACGTCACGCGCCAGGGCCAGGAGCACGTACGAGAGGCAGGCGCCGGCAAGGCTGCTCATCAGGATCGGGCGCCGGCCGTAGCGGTCGCTCAGCCGGCCCCACCAGGGCGCGGCGATCAGCTGGCACAGCGAGTAGCTGCCGAGCACGGGCGTGATGTACTGCGGTGCGACGCCAAAGCGGTGGGCCATGTAGGGCACGAGCGGGATCAGGATTCCGAAGCCCAGCGTGTCGATGACGCAGAACAGGAACAGCGCTGCGAGTTGCCGCCGCATGCGTGGGTGTTGTGCTGCCGAGTTCAGGCGCGCGTGCGCGCCTAGTGACCCGGAACGATCGTGGACAGCGCGGCGCCGGGCTGCACGGGCGGCGGCGTGAAGTCACGCGCACCGCGGATGATGAGGTTGGGAATGCGCGAGTCATCCCACTGCGCATCGCGTCCCTGCGCAGGCCCGGTGCACAGGATCACCAGTCCGAGCGAGGGGACGATCCACAGCCGGTGCCCGCCACGCCCGGCAATCCGGTAGCTGTCGCGTGCCGCGTAGGGCTCGCTCCCGGCATCCGGTGCATTGGCGATGCGCACGAAGCGGCCGTAGTCCGGGTCGCTTTTCGTCGGGGTGCGCAGGTAGCTCACCCAGCCCGGCCGTATGAGCTGGGCGCCGCGATAGATCCCCTCGCTCGCCATCATCTGGCCAACGCGGATCCAGTCGCCCTGCTGCGCGAACAGGCAGCAGGCCGCGTGCGGCATGCCGCCGGGGTGGTCGAACCACCACCAGGCATCGGCAGCTCCGAGCCGCCGCCACAGGGTGGTGGAAAGGTAATCGGCATAGGGCGCCCCGGTGGCGCGCTCCAGCGCGAGCGCCAGCAGCTGCGGATCGGCGGCCTGCTCGAGGCGGGTGACGCCCGGCGCCCCGGCGGCCGGCAGCGCCAGCACCGCCTGCCTGAGATCCTCCACCGCCCCGAGGCCGCCCTCGGGGGCGAGGCCGCTCGCCTGGGCGAGCAGGTTGCCCACCGTGATCTGGCCGCGCGGGTCGTTGCGCCACTCGGCCAGCAGCAGGCCGAGGGGCTCCTCGGGCCAGCCGATGCGCCGGTGGGAGATGGCGACCCCCGTCGCCAGAGCGCCGAGGAGCGGGGTGAACATCTGTGCATCGGTCATGGTCTCGAAGCGGCTGCCGTCGAAGTAGCGCTCGAACACGATGTGGTCGTGCCGCGCCACGATCAGCGCGCGCGACTGGTGCTCGGCGGCGTAGCGCGCGGCGAGCTCCAGGGCGGCGGGCTCGAGCTGCTCGAGCTCGGGTGCCACGCGGGGTGCCGGTGGCTCGTTGCCGCCCGCCATCCGCACCCGGGGTGCGTAGAGGGGCGCGCTGCGGCGGGACAGGGCAGCGGTGTAGTCGCGCCACAGCGACGGCCCGCGCACGGCGAGCGCGCCGGCCGCCAGCGCGAACCCCGGAATCAGGAACATGAGGAGGCGGCGGTTCATGCGCCGCATTGGATCACAGCCCGGGCGGGATGGAGTATTCTCGGCGCCGCAAAGCACGAACCCGGGGGACCCTTAAGGGGATCGGATGCCACTGCGACTGCTTGCACCGCGCTACTGGCCGACCTGGGCCGGGCTCGGGCTGCTGCGCCTGCTGGCGCTCCTGCCCTTCCCGATGCTGCTGGCCGCGGGTCGCGGGCTCGGCGCGCTGCTGCGGCACCTGCCGCTGCGCTTCGTGCGCACCGCCCGCCGCAACATCGAGCTGTGCTTCCCCGAGCTCGATGCGCCCGCGCGCGAACGGCTGCTCGACCAGCACTTCAAGAGCCTCGGCATCGCGCTGCTCGAGGTTCCCCTGGCCTGGTGGATCACCCCGAAGCGCCTGGCGCGCCTGGTGAGGATCGAGGGCGCGGAGCACCTGGAGGCGGCGCGGGCGCGCGGCGGTGGCGTGATCCTGCTCACCGCCCACTTCACCTCCCTGGAGCTCGCCGGGCGCACGCTGCTGGCCGTTGCCCCGGTAGGCTTCCTGTACCGGCCACCCAAGAACCCGGTGCTGGCGTACGCGCTCGAGCGCTACCGCACCGGCTACGGGGGCCACCCGATCCCGAAGGACGACATCCGTGCCTTCATCGGGGCCCTCAAGCGCAACGAGTGCGTGTGGTACGCCCCTGACCAGAGCTACCGCAAGAAGGGCGCGCAGATGGTGCCGCTGTTTGGCATCCCGGCGGCCACCAACACCCTCACCTCCCGCCTCGCCCGCATGACCGGGGCGAGCGTGCTGCCCTACTTCCTGCAGCGGCTGCCCGGCTCGCAGGGGTACCTTGCGACCATCCACCCGCCGCTGGAGAACTTCCCGAGCGAGTGCCCGGTGAGCGACACTGCGCGCTTCAATTCCATGATCGAGGCGCAGGTGCGCCTGGCACCCGAGCAGTACTTGTGGATTCACCGACGCTTCAAGGGCCTGACCGAGGATTACCCGGACTACTACGGGGCGACGGTGCGCCGCGCCTGAGCGATACCGCCTGCGACCTGCTGGTCGTGGGTGGCGGGGTCAACGGCACCGGCATCGCGCGCGACGCCGCCGGGCGTGGGCTGCGCGTGGTGCTGTGCGAGCAGGATGACCTCGCCTCGCACACCTCCTCGGCGAGCACCAAGCTGATCCACGGCGGCCTGCGCTACCTCGAGGACTTCCACTTCTCGCTGGTGCGCAAGGCGCTGCGCGAGCGCGAGGTGCTGCTCGGCGCCGCGCCGCACATCATGCGCCCGCTGCATTTCGTCATGCCCCACGCCGCCCACCTGCGCCCGGCCTGGATGATCCGCGCGGGCCTGTTCCTCTACGACCACCTGGCATCCCGAGCGCACCTGGCGGCCTCCTCGGGCATCCGACTGGATGCCCACATCGCCGGCGAGCCGCTCAAGAGCGGCTACACCCGCGGCTTCGTCTATTCGGATGGCTGGGTCGACGACGCCCGGCTGGTGGTCCTGAACGCCCTCGATGCCCAGGCCCGTGGGGCGCAGGTGCTGACGCGCGTGCGCTGCGAACAACTCCGGTTCGAGAACGGGCTGTGGCAGGCGGGGCTGCGCGATGCACACGGGAGCGCCACGGTGAGCGCGCGTGCAGTGGTCAACGCGAGCGGCCCGTGGGTGAGCGAATTCGTGAAGCGTGCCACCCCCGTGCACGCGCGCCATGAGGTGCGCCTGGTGAAGGGCAGCCACATCGTGGTGCCGCGCCTGTTCGACCACCGCTTCGCCTACATCTTCCAGAACGAGGACCGGCGCATCGTCTTCGCCATCCCCTACGAGCACGACTTCACGCTCATCGGCACCACCGATGTCGACTACCACGACGACCCTGCCAAGGTGCGCATCGCCGCGGACGAGACCAGCTACCTGTGTGCGCTCGCGAACCGCTACTTCAAGCACGAGATCACGAGCGCCGACGTGGTCTGGAGCTACTCGGGCGTGCGGCCGCTGCTGAAGGACGAGTCGAACGACCCGATGAGCGTCACGCGCGACTACGCGCTGGAGCTCGACCGGGAGCCCGCACCGCTCTTGTCGGTCTTCGGCGGCAAGATCACCACCTACCGCAAGCTCGCCGAGGACGCCGTGACGCTCGTTGGTTCGGTGCTCGGGCATGGCGCACCGCCGTGGACCGAGCGGGCGACGCTGCCGGGCGGCGACCTCCCGGACGGCAGCTTCGGGGTCTTCCTGCGCACGGTCGAGCGCAATTACTCCTGGCTGCCCGGGCCCTTGCGGCGGCGCTACGCGCACGCCTACGGCACTCGCATAACGCACGTGCTCAAGGGCGCCACCCGCCTCACGGATCTCGGCGAGCAGATCCTGCCGCAGCTGTACGAGCACGAGGTGGAATACCTGTGCCGCGAGGAGTTCGCCCGCACGGCCGAGGACATCCTGTGGCGCCGCTCGAAGCTCGGGCTGCACCTGGGGAAGACCGACATCGAGCCACTCACGCGCTACCTGGAGAGCCGCGCGGCGGCGACGCCACGGGCGGCGGAGGCTCTCTGACCCTTCCAGCGCGTGCCGCCGGCGCACGCCGACTTCCCGTGCTCATGATCGTGCTGGCGCTTGCCCCGCTGTGGATCGCGGGGATCCTGGGCCGAGGCGCCTGGACCCCGGACGAGCCGCGCGAGGCCGACATCGCCTGGCGCATGAGCCTGCAGCAGGACCGCACGCTCCCGGAACTCGCCGGCACGCCGTTCCTCGAGAAGCCTCCCCTGAGCTACTGGGTCGCCGCGACGGGCATCGGCCTCTTCGGAGACTCCGCCGCCGCGGCGCGCGCCGCCAACCTCCTGTACGCCGCGACCGTCGCGCTGGCGGTGGCGGCGCTCGCCCTCGCCTGTGGCACCGGCAGCGGCGCGGCGCTCCTGGGGGCGCTGGTCGCCTCGAGTGCGCTCCTGAGTTTCCGCGTGAGCAGCTGGCTCGCACCCGACGCAGCTCTGCTTGCCGGCAATGCACTCGCGCTCCTGGGCCTCTGGTACGGCTACCGAGCGCCCCCGGGCCGGATCAAGGCGTGGGGCTACGCCCTGATGCACCTCGGGGCCGCGGTCGGCTTCATGGCCAAGAGCGCGCCGGGATGGCTGGTCCCGGGGCTCGCGCTCCTCGTGCTGGTCACCTGGGAGCGCCGCTTCCGCGAACTTGCGCGCTGGGAGCTGTACGCAGGCTTCGTGCTGCAGGTCCTCCTCATCGGGCCGTGGCTGTGGCGGGTGGCCCTGCGCCCGGACGGGGCCGAGGCACTGCGCACGCTGTTCTGGAACAACATCGCCGGGCGCTTCACCCACATCGATGCCCCGGCGGCCCTCGACTACACCACCGGGCACCGCAACCGGCCCGGCAAGTACCTCATCGAACTGCCGGTGTACCTCCTGCCGTGGACACTGGTCGCCGTGGCGTCGCTGCGCCGCGCGTGGAGTCGCGCCCGTGAATCCACGGCCGATGCGAGCCCCTGGCGCCTGGCGCTTGCCGCGAGCCTCCCGCTGCTGGCGCTGCTGTCCTTCGCAGCGACGGCGCGCGATGTCTACGCCGCCCCGGCGCTCCTCGGGTTCGCCCTGCTGGCGGCGCTGTGGTGCGGCTCGCTGCCCGCCGCCCCCGACCGTTTTGACCGGGCGTGCCTGACCGGCACCCGCTGGCTGATCGGGCTCATGGCTCTGCTGCTCGCGGCCGCGCTCCTGGTGCTGGCCCTGTCGGGAGAATGTCCCGCTCCCGCGGGCTGGGCCGACGCCGCACTCGTGCTCCTGACGACCGCGGTGCTGCTCGCCCTCGCCTACCGTGCGCAGCGGCGCGGCGATGCCGGCGCCGGGCTCACGCTCAGCTACGGGGCATATCTCGCCTCGCTGTGCCTCGCCGCCTTCGTCGCCTTCCCGGTGATCGACCGCTGGCAGGACCTCCCCGCCGTCGCACAGGTGGTTCGCAGCGACACCCGCGGTGCGCCGCTCGCGTTGCTCGCTCCGGATGAGACGACGCTGGCGCTCATCGACCATGGCAGCGCGCAGGGCTACGCGGTGCTCGAGCACAACGATGCGGCAACGGCGGCCGCCTGGTTCGGCCAGCACGGGCCGGGTGCTCGCCTCCTGGTACTCCTGCCCGGCCACGGCACCGGCAACCTCACGCGCTACCTCGGGCGCTGGCTGACCGTGCCGGCACCCGGGGACGGGATCGCAGCAACGCTGGTGGCCTCTGGCGCCGCCCGCATCGTGCACCGCTATGAGCTGCCGCAGGGACGACGCTATGCGCTCCTGGGGCCGCCCGTTCGTTAAGCTCGCAGCACAAGGCCACCGGCAGGGCGCCGGTGAGCCGGGAGACCGTCGATGTCACAGGCTGGTTCGGATCTCGCGCGCAACCTGCACAACCGCCACATCCAGCTCATCGCGATCGGCGGCACGATCGGGGTCGGGCTGTTCCTGGGGTCGGCCAAGGCCATCCACAACGCCGGCCCGGGCCTGCTCTTGGCCTACGCGGTCGGCGGCATCGCGATCTTCTTCATCATGCGCGCCCTGGGCGAGCTGCTGACCTACCGCCCGGTCGCAGGCTCTTTCGCCGCGTACGCGCAGGAGTTCTGCGGCCCGTTCGCAGGCTTCGTGACGGCCTGGTCGTACTGGTTCATGTGGGTCGTGCTGGCGATGACCGAGGTCACCGCCATCGGCATCTACGTGCGCGACTGGTTCCCGAACGTGCCGCAATGGCTGCCGGCGCTCGTCGCGCTGGTCGTGCTTTATGGAGCGAACCTGGTCGCGGTGCGGGTGTTCGGCGAACTCGAGTTCTGGTTCGCGCTCATCAAGGTCGCGACCATCGTGGTGTTCATCCTCACCGGTCTCGCCGTGATCTTCCTGCACACCGGCGAGCTCGGCGCCACCGCGAGCTTCAGCAACCTCTACACGCACGGCGGGTTCCTGCCGTTCGGGCTGGTGCCGGTACTCCTGACCCTGCAGATCGTGATGTTCGCCTATTCGGGGGTCGAGCTGATCGGCGTAACCGCGGGGGAGGCCGCCGATCCGGAGACTGCGCTCCCCCGTGCCACGAACGGCATCGTGCTGCGCATCCTCATCTTCTACCTGGGCGCGCTGCTGGTGATCATGGCGCTGGTGCCTTGGGACCAGCTGAGCCCGCAGATCAGTCCGTTCGTGTTCGTCTTCGAGAAGCTGCGCGTCCCGGCCGCGGCCGCGATCATGACGATCGTGGTGATCACCGCCGCAGCCTCGTCCTGCAACAGCGGCATCTTCAGTACCGGTCGCATGCTGTGGACGCTCGCCCAGCAGGGCAGCGCGCCTCGGGTATTCGCCCGCCTGAACGGCCGCCAAGTGCCCGCGGCGGGCATCCATGCCTCGGCGGCGGTGATGCTGATCGCCGTTGCGCTCAACTACCGCGTGCCCAAGGAAGTGTTCACCTGGCTCACCAGCATCACGCTCATCGGCACGCTGTGGACCTGGGGCGTGATCATGGTCGCGCACCGCAACTACCGCCTCGCAGTTGCCGCCGGACGGGCACGGGCGGTGGGCTTTCGCATGCCGGGGGCGCCGGTGGCCAACTGGGCCGTGCTCGTCTTCCTCCTCGCGGTAACTGTCCTTCTGTGGGGGGACGACGAGACCCGGGTGGCGCTATACGTGGCCCCCTTCTGGTTCGGGCTCCTGTGGCTCGGCTACCGATTCCTGCGCTCGCCCGCCGCTCCCCGCTAGAATCAGCGCCTCGCGCCCGTAGCTCAGCTGGATAGAGCATCAGGCTTCGAACCTGAGGGTCGGGAGTTCGAATCTCTCCGGGCGCGCACCTAATTCAATGCGTTTCGGGAGAACAGCACGCTCACTGCGGGAACGGGTTCGACCGGACGGCAGCGTGGGCGGCCTGGCCACGCAGACGTACGCGCTGGCCACCATCGAGTGAAGAACCAAGGTCGCGCACTCGGTGATCGGGTGCGCGATCCCGCGGTCTACTTGCCGGTGCTGCCGCTGCGCGGCTTCGCCGGTTCGGCCTCGTCGAAGGCGCGAACGACGGCCTCGATCCGCTTTACGTTCGCGAAGCGATCGGAAACCAGCATCATGTTGGTATCGGGAACGGCCGCCATGTGCCCGTACTGGTTCACCATCGGGCGCAGGATCGGGATGAGCTGCGCCGCGGAGACGTTCCTGAGCGTGATCACCTCGGTGACGAACTCGTCCGGCAGGCGCGAATCCTTCGGCGTGATGATGGGCGTGACCTGCGCACGCAGGTTCGCATCCGGGATGATCCGCACCAGCCGGCCATCCTCGACCGCCGCGAAACCATAGGTCGTCAGGATCCCCAGCAGCTCCGGGTAGCCGACTTCGCCGGGCTCGATGCCGATGAGGACGACGTTGGCGTGAACACGCGGGTCGAGCAGGAACTTCTTGCCCGTCTTGTGCGCGACACCGGCGACCAGCCGCTCGATCGGGACACCAGTGGCGGTGGCACTCGCGGACACCTCGCTCGACTCGCTCTGGGCTGCCGCCCACGGGGAGCCCAAGACTGCGATGACGCACGCCAGCAGACAGACGATCCGATTCATGGCTTCTATCCTTGCTCGCAAATGCGGCACGGCGGGCCGCTCAGGAACCAAAGTCTACCCCGGTCCTTCCACGACCGGCTTGGCCCGGGCCCGGCGGACGCGCAGAATCGGCCCGTCCCCGACGCTTTCCGCAACGCGACAATCTGGACTGCAGGCGGAGCCCCCATGAACAAGCTGCTGTACGTGCTGATCGCCGGACTGGGCCTGGTCACGACGGCGGGCGCGCAGGCCGTCGGTGATCCGGTGAAGCTGGTACTCGCACTGGAGGCCCGCTGGCTCCAGGCAGACAAGACGAACAATCCCGCGCTCGCCGAGCCGCTGCTGGCCGATGACTACGTGAGCACCGGTGCCGACGGTGAGCTCAGTGGCAAGGCCGAGACCCTCGCGGATGCCCGCGCACGCCGCTACACCGGTGCGGTGATGGAGGACATCAAGGCACGCGCCTTCGGGCACACGGTGGTGGTCACCGGCGGCTACCGCGGCAAGGGCATCGCGCCGGACGGCAAGCCCTTCGAGGATCACCTGCGCTGGACCGACACCTGGGTCCGTATGCATGACGGTCGCTGGCAGTGCGTCGCCAGCCACTACACCGCGATCAGCTGAGTGAGAACGCCGGAGCGCTAGCCCCCGGGGTCGCGCGCGAGCGCGCGCCCATAGTCACTGAGCAGCACCTGCACGCCGAGGTACCCCATGAACTGGGTGTGACCTGTGCCGGAGCCGCTGATGCTGCGCCCGGCCATCGCGAGCAGGATGAATGCCGGGTGCATCCGGTAGCGCAGGCCGAGATCCAGCGTGGTGTCGTCGGGTGGGGCGGCGGTGGCCCGGTCCGCGTACACCTCCGCGTCGAGCTCCAGCCGCGCGTTCACTTGGCGCCCGACCACGAGCCCCAGGAAACGCTCGTGGGGACCGGAACTGGAAAAGAAGTAGCCGGCCTCGACGTTCACGTCCACGGGACCCACGCGGTGGCTGACCTCGAGGGGCAGGAGCCAGCGGGGACCTGCGATGGCGATGCCCTTCGCCTGCGCCAGTGCCGAACCTGCCGTCTCGAACTGCGGGAAGGTCGAGACCTGCCAGCCGCCCTCCCCCTGGTCAAGGAACCGCCACTTCACGCCCAGGAAGGCGTTGCTCCACCCGGTCACCTCGGCCGCCCCGCTCGCCGACTGCAGCACGTAGGACTGCTGGTAGGTGAGCTGGATGCGATCACCCACCCCGAAGTTCACATCCAGCTGCGGCAGCTGCCAGGCGGTGGCTCCGGCGGCGTGGGTCGCCATGCTGGCGACATTGATCTCCCAGTTGCCCGCCCCGGGCGTGCCGGGGTCATTGGTGAGATAGGGAGGGCCGCCCTGGGCGTGGGCGAGCGCAGCGCCCGCGAGCAGGCACAGCCCCCATAGTCGCTTCCACTGCCACCTCATGCCGCGTATCGCCTGTCCCTCATGATCCGAAGCGCATCGACAGGCCCGGGCCCGTCGCCCGCCGGCCGCGCGGCGGCTCATTCTAGCGGCGGGGCCCGCGCCTGCACGCCCCGTGCGACTTCTGCGATGATCGCCGGAGCCATGCGCAACACCCCGAAAGCCCCTCGCCGCCCGCGAGCCGAACCGCCCCCGGTGCGGCGCTGCCGCTGGGTTCCTCCCGAAGATGCGCTCTACGTGCGCTACCACGACCGGGAATGGGGCCGGCCGGAGCGCCGCGACCGGCGCCTGTACGAGCTGCTGATCCTGGAGGGGGCCCAGGCGGGGCTCTCCTGGTCCACAATCCTGCACAAGCGCGCGGGCTACCGCCGCGCCTTCGCCGGCTTCGACCCCCGCAAGGTGGCGCGCTTCGACAGCGCCCGCCAGCGCCGCCTGATGGGCGATGCCGGGATCGTGCGCAACCGGCTCAAGATCGAGTCCACCGTCACCAACGCGCGCGCCTTCCTGGCCGTGCAGCGCGAGTTCGGCTCGTTCAGCCGCTACCTGTGGGCCTTCGTGGACGGGCGTCCCCTAGCCAACCGCCCGGCCCGCGGCGCGGTGCCGGCCCGCACCGAGCTCAGCGACCGGATCTCCCGGGACCTGCTTAAGCGTGGCTTTCGCTTCGTGGGCTCGACCATCATTTACGCCTACCTGCAGGCGGTCGGCGTCGTGAACGACCACTCCCGGGACTGCTTCCTGTGTCCCAGGGCCGCGCCCCGGCGGCGCCGCGTGCGGAAGTAGCCACTGCCGCCTGCGGCCTCTTAAGATACCCAAGGCCCCTCTTACAACACGTCCTAGGACCCAAAGCTATGAAGGCACTTCTCGCACTCGCCGGTACGGCCGCCCTCGCTGCCGCCACCGCCCACGCCGACTGCACTTACCCCGCTGCCCCGACCTCGCTCCCCGACGGCCGCACCGCGACCCTGGAGGAGATGCTGGCGGGCCAGAAGTCCATCAAGGAATACCAGAGTGCGATCAACGAGTACGTCGCCTGCATCGACAAGGACCTCGAGGACTCGATCGCCAAGGCCGGCGACTCGCTGAAGCCGCAGCAGAAGACCGACATGCAGAAGATGGAGGCGCAGAAGCACAACGCCGCCGTCGACCAGGCGCAGGCCGTCGCCGACCGCTTCAACGAGCAGGTCAAGATCTACAAGCAGAGGTCGGCCGACAAGAAGTAGGCTCCCGTGCTCACCCCGGCAGAGGCGGACCTGCTGATCGGGCAGAACCTGCAGTGCCTGCCGATCGAGTCCCTGCCGCTCGCGCAGTGCGCCGGGGCCATCCTGCGCGAGAATATCTACGCCGAGCGTGACCAGCCGCCCTTCGACCGGGTGGCCATGGACGGCATCGCCGTGGCGAGCGCCACGGCGCAGCGCAGTTTCAGCATCCAGGCGACCCAGGCGGCCGGTGATGCGCCGCTCACCCTCGCCGCGGCCGACCGCTGCATCGAGATCATGACGGGCGCCGCGCTGCCGGCCGGGTGCGACTGCGTGGTGCCGGTCGAGGACTACGCGGTCGAGGCCGGCCGCGTGAGCCTCGCCGAGCGTGCGCGCACCGAGCCCTGGGCCAACGTACACCGGCGCGGCAGCGATACCCGCCAGGGCACGCTCCTGGTGCCCACCGGGACGCGCCTGCATGCACCCGAGGTGGCGGTGGCGGCGGGCGCCGGCATGGCGCGCATCCGCGTCAGCGCCCAGCCGATGCTCGCCGTGATCTCCACCGGCAACGAGCTGGTCGAGCCCGGCGAGCCCGTGGAGGCCCACCAGATCCGCCGCTCCAACGCCTACGCCATCGTCGGTGCGCTGCGCGAGCACGGCTTCCAGCGCGTCGCGGACGATCACATCCCCGACGAGCCGCAGCAGATGCGCTCGCGCCTGCGCTTCCACCTGGAGACCCACGACGTGCTGGTGCTTTCCGGCGGGGTCTCGGCCGGGCGCTTCGACCTTGTGCCGCAGGTGCTGAAGGAACTCGGCGTGCGCACCGTGTTCCACAAGGTCGCGCAGCGCCCCGGGAAGCCGCTGTGGTTCGGCATGGCACCCTCCGGGGCCGCGGTGTTCGGCCTGCCCGGCAACCCGGTGTCGACGCTCGTGTGCTTCACGCGCTACGTGCTGCCGGCGCTCTACGGTGCCCTGGGCCACGCCGCGCCCCCCGCGCCGCGCATCGCGCTGTCGGCGCCGGTCACCATAACGCCGCCGCTCACGCACTTCCTCCCGGTGCGCCTGGTGGCCGATGACTGGGGCCGCAGCTGGGCGCAGCCGGCACCGACCAACGGTTCCGGCGACTTCACGGCCCTGGTGGGAACCGACGGGTTTGTGGAACTGCCTCCCGGCCCCAATACCTACCCCAAGGGCCACGTCACCCGCTTCCACCCCTGGAACTGAGGCGGGCGCCGCCGGAAGGCGACCCTGGCCGGCCCGGGGACGACCGCGACACCCCTTACGGCCGATAGCCAGTAGCCACCCCGGGTCCGCATACTCGATACGCTGTGCCTATGCCCGCCGACGAAGTCATCGTTCCCCTGACCCGACGCCCCGCGCCGCGCGACACGCTCGCGCGCCCGATGCGCGACCTGCGCATCTCGGTCATGGACCGCTGCAACTTCCGCTGCCCGTACTGCATGCCGCGCGAGACCTTCCACGAGCAGTACCGGTTCCTCGGCTCCCACGAGCGCCTCTCGTTCGACGAGATCGTGCGGCTCACGCGCCTGTTCGTGCAGCTCGGGGTGCGCAAGCTGCGCCTGACCGGCGGCGAGCCGCTGCTGCGCGCGGGCCTGCCGGAGCTGATCGGCGACCTCACGGCGCTGCCGGGGGTGCAGGACGTGGCCCTCACCACCAACGGCATGCTGCTCGCCCGCTACGCCGAGGAGCTCAAGGCCGCAGGCCTCCACCGCGTGACGGTGAGCCTGGACAGCCTCGACGAGGCGGTGTTCGCCCGCATGAGCGGCGGGTTCGGCGGCGTGGCCCAGGTGCTCGAGGGCATCGAGCACGCGCGCCGCGCGGAACTCACCCCCATCAAGGTCAACGCCGTCATCCAGCGCGGCCTCAACGACCATACCGCGCTCGACCTGGTCGAGCGCTTCCGTGGCACCGGCGTGGTGGTGCGCTTCATCGAGTACATGGACGTCGGCAACCGCAACCACTGGAGCTCGGAGCTGGTGCTGCCCTCGGCCGAGCTCGCCGCCCGCATCGCGGCGCGCTGGCCGCTGGTGCCGGTCGAGCCGGCCTACCGCGGCGAGGTCGCCGCGCGCTACGCCTTCGCCGACGGCCACGGCGAGGTCGGGTTCATCTCCTCGGTGTCGCAGCCCTTCTGTGGCGACTGCGCACGCGCGCGCCTGTCCTCGGACGGAGTGATGTACACCTGCCTGTTCGCCAACCACGGCGCGAGCCTGCGCGATGCCCTGCGCGGCGGCGCGAGCGACGACGCGCTCCTGGAGATGATCCGCGCCATCTGGCTGAAGCGCGCCGACCGCTACAGCGAGCTGCGCGCCAGCCTCTCGCCCGAGGCGCACGGCGAGCGCAAGGTCGAGATGTTCTACATCGGTGGCTGATGGCACGCGCGCGACTCACGCACCTGGATGAACGCAACCGCCCTTCCATGGTGGACGTGGCGGCCAAGGAGGTGACGCTGCGCACCGCCGTGGCCGAGGCACGGGTGCGCCTGCCGGCCGCGGTGGCGCGGGCGCTGGCCGCGAGCGGCCACCGCACCCGCAAGGGGCCGGTGTTCGACACCGCGATCATCGCCGGTGTGATGGCCGCCAAGCGCACCCACGAGCTGATCCCGTTCTGCCACCCGCTCGGTCTGGAGAAGTGCACGGTCGAGATCGAGCGCAGCGGCGCGCGCGAGCTGCGCATCCGCTGCCAGGTTGCCGTGCACCACCGCACCGGCGTCGAGATGGAGGCCCTGACCGGGGCCGCCGTGGCCGCCCTCACCGTCTACGACATGTGCAAGGCGCTCTCCCACGACATCGAGATCACCCGGGTGCGCCTGATCGAGAAGGCCGGCGGCCGGCGCGCCTACCGGCGCGAGGGGAAGCGTTGATGCCCCCGCTCTACGGCCTGGTGCTGGCCGGCGGCCGCAGCAGCCGCATGGGCGCCGACAAGGCGGCGCTCGCCTACCAGGGACGCAGCCAGCTCGAGCGCACCATGGAGCTCATCGCGCCGCACGTCGCGCGCGCCTTCGTGTCCGTGCGCCGGGGCCAGGCGTCCGACCCGCTGCGCGCCCGCTATGCGCAGATCGAGGACCGCCAGGAGGAACTGGGACCGCTCGCCGGCATCCTCGCCGCGCAGGAGACCCACCCGCAGGCGGCCTGGCTGGTGCTCGCCTGCGACCTGCCGCGGCTCGATGCCGCGACGCTGGCGCACCTGGTGGCGGCACGCGACCCGGCGCAGCCGGCCACCGCCTACCGCTCGAGCCACGACGGGCTTCCGGAACCGCTGTGCGCGATCTACGAACCGGCCAGCCACGCGGCTCTGGCCCAGTTCGCCGCGTCCGGCCGCAACTGCCCGCGCAAGTTCCTGATCGGCGCGCGCGTGCCGCTCGTCGAGGAGCCGCATCCGCATGCCCTCGACAACGTGAACACGCCCGCAGACTACGCCGCCGCGCAGGCCGCCCTTTCGGGAAGCCCGCCATGAGCGCGCGGCGCCTGACGGTGCAGTACTACGCGCTGCTGCGCGAGCAGGCCGGCCGCCGCGAGGAGTCGCTCGAGAGCGCCGCGGCGACGCCGCGCGAGCTGTACGGGGAACTGCGGGCACGCTACCCGTTCACCCTGGACCCGGAGGTGCTGCGGGTCGCGGTGAACGCCGAATTCGCCGAGTGGTCGCAGCCCCTGCGCGAGGGCGACACCGTGGTCTTCATCCCGCCGGTCGCCGGAGGCTGAGGTGGCCCGGTTCCGCTTCACGCACGCCGCGATCGACCCCGCGCCGCTGCGGCGCGAACTTGCGGATCCTGCCTGCGGGGGCTTCGCCGCCTTCGAGGGCTGGGTGCGCGATCACAACGAGGGCGCCGCGGTCCGCCACCTCGAGTACCAGGCCTTCGAGGCGCTGGCCGTCAAGGAGGGCGAGCGCATCCTGGAGGAGGCCCGCACCCGCTTCGGCGTGCCGCGGGTGCTGTGCGTGCACCGGCTCGGCGACCTCGCCATCGGCGAGGTCGCGGTGTGGGTCGGCGCCAGCGCGCCGCACCGCCACGAGGCGTTCCTCGCGGCGCGCTACGTCATCGACGAGGTGAAGCATCGGCTGCCGATCTGGAAGAAGGAGCACTACCAGAACGGCGACTCCGGCTGGGTGAACTGCGAGCGCTGCGCGGCACCCGACTCAGCGGCGCACCCGCACGCGCACCGTTGAGTCCCTACGGGCGGACCTGCCCGCTGCCGCGCACCACGTACTTGTAGCTGGTCAGCTGCTCCAGCCCCACCGGGCCGCGGGCATGGAAGCGGTCGGTGGAGATGCCGATCTCGGCCCCCATCCCGAATTCGCCGCCGTCGGCGAACTGCGTCGAGGCATTGTGCAGCACGATGGCACTGTCGACGTGGCTTAGGAAGCGCTCCGCGGTCGCCGCATTGGCGGTGACGATCGCCTCGGTGTGCGCCGAGCCGTAGCGGGCGATGTGTTCGATGGCCGCATCGACGCCGGCCACCACCCGGGCGGCGATCACCGCATCCAGGTACTCGGTGTACCAGTCCTCTTCCCGTGCCGGCACCACCCGCGCATCGACACGCTGCACCTGCGCATCGCCGCGCACCTCGCAGCCCGCCGCCAGCAGGTCCTCCACCAGCGGGGCGAGGTGGGTCGCGGCACAGCCGGCATCGACGAGCAGCGTCTCGGCCGCGCCGCAGATCCCGGTCCGGCGCATCTTGGCGTTGAGCGTGATCACGCGCGCCATCGACAGGTCCGCGTCGCGATCCACGTAGACGTGGCAGTTGCCTTCGAGGTGCCCGATCACCGGCACGCGCGCCTCCTTCTGGACGCGCTCGACCAGCTCCTTGCCGCCGCGCGGCACGATGACGTCCAGGTACTCGGTCATGCCCGCGAGCAGGTAGCCGACGGCGGCACGGTCGCGGGTCGGGACCAGCTGGATGCACGTCGCCGGGAGGCCCGCCGCCTCCAGGCCCTGCACCAGGCACTCGTGCAGCGCACGGCTCGAGCGCTCGCTCTCGCTGCCGCCGCGCAGGATCACGGCGTTGCCGGACTTGAGGCACAACGCACCTGCGTCCGCGGTCACGTTCGGACGGCTCTCGTAGATGATCCCGATCACCCCGAGCGGTACGGCGATACGCTCGATGTGCAGCCCGTTCGGCCGCTCCCAGGATGCGCGCACGCGCCCCACCGGGTCCGGCAGCTGGGCGACCTGCTCGATGCCGCGCGCGATCGACTCAATGCGCGCCGCGTCCAGGCGCAGCCGGTCAAGGCGCGCGTGACCCACGTTCCGGGCGGCCGCGGCGGCAAGGTCGCGTTCGTTGGCCGCAAGTATCGCGCCGGCCGCGGCACGCACCGCGCCCGCGGCCGCATTGAGCGCGGCGTCCTTGCGCGGCGAACCGGTGCGCGCCAGGACCGCTGCGGCCGCGAGCGCTGCGCGGCCCATGGGCTCCATGATCGCCCCGATCTCGCGCAGGTCGCTCACGAGCCGCCCTCCGGGCCCACCGGTACGCCGATGCCCTGGCGCAGCAGCACCAGGTCATCGCGGTGGATCATCTCGTCGCGGCCGCGGAACCCGAGGAGGTCCGCGATGTCGCCCGAGCGGCGCCCCATGATGCGGGCTGCGTCCTGGTCGGAGTAGGCGACGATGCCGCGGGCGATCTCGATGCCGTCGGAGGTGAACACGCTCACGGTGTCGCCGCGGTCGAAGCGGCCGCGCGCCGCGGTGACGCCCGCGGGCAGGAGGCTGCGCCCCTCGAACAGGGCCTTCAGCGCGCCGCCGTCGATGATGAGCGCCCCGGAGGGGCGCAGCGTGCCCGCGATCCACTGCTTGCGCGCGGCCGCCGGGGTCGCCGTGGGATGGAACCAGGTGCAGCGCGCGCCCTCCTCGATGCGGCGCAGCGGGTGTGGGTGGGCGCCGGCGGCGATGCACATGTGGCAACCGGCGCTCACCGCGATGCGCGCCGCGAGGATCTTCGCGCGCATGCCGCCGGTGCCGACCAGCGAGGCCGCCTGGCCGGCCATGGCTTCGATCTCGGGGGTGATGTGCGGCACCTCGGCGACGAAGCGCGCCGCGGGGTCGGAGTTCGGGTCGGCGCTGTAGAGGCCGTCGACGTCCGAGAGCAGCACCAGGCAGTCGGCGCTTGCCATCTGCGCCACGCGGGCCGCCAGCCGGTCGTTGTCGCCGTAGCGGATCTCCGCGGTCGCCACCGTGTCGTTCTCGTTGATCACCGGCAGCGCCCCCAGTGCCAGCAGCGAGCCGAGCGTGGCGCGCGCGTTGAGGTAGCGGCGGCGGCGCTCGCTGTCCTCGAGCGTGAGCAGTACCTGCGCCACGGTGACCTCGTGGGCCTCCAGGAGCTCCTTGTAGGCGTGGGCGAGGCGGATCTGCCCGACTGCCGCGGCCGCCTGGCTGTCCTCGAGGCGCAGCGGCCCGCTCTTGAGCCCGAGCCGGCGCCGGCCGAGCGCGATCGCACCCGAGGACACCAGGATCACCTTCTGCCCGCGACGCCGCAGCCTGAGCAGGTCCTCGACCAGTGTCTCGAGCCAGGTGCGGTTGACACGCCCGCTGTCGCCGTCGACGAGCAGCGCCGAGCCCACCTTCACCACAATGAGGCGTGCGTGTGAAAGTGGCGCTACAGAATCTGGCG
The DNA here is from genome assembly GCA_018241425.1 of Pseudomonadota bacterium. Classification (GTDB taxonomy): domain Bacteria; phylum Pseudomonadota; class Gammaproteobacteria; order Steroidobacterales; family Steroidobacteraceae; genus 13-2-20CM-66-19. Next base: position 350,309 of record JAFEDU010000004.1, read on the forward strand.
CGCGGGCGTTCATATGACAGAAAACTATACGCATTCAGCGGCGCGTTGCCCAAGCTGTGCGCACCCCCTACACTTGCGGGCGTCGAACGATGCACAGGTGGCTTGCGCGGTGAGCAGAGATTACGAGCCGGTTACCGGCCAGTGGTACGAGAACCTCGAAGAGGAAGAGCAGTTCCGCGTCCTGTCGATGGACGAGGACTCCGAGCTCGTCGAGATCGAATATCTCGATGGCGACATCGAGGAAATCGATCTGGAGACGTGGCACGAGATGGATCTCGACCGCATCGAAGAGCCGGAAGGCTGGTCCGAGTCCGACGACGAGGATGAGGCCGAGGACGATGAGGACTGGGACGAGGACGAAGACGAGGATGACGACGACGACTGGGACGACGACGACGAGGACGAAGGCGACGACGACGACCAGCGGGATGAGTATTGACCGCTCCGGGTCCTGACGGCTGGTACCACGAAAAAGAGTCCGCCTGGCTTTACCGTCAGGTCGCCAGCGCCGAGACCGACCCCAGAAAGTCAGACCTGTTCCTGAAGCTCGCTGAGGCGGCCGAGGAGCAGGCCGGCCAGTGGCTGCGCGGTGCCCCTGCACCCTCCTTCTCCCCGGCCCTGCGGGCCCGCCTGACCGCCCGCCTGGTGCGGCTCCTGGGCGTGCGCGCGATGCGGCCGGTACTGGCGGCGATGAAGGTGCGCGGCCTGTCGATCTACAGCGGACCGGTGTCCGGGCACGCCATGCCGACCTCGCCGTCGCAGGTCGGCGCGCGCCACCGCAGCGCCGTGGGCGGGAGCCTGCGCGCCGCTGTGTTCGGCGTGAACGATGGCCTGGTGTCCAACGTGAGCCTGGTGCTGGGGGTCGCCGGCGCCGGGGCAAGCCCCAAGGTCGTGCTCACCGCGGGGGCAGCCGGACTGCTCGCGGGCGCGCTGTCGATGGCGGCCGGGGAGTACATCTCGGTGCGTTCCCAGCGCGAGATGTACGAGCACCAGATCGGGCTCGAGCGCGACGAGCTCGCCGAGTACCCGGCCGAGGAGGCCGAGGAGCTGGCGCTCATCTACCACGCACGCGGCGTGGACCTCGAGCAGGCGCGCACCATGAGCCGGGCGCTGCTCACCGACCCGCGCCAGGCGCTGGACGTGCTGGCCCGCGAAGAGCTCGGACTCAACCCCGATGACCTGGGCTCACCGTGGCAGGCCGCGGGCGCCTCGTTCCTGACCTTCGCCGTCGGCGCGGCCATTCCGCTCCTGCCGTTCCTGCTGCACTACGCCGGCAACACGGCGGTCCTCGCCTCCGCGGCAGTGACGCTCGCGACGCTGTTCGCGGTCGGGCTCGGACTGTCGCTGTTCACCGGGCGCTCGGCGCTGCGCAGCGGCCTGCGCATGGTGCTCATCGGCGGTGGCGCCGGGGGTGTCAGCTTCCTGGTCGGGCACCTGTTGGGCGTGGTCACCGGCTGAGCGTGCGCGGGCGCGCCCCTTGAAATCCGCGCTCCCGGCCCCACGCTGGCAGCCATCACCCCCTTAACGGTAGAGTGATCGCGTGCCAGGCGGCCCTCGCAAGCCGCTTCCAAGTGCAGGTTCCCCATGAAACGCATTTTCCTGTTCGTCATCACCAACCTCGCCGTCCTGCTGGTGCTCACGGTCGTGGCGCACCTCACGGGGCTCGACCAGTGGCTCGCCGTGCGCGGCCAGAGCCTCACGGGCCTCCTGGTGCTCGCGGCCTTCTTCGGCTTCGGCGGCTCGCTGATCTCGCTGGCCATGTCCAAGACCCTGGCCAAGCACGCCATGGGCGTGCAGGTGATCGACCCGCAGACCACCGACCCGACCGCGCGCTGGCTGCTGCAGGTGGTCGAACGCCAGGCGCAGAGCGTCGGGGTCACCATGCCGGAGGTCGGGATCTTCCAGCAGCCCGACCCGAACGCCTTTGCCACCGGCATGAGCCGCAACGCGGCCCTGGTCGCGGTGAGCACCGGGCTCCTGCAGCGCATGGGGCGCGAGGAGGTCGAGGCGGTGCTCGGGCACGAGATGACGCACGTCGCCAACGGCGACATGGTGACCCTGGCGCTGATCCAGGGCGTGATGAACACCTTCGTGATCTTCCTGTCGCGCCTCATCGGCGGGCTGGTGGACCGCTCCGAGAACGGCCGCGGCGGCGCCGCCTACTTCGTGACGGTGATCGTGCTGCAGCTGGTGCTCGGCATCCTCGCCAACATCATCGTCATGTGGTTCTCGCGCCAGCGCGAGTTCCGCGCCGACCGCGGCGGGGCGACGCTCGAGGGCAAGAACAAGATGATCGCCGCGCTCGAGGACCTGAAGAGCGTGCACGAGCCGCTGCCCTCGCAGCAGTTCGCCGCCTTCGGCATCGCGGAAGGCCCGGTGGCCGGTGGCATCAAGCGCCTGTTCATGAGCCATCCGCCGCTCGATGAGCGCATCGCCGCGCTCAGGGCCCTGAACATCAATTGAAGACCCAGGGCGCGCAGCTGCAGGACGAGCTGCGCGCGATCGTCGGCCCGGAGGCACTGGTCGCCGCCACCGGCGACATGGGTCCCTACCTCGAGGATCACCGCCACCTGTTCCACGGGCGCGCGCTGGCCGTGGTGCGGCCTGCCACGACGGACGAGGTTTCCCGGGTGCTCGCGCTGTGCCATGCGCGCGGCGTCGGGGTCGTGCCCCAGGGCGGGAACACCAGCTACTGCGGCGGCGCCACCCCCGATGAATCCGGGACCCAGGTCGTGCTCGCGCTCGCGCGCATGAACCGCATCCGCAGCACCGACCCTGACAATGATTCGCTGGTCGCCGAGGCCGGCTGCACGCTCGCGCAGGTCCATTCCGCCGCCGAGGCCGCCGGGCGCCTGTTCCCATTGCGGCTGGGCTCCGAGGGTAGCTGCCAGATCGGCGGCAACCTCTCCACCAACGCCGGCGGCACCCAGGTGCTGCGCTACGGGATGATGCGCGAGCTGGTGCTCGGGCTCGAGGTGGTGCTCGCCGACGGGCGCGTGCTCGAGTCCCTCACGAGCCTGCGCAAGGACAACACCGGCTACGACCTCAAGGGCCTGTTCCTCGGCGCCGAGGGCACGCTCGGGGTCATCACGGCGGCCTCGCTGCGGCTGTTCCCCCCGACCGTCGCCACCGCGACCGCCCTCATCGCCGTCCCGGACGTCGCCGCCGCCGTGCGGCTGCTCGCCCGCATGCGGGCTGCGAGCAGCGGGCGGGTGAGCGCCTTCGAGCTGATGCCGGCCGCGGCCGTCGAACTCGCCGCGCAGCACCTCGAGGGCGTGCGCCGGCCGTTCGCAACGCCACACCCCTGGTACGTGCTCGCCGAACTGACCTCCTCCTGCCCCGGCGACGCGCTCGACACGCTGCTCGCCACGGCGCTCACCGCGGCGGTGGAGGCCGGCGAGGCGCACGATGCGCTGCTCGCCCAGAGCGAGCGCGAGCGGGCCGCTTTCTGGTTCCTGCGCGAGCACATCCCCGAGGCGCAGCGGCGCGCCGGGGCGAGCCTCAAGCACGACATCTCCGTGCCAGTCAGCCGCCTGGCGGGGTTCGTCGAGCGCGCCGGGGCGTGGATCGCCGCGCACGTCCCGGAGGGGCTGCTCGTGGCCTACGGGCACGTCGGGGACGGGAACCTGCACTTCAATGTCAGCGCCCGTCCCGGGAGCGACGGCGCGGCACTGCTGTCACGCGCCGGCGAGGTCCGCCGCGTGGTGCACGACCTGGTGCGGGACTTCGGGGGCAGCTTCAGCGCCGAGCATGGCATCGGGCAGCTGAAGGTCGGGGAGCTCGAGCGCTACACTTCGGCCGTGGAACTGGAACTCATGCACACCCTCAAGCGCGCGCTCGACCCGCGCGGCATCATGAACCCGGGCAAGGTCCTTGCCGCCACGACCGCGGGGCGCGCGTGAGGCTCGCGCTCGCCGGCGCGCTGCTCGCGCTCCTGGCCGCGGCCGGCTGCAGCCGCGCACCGGCACCCGCGGCCGCACCGGCGGCCGCCGCGGCTGCCGCAACACCCCAGGCCGCGATCCCGCCCGGCAACTACAGCGCGGGCGAGCACCTCACGCTCTCACCGGACGGCGTCCACATCGAGTACCGCATATTCGGCAGCGGCGACCCGGCGGTGATCCTGGTGCACGGCTGGGCCTGCGACGGCAATTACTGGAACCAGCAGGTCGAGGCGCTGCAGGCGCACTATAGGGTCGTGGTCGTGGACCTCGCCGGCCACGGCGGCTCGGGCGGCAACCGGACCGACTGGTCCATCGCCAACTACGCCGCCGACGTGGCGGCGGTCGCCGCCCAGCTCCCGAACCCACACCTGGTGCTGGTCGGGCACGCGATGGGCGCCACGGTGGCGCTGGCGGCGACACCACTGCTCGGCACCCGCGTCGCCGGCATCGTGGCGGTCGATGCGCTGCGCTCGGTCGGGGACCCGCCGCTGCCCGCGGCCGAGGTGGAGCGGCGCGTGGCGCCATTTCGCAGCGACTTCGTAGGCGAGACGCGCAAGCTGGCCAGCACCTCGCTGTTCCGGCGCGATGCCAACGCCCAGCTGGTGCAGAAGGTGGCCTACGACATGTCGCTCGAGCCGCCGGCGATCGGCGTCGCCTCGCTGCAGAGCCTGCTGTCGCTGGACCTGGCACCGCTGCTGCCGCAGATCCACGTGCCGGTGTACGCGATCAACTCGGACCTCCTGCCCACCGATGCGGCACGCATCAGGAAGTCACTTCCCAACTTCACGCTCGAGGTGCTGGACCACTCCGGTCACTTCCTGATGCTGGAGGACCCGGCGCGCTTCAATCCGCTGCTGCTCAAGGACCTCGCGGCGATCGCCGCCGGCGCGCCCGCGCACTGACCGCCACGGTGCGGCGCGGCGCGCCTCAGGGTTCCTTCACCATCCGCACCAGTCCCTCCTGGGCGGCGCTCGCCACCAGGCGCCCGTCGCGGGAGAAGACGCTGGCGCGGGCGAAGCCGCGTGCCCCGGAGGCGCTCGGGCTCTCCATCGCGTAGAGCAGCCAGTCGTCCACGCGCAGCGGGCGGTGGAACCACATGGCGTGGTCGATGCTCGCCATCACGAGACTCGGTCGCACGAACGAGGTGCCGTGCGGGAGCGTCGTCGTGTCGAGCAGGAAGAAGTCGGACACGTAGGCGAGCAGGCGCCGGTGCAGCATCTCGTCGTCGGGGACCTCGGCCACGGCACGGAACCAGATCTGCCGCACCGGCAGCTGGCGCTTGGGCGCGAGGTAGTCGATCGGCTGCACCATGCGGAATTCGAACGGGCGCGGCTGCTCGAAGAAGCGTCGCACGCGCTCGGGCAGGCGCGCGAGCAGCTGCGGGGGCGGCGCGGAGTTGCCGCTGAGCTCCTCCGGCGGCGGCACGGCGGGCATGTCGATCTGGTGGTCGAAGCCCTGCTCGGCCACCTGGAAGGAGGCGGCCATGTTGAAGATCTGCTGGCCGTGCTGGATCGCCACCACGCGGCGGTTGGAGAAGCTGTGCCCGTCGAGGCTGCGGTCGACCTGGTAGACGATCGGCGCGTTGCAGTCGCCGCGCCGCAGGAAGTAGGCGTGGAGCGAGTTCACCACGCGCCCGGAGTCGACCGTGCGCGCGGCGGCGCTGAGTGCCTGCCCGAGCACCTGGCCGCCGAACACCTGCGGGCTGCCGATGTCGCGGCTCTCGCCGCGGAACAGGTTCACCTCGAGCTGCTCGAGCTCCAGGAGTGCCAGGAGGTCGGCCAGGCGCTGGTCCATGCCAGTTCAGTCCGGGACGCCCAGGCGCTGGTGCATCACCGGGCTCGTGGTCGTGTACTGGAGGAACTGCTTCTTCTGCGGGTAGAGGTGGTGCTGGATCGCGAAGGCCGCGAGCGCCGCCTCGTGGAAGCCGGAGAGGATCAGCTTCTTCTTGCCCGGGTAGGTGTTGATGTCGCCGACGGCGAACACGCCCGGGAGCGAGGTCTGGAACTTCTCGGTGTCGACGGTCAGCGCGCGCTTCTCGAGCGCCAGCCCCCACTCGGCGATGGGACCGAGCTTGGGGTGCAGCCCGAAGAAGGCGAGCAGGTGCTCCGCGGGCAGGAGCTGCGTGCCGCCATCGGGGGTCTTGATGGTGATGCCGGTGAGGCGCCCGTTGTCGAGCGCCAGCGCCTGCGGCAGCGCCTCGAACAGGCGCATGCGGCCGGCCGCGACGTGCTCGCGCATCTTGGCGACCGATGCCGGCGCGGCGCGGAAGTCGCTGCGGCGGTGCACCAGGTCGAGGCTCGCCACGCGCGGCAGGAGCTCGAGCGTCCAGTCCAGGGCGGAGTCGCCGCCGCCGAAGATCACCAGGCGCTTGCCGGAGAACTCGGCGGAGTTCTTGATGCGGTAGTGGATCGAGCGGCCCTCGAAGGCCTCGATCCCCTCGATCCCGAGCCGCCGCGGCTGGAAGGAACCCACCCCTGCGGCGATCACCACCGCGCCGGCGTCGAAGGTCGTCCCGAGCGCCGTGCGCACGTGGAAGCGGCCGCTGTCCAGGCGCCGGAACTCGATGACCTCCTGGCCGAGGTGGAACTCGGGCTTGAAGGGCTTGATCTGCTGCATGAGGCGGTCGACCAGCTCCTGGGCGCCGCACACCGGCAGCGCCGGGATGTCGTAGATCGGCTTCTCGGGGTAGAGCTCGGCGCACTGGCCCCCGGGGTGGGCCAGGGAATCGACCAGGTGGGCGGTGATCCCGAGAAGCCCGAGCTCGAACACCTGGAACAGGCCGCAGGGACCGGCCCCGATGATGACGACTTCGGCGGTGATGGGGGGCGTGGCGGCCCCGGAGGCAGTCTGGCTCAAGGCGGTGATCTTCCGTGGAATGTCAAACGCGGCCGGGCATTGTAGTGGGTCCGTCCGGGAGCCGCATGGGCCTCAGGGAGGGGCCTCAGCCGCCATGGGGGCCGCTGGGGGCACGCCCGTATAGAATGGGGGTCCGGGCGGCCTGCCGACCGGTTGCCTCTTCCGGCGTGCACCCGGGGGCGGACGACAACACCAACGGGTACGCGCACCGGGCGCGGCCAAAGGAACCATCTTGACCAGCAATGCCGAACTCCATGCCCGTCGCCAGGCGGCGGTCCCCCGCGGGGTCTCCAACTCCCTGAGCGTGTACGCCGAGCGCGCCGCCAACGCCGAGATCTGGGACGTGGAGGGGCGCCGCTACATCGACTTCGCGAGCGGCATCTCCGTGCTCAACACCGGCCACGTGCACCCCAAGGTGCAGGCGGCCCTGCAGGCGCAGATCCAGAAGCTGACGCACGCGTGCTTCCAGGTGACGCCCTACGAGAGCTACATCGCCCTCGCCGAGCAGCTGAACGCGCTCGCCCCGGGTGCGACCCCGAAGAAGACCATCTTCCTCACCACCGGCGCCGAGGCGGTCGAGAACGCCATCAAGATCGCCCGCTACCACACCAAGCGCTCGGCGGTGATCGCCTTCGCCGGCGGTTTCCACGGCCGCACGCTCGCCTGCACGAGCCTCACCGGCAAGGTGCAGCCCTACAAGGCCGGCTTCGGCCCGATGGTGCCGGAGATCTACCACGTGCCCTACCCGATGCCCTACCACGGCGTCACGGTGGATGACTCGATGGACGCGCTCGAGCAGCTGTTCAAGGCCGACGTCGACCCGGCGCGCGTCGCCGCGATCATCATCGAGCCGGTGCAGGGCGAGGGCGGCTTCTATGCCGCCCCGGCCGAGCTGATGCGGCGGCTGCGCGCACTGTGCGACACGCACGGCATCGTGTTCATCGCGGATGAGATCCAGTCCGGCTTCGGCCGCACCGGGCGCATGTTCGCCATCGAGCACTCCGGCATCGAGCCGGACCTCATCACGATCGCCAAGAGCGTCGCCGGCGGCGTGCCGCTGTCGGCGGTGACCGGCAAGGCGGAGATCATGGACGCCCCGGTCCCGGGCGGCCTCGGCGGCACCTATGCCGGCTCGCCGCTCGGCTGCGCGGCGGGACTCGCCGTGCTCGAGGTGATGCGCGAGGAGCAGCTGCTCAAGCGCTCGCAGGAGATCGGCCGCTTCATGAGCTCGCGCCTGAAGGGCCTGCAGGTGCGCTTCCCGTGCATCGGCGAGGTGCGTGCGCTCGGGGCGATGGTGGCGATCGAGCTGGTCAAGAACGCGCGCGCGGACCAGCCGGATGCCGAGCTCACCAAGGCACTGGTACAGGCGGCAGGAAGACGCGGCCTGGTGATCCTGTCCTGCGGCACGTACGGCAACGTCATCCGCTTCCTCGCACCGCTGACGATCCCGGATGCCCTGCTCAAGGAAGGCTGCAACCTCTTCGAGCAGGCGCTCGAGGAAGTCGCCGGCACGATGCCGGTGAAGGCGACCGGCTAGAGAGAAGTCAGGCTGAAGGACCCCGGCCGCGCCTCAGGCGCGGCCGGCGTTCGCGTCCGTCGGGGTGTGGAAGTACTCGCTCTCGGAGGCGAGCTGCTCGATGAGGCGCTTCAGCTCCGCCATGCGCCCCTGCGCGGTGCTGATCGGCATGCAGTCCTGGCAGCGCGGATCGCCGCAGGGCTGGCGCGAGTACAGCCAGTACTGGATGGCGCCCGCGAGCAGGCCATCGGCGATATCCCACAGGTCCGCGTCCTTGTCCTTGTCGGCGATCCGGTTACCCAGGTCGACCGCCTTGGAAAAGGCCGCATCAAACGTGTCAGCGAGCTCGGTCATGCGTGGCGCCGCCCTTCATCGATGCCGATAGTATAGGGCATCGCGGCCGCCGCACCGGCGCCGCCGCGCGTCCGCCTGCCCCGCCCCGGCGCGGCGCTTTTGCGACTCGGACGCAACCTTCGCCGCATTTATGCGATGCCGGCCTCGGAAGGCCGTCAAGGGCGGCGCGCATGATCCTCGCCTGGCTGGAATGACTGAGAGCTGCGTCGCTCCGGCCGCGACTTATGTCGCATGCAGACAAATGAAACGCGACCTCACTCCTGCGGCGGCGCCCGTGGCGCCGGTCCCTGAACGTCCCCGCCAGCGCCGGGGATCGCCGCTCTTGGGGATCGCCTGGCGCCTGGGCCTGGGGCTGGCCGCGATCGCCGCGGTGCTCACCGGCACGCAGTTCATGGCGACCCGCTCCACCCGCGACGCCCTCCAGGCCGTGCGCTCCATGCAGAACGAGCACGAGCCGCTCGCGCGCGCCGCTGATGCCGTGCTGGAAAAGCTCGTCGCCTTCGACCACGCGGTCGGCGCCTTCGTGCAGGCACGCGCCGGGGCGGATGCCAACGCCATCACCCGCGCCGGGGACGCGCTCGAGGACGCGGTGTCCGGCTACTTCTCGACCGGGGCGGCCCCGCAGGCGAACGCGGCGACCCTCGCGCTGCGCGCGCAGCTCACCGGGCACATCGAGACCGCCCGCGGACTGGCCGCGCGCGCCGCGCAGCGGCAGCAGTCGGCCGACGCGCGCGAGAGCGCGCTCAGCCACGTCATCCAGCTGATCACCTCCGCCGGCGGCGCCGGCGTCGCCATCGACGGCGAGCAGGTGTACGGCCGCCGCTCGCTCTCGGAGCTCGAGACCGCCATCAATGCGGTGCGCAGCACGGCCCCCGCCAAGCCCATCATCGCGCGGCGCGAGGAGGAGTTCCGCTCGCTCCTGGAGCTGCACGCCGCCGAGCTCCAGGTCTCCCCGGGACGCGCCTGGCTCGCCCTGGTGCGCCAGGACTTCGCGGAAGCGGTGCGCCTGCGGCTCGAGATCGCCCGCTACGACGACACCGCGGGCGCCGAATGGCACAGCCAGCTCGAGGACAGCGCCGCGCTCACCGCCGCGATCCACGAGCAGCTGCAGAAGCCGGCGCGCGTGGCGCTCCTCAGCGCCGCGCAGCACGCCGCCAGCGCCGCCGAAGTCGCCGAGAGCAACCTGCGCACCAGCGCGGGAGCGGTGCTCGGGCTCCTGCTCCTGGTGTCGGTGCTTCTCACCTTCAGCATCACCCTGCCGGTGCGCCGCCTGACGAGCGCCACCCGGCGCCTCGCCTCCGGCGACCGCACCGCGCGCGCACCGCGCGGCGGCTCGCGCGAGATGGCCGAGCTCGCCGACTCCTTCAATGCCATGGCGGACCGCATCGAGCACGCCGAGGCGGAGCTGCGCGCCCACCAGGCCGAGCTCGAGCGCCACGTGGCCGAGCGCACCCGCCAGCTGCACCACCTCGCGCACCACGACCCGCTCACGCAGCTCCCCAACCGCCGCCAGCTCGCCGCGCGCCTGACCAGCGCCCTCGCCCGGGCCGGCGGCAAGCAGCGCCTGGCGCTTCTGTTCGTGGACCTGGACAACTTCAAGTCGATCAACGACACGCTCGGCCACAGCTTCGGCGACCGCGTGCTGCAGCAGATCGCCGCGCGGCTGCGCGAGGCCACCGGCGCCCGGGCGCTGCTTGCGCGCCTGGGCGGCGATGAGTTCACGGTGCTGCTCGAGAACGTGCAGTCCTCCGCCGACGTCGAGGAGCACGCCGCGACGATCGTCAGCACCCTGCAGCGCCCGGTCAGCATCGACGGGCGCGTGCTGACCACCAGCGCGAGTGTCGGTGCCAGCCTCTATCCCGACCACGCCGCCGACGCCGAGGGCCTGCTGCGGGCCGCCGACGTGGCCCTCTTCCGCGCCAAGGAGCTCGGCCGCAACCGCTTTACCCTCTACAACCCGGGCCTCCTCGATGCGGCGGCGCAGCGCTTCCGGCTGGAGCAGTCGCTGCGGCGCGCCGTGGAAAAGAACGAGCTCATGCTCATGTACCAGCCGCAGGTGGCGCTGCAGAGCTTCGATGCCCACACCGTGGAGGCGCTGTTGCGCTGGAAGCGTCCCGACGGGCGCATCGCCAACGCCGCCGAGTTCATCCACGCCGCCGAGAAGACCGGCCTCATCCACGAGCTCACCGGCTGGATCCTGCACTCGGCCGCCGCGGCGGCCGCCGCGTGGCGCGCGGCCGGCTGGCACCGCGCCAGCGTCGCCATCAACGTCTCGCCGCAGCAGTTCTTCGAGAGCGACTTCGTCGAGCACGTGGCGCGCACGCTGGAGGCCACCGGCCTCCCGGCCAGCGCGCTGGAGCTCGAGATCACCGAGACGGTGTTCCAGACCGGGCCGGCCACGATCGAGTCGCTGCGGCGCCTGCGCACGCTCGGCGTGCAGGTGGCGCTGGATGACTTCGGGATCGGCTACTCCTCGCTCACCTCGCTCGAGCAGCTGCCGATCACGCGCGTGAAGCTCGACCGCCTGCTGATTGCCGGCGTCGACACCAACCCGCGCTCGGCGGCGATCGTGCGCTCGATCGTGGCGCTGTGCCACGGCCTGGGACTGCACGTGGTGGCCGAGGGCGTGGAACGCACCGCGCAGCTGGACTTCCTGTCCAGCTGCGGCCCCATCGGCGTGCAGGGCTACCTGCTCGCGCACCCGGTCGAGGCGAGCGCTGCGGCCGCCGAGGCCCAGGCGGCCTCATCCCGTGCGCGCCTCTCGCTGGAGGCCGCGGCGGAGCTGCCGCGGCGCGAGACCGCCGACGCGCTGGTATTCATGGGCGGCGCGACGCGCCGCCGCCCGCCCTAGCCGCGCCCGCCCGCGGGCAGCCAGGCGGCCACGGCCGCGACCCCGACATCGGGCTGGTCGGTGAAGAACCCGTCGATCCCCGCATCCAGGAACCTCAGGATCTCGCCCCTGAGGTCCCCGTGTTCCTGCGCGCCGGTGCCACGGCGGAACTCGCGCGGCAGGAAGCGGTTCTCGGCCCGGAAGGTCCAGGGATGCACCTTGAGGCCGGCGGCGTGGGCATCCGCCACCAGCGTCGTCGGCCGGGCGAGCGCTTCCGTGGCATCGCGCGGGATGATCAGCGCCTTGGACGGCCCGATGGCGTGTGCGTAGCGTGCGATCCCCTCCAGGCCCTGCGGGCGGATGAGATCGGCATAGGTGTGCGCCTCGCGCGCGAGCACCAAGTCGTACGGCGCACCCGACTCCTCGATCAGCTGCACGCGCGGCAGCTCGGTCATCGCGGCGAGTTCCCTGAGGTTGCCGACCTCGAAGGACTGCAGCCAGATCGGCGCCGCGGCGCCTGCGTAGCCGAAGCGCCCGAGGGTTGCGACCAGGGGTGCCTCCATCGCAAGGCCGCGGGCGGCGAAGTGGCTCGGGTGCTTGGTCTCCGGGTAGATGCCGATGCGCGGGGGCGCCGCGACGCCCAGCTGCAGGGCGCGCTGCGCCCGGGTGCGTTCCACGCCCTGCACCAGCGCCAGGATCTCCTCCAGCGTCGGGACCTCGAAGTGCCCGTCGAAGCGCGCATTGGCGGGGCGCACCTCCGGGATGCGCTCGCGCGCGCGCAGGGTCTTCAGTTCCGCGAGCGTGAAGTCCTCGGTGAACCAGCCCTCGACCTCGGTGCCGTCGATGCTGCGGCGCGTGCGGCGGGACGCGAACTGCGGGTGTGCCGCGACGTCGGTGGTGCCGCCGATCTCGTTCTCGTGGCGGGCGACGAGCACGCCGTCGCGCGTCATCACGAGGTCGGGCTCGACGTAGTCCGCGCCGTACTGCATGGCGAGGAAATACGAGGCCAGCGTGTGCTCGGGCACGTAGCCGCTGGCACCGCGGTGGCCGATGACGATCGGCGCGCTCATCGGCCTCCATCCCAGCACAGGCGCCGGCGTCTTGCTAGACTTTTCGCACGATGCTGCTCACGGAAACTGACATCTACCACTTCCGCGAAGGCAGCTACGTGCACGCCTGGCACAAGCTCGGGGCGCACCCGCGCGACGGCGCCACGCACTTCGCGGTGTGGGCCCCGAACGCGACGCGCGTGTCGGTGGTCGGCGATTTCAACGGCTGGGCCGGCGGCGGTCACGCGCTGACCGCGCGCCGCGACTCCTCGGGCGTATGGGAAGGGGAAGTCCCCGGCATAGGTCCCGGCACGCTCTACAAGTACGAGGTCACCTCGAGGCTCGGTGGCACGCAGCAGAAGTGCGACCCGTACGGCTTCTATGCCGAGGTGCCGCCCCGTACCGCCTCCATCGTCTGGGACCTGGGCTACCAGTGGCACGATGCGGACTGGCGCGCGCGGCGCGCGGAAGTCAACTCGCTCGCCGCGCCGTGGTCGATCTACGAGGTCCACCTGGGGTCCTGGCGGCGCATCCCGGAACAGGGCAACCGGTCGCTGAGCTACCGCGAGATTGCCCCGCGGCTCGCCGACTACGTGCTCGAGACCGGCTTCACGCACGTCGAGCTGCTGCCGGTGATGGAGCACCCGTTCTACGGCTCCTGGGGGTACCAGGTCACCGGCTACTTCGCGCCGAGCTCGCGCTACGGCACGCCCCAGGACTTCATGTACCTCATCGATCACCTGCACGAGCGCGGCATCGGGGTGATCCTCGACTGGGTGCCCTCGCACTTCCCGGCCGATGCGCACGGGCTGGCGCGCTTCGACGGCACGCACCTGTACGAGCACGCCGACCCGCGGCAGGGGTTTCACCCGGAGTGGAAGAGCTCGATCTTCAACTACGGGCGCGCCGAGGTGCGCAACTTCCTCGTGAGCAACGCGCTGTTCTGGCTCGACGTGTACCACGCCGACGCGCTGCGCGTGGATGCGGTCGCCTCGATGCTGTACCTGGACTACGGGCGCAGCGCCGGGGAGTGGATCCCCAACCGCTTCGGCGGCCACGAGAACCTCGAGGCGGTCGAGTTCCTGAAGCAGCTGAACCTCGCGGTGTACCGCGAGCATCCCGACACGCAGACGATCGCCGAGGAGTCGACCGCCTGGCCCATGGTGTCGCGCCCGGTGTACCTCGGGGGCCTGGGGTTCGGGCTCAAGTGGAACATGGGCTGGATGCACGACACGCTCGCCTACTTCCGCCAGGACCCCGTGCACCGCAAGTACCACCACAGCCGCCTCACCTTCAGCATCTGGTACGCCTTCACGGAGAACTTCGTGCTGCCGCTGTCGCACGACGAGGTGGTGCACGGCAAGGGCGCGCTCATCGGCAAGATGCCCGGGGACGAGTGGCAGCAGTTCGCGAGCCTGCGCCTCCTGTACGGCTACATGTGGATGCACCCGGGGAAGAAGCTCCTGTTCATGGGCGGGGAGTTCGGGCAGCGGCGCGAGTGGCAGCACGAGGAGAGCCTGGAGTGGCACGTGCTCGAGTACCCGCTGCACGCCGGACTCAAGCACTGGGTTCGCGACCTCAACCGCCTGTACCGCACCACGCCCGCCCTGCACGAGCAGGACTTCGTGAACGAGGGCTTCCGCTGGATCAACTGTGACGACGCCGACGAGAGCGTGATCGCGTTCCTGCGCCGGTCGCGGTCTGACTCCCCGGTGCTGGTGGTCTGCAACTTCACGCCGGTGCCGCGTGCGCCGTACCGCATCGGGGTGCCGCGCGGCGGGCGCTGGCACGAACGCCTCAACAGCGACGCGGCCGACTACGGTGGCAGCGGGCAGGGGAACCTGGGCGTGCTCGAGGCCGAGGCGATTCCCGCGCACGGCCACCCGCAGTCGCTCGCGCTGCGCCTGCCGCCGCTGGCGGTGCTGGTGCTCACTCCCGAGTACTGAGGGCCAGGGCCAACGCACCGGACCTTGGCACGGTTGACCGGCGGGAACGGCGCGGGCGGCCGGTGGCGCCGGCCCGGCACACGCGGCAAGATCCGCAAACCACGCCCCGCCGCGCCAGGAGTGCCCACATGCGCCGTGCCTTGCTCCCCGCCTTCGCAGTCACCCTGGCACTGGCCGCGCTCGGCGCCTGCCAGAGCGGCATCCCGCGCCACGAGAGCCAGGCCGACATCCGTGCGCGCTACGTCAGCTACGCGGGTGCGCCGCTCGATCGCATGACCTTTCTCGGGCACTTTTACAGCTGGGAGTCGCTCGGCGACAACCAGCTGGTCGTCTACACCACCCCGAGCGATGCCTTCCTCATGACGGTCACCCCGCCCTGCACCGACCTGCCCTGGGCGCAGACCATCGGCCTCACCTCCACGGCCGGCACCGTGTACCCGCGCCTGGACTCGGTGACGGTCAAGGGCTGGCGCTGCCCGATCGCCCAGATCCAGCGCATCGACTACGCGCGCATGCGCGCGGACATGCGCGCCGAGGCCGAGAAGGCCAAGGCGCAGGCCGCGGCCCCGCAGTAACGCCGGGCCGGCGCACCGCGCCCGCGGGCGAGTCCCACCTGCCTCTTTCGGCGGACGAGGCGCGCGCCCCGTTCGTGCCACAGTGTCGGCCCGCACTCCCGACACGAAAGTCACGCCCGCATGGAATATCGTCGCCTCGGTGCCTCCGGACTCACCGTACCGGCCCTCAGCTTCGGCGCCGGAACGTTCGGTGGCGCGGGCGAGCTCTTCAGCGCCTGGGGCAGCTCCGACGTCAACGAGGCGCGCCGCCTGGTGGACATCTGCCTGGAGCACGGCATCAACCTCTTCGACTCGGCGGACATCTATTCCGGCGGGGCCTCCGAGTCGATCCTGGGCGCAGCCCTCAAGGGCCGGCGCGGCCAGGCGCTGATCTCGACCAAGGCCACCTTCCGCAGCGGCCCCGGCCCCACCGACGTCGGCTCTTCGCGCCAGCACCTGCTGGCCGCGATCGAGGGGAGCCTCCGGCGCCTGGACACCGACTACATCGACCTCTTCCAGCTGCACGGCTTCGATGCCATGACGCCGGTCGAGGAAGTGCTCGCGACCCTGGATACCCTGGTGCGTGCGGGCAGGATCCGCTACGTCGGCGTCTCGAACTTCTCCGGCTGGCACCTCATGAAGTCACTCGCGGCTGCGGACCGCTACGGCTACCCGCGCTACGTCGCCAACCAGACCTACTATTCGCTCATCGGGCGCGACTACGAGTGGGAACTCATGCCCCTGGGGCTCGACCAGGGGGTGGGTGCGGTCGTGTGGAGCCCGCTCGGCTGGGGCCGCCTGACCGGCAAGGTGCGCCGCGGCGCGCCGCTCCCGGAGGTGAGCCGGCTGCACAAGACCGCCGACTACGGGCCGCCGGTCGAGAACGAGTACCTCTACCGCGTGGTCGATGCGCTGGATGCCGTGGCCGCGGAGACCGGCAAGAGCGTGCCGCAGATCGCGCTCAACTGGCTCCTGCAGCGGCCCACGGTGTCGAGCGTCATCGTCGGGGCCCGCAACGAGGCCCAGCTGCGCCAGAACCTCGGGGCCGTGGGCTGGAAGCTCACCGCCGCGCAGGTCGCGACCCTCGACAAGGCGAGCGCCCGCACCTTCGCCTACCCCTACTGGCACCAGCAGCAGTTCGCCGAGCGCAATCCCTTCCCCGTCGCGGCTCCCTGACCCGCGCGAGACCCGCCTCGCGGGGCGGTTGTGCATAATCGCACCGGGGGCCCCTGATAACCGAGCCGCGGCAATGGTGAGCCGGAGGGTGCGTCCGCGCCATGCAGCTTGAAGATCGTCGGGCCGCCGTCAACGAGCGCTCCCGGGCGGGGTTCGCACCGTGACGGGGCCCGACAGCCCCGCGCCGACCTGCTACGACGTCGCGCGGCTCTTGCAGCAGTGCGAGAGCCTCGGTGAGAACTGCGACCTCGGCGTCGTACAGCGCGCGGCCGGCATCGAGCCCTTCGGGCTGTTCCGCTTCTCCGCCTGCGACGCCGCGGGGGTGCTGGCGCTGCTGCGCGCCCGCCTCCATCCGCTGGGCGAGCCGGAGGACCTGTGGCTCGATATCGTCGGGCCGACCCAGGAATACTGGGTCAAGTCGCGCCGGTTCCCCTTCGAGTCGCACACCAACCGCTTCGCGCCGCAGCACGAGCGGCGGGTCGTGCGCCGCGGCGAGATCGACCGCATCCGCTACCTCAAGTCGCACCTGCTGCAGGACCTCGCGAGCGGCCGGAAGCTGTTCGTGTTCAAGGGCCACTGCGATGCCGCGGTCATCCGCGAGCTCGCGCTCGAGCTGCAGCACTACGGCGAGAACTGCCTCCTGTGGGTCGACGTGGCGGACCGGGCGCACCCGCCCGCCTCCCTCGCGCGCATCTCGGCCTCGCTCCTGCGCGGGACCGTGAGCCGCTTCGGAACCTACGAGGGCAGCCCGAGCCTCCCGGTCGAGGAGTGGGTATCGGTGTGCGCGCAGGCCTTTCGCCTGTGGCGCGGCGAGGATCCGCCGCGCATGCCACTCGACAACCTCATCGCGCGCGCGATGGCGGACGGGTCCTGCCACGGGGCCCCCGCGCCCGGTGCGGACACCCGCGCCCCGGGCGCCTCGTCGCTGCCCGGGGAATTCACCTACGACCACCGGGCCGCCGCGACGCCCGCGGTCGTCGGCCACGTGCACCTGCCCATTCCGGAGGGCGGTGATTTCGTGTTCTCGGCCTGGGTCAGGATCCCGGAGGACTCAGGGATCGAGCGCATCAGCCTGCTCCTGACCGGCTATGCGACCGTCACCCACTGGCCCGTGGACCTGAAGTCACGCGGCCGCTGGCAGCGCGCGTGGGTGAGCGCGCACCTGCCCGCGGATGCGCGCGTCATCGCCTGCGAGCTGGAGGCCGCTGGAACGGCCGGGAGCGCCTTCCAGTCGGCCCGCTGGTGCCTGGAGCGCGGCACGCAACCCTCCGGTCACGGCTTCGCGCTCTAGCTGCGCTCAGCGGTAGCCGCGCGCCTGGAGCGCGAACAGGTGCGCGTAGCGACCGTTGCGCTGCATGAGCTCCTCGTGGCTGCCGCGCTCGGCGATGCGCCCGGACTCGAGCACCACGATCTGGTCGGCCATGCGCACCGTGGAGAAGCGGTGCGAGATGAGGATCGTGATGCGCTCGCGCGCGAGCTGCCGGAAGTGCTCGAAGACCTCCGCCTCGGCCTGCGCGTCCATCGCCGCGGTGGGCTCGTCCAGCACCAGGATGTCGGCACGGCTGCGCATGAAGGCGCGCGACAGCGCGATCTTCTGCCACTGGCCGCCGGAGAGCTCGCGCCCGTCCTTGAACCACTTGCCGAGCTGCGTGGCATAGCCCTGTGGCAGGGTCTCGATGAACTGCGCGGCGCGGCCCTTCTCGGCCGCCTCGCGCCAGCGCGGCTCGTCCTCGAAGTAGCGCTCATCGCCCGCGCCCACGTTCTCCCCGACCAGCATCTGGTAGCGGGCGAAGTCCTGGAAGATGACGCCGATGCGCTCGCGCAGCGCCGCCTCGTCCCATTCCTGAAGGTCGCGGCCATCCAGGAGGATCCGCCCCGTGGTGGGCGCGTACAGGCGCGTGAGGAGCTTGATCAGGGTCGTCTTGCCCGAGCCGTTCTCGCCCACCAGTGCGAGGCTCTCCCCCGGCTTCAGGTGCAGCGTGATGTGCTCGAGCGCCGGTGCCTCGGCGCCCGGGTAGGTGAACCCCACGTCCTCGAAGCGCACCCCGTCGGCGGGGTCGGGACCCTTGAGCGCCTGCCCGGACGGGGCGTGCACCGGGGTCTCCAGGTACTCGTACAGCGTGGACAGGTACAGGTTGTCCTCGTACATGCCGCCGATGGCGGTGAGGATGGCACTCACGGCGGCCTGTCCCTGCCGGAACAGTGCGACGTACATAGTCATCTGGCCGAGGCTGATGAGCTGCCGCACGGCGGTGAGCGCGATCCAGGCGTACGCCCCGTAGAGTGCGCCGCTGCCGATCAGCCCCAGGAAGAACCCCCACAGGTCGCGGCGGATGGTGAGCGCGCGGTCCTCGCGGTACAGGCGCCGGAAGATGTCGCGGTAGCGCTCGAGCAGGCGCGAGCCGAGCCCGAAGAGCTTGACCTCCTTGGCGTGGTCCTCGCGCGCCAGCACGGTCTCGAGGTAGATCTGCATGCGCGTCTCGGGCGAGCGCCAGCGGAACAGGCGGAACGCATCGCCGGAGAACTTGGCCTCGGCGATGAAGGACGGCAGCCCTGCCACCAGGAGCACCCCCACCGCCCAGGGCGAGAAGTGCGCGAGCAGGCTGCCGTAGCTCACCAGCGACACGCCGTTCTGGACCACGCCGAAGGTGCGCATCACCAGGCTCAGCGGCCGTGTCGAGGCCTCGCGCCGCGCGCGGGTGAGCTTGTCGTAGAACTCGGAGTCCTCGAAGTGCTGCAGCTCGAGGGTGAGCGCCTTCTCCAGGATCATGACGTTGACGCGCTGGCCGAGCTGCGCCCGCAAGAGCGACTGGCACAGGCTGATGCCGCGCTGCGCGCCCGAGATCGCCGCCACCAGCAGGCCCTCGAGCGCCACCAGTTCCACCACGTGGCGGCCGGCGGCGCCCGAGCGCACCGCGTTCACGACCGCGTCCACGATGAGCGCCCCCACGTAGGCGACGCCCGCCGGCAGCACGCCGGCGACGAGCGTGAGCAGCGCGAGCGCCACGGTGAGCGCGCGGTTGGTGCTCCACACCAGCGCCAGCGCGCGCCGGCTGTAGCGGAACACGCCGAAGAAGCCGCGCAGCGAGCCGGCCTCGCGGGCCGGCCCGCGCTGCGCCTGCAGGCGCGTCGGGTGGGGCGGCGTGCCCGCCATCAGCCCGCGGCCCCCTCGTCGCTGCTGCGGTTGATGAGCCGCGAGCCGCGGCGCCGGAAGAAATACCCGTAGATCCAGTTAAGGAGCACCGCGATGCGGTTGCGGAACCCGATGAGCACCGTGATGTGCAGCGCGCCCCAGGCGAGCCAGGCGGCGAGCCCGCCGAAGTGCAGGCGGCCGATCTCGACCACGCCGCGTGACTTGCCGACCGTCGCCATGGATCCGTAGTCGTGGTAGCGGAACGGCGCGGTGTGCCCGGCTGCCGTGCCGCGCACCCGGCGCTCGATGAGCTCGGCCACGTAGCGGCCCATCTGCAGGGCGCCCTGCGAGACCCCGGGCACCACGCGTCCCCGGTCGTCGGTGAGGGAGGCCGCATCCCCGATCACGAACACTTCCGGGTGGCCGGGGAGCGAGCAGTCCGGGTTCACCGCGATGCGCCCGCCGGGACCGGTGGTGGGGATGCCGAGGGTCGCGGTGAGGGGCGCCGCCCGGACGCCAGCCGCCCAGATGACGTTGTAGCTGTGGATGGGGTCGCTCCCCACCCGCACGCCGTCGGCGAGGATGTCGGTCACGGGCTCGCCCAGGCGCACCTCGACGCCGAGCGCTTGCAGCTGCCGCAGCGCCCGTGCGGAGGAGTCCGGTCCCAGGGCGGGCAGCAGCCGCGGCCCGGCCTCGATCAGGAGCACGCGCGCGCGGCGCGTGTCCGCGGCGCGGAAATCGCGCGGGATGACGTCCACGGCGAGTTCCTTGATGGCGCCTGCGAGCTCGACCCCGGTGGGACCACCGCCCACGATGATGAAGGTCAGGAGCGCCCGCTTCTTAGCCGGGTCCTCCTCGAACTCGGCGCGCTCGAACGAGCGCAGCAGGCGCGAGCGGATGAGGGTCGCCTCGCCCACGTCCTTCATGCCCGGGGCGTGTGCGCCCCAGGAGTCGTGGCCGAAGTAGTTGTCGACCGCGCCGGGCGCGAGGATCAGGTAGTCGTACGGGATCACGTGGCCGGCGGCGTCCACGGTGCGGGCCGCAAGGTCGACGCCCTCCACCTGGGCAAGCATCACGCGGGCATTCTGCTGGTCGCGCAGGATGGTGCGGATCGGCTGCGCGATGTCCGCAGGTGCCAGCGCCGCGCTCGCCACCTGGTAGAGCAGCGGCTGGAACAGGTGGTAGTTGTTGCGGTCGATGACCAGGAGGTCGACCGGTGCGCGGTGCAGCGCGCGCGCGGCGAACAGGCCGCCGAAGCCGCAGCCGACGATCACCACCCGGGGCTTCGCCTCAGACAAGTTCCCTCCCCGCGAACGGTAGCCACCGTGACGGATCTTGGGGCGATTATCGGTTATTCCAGCCGGGCTGCCGGTCAGTCGTCGCGGCCGAGGTTCTCGACCCAGCCCTCGCACAGCGCCACGGCCTCGGCGGGCTTGAAGGTACCGGGCTCGAGGCAGTACTCCAGCCACAGGCCGTCCATGAGCGCGTTGAGGCCGATCGCCGCCAGCCGCAGGTCGACCCGGGCCAGGGGGCGTTCCTCGCGCAGTACCGCCGCGATCAGGCCGCGGATCAGCTGCACGTGGCCCTGGTAGGTGTCCCGCTGGACGCGCTGGATGAGGCGCGAGTGGCGGTACATGCCCCAGAACACCACCCAGACCGCCAGCACGTCCTGGTCGAGGTTGGGGAGCGAGAACATGGCGACCAGGAAGCCGTGCAGGCGGCCGCGCGGGGTGTCCGGGGCGCGCTCGACGGCGGTCTGGAAGCCCGCGATGAGCTCGCCGTTGAAGTGCCGGTAGGCGGCCGCGATGAGCTCGTCCTTGTTGGGGAAGTGGTGGTTGATCAGCCCTACGGAGACGCCTGCCTGGCGGCTGATGGTGCGGATGGAGAGCCCCTCGTGCCCGTAGCGCTTCAGGCACTCGATCGTCGCCGCGATCAGCGCGAGCCGGCGCTGCTCGGGCAGCTGGCGCACGAAGCGGGGCCTGGCGGGCGCTGGGGTCTTGTCGGCTGCCCGGACGGGCATGCGGTCTTTCGGGGCTGGTGGGCTCTTCAAGTTCCTATCATGCCACCCGTCGCAGCCGCCCGCGCCGGAAATCACCGGCGATCTCGCGTGCCGCGTTGTGTCCCGGCGCCCCGGTGACGCCGCCGCCCGGGTGCGTGCCGGCCCCGCACATGTAGAGGCCGCCGAGCGGGCCGCGGTAGGCGCCGTAGCCGAGCATCGGGCGGGCGGAGAACAGCTGATCGAGGCTCAGGACCCCGTGCATGATGTCGCCGTTGACGAGCCCGAAGGTGCGCTCCAGGTCGAGCGGGCTCAGGATCTGCCGCCCGAGCACCGCCGCCTTGAAGTTCGGCGCGTAGCGGTTGACGGTGTCGATCATGAGGTCGGCGACCGCCTCGCGGTGCAGGTCCCAGGAGTCCCCGTTGGGCAGCTGCGGGGCGACCTGCTGGCAGAACATGCTCGCGACGTGCTGGCCCTTGGGGGCGAGGGAGTCATCGAGCGTCGAGGGGATCAGCACCTCCACGATCGGGTTGCGCGACCAGCCGTGGGCGCGCGCATCGAAGTAGGCCTGCTCCATGTAGCGCATCGTCGGGGCGATGATGATGCCCGCGGTGTGGTGATCCCCGGCCGTGCGCCCGGGCAGGCAGGTGAAGTCCGGCAGCTCCGACAGCGCGACGTTCATGCGGAACGTGCCCGAGCCGCAGCGGTAGTGGCTCATGTGCCCGAGCACCTCCGGCGGCAGGGCCGCCGCCGGCACGAGCTTGGTGTAAAGCAGGCGCGGGTTGAGGTTGGACACCACGCACGCCGCGCGCAGCTCCTCGCCCGACTCGGTGACCGCGCCCACCGCGCGGCCGTTCTCGACGAGCACCTCGCGCACCGGGGTCGAGGTGCGGATGGTGACGCCGCGCGCGGTGGCGCACTTCGCCATCGCCTGGCTGATCGCCCCCATGCCGCCGATCGCGTGCCCCCAGGAGCCGCGCTTGCCGTTGACCTCGCCGAACACGTGGTGCAGCAGCACGTAGGCCGAGCCCGGGCTGTAGGGACTCGCGTAGTTGCCGACGATGCCGTCGAAGCCGTAGACGGCCTTGATCGGGTCGCTCTCGAACCAGTTGTCCAGGTAGTCGCCCGCCGACATCGAGAAGAGCGCCAGGAGCTCCCGGCGCAGGTTCATGTCCAGCTCGCGCACCCGGCCGCCCACCTTGGCCGCGCGCAGCAGCTCCGGCACCGCCTCGCGCCAGCTGCCCGCGACCGCGTTCGGGGGCGTCATGAGCACCAGGTCCCGCAGCACGTCGGCGATCGCCTCCAGGCGCTCCCCGTACGCCGGGATGCGCGCCGCATCGCGGGCGGAGAACTTGGCGACCTCCGCCTGGGTGCGCTCACCGCCGGTGAGGAGGTAGCGCCCGTCCTCGGTGGGCAGGAAGTTGGAGGCGCGGCGCTCGACCACTTTGAGGCCAAAGCGCGGCAGCTCCAGGTCCTGGATGACCTTGGGGTTGAGGAGCGAGACCGTGTAGGAGGCCACCGAGTTGCGGAACCCCGGGTGGAACTCCTCGGTCACCGCCGCACCGCCGACCACGGAGCGCCGCTCGAGCACCGTGACCTTCAGTCCCGCGGCGGCGAGGTAGGCCGCGCAGGTGAGGCCGTTGTGGCCCCCGCCGATGATCAGGACATCGCAGCCGGCGGCCTTAACCATGGCTCCAGCCTCGCGGCGGGGCCTGCGGCAGCTGGCTCTCCGGGATGAGGCCGCGCATGCGCTTGGCGAAGCTGCGCAGACAGACCTCACCCTCGCCCAGCGGGCCGGAGGAGTAGCTGGAGGAACCCATGCCGGCCTGCACGCGGTCGATCAGGGCCTTGTCCTCGGCGCTCACGCGGCGATTGATGCGCCAGTTGAGGTAGCGCGCCGCGCGCATCTCGCGCCGCGGGTCCTCGTGCACGTAGGCAATCTCGCGGATGAGCGTCTCGGTCGCGGAGACGGGCACGAACTGCATGAAGTCGACCTGATCCGGGTAGATGTCGAAGGCGATGTTGGGCCAGAGCTTGAAATACGTCCACAGCCGCTGGCGCTCCGGCGGCAGGTGCGCCACCGCGGGCAGGAACTTCTGGTAGGCGCGCTCGGACCAGTTCGAGGACTCCGTGTCCCGCAGCGTTCCCCACATCTTGTCGATGAAGGGACGCGCCTCGATCCCGTAGCCCTTGCCGAACAGGCGCGTGAGCCCGGGGTGCGCCACGTTGATGTGCAGGCCATCGGAGAAGTTGTCTGCGACGTTCTTCCAGTTGACCTGGCGCGTGCGCAGCGTGACGCGGCCCAGCGGCTTTAAGTCCTCGAAGCGGTAGGGCTCGATCTCGGCGAGGTAGGGGGCGGCCATCTCCTTCACACTCGGGAGCCCCGGCGCGAAGCGCACGAACACGAAGCCCAGGAACACCTCGTGGTCGAGACCTGCAAGCCCGTGCCGCGAGTTGTCGAAGTCCTTGTAGCCGTCGCGCTGCGGCAGAGCGAGCAGGCGCCCGTCCAGGCCGTAGGTCCAGGCGTGATACGGGCAGGTGATGCGCTTGCCGCAGTGACCCTTGGGTCCGTCCACCAGGCGCGCCGCGCGGTGGCGGCAGACGTTGTGGAACGCCCGCACCCCGCCCTCCTCGGTACGCACCACGACCACCGACTCCCCGAACATGTCGAAGGTGTGGAAGTCGCCCGCGCGCGGGATGTCCGACAGGTGGCACACGACCTGCCAGGCCTGGCGGAAGATGCTGCGCTTCTCGAGCTCGAAGAACTCCGGGTCGCTGTAGATCCAGGCCGGCAGGCTCAGGTTCTCAAGATCATCGGGCGTAGCGCAGGACTCGACGCTGTGCAGTCGGGCGGTCTTCATGGGCGGCTTTCCGGGGGATAAAGGGGTGAACCTTGTTGAACGATCGTACAACAAGGAGGCCCGGGGCGCAATCGCCGCTCCGCGAAGGAGTGATGCAGAATGCACGTCCCCGAAGCCCGCGCTGCGCGCCTTAAGGCAAATGCCCCTGCCGGCCACCGACATCGCCCACCTCATCCAGTCCTCCGTGGCCCCGGTGTTCCTGCTCACCGGCGTCGCGGCGATGCTGGGCGTGCTCACCAACCGACTGGCGCGCATCGTCGACCGCGCCCGCGCCCTGGAACTGCGCCTGGAGACCCATCCCGAGCGTGCCAAGCAGCTGCACGAGGACCTCATGGTCCTGGCGCGCCGCTCGCGCTACATCAACCTCGCGATCTCCCTGTGTGCGGTGGCCGCGGTCATGGTGGCGGCGGTCGTGGTGGCCCTGTTCGCCAATGCGTTCTTCGGGCTGGGACTCGCCGGCGTGATAGCGCTCCTGTTCGTGGGGTCGCTGCTGCTGCTCGCCGCGGCCTTCATCACCTTCTTCATCGAGGTGCGGTACGCGACCGCGGCCCTGCGGATCGGGGCCCACCACGTCTCCGGGCGGCCGCCGGGCTCAGCCCCATAAAATCAGGCGGTTCGGCCGGGGATCTGCTACCCTGCGCAGCCTTTTTGGACACCCCCGACCCGGGGGCAGTGACGGCCGCCTCAAGGTCCGCCCCAAGGAAGCGAACGCGCTCCCCGCGTCGACCGCACCAGCGCAGCCGCAAGCAACCATGAACCGCCCGATCCGCAACATCGCCATCATCGCGCACGTCGACCACGGCAAGACCACCCTGGTCGACTGCCTGCTCAAGCAGTCCGGCACCTTCGCCGCGCACGAGCGCGTCGCCGACCGCGTCATGGACTCCAACGACATCGAACGCGAGCGCGGCATCACCATCCTCGCCAAGAACTGCGCGATCGAGTACGGCGGCACCCGCATCAACATCGTCGACACGCCCGGGCACGCCGACTTCGGCGGCGAGGTCGAGCGCGTGCTGTCGATGGTCGACGGCGTGCTGCTCCTGGTCGATGCGGTCGAGGGGCCCATGCCGCAGACGCGCTTCGTCACGCGCAAGGCGCTCGCGCTCGGGCTCAAGGCCATCGTGGTGGTCAACAAGATCGACCGGCCGGGCAGCCGCCCGGCGTGGGTGATCGACCAGACCTTCGACCTCTTCGACAAGCTCGGCGCGAGCGATGCGCAGCTGGACTTCCCGGTGATCTACGCCTCGGCGCTGCAGGGCTGGGCGAGCACCGACTACACCGAGCGCCGCCCCGACATGGGGGCCCTCTTCGAGGCGATCCTGACCTACGTCCCGCAGCCGGCGGCGCAGGAAGACCTGCCCCTGCAGCTGCAGATCTCCACCCTCGACTACAACTCCTACGTCGGCCGCATCGGCATCGGCCGCATCCGCCGCGGGGTGGTGCGCGCCGGTGAGAACGTGGCGCTGCGCTACGGCACGGAAGAGCGCGGCACCGCCAAGATCGGCCAGGTGCTGACCTTCCGCGGACTCGAGCGCCGCTCGGTGGAGGAGGCGACCGCCGGGGACATCGTGGCGATCACGGGCATCGAGGACGTGAACATCGGGGTCACCGTATGCGACCCGGAGCACGCGGAAGGCCTGCCGCCGATCAGCGTGGACGAGCCCACGCTCGCCATGAACTTCCAGGTCAACACCTCCCCGCTCGCCGGGCGCGAGGGCAAGTTCGTCACCAGCCGCCAGATCCGCGAGCGGCTGTACCGCGAGCTGCAGTCGAACGTGGCGCTGCGCGTGGAGGACACCGAGGAGCCCGACGTGCTGCGCGTGTCGGGCCGCGGCGAGCTGCACCTGACGATCCTCATCGAGAACATGCGCCGCGAGGGCTACGAGCTGGCGGTCTCCCGGCCCCAGGTGCTCACCAGGATGGTCGATGGCGAGGTGCACGAGCCGTACGAGGCGCTCACGGTCGACATCGAGGAAGACCACCAGG
This sequence comes from Pseudomonadota bacterium, assembly GCA_018241425.1. GTDB lineage: Bacteria > Pseudomonadota > Gammaproteobacteria > Steroidobacterales > Steroidobacteraceae > 13-2-20CM-66-19. Next base: position 376,510 of record JAFEDU010000004.1, read on the forward strand.
GCGCGGTCATGGAGGCCTTGGGCTCGCGCCGCGCGGAGCTCTCCGACATGAGCGTCGACGGCAACGGGCGCGTGCGCCTGGAGTACCGCGTGCCGGCGCGCGGGCTGATCGGCTTCCAGGGCGAGTTCCTCACCCTCACGCGCGGCACCGGGCTCATCAGCCACATCTTCGACGGCTTCGCGCCGGTGAAGGGCGAGATCCCGGACCGCCACAACGGCGTGCTCATCAGCAACGAGAACGGCGAGGCGGTCGCCTACGCGCTGTTCAACCTGCAGGAGCGCGGGCGCATGTTCGTGGGTCCCGGCGAGAAGCTCTACGAGGGCATGATCATCGGCATCCACAGCCGCGACAACGACCTGGTCGTGAACCCCATCAAGACCAAGAAGCTCACCAACATCCGCGCCGCCGGCAAGGACGACGCGATCCTGCTCACCCCGCCGATCCAGCTGACGCTCGAGTACGCGGTCGAGTTCATCGCCGACGACGAGCTGGTGGAGGTGACGCCGGCCTCGATCCGCATCCGCAAGCGGTACCTGAAGGAAACCGACCGCAAGCGCGCCTCGCGCAGCGACGCGGCCTGAGGGCCCCGCGCCGCGGCCGGCGGGCCCTCAGGCCTTGCCGGTGCCGGGCATGTCGATGAAGCGCAGGAACTCCGCGCGCGTGCGGGCATCGCTCCTGAACACCCCGGTCATGTGGCTCGTGACCATCGAGACGTTGCGCTTGTGCACCCCGCGCGTGGTCATGCACTGGTGCACCGCCGAGATCACCACTCCCACCCCGCGCGGGCGCAGCACGTCGGTGATGCAGTTGGCGATCTGCGCGGTGAGCTTCTCCTGCACCTGGAAGCGCCGCGCATAGCCGTCGACCACGCGCGCGAGCTTGGAGATCCCCACCACCTTCTCCGCCGGCAGGTAGCCCACGTGCACGCGCCCGATGATGGGCGCCATGTGGTGCTCGCAGTGGGATTCGAAGGAGATGTCGCGCAGCACGATGAGCTCGTCGTAGCCCTCGACTTCCTCGAAGGTGCGCCTGAGGTAGGCCGCCGGGTCGACGGCGTAACCGGAGAACCAGTCCCGGTAGGCATCCACCACGCGCTTGGGGGTGTCCTTCAGCCCCTCACGCTCCGGGTTGTCGCCGGCCCAGCGCAGGAGCGTACGCACCGCCTCTTCGGCCGCGCGCCGGGAGACCCGGGATCGAGAACTCGCCATCGGTCGCCTTTCGTCACCGCGCACCCTCGGGGCGCGCGGCATGGGGTCGGGCGGGCAGTTTAGCGTGGGAGTGGCACGATCCGCGCGCGGGCGCAGCCGGGGAGGCCCCTCAGGCCCAGTGCAGCATCCCCAGGTTCATGAGCAGGCTGCAACCGCCCACCAGGGTCGCGAGCACGAAGCCGGCGGCCAGCGGGCGCCAGCCGATCCGCCACATGTCGGTGAAGGACACCGACAGCCCCACCGCCGTCATGCCGCAGGTGAGGAACAGGTCGGAGGCCGTATAGCCGGTGTGGACCACCGCCTGCCAGTCCGTGCCTGCGCCGAAGAGCGTGTCGCCGGCGGTGCGCAGCACGATGAAGGCGATGAACCCCAGCACGAAGAACGGCACCAGCGGCGCGCGCGGGCGCGGGGCGGCGCTCTCGGCACCCTCTTCCCGGCCCTCGTGGCGCTGCGTGAGCCACGCCGCCACCGGGATCAGCACCGCGATCGAGAGGTTGCGCAGCAGCTTCGCGACACTGGCCGCGGCCAGGGCGTCCGGGGCATGCGCCTGCTGGGAGTAGATGAGCGCCGCCCCGATCACCTGCGAGGTGTCGTGGATGGCGGTCCCGAGGAACACCCCGGCGTGCACCGGGGAACTGGCGAAGAAGTGCCCGGCGACGTAGGGATACAGGAGCATCGCCACACAGCCGAACAGCACGACGCAGGTCACCGCGAAGGCAGTCTCGGCGCTCCTGGCGCGGATCACCGGCGACATCGCCACGACCGCGGTGCAGCCGCACACGGCGGTGCCGATCGCGAGCAGGTAGCCGAGCCGCCGCGGCACGGCGAGCGCGCGCGCCACGAGGAAGCCGCCGGCGAGGGCCACAGTGAGGCAGGTGAGTGCCACGGGCAACGCGGTGGCGGCGATCGCCGTGGCACCGCTGAGCGTCAGCCGCAGGCCCACGAGCGCGATGCCCACCCGCAGCAGCCGGTGCATGGCCCAGTTGAGGCCCGACTGCGCCCACGCCGGCACGCCGATGCTGTTGCGCCAGAGCATGCCAAGCAGCACCGCGCACATCACGGGACTCAAGGGGAACTTGGGCAGGCCCGCGGCGCCGTGGGCGAGGCCGTCGGCGATGGTGCGTGCAATCAGCGCCAGGAGTGCAGCGATGAGGAGGCCGGGAACGGCCTGGCGCGCCCAGTTGACCCCGGGAACGATCGCCCGTTGCAGGGCGCGCACGGCTACAGCGGCAGCCGGGTATCGGGCAGGGCGGCCGGGACCCGGCGGCGCTTGAGGACCATGCGCTCGTTGAGCTCGGCGATGGCGCGGCTGCCGGTCCTGACGAACAGGAACGGCAGCAGGCCGTGCAGCAGGCAGGCAAAGCCCGCGAAGATCATGCGGGTGCCGAAGTAGCTGGCCATGCCGCAGTGCTCGAGGTAGGTCTCGCCGACGGAGGCCGGGTGGTCGGTGAAGGGGCGCAGGGCATTCATAACCAAAAATACTAACCTCATAACCGGGCTACAGGGTTGCGAAAGACTGGCGTCGCCGGCAGTTATGAGAAACAATGTTTCTTATCTAATAGACTTCGAGAAACGGTGTTCCATGGACAAGCTGGATGCCAAAATCCTGGACCTCCTGCAGAAGAACGCAGACCTGACCGCGGCCGAGATCGCGGACAAGATCGGGCTCTCCAAGGCCCCCTGCTGGCGGCGGATCCAGAAGCTCCAGGAGGAAGGCGTCATCCGGGGCCGGGTGGCCCTTCTGGACGCGCGGGCCCTGAACGTGGGGACCACCGTGTTCGTGACCCTCAAGACCGGCAACCACAGCGAGGTCTGGTTCGAGCGCTTCGTCCGCGCGGTGCGCGACATCCCGGAGGTCACCGAGATCCACCGCATGAGCGGCGACGTCGACTACCTGATCCGCATCGTGGTGCCCGACATCGATGCCTACGACGTCGTCTACAAGCGGCTCATCTCGGCGGTGGAATTCCAGGACGTGAGCGCGAGCTTCGTGCTCGAGACCATCAAGTCCACGACCGCCCTGCCCCTGTGCTACCTCAAGACCGAGTGAGCCGCAGCCAGCGGGGCTAGTACGGGGCGGCGGCCTTCACGAAGTGCCGCGAGACATCGCCGGCGAGCTCGATGCGCTCCGGGTCGAACTTCATCACCGGCGCCCCGGGTTTCAGGTCGAAGCGCTTGAGGTCCGCCCAGACGAGGTTCGGGCTCGTGCTCAGCTCGAAGAAATAACGCTGCTGGGTGAGGTCGATCGCCGTGCGGTACTCGGTGTTGTAGATGCCGAAGTCCTTGTAGGGCGCGCCGAAGGGCACCGACACGTTGCGCGCGATCGCCAGCACGCCGGCGACGGCCTCCCGGTCGCTCCTGGGCTCCGGCAGCATCGCCAGGTAGTAGGTCGCGCGCGCGAAGCGGTCGCGCGGGTTCACGTTCCCGGGCAGCGGCATGTCGCTGCTCGGCTTGGAGAAATCGAGCTTCGCCAGCAGCGCGAGCTGCTCGTCGTAGGGCGGGTCGTTGGTCATCACGCGGAACTCGTGCCCGTGATGGACGACCAGCTTGCCGTGCAGGTGCTCCAGGATCGCCGAGTCCCCGCTCGCATCCTCGAGTGCCAGGTGCACGGTTGCCTTGTGCCCGCGCGCCTCGGCCGGCACCACCTGGACCCCCTCGAGCAGCTTCAGCGCCTCAGTGACGCTCGCCGCATTGTCGAGCGCGTACTGCAGCCACAGGCCGGCATTGACGGCCGGGCGCGTGGGATCCCGGGGACCGAAGTCGGTGGAGGGCAGGAACAGCAGGTGCCCGGCGAGCCCGCGCTCGTTGAGGCCGTCGGCCGCACCGATGCCGTACACGGTCACGACCATGCTGCCGTAGCGGGATTCCCACTGCGCCGGGTTTTCCTTGACGATCGTGGCAGGACCCAGCTTGCCGCCGTTGCGCTTCATGCCGGCCGGCAGGACCACGAGCTTCGGCTCGGTCGACTCGGGCCAGTCCATGGTGCGCGAGGTCAGGACGCCGTGCTGGTTGGTATTCCACAGCACGCGCGTGCAACCCCACGCCGCCGGGATGACAAGGACCAGGAGGGCGGCGGCGATCAGGCCGCGCCCGGTAGTGCGCTGCGACACGGTGTCTTCCTTCCCTGGGAGTGGTTGGGTGTTTGGAAACTAGCTCCCGCCGGCGGCGGGGGTCAAGCGGGAAAACACCCGCGCGCCGCTCACTCGCTCGCTACCGCCGCCTGCATGAAATGAAACGGCGGCCGGGCGAACCAGATGATCGAGGTGACCCCCACGATGGCGACGGAGGCCATGAAGAACACGTCATTGGCCGCCATGACGAACGCCTGGTTGGTCATCGTGAAGTCGATGGCGCCGTATGCCTCGCCACGCCCGAGCCCGTGGTGGACGAGCATGTCGAAGACGCTGCTGCGCGGATCGTACGGGGTGATGGCCTCGGCGAGGCGCGTGTGGTGCACGGCCTCGCGGCTCTGCCAGAAGCTCGTGAAGATGGAGGCACCGAAGCCCGAGGCCGTGAGGCGCATGAAGCTCGACACGCCGAGCGCGCTCGCGGAGCGGTGCGGGTCCAGGGTCGAGAGCATCACCGCGGTGAGCGGGGTGAACATGACCATGACCCCGACGCCCAGCAGTGCCTGCGGCTCGAGCAGGTTCCACAGTCCCCAGTCGGTGCTCGAGTGGGAGCGCCAGTACATGACGAGCGCGGTGACCAGGAACGAGGCCGTGATCAGCACGCGCGGATCGACGCGGTGGTAGTTGCGGCCGACGAAGCGTGACCCCAGGATCGGCGCGATCCCCACCGGGGCCACCACCAGCCCCGCCCAGGTGGCCGTGTAGCCGAACTGGGTCTGCAGCACCAGCGGCAGGAGCACGCTCGAGCCGAAGAACGCCGCGTAGATGAGGCTGCCGCCCCCGGCACCGACGGCGAAGTTGCGGTCCCTGAAGAGCGACAGGTCGACGATCGGATAGGGGTGGTTGAGCTCCCACACCAGCCAGTAGCAGAACACGATGCTGGTGATGACCGTGAGCGTGATGATGAGCGGGGAGTCGAACCAGTTCTCGTCCGACCCCAGGTCGAGCATCACCTGCAGCACCCCGACCCACACCGCCAGCAGCACCAGTCCCGTCCAGTCGATGGGCGGCTTGTGCAGCGAGCTCTCCATGCGGCGCAGCGACTCGGTGGTGAGCGCCACGGCCAGCACCCCCACCGGTCCGTTGATGAAGAAGATCCACGGCCAGGAGGCGTTGTCGGAGATGTAGCCGCCGAGGATGGGGCCGACGATCGGCGCCACCACCGCGATGGTGGCCCAGAGCGCGAGGGCCTGGCCGCGCTTCTCGCGCGGGTAGATCGAGAGCATCAGGGCCTGCGACAACGGCATCAGGGGGCCGGCGACCGCGCCCTGCAGCACGCGCGCCGCGATCAGCATCGGCATGTTCACCGACAGGCCGCACAGGATCGAGGCGAGCGTGAACAGCGTCGTCGCCAGGAGGAACAGCCGCACCTGGCCCAGGCGCTCCGAGAGCCGCCCGGTGAGCGGCATGGAAATCGCAGTCGAGACGGTGAACGAGGTGATCACCCAGGTGCCCTGGGTGGCACTGATGCCCATGCTGCCGGCGATGGTCGGCACCGACACGTTGGCGATGGTCGTGTCCAGCACCTGCATGAAGGTGGCGAGCGACACGCCAAACGTGGCGATCGCCAGCTGCGCTCCGTGCAGCGGCGCGAGCGGCTGCTTGGGAACGCTCATCCGGCGGGCGCTGCGCCCTCGGGCGAGTTGTCGCGGATGATCTCGGCGATGCGGGCGCGGATCGCGCTCTTGTCGATCGCGTAGGCGTCGGTGGTCAGCACCGGCTCCTCGCGCACCGACTGCGCCAGCGCCTGGCCGCGGTCATCGGTCACCTTCACGTTCACGCGCGTGGACAGGCCGATGCGCAGCGGGTGCTCGCGCAGCTCATCGGGCCTGAGGGCGATGCGCACCGGGACGCGCTGCACCACCTTGATCCAGTTGCCGGTGGCGTTCTGGGCGGGCAGGAGCGCAAAGGCGGCTCCCGTCCCGAGGCCGATGCCCTGCACCGTTCCGTGGTACTCGACCTTGCCGCCGTAGAGGTCGGCGACCACCGAGACCGGCTGCCCGATGCGCATGCGCTTGAGCTGCACTTCCTTGAAGTTCGCCTCCACCCGCAGGCGCTCGAGCGGCACGATGGCCATGAGCACGGTGCCGGCGGCGATGTGGTCGCCGAGCTGCACGCCGCGCTTGGCAACGTAGCCGGAGACCGGGGCGCGCACGCTGGTGCGCTGCAGGTTGAGCCAGGCCTTCTCCACCTGGGTCGCGGCCGCCTGCACGTCCGGGTTGTCGGCGACGCCGGTGCGGCCGACGAGGGCAACGCTCGCAGCGAGGTTGTGGTCGGCCGCCGTCACCGCGTCCTGGGCCGCCTTGAGCTCATCACGTGCGTGCCCGAGTTCCTCCCCGGACACCGCGCCGCTCTCGGTGAGGTTCTTGCGCCGGTCGAAGTCGGCCTGCGCGCGGCCCAGGTCCGCACGGCGCTGGCTGGCAACGGCGCGCAGCTGGTCGCGGTTGGCGAACAGGGTGCGCGTCTGGCGCACGGTGCGCGCCAGCTGCTGCTCGGCGTCCTGCAGCGCGATCTGGTAGTCGGTCGGATCGAGCTTGATGAGCTCCTGGCCGGCCTTCACCAGGTCGGTCTCGTCCGCCCCGATGCTCACGACCGTGCCGCTCACCTGCGGCATCACGTTCACCATGTCGCCGGCGACGTAGGCGTCGTCGGTGTTCTGGTAGTTGCTCGCGTACAGCACCCACCAGGCGCCGACCGCGATCGCCAGCACCACGAGCGCGATCGTGAGGATCCAGAGCCAGCGCTGGCGGCGCTGGCGCAGCGTCTGCGCGCTGGCGGGGGCATTCTCGACCTGGGCATCCATGGGCTGTTCCGGAAGTCCTTGTTTAGAAGGGGTGCACCGCGCTCAACCCGCCGGCGCCTGGTAGCCGCCGCCGAGGGCGCGCACCAGGTCCACGCTGAAGGTCAGCCGGCGCGCCTGCAGCTCGGCGCGCAGGGTCTGGGCGAGGAGCACCTGGTTCTCGCTCGAGAGCACGCTCAGGTAGTTGTCCAGGCCCGCGCGGTAGCGCTCGCTGGTGAGGTCGTAGGAGCGCTGCGCCGCATCCAGCGCCGTGGCCTCCTGTACCGACTCGCGCTCGAGCCCGCGCCAGTTGGTCACCACGTCGGCGACGTCCTTCACGGCATCGAGCAGGGTCTGGTTGTACTGGCCGACCGAGGCATCGTACTGCGCCTGGCGGCCGTACAGCTGGCCGCTCAGCGCGCTGCGGTTGAATATCGGCAGGCTGAGGGCGGGGGTGATCCCGTAGGTGCGGTCGGAGGCCTGGAACACCTGCGACAGGCCGATCGCCTGGAACCCGGCGAAGGCGGTCAGGTTGACGTTGGGATAGAAGTCCGCCTCGGCCGCCTTGATGCCGTGGCGCGCGGCCTCGACGTTGGCGCGCGCGGCGGCCACGTCAGGGCGCCGCCCGAGGAGGTCGGCCGGCAGGCTCGAGGGCAGCGCGATGTCGGCCGGCGCGTGCAGCTGCGGGCGGGTGAGCGACTGGCCGCGGTCCGGGCCTGCGCCGGCAAGGTCGGCCAGCTGGTTGCGTGCCAGGTCGATGGCGGCCTCGACGTAGGCGAGCCCGGCACGGGTGAGCGCCACCGTGCCCTCGGACTGCTTCACGCGCGCGGTCGTCTCGAGGCCGGCCGCCACGCGCTGCTGCGTGAGGTCGAGGATCGACTGCTGCTGCTTGAGGTTGTCGTTGGTGACGTCGAGCAGCGCGTAGTTGAGGTCGTACTGGATGTAGGCCTGAACGACCGCGACGGATATCGCGAGCCGCGCCGCCTCGCGGTCGGCCTGTGCCGCCAGCTCCCCGGAGCGCGCCGCCGCGATCAGCTGGCGGTTGCGGCCCCAGAAGTCGATCTCCCAGCTGAAGTCCAGGGCGGCGCGGCCCTCGGTCTGCCAGGAACCCCCGAGCGGTGCCGGGTACAGGTCATGCTCCGGGTAGCGCTGGCGCGAGACCTGCGCATCGAGGGCGCCCTGCGGCAGCAGCGCGCCGCGGGCCGCCACCGTCTGGGCCTGCGCGGCCCGCAGGCGCGACTGCGCGATCTCGAGGCTCGGGCTGCCGGCGAGGGCCTCTTCCACCAGCGCATCCAGCTGCGGGTCGCCGTAGGCGCGCCACCAGTGATCCTGGGGCCACGCGGCCGGGTCGAGCTTCGCGTCCTTGAGGGTCTGCGTGCTGCTGAGGTCTTGCGCCTTGAGCTGCGGTGCGGCCTTCCAGCCGCCGCGGTCGACGCAGCCTGCCAGCACCGCGGCCAGCGCCGCGACCAGTAAGGTGATTCGGGGAGTCATGATTTTCCGCCTGTGACCGGGTTGCGATTGTCCCCCTGGGATCTGCCGTTATCGATCATCCGTCCGAGGTAGCTCTTCAGTGATTCGACCTCGGCGTCGCTGAAGCCGGCGAGATGCGCCTCGAGCACGCGGCCGGCGACCGCGGCCAGGCGCGCGAGCTGGGTCCGTCCGCTGGGCGCCAGCCGCAGCACGACCGTGCGCCGGTCCTCGCGCGAGCGCTCGCGCCGCACCAGTCCCTTGAGCTCCAGCCGGTCGAGCAGGCGGGTCATGGAACTGGCGTCGAAGTGCATGAAGCGGCACAGGTCCGCCGCGGTGCGCGCCGAGCCGTCGCCGACGTGCTTGAGTACCGCGAACTGCATGCCCGACAGCCCGAACGGCTCCAGGCGGGCATCCAGCCCCGACAGCAGCGAGGCCCGCGCGCGCCCCATGAGGTAACCGACGCTCAGGCCCGTCTCGGGGGCCTGCGGCGCCCGAGGCAGCTCGGCTCGCAGGGATGTGCGGCGCGTCATGGTCCTTCGGCTATGTACTTATAGCTGCGGGTGAGATAACTGTTGCTGATAATACTGCCTCGGCAACTAATTGTCCAGCCGCTCACCCCGCGGCATCCGCCGAGTGGGAGCCATCTCTCAGTCCGGCGCTCAGCCGGCGCCCGGACCGCGGCCGCCGGCTTAAGCTTCAAGTGCCTGATTGCACAAGGACGGTCCCATGCTGGCCCCGGTCACCGGCGAACGCATCTCCTCGCGCAACACCTTCTTCCTGAAGCGGGTGTTTCCCGTGGCCTGGTTCGGGTTCATCGGGATATTCCTGCTCGGCGGTATTGGCACCGCGATGCACGCGCCGCATCACGGGCCGATCGTCATGGTCTTCCTCGCGCCCGTGGCCATGCTGGTCTTCGGGTACTACCTCATGCGGCGGCTGGTGTTCGACCTGGCCGACGAGGTCTGGGACGAGGGCGATGCGCTGCGCGTGCGCTTCGGGAGCGAGGATGAGCGCATCCCGCTCGCCAACATCATCAATATCGGCTACTCCGGCCTCACCAACCCGCCGCGCGTCACGCTGACGCTGCGCCAGGGCGGGCGCTTCGGCCGCGAGATCACCTTCTCACCGATTCAGCGGATGTTCGGGCCGCTGATCCGCACCTCGAACCCGATCGTGTCCGACCTCATTGAGCGGGTGGACGCGGCGCGGCAGCAGCGCTGAAGACATCGGGGCCAAAGGCCTTGACGCCGACCGCGCCCGCATAGCCGAGCGGTGCAAGTCCGAAGAGCTGCTCCACGGTGCGCAGCAGCGCGTAGTGGTTGTAGGGCCGCTCCGACACCGTCCCGGGCTTCACGAACGGCGACAGCACCACCGCGCCGATCCGCCCTCCCCCGGGCCCATTCAGTCCCGGCGGGTACTTCGCTCCGGGCAGGCCGTGCTCGCCGCAGCACGCGGTCGAGCCGGCGGGGCTGATGCTGGAGGATTCATCGAAGGTGATGACGAGCAGGCCGTCGCGCTGAAAGGCGGGCGATGCCTCGATCTGCGGCACCCAGTGCCTGAGGAAGCTATCGATGGCAGCAAGGCCGCCCTTGCTGCCGTCCGCGCACGGATCATCGTGCCCGTCGCTGCACAAATTGGGCGTTATGAAGACGAAGTTCGGCGTGCGCGAGGCGTCGGCCAGGTCCTGCGGCAGCAGGTCCAGGTTCACGACGTGGGCGTCGCAGTACGCCAGGTCGTCGATGACCGAGTGAAAGTAGACGAACGGATTGTGCTTGGTGGCGTACTGGTCGGCAGCGGTGGCCGCGTCCGTGTTCTCCGGTGTCCCCACCGGCACGTGCGCGCAGGTGGCGCGCTCGCGGTCCGGGTTCTTGCCCATGTCCTGCATGTACGCGCGCCAGGTAAGGCCTGCATCCTTCAGCTGGTCGGTGAGCGTGCGGACGGTCTTCGGATAGACGCAGCCCGCCCCGTGGAGCTGGCCGTTGCGGTCCAGCACCGCGCGCGAGGCCTGGAACTCGCTGAATACCTGGCAGTCCATCTGGGTTTCGTAATTAGGGGCCTGGCCGCTGATCAGGGCCAGGTAGTTGTCCAGGCTGTAGTGCCCGATGCCGTGATACTCGCGCAGCAGCGCCCCTCGGGCCGGCAGCTCGCGACTGAGGTAGGGCGCGGCCGACTCCGGTGCGAATGTGTGGCTGAAGGACTTGTTCTCGAGCACCAGCACGAACACGTGCCGCACCGGCGGCAACGCGGCGTGAGCGAGGCCTGCGAATGCGAGCGCGACCAGCAGGCAGACCCGTCGCAGGTGAACCGGATGCATCATCTCAGTGCTCTCCACCGGCGGCAGACACGGAGGCGACCGGCGCCGGTAGCGGCTGGCGCAGGGCGCGCGTGAACAGCATGGCGCTGCCGACGGTCAGGACGGCGGCGGCAGCGAAGGCCGCCCCCGGGAAATTCAGGGGCGCGCGCGGGCCGGAGAACGCCCCGAAAATCTGGGTCATCAGCGGCGGCCCGAGGATGGCACTGAGGCTATAGAGGCAGGCCACCGCGCCCTGCAGCTCGCCCTGGGCATCACCCGGGGTCTGGCTCGAGGCGAGTGCATTGAGAGACGGATAGGTCAGCGCGAACACGAACGTCGTGAGCGAGAACACGTAGATCATCCAGCCCTGCGTGGCGAACGCGTAACCGAGGTAGGCGATCACCGCGGCCGCCATGCCGTAGAGCGCCGCACGCCGCTCGCCCCCGAGGAAGGGGATCAGCACCTTCGTCAGCGCCCCCTGGGCGACGGCCATAAGGATCCCGACCCAGGCGAGCGAGTAACCGACCTCCTGGCTGCTCCAGCCGAACTTGGAGATGGTGTAGAAGGCCCACGTGCTCGGCAGCACCTGGTGGCCGAGCTGCCACAGGAAGATCGCCGCCAGGATCCAGGCGACCGCGGGGTAGTGCAGCATCTGCATCAGCGTGCCGAAGGGATTGGCGCGCGCCCAGTGAAACGGCCGCCGTCGCTCGACCGGCAGTGTCTCGGGCAGCACGAAGTAGCCGAACACGGTGTTGATGAGCGCAATGGCGCCCGCGGCGTAGAAAGGTGCGCGCGGCCCGAAGGTGCCCAGGAGGCCGCCGATGGCAGGCCCCAGGATGAAGCCGCCGCCGAAGGCGGCGCCCATCAGCCCGAAGCTCTGCGCGCGACGCTCCGGGGGGGTGATGTCCGCGACGTACGCGTACGCGGGCGTGAAGGAGGCGCCGGCGACGCCGGCGATCATGCGGCCGACGAACAGCCAGGCGATTGCCGGCGCGGCCCCCATGATGAAGTAGTCGCAGCCGAGGGCACCCAGGGCGAACAGCAGCACGGGCCGGCGGCCGTAGGCGTCGCTGAGGTTGCCGAGCACGGGGGCGCAGAAGAACTGCATCACCGCGTACACGAATGCCAGCCAGCCCCCGTAGGAGGCGGCCTGGTCGATCGAAAGGCCCGTGAGCGCCATGATCAGGCGCGGCAGCACGGGCAGGATGATCCCGAAGCCGGTCGCATCGACCAGTACCGTCACGAAAATGAACGCAAGGGCGCCCTTGCCGGCCGTTCGCGGACTCATGCAGCCTTCCCCGGGAGAGGCCGGTATCTTAGCCTCTCCGGTGTCCGCGGTGTCCCGGCCACCGCGGGAACCCCACCCTCAGGCCCGCGTCAGCCGCTGCCAGACCCAGAAGACCGGCACACCCGCAAGGATCAGGAGGAAGGTCAGCCCGGTGTCGTGCAGGTTGGTCACCAGCGCATTCGCCACCATCAGGAGCGAGGCGGCCAGGAACACCAGCGGCACGAACGGGTAGCCCCACACCCGGTAGGGTCGCGGCAGCTTTGGTTGCGTCCGCCGCAGCACGAAGACCGCCGCGACGCTCAGGGCGTAGAAGGGCCAGATCCCGAGCACGAACTTGTCGGCCAGCTGCGCGAAGTCGTTCGCCAGCACGTAGCCGATCCCGAGCAGCGTCGCGATCGCGATGGCCACGGACGGGCTGTGGAAGCGCGGCGAGACGCGCGCGACGGCCGAGAAGAACAGGCCGCGATCGGCCATGGCAAAGAAGATGCGCGAGCCGGTCATCATCGAGCCGTTCAGGCCGCTGAAGGCCGCCAGCACCACCGCGCCGGCAATGACCGCGGCGCCCGCCCCGGAGAGGAGCGGCACGCGTGCGGCGACGGTCGCCGCGATCAGGCGGGCGCCCGCCATCTGGGACGGCGCCAGGGCATACAGGAAGCCCACGTTCACGAGCAGGTAGACGAACATCACGGCCAGGGCACCGACGATCAGCGCGCGCGGCAGGTTGCGCTGCGGGTCGCTGATCTCGCCGGCCATGCTGGCCGGATCCGCCCAGCCGTCGTAGGTCCACATGACCGGCACGAGGGCGGTGGCCAGGAGCGACAGCGACAGGCCACCGCTCCAGGGGTTGCTCAGGTGCGCAGCGCTCGCACCGGTGGCGGAGAAAGCCAGCAGGCCGAGCGCGAGCAGGGCCGCGTACTTGAGCGCCGTCGCGACGCTCTGCAGGGCCGCGGCACGCTGCACCCCGAGATAGTTGACGAGCCCGATGAGCGCGATCGCGACCGCCGCGCAGCGGCGCACGCCCGTCGGGCCCATGGGCCAGAAGTACCCCAGGTACTCGGAGAAGATCGTGGCGGTCGCCCCGAGTGCCGCCGCGCGGATGACCACCAGCTCGGTCCAGCCGAAAAGGAATGCGGGCAGCGGCCCGTAGGCCTCGAGCAGATACGCGAATACGCCGCCCGAACGCGGCAGCGCCCCGGCGAGCTCCGCGACCGTCAGCGCCCCGCACAGGGCCACGAGTCCGCCCAGCACCCAGCACAAGAGGATCGGGCCGGGTGCCTGCAGCTGGGCGGCGACGGTGGCCGGGACCCGGAAGATGCCGCTCCCGATCGTGACCCCGATCGACAGCGCCACGGTCTGGAGGAGGCCCACCGAGCGCGGCATGCGCTCGCCCCAGGCGTCAGCCACCCTGAAGCCTCGCATCGATGAGCTCGACGAAGTGCCGGACCGGTACGGTCGTGGCGCCGCGCAGGTGACTCAGGCAGCCGATGTTGGCGGTGGCGATCACATCCGGCGCCCCCGCCTCCAACGCGGACACCTTGGCGCGCTTGAGCCGGTCGGACAGCTCGGGCTGCAGGATCGAATAGGTGCCCGCCGAGCCGCAGCAGCGCTGGCCGTCGGCGACGGGGGTGAGCGTGAAGCCGGCGGCCAGGAGCAGCGCCTCGACCACGCCCGGCTGCTTGAGCGCGTGCTGCAGCGTGCAGGGAGACTGGAACGCCAGGCGGGGAGACTGCGGCGAGACGCCCTGCGGCGGCTTCAGCACCGCCTGCAATGCCGCCTTTTCCGAACTCAGCACCAGGCTGATGTCGCGCACCGACTCGGACAGGCGTGCGGCGCGCGCCGCATACCGCGGATCATCGCGCAGCAGGTGCCCGTATTCGCCGAGCATCGCACTGCAGGCACTGGAGGTGGTGACCACGGCTTCCGCCCCGGCTTGGAGCTGCGGCCAGAGGGCATCCACGTTCGCCCTGAGGCGCGCGCGGGTCTCCTCGGGTGCCCCGAGGTGGTGCGTGACCGCGCCACAGCAGCCTGCGCCGGCCGCCGGCAATGCGGAGATCCCGATCCGGTCCAGGACGCGGGCCGTCGCCGGATTGATTACCGGGCCGAGCGCAGGCTGCACGCACCCGGCCAGCAGCAGTACCCGCCGCCCGTGCCGGGGCGCCGGCCAGTGCATCGCCGCCGGGGACGGCGTGGCGCTGGCGGCCGGGACCCGCTCGCGCAGCGCGGCGGGCAGCAGCGGTCGCGCCCAGCGGCCGAGGCGCAGCAACCAGCCGATGCGACCTGGCTCCGGGACGATCTTGCGCAGCAGGTAGCGCTTGAGGGCCACCGACGGCGGCCGCTCGACGCGCTCCTCGATGAGGGCGCGGCCGAGGTCGGCCAGCCGCCCGTAACGCACGCCCGAGGGGCAGGCGGTCTCGCAGGCACGGCAGGTGAGACAGCGGTCCAGGTGCAACTGGGTGGAGGCCGTGACCGGTGCACCCTCGAACAGCTGCTTCAGCTGGTAGATGCGGCCGCGCGGGCTGTCGAGCTCGTCGCCTAGCAGCTGGTAGGTCGGGCAGGTGGGCAGGCAGAAGCCGCAGTGCACGCAGCTGCGCAGGATCGCATCGGCCTCCTGGCCGGCGGGGGTATCGCGGAGAGAGTCGGCGAGTGCGGTCTTCATGAGCCCCGGTGCGGCGCGGCCGGCGGGCTCATTCTACGCACAATCGACACCCGGGCAGCCCCGGGTCGGGCCCCGCGCGGGGGTTCAGCCGATGATGACCTTCAGGCGCTGCGTGCGCGACTCGTCGCTCGCCTCGTTGACCCGACGCAGGAGCTCGCGCGCCGCCTCGGCGGCCAGCGGGCGGCTCAGGAGGAAGCCCTGGGCATCCTGACACTCCTGCTCCTGCAGGAAGGCCAGCTGCGGGAAGTTCTCCACGCCCTCGGCGGTCACGTTGATGCGCAGCGAGCGCGACATGGCGATGATCGCCGCGGCGATGGCACGGTCGTCGTTGCACTCGGTGACGCTGCTGACGAAGGAGCGGTCGATCTTGAGGCGATCGACGGAGAAGTGCCGCAGGCGGCCGAAGCTCGAGTAACCGGTGCCGAAGTCATCGATGGCCAGCGAGATGCCGAGCTGCTTGAGCTCGTTGATGGCCTTCTGCGCCCAGACCTCGTCCGCCATGACCACCGACTCGGTGATCTCGAGCTCGAGGCGCGAGGGCTCGAGCCCGGTCTCCTCGAGGATCGCGGCGACCTCGGCCGGGTACTCGGCGAGCGCAAACTGGCGGCCTGACACGTTGACGGCGATGCGCTGGAACGGCAGCCCCTCGTCGCGCCACAGGCGCGCCTGCTCGCAGGCCTTGCGCAGCACCCACTTGCCGATCGAGTGGATGAGCCCGGTCTCCTCGGCCACCGGGATGAACTCGGTCGGGTTGACCGCGCCGAGCTGCGTGCTGTTCCAGCGCAGCAGTGCCTCCATGCCGGAGATCGTGCCGGTCCGCACGTCGAACTGCGGCTGGAACTGCAGTGTGAACTCGTCGCGCTCGAGCGCGCCGCGCAGCTGCTCCTCGATAGTGAAGCGGTGCAGCGCGGTGGCATTCATGGCAACGTCGAAGTAGGCGTGCGTACCGGGGGTACGGCGCTTGGCGAAGTACATCGCCAGGTCCGCATTGCGCAGCAGGGTTTCGGCATCCTGCCCGTCGCGCGGGAAAACGGCGATGCCGACGCTCGGCGTCACCACCAGCGCATTCATGGCGAGCTGCACCGGCTCGCGCAGCGCGGCGATGAGCCGCTCCGCCACCGTGCCCGCATCGGCCACGTTGCGCAGGTTAGGCAGCAGCACCAGGAACTCGTCCCCGCCCAGGCGCGCGAGGTCGCCGACGCGCGGGCTGGCGCTCGCGTCTCCCGGCGCGCCATCGCCGCCGTAGCGCAGCGAGCTGCGCAGGCGCTCCGCCACCACGCGCAGCAGTTCGTCGCCCACGGCGTGACCGAGGGTGTCGTTCACGCGCTTGAAGTTGTCGAGGTCGAGGTACAGGAGCGCCAGCGTGCGCTGGTTGTCGGCGGCCGACTGGATGGCGCTCACCAGGCGGCTGTGGGCCTGCTCGCGGTTGGGCAGCCCGGTCAGCGCATCGAAATAGGCGAGCCGCACGATGCGGCGCTCGGCACGCCACTTGCTCGCGAGCGCGATCGTCAGCTGGCGGATCTCGTGCGGGTGGAACGGCTTCTGCAGGTAGGAGAGCTTGTCCTCGGGCGGCGCGAGGCCGCCGATCTCGCACGGATCGACGTCCGAGTAGGCCGTGCAGATCACGATCTCCACGGCCGGGTCGAGCTCGCGGATCTTGGTCGCAGCCCAGGCGCCATCGGGACCGGGGGGCATGCGCATGTCCAAAAAAACCACGGCAAAGGGCTCGTTGCGGGCGAGCCCCTCCTTCACGGCCGTGACCGCGGCCTGCGCGCCGTCGCAGAAGACCGGCTCGAAGCCGGCCGCCCGGATCGGCGAGCGCTGGCGCGCCGTCTCCGCCGGGTTCTTGCGGTTGAACAGGCGGCTGCGCAGTTCGCGGAAGCCCACCATCTCCTGGGTGACCTCGTGCTCCAGCAGGATCTGCCGGTAGGCGTCGCGGATCTCCGCCTCGTCGTCGACGATCAGGACACGGATGGGGCTTGCATTCGAGTCGGACATGTCAGACCTCAGGCTGCCGCGGATGCCGCGGCGGCGGAAACGTTCTCACGTGGGGCGAGCGGCACGAGCAGGTGCATGGAGGCTCCCAGCCCCGGGCCTTCGCTTGCCGCCCAGATGCGACCACCGAGCGCCGAGATCGCATTCGCACACCAGTGCAGGCCGATCCCGTGGTTGGTCTCCGGAGACTTGGTGGAGAAACCCTTCTCGAACACCCGCTCGATGTTCTGCGGCGCGATACCACAGCCGTCGTCGCGGCACTGCAGGTGCAGCTGCGGCACGTCCTGGTCGCGGACGATCTCGGCGCTGAGGCGCAGGGTCCCCTTCTCCTTGCCGGCATCGCGCACCGCGTCGGCGGCGTTGATGATCAGGTTCTGCAGCACGAGCCTCAGTACCGTGCGCGCCACGCGCACCATGCCGAGCTTGCGCAGCGTCTCGTCCGCATCCACGGTCAGGCGCTGCCGGCATGAGTCGGGGACGATCTCGAGCGACTGCGAGACGAGCTCGGTGAGCCGCACCGGCTCGATGACGTGCTCGTTGCGCGCCGAGCGCATCTGCTCGGCGAGCGTGGTCTGCACGGCGCTGGTCTGGCGGATCATGACGGCGACGTCGTCCTGTGTGCCGCGCACCGTGGCCGCGAGCTCCTTGCCTGCCAGGCGCAGGAACTGCTCGAGGTCCGCGCGTCGCTGCGGCTCGCAATCCGGTGACTGCAGCTCGCCGACCGCGATTTCGACCTCCTCCGCCGGCGCCTGGCGCAGCCGCTCGCCGAGGTTGGCCAGACGCACGCCGATGGGGGTCATGGCATTGCCGAGGTTGTGGAGCACGCCCTTGGCGAGCTCCGCGAACCCGGCCTGGAAGGACCGGTCGACCAGCTGCATGCGGGTCTCGTTGACGCGCTCGACCATCCGGTCGAACTCCCGCGCCAGGACGCCCATCTCGTCGCTGCGCTTGAGGTCGAGCGCGGGGGCATCGGCGCCCTCACCGATGGCCACCGCATAGCGCGTCACCTGCGCCAGCGGACCCAGGATGACGCGATTGAGGACCACGATGAGCAGCAGCGTGACGACGACCGCCGCACCCAGGAGGGCCCAGGCCGCGACCTTGACCGCGGCCTTGCCGCTGGCGGTGATGGCCCGCGGCACGTCGACCCGCAGCTGCAAGATCGGATGACCGAAGACGTCATTGAAGGGCTGGAAGACCTGCACGACCGCATCCGTCGCCCGCAGGCTCGCGAGGCCGTCCTGCGCCATGGCCGGCAGCATGACCAGATGCGCCTGAGCCTGGGCGGCGATCGCCTCCACCGCGTCCTCGTTGAGCAGAGTCCCCATGAGCACCATGCCGCGCGGGGGACCGCGGCCATAGCCGTCCAGGATCGGGGCGGCCGCGATCACCATCGGCCCGAGGTTGGTCTGGATCAGGCCCCGGGCAGCCCGCGTATCGAGCCGGTCGGCATGCCAGGGAAAGTTCGGCGGCAGTGAGTCGTGCCGCGTCAGATCGAGCCCGAGCGGGCGTTCGGTCTTGAGGTCCTCGTCTCGGGCCAGGATCACCTTGCCCTGCAGGTCCACTATCATCAGGAGGTTGATGTCGATCTGCTTGAGCGCGACGTCCGTGATGTTGGCGGTGATGAACTCGCGGTTGCCGTCGGCGGCGAAGCGGTAGGCGTCGGTCCAGTTGCCCCAGTCGCGGCTGGCGATCGACACCTGCTCGAGCTTCTGATCGAGCGCATGCTCGATGCGGCGCATCGCGGTGCGCGCATCCGCGCGCTCCAGCTGCTCGAAGCTGGGCATGATCACCAGCTTGCCGATGAGTATGGCGGCGAGCCCCAGGATCACGAAGACCCCAGCGATCAATACCGTTACCTGGGCACGGATGTTCACCCCAATAAACTACGGGGAAACGCTCCTTTTATAGTGCTACGACCTCTCAGATTCCGGCTCGGCGGGAACCCGCCCGCCGGCCCGGGAGTGACGCACGTCACAGTCGCCGGCGGGGGCTGCAGATCCCGCCCTGCGGGCCTGCTGCGGTGCACCGCCCGGGTGCCGCGCCGGGCCCGGGAGCATCCGCCGGGCGCGCCTTGGGCGCGGCAATACCTTGGCCGAACTCCATTCGCTATGATGGGTTCTCACTTCCCCTGGCGGACACCCTCATGAATAAGAAGACTCTCGCGGTGTTGGGCGGACTGGTGATGCTCTGCGGCTGCGCGGTCGACCGCATCGATCCCCTCAAGATCCCCCTGAACTTCACGCCCGATCCGCGCAATGCCGCCCAGATCGGGAGCCTCCAGTGCGGCTCCATCGGCCAGGTCCAGGTGACGGACGCGCGCACGGACAAGGTGCTGGGCGAGCGCGTGCACGAGAGCAAGCCGCTCAAGGCCCAGGTGACGACCGACAGCGACGTCGCGCAGTGGGTCCAGACCGGCATCCAGGGCGTCATGAACCAGAACGGGATCAGGCTCGGCACCGGACCCACGCTGGAGGTGAGCGTCGACTCGCTGCACACGCTCGAGACCGTGTGGCATCGCGCCGGGTACGACGCGCGCATCTCGATGGTCGCGAAGATCCACAACTCCGCCGGCAAGATGTGCTGGAACGAGACGGTCCAGGGTCGCGGCGGCAACTACGGCTATGCAGGCAACACGCTGAACTACCAGGAGACCGTCAACGAGGCCCTGGCCAATGCGACGCTCAGCATGCTGCAGTCCTCGACGTTCAAGGACGCACTGTGCCAGTGCGCCAACTGAAGACCCGCTGACCTCACCTTTCGATGGCGACCATCCGGCTCGTGCGGCCGCCGCACGAGCCGGAACTTCTTTGCGGAGCAACCCCATGAGCCTCATCTCGCGTCGTAGTTTCGTGGCAGCCTCGGCTGCCGCTGCGCCCATCGGCGCCCTGATGGCAGGTCCGGCACCGGCGGCGCAGACGCCTGCCTTGAAGCCGATCACGGGCTCCGCCCAGCCGATCACGGCCCAGGAACACGCTGCACGGCTCGCGAAGCTCCAGGCGCTCATGCAGAAGCGGGGTACGGCGGCGATGCTGGTCGAGGCCGGCAGCTCGCTCGAGTACTTCACCGGGGTGCGCTGGTGGCGCTCGGAGCGCACCACCGCCGCGCTCATCCCGGCAAGCGGGGCACCGGTGATCGTGACGCCCTACTTCGAGGAGCCCTCCATCCGCGAGACGCTCAAGGTCGAAGGTGACGTGCGGCCGTGGAAGGAGGACGAGAGCCCGTTCGAGCTCCTGGCCGCGGCGCTGCGTGCGCAGGCAGCCGCGGGTGCGCTCGCGATCGAGCCCACCACCCGCTTTTTCATCATCGACCAGGTGACCCGAGCGGCGAACAACCGTCGCGACGTGGTCTCCGGGGCGGCACTGGTGAGCGGCTGCCGCGAGATCAAGTCCCCGGCCGAGCTGGCCCTGATGCAGGTGGCGAACGACGTCACCATCACCGCCCTCAAGCACGTCCACGGTCGCGTGCGCGCCGGCATGCACACGCACGACATCATGGAGCTGCTGGTCACGGCCACGACCGGCCTGGGCGGCAACCACGACTTCTCGCTGGTGCTGCTCAACGAGGCGAGCGCCTTTCCGCACGGCTCGATCACGCCCCAGCGGGTGCGCGAGGGCTCGGTGATCCTGATCGATACCGGCTGCACGGTGCACGGCTACGGCTCGGACATCTCGCGCACCTGGGTGTTCGGCCAGCCGAGCGCGCGGCAGCGCGAGGTCTGGAACACCGTCAAGCGCGGCCAGGAGATTGCGCTGCAGACGGCCCGCGTCGGCATCGAGGCTGGCGAGGTCGACAAGGCGGTGCGCGCCTTCTACGAGGAACAGGGCTGGACCCGCGACTACGGCCTGCCCGGGCTCTCGCACCGCACCGGCCACGGCATCGGGCTGGACGGTCATGAGTCGCCCTACCTGGTGCGCAGCGACACCACACCGCTCGCCCCCAACATGTGCTTCTCCGACGAGCCCGGCCTCTACATCCCGGGCGAGTTCGGCGTGCGGCTCGAGGACTGCTGGTACATGACCGAGGCCGGCCCGAAGCTCTTCACCCCGCTCGCGAAGTCGCTCGATCAGCCCGTCTGATCGGGGGCATCGCGTCTCGCGGGCGACGCCACGCCGGCAGTCGCGCCGGAGATTCATGCCTTTGTCCGTGCGGCAGCAAAGTGAGATCCTCCGCCCCCGCGGACCGCTCGCCGACACCCATCACCCGCTGCCGGACCGCCGGGAGAGGCCCATGCACCACCGATATGTGCTCCTGCTCATTGCCGCGCTGAGCTTTGCGGGGTCGGCAGGCGCCGCTTCTGATGATCTCTCCCGCGACCGCGCCCGGGTCGAGGCCGTGCTCGGGAAAGTGCCGCTGATCGATGGGCACAATGACCTGCCCTGGGAGATCCGTATCCGCTACCAGGGAAAACTGGACCGGATCGACCTGTCGCAGGACACCGCCCACCTGCCGCTGCCGAAGGTCTCGAGCTCGCTCATCGATCCCGGAAAGAACATGGCGGTCCCGCTGGTGCCGCTGATGACGGACATCCCGCGGCTGCGCCGCGGCCAGGTGGGTGGTCAGTTCTGGTCGGTGTGGGTGCCCCCTGAGGTCACGGGACCACAGGCCGTGGAGATGACGCTGGAGCAGATCGACCTCGTGAAGGCGATGGCGCAGAAGTACCCGGCCGACTTCGAGATGGCGTATTCGGCCACCGACGTCGAGCGCATCCATGCCCGCGGTCGCATCGCCTGCCTGATCGGGATCGAGGGCGGGCACCAGATCGACGCCTCCCTCGCGGTGCTGCGCCAGTTGTACGTCGCCGGCGCGCGCTACATGACGCTGACGCACTTCAAGAACACGCCCTGGGGCGACAGCGCCACCGATGCGCCCGAGCACGACGGCCTGACCGCCTTTGGCAAGCAGGTGGTGCTCGAGATGAACCGCCTCGGGATGCTGGTCGACCTAAGCCACGTATCGGCCAAGACCATGCGCGATGCGCTGGCCGTGACGCGCGCCCCGGTGATCTTCTCGCACTCGGGGGCCCTGGCCATCGACAGCACGCCGCGCAACGCACCCGACGACGTGCTGCGCGCGCTCACCGCGAACGGGGGCGTGATCATGGTCAACTTCTATTCGGCCTACGTGAACGACGAGGTCCGGCAGTGGAACGCGGCCCTCGCCGGTGAGGCCACGCGCCTCGGTGCGTACAACCCGGGCGACCCCAACGCGGTGACTGAAGGTCTCTCGAGGTGGCGCGAAGCGCACCCGAAGCCGCACGCAACCCTGGCGCAGGTCGCCGATCACATCGAACACATCAGCAAGCTGGCCGGGGTCGACCACGTCGGGCTCGGGTCTGATTTCGACGGTATCGAGGAAGCCCCCGATGGACTGGACGGCGTAGACAAGTATCCGGCGCTGCTGGTCGAGCTCGCGCGGCGGGGCTGGAGCGATGCAAGCCTGGGGAAAGTCGCCGGCGGCAACGTCCTGCGGGTGCTGCGCGAGGCCGAGAGGCGTTCTGCGGAACTGCGCACCGAGGAATCGCCGCGTCAGGTGAGCATGGTGGAGCTGGATGGGGCTCCCGCGGCAACTCGTTGATGGGCACGCTCAATCAGCGCCAACCCGCGACCGCGAGATGTCCGCTAATCTGGTCGCAATAAACAGCAGGGAATTGGCGCGCCCGGAGAGATTCGAACTCCCGACCTCCTGGTTCGTAGCCAGGCACTCTATCCAGCTGAGCTACGGGCGCGCGCTAAATCAATCCAACCGGGGAGGCTGGAATTCTTTCTGATTCAATCAGTTAACCACCCCATTCGCGCCGGGCTCTCGGGCCCGGACGGTTCCACCAAATATGGATACCGCTGCTTTTGGGGGCGCGCATCCTACCACACTGCCCGCGTCTCGCCTCAAGCCCGCCTAGTCGAAAAGGGGTTTTGCGGTGATGGTGCCCGCTCCGCACAATCCATCCTCAAGAAAAACAGGGGGTGAATCAATGGCCGCGATCTCTGCTCGGGTGGTCACGCTGTTCGTCGCATCCGTGTTCTTCCAGCTGGCCGCGATGTGGGTCCTGCCGCGGACCCGGGGGTTCACGGTGCTGCTGCCGACGGCCCTGTGCGCAGCCCTGTTCGTCTGCGGGATCTGGATGGTGGCCCGGCTCTATGCGACCGGCGCGAAGATCGGGATCCTAAGTCCGCTCCTCGCCGCGGTGATCCCCCTCGGAGTCATCGCGATTGGGATCCTCGTCTACCACGAGAGTGCCTCTCCTCTGAGGGTTGCGATGCTCGTGGGTGCCTGTGCACTCATCGGGGCTGCGGCTGCCGTCCCCTAGCCGGGCCCAAGTCGACGGTACTTTGCACGACGCGCATCGCCATGCGGCACCCGGAATGCTACAAAGAGTCCCTTCTGGAGATCCCTCAATGAAAAAAGCATCGACATTCGCGCTCGCCGCCCTGCTCACCCTCGCATGCACCATGGCCTCCGCGGCGAGCCCGGGCGAGAGCGAGTACCGCGCGCTCTACAAGGAACTCATCGAGACCAACACCACCCTGTCCGCCGGCAGCTGCACGCTCGCCGCCGAGCGCATGGCAACGCACTTGAAAGCGGCCGGGTTCAACGACGCCGAGATCCACCTCTTCACCGCACCCGACCACCCCAAGGAAGGCGGCCTGGTCGCGATCTACCCGGGGCGCGACCCGAAGCTCAAGGCCGTGCTGCTGCTCGCGCACATCGACGTCGTGGAAGCCAAGCGCGAGGACTGGACCCGCGATCCCTTCACGCTGGTCGAGGAGAACGGCAACTTCTACGCGCGCGGTGCAGTCGATGACAAGGCGGAAGCCTCCATCTGGGTCGATACGCTGGTACGGCTGCGCTCGGCAAAGTTCAAGCCGCTGCGCACCCTCAAGCTCGCACTCACTTGCGGGGAGGAGACTGCCGGGGCCTTCAATGGCGCGGAGTGGCTGACCCAGCACCAGCGCGAACTGATCGACGCCGCCTTCGCCATCAACGAGGGCGCCTCGGGCGAGCTCGACGAGCAGGGCAACCGCTCGTTCCTCGAAGTCCAGGACGGCGAGAAGCTCGCGCAGAACTACCGGCTCGAAGTGACCAACCCGGGCGGCCACAGCTCGCGCCCCGTGAAGGACAACGCCATCTATCACCTGGCCGGGGCCCTGAAGAAGATCGAGGCCTATGAGTTTCCGGCCATGTTCACCGACGGCAACCGCGCCTACTTCGCCGCCATGGCGAAGATCGAGGCGAAGAAGGGCGACACGGAAGCGGCCGCCGCGATGGAGGCCTTCCTCAGGGATCCCCATGACGCCCCGGCGATCGCGCGGGTGTCGGCGCTGCAGCCGACGTGGAACGCCACGCTGCGCACCACCTGCGTTGCCACCATGCTCGATGCCGGGCATGCGACCAATGCGCTGCCGCAACGCGCGCGTGCCAACATCAACTGCCGCATCTTCCCCGGCGTGAGCGCCGAGAGCGTGCGCGACAAGCTGCAGGAGCTGGTCGCCGACCCGCAGGTGAAGGTGACGACCCTGGAGACCCGCGGCCCGAGCTCGCCCCCGCCGCCGCTCAGCCCGCAGATCTTAGGTCCGGTGGAGAAGCTCACCGCGAAGTACTGGCCGGGCGTCCCGGTGGTCCCGATCCTGCAGCCGGGCGCGACCGACGGGGAGTTCCTGAACGCCGCCGGGATCCCGACCTACGGTATCGACCCGATCTTCCTCGGCCGGGACCTGGGGCACATCCACGGGCTCAACGAGTACATCAGCGTGCGCTCGCTGATGGAGGCCCGGGACTTCCTGTACGAGCTCGTGCAGATCTACGCCAACCAGAAATAGCCCCGCGCCACATCCCTCCTCACGGTGGCGCCGTGGGGAGGGTCACGGGCCCGGGCGCGCTCCTCAGTCCGTGCCGACCATGACGCTCGAGGCCTTGATGACCGCATAGGCGCGGTCGCCGACCTTGAGCCCGAGGCTGCGCACCGCGTCCAACGTGATGACCGAGACGATGCTCAGGTTCGGGGCGAGCTCGAGCGTGACTTCCGCATTGACGGCGCCGGGTTCGATGCGGCGGACGATTCCGGG
This sequence comes from Pseudomonadota bacterium, assembly GCA_018241425.1. Taxonomy (GTDB): domain Bacteria; phylum Pseudomonadota; class Gammaproteobacteria; order Steroidobacterales; family Steroidobacteraceae; genus 13-2-20CM-66-19. The sequence continues at coordinate 401,390 of JAFEDU010000004.1, forward strand.
CAGGGTATTGCGCGCACTGATTTTCATGGACGAGTCCCAGGGTTGCGAATGCGGGGCGCGGGAGCGTACCGAGGCGGCCGCCACGCGACAACCGCGCCCGTCGGGTGCAATACAATGGAGCGCATGATGAGGGACTTTCCTGTGAAGCTCGCGGTGCTAAGCGCCTGCAGTCTCTTCGCCGGCGTCGCAAGCGCCCAGGACCCGTGCGGCGGCTTCAAGTGGGATGCCGACCGCGAGCGGACGGTGTTTGCCACGGCCGCGCACCCTCTGGCGGCCGTGTCCAAGGCCGAGTCGGCCCAGCCCCTGACCGTGGGCACTCTCTACGAGCTGAGCCTCGTGCCCCAATCCAGTCTGTCCGCAAAGGAGCCCATCGGGGCCAAGTCCCGCTTCGAGGGTGCCTTCGGCGGCTTCGTCCGCCTGCACGCCCCCGCAGCCGGTCGCTACCGGATCGCGCTCGGGGATTCGGGCTGGATCGATGCGCTCTCGGGCGAGGCCACGCTGCACTCCAGCGACTTCTCCGGCGCGCAGGGCTGCCACGCCCCGCACAAGATCGTGGTCTTCGTCCTTCCCGCGGGCGAAATCCTGCTGCAGCTGAGCGGCATTGCGCAGCCGCACCTGCGGCTTTCCGTCACCGCCGACACTTCGGCGCCCTAAGCTCCCGCCGCACGCCGGCCGTCACGCGCCTGCATCGCTGCGCTCTATCGTGGCGATTGAAACAATCGATTACGCGTGCCCCGGCCGCGCGGTATCTTTTTTCCACCCACCCCGACTCACGAGACCGCCGTAATGAGCAACTCCCCCGAGAGCAAGTGCCCGTTCAATCACGCAGCCGGTGCCGGCACCGGCAACCAGGACTGGTGGCCGAACCAGCTGCCGCTCGACATCCTGCACCAGCGCTCGGAGCTCTGCGATCCGATGGACCGGGACTTCGACTATGCGCGCGAGTTCCGCAGCCTGGACCTTGCGGCCGTGAAGAAGGACCTGCTCGCCCTGATGACGGACTCGCAGGACTGGTGGCCGGCCGACTTCGGGCACTACGGGCCACTCTTCATCCGCATGGCCTGGCACAGCGCCGGGACCTACCGCATCGGCGACGGCCGCGGGGGAGCCGGCAACGGCAGCCAGCGCTTTGCGCCGCTCAACAGCTGGCCGGATAACGCCAACCTGGACAAGGCGCGACGCCTTCTGTGGCCGGTCAAGGCGAAGTACGGCCGCCGCATTTCCTGGGCCGACCTCATGATCCTCGCCGGCAACGTGGCCCTCGAGTCCATGGGCTTCAAGACCTTCGGCTTCGGCGGCGGCCGCGAGGACATCTGGGAACCGGAGAAGGACATCTACTGGGGCTCCGAGACCACGTGGCTCGGCGACCAGCGTTACTCGGGCGACCGGGACCTCGAGAATCCGCTCGGGGCGGTGCAGATGGGGCTGATCTACGTGAACCCGGAAGGACCCAACGGCAAGCCGGATCCGGTCGCCGCAGCGCGCGACATCCGCGAGACCTTCGCCCGCATGGCGATGAACGACGAGGAGACGGTCGCGCTCATCGCGGGCGGCCACAGCTTCGGCAAGACCCACGGGGCCGGCGACGCCAAGCTGGTGGGGGTGGAACCGGAGGCCGCCACCATCGAGATGCAGGGGCTCGGCTGGCAGTGCCGGCACGGCTCCGGGGTCGGCCGGGATGCCATCACGAGCGGGCTGGAAGTCACCTGGACACAGACGCCCACCCGCTGGAGCAACGACTTCTTCCGCAACCTCTTCAGCTACGAGTGGGAGCTCACCAAGAGCCCTGCCGGTGCCCACCAGTGGCGCCCGAAGAACGGCGCCGGGGCGGGCACCATCCCGGACGCCCACGATGCCGGCAAGCGCCACGCGCCCGCGATGCTCACCACGGACCTGGCGCTGCGTTTCGACCCAGCGTACGAGAAGATCTCGCGCCGCTTCTACGAGCATCCGGACCAGTTTGCCGACGCGTTTGCGCGGGCCTGGTTCAAGCTGACGCACCGGGACATGGGCCCGCGCGTGCGCTACCTGGGACCTGAAGTTCCTGCCGAAGAACTGATCTGGCAGGACCCAATCCCGGCGGTGAACCACAAGCTCATCGACGAGAAGGACATCGCAGCGCTCAAGGCGAAGATCCTGGCCTCCGGCCTGGCGGTTTCCGAACTCGTCGCCACGGCCTGGGCTTCCGCGTCCACGTTCCGCGGTTCGGACAAGCGCGGTGGCGCCAACGGTGGCCGGATACGGCTCGCCCCGATGAAGGACTGGGAAGTGAACCAGCCGGCACAGCTGTCACGGGTGCTCAAGACCCTCGAGGCCATCGCGAGCGGGTTCAACGCGGCGCAGTCCGGCGGCAAGAAGGTGTCGATTGCCGACCTGATCGTGCTCGGCGGCAGCGCCGGGATCGAGCAGGCGGCCAAGGGCGTCGGCATCAGCGTGACCGTGCCGTTCACGCCGGGACGCATGGACGCCTCACAGGCGCAGACCGACGTCGAGTCCTTTGCAGTGCTCGAGCCGATCGCGGACGGGTTCCGCAACTACCAGAAGGGCAAGTACGCCGTCGCGGCGGAGCAGCTGTTCCTCGACCGCGCGCAGCTGCTTACCCTGTCCGCGCCGGAAGTCACGGCGCTGGTGGGCGGCCTCCGCGTGCTGAACGCCAATGTGGGGCAGGCCCGCCACGGCGTGCTGACGCAGCGTCCCGGAACGCTGACGAACGATTTCTTCGTGAACCTCCTCGACATGGGCACCGTCTGGAAGCCGCAGTCGGAGGCCCAGGACGTATTCGAGGGTCGCGACCGCAAGTCCGGAGCGCCGAAGTGGACCGCGACCCGCGTGGACCTGATCTTCGGGTCCAACTCGCAGCTGCGCGCACTCGCGGAGGTCTATGCGAGTTCCGACGGCGCCGCGAAGTTCGTCAAGGACTTCGTAGCCGCCTGGACCAAGGTCATGAACCTGGATCGGTTCGACCTGCGCTGAGCGTCATCCCGGGGACACCCGGGTCCGGACCGACCAGGTCCGGACCCGGGCCTTCGTGCTCAAGCTCCAGTGGCTCGCTGCGGGCGTGCGGTGTAAGGTCGGACAGCCCTCGATGGCGCTCATGCACCACCAGAACAGCTCGCTGCACGCCATATAGATGACCCACAAGCCCGGAACTGCCCCACCCGCCCGGGCGTCCACTCCAGGCCCTGAGGCCCGGATGCCCAGGGCCAGCACCGTGGGTCGCGCACGGCCGGTAGCGCCACGACGTCCGGAAGTCCACGACTACCAGGATGATTGGGTGTCGGTCTGGCTCGGTGACAGTCGTGTCGCTTGCGGACACTGGCCCCAACCCACGGTCATCGTCTCCGATGGTGGCTATGGCGTGCTGGGGTTCGACGGCGATACCTCCGATCATCTCGGCCTCCCGGACTGGTACGAGCCCCACATCGCGGCGTGGAGCCGCGCGGCAACGCCCCAGACCACCCTGTGGTTCTGGAACTCCGAGATCGGCTGGGCCGCCGTGCACCCGGTCCTGGAGCGCCATGGCTGGCGCTACGTGAACGCCAACCTGTGGAACAAGGGCAAGGGCCATATCGCGGGCAACGTGAATACCGCGAGCATCCGCCGTTTCCCGGTGGTGTCCGAGGTCTGCGTGCAGTACGTGCTCGCCGCCCACATGGACGGCATGGAGCTGCGCGACTGGCTGTACCACGAGTGGACCCGCAGTGGTCTGCCGCTGAAGCGGGCCAACGAGGCGTGCGGCGTGCGGGATGCCGCCTCGCGGAAATACCTCGACCGCGGGCACCTGTGGTATTTCCCGCCGCCACCGATGTTCGAGCGCCTGCAGGCGTATGCGAATCGCAAGGGCGATCCCATAGGCCGCCCCTATTTCTCGCTCGACGGGCGCTCGCCGGGCACTGCCGAGCAGTGGGCACGGCTGCGGGCCAAGTTCCGCTGCCCGCATGGCTTCACGAACGTGTGGGACCGGCCCGCGCTACGGGGCGCCGAACGCTTCCGCGTCCACGGTGGCTCAGCGCGGGCGCTGCACCTGAATCAGAAGCCGCTCAACCTCATGTCCCTGATCATCGAGGCCTCCTCGGACCCCGGCGACGTGGTCTGGGAGCCCTTTGGCGGCCTGTTCTCCGCCTCCATTGCGGCACGGCGGCTGGGCCGCCACGCCTTCGGTGCCGAGATCGACCCCACCTACTTCCATTACGGCGTGCAGCGTCTCAAGGCCGAGGCGCAGCGCAGCTGAATCAGCACGCGCGCAGCAGCTGATTCTTCCGGGGTCAGGCGGCCTGAACTGCCGGGGCCCGCCCGTTTCGCACCGAGACCAGGAGCACGCCCGCGGCCACTACGGCCAGCGCACCTGCGGTCAGGAAGGCCGGTACGTAGGTCAGCGCAGCACGCGCCTCAATCGCGGTCGGGGGCGCCCAGCGGAAATAGGGGGCGGTACGGCCGGGCATCGTCCACGGCCCGCGCAAACGAAGGACGCTTCAGAAGCCGCGTGCGGTAGCCGCGCACGACCGCGTGGGAAGCCGGGATGGGGTGGACCCAGTCCGCATAGAACAGCGCCGGGGCCGCGGCGCAGTCCGCAAGCGTGAACTCCTCGCCCGCCGCCCAGGTCCGGCCCGCCAGTTCCTCTTCGAGCCAGGCATATGCGAGGTCGAGCTTCTTCGCCGACTGCGCCACGCCTTCCTGCCGTCGCTGAGGGTCGCGGGTCAGGGCACCGTCCACCGCGTATTGGGCGGCATTCATCACGTGCAGGTCGAAGAATCGGTCGAGGAAGCGCACTTTGAGTGCGGCCATCGGGTCTGACGGCAGCAGCCGCACCGGACCCGGGTGCTTCAGATGCAGGTACTCGATGATGATGCTGGTCTCGGCGAGGTCTCGCTCGCCATCGACGAGCAGCGGAAACTTGCGCAGCGGCCAGCGCTTGAGCCACTCGGCGGCATGCGGAGAATCCGGCCCCAAGGCCCGAAACTCGAAGGGCGTGCGGTTCTCGTACAGGGCGATGAGCACCTTCTGGGTGTACGAGGAGAACAGGTGGCCATAGAGCTCGAGCGACATTCAAGCCTCCAAACGATGCACCGGACAAATTGAGCAATGGATTCGGACGAACCCCGGGGTACACGACGAACGGGGGCCGGCTGGTTCGACACTCGCTGTGATTGGCGTGTCGCGGGCACGCCCGCGCAGGTCCTCACGATTCGAACGCCTACAGCTGCTATGGAGACCCCAAGCGCAGGTGCGCCCCGCGAAGAGGACAGCTGCTCCGCCGCAGCCACGAAGGCACGCAGACTGCCGAGCGGCATCCGGCACGGACTACGTAAGGCAGGTCGTCGGGATGCACGGCGGAGACGCAGCGTTGTGGGCATCCGTCAATTCTAAATGCCAGCCCCTGCCGTATTAAATGACTCACCCCGGGCAGCGAGTCACGGCAGGCCTGTAACCCGAGCTGCGGTGCGAACTGAGTGACGGCGTAAACGCTCAGGCTCGGGTTGCCGATCTGGGCCACCGTGAAGTGAATGGTAGCGCCAACACACTCATCAGATTCCGTCGCTCCTGGACCTACACTCGGGCCGGATCTCCGCATACGCTGCGTGCGGCATCTCGGATCCGGGCGTAGGTCGGGGCGACACCTCGGAGTGAGTCGAGTGGGTGCTCCGTCACCTCGAGTCTCACCGATGGATGCAGCACCCGGCGGCTCGCCCGCCTGCGCCAACGTCGCAGCCGACGCGATTCCGACGAGAAATACGACGGGGATCCGCCCACGCGGCATTGCTCTTAACGGGTGAAGCATGGCTTTCTCCTTGTAGGGGAAGCCATCCAAGGCAAGCCGTCGAGCGCGCCGTCTCGACCTTCTGATGCGTCGTTAAGCGCCGCTTAACACCGTGCTCGCCCGCTCCCGGGGCACTAAACTGCTGCTCTAAAGGCGGGACCGCACGTTCGAGGGAGGCGGGCGCAGCATTGCAGACCCTCACGCTGCCCGGTCGTCGGGTCGTGACAAAAGGGGGAAGTACATGGAAAAACGTGTCGCAGTGGTGACCGGTGCGAGCCGGGGCGCGGGCCAGGGCATCGCGCGGGCACTGGGGGCGGCGGGATATACCGTCTATGTCACCGGACGCAGCCAGACTGCGGATGCATCGCCGTTGGGAGGGACAATCCATGAAACGGCGGCGCAGGTAACTGCCGGCGGTGGGCGTGGCGTAGCGTATGCCTGCGATCATGCCGACGACGAAGCCGTGCGTGGCCTGTTCGCGACGGTTGAGCGCAATGAGGGTCGGCTGGACATCCTGGTCAACAACGCTGCGGCCATCAGCAGCGATCTGATCCAGCGCGGCGGATTCTGGACTCGACCGGTGGGAATGGCCGACATCATCACGGTCGGCCTGCGCTCAAGCTACATCGCAGCTCACGCGGCGGCACCCCTGCTCGTAGCCAAGCCCGGCGGCCTGGTGGTATTCACATCGGCGCCGGGCGCCGTGAACTACGCCCACGGCCCTGCCTACGGCGCTCAGAAAGCCGGGACCGACAAGATGGCGGCCGACATGGCCGTAGACCTGCGCCCTTTCGGCGTGGCTTCAGTCAGCATCTGGATGGGCTTGTTGAAGACTGCGCGGTCGGCAGCCTCGATGGCGGAAAAGCCGGGCCAGTTCGACTTTTTGCTGCCCTATATGGAGACGCCGGACTTTACCGGACGCATTGTCGCGGCGATCCACGGCGACCCGGACATGATGGCGCTGTCGGGCCGCACCATAATCGGCGCGGAGCAGGCCAAGGTATATGGCGTACGTGATCTCGACGGTAACTCCCCGAACTCATTACGGCCCATCACCGGCGGTCCTTTCAAGTACGACGACCTCATCATCGACTGACAGATGGAGGAACTGAAACTGAGGCGATCCCGAGGTGGACGCTAGGCCCCGCGATCCCCAAGGCATGGCGCGAGCGGTCACATCGCTTGAGCGACGGATACCCGCAGTGAAGCATCGGCGATGACAGGCGTACGCCTTGACCTGCTCGTTGGAAATTCCAGTCGCCACCCCCGATCCGACATCAGATACCGTAGGACATTCGGCTCAGTCGTAAACCGGGGATCAGTGTGATGCAGCGAGCGCTGACGTTTGTGTGCCTGTGGCTTAGCGTATGGACGTACGTGCAGGCTGGCGGGGCACCGCCACACCGGCAGCCGGACTCGCCCCAGCCCGCTCATCCGCCGGCCATGGCATCGGACGCCCTCGCGGACATGCCACTTTGGGCGTACGGAATCACGACGCTGCCCCAACCTGGCGACACCGCCGAGCCGCAAGGGTGGGGTCGGCAGTTCAACCCCGCGATCGATCACGATGAGCAGCTCAAGCCAGCCCTTCATGTCGCAGGCAGTTCGCGGACCTACGCGCCTATCGACCTCCGGGACTGGGCGAACGCCGTCGACTGGTTTCCGGACGAACACTCACCAATGCCCGATGTCGTGCAACACGGTTCGGCCGCGCTCGGCGAGCGGAGGCGCGCCTGCGCCTTTTGTCATCGCGTCAACGGCGGTGGGCGACCCGAGAACGCCCCCGTTGCCGGATTGCCGGTCGAGTACTTTCTGCGCCAGCTCGAAGACTTTCGTAGCGGCCGGAGGCATTCGACCGATCCGCGCAAGCCTAATGTCCCGACCATGATAGCCATCGCGCAGGCGATCAGCCCCGCCGAAGCACTCGCAGCGGCCGAGTATTACGCCAAGCAATCGGGCGCGCCGCGAATCCGCATCATCGAGAGCGACCGCGCGCCGCCAATTCAGCTTCATGGAAACTTGTTCGTCGCAACCAGCAACGAGCGCACCGAGCTGCTCACGGACCGCATCGCCGAACTGCTCGATGGCGACCACGAGCAGTTCAACGACAATCCGCACGTTGGTTACATGGCCTACGTCCCGCGCGGCAGCATCGAACGCGGGCGCGTGCTGGCAGCTGCGGGATCACCAGCGCAATCCTGCACTGCATGCCACGGAGCCGACCTGCGGGGGCTTGCCCTGGGGCCGCCGCTCGCTGGCCGCTCGCCCAGTTATCTCGTGCGCCAGCTGTACGACTTCAAGACCGGCGCGCGCGATGGCAGTCAAGCACCGCTGATGAAACCGATAGCCAGCCGCTTGAGCACGGAGCAGATGACCGACATCGCGGCGTATATCGCCTCGTTGCCGTGACACGGTCTAAAGGCCGATGAGCCGCCGTGAGACGGCCCGGAAGCGAGTAATTGGCGAGAGAGGGATTCGAACCCGGCTCAGGCATCAGAGAAATCAGTAACTTACGGACTTAAAAGACAATTTTGCCCCCTGCAGTCCCCTCGACCCCCCCGATTGGGCAGTAGATTTGGCAATAGCCTCCCCAGAAGGATTTGCAGCCCCGGCGATTCTTTTGGCGCGACGTGAGTGACTAGCGCCACTGGATCCAGTAGTCATAGTTGCTCTGCTCCGTCAGATTTCGCTCGAGCACAAGCGGCGCAGACACGCCGCCGTCAATCCCGTATTCGCGCAGTACGAGATCATTTCGGAAGTCTGGATGTCCGCTAAGTCCCGCGAGCAAGCCGAGCGGCGTCTTGTGCAATCGCCGGTTGGCCAGCTCCAAGGTCGCCAGACGCTGGTCATCAGCTGACCAAGCTAGTGCGACGATCCACCGCCCTTGGCCGCCAAGCACTGATTCTCTCTTATGGTCCACGACATCGAATACAAAAATCTTTCCAGATTGTTCTGAAGGCGCATACGCAAGTCGCTGCGAATCCACTGACCACGCCATGGGAATGTCTAGCGTGTCCGATCTATCTTGCAGGCGATCTGTCTCTAGCGTGAGCACATTCACCACTACCGGGCGAGAAAATCGCGGAGTGAGAGCGGCGTATCGGCCGTCCGGGCTGGAAAGCACACGGTTGTCAGGGGACTCTCCGTAGCTTTTTGAATCGTCTAGCGCCTTCAAAGCCACGGTCAAATCCCCTTCAGGTGACAGCTGTGCCGGCTGCTTCACCGAATCGTGCAGTCGCCGGAACACATCAGCGCTTAGCCGATTTCGCGCGGCTCTAGTCAAAAGCGAACCTGCATCCGACGGCTCGACGGCGAATTCACCATTGCGAACGTGAAATCGCGTCTCATCCATGGCCTTCGTCGTGAAGTTGTATTGCCATAGATGTACGTCAAACTCATCCTTGGCGACATCGCCAGTGCGCGCAAGCGCCGAACCAACAATGAGCACTAATGCGAGTGCCGGCATACGCCTGCACCAACCCTGGCGCGCGTCGGCAGACTTTAATCGCCTCGATTCACTCTTGTGGGCGTCATCCATTCTGACTGCCCTCTAATTGCGACCATGGGCCGCCCGCCGCCCAAGACACCTTCGGAGTATCGAACGCGATGCTTGTAAGAAGCGGCATGATGAAGTCGCGCACGCCAGTGACGACGACAGAGAAATCGCTTGCCAGCTTCGGCTCGCCGATTCGCCGCACGAATGCATTCCACTGGGCCACATGCGCCGGATCATCGTAGAACGCCTCGGTTAGCGCGGGTGGCATCTCCGCGGGCACCGGTGTCTCACGTTTTTCAAACGTCGACTGAAGTGCATTCCATAAGAATTCGCCTTTGAACGAGCAACTCCTAGAGAGCATCCAGATGTCGTAGAAGTCCTTCATCCGGCTATTGCGCAGGTCCCGGACGACCATCGCATGAAACTTCTCGGCGATGGCCGCTTCAACAGGGTACGCCGTGAGCCGAATCGGGTCGCCGCCCAACATGAGAGGAAACTCGATCTTCACAGGATCCGGGACTACGGCGTCCCCCACACCGAAATCGATCTGCACGCGCTGGCGCACATTTCCCATGCGTGCTGTCAGGCGGATCCGCGTCCCCACATATTCCGCCTCCTCCGTAATGGCCTCAGCCACGATGGTCGACGCATCGAATTGGACGACATCGCCGGCACTCTTGACCGCAGCACAGCGCGCAACGAGCTCGTGGAGAGTCGCTTGATCCGCTGCGCCTCGCCGCAACATATCGATGTCCATCGTGGGCCGCGCTCGCGGCAGTCCCCACACGCGCAGCATCAACGCGCCCTTCAGTAGCACCGTGTCCGCATCGGGCAGGCGGGAGATACGATCCAGGAAGCGTTCGATGACATACCGTTGCAGCACATCATTGAAGCTAAGACCACCGGCGTCAGCGAAATTGCGCAGGCGAGCCAACGTAGAAGCCACGTTGGGAGGAGCCTGCGGGGTCACGGGACTGCCTCGAGGTAGGGACCCATGACCCGCTCCTGCCGCAGAAGCTTTGCGAAGCGCAGGATTTCCTGATTCGTGACTCGCTTGCGTGATCGCGCAAAACGAAGCGCCTCCACAGCGACGTCGAGTCCGATCTTGTTCCGGTACTTGAAGCAGTCGACCAGCGTACGGGCGACGCTGTAAACACGAATGACGGTGCCGTCGAGACTGTGGGGCTCTGCGCCCGCTTCGAACGTCGCCGGATCGAACCGATAGACGATCACCGGAGGGGATCGAAGTCGCAGTGCGGCGTACTTGCCGCGAGGCACGGCCAGCTGAACGGCGCGTGGCACCTGTGTGGTCAGCTCATGGAAGGACAGCGCCGAGATGAGGCAGACCACGGCCTTTGGCGCCTTGACCGCGACCACCGCAAGATCGGGCTTGCTGAACTCCTCCGCCGATGCAAGGCGATACAGGCCTCGGGTCAGTCGAATGACCTGGCCCTCAGCCGCGAGCCGGTACAGCGTCGCCGGATGAATGCCGGCGCTGAGTACTTCTCCGGTTCGCAGCGTCCCGCCCCGCTCTCGGAAGGCGGCAAGTGCCTGATCGATGTTCCGCGTGTGAGCCATATGGATAATATTAGTACCAGTTATACATTTCTGGCAAGCTTTTTATCCATCCAATCACCGAAGAGATCGATGTCCATCCGAGGTCCCAGCACAGGCGGCATCCGAGCCAAGCCCAACAACCGCATCCAGTTCGACTTCATGCTGGATGGCGTCCGGTATCGGCTCTCTATACGACGCTCGCCAACCACCCAAAACCTCCAGGCAGCCCGCGAGAGGTTGAACGGCATTCGGCAGAGGATCCGCGCCAGCACGTTCCACTTCGACGAGGAGTTCCCCGGGTACCGCTTTCTCGGTCGTGTGATCGATCCGTCCTAGGTCCGTACCTGTGATCAGGTCTTCGACCAATTCATCGCACACTGCGAGTCGCGATTCAGGCGCGATGATCTCGCGTGGTCTACGTTGTTAGGCTATCGGCGCGTGCTGAACGCACTTTGGCGACCGCGGATCGGAGCCTTGCCCTTCCTGAGGGTCAACTACGTGACGCTCGCGCGAGTGGCGGATGCGTACCGCTGCAGCCGAAAGAGATTCAACAACGCGATTAGCGTGCTCCGGCGAGCGTTTGAGTTCGGCTACCGCAATCATCCGCACCACATCAACCCCGCAGGTGGGCTGCGTGGGGGCCGCATGTCACGCAAGGAGCCGATCCGGCCCGATCCATTCCGGATCGAAGAGGCTGAGCAATTGATCGTCGCGATCCGCGCGGACTGGCGTGAGGCGCAGGCCAACTACGACGAGTTTCGATTCCTCACGGGCCTGCGTCCGTCGGAGCAGATCGCTCTTCGCATTTCAGACTTCGATGCCACACGCGGCACGCTGCGAGTAGACAAGGCACGCGTCGCCGGAGTGGATCGAGCGACGACGAAGACGGGTGTCCATCGCGCCTTCGAGCTGTGCCCTCGCGCGCTCGCAGTACTGCGCCGACAGCTCAAGTTGCGCGAGCGTCTGCGACATGAAGGTCGACTTGACCATGATCACCTCATCGTCGGCGACCACGGTTCGCCGTTGCGCTCGATTCACGAGGCCAGTGCGCGATGGGCGAAAACGCTGGGGCGCTTGCCGATCCGCCCGCGGCGGCCGTACTGCGCGCGTCATAGCTCCGTGAGCTGGAACCTGATGCTCGGCAAGAACCCGCTCTGGGTGGCGCGCCAGCATGGCCACAGCGTGCGCACGATGCTCGAGGTCTACGCGGCCTGGGCTGACGGGGCGGTCGAATCCGACCTTGCCGCGATCCGGCGATCGATGGGATATATCGGCGACGGAATCACGAACGACCGGCCGAGGTTGCTGCGGTGGCTCGCGGGTTGGCTAATTCGGGAGCCCGGGCCGGCCTCAGCAGTCTCCAGGTTCAGCGTCTGGCACTGGATTTGGCACCAGGAACGCGGCGCCTGCACGTAAGTCTATGACGCTACAAAGAGAAAGACTGGCGGAGAGAGAGGGATTCGAACCCTCGAAGGGCTTTTGACCCTTACACCCTTAGCAGGGGTGCGCCTTCGACCACTCGGCCATCTCTCCGCTTTCTAAAATCATCTGCCAAATCATGCGGTTGCGGCAGCATTAGCCGGTCTGGCCGGCGAGCGGGCGGCCATGATACTCAAATGCTCGCCCGCGCGGCAAAACCCCCATGCCCGCCGTCAGGCGCGCAGGCGCTCGCGGACGAACTGCTCGACCGACCCTAAGGCCGCATCCAGTGCTTCGGGTTTGCTGCCGCCGGCCTGGGCGAAGTCCGGACGTCCACCGCCGCGACCGCCGATCTGCGCGGCGATCGCCCCGGCGAGTTCGCCGGCCTTGATGCGCGAGGTCTGGTCCTGCGTGACACCGGCCACGAGCACCACCTTCTCCGGGTTCTCAACGCTCGCCAGCACCACGACCGCGGACTTGAGGCGGTCCTTCAGCTGGTCGACCGCGGCGCGCAGCGCACCCGCATCGGCGCCATCCACCTTAGTCGATACGACCTTGACGCCCTCGATGTCGACCGCGCCAGCGGCCAGGTCCACGCCCTTGCCCGAGGCCAGCCGGTCCTTGAGCGTGCGGATCTCGCGCTCCAGCGTGCGATTGCGCTCGACCTGCTCGCGCATCTTGTCCCTCAGCTCCTCGCGCGAGCCGCGCACCAGGCCCGCGAGGTCCTTGAGCAACACCTCGTTCTGCTCGACGTACTCGACCGCCCCGGCGCCGGTGAACGCCTCGATGCGGCGCACCCCCGAGGCCACGCCGCTCTCGCTCACGATCTTGAAGAGCCCGATGTCACCGGCACGCTGGACGTGGGTGCCCCCGCACAGCTCCATGGAAAAGTCCCCGAGCCGCAGCACCCGGACGTCTTTCTCGTACTTCTCGCCGAAGAGCGCCAGGGCGCCGGCCGCGACCGCGCTGTCGTAGGGCATCACCCGGGTCTCCCCCGGCGCGTTGGCGCGAACCTGCGCGTTCACCAGCCGCTCGATCTCGAGGAGTTCCTCGGCGGTGACCGGCTGTGAGTGCGAGAAGTCGAAGCGCAGCCGGTCGGGCGCCACCAATGAGCCCTTCTGCTGCACGTGGGCGCCCAGCACCTTGCGCAGCGCCGCATGCAGCAGGTGCGTGGCGCTGTGGTTGAGCATGGTGGCCTGGCGCCGTTCGCCGTTAACGAAGGCCTCGAGCTCCTCGCCGATGCGGATGGTGCCGGTCTTAAGTACCCCGATGTGCGAGTGCGCCGCGCCGCGCTTCTGGGTGTCGAGCACCTCGAACAGCGTCCCCACGGCCGTCAGCTGCCCGGTGTCGCCCACCTGGCCGCCGGACTCGGCGTAGAACGGCGTGCGGTCGAGGATCACCTCGCCCTTCTCCCCCGCCACCAGCATCTCGGCGGTCACGCCGTCCTTGAGCAGCATCGTGACGCGGCCGCCCGCCTTCAGGCGCTCATAGCCCTGGAACAGGGTGCGGGTGTCCACCTTGGCATCCGAGCGCAGGTCGACGCCGAACTTGCTGGCCTCCTGGGAGCGCTTGCGCTGCTCTTCCATAGCGGCGTCGAAGCCGGCCTGGTCGATCGTGAGACCGCGCTCGCGCGCGATGTCTGCGGTCAGATCGAAGGGGAAGCCGTAGGTGTCGTAGAGCTTGAAGACAGTTTCCCCGTCGATGACCTTGCCGCCCCGCAGCGAGCGGATTGCCCCCTCGAGCAGCACCATGCCGTTGGAGAGCGTCTCCGCGAAGCGCTCCTCCTCGTGCTTGAGCACGCGCTCGGCATGGGCGCGGCCGCGCGTCAGCTCCGGGAAGGCCTCGCCCATCTCCGCTTCCAGCACCGCGACCAGCTTGTAGAAGAAGGGCTCGTGGATGCCGAGCTTGTAGCCGTGGCGGATGGCGCGGCGGATGATCCGCCGCAGCACGTAGCCGCGTCCCTCGTTCGAGGGCGTCACGCCATCGACGATCAGGAAGGCGCTGGCGCGGATGTGGTCGGCGATCACGCGCAGCGAGCTCGAGGTGAACACCTGCGTGCCGGCGAGCTTGCCGGCGGCGCGGATCAGGTTCTTGAACAGGTCGATGTCGTAGTTCGAGTGCACGCCCTGCATGACGGCCGAGATGCGCTCGAGCCCCATGCCGGTGTCCACCGAGGGCTTGGGCAGCGGCGTCATCGTGCCGTCCGCCGCGCGCTCGTACTGCATGAACACCAGATTCCAGATCTCGACGTAGCGGTCGCCCTCCTCCTCGGGGGAGCCCGGCGGGTCCCCGGCAATCTCCGGTCCGTGGTCGTAGAAGATCTCGCTGCACGGCCCGCACGGGCCGGTGTCGCCCATGGCCCAGAAGTTGGAAGCGTCCCCGAGGCGCGAGAAGCGCTGCGGGCTGACGCCGATGTCCTTCAGCCAGATGTCGGCGGCTTCATCGTCGTCCTTGTAGACCGTGACCCACAGGCGCTGCGGATCCAGGCCCAGCGTGTAGATCAGGAAGTCCCAGGCAAAGTGGATCGCCTCGCGCTTGAAGTAGTCGCCGAAGGAGAAGTTGCCCAGCATCTCGAAGAAGGTGTGGTGCCGGGCGGTGTAGCCGACGTTCTCGAGATCGTTGTGCTTGCCGCCGGCGCGCACGCAGCGCTGGCTGGAGGCCGCGCGCAGGTAGTCGCGCTGCTCCTTGCCCAGGAACACGTCCTTGAACTGGACCATGCCGGCATTGGTGAAGAGCAGCGTCGGATCGTTCCCGGGGATGAGCGAGCTCGAGGGGACGATGATGTGACTCTGGGAGCGGAAAAACTCCAGGAATGCGGCGCGGACGTCGGCCGCGCTCATGTAAGTCGGTTTGCTCAAGTTGCTTCAGTCCAGTTCCGGATCGGCGCCCACGGCCGCGCGGATATGATCCGCTGAAAAGCCACGATACTGCAAAAAGCGCATCTGCCGCGCCTTCTCGGGCCAGCTCTTCGGTGCGCGTCCGCCGAACTTCGTGCGGCACGCCTTGGCGGCCAGCTGCACCCAGTCATCGCGCGCAGCGATGCTCGCCGCGATCAGCCCGTCCGGCACGCCCTGGCGGCGCAGGTCCGCCGCGATGCGCACCGGCCCCTGGCCCCGGCCCGCGTGCCAGCTGACATAGTTCTCGACGTAGCGGCTCTCGTTCAGCAGCCCCTCCTCGGCGAGCTCTCCCACCACGCCCTCGGCCACCCCGGCAAGGCAACCGCGCTTCTCGAGCGCCTCGCGCAGCTCCCCGGTGGCGAAGTCGCGCCGCGCGAGGAGGCCCAGGGCGAGCGTGCGCGCCCGGGCCGGATCAGCGGCCTCATCGGGGGTCGGGGGCGTGCGCGGGCGACGTAGGGTCATCGATTTGGGGGGTCAGGCGTCTGACTGTACTGCGACAGTGCTTACAGTATAGTGAGGAGTCCCGGCGGTGCTTACGGGCCGCCCCAACCCCACAAGTTAAGGATGGATCATGCGACTCTCCTCAGGAGTGCTGACGGCGATTGGTATTGGTGCAGTTTCCCTGGCCCTGGCGGATGCGCCGGCCACCCCCCCGACCCCGAGCAGCACCCCGGTCGCCCCGACGGCTGCCCAGACCCCCGCGCCCGCCGCCGCGCCGGATACCCCGGCCGAAGACGTACAGCTGGATCGCCACCTGCGTTCCGAGGGCTACAAGGTCGAGATGCACGACGGCCAGAAGAAGTACTGTCGCAAAGAGGACGTGATCGGTACCCGCCTGGGAGCGGGCACCAAGACCTGCAGCACGGCCGAGCAACTGAAGATCACCGAGGCCCAGGCGCACGAGGCCGCCGAGCGCGCCCAGCGCCAGCAGTCCAGCGGGCCGAGAGGCCAGTAAGACGCGATCTGTGGGGTGAACCGGGCCGCCGCGCTCGCGCGGCGGCCCGGTCATCGGATCAGGCTGAATTGGCCGCCTGGTCGCCGCGACGCTCCTGCCGCGGCGGCAGGAGACGGGCACGGACCTGGTCCTCAATCTCGCGGGCCACGTCCTTGTTGGCCTGGAGGAAAGCGCGGGCGTTGTCCTTGCCCTGCCCGATGCGGTTGCCCTTGTAGGCGTACCAGGAACCGGACTTCTCGATGATCCCCTGGGCGCTACCGAGCTCGATGATCTCGCCCTCGCGGGAGATCCCCTGCCCGTACATGATCTCGAATTCGGCCTCGCGGAACGGCGGCGCCACCTTGTTCTTCACCACCTTCACGCGCGTCATGTTGCCGGTGACCTCCTCACCGTTCTTGATCGCACCCACGCGCCGGATGTCCAGGCGCACCGACGAGTAGAACTTCAGCGCGTTGCCGCCGGTGGTGGTCTCGGGGTTGCCGAACATCACCCCGATCTTCATGCGGATCTGGTTGATGAACACCACGATGGTGTTGGAGCGCTTGATGTTGCCGGTGAGCTTGCGCATCGCCTGCGACATCAGGCGTGCCTGCAGGCCGACCTGCATCTCGCCCATCTCGCCCTCGATCTCGGCCTTCGGGGTCAGGGCCGCCACCGAGTCGACGACCACGATGTCGACGGCGTTGGAGCGCACCAGCATGTCGGTGATCTCGAGCGCCTGCTCGCCGGTGTCGGGCTGCGAGACCAGGAGGTCCGCGATGTTGACGCCGATCTTCTCGGCGTACGCGGGATCGAGCGCGTGCTCGGCATCCACGAACGCCGCGGTACCGCCGTTGCGCTGCACCTCCGCGATCACCTGCAGCGTGAGCGTCGTCTTGCCGGAGGACTCCGGCCCGAAGATCTCCACGACCCGTCCGCGCGGCAACCCGCCGATGCCGAGCGCGATGTCGAGCCCGAGCGAACCGGTCGGTACGGCCTCGACGTCGTAGCCGGCTACGGCATCGCCCAGACGCATGACCGAGCCCTTGCCGAACTGCTTCTCGATCTGGCCGAGGGCGGCGGCGAGCGCCTTCTTGCGGTTGTCTTCCATCTGGGTTTCCCGAAAGTTAAGAGGTGGAGCGGGGAGAGGGTTCGCGGACGATTATCACATAAAGAGTGCGCGCGTTGAGCACGCCGCGACACTTGTTTTAGCGTGATTGGCGCAGTTTTTCCGCCTTACCCAGTGGTCGTGATTCGAGGACACTGTATAGCGGGCCGCCTGCGCGCATGGTGCTCTCCACGAGCGCCAGCTCCTGGCAGCGAAAACTCACCGGCGCGAACGGCAACGCGGCCGCGTGCCCGCCGCGGACCTTGCGCGCCACGGTCACATGCGCGCGGAAGGGCTTGAGATCCGGGGTAAATCCGGCGGCGAGCGTCGCGGCGCGCAGCCCGCCCGCGAGCGCCACGACCTCCGGAGGATCGGCGTCCGTCACCAGGGCCAGCACGCCCGCCTTGCGCCAGAACTCGAGCCGCGTGAATCCCAAGGGCGGCGGCACCTCGGCCTCGCCGTCCGCGATCCGGCCGATGAGCGCTGCAAGCTCGGCGAGCCGCGCGCCGGATACGGCGCCCAGGAAGGCGAGCGTGACGTGGAAGTTCCCGTCCGGGACCGGCCGGCCGCCACAGACGGCGACCGCGGCCGCGCTCGCGGCGGCGATCGCCGCGCGGTCCGCTTTTGCGGGCCACAGGGCGAAGAACACGCGCCTCGCCGCAGGCGCGCCGCGCGGGCCGCTCACCGCGTGCCGACGTGTGCGGTGACTTCCGGGCGTACCGGCATGTCCAGGCGCAGGATCATCCGCAGCGCGTGCTGGACGGCGGCGGCGCGGATGGCGTCGCGGTCGCCGTCGAAGCGCTTGTGCTCGGCGATGATGTCGGTGGTGTCCGCCTTGCGGGCGGCGGCGCAGAACCAGACCGTGCCGACCGGCTTGTCCGCGGTGCCGCCCTCCGGGCCTGCGATACCGCTCACGGCGAGCGCGACACTCGCCTGGCTCACCCGCAGCGCGCCCTCGGCCATTTCCCGCACCGTCTGCTCGCTGACCGCGCCGAAGCCCTCGAGCGTGGTTGTGGCCACGCCCAGGTCCCGCACCTTGGCGGCGTTGGAATAGGTGACGTAGCCACAATCGAACCACCCGGAGCTGCCCGGCACGTCGGTGAGGGCCTTCGCCACCCAGCCCCCCGTGCACGACTCGGCCGTCACCAGGCGCCGCTCGGCAGCCCGCAGCTTGTGCCCGACGCGGGCAGACAGTTCGTAGAGTTCGGGATCGCCCGGCATGGCCGTGAGGCTACGCCGGTTGGGGCGCACCGCGATAGTGCGTGCACTGCAGCCCCGCATCCGGACGTACGCATCCCGGGGCGGTAACAAAATGCTTCAGGGCGGCCGCCAGACACCTTTTGATGCCGGATGCGGGCGTGCGTCACGCGTCGCCGCCGCCCACGGCGTGCATAGTCCCGCGCCATCGCCCACTGACACGGACAGCTCCCATGCGCACCCGAACCTCCGCCCTCGTTCTCGCCGGCCTCGCCGCCCTGCCGCTCGCCGGCTGCGGCGGGGGCGACAGCTCCACCCCGACCAGCACGCCGCAGGCGACCGTCAACCTCGTCGTGAGCGATACCCCGTCCGCGGGGATCACCGTGCTGTCTTTCCAGGTGGAGATCACTTCGGCGGTCCTGGAGCCGGGCAACGTCTCGCTGCTGCCGCGCCCCGTCACGGTCGACCTGGCGCAGCTCGCCTCCGATACCGGCTTCCTGGCCTCGACGGTGATCGACTCGGCCACCTTCACGAGCCTGCAGATCAACTACGCCAACCCGCAGGTCACCATCCTGAACAACACCGGCACCACCCTCACGCTGTCCGGCCAGTCCTGCGCTTCCGGGGCGACGTGTACTTTCGTGCCCGCGCTCAACAACGCCAGCGTCACGATTTCCAGCGGCGTGTTCCCGCTCACGGTCAGCGCCAACTCAAGCACGGGCCTTGCCCTCGACCTCAGCATCCCGGACCTGCTGCAGAGCGACCTGTCCGTCACCTTCGCCAGCGGCAAGTCGGTGAACCTCTCGCTCCTGGGCAGCGGGCCGGTGCGCATCGACGACGTGCTCGCGAGCGTGACCTCGGTGAGCGGCAGCCAGGTCGGCCTGACCACCGCCTTCGGTGACCAGCTCACCGTCACGCTCGATGGCAGCACGAGCTTCAACTACCCCACCTCGGTGTGCGCGGCCGGCGACGCCGGCTGCGTCGCGGTCGGCCAGCTCGTGACCACGGACCTGAGTCTCGCCGGGGACGGTGCCCTGAGCGTCGACACGTTCGGCTATGTCGGCGCCGCCGGCACGCCGCTGGTGAAGGGCATCGTCCTGGACGTCGGCAGCAGCACCGCGCAGGTGCTCCTGCTGCACAACCTCAACGCCGACACCCTGATGCCCGGCGAGATCGCGACCGTCACGCTGCCCACGGCGTCCGGAGCTTTCGTCGTCGGCTCGAGCGCCTACCCGAGTGTCGCGGGCGCCTCCTTCGCCGGAGCCGCCGACGTGCTGCGCGGCCAGGAGCTGGTGCTCGCCGTGGGTTCCGACCTGAGCACGGCCGGGAGTCCCTCGTTCACGAGCCCGGCCCTCTACCTCGAGGACTCGCAGATCCTGGGTGGCGTCGAGAGCGTGGACACCGCAGACGAGCAGCTGATCATCGACGGGCTCACGGGGCTGTTCTCCGCCACACCCCCCGTGCTGCAGACCCTGACCGTGCAGGCCGGCAGCAGCACGACGCTCGTCGGCTTCAGCGCGCTCAGCGACCTCGCGGCCGGCAAGCTGCTGGTCTCCAAGGGGCCGCTCTTCAACGTGCCGGGAACCGGCACTCCGGTGCAGGCCGCGCTGCAGCTGCGGACGCGCGCCAGCAACTGATCAGGCGCGGGCTCCGGGCGCGCCCGGCACGGGCGGCGCGGGCAAGGTGAGTTCAACCACGAAGCCGCCCGGCACCTGCCGGGCGGCCAGTTTGCCGCCGCAGGCCTGCGCGAGCCGCTCACACAGCGCAAGACCCAGCCCCGAGTGCCCGCTGCCCTCGCTCGGCCGCAGGCGGTGGAAGGGTCGCAGGGCCTGCAGCCACTGCGCGGGACTAAGGCCCGGCCCATGATCCTCGACGGTCAGCACCGCCTCAGAGGCGGTGAGCCGGGTCGCCACGCGCACCGGCGCAGCGCCGTGCTCCAGGGCATTGCCGACGAGGTTGAACACGACGTGGCGGACCGATTCGACCGGAAGCAGGCGCCGCCCGGCCGCCCCGGGTGCCAGCTCGACCTGGCCCGGGGCGCAGCGGGCCAGCGCACCACGCACGATGGCATCGAAGTCGGTTGCGACCACAGTCTCGTGATAACCCGCGCGCACGTAGTGGAGGAACTGCCCCACCATCCGGTCGAGCTCGTCGATCTCCTCGACCATGGCCTGGCGCTGCGTCTCACCGGCGGCCTCGAGCAGCTCCACCTGGATGCGCAACCGCGCCAGGGGCGAGCGCAGGTCATGGGACACCCCGGCAAGCATGATTTCGCGCTCGGCCTCGAGTGCGCCCAGCCGATCCGCCATCCGCTGGAAGTCCTTCGCGAGCGACACCGCCTCGACAGGCCCGGTCACCGTCCGCAGCACGACCCGTTCGCCGCTGCCGAGGCTGCGGCTCGCCGCCGCAAGTGCGGCCAGCGGTGCCGTGAGCCGGCGGGCGAACAGCGCCGCCGCGCCCAGGACCAGCGCGGCCACGGCGAGCAGCACGCCTGCGAGCACCAGCGACGTCCCGGCGCGTGCCAGCTGCCAGTTGAGCACCCACCACGCCTGCAGCGCGCCGGGCTCGTGCACCCAGATCTCGCTCGGCATCGAGATGCGCGTGATGCGGACCTCCGCGCCGGGAAGCTGCGTGCGCAACTCGCGCCGCAGCGTGATCAGGTAGAGGCTGAGGAAGCTCTCCTTGGCCGCGGGCGGCTCTTCCCCGGGCGCGAGCACCCGGCGGGTGATGCCCTCGGGAAGGGCATGTCCCTGGCCGTAGGCCTGCGCGGCGTCGCGGGTACGCAACGCCAGCACGCGCCCCATGGTCTGCGCCGAGGGGATGATCGTGGTCCAGGCGATCGCCGCCCACGCGATCAGCACGAACACCAGGATCGTCGATGCGATCAGCGCGGCGGTACGCGCAAAGAGGCTGTCCAGTCCGCGGCGGCTCACGCCGGCGGGTCCGGCACGAACACGTAGCCGGCGCCCCACACGGTCTGCAGGTAGCGCGGATGGGCGGGGTCGGCCTCCACGATGCGCCGCAGGCGCGAGATCTGGATGTCGATGCTGCGATCGAAGGCGCCGCGCTGGCGCCCCTTGGCGAGCGCCAGCAGGCGCTCGCGCGACAGCGTCTCTCCCGGGTGCGAGGCCAGCGCGTACAGCATCGCGAACTCGCCGGTGGTGAGCGGCACCGGGGCCCCGTCGCGCTCCAGCACGCGCGTCCCGGGGTGCAGGCGGAACGGGCCGAAGGCGACCACCGCGCCCTCGCTCGCCGGCGCCCCGGGCGGCCGTGTCTGGTGCCGGCGCATCACGGCACGGATGCGCGCCACCAGCTCGCGCGGGTTGCAGGGCTTGGCGAGGTAGTCGTCGGCGCCGATCTCGAGCCCGAGGATGCGATCGATGTCATCGCCCTTGGCGGTCAGCATGACGACCGGGAGCGTGTTGCCCGAGCCGCGGAGGTCCCGGCAGATGTCGAGCCCGCCGCGGTCGGGCAGCATCAGGTCGAGCACCATGAGGTCGACCGGCTGCTCGCGCAGCATCGTGTCCATCTGGCGCGCATTCCCGGCCAGTGCCACCTCGAATCCCTCGCGCTTGAGATAAGTCTCCAGCAGCGCCCTCAGGCGCAGGTCGTCGTCGACGAGGAGGATTCTCGGCATCGCCTCGGTACCCATGGCGGCATTGTGCCGCCAGCGGGCGGCACCGCAGGGTAACAAAATATTTCCGGGCGCCGTGCTGAAAAGAACCGATGCACCTGGCGTGTCTGCGCCACGTCCGGCGCCCCGTTTCTCAGGGGTAAGTTGCTCACCGGCGGCTCGGCCACCCCGGCGGCTGTGACGCAGCTCACGGAAGTTTCCAACACGCACCTACGGGAGTTATGACATGAAATTCGACCACAGCCAGTTCATGCGCGCGGCGATCCTGAGCCTGCCCCTGATGTACGCGGTGTGCACCACCGACGCACAGGCCCGGGACCGCACGCCGCACAGCGCCACCAGCACCGTGACGCGCACGGGGCCCGCCGGCAACACCTCGACGCGGCAGACCAGCGTCGCGACCAATGGCCAGGGCGGCTTCAGCTCCGCCTCGAAGCTCACCGGCCCCGCCGGCAACGTGACCACGCGCCAGCAGTCCGGCGGCTACAACGCGGCCACGCAGAGCTTCAGCCGCTCCGGGACCACCACCTACGCCAACGGCAAGCAGTCGAACTTCAATGCATCCGTCCAGGCGACCGGCAACGGCTACCAGCGCACGGCGACGCACACCGCCCCCGATGGCAAGAGCGTCACGAGCCAGGGCCAGGCGAGCTATAACGCCGCGACCGGGACGGTCACGCAGAGCCGCGTGACCACCGGCCCCAACGGCAAGAGCGCGACCGAGACGCGCACGATCGCCGTCGGCACGCCGTCGAGCCACTGAGCGAAGCACCGGAGGGTTCGCGCCCGCGCAAGGGCGCGGACCCTTTCGGGCGCAAGCGGCTCCCATGCCCTTCACGCACCGACACCTGCTGATCCTCCCTGCGCTCCTGGTGCTGGCCGCCACGCTGGAGGGGCTGTGGCTGTGGCGACGGGAGTCCTACGACTGGGGCGCCTACCTCGGATCGCTCGGGGATCTCGGCCTGCGCATCACCGGCAACCTCCTGCCCCTCGGTGCCGCCTCGGGCCTGCTCGGATGGCTGTGGAATCACCGCTTCCACACCATGCCACTGGACTCGGCCGCCTCGTGGGCGGCGCTCTTCGTCGGCCAGGAGTTCTGCTACTACTGGATGCACCGCGCCGACCATCGCGTGCGCTGGCTGTGGGCGACCCACTCGGTGCATCACTCGCCCAATGCGCTGAATCTCTCGGCCGCCTACCGGCTCGGCTGGACGGGGCGCCTGAGCATAGGTCCGGTGTTCTTCGCCCCGCTGGTGCTCGCGGGCTTTCCGCCCCTGCTGGTGGGCGCGACGCTTGCGGCCAACCTCTTCTACCAGTTCTGGCTGCACGCCACCTGGCTCCCGCGGCTCGGGCCGCTCGAGTGGTTCCTCAATACGCCGGCGCACCACCGCGTCCACCATGCCAGCAACCCCGAGTACCTCGACCACAACTTCGGCGGCGTGCTGATCGTTTTCGACCGGGTTTTCGGGACCTTCGCCGCGGAGCAGCCCGGCGTGCGGCTGCGCTTCGGGCTCACGCGACCGCTCCGCAGCAACAATCCCCTCCTCATCGGCCTGCACGAGTGGCGCGCCATGCTCCTCGACGTGTGGCGGGCCCGGACCCTGCGCCAGCGCCTCGCGGCCCTGGTCGGGCCACCGGCCGGCGCCACGCCCTGAGGGTTCGGCGCGCCGCGCCGCAACCCCGTGCGGCCGCGGTGTTAGACTCTCGCGCCCGCCGCCGCGGCCCGCGGCCGGCCGACCCGTTGCCTAAGGCCCACCCCCCCGAACATGGACAGCGCACGGATTCATACCCCGATGATGCAGCATTACCGGCAAGGATTCGTCTAAGGCATTGAGCCGCGTGGCGAATGATCGATGCGCTGGCTAATAAAAACGCCACGCGAACATCGGAAATTCCTGAGCAATATCAATGGCCGCTCAGCGAGTTTTAGCCAGCTCGGATTGCTTCATTGCCCACTCGACGGTGCGGTCCCGGTAGGTAGAGAGGATTGCACCTGCGAGTGCAAGGTCGCGCATCCCGGGCCCGATGTCTGGCCCTGCTCCAGTTCCGCTTCGCACAGAAGGATCGCCGCTCCCGTCGGGAGGTTCGGCGGGTTGAGCTCCGGCGGCAGCTGCGCCCGCGGGGCGTCCTTGGTCGCTACGCTGTGCGACGCACAGCCGCACAGGGTGAGTAGCAGCATCAGCAGACAGCTTGTCCGCGACCGAGCGCATGGCGTTGAGTTGGTTCGTGAGGTCATCGATCGACTCCTGGGCGTTGTGCTCGTCGAGCGCCTTCTGGGCGGCCACGTCCTTGTCGTGCTGCGCCACCGCGGCGCGGTCGTGAGCGATGATCAGCTGCTCGCCGTCCCGGTGCACGCGCCACAACAGGTAGCCCTCGGCGACCGCGAGCAGCAGCACGAGCGCGAGGATCAGGTACGCCTTAATGGTCACTCTCGTCCCCGAGGCGCTTCGCGAAGTCCGGCCACTTCCAGGCGATGAGCGCCTTGGTGGCCGTGTACGAGGACGGCGCAATCACGCCGCTGATCAGGGCCACGAGAAACCCGAGTCCCGACTGGGGATGAGGCACGAAGAACGGCCACAGCCAGCGGGTGAAGACGAAGGTCGAGATCACGGCCAGGAGGCGCACGGAGGCGGTGTAGCGCTTGGTGGTGACCAGCCCCGGCGTGAGGTCGAGGTAGGTGCGCTTGATCAGCTGGGTGAACCCGGTGCCTGCGAGCGGGCCGCCCAGGAGCGGCACGAACCACGGGTAGGTCGTCAGGATGTGCAGCCACTCTTCCGGCCGGAAGAAGTCCATCAGGCACGCACCCCGTCGGGCGACAGGCTGTAGTGGTTCGGGTCGGCTCGCGGGTGCACGATGTCCCCGCCCCACTTGAACTGCGCGCCTGGTACCGAGGGGGTGAGCGTCTTCCACCATGCCCCGAGGTCCCGGTGCCCGGTGTCATCCGTGATGTACTGGCCGTCCTTGAACAGGTTGAGGTCGATCGCCAGGCGGTCGCAGTGGAGGCTGTTGGTAACTCCGGTGCCGTCGGCCGCGTTCTGGGCCGCCTGCTGCGGCGACCGGAAGAGGTCCCCGCCGGTGCAGTCGTAGCCGAGCTCCTTGACCTTCTGGATCAGGAGCGCGGCCGCCTGCATGAATTCCATCTGGAGGGTGAGGAGGTCGCTCACAGGTGCCAGTGGTCCCACACCCACTTTCCGACCACCCCGACCACAGCCCCGAGTCCGCCGATCAGCCAGATCGCGCCGCGCCCCTTGTTCACCACCGCCACCAGGTCATCGACCGATGCCTGCAGCTTCTCGATCGTCGGGCCCATGGTCTCGAGCCTCGCGATGCGCTCCCCGTGGCTGCTCAACCGACTGTTGAAGTCGTGCAGCCGCCAATCGACCCTGCTCTCGTCGGTCATGATTTAGTTGCCGGTGAGCGTGCGCATCTGCTTCCAGGCAGCTGCGGTGGCGTCGTACCAGTAGCCGTTGATCACGTACTTCGAGGTGGCCGCGCCCTGCTCGATCTGCAGCGGGGTCTCCACGATGTCGCCCTGGGCGCCGACCCACGTCGGAGCCGTGCGCCCGAGGTCGAGTGCGTCCGCCGTGCTGATCATGTTGGCGACCGGCACGCCCTGGAACTGGTTGCCGCGGAACTGGCACCCGCCGCCAGGCGTCGAGACGCGCACCCAGGCATGCGTGCCGGAGGGCCAGTTCACGAAGAGATTGTTGCGCAGCGAGACGTTGCTCGAGGTCGTGGCCACGATGTGGTCGGTGTCCACGAAGTACACCCCGGTCCTGAAGGTGTTGCTGCTGATGTCGATGTGCGGGGTGACCGAGGTGTCGAGGTTCAGGCAGCTCGAGGCGTTGGCGATCAGCGTGTTGTCGCTGATCTTCAGCGTCACGATCTGCGCATCATGGGTCGTGTTGGTGTTGAGCTGGATGCCGTAGTAGTAGCAGTCGATCTTGTTCCCGGTGATGTGCACCGTCCGGCAGCCGTAGATGTTCGTGGCGTCCAGCCGGATCCCGATATTGCTGACCCCGCCCCCGGTGTTATCCAGGTACAGGTCATTGTTCGTGATCATCACGCTGTCGGACATGCTGGTCGCGACGTTATTGGGGAACGAGCCGACCACCCGGATGCAGGAGCACCCGACGGTCATCTTCTTGACCTCGTTGTGGTCGATCACGGCGCGGCCGATGTTCAGGCGCGGCTCGATGTGGATGCCCTGCTGGCAGTTCCAGACCTTGTTGCCGACGATGTTCACCTCGCGCCCGGTCTGGGCGACGATCGCACCCTTCAGCAGGGTCGCCTCGACGTTGCAGGTCTGGCCCTGGACCTTGTTGTTTGAGATGGTCGCGTGGTTGTGCGAGGCGA
>JAFEDU010000005.1 GCA_018241425.1 Pseudomonadota bacterium
TGCCCTTGCAGGAGTTCTGGCCCTTGCAGGCGTTGTTCGCGCTCTTGCAGGCCGAGTGGCCCTTGCAGGAGTTCACGCCTTCACACTTCACCTTGGCTTCATCGGCGCTGGCCGTCGTCACGGCAGCCGTCGAGAACATCACCGCCGCGGCGGCGGCCAGAGCCACGCTGGACAACATTCTTGAACGCATTCGCAGTCTCCTTCAGATGGCAGTTGTTGACCCCGCGCGGATTGTACGCCCGGCGCACCACGACGGTGCCGGGATGCGCTGAACGGTGCGGCCGGTGCCAGGGTTGCCGTATCTGTCCGTTTCACGAGGGTTTTCCCGCGCCCGGGCCGGGCCCGCAGCACAGGTTCATACAGTAGACCGGGGATTGCGGCACTGGATTGCAGCTGTCGCACAAATCCGCTTCGATACGGCACCGGGAAGCCGCGTCGTGGCGGCCCGGCGATCGAGTAGAATTTGCGATGCCTGCGTCCATGCGCCCTTTAAGCGCACCCCTTCGACCCCAGACACGGTAACGGAATGACCGACGCCTCCCGTGACGCCATAACCTTGCGTGGCGCCCGCCAGAACAACCTCAAGGGCCTCGACCTCGACATCCCGCTGAACGAGCTGGTGGTGGTCACCGGCGTGTCCGGCTCGGGCAAGTCCTCGCTGGTCTTCGACACCCTCTATGCGGAAGGCCAGCGCCGCTACGTCGAGACCTTCTCGCCCTACGCCCGGCAGTTCCTGGACCGCATGGACAAGCCGCAGGTGGACGCGATCGCGGGCATCCCGCCGGCCATCGCCATCGACCAGACCAACCCCGTGCGCACCTCGCGCTCGACGGTCGGCACGATGACCGAGCTCAACGACCACCTGAAGCTCCTGTTCGCGCGCGTCGCGCACCTGCACTGCCGGCGTTGCGGCAAGCCGGTGCGGGCCGACACCGCCGAAAGCATCTACGAGGACCTCGCCGCGCGCGCGCAGGCCGCCGGCGACCCGCGCCTGTACCTCACCTTCCCGGTGCCCGTGCCCGCGAACTTCGCCCTGGAGGAGGTGCGCGAGCTCCTGAACCGCCAGGGCTACACCCGCTTCTTCGGCGAGCCCGTGCCGCTGCCGGCAAGCCCCGCTCCCGCGCCCAAGGGCGCGAAGAAGAAGCGCGGCGCCAAGGCCGCCGCCGCAGCCCCGGGGCTGCTCCTGGAGGTGGTGCAGGACCGCCTGCGGATGGGCGGCGCCGAACGCGGCCGCGTGCTGGAGTCGCTGGAGTCCGCGCTGCGCGTCGGCCGCGGCCGCCTCAACGTGCAGCTCGTCGACGACGCCGAGGTGCCGCGGGCGCTGTCGACCTGGCGCTACTCGAGCGAGCTGCACTGCGCGGAGTGCGACCTCGCCTACCGCGCACCCGCCCCCAGCCAGTTCTCCTTCAATTCCCCGCTCGGGGCCTGCGAGACCTGCCGCGGCTTCGGGCGCACCATCGGCATCGACTACGGCCTCGTCATCCCGGATGAGACCAAGTCGCTGCGCGGCGGGGCCATCAAGCCCTGGCAGACCAAGTCCTACGCCGAGTGCCAGGAGGACCTGGAGAAGTTCGCCAAGCTCCGCGGGATCCCGCTCGACGTGCCCTGGCGGGAGCTCCCCGCCGAGGCGCGGCGCTGGGTCATCGAGGGCGAGGGCGCCTGGACGAAGAAGGTGTGGTACGGCGTCAAGCGCTTCTTCGCCTGGCTCGAGACGCGCGCCTACAAGATGCACGTGCGCGTGCTCCTGTCCCGCTACCGCGCCTACACGCCCTGCACCGCCTGCGGGGGCGCCCGCCTCAAGACCGAGTCGCTCCTGTGGCGCCTGGGCACGGCGCAACTCGCGCGCGAGACCCTGGGCGAGACGCCGCCGTTCATGCCGAACGGCGTGGACTGGACGCCCGAGCGGCTCGCCACCCTCCCCGGCCTCTCGATCCACGACCTGGTGCTGCTGCCGGTCGAGCGCGCCCACGAGTTCTTCCGCCGCCTCACCCTGCCGCCGCCGCTGGACGAGGCCACCGAGCTCCTGCTGGAGGAGATCCGCGGCCGCTTCCGCTACCTCACCGACGTGGGCCTGGGCTACCTCACCCTCGACCGCCAGTCGCGCACGCTCTCGGGCGGGGAAGTGCAGCGCATCAACCTGACCACCGCGCTCGGCACCTCGCTCGTCAACACTCTCTTCGTGCTCGATGAGCCCTCGATCGGCCTGCACCCGCGCGACATGCAGCGCGTGATCGGGGTCATGAAGCGCCTGCGCGATGCGGGCAACTCCCTGGTCGTGGTCGAGCACGATCCGCAGATCATGCTCGAGGCCGACCGGATCCTGGACTTAGGTCCCGGCGCCGGCGAGCGCGGCGGCCAGGTGGTGTTCTTCGGCAGCCCGAAGGAGATCCGCGCGCATGCCGGATCGCTCACCGGCCAGTACCTGAGCGGAGCCAAGAGCGTCGCCCCGGCGCGCGAGCCGGAGGCCCCGCGGAAGAAGGAGGCGGGCGTGGTCGTGGCCGAGGCCCGCTCGAACCGCTGGCTCGAGCTCAAGGGAGCCTGCGAGCACAACCTCAAGAACCTCGCCGTGCGCATCCCGCTGAAGCGCCTGGTGTGCGTCACGGGCGTGTCCGGCTCGGGCAAGTCGACCCTGGTCGAGGACGTGCTCTACCCGGCGCTCCTCAAGTACCACGGCAAGCCGACCGAGGCCCCGGGCCAGTTCACCGGGCTTTCCGGCGCGGAGCTGATCGATGACGTGGTCATGGTCGACCAGAACCCCATCGGACGCACCACGCGCTCCAACCCGGCGAGCTACGTCGGCGCGTTCGACGCGGTACGCGCCCTCTACGCCGCGGAACCGACCGCCCAGGAGCGCAAGTACACCCCGGGCACCTTCAGCTTCAACTCCGGCAACGGCCGCTGCCCCACCTGCTCGGGCAACGGCTTCGAGCACGTGGAGATGCAGTTCCTGTCGGACGTGTACCTGCGCTGCCCGGACTGCGACGGCCGGCGCTACCGCGACGAGGTGCTCGACATCCGCCGCGAGGGCGCCGACGGGCGCCGGCTCAACATCGCCCAGGTGCTGGAGCTGACGGTCACCGAGGCACGCGCCTTCTTCGCCGACGTGCCCGAGATCGCGCTGCGCCTGAATCCCCTGCTGGACGTCGGACTCGAGTACCTGAAGCTCGGCCAGCCGGTGCCGACGCTGTCCGGCGGCGAGGCACAGCGACTGAAGCTCGCCGGGCACCTGGCTGAAGCCGGCTCGGTGCTCTCGAGCACCACCCACCGCGGCAAGCTGTTCCTGTTCGACGAGCCGACCACGGGGCTCCACTTCGAGGACGTGGCGAAGCTGCTGCGCGCCTTCCGCAAGCTCCTGGTCGCCGGCCACTCGCTCCTGGTCATCGAGCACAACCTCGACATCATCCGCGCCGCTGACTGGATCATCGACTTAGGTCCCGAGGGCGGCGAGCGCGGCGGGGAGCTGGTGTGCGCCGGCACTCCGGCGCAGGTGCGCGCCCACGCGCGCTCCTTCACCGGCCAGGCGCTCGCGGCCTACGAGACAGCCCTCAGCCCGTCTGCACCCGCCGTGGCGCAGGTGGCAGAGGCGGCCGCGCCTTACGCGCCGGCGCGCGGCCGGAACTCGGTCGTCATCCACAACGCGCGCGAGCACAACCTCAAGAGCATCGACGTCGAGATCCCGCGCGACCGCTTCACCGTGGTCACCGGCGTCTCGGGCTCGGGCAAGTCGACGCTCGCCTTCGACATCCTCTTCAACGAGGGCCAGCGCCGCTACCTCGAGTCCCTGAACGCCTATGCGCGCCAGTTCGTGCAGCCCGCGGCGCGCCCGGACGTGGACGCCATCTACGGCATCCCACCCACGGTCGCGATCGAGCAGCGCACCAGCCGCGGCGGCAGGAAGAGCACGGTCGCGACGCTGACCGAGATCTACCACTTCCTGCGCCTCCTGTACGTGAAGCTCGGCACCCAGTACTGCCCGGACTGCGACGTCGCCATCGAGCCGCAGAGCCCGGCCTCCATCGCCGCGCGCCTCCTCAAGGACTACCGCGGCAAGCGCATCACGCTGCTCGCACCCCTGGTGGTGGCGCGCAAGGGCTACTACACGGACCTCGCCCGCTGGGCGGCCAAGAAGGGCTACCGGCAGCTGCGCGTCGACGGCGAGCTCCTGCCCACCTCGCCCTGGCCGCGCCTGTCGCGCTTCTCCGAGCACACCCTCGAGCTGCCGGTGGCGCAGCTCGAGGTCGGCGCGCGCCAGGAAGGCCCGCTGCGCGAGGCGCTCGCCCGCGCGCTCGACTTCGGCAAGGGACTCCTGCACGTGCTCGGGCCGAACTCGGCGAAGGTCACCGTGTTCTCGACGCGGCGCGCCTGCCCCTCCTGCGGGGCGAGCTTCGCGGAACTGGACCCGCGCCTGTTCTCCTTCAACTCCAAGCACGGCTGGTGCGAGAGCTGCTTCGGCACCGGCGTCGAGATGCCGGGCTTCGACGAGGAGCAAAGCGGCGAGGAGCTGTGGTGGAACGACTGGTACGCGCGCGAGCCTGCGCCCTGCGGCAGCTGCCACGGCGAGCGCCTGAACCGCACCGCGCTCGCGGTGCGCTTCCGCGAGCGCTCGATCTCGGCCCTCGCCGGCGCCCCGGTCGCCGAGAGCGCCGAGTTCTTCGCGCGCCTGCGCCTGAACCCGCGCGAGCGCGAGATCGCGCGCGACCTCCTGGCGGAGATCCGCGGGCGCCTCAAGTTCCTCGAGCGCGTGGGCCTCGGCTACCTGTCGCTCGACCGCTCCGCGCCCACCCTCTCGGGCGGCGAGGCGCAGCGCATCCGCCTCGCCGCGCAGCTCGGCTCGAACCTGCAGGGCGTGTGCTACGTGCTCGACGAGCCCACCATCGGCCTGCACCCGCGCGACAACTCCATCCTGCTCGAGTCCCTCGCCGAGCTGGCCGGCCACCGCAACACCCTCGTCGTGGTCGAGCACGACGAGGACACCATCCGCCGCGCCGACTACGTGCTGGACCTGGGTCCCGGCGCCGGCGTCCGCGGCGGGGAGGTCGTGGGCCGCGGCACGGTGAAGGACCTCACCGCCAACCCGCGCTCCACCACCGGGCGCTTCCTCAAGAACCCGCTCCTGCACCCGGCGCAGCCGCACCGGCCCGTGACCGCCGCCACCCAGTCCCTGAAGCTCGACCGGGTGACGCTGCACAACGTGAAGGGACTGGACGTCTCGATCCCGCTCGCGCGCCTGGTGGTCGTGACCGGCGTGTCCGGCTCGGGCAAGTCGACGCTCGCCCGCGACGTGCTGTTCGCGAACCTCAAGCACTTGCTCGCCGACGGGCCGCAGCGCCGCCGCCGCAGCGCCAAGGCGGCCCCGCTGCGCGGCTGCACCCGCATTCGCGGGGTCGAGCACCTGGACCGCGTGCTCGAGGTCGACCAGACCCCGATTGGCAAGACGCCGCGCTCCTGTCCTGCGACCTACATCGGGTTCTGGGACGAGATCCGGCGCATCTATGCGCACACCACCGAGGCGCGCATCCGCGGCTACACCCAGAGCCGCTTCTCGTTCAACACCGCGGGCGGGCGCTGCGAGGCCTGCGAGGGCCAGGGCGTGAAGACGGTGGAGATGAGCTTCCTCCCCGACGTGAAGGTGCTGTGCGACGTGTGCCGCGGGGCGCGCTTCAACTCCGAGACGCTTGCGGTGCGCTGGCGCGAGAAGAGCATCGGGGACGTGCTGGCGATGAACGTCGACGATGCCGTGGGCTTCTTTGCCGCCCACCCGCGCGTGCACCATGCCCTGAAGCTCCTGCAGGACGTGGGCCTGGGCTACCTCACCCTGGGCCAGCCGAGCCCGACGCTGTCCGGCGGCGAGGCGCAGCGCATCAAGCTCGTCACCGAGCTGTCCAAGGTGCGCGACGACGCAGGCCCGGGTGCCCGGCAGAAGCCGCGCCGCACCCTGTACGTGCTCGACGAACCCACGGTCGGCCTGCACATGGCAGACGTGGAGAAGCTCACCCACGTGCTGCACCGCCTCGTGGCCGCCGGCAACAGCGTGGTCGTGGTGGAGCACAACCTCGACGTGATGGCCGAGGCGGACTGGATCCTGGACTTAGGCCCCGAGGCCGGCGCAGGTGGCGGCCGCCTGGTCGCCCAGGGACCGCCGGCGCAGATCGCCCGCAGCCGCAAGTCCCACACCGGCAAGGTGCTGGACGCGTTCCTGCGCGAGCGCACCCAGCCGGTCGCACGCGCCGGCTGAACGAGCGCGCGCTTGGTGGGATACTCGCGGCCATGAGCTCAGGCCGCACCCTGCTCGCCCGGTACACACAGCGTCGGCCCGCGAAGCCCTGAGAGACAAGCCCATGGCACACGGGATCGTCTGCTGGAAATGCGGCGCCGCGCTCGAGGCACTCACGCTGCCGCTGCGGCGCCTGGAGGAATGCCCGCAGTGCCGCAGCGAGCTGCACGTGTGCCGGCTGTGCGTCGACTACGACGTGCGGGTCGCCAAGCACTGCCGCGAGCCGACCGCGGAGGAAGTGCGCGACAAGGAACACGCCAACTTCTGCGACCACTTCAAGCCGCGCCCCAAGGCCTACACCCCGCCCGACACCGCCGCCGTCGACAAGGCCCGCGCCGAACTCGACCGCCTGTTCGGCAAGTCCTGAAACCGGCACGGCTCGCCGCAGATGCTGGGCCCCGGTGAGCCCAGGGCCTCCGGGTCCGCGCTAGAATTACGGCCTTGTCTATACGGCCCCGCCGGCGTACCCGAAGGCCTCCTGCCGCCGTACGCCCGCATCTGCGAGGAGTCCTTTGTGTTCCGAAGCCCCCTGATCCGCCTGTGCCTTCCCGTGCTGAGCGCCCTCGCCCTGCTGCCGCAGGCGGCCGGGGCTGCAGATGCCACGCCACCGCCCTACCAGCACGCCTGGGACTCCGGCGCGACGCCTGCGGCGCTGGAGACCTGGGTCTATGGAAAGCTCAAGCGCGCGGACGAGGCCATCGCGAAGCTGAATGCGGTGCAGGGGGCCCGCACGGTGGACAACACGCTGGCTCCCTACGATGAGGCGCTGACCGCGTTGGTGGATGCGCAGGCCGAGTCCCAGCTGCTCTACGGGGTGGGGGCGACCAAGGAGCTGCGCGACAAGGCGCAGGCGCTCACCCAGAGCGCCAGTGCCGCGCTCACCGCGCTCAACCTCAACCCGCAGGTCTACAAGGCCTTAAGCGCCGTGCCCACGCCCCAGGAACCGGGCACGCGGCACTACCTCGAGCGCACGCTGCTCGAGTACCGCCTGGCCGGCGTCGACCGCGACGAGGCCACGCGCGCCAAGATCAAGGAGCTGCAGGACAAGATCACCGAGCGCGGGCTCACCTTCGAGCGCACCGTGCACGACGACGTGCGCACCGTGCTCGCCGGCAAGGGCCAGCTCGAGGGCCTGCCGCCGGACTACCTCGCTTCCCACAAGCCCGACGCCAGCGGCAAGGTGAAGATCACCACCGACCCGCCCGACGCCAACCCGGTGCTGAAGTTCGGCAGCAACGAGGCGCTGCGCCACGAGGTGTGGCTGGCCGCGCACTCGGTCGGTTTCCCCGCCAACACCGAGACCCTGAGGAGCCTCCTGCAGGCCCGCGAGGAGCTCGCGCACCTGCTCGGCTACGGCACCTGGGCCGACTACACCATGGCGGACCTCATGATGCAGTCACCGGCGAAGCTCGGCGAGTTCGTGAAGCAGGTGGACGCCGCCTCGCGCGACCCCGGGCAGCGCGAGGACGCGGCGCTGCTGAAGTTCGTGCAGGAAAAGCAGCCCGGACTCAAGAAGATCTCGGCCGCCGACGTGCGCTACTGGCAGGAACAGTACCGCCGCACGCGCTTCAACTTCGACTCGCAGAGCGTGCGCCCCTACTTCCCGTTCGCGCAGGTCGAGAAGGGTGTCATCGAAACCGCCTCGCACCTGTTCCACGTGCAGATCCGCCCCGTCACCGGGGTCAAGACCTGGCACCCCTCGGTCACCACCTACGAGGTGTTCGACGGCCCGGTGAAGC
Source organism: Pseudomonadota bacterium (assembly GCA_018241425.1). Classification (GTDB taxonomy): domain Bacteria; phylum Pseudomonadota; class Gammaproteobacteria; order Steroidobacterales; family Steroidobacteraceae; genus 13-2-20CM-66-19. The sequence goes on from JAFEDU010000005.1 coordinate 8,014, forward strand.
TCGGCACCATCTACCTCGACATGCACTCGCGCGAGGGCAAGGACAAGTGGTTCTCCACCTGGCCGGTGAACGTCGGCGTGCACGGACGGCAGCTGCCCGGCGGGGCGCTGGTATGCAACTTCCCCGGCGGCACCCCCGGTGACCCCGGGCTCATGCAGTACGGGGACGTGGTGGTGTTCCTGCACGAGTTCGGGCACCTGATGCACCACATCATCGGCGGCCAGAACCGCTTCTCCGGCGAGGGGGCCTTCAACGTCGAGGGCGACTTCGTCGAGGCGCCCTCGCAGATGCTGGAAGAGTTCTTCCACGACTACGGCGTCCTGACCGGGTTCGCGCGCCACTACCAGACCGGCGAGGTGCTGCCGCGGGAGACCTACGAGCGCATGACGCGTGCGGACACCTATGGGCGCGCCAGCGACCAGCAGCGGCAGCTGATGTTCACCGCCATCTCGCTGGACTTCCACACCCTGAAGCCCGGGAGCCTAGACTTCGACAAGGTCTACCAGCGCGACTTCGAGGCCTACAACACCACCGCGTACGTGCCCGGGGACCACTTCTGGGCCTCGTTCACGCACCTGAACGGCTACAGCGCGAACTACTACACCTACGTGTTCGACAAGGTGATCGCGCTGGACTTCTTCGCGCAGTTCGACCCGCAGAACCTGATCGGGGGTCCGACCGGCATGCGCTACCGCCAGCAGGTGCTGGCGCCGGGCGCCTCGCGGCCGGCCGCGACGCTGGTGCACGACTTCCTCGGTCGCGACACCAACCTCGAGGCCTACAAGCGCTGGATGCTGCAGGAGTTCGCAGCTCCCGCTACGGCTTCTTCATCCGCTCACTGAGCCGCTCGAGGAGCTTGGAGAACGGGGAGTTCTTCTGCACCTCGACGCGCAGGTGACGCACCCCGCTGTCGTTGATGGTGGCCGAGCGGCCGTCGTCGATCTGCAGCTGCCCGGCACCCAGGATCTCGAGCGTCTCCTCGAGTGACTGCGCGCCGCGCTTCTCGCGCGCGCCCACCTTGCCCGGAGCACGCGCCTTGGCGGCGGGCGCGGCGGGACCCGCGGAAGGGTTGACGGTCCGGCCGACGGCGACCTTGGGGATCGGGCGCCCCGGGATCTTGCGTGCGGCCGCATCGCCCGCCGCCTTCCGGTCTGTCCCCGCGGACGGGGTGAGATTGGCGCGCAGCTTCGCGACCTCGGTCTGCGCCGTGTCGTCGTCGATCAGCTTGAACTCTTCGGTCGTCTTCGGGCGGGCCGGCGCGGGCGCCGCGACCGAGGCTGCCTGCTTGTCCTGGTCGGTGGCGCGGCTCTTCTCCTGCTGGCTCACCGGAACCACGGCGACCGAGGTGAACTCCGAGCGCACGTAGTGGGCGACCTGCTTGGCCGAGATCGCATCGCTGAAGAAGCCCAGGCGCAGCCCGAACCACTTGCGGCCGTCGCGGCTACCCTCGACGGTGTAGAGCGTGTAGGCGCTGAAGATCGCGAGCGGCGGGACCTTGTCCAGCTCCACCGGCTGCACCGACCACTGCAGCTGCACCGCGAACAGCACCGGGGCGTCGGCCGTGACGGCCTCCTTGAGCGCCTCGCGCGTCCCGGTGTCGTCGGGCTTGAGCATCGGGATCGAGCTCTGCCCGGCCGCCACGGCGGATTCTTCGCCCTCGGGACCGCGCGTCTCCAGGAGCTTCAGCACCTGGGTATCGGTCAGGGAATTCTTCGCAGGCGGCGGGGTCTCGAGCCCCGGGGCCGGCGCCAGTGCGGGAGCCGGAGCGGGCACGGGCACCGGCTCTGCCGCCATCACCGGGGCGCGCATCAGTCGCGTCTCGCCCGTGGCACTCGCATCGCCCAGGGCCTGCAGCACCTCGCGCACGTTAGAATCGCCGAACACGCCGCGCGTACGGGCGGTCGCATCCGGGGCCGGAAGCTCGGCGCGCGCCGCGACGGCTGCGGCGGGCATCGCGGCGGCAGTCGCAATCGCGGCGGCGGGCTTCGCCGGCGCAGGCTTCGGGGCCGGGGCTGCGACCTTCGCGGCCGGGGCCGGCGGCGGTGCCGGCTTCGCGGCGGCGGGCTTAGCCGGCGCAGGCTTCGGGGCGGCGGCCTTCGCAGGCGCGGGCGGCGGTTGCGGCGCCGGAGCGGGCTTTGCAGCGGCAGGCTTCACCGGCGGCACCTTGGCGGGCGCAGGCTTCGGGGCTGCCGCCCGGGCGGGAGCCGCGGAAGCGGGAGGCGTGGCCGCGGCCTTGGGCGGCGCGGGCTTCGGCGGGGCCGCCTTGGGCGGCTCGGCGGCACGCGCGGCCGTGCGCGGCAGGTCGATCAGTTCGGGCAGCGGGCTCTCGGGGGCGGCCTTCAGCACCGGCACGCGCATGGAGAGCGCGGCATCGAGCGGCGACAGGTCGGGCTTGCGGGCCTGCACGGCGGGGGCTGGTGCGGGCGGCGCGACGACCGGCGCTGCCGGCGGCGGCGGCGCACTCGTCACCGGCACGCGCTGAGGCTGGGGACCTGCGGCGTGCTGCGCCTGTGCGGCCTGGGCGGCCGCGGCGCGCTCGCGCAGCTTGCGTCCGGGGGCTTCGCCGGCCCAGGCGCCCGGGTAGATCTCGCGCACGATGGCGAGCCACTCCTCGGCCTCGGCGAGCGTCGAGAAATATCCCATGTGCAGCCGGAAGCGCTCGCGGCCTTCCTCGAAGCGACGGCTGACGAAGAAGTTGAATCTCTTCAGCTCGGGCAGGTCGGTCTGCGCGAGCGCCATGGGCGTGGTCGATGAGCACAGGTTCAGAACGAACGGCCCCGCTGCCTGTGCGGGTACCGCCGCGTCCCCTGCGCCGACGCCGTGAGCGTCGGCTGCGAAGTTGGGCGTTGCTGTCATAACTTCCCCGAGCCGAAACCTTCAACCGGCCACTTCGAGTCTCAAGGACTCCCGCGTGGGCAGATGACGGGGGTGGGAGTGCGAACTTACGCGCCGTCAGTTGCGCGTTCGTGGCAGCCCCGCCGTCATAGGAACCCGTCCTTTAGACCGGTGGCTTTGCGTCCCCGTCTTTCGACGGGTTTGCCCTTATCACTGCAGCTGAGAGTGTCAAAGCGTCGCGGATTTGAGTCAAGGCCAGAAATGTGTTCAGTCTCTCAAGTGCTCAAGCGTGCGCGCGACAAGCGCAGGCTCGGCCGTCTTATGTCTCAAGGTACCGACGCTGCGCTCGCGGAGAAGCGCCCGCCATTTACCAGATGATGCGCGAAGTACTCGTTCGCGAGATCGCCGACCGAGACCGCCACGCCCCGGTGCGGCGCGTGCACGAACTGCCCGTGCCCCAGGTACACGCCGACGTGATCGACGCCGCCGCGTCCGAAGGCGAAGAACACGAGGTCCCCGGGCGCGAGCTTGCTTAACGGCACGGCCTGCGCCGCGCGCTGCTGCTCGCGCGCGGTGCGCGGGATCGCGATGCCGGCGTGCGCGTACACGTACAGCGCGAGCCCCGAGCAGTCGAAGCCGCCCGCATCCGCACCCCCGAACTCGTAGGGCGCGCCGAGCAGTCCCGCGGCCGTGGCGGCGATCTCCTCGCCGCGCGCATCCCCGGATGGGGCCGGGGTCGTCAGGGGTGCCGTGACGGGAGCCTGCGGCGGCGGCCGCCGGATGAGGCTGCAGCCGCCGAGGGCGATGACCGCGAGCAGCGCGGGTCCCAGGTGCACGCGCGCACGCGCGGCCACGGGAAGTCGCTGCCTCAGCGCGGTCGCGCCGGCGCCTTCGCGGGGGTGGCGCCGCGCCCGCGCGGCGCCGGCAGGCGTGCGAGCTGCTCGATGCCGGCCCAGGTGTAGCGCTGCACGCCCCGGCGCCCGGAGCGGGTCGCGCCCAGCATCGCCTGGCCGACCGTGCGCGCGGAGATGGCGCGGTACTGCTGGTAGCGTCCCGGCAGGAGCGGGCTGATCACCGGCATCACCACCATGGCAGCGAGCTCCAGCGGGCGCATCTCGCGGCGCCAGCCCAGGAGCAGCGACGGCTGCAGGATGTCGAGCGACTCGAAGCCGAGCGCCTCGAGGCCCTGCTCCATTTCTCCCTTGGTGCGCAGGTAGAGGTTGCGTGACTTGGGATCCGCGCCGACGCTCGAGATCGCCACGAAGCGGCGCGCGCCGCAGGCGCGTGCGGCGCGCGCAAAGTCCAGCACCACGCCCAGGTCCGCCGCGCGAAACGCCTCGGCGGAGCCGGCGGCGCGGCGCGTCGAGCCGATGCAGCACAGCGCGGCCTCGCAGGTGAGTCCCTTCAGCTGGGTCTCCAGCGCGTCGAACTTCACGATGCGGTTGGCGAGGCGCGAGTGCTCGTTGCCCAGCGGTCGGCGCGAGACCGCGATGACGCGGCCGATCTCGGGGGCCGCCAGTAGTGCCTCGAGGGCGCGCTGCCCGGTGAGTCCGCTGGCGCCGGCGAGCAGCACGATTCGGTTGTCAGCGTCAGCCATGGCTCTCGCGCTCGCCCGTGTCAGGTGAGGCCAAGCTTAAGGAGTGCGGCGGGCCACCGGCAAGCGGCCCGCGCCGGGGCTCGCGTGCCTAGAGCGGCTCGTAGCAGGTGACGCTGATGGTCTGGGTCTGCCCGGGGCTGACGCTGAGGTCGCGGTGCACGTCACGATAGCCTTCGCGCGAGCCGATGAGCGTGTAGCGACCGGGCTTGAGCTCGATGTCGCGGCGGGTGAAGCCGCCGAACGTACCCACGCCGCTCACCGTCACCTGCGTGAACCCGTCGGACACCAGGGACAGGCGCACCGGCTTCTCGAATTCCGGCAGCAGCGCCGCGACCCGCGCCATCTGCACCCGCAGTGCCGGCCCGGGGGCGTCGATCCCCTGCGCGGTCTGCAGGAGCGTGCCGGCGCGGGCGCGCGCCTCGGGCGTGACCAGGAGGTCCGGGCGGTCGATGAGCGACTGCAGGCCCTCGGCGAGATCCTCGCGACCCTGCGCGCGCGCGCGGCCGTCGACCGCGAACTGCTGTGTAGGATCGCTCCTGAGGATGGCGGCGTAGGCGGCGAGGGCATCGTCCCAGCGCTCGTCGGCCTCGGCATCCTCGGCGCGGGTGCGCAGGCTCGTGAAGGTGCGCTCGCGCAGCGCGGCGTTGACGCGCCGCAGGCCTTCCTGCGCCTCGCTCCCCTGCGGATTCGCGGTGCGGGCCCGCTCGAAGGCCGCGCGGGCGTCCTCGAGGCGCCCTGCTCCAAGGGCCGCAAAGCCCGCCGCCGCCGCCTTCGCGTACACGTCCTCGCCCGCGGCGGGCGGTGCAGCAGGGGCTGGGGCGGTGGTGCGCGCCGCGGGAGCTGGCGCCTGCGCCGCCGGCGCGGCAACCGCGGTGGCATTCGCGGCAGATCCCGGGGCGGCCGGCAGCGCGCGCGCCTGGGCCTGTCCTGCGAGCGCGCGCGGGTCCCGGGGCGCGATGCGCACCGCGAGGTCGAACGCCTGCAGCGCGAGCGTGCGCTGGTGCTCGGACAGCGCGCGATCCCCCGCGGTCAGCTCCGCCTCCAGGGCCGCAGACGCTGCGTCCTCGACGTGACCCAGGAGTTCACGGGCGCGAACGACGTGCGCCTCGGCCTGCACCGCGCCGTTCGCATCATGCGCCTCGGCCGCGGCGGTCTCGGCGCGGGCGCTCGCGTAGTCAGGTCCCGCCCAGGTGGATGCGCCACGTACCTCGAGGGCGTTGATGCGCTGTTCGAGCAGGATGCGCTCGGCCTTGAGGTGCGCGAGCGCACTCGCGTCCACCGTGGCGGCAAGCTCAGGCGCCACGCCGGGCCCGAACAGGTTCTTCGGCAGCGGGACGTACCGGTAGACGGCGAAGCTGACCGCCGCGACCAGGGCGATCAGCAACAGTGCGCGCGGCAGGCCGCTGCGTACCGGGGCAAAGCGGCGCTGCTGCAACGGGGCGCGCACCTCTTCCCAGATGCCCTCGCCGTCGATGGCGCCGACCTCGGGCGTGCCGCGGGGCCTGAACTGCTCGGGCTTCAGGGGCTCGGGCTTCAGGGGCTCGGGTTTCGATGACGCGGGTCGCGCCAGTTCGGGCGGCGGCGGCGCCGCCTTCACCGTTACGGGTGCCGGGACAGCCGCCGCGGGGATCGGGACCGGCGCTGCGTTGGGGCTGACCGGCGGCAGCGTCAGGCGCTCAGACGGCGGCACGGTCTCGTTGGCGGCGCCGGGCAGCGCCGCCGCGTCAGGCTCGCCGTCGAAGTCGAAGGTGAGCGTGTCGTTGAGCGAGGCGTCGAGCTCGTCGATCACGTCGCGCATCCCGGCCGGGCGGCGCCTGGGGTCCTTGGCGAGCATCGAGGTCACGAGGTTCGCCAGCTGCGGGGGGATCTGCTGCGCCGGCACCAGGGGCGGCGCGGGCTCCTCCTGCACGCGGCGGGCGTCGAAGTTCGGATAGTGCGGCGGGTAGCGCGACAGGAGTTCGTACGCGAGCGCACCAAGCCCGTAGACATCGTCGGAGATGCGCGGCGGTTCGCCGCGCAGCTGCTCGGGACTCGCGGTGAACGGGGACAGCCCCCGCACCATCGCATCCGTGCCCGGATCGAGTGCGTTGCCGGAGACCCCGAAATCGCCAAGCTTCACGCGGCCGCGCTCGTCGAACAGTACGTTGCCAGGCTTGAGGTCCCGGTGGATCACCCCGTGCTCGTGCGCGTGCTGGAGCGCGCGCGCTACTTCGATCAGCACCGGGACGATGGTGAGGTAGCCGGCGCCGCGCAGGCGCTTCAAGTCCCCGCCCGCGGCGAGCTCCATCGGCAGGAGAAAGGTGTTGCCCGCGCGCTCGGGCGGGTAGACCTTGAGGATGCCCGGGTGGTCGAGGCGGCTCGCGCTCTCGTGCTCGTGCACGAGGGCCGCCCAGGCGGCAGCGCTGCGGCCCGCGCCGGGATGCAGGATCTTGAGCGCGACGTCGCGGTTGGTGGCCGGGTCGAACGCGCGCCACACCTCGCCCTGGCCGCCCATGCCGAGGCGCTCGCGCAACACGTAGCGCGTCTTCAGAGGCTGGCCGTTGTTTGCTGTCGCCGCTTCGCTCATTGATCGGTTCGGGATCCCCTGGCGCACGCCGCGGTAGTCCCGCGACGGCCGGCTCGTCCGGTGGGTGCCGCGGGGCGGGAGCGAGCCTTTTAGTATGCCACTGCCGGCCGGGGCCGGCCGCGCCCGGTTTTTTAGAGGCAGTCCGGGAGCGGAAGGTTCACAGGCCAAGAGCCATCTGCGCCCCGGGCGGCGTCGGGGGCCTGAAACGGCTGGTGTCCAGCGGGGCGCTGCGTGAGCCGTTGAGGTTCAGGCGCTTACACGCGATGCGAAAACGGGTCCGCAGGAGTTCGGCATAGGGTCCGGTGCCCTTCATGCGCGTCCCGAAGCGCGGGTCGTTGTCGCGGCCGCCGCGCATGTCCCGGATGAGCGACATGACGTGCGCGGCGCGCTGCGGGTAGTGCGCCTCGAGCCACTCGCGGAACAGGTCCTTGATCTCGTACGGCAGGCGCAGCAGCACGTAGCCCGCCCACAGGGCCCCGGCCTGCGCGCAGGCCTCGAGGATCGCCTCGACCTCGTGGTCGTTGATCGCGGGAATGACCGGCGCCACCAGCACCCCGCTCGGCACGCCGGCCGCGGTGAGCTCGCGCAGCGCGCGCAGGCGTGCCAGGGGCGCGGCGGCGCGCGGCTCGAGGATGCGCTTGAGGTCGGCATCGAGCGAGGTGACGCTGAGGCCGACGTTGACGAGCCCGGCCTGAGCGAACTGCGCGAGGAGGTCGAGGTCGCGCATCACGAGCGCGCCCTTGGTGATGATGGTCACCGGGTGCTGCACACGCAGCAGCACCTCGAGGATCGAGCGCGTGACCTTCAGCCGGCGCTCGCTCGGCTGGTAGGGATCGGTGTTGGCGCCGAGCGTGATCGGCTTGCACACGTAACCCGGACGCGCCAGCTGCTTCTCGAGCAGTGCCGCCGCGTCGGCCTTGTAGAAAATCCGGGTCTCGAAGTCGAGACCCGGGGAGAGCCCCATGTAGGCATGGCTGGGGCGGGCATAACAGTTGTGGCTGATGACGCCATCGCTTACGTAGTCACCGGTGCCCGTCGTGATGTCGACGAACCGCAGGGCGCGCCCGAGCGGCTCGACCTCGGCGACCGCCAGGTGCGCCGCGCTCTCGACCGCGATTCCCTCGATGTCGCGCTTGCGCGCGATCGCAGGATCGGTCAGGTGGACGAAGCGCAGGTTCTCGCGCAGCCCCCCGAGCAGGCGCACCTCGTCGCAGGGCTTGCGACCGGCGGCGTAGTCGGTACGGATTCGGAACGTGAATCCGAAGCTGCGCAGCGCGTCCGACAGCCGCGCGAGGATCTCGGGGTCGGTGTTGGAGATGCGCACGGTCCCATCGCTGAAAGAGCCTTCAGCATCGAACAGCCCCGCGAGGAAACCCGCCTGCCACGCCTTGTCATCGGCTGCCGGCCACTCGATGAGGCTCGCCACACGCGCCACCTTGTCGCGCGCATTGCTGTGGATCGCCTGCATGGGGCGGTGGCTGCCGGCGGCGATGGCGCGCTGGAAGGTGTCGATGTACGCGTACTCGAGGTAGCTTCGCGCGCGCTTGAGCGCGTCGAGGTCGCACAGCGCCAGGCGGAAATGGTGTTGGCTCTTCGTGCCGTAGCGGTAGGAGCCCAGCGTCCCGTCGCCGCGGATGATCCCGCACAGGTAGCCGCGGCGGTAATCCGTGTCGGCGTAGACCGGGCGCGCAAACGCGCCGGTCCCCATGAGCTTGTTGGCGATCTTCAGGTGCGGGCGCCGGTCGGCGCCGTTCTGCGCGCCAGTGACGTACTTCCAGCCGCGCTCAGTGAGGAAGCGGTGGTCGCCGCCCACGGTGAGCGCGGTGCCATCCTCGAGCGTCACGCGGTAGGCCGGCCGGATAACGTCCCAGCGGGCCCGAACTTCCGTGCGCACGTAGCGGCGGTAGTGGCCCTCGCGCCGCGTGCCGTAGATCGCATCGCCGACCCGGAGCGCGCCGATCGCGCGCGTGGTCCCGTCGGCCATGAGCACCGGCGTCTCGGGACTTACGCAGTAGGGGCAGGCGTGCTCGCAACCCCGGTAGGGATTGATCGACTGCTCGAACGGAATGTCCGGCGAGTCGTTGGTGGTGATGATCTCGCGCGCGCGCTCGGGCTCGAGCGTGGTCGCGATGCTGTCGGGTGCCTCCTCGACGTACCAGCCGTCGTCGACCGACTCCAGCTGCGTGCGGTCGAAACGTCCGGGAGGATTGGAGAGCGTGCCGCGGCCCTTGAAGTGCTGGGGTCCGATGAGCGAGCGGCGCATGGGCTTACTGTAAATACATACAGTACGCGCCGCAAGCGCGTTTTCGGCCCGGAAAGCGGCTACTTAACCAGTCGCAGGCTGAAGGGATACCTGTACGTCTCGCCCTCGCTCGCGCGGATCGCGGCGATCAGGGTGAGGACGAGCCAGGCGATGAAGAGTGCGACGCCGAGGATGAAGCCGATGAACACCATCACGAGGAGGCCGCACACGACCGAGGCGATCACGACGGTGATGTTGAAGTTGAGTGCCTCGCGGGCGTGCTCGGCGACGAACGCCGACTGGTCGCGCCGCGCGAGCCACACCACCATGGGACCCACGATGCATCCCACCAGCGGCACGATGACACCCACGAGTGCGGACAGGTGCGCGAGCATGCCCCAGGTACGCTCGTACTCCGTCGGCGTGCCCGGCGCGAGTTCGTTGACGGGCTCGTTCATGGCGGGCCCAGCCTACCACTACCGGAGCGGACCGACGTAACGGGCCGCAATGCCCTGCGCCGGTGCACGACGTGGCATGATGGTTCGGCGCATGAACGTCCCGCCGCCGCTCGCCTCGCCCTCCGTGCCGCCCGCCTCCGCCTGGGTCGGCTACGCGTGCCTCGCACCGCTCGGACTTGGGCTTGCGGCGATCGTCCTGGGCGGTGACCCTGCACTGCGCGAACTCGCGCAGCGCAGCACGCTCGCCTGGGGGGCATCGCTCCTCACCTTCACCGGCGCGGTGCATGCGGGCCTGATGTTCGGCGGGCGCCTCGCGATGAGTCCGCAGCACGTGAGCGGCGCGCTCCTGCCGGCGGTCGCCGCCACCGTTGCCGTGCTCGTGGGCGGCCAGCGGGGACTGGCGCTGCTCGTGGTGGGGTTCGGGCTCTTCTGGCTGTACGAGCACCGTGTGCTCGGCGGCGAGCTCAGTCCCGACTACCTGGTGCTGCGCCGCCACCTGTCGATCGTGGCCTGTGGCGTGCTGGCGCTCGCGATGCTCGCCTCGGACGCCGCAGGACTTACCTAGAGTCACTCGCGTATGCCCATGGAAAGTTTCGTCTCCGCGCCCTGGCTGCGTCGCCTCATCACCGTCGCGCTGCTCGCCGGACTGCTGCTGCTCGGCTTCCGCGTGCTGTCGCCATTCATCGTGCCGATCGTGTGGGCCTGCATCCTCGCCTACGTGAGCTGGCCGGCCTACGTCTGGGTGCTCGGCCGCGTCGGCGGGCGGGCCTCGCTCGCCTCGCTGATCGTGACCACGCTGGTCTCGGCGGCGGTGATCGTGCCGATCGCCTGGCTCGCCATCGTGCTGCGCATCGAGCTGATCCGCGGCTACCACGACATGCGCGAGCTGTTCGCGGGCGGCGGCCTGCAGCTGCCACCGGCGCTGCTGAAGCTGCCCTGGGTCGGCGACCAGCTACGCGACCTCAGCGCGCGGGTGGCGCAGGATCCCCAGGCCCTGGGCCTCGAGCTGCGCAAGCTCACCGACCACTCCTTCGACCAGATCGCGCACATCGTGGGCGACGTCAGCCGCAACGCGGTCAAGCTCGGCATGACGGTCCTGAGCCTGTTCTTCGTGTTCCGCGGCGGCGAGCACTTCGCGTCACAGCTGAAGCGCGCGCTCGAGCAGGTGCTGGGCCCGCGGGTCGACAACTACCTGAACGCGATCGGCCAGACGGTGAAGGCCGTCATCTACGGGCTCGGGCTCGCCGCCCTGGTCCAGGGCGTGCTCGCCGGCATCGGCTATGCGCTCGCCGGCATCGGGGCGCCGATATTCCTGGCCGCGCTCACGACGCTGTGCGGCGTCATCCCGTTCGCCGTGCCGGTGCTGTGGGGCGGCGTGAGCGCGTGGCTGCTCGTGACCGGGCACACCATTCCCGGGGTGCTGCTGTTTGCGTGGATGGTGGTCGTGGTCGGTACCACCGATCACTTCGTGCGGCCGCTCCTCATCAGCCGCGGCGCGCAGATCCCCTTCATCATCGTGCTGTTCGGCGTACTCGGGGGGCTGGCGGCCTTCGGGCTCGTCGGCCTCTTCATCGGGCCGGTGATCCTCGCCGTGCTGCTCGCCGTGTGGCGCGAGTGGCTGGCCGAGAGCGGCCAGTCCTAGCCTCCACAGCCGTCCCTCAGGTCCCGAGGAACATGCGGTAGGCGGGATTCGCCGTCTCCTCCACGTAGGAGTAGTGCAGCTCGTTCAGGTGCAGGAGGAAGTCCTCGCGCTCGGCCGGCGGTACCTCCATGCCGGCGAGCACGCGCCCATAGTCCGAGCCGTGGTTGCGATAGTGGAACAGCGTGATGTTCCAGCGCGACCCAATGGACTTCAGGAAGCGGTGCAGCGCGCCCGGGCGCTCCGGGAACTCGAAGCGGTACAGCACCTCGTGGGCGATGCCGCGCGCCCGGCCGCCCACCATGTAGCGCACGTGCAGCTTGGCCATCTCGTCGTGGCTCATGTCGGTGACCGCAAACCCGGCCTGGCGCAGCTCCCCGAGCACCGCCTCCTGCTCGGCGTGCCCGCGCGTGAGGGCGAGGCCCACGAACAGCTGCGCGCTCTTGGGGTCGGTGTAGCGGTAGGAGAACTCAGTGACGCTGCGCTGCCCTATGGCCTCGATGAAGTGCAGGTAGCTGCCGCGCTCCTCGGGGATCACCACCGCGAACAGCGCCTCGCGCTCGCCGCCGAGGTCGGCGCGCTCGGCCACGTGCCGCAGGCGGTCGAAGTTCATGTTGGCGCCGCTGTTGATCGCGACCACGCGCTTGCCCTGCCAGCCCTCGCGCGCCAGGTACTTCTTCATGCCGGCGACCGCGAGCGCACCGGCGGGCTCGACGATCGAGCGGGTGTCCTCGAACACGTCCTGGATGGCGGCGCAGATCTCGTCGGTGTCGGTGAGGATCACCTCGTCGACGTGCTCGCGGCACAGCGCGAAAGTCTCCTCGCCCACCCGCCGCACCGCCACGCCGTCGGCGAAGATGCCGACCCGCTCGAGCGTCACGCGCTTGCCGGCGCGCAGCGACTCGTACATCGAGGCCGCATCCTGCGGCTCGACGCCGATGAGCTTCACGTTCGGGTAGAGGTACTTGACGTACACGGCGATCCCGGAGAGCAGGCCCCCGCCGCCGACCGGAACGAACACCGCATCGGGCGCGCCGCCGCAATGGCGCAGGATCTCCACCGCGATCGTGCCCTGGCCGGCGATCACGTCCGGGTCGTCGAAGGGATGCACCAGCACCAGGCCCCGCTCGCGTGACAGCGTAAGCGCCTGCTCGAAGGCGCTGTCGTAATCGTCCCCGTGCAGCACGATCTGCGCCCCGAGGTCGGCGACCGCCTGCACCTTGATCTGCGGGGTAGTCTGCGGCATGACCACCACCGCGGGGATGCCGCGGCGCCGGGCGGCGAGCGCCACGCCCTGGGCGTGGTTGCCGGCCGAAGCGCACACGACGCCGCGGCGCGCGGTGCTCTCGGACAGGTGCGCGATGCGGTTGTAGGCGCCCCGCAGCTTGAAGGAGAACACCGGCTGCAGGTCCTCGCGCTTGAGCAGCACCTCGTTGCCGAGGCGGCGCGACAGCCGCGGTGCGGGCTCCAGGGGAGACTCGATGGCGACGTCGTAGACGCGTGCCTTGAGGATCTTCTCGATGTAGGGACTGGCCACGGCGCTGCGACACAACTTACGGGGACAACCCCCGAAGCTTAGCGGCGGTGGCGCGCGCTGTCAGCGCTTCTCGCTCCGGCGCACCACGAAACGGTACTGCTGGCGGCCGATGGCGACCACGTCCCCGTCCTCGAGCACCTGGCGCGTGATGCGCCGGCCGTTGACCTGCACGCCGTTGGTGCTGTTCAGGTCCTCGATGATGGTCTGGGCGGGGCCGGCGAGGATCACCGCGTGGTGGCGGCTGATGAACTTGGCATCGATCTGCAGGTCGTTGTCCGGGGTGCGCCCGACCGAGGTCTTGCGCCCCAGCACGTGCACGACCTCGCGCCCCCCCTCGTTGGAAATGAGCAGGCGCAGCGCCCCGTCGGGGAGCATGGCCTCGGTCACCTGGCGGGCGGCCTCGCGCAGGGCCGGGTTGGCGCTGGTGTCGGTCGCCCCGTGGCGGGCGTCGGCGAGCGTGGCGCGCAGCTGCGCCTGGGACTTCTCGAGTTCCTCGACGCGGGCGCCGCTCTTGCGCCCCTCGGACTCGAGCCGGTGCACGCTGTCCTCGGCGGCGGCGAGGTCTGCCTCGATCTCGCGCACGCGCGTGCCCAGGGCCTGGGCCTCCGCCTGCGCCGCGTTCAGGGCCTCCAGCTGCTCGGCGGCGCGCTGCTCCGCGCCGCGGGCACGGGCCTCGGCAGCCTCCACGCGCGACTGGTAGTTGCCGCGCTCCTCGTGGACGCTCTTCAGGGTATCGCCCCACTCGTCCATCTCGGTGCGCAGCTCGGCGAGTTCCTTCTCGAGCTCGCTGGCGCGGGCGGTCTGCGCGGCGAGCTGGCCCTCGAGCTCGCCGACGCGGCCGCGGCGCTCCTTGAGCTCGCGGTCCTGCGTCTCGGCCTGGGAGCCGGCTTCGGTGGCCCGCTTCCGCGCGGCCTCGAGGGCGGTGGTGAGCTCGACGCGCTCGGCGAGCAGGCGCGACAGCTCACCCTTGCGCTGCGACTCGCTGGTGGAGTGCTGTTCGGTGACGGCGGTGAGCGCCTTGATGCGCTCGCCGCTCGCGGCCAGCTGTGCCTGAAGGTTCGCGACCGTCGTGGCGCGCGTGGCGAGCTCGGCGCGCAGGTCGCGCAGCTGCGCGTCGCGCTCGGCGAGCGCGGTGCCGAAGCCGGTCACTTCCTTTTCCAGCTTCGCGATGCGCTGGGCGCGCCCCTGCAGCTCGCTCTCCTGCTCGCGCAGGCGCGCATCGCGCTGCGCGATTTCACGCGACAGCCGCTCCAGGTCACCGTTGCGCACGTCGGCCTCGACGGTGAGCTCGGTCACCAGCGCCTCGAAGACGTTGCGGCGCGTATGCACGGTCTGCAGCGATTCGAAGACGGCCATGGCGCGGGTGCGCTCGTGGTGCAGGTCCGCCATTACGCCCTCGGTGTGCCGCGCATGCTCGCGGTCGCGCGTGGCGCGCTCCTCGGCCTCGCGGGTCGCGCGGCTCTCGTGCGCGCCGACCTTGCCGGCCTCGTCCGCGACGCGCTGCTCGAGCTCGGTGATGCGCGCCTCGGCGGCGGCAGCGCGCGCGCGCTGCGCGGTGACTTCGCCCTCGAGCGTCACGATGCGCTGCTCGGCGGCGGTGCGTGCCTGGGTGAGCGCAGCGAACTCGGAGGCGTGCTGGGTCGCCGCGCCCTGCAGGCGGGTGAGTTCCGCATCCAGCTGCGCGGCGCGCTGCTCCGCGGCGGCCCGCAGCTGCGTGAGGTCGGCGGCGGTGGCATCCCCGCCGTCGCGCAGGTGCTTGAGCTCGGCGCTCAGGCCCGCGGCGTGCTGCTCCGCGGCCGAGCGCGCCCGGGTGACCTCGGCGAGCTGCGCGGCCTGGGCCTCGCCCTGTGCCTTCAGCTGCGCGAGCGCGGCGTCCAGCTCGCGGGCCCGCTCGGAGGAGGCGGAACCTGCGGCGTGCGCCTCATCGCGCTCGCGCTCGAGCTGGATGAGGCGATCGGACTTGGAGTTGATGAGCTGCTGCGCGGAGCGCAGCTCCGCGGAGACGGCCTCGAGGGTGGCGGCGAGCTGGGCGTCATGCTCGGGACGCAGCGCCGGGAGCACCGCCCAGGTGTCGGTGGCGGAGTGCTCCTCCTCGGCTGCGCGCGCAACCGGCGGGTCGAGCACCGGCAGCTCGGCCGTGCTCTCCAGGTCGGCCTCATCGGCGGCCGGCGGTGGCGTCATCGAACGCGAACTCATCGAAGTTCCTGAGGATTCCCCGTGCCTTAGGCCGAAAAAGTGTAGCGCTGCGGCCGGTTCCTACCGCCTTTCCGCTATAAATGTGTGAGAAGAATCGCGAAAATCCCGCCCTAACCGCGAAGGAAGTCGCGAACTGCCTCGTGCAGGCGCTCCGGCGCCTGCGCCGGCAGGTGGACGTTCCCGCCCTCGATCTCCGCCACCCGTGCCGCCGGCAGGAGCTCGCGCAGTCGCGCGGCGACCTCCGGGGTGCCGTTGCGGTCGCGCACGGCGAGCACCTTGGCGGTCACGCGCGCGCAACGTTCCCGCAGCGGGTACTCCGCGATGCCCTCCATTAGTGAGCGCTCCCAGAGTGCCGGTGCCGGCGCTGCGGCAGTGCCAGTAGCGAGTCCGACGAGGACCAGGCGTGCGACCTGGGCCGGGCGCGCCAGCGCCAGTTCCGCGGCAAGCGCGCCGCTGCGGCCCAGGGCCAGGATGTCGATGCGCCGCAACCGCATGGTGTCCAGGAAGTCCCCGAGCGCGCCGGCGTAGTCGGCGATCGCGACCGGCCCCACCGGCGCATCCGACTCCCCGAACCCCGGCAGGTCCGGCGCATACGCCATGCGGTCGAGCCCGATCCGCGCCAGGAACGGCACGAACGTGCGCGCGGTCCCGGGAACCTCGTGCACGCACAGAAGCGGCGTACCCTCCTCGAACCCTCCCCCGGGCGGCATGGCGTGATGAACGTGAAGCTGGCCGTAGCGGCATTCGAAGTAGCCGCGGCGGACCTTCAGGGGCTCGTGGCTGAGGGCGGAACGCGGGTTGGGCTTGGGCATGAAGACAATAGTGCCATGATCGGCCGCGGGCGTTGCGGTGCAGCGTCACGGCCGTAGAGTGAGTCTGCATTCCTTGAACAACCGCTGAACGGGAGGGCTCAAGCCATGCGATTCGTCGTCGTCGTACCGGTAGCGCTGCTGCTTTGCGGCTGCGGCGTGGCCGCGACCGGGGCCGCGGGCGCGGCAGCCGGTGAAGTCGCCTCGCAGGATGCGGCGCGGGCCCACCAGCAGGAAGAGCAGGTGAGGCGCGGGGTGGACGCGGCCGCCGCGCAGGCGCAGCAGCAGCGCGACGAGGCCGAGAAACAGAACCAGTGAGCGCGACGCGGGCGCCGCTTACGCGGCGCCCGCTCTTCAGGGGCTCGGGTCAGCGATGGCGGCGCGCCGCCTTCTTGCGGGCGGTCTTCTTCGGCGCCGCCTTGCGGACCGTCCTCTTGGCCTTCTTGGCCTTCTTCGCCGTCTTCTTCACGGCTTTCTTGGCCTTCTTCGCTTTCTTGGGCGCGGCCTTCCTGGCCGGCTCCGCGGCGGGCTTGGCCGCTTTCTTCGCCGGCGCCTTCCTGGCGGCCGCCTTCGCGGGCGCAGGAGCGGCCGCAGGCTTCGGCGCGGGGGCTGTGGCCTTGGGCGTTGCAGCCGGCTTCGCGGCACTCATCGTGCGCGGGGCTTCCTGGACGGCGAAGGCTCCGCCCTGCGGGTCCAGGAACAGTGCGATCCAGCTGCCGCCGGGGACCTCGATGGGTCCGTGCAGCAGGCGCCCACCGGCGGACTTGGCCGCGGCAACCGCGCGGCCCGAATCCGCCACGTGCACGTAGCTCAGCCACGAGGGCGGCGTCGAGGGGCCCTGGGTATTGCACATGCCGCCCACCGCGGAGCCCTCGAACAGCTGGTAAACCCCCATCGGACCCATGTCGTGGGCGATGCCCTTCGTCCAGCCGAACAGCTGCCCGTAGAACTGCACGGCCGCGGCGATGTCCGTCGTCTGCAGCTCGTGCCAGGAGAACGCGCCCTGGGGCGGCTGCGGCGGTGGGGTCGGCGCGGAGGGCGTGAAGACCGCGAAGGTTGCACCCTGCGGATCGGCCAGCACGGCGAAGCGCCCGACGTTGGGGATGTCGGTCGCGTCCTTGCAGATGCGCGCCCCGAGGCCATGCGCCTGGCTGACGGTGGCGTCGACGTCCGGCGTACCAATGTAGGGCAGCCAGTGCGCGGGCGTTCCCCCGCCGTCGTCCGGGAGCGCCATGAGGCCGCCGACCTGGGCACCGCCGGCCATGAAGATCGTGTAGCCGGGCATGTTGGAGGGCTGCGTGCGCCAGGGCAGGACCTTCGCGTAGAAGGTGGCCGCCGCGGCGGTGTCGGTGGTCAGCAGTTCGTGCCAGACGAATCGTCCACGGACCTCGGCGTTGCTCATGGGGCTTCTTCCTCTTGTTGGCGAACGACTTCTTCAACCGGGCGCACGACATTTTGCCCTGCCCCGCCGCGTTCTTCCAAGGCGGCCGCGGTGCGAGCCTCCAGGGCGCGCGTGCGCTCCCGGGCGACCAGGTACAGGCCGCTGGCGATGACCACGGCACCGCCCACCAGCACCCGCGGCGCGGGCAGCACGTTCCAGAACACGCGGTCGATGAGGATGCCCCAGGGAAGCGCGGTGTACTCCAGCGGTGCCACGACCGCGGCGGGCGCGGACCGGAATGCATGTGTGAGCCCGTAGGTGCCGATGGCGGCGAGCACGCCCAGGAGCGCGAGCAGCCGGTAGTGGCGCGGCTCCAGGGCGACCCAGTCCGGCAGCGCCAGCGTGAGCGACATGAGCGTCATGAGGCTGATGGTCCACACCGCCACGCTCGCGGTGCTGTCGGTGCGCGCGAGCAGCCGCACGGCCACGCCGTTGACGGCGTAGCCGAGCGCCGCACCCAGGGCCGCGAGCGAGCCGAGCGACAGGAGCCCCTGCGCCGTGGGCTTGAGCATGATGAGGACGCCGACCAGGCCCACCGCGATGACCGCCCAGCCGCGCGCGTCGGTGTGCTCCCTGAGCACCGGCACGGACAGGGCCGTCATCATCAGCGGCGCGGACAGGAACAGGGCGTAGACGTTGGCGAGCGAGAGGCGGTGCACGGCGTAGATGAAGCAGCCCAGCACCGCCACCTGGATGGCGCCGCGCATCACGTGCATGGGGAAGCGCCGGGGCTTGAGGAGGTGCCAGCGGTTGCTGGCCAGCACCGGCAGCAGCATGAACGGCAGCGCGGCGGCACCGCGCAGCGCGGCCACCTCCATCGGCGGATAGCTGCCCGACAGCACCTTGAGAAGTGCGTCCATGGCGGCGAAGGCCGCCACCGCGACGACCATGAAGCCGATCGCGCGCAGCCTCCCCTCGCGCATGGGGCTAGCCCGCGGCGTCCGCTTCCGGGGGCTTGCCGGACGCCACGGACGGACGCTGCGGGGAGCTCAGCGTGCGGTAGCGGGTACCCAGCAGTTTCGCGGGCAGCGGGAAGGCGCTGGCGAGGGACACCAGCAGCGAGGAAGCGTACGGGATCGACTGGATGACGAGCACGATCTCCCAGGCCAGGCGGTCGGGGCCGGCGTTCTGCGGCGTGCTGGTGCGCGCCACCGCCCAGGCGGAGGCGAGGAGCCCCACCATCATCAGGGTCTCCTCGCGCGCGGCCGCGAGTGCGTGCCACAGGCCCGAGGTCGTGCCGCCCTTGGGGGTGCGGAAGAACGGCTCGCTCCTGGTGACGAGGCCCTTGATCGAGGCCATGCCGATGGTGTGCGTCAGGGCAAGTCCCGCGATCGCCGCGGCCACCGTCTGGCGCAGGTTGGCGCCGACGCGCACGTGGTAGAGGTGCACGAGCTTCGCGAGCTTGAAGGTGAACAGCGACAGCGGCAGCACCGAGTACAGCACCAGCGGCGGGTCGATGGACTGCGGCGCCCACACCATCGCCGCCGACCAGCCGAGCGCTGCGAGGTTGAAGAGCATGTTGCAGCCGTCGGCCACCCAGGGGAGCCAGCCCGCCACGAAGTGGTAGCGCTGGCCCGGGGAGAGCGGGCCGCCCTCGAGGAACAGGGCGCGCGCGTGGGCCTTGAGGATCTGCATCGCCCCGTACGCCCAGCGGAAGCGCTGCTTCTTGAAGTCGATGAAGGTGTCGGGCATCAGTCCGCGCCCGTAGCTGTCGGGGACGTAGGTGGCGTCGAAGCCGCGCTCGAAGATGCGCAGGCCCAGCTCCGCATCCTCGGTGATGCACCACTCCGCCCAGCGGCACTCGCGCATCTGCCCGGCGCGCACCATGGTCATGGTGCCGTGCTGGATGATGGCGTTGCGCTCGTTGCGCGTGATCATGCCGATGTGGAAGAAGCCGCGGTACTCCGCGTAGCACATCGCCT
This sequence comes from Pseudomonadota bacterium, assembly GCA_018241425.1. Taxonomy (GTDB): domain Bacteria; phylum Pseudomonadota; class Gammaproteobacteria; order Steroidobacterales; family Steroidobacteraceae; genus 13-2-20CM-66-19. Next base: position 27,256 of record JAFEDU010000005.1, read on the forward strand.
TGAAGGCGCTCTGGTCGGCGTCGCGGTAGTCCTGCGGCGCCTGCACGATGGCGATGCGCTGGTCGTGGAAGGCCGGCGTCAGGTCGCGCAGCCAGTTCGGCTCGACCATGTAGTCGCTGTCGATCACGGCGATGATCTCGGCGTCCGCCGCGGTGTGCCCGAGCGCGAAGTTCAGCGCGCCGGCCTTGAAGCCCGCGAGCGGGGCCACGTGGAAGAAGCGGAAGCGCGGCCCGAGCTTCGCGCAGTGCGCCTCCACCGGGCGCCACACCGCCTCGTCCCTGGTGTTGTTGTCGATGACCAGGACCTCGAAGTCCGGGTACTCCAGGCGCGAGAGCGCATCGAGCGTCTCGATCAGCATGTCCGGCGGCTCGTTGTAGGCCGGCACGTGCACCGAGACCTTGGGCGGGGTGGCACTGGGCGCGTAGACCGGCGCGCCCAGGCGTCGCCGGTAGGCCACCCAGTGGGCCTCGGCCCACTCGTGCGCCTCGGCGAGCAGCACCAGGAGCACGCCCAGCATGCCCAGTAGCAGCAGCACGCCCGAGATCACGCCGCCGACCGTCATGTACTGCTGGGTGAAGTCGTAGATGACCCACACCGCGAGCGTCGCGGCGGCGAACACCACGATGGCGAGGAAGCTGCGGCCGCGGTTCCGCAGCGCGTCGCTGTTGAGGTAGAGGATGCCCAGGAGCACCAGCGCCACGGCCACCGAGATGGCCGCGAGCACGTGCCACTCCGGCACGCGCACGATGGGCGCGGTGAACTCGAACTTCGGCTTGCGGTTGACGTCGTAGACGCCCCAGTAGGACCCGACCGCGCCCTCCATGTACGCCTTCCAGGGCTGGTCGAAGGCCTCCATGATGTAGTAGGTGAGGTGCTCCTTCTGCGCCCGCGCCAGGAAGCGCCGCAGGAACAGCGCCTCGTTGGCCTCGGAGGCCACGGCCGACTCGTGCGTGCGGCCGCGGCTCGGCCAGCCGATCTCCGCGATCAGCACGGGCTTGCCCGGGAAGGCCTTCTGCAGCCGCTTGAACTGTGCCAGCGAGTAGTCGACCGCCTGGTCGACCGGTACCCCTTCCCAGTAGGGCAGGAGGTGCACGCCGATGAAGTCCACGTGCTGCGCGAGCTCCGGGAACGTGAGCCAGGTGTTCCAGGTCTCCGCGGTGCCTACCGGCTGCTCGATGGCATCCCGGGCCCGGTCGAGGAGCTTCTCCAGCTCCGGCAGCGGCAGGTCGCCGCGCAGCAGCACCTCGTTGCCGACGAACACGCGCACCACGTTGATGTGGCTGTTGGCGAGCTGGATCGCGGTCTGCAGCTCCTCCTCGTTTTTCTCCTGGTTCTTGTCGAGCCAGGCGCCCACCGCGACGTTCATGTCGCGGCGCTCGGCGAGCTCGGGGATCTTGGCAAGCGTGCCCTGGACGGAGTAGGTGCGCACCGCGCGCACCTTGCCCTGCAGCAGTGCCAGGTCCGAGTCGATCTCACTTTCCGTCGGCAGGATGTTGTGGGTCGGGTCTTCGTTGGCGCGGAACGGGGAAAACGCGAAGCCCCACACCACGCTCGGCCACGGCGGCTCGCGCGTCGGGCGGTTGAGGTAGGCCCACACCGCGAACGTCAGCAGCGCGAACACCGCCGCGATCAGCAGGCTCGGGATCGATTTCATGGCGTGTGCGGCGGAGCTCGTGTGGCGCTGCGGCTACCAGGAGCCGGTGTTGGGCATCGACTTCCAGGGCTCGGCCGGGGCGAGCGCCGTGCCCTTCTGCAGCAGCTCCACGGAGATGTTGTCCGGGGAGCGCACGAAGGCCATGTGGCCGTCGCGCGGGGGCCTGAGGATCGTGACGCCGTGCTGGCGCAGGCGCTCGCAGGCGGCGTAGATGTCCCCGACCTCGTAGGCGAGGTGCCCGAAGTTGCGCCCGGCGTCGTAGGGCTGCGGATCCCAGTTGTAGGTGAGCTCCACCTGCGCCTCCTCGTCGCCAGGGGCGGCGAGGAACACCAGCGTGTAGCGGCCATTCGGGTACTCGGTGCGCTTGAGCTCGGTGAGCCCCAGCCCGTCGCAGTAGAAGCGCAGCGAGGCGTCGATGTCGGTGACGCGGACCATCGTGTGCAGGTATTTCATGGGGCTCTCGCAGCGGCGCGCGGGCTGATCCCGAGCGCCTGTTCGATTTGGGCGGGGTCGTACACCCGGCCGCCCTTCATCACGAGGTCCACGCGGCCGAGGTCCTCGATGTGGGCTATCGGGTCGCCGTCGACCAGGATCAGGTCGGCGAGCTTGCCGGGGGCGATGACGCCGCGCTCGAAGTCCGCGCCGATCACGTGCGCGGAGGTGAGGGTGGCCATGCGCAGCACCTCGGCTGCCGGGATGCCGGCGCGCACGTACAGCGCCAGCTCGTGGTGCAGCTCGTAGCCGGGGAAGGAGTCGGTGCCCGGGATCAGCGTGACGCCACCCTCGTGCAGGCCCTTGAGCAGCGCGAGCAGCGCCGGCAGGGCCGCGCGGTAGGCCTCTTCCTGGCCCTTCGGCACCGGCAGTGCCTGCGACAGCTGGCCGCGGCGCACCTGCGCCGGCAGGCGCGGCACGACGGCCTCGAGCCCGGGCGTGACCGCCGCCGGATCGCCGCAGAACATCGCCTCGAACACGTTGACGGTCGGGTCGAGTACCGTGTGGTGCGCGCTCAAGTAACGGATGAACTCCTGCACCTGCGGCTTGTCGGGGCTGAGCTCGCGCGCGTGCGCCGCGACCGCCGTGAAGCGGTTCATGTTGCGCGTGTCCTTCACTTCGTCGAAGAGGAAGTTGAGGACGATGAAGTTGATGTGCTGGATCTCGTCCGCGCCGCCCTCGACGAACTGCCGCGCCGTCATGTAGGCGGGCACGTGCCCGCTGACGCGCAGGCCGCGCGCGTGCGCCGCATCGGCGATCACCGGCACCAGCTCCGGCGGGACCGAGGAGTAGATCTTGATCTGGCCGTAGCCGTGATCGGCGTACCAGGCGACGTCCGCGAGCGCCTCGGCGGCGTTGCTGATGCGCATCTTGGTGGGGCCGGCGAAGGGACCGGCGCCGTCGATGATGCCGGCCTTCCACACGTGCGGCCCGAGTTCCTCGCCGGCGTCGAAGCGCGCGACCCGCTCGAGGAAGGCGTCGGTGTCGTTGGCCATGTCGCGGGCGCTGGTGATGCCGGTGGCGAGGTCGAGCGCGCCGGTGGTCTCGTCGAAGTGCTGGTGGTTGTCCCACAGGCCGGGCATCAGGAAGCGGCCGTGCGCCTCGATGATTTCCGCATCGGCGGGCACCGCGAAGCTGCCGTCGGGGGCGGCGCGCACGACGTGCGCCCCGCTCACCAGCACGCTCGAGCCTGCGCGCACGCTGAGGTCGCGCGGATCGAACAGGCGCGCGCCGCGGATCAGGAGCGGCCGGCCCGGGTCGCGCGCCGCCGCGTGCGCAAGTGCGGCGGCCCAGGCGCTGCTCGCGGCCGCCTGCGCGTGCGTGAGCTCGGCGATGTGCGCTTGGCCTTCCGCACCCGTCACCACGAACCACCCGGAGATGAACGCCCCGGTCGCACCGGTCGCGGTCAGCCAGATGGGGTCGGGCGACAGGTCGAGGCCTGAGATCTCGTAGAGCTCGAGCCCCGCGACCGCGGCCCCGGGCACCTCGCGGATCGAGGCCTCGCCAGCGGGCAGGAGCCTGAGGCGATGGTCGGATGCCTTGAGCAGCGCGCGGGCGAGCACCCCCATGAACTCCGGCGGCGCATTGGCGGGCATGTAGAAGGCGTGATCCGCCGGCACGCCCTCGGCGTGCTCGCTGCGGTTGTGCCACGACGCCTTGCCACCGCGCAGCGCGAAGGTCTCGGTGACCTTGGCCTTCATGTAGTCGTTGCCGCCGCCCTGGTACTGGACCGGGAGCCCGTCGGCATCGAGCGTCCAGGTGGCGGTGATGTGATCGCCGCGGCCGCGGTCATTGAAGGAAAACTCGGCGCGGGTTTGCGCGCCTGAGGTGGCGACCGTCTGGGAACCGGACGCGTTGCCCAGCAGCAGGATCGTGTCCGTGCGCGGCGCTGCGGCGTGCGCGAACGGCGCCGCGGCGAGCGCCGCCCACAGGGCCACTCGACCGCTGCGCATCAGAACATCTCCGACGGGCCGGGCGTCTTGATGTCGACCGGGTGGCGCGAGGCGATGTGCTCCCCCGTGATCATCTCGTCGTAGGCCTGCCCCGGGCCGACCATCGGGTAGACACCCGCATCCGGGTCGATCATGACCTCGAGGAAGGCAGGGCCTGCGAAGGCGAGGAACTCGGCGATCACGCGCGGCACGTCGGCCTTCTTCTCCAGGCGCACCGCGTAGCGGAACCCGTCCGCCTGTGCGGCCTTCACGAAGTCCTTCTTGTGCAGCGACTTGTCGCTCGCGGACAGCCGCCCCTTGAAGAAGAGCTTCTGCCACTGCTTCACCATGCCGTCGCCGAAGTTGTTGAGCACCACGACCTTCACGGGCAGGTCGTAGGTGGTGGCGGTCTCCAGCTCGCCGATGTTCATGCGGATCGAGGAGTCCCCGTCGATGTCGATGACGAGGCGGCTGGGAACTGCGAACTGCGCGCCGATGGCGGCCGGCAGCCCGAACCCCATCGTGCCCATGCTGCCGGAGGTGAGCCACAGGCGCGGGGCCACGAAGTCACAGTACTGCGCGGCCCACATCTGGTGTTGCCCGACCCCGGTGGAGATGATCGCCTGGCCCTTGGTGTGCCGGTTGATCTCCTCGATCACGTAGTAGGGCTGGATCAGGCTGCTGTCGCGGTCGTAATTCATCGCGTGGGTCTGCTTGAGCGCGGCGAGCTCGGCCGCCCAGGCCGCGTAGTCCGGCGCGAAGCGCTGCGCGCGGCCGTGCGCGGTGAGTACCTCCAGCGCCGGGGCGAGCAGGCCGATGTGGCTCCACTGCACGCGCTTGACCTTGTTCACCTCGGCGCGGTCGACGTCCAGGTGCGCGATCGCCTTCGCCTTCGGGGCGAACTTGGCCGGGACGCCGGCCACGCGGTCGTCGAAGCGCGCGCCCACCGCGATCAGGAAGTCGCAGTCGTCGGCGGCGTAGTTGGCGAATGCCGCGCCGTGCATCCCGAGCATGCGCAGCGAGCCCTCGCGCGTGGTGTCGTAGGCCCCGATCCCCATGAGGGTGGTGACCACCGGGATCCGGAAGGCGTCCGCGAAGGCGGTCAGGGCCGCGGCGGCATTGCCGTTGATGACGCCGCCGCCGGCGTAGATGAGCGGCCGCTTCGCCTCGCCGAGCAGCCCGAAGAAGCGCTGCGCGGCGGCCGGCTCCAGGGTCGCCGCTTCGAGCTCGCGCAGGCGCCGGCGGTAACCCGGGATGGGCAGCAGTCCCTCGCCGTGGAAGACGCCCTCCCAGTTCTGGACGTCCTTCGGGATGTCGATCACCACCGGTCCCGGGCGCCCGGTCCGGGCGATCTCGAAGGCGGTGCGCACGGTCGCCTCGAGCTTCTGGGGGTCGGTGACCAGGAAGATGTGCTTGGCGATCGAGCCCATGATCGAGGGGACCGGGGCCTCCTGGAAGGCGTCGGTCCCGATGGCGGCACGGGCGACTTGGCCGCAAATCACGACAATCGGTATCGAATCTGCCATGCAGTCGCGCACGGGTGTAACAGTGTTGGTCGCCCCGGGTCCGGAAGTCACCAGGCACACCCCGACCTTGCCGCTCGCCCGGGCGTAGCCGGCCGCCATGAAGCCGGCCCCCTGCTCGTTGGCCGGCACGATCAGCGGGATCTCCGGCTCCTTCGCCTTGCGCGCCGCCTCGTTATAGAGGAACACCGCATCGTAGGTCGGCAGGATGGCGCCGCCGGAGTAGCCGAAGATGGCGGTGACGCCCTCGTCGGCAAGCACCTGCATGATCATGCGGGCGCCGGACATGGCCTGTCCGGCGAGCGGGTGCGCACCGGGGCGGGGCTGGATCACTGTGTCGGTCATGGGCGCGCTTTTAGGACTCAAGGCTCGAGCCGTTTCTTGGGAAAACCACGAGGAATCGGGAAGGCTAGCAGCTTGGCCTCATGGTGCAAACTTCACGCCTTCCTTTATCCTGCGTACGTTTCCTCACGCTATCTCCGCCGTCGAGTTCCATGCGCCACATCATCGCCGTCTACCTGCAGAACGAGGCCGGGGCCCTGACCCGCGTCGCGGGCCTGTTCTCCACCCGGGGCTACAACATCGAGTCGCTCTCGGTCGCCCCCACCGACGACCCCACCGTCTCGCGCCTCACGCTGGTCACGACCGGCTCGGACGCCGTGATCCAGCAGATCGCCAACCAGCTGCACAAGCTCGTGGACGTGGTCGACGTGCTCGACATGACCCGCGGGGAGCACGTCGAGCGGGAACTGGTGCTCCTCAAGCTCAAGGTCGGTGACGGCCAGGCGGACGCGGTGCGGGGCCTGGTGGTGCGCGCCGGCGGCCGGGTGCTGGACCCGGCGATGGACGGCTTCATCGTCGAGCTCACCGCGAGCGAGGCCGAGATCAACGGCTTCATCGGCGAGCTCAAGCGGCGCGCCGAGCTCACCGACGTGGTGCGCAGCGGGGCGCTCGGCATCAGCCGCAGCGCCCGCATGGTCCGCGCCCGTCCCGCACCCGTCGCAGGCTGACCTCGCTTAGGCCCGTCCGGGCGTCCGGCGCGGCTCCGGTGCCGGCGACTTCTGGAACAATGCTGCGCCATCGCAGGGCCGCGCATCGACGGCCCGCCATGCATCCGAAGGGAACCGCCCATGATCCGTCTCATCACCGCCGCCTTTGCCCTGGCGCTCGCGCCCTACGTCCTCGCCGCCCCGTCCGGTGCCCCGGAAGGCCGCCTGCCCGACACCGTAACCCCCAGCCATTACCGGCTTGCGCTCACGATCGATCCCCGCAAGGACCAGTTCGAGGGCGCGACGACCATCGACATCGACCTCCATGCCGCCACCTCCGTCATCTGGCTGCATGGGCTCGGTCTTAAGGTAAAAACGGCGACGATCGAGGCTAATAGCCACACGATCACGGCAAAATACGAAGAGGTCGATCACGACACCGGCGTTGCGAAGCTGACTGCCGCGGCCCCCGTGCCCGCCGGCCAAGCGGTGCTGAAGATCGAGTACAGCGCCCCCTTCCAGGACTCCCCGCAGGGCCTCTACCGCAACAAGATCGGGGACGACTGGTACGCCTTCACTCAGTTTGAGGCCATCGACGCGCGCCGCGCCTTCCCCTCCTTCGACGAGCCGCGGTTCAAGACGCCCTTCGACGTGACCATCACCACCCACGGGGGAGACCTCGCCGTCACCAACGGGGCCGAGGTCAAGGCCCAGAAGTCCCCCGGGGCGCAGGTCTGGACCTTCCAGACCACGAGGCCGCTACCCACCTACCTGGTCGCCTTCGCGGTCGGCCCGCTGCAGGTGGTCGAGGGCGTGGTGCCGCCCAACGCGGTGCGCCACACGCCGCTGCCGCTGCGGGTGATCGGGCCCAAGGGCGACCCGAAGCGCTATCAGTTCGCGCTCGAGCAGTCGCCCGAGCTCATCCGGCGCCTCGAGAGCTACTTCGGCATCGCCTTCCCGTACCCGAAGATCGACCTCATCGCCTCGCCGCACCACACCGGGGCGATGGAGAACGCCGGCGCGATCATCTTCGAGGAGGATCTCATCGCCTTCGAGCATCCCCCGACGCCGCGCGAGGAGATCAACTTCGGCACCGTCACCGCGCACGAGCTCGCGCACCAGTGGTTCGGGGACCTGGTGACCCCGGCCTGGTGGGACGACATCTGGCTCAACGAGTCATTCGCCGAGTGGATGGGCAGCAAGATCGCCGACGAGTGGCGCCCCAAGCTCGGCATCGAGCAGGAGCAGCTCGACGGCACGCTGCAGGCGATGAACACCGACGCGCTGCGCGCCGGGCGCCCCATCCACCAGCCGGTGGAGACCAACCTCGGGATCTCCTCGACCTTCGATGACATCACCTACCAGAAGGGCGCGGGCGTCATCGGCATGGTCGAGTCCTACCTCGGCACCGAGCGCTTCCAGAAGGGCGTGCGCCTGCACCTCACGCGCCACGCCTACGGCACGGCCACCGCGGCGGAGTTCTTCCGCGCCATGGCCGAGGGCAGCGGTGACCCGGCGGTGATCGAGGCCTTCGAGTCGTTCGTGAACCAGCCCGGCGTGCCGCTCGTGAGCGTGGCCCGCGCCGCCGACGGGAGCCTCAAGCTCACGCAGTCGCGCTACCGGCCGCTCGGGCCCGGAGCCGACGGCACCGCGCTCACCTGGAAGATCCCGTTCTGCGCCTCCTTCTACCCCGCCGCGGGCTCACCGGCCAAGCAGTGCACCATGCTCGCAACCCCGACCGGCACGCTCGCGGTCCCGGCCGCCCTCAAGGGCGCGACCGTGCACCCGAACGCGCAGGGCGCGGGCTACTACCGCTTCGCGGTCGATGCGGACCTGTGGCACGCGCTGCTGACGCGTTCCGCGCAGCTGCCGCCGCGCGAGTCGGTAACGCTCGCCGACAGCGCCTCGGCCGCACTCGATGCCGGCAAGCTCTCCTTCGCCGGGTTCTACGAGGCGGCGCAGGCGCTCGCGGCCCACCCGGACCGCACCACGGCCCTCAGCCTCGGTTACCGCCTGGATACCCTGCACGATCGCCTCGCGACGCCCGCGGAGCAGCCGCTCATCGAGCACGCGCTGGTGTCGCTCTACGGTCCGCGGCTCGCCAGGCTCGGCTATGACGCGAGCCCCGGTCGCTACGCCTCCGACCCGCCCGAGCAGCAGCTGCTGCGCCGCCAGCTGATCGGCCTCGTTGCCCTCAGCGGCCGCGATCCGGCCGTGCGTGCCGCGCTGGTGCCGTTCGCCGAGCACTCCCTGAACGACCCGACGCGGGTGGAACCACTGTTCCGCTGGCGCGTGTGGGCGGTCGGCATCCAGGAGCGCGGCGCGGCGGTGTTCGGGCCGCTCAAGGCCCTGAGCGTGGGGCGCGATGCGCAGGTGCGCACGGATGCCGGCATCGCGGTGGGCTACACCGAGGGCCCGGCGCTCGTGAAGCAGGCGCTGGACTTCAGCCTCGACCCGCAGCTCGATCCGGGTAGCGCGGGCCGCATCGTGTTCCTGGCGGTGGGGAACCCCCGCACCCGCGAGGTCGCGTGGAAGTGGCTCGATGCGCACGAAGCCGCCGCGGTCGGGCGCCTGCCCGTGATGTTCCAGGCCGCCGCGTTCGCATCGCTGGGCAACAGCTTCTGCAGCGCCGCGGAGCGCGCCTCGTTCGAGACCGTGCTCGGCAACAAGCTCAAGCCGCTGAACGGCGGCGACATCGCCGTCGGGCGCGCGCTCGAGAGCATCGACGACTGCATCGCGCTGCGCGCCTCCCTCGGCGACAGCATCACGCGCACGCTCAAGGCGGCACACTGAAACGATCCCGCCGCCGCATCGGCGCGATGCGGCGGCGGGATACTTCCGGCAGCTTCCTAGGGAATCAGTACCGAGGCACCGGTGGTGCGGCGGCCCTCGAGGTCGCGGTGGGCGTTCGCCGCCTCGGCGAGCCGGTAGCGCTGGCCGATGACCACCTTCACCTTCCTGGACTTCACGGCGGCGAACAGCTCGCGCGCGCCGGACTCGAGCTCGTCCCGCGTCGCGATGTAGTTGAAGAGCGTCGGGCGGGTGAGGAACAGCGAGCCGCGGCGTGACAGCTCCAGCGGGCTGATGGCGGGCGGCGGACCCGAGGCATTGCCGTAGCTCACCATGATGCCGAGCCGGCGGATGCAGTCGAGCGACTCCATGAAGGTGTCCTTGCCGACCCCGTCGTACACCGCCGCGACCCCGGCTCCCCGGGTCGCGGCCTTGACGCCCGCAACCAGCTCGTCGCGCCCGGAAATCAGCACCTGCCGGCAGCCGAGCTTCTTCGCGATCTCGGCCTTGGCCTCGCTTCCGACCACGCCGATGACCTTCGCGCCCAGGGCCTTCGCCCACTGGGTGAGGATCGAGCCGACGCCGCCGGCGGCGGCGTGCACCAGGATGAAGTCGCCCTTTTGCACGCGGTAGGTGCGCCGGATGAGGAAGTGCGCGGTGAGTCCCTTGAGCATGAGCGCTGCGGCCTGCTCGTCGGAGACGCCGGCGGGGATCTTCACCAGCCGCTCGGCCGGCACGTTGCGCAGCTCGCTGTAGGCCCCCGGGGTGCTGAACACGTAGGCCACGCGGTCGCCGGCCTTCAGTCCCCGCACGCCGCGGCCGAGCGCCACGACCACGCCGGCAGCCTCGCGCCCGAGCCCCGAGGGCAGCGGGGTCGGATAGAGGCCGGTGCGGTCGTAGACGTCGATGTAGTTGACCCCGAGCGCGGTGTGCCGCACCTGCACCTCGTGCGGGGCGGGCTTGCCCGGGTCGGACTCCTCGAGGCGCAGCACCTCGGGGCCGCCGTGCTCGTGGAAGCGGATGGCGAGCGGCATGGTGGACACGAGCATAGCCCGCGCGCGGCCCGGCGGGGTAAGACCCTTTGGGGAGAGGCGCCGCTAGAGCGCGGCGTCGTCGGTCTCGCCGGTGCGGATGCGGATCACGCGGTCGATGTCGGTGATGAAGATCTTGCCGTCGCCGACCTTGCCGGTCTTGGCCGACTTGATGATCGCCTCGACCACCTGGTCCACCAGGTCGTTGCGGACCGCGACCTCAATGCGGGTCTTGGGCACGAAGTCGACCACGTATTCCGCGCCGCGGTAGAGCTCGGTATGGCCGCGCTGGCGGCCGAAGCCCTTCACCTCGGTCACGGTCATGCCGGAGACCCCGATATCCGAGAGCGCCGCGCGCACGTCGTCGAGCTTGAAGGGTTTGATGATCGCGGTGACCAGTTTCATGGGGCTCTCCGTCCGTCTTGCAGCATGCGCGGGCGCGAGGGATTTTGCAGTTTTCATGCCACGGCGTCGAATGCCCCCGAAACGCGGCGCCGCCCGGCCTCCCTCCCGGCAGCCCCTGCTGCGGCTGCACCATCGTGGAGCAGGCCGGGAGGAGCGGCGCCCCGTACGGGTGCGCGGGACCGCGTGCCCGTTAGGCTATTCTTCGCCGGCGATGTACCAGGACATCCTCATTGTCGGGGCCGGACAGGCCGCGATCCAGACCATCGATACCCTGCGCAAGCGGGGCTATACCGGGCGCCTCACCCTGGTCGGGGATGAGCCCTGGCTGCCCTACCAGCGCCCGCCGCTGTCCAAGAAGTACCTGGCCGGGAACCTGGAGCGTGAGCGCCTCCTCATCCGCCCGGCCTCCTTCTTCTCCGAGCATGGCGTGACGACGCACCTCGGGCGCCGGGTCGCCGAGATCGCCCCCCACCACCGCCACGTGCGGCTGGAGGACGGGCTCGTGCTGCCCTTCGACGCCCTGCTGCTCGCGACCGGCAGCCGCCCGCGCAGGCTTAACGTGCCGGGCGCGGACCTGCCCGGGATCCACACCCTGCGCAGCATCGCCGACGTCGATCGCATCCGCACCGAGTGTGTCGCGGGCGCGCGCATGGTCGTGATCGGCGGGGGCTACATCGGGCTCGAGGTGGCCGCCACGGCGCGCGAGCTCGGGCTCGAGGTGACCGTGCTGGAGATGGCCGAGCGCGTGCTGAGCCGCGTCACCTGCCCGCAGATTTCCGCCTTCTACACCGCCGAGCACGCACGCGCGGGCGTGCGCACCCACTGCGGCGTGCGGCTGCGCGCGCTGCATGCTGACCCGGCGAGCGGGCGCGTGAGCCGCGTGCTCACGGAGGGCGGCGAGGAATTCCCGGCGGACCTGGTGATCGCAGGCGTCGGCGTCGTCCCGGCGGACGAGCTCGCGCGCGCCGCCGGAATCGACTGCGAGAACGGCATCGTCACCGACGGCTTCTGCCGCACCAGTGCCGCGGATGTCTATGCCGCCGGTGACTGCGCGAGTCACCTGAACCGGCAGTACGGCCGCCACCTGCGGCTGGAGTCGGTCGACAACGCGTTCGAGCAGGGCACGACGGTCGCGCTGAACCTGCTCGGTGCGCCCACGCCGCACGACAAGCTGCCCTGGTTCTGGTCGGACCAGTACGACCTGAAGCTCATCATCGTCGGGGTCAACCACGGCTACGACCGGGTGGTGCTGCGGGGCGATCCCTCGACCCGCGCCTTCAGTGCCTGCTACCTCAGGGGCGGGGAGTTCGTCGCGATCGACGCGGTCAATGCGCCGAAGGACCAGATGGCGGCCCGCAAGCTCATCGCCGCCCACGCGCGTCCCGACCTTGCCAGGCTCGCGGACCCGGCGGTCGCGCTCAAGGACTGCGTCTGAGGCCATGAGGCCACGCGGCCGGGCTGGGACGGCGCTCACGGTCCGCGCGCCGCCTTTCGCACACGCTGGCGGCCTGGAGGATGTGTCATGAAGCGACTGCTGATCGTTGGCCTGCTGGCCGCGCTGGGAAGTCTGCCGCGGATGGCGGCCGCCGGGCCATTTGCCGACGACATGGCGAAGTGCCTGGTCACGTCGACCACGCAGGAAGACCGGATCGTGCTCGCCAAGTGGGTGTTCAACATGATGGCGCAGCACCCGGACGTCGCCAGTCTTGCCAACATCACCCCCGCGCAGCGCCAGGGGATCCTCAAGGACGCCGCCGCTCTCATTCAGCGACTCCTGACCGACTCCTGCCGCAGCCAGACCAGGGCAGCTTTGCAGAACGAAGGCGCCGCCACCATCCAGTACGGGTTCCAGGTTCTGGGCGCCTCGGCGATGCGCGGTCTCATGACCGAGCCGCACGTGATGGAGGGCGCGAAGGCACTGGGCCAGTACCTCGACGAGGCGAAGATCAAGGAGCTGCTGGCAAACACCCCGCCCTGAGGATCGCGGGCCGCCGCATACCCGCGCTGCCTTCAGCGCGCGGCGCCCGCTGTGCGCGTCTGGTCGGTGATCCAGTTCACTTCCCAGGTCTTGCCGCCGTCCTCCGAGAAGGACTGCTCGAAGTGCGGGCTCGCCGTGTCGGTCCTTGACCAGATGAAGCGGACCATGATCGTGCGCCCCTCGAGCGTGTCCAGGGCGTAGAACTCGCCGACGCCGTTCGTGAACCGGCCCACCTGCGGCGGGTACATCCGTCCGTCCTTGCTGTTCGCCCAATAGAGGCTCCACTCGTGGGTGGCCGGGTTGTACAGCCGCAGGGTGAGTCCCTCGATGTGGCCGCCCGGGCTGTCGGTCTCGAACTCCTCCAGCTGCGAGCGGCCGTCCCACACCTTGCGCGTCACCGAGGTGCCATCGAACTGCACCCAGTCGTGCGCCCCGGACAGCGGGTGCATCAGTTTCTTCAGGTGGATGTTCCAGGAACCGATCTCGAAGTCGAAGTCGTGCTGGCCATCGCGTTGCGCCGGGGGCTCGGCGCCTGAGGTCGCGTAGGAGGTGAGCAGCATCACCCCGCACAGCGCGGCGAGTGAGAGGTACCTGAGGTGGTTCATGGACATCCCCGCATCGCAAGCGAGGCCTGCGATCATACGACGGTGCGCGCGTGCGGCACGCTCGTCCCGCCGCGCGGTCGTGCGGGTCAGCGCAGGACGACGAGGAGGTCCTTGGCCTCCACCGCCTGGCCGGGCCGCGCCAGCACCTCGGCGACCTCCCCGTCGAGGGTTGCGCGCACCGCGGTCTCCATCTTCATCGCCTCGAGCGTGAGCAGCAGGTCCCCGCGCGCCACCTTGGCGCCCGGCTGCACCGCGACGCTCCCGACCACGCCGGGCATGGGTGCCCCGACGTGGCGCGGATTGGCGGCGTCGACCTTCGGCGGCGGCGGCCGCAGCGCGACCTGGCTCTTGTCGGCCACGCGCACCGAGCGCGGCTGGCCGTTCAGCTCGAAGAACACGGTGCGGGTGCCATCCTCGTGCGGCTCGCTGCTTGCAAGGTAGCGCACGATGAGCGTCTTGCCGCGCTCGAGGTCGACGCTGATCTCCTGGCCCGGCTCCATGCCGTAGAAGAACACCGCCGTCGGCAGGATCGCCGGGTCGCCGTACAGCGCCCGCTCGCGCGCGTAGTCGGTCCAGACCTTCGGGTACATGAGGTAGGAGGCGAGATCCTCGTCGGTCGCCGGCCGCGGCAGCTCCTGCTGGATACGGGCACGCTCGGCGTCGAGGTCCACGGGCTTGAGCGTCGCCCCGGGCCGCGCGGTGAGCGGCGCGCGCCCCTTCAGGATCTTGCGCTGGAGCCCTGCCGGGAAGCCCCCGTACGGCTGGCCGAGGTCGCCGTGCATCAGCTGCACCACGGACTCGGGGAACGCCACCTCGACCGCGGGATCCTCGACCTGGGCGCGGCTCAGGCCCGAGCTCATCATGAGCAAAGCGAGGTCGCCGACCACCTTGGAGGTCGGCGTGACCTTCACGATGTCGCCGAACATGTCGTTCACCTCGGCATAGGTCGCCGCGACCTCCGGCCACCGCTCGTCGCCGATGCCGAGACTGCGCGCCTGCTCGCGCAGGTTCGTGTACTGGCCGCCGGGCATGCCGTGCACGTACACCTCGGAGGCCCCGGAGCGCATGTCGCTCTCGAAGGCCGCGTAGTGGCGCCGCACCTGCTCCCAGTAGGCGGAGATGGTGCGCAGGGCCCTGGGGTCCACCTGCGGGTCGCGCTCGGAGAAGCGCAGCGCTTCCACGATCGAGCCCAGGTTCGGCTGCGAGGTGAGCCCGCTCAGGGCGTCGATGGCGCCGTCCACCGCATCGGCCCCCGCCGCGGCGGCCGCCAGCACGCTCGCGCCGGCGATTCCGGAGGTGTCGTGGGTGTGGAAGTGCACCGGGAGCCCTATCTCGTCCTTCAGGGCCTTCACCAGCGTGTAGGCAGCCCGCGGTCGGCACAGGCCCGCCATGTCCTTGATGCCGAGGACGTGCGTGCCGGCGGCCTTGAGCTCGCGCGCGAGCTTCAGGTAGTAGTCGAGCGTGTACTTCCTCTCGCGCGGGTCGGAGAGGTTGCCGGTGTAGCAGATGGCCGCCTCGCACAGCTTGCCGCTCTCGCGCACCGCATCGATGGCCACGCGCATGTTCTCGACCCAGTTGAGCGAGTCGAAGATGCGGAACACGTCGATGCCGTTGGCGGCGGCGCGGCCCACGAAGAAGCGCACCACGTTGTCGGGGTAGTTGGCGTACCCCACCGCGTTGGCCGAGCGCAGCAGCATCTGCAGCAGCAGGTTGGGCATTGCCTCGCGCAGCGCCGTCAGGCGCGCCCACGGGTCCTCGCGCAGGAAGCGCATCGCCACATCGAAGGTCGCCCCGCCCCAGCACTCCACCGAGAACAGCTGCGGCAGGAGCGCCGCGTAGTAGGGCGCGATCGCCGTCATGTCGAGCGTGCGCAGGCGCGTGGCGAGCAGCGACTGGTGCGCATCGCGCATGGTGGTGTCGGTGAGCAGCACGCGCTCCTGCTTGAGCATCCACTGCGAGAACTGCTCCGGCCCCAGGCTGTCGAGCAGCTGCTTGGTCCCGCTCGCGGGCTTGGGCAGCGGGCCCGGCGGCAGCTTCACCGGCGCAAAGCCCCCCGGGCGCACGCGGCTGCGGGTTTCGGCGTTGCCGTTGACGATGGTGGTGCCGATGAAGGAGAGGATGCGGCTCGCGCGGTCGCGCTTGCGCGGCCACTGGAAGAGCTCCGGGGTCTGCTCGATGAAGCGCGTGGTGTAGTCGCCGCGCGCGAACTTCGGGTGCGTGATCAGTTGGTCGAGGAAGCGCAGGTTCGAGACCACGCCGCGGATGCGGAACTCCCACAGCGCGCGGTGCATGCGCGCGATCGTCTCCTCCGGCGTCGGCGACCAGGCGGTCACCTTCACCAGGAGCGAGTCGTAGGAGCGCGTGATGATGGCGCCCGTGTACGCGGTGCCCGCGTCCAGGCGCACCCCGAAGCCGGCGGGGCTGCGGTAGGCGGTGATCTTGCCGTAGTCGGGGATGAAGTTGTTCTCGGGGTCCTCGGTGGTGATGCGGCACTGCAGGGCGTGCGCGCTGATGCGGATGTCCTCCTGGCGCGGCACGCCGCTGTCGGGCTCGCCGATGCGCGCGCCGCCGGCGATGCGGATCTGCGCCTTCACCAGGTCGATGCCGGTGGCGCACTCGGTGACCGTGTGCTCGACCTGGATGCGCGGGTTGACCTCGATGAAGTAGAAGCGCCCGGTGTCGGCATCCTGCAGGAACTCGACCGTGCCGGCGTTCACGTAGTGCGCCGCCCGCGCGATCTTCAGTCCCGCCTCGCACAGCGCGGCGCGCTCGGCGTCGCTTAAGAACACCGCGGGGGCGCGCTCGACCACCTTCTGGTTGCGCCGCTGGGCGGTGCAGTCGCGCTCGAACAGGTGCACGAGATTGCCGTGCGTGTCGCCCAGCACCTGCACCTCGACGTGGCGGGCGCGGCGCACGAGCTTCTCGAGGTAGACCTCGTCGTTGCCGAAGGCCGCCTGCGCCTCGCGGCGCGCGAGCGGCAGCAGCTCCCGCAGCGCCGCCTCGTCCTCGACCACCCGCATGCCGCGGCCGCCCCCGCCCCAGCTCGCCTTGAGCATCACCGGGTAGCCGATCGCCTGGGCCAGCGGCGCGCACGCCGCGAACTCGCGCGGCAGCGGCGGGGTGGCGGGCATCACCTCGACCCCGGCGCTGACGGCCAGCTCGCGCGCCGACACCTTGTTGCCGAGCGTGCGCATCGTCTCCGGCGAGGGCCCGACGAACACGATGCCGGCCGCGGCACAGGCCTGCGCGAACTGCGGGTTTTCGGAGAGGAAGCCGTAGCCGGGGTGGATGGCGTCGACCCTGGCCTCGCCGGCGACGCGCAGGATGTCGGCGATGTCGAGGTAGGCCTCGACCGGCCCCTTGCCGGCGCCCACCAGGTACGCCTCGTCCGCCTTGGTGCGGTGGAGCGAGAAGCGGTCCTCGTGCGAGTACACGGCCACCGTGCGCAGGCCGAGCTCGTTGGCGGCGCGCATGACGCGGATGGCGATCTCGCCGCGGTTGGCGACCAGAAGGCTGCGGATCCGCTGCGGGGTGGCGGGTTTCACTTTAAGATTCACTCATCGATGGATGGAGCGACCCGTCCGGTCGCCTGCATCGCGCGTGCCAGGGGGAGCGGCTCGATCATAGCCGCGGAGATAAAGAGATGTCGTGCCTGAAACCGCCGCTGTTCGTCCTGTTGGGCCTCGCTTCCGGTCTTGCCGCTGCCGCGGCGCCGCCGCCTGCGCCCCCCGCACCGCCGCCGATCGCGATCGCCATCCACGGCGGCGCCGGCGTCATCGACCCGGACAAGATGACCCCGGACAAGGCCGCCTCCTACCGCGCGGGCCTCGCCGCCGCCCTGGATGCCGGTTACGCGATCCTGGAGCGGGGCGGCTCGAGCCTCGATGCGGTGACCACCGCGGTGCGCATCCTGGAGGATGACCCGCAGTTCAATGCCGGGCGCGGCGCGGTGCTCAACCAGGACGGGGACGCCGAGCTGGACGCCGCGGTGATGGACGGCCACGGGCCGCGGGCCGGGGCGGTCGCCGGCGTCAAGCACGTCAAGAACCCCGTCGACCTCGCCCGCCTGGTCATGGAGCGCAGCCCCCACGTCATGATGACCGGGGACGGAGCCGAGGAATTTGCCCTGGAACAGGGCGTGGTGCTGGTGCCGCGCGGCTACTTCCGCACCCACCAGCGCATCGCGGAGCTCGAGGAGGCCCGCCAGGCCGAGAAGGCCCGGGGCAGCAACACCGGCACCGTGGGTGCGGTGGCGCTCGACCGCGCCGGGAACCTCGCCGCGGCGACCTCCACCGGCGGCCTCACCAACAAGCACCGCGGCCGGGTCGGCGACACCCCGATCATCGGCGCGGGCACCTATGCCAACAACCAGACCTGTGCGGTCTCCGGGACCGGCTATGGGGAGTACTTCATCCGCGCCGTGCTCGCCTACGACATCTGCGCGATGGTGGCCTACAAGAAGATGACCCTCGCCCAGGCGGTGACCGAGGAGCTGCACAACAAGCTCCAGGCCGCCGGCGGCGAAGGCGGCGTCATCGCGATCGACCCCTCCGGCGAGATCGTCATGGACTTCAATAGCGTCGGCATGTTCCGCGCCGCACGCGACGCCCGCGGCCGGCGTGAGATCGCCATGTACCGGGACAAGTAAGGAGCCGCATGCACGCCATCGCCATCCATGGCGGCGCCGGGGCCGCCCCGCGCGCCCTGCTCTCGGCCGAGCGCGAGGCGCTCTACCGCGCCGGGCTGGCCGCCGCGCTCGACCGCGGCTACGCGGTGCTCGAGCAGGGCGGCTCGAGCCTGGAGGCGGTCACGGTAGCGGTGAAGATCCTCGAGGACGACCCGCTCTTCAACGCCGGCCACGGCGCGGCGCTCACCCGCGACGGCGCCGCCGAGCTCGACTCGGCCATCATGGACGGCCGCAACATGCGCGCCGGTGCGGTGGCCTCGGTGCGGCACGTCCGCAACCCCGTGGAGCTCGCGCGCCACGTCATGGAGAAATCGCGCCACGTGCTGCTGGTCGGCCCCGGCGCCGAGGAGTTTGCGCTCGAGGAGGGGCTGAGCCTGGTGCCCAACACCTACTTCCGCACGCAGGAGCGCATCGAGCAGCTGGCGTTCGAGCAGCGCGGCGAGCACGTCTCGGACATCGTGCCCCCGGGCAAGGGCACGGTCGGGGCCGTGGCGCGCGATGCAGACGGGAACCTGGCCGCAGCCACCTCCACCGGCGGCATGACCAACAAGCGCCCGGGGCGCGTCGGGGACTCCCCGATCATCGGCGCCGGCACCTACGCCAAGAACGGCGTGTGCGCGGTCTCGGCCACCGGCCATGGCGAGTACTTCATCCGCGCCGTGGCCGCGCACCACGTGTGCGCGGCGGTCGAGTACCGGGGGCTGGCGCTCGAGGATGCGGTGCGCGAGCTGCTGCACGACATCCTGGGCCCGCTCGGGGGCGATGGCGGCCTGATCGCGGTCGACCACGCCGGGCGCATCGTCATGGATTTCAGTACCGAGGGTATGTTCCGCGGCGCGCGCGACTCCAACGGCCGGCGCGACATCGCCATCTACTGAAGAGCCCGCCGGCGCAGGTTTACGCTACAGGCGCCGCCTGCGAACGCAGCACGCTCGGCGGCCGGGCCTCCCAGCGCGACCATACGCGCCGCAGCTGCTGTGCCGAGCGGAACCCCGCGCGGGCCGCCACGCCCTCGAGGTTGAGGCGGCTCTGCGTCACCAGCTGCCGCGCGAGCGCGAAGCGGATGAGCTGCACGTAGTCGAGCGGGGAGCAGTGCGCGTGCTCGGCGAACAGGCGCGCGAGGTTGCGCGGGCTGGTGCAGGCCACCGCCGCGAGCTCGCGGGCTCCCCAACGGGCGGCCGGCTCCCGGGTCACGGCGTCCTGGACGCGGTGCACCGCCGGGTGCAGGTGGTTGCGGTGCAGGACCCACGGCGACAGCGCCGGGTCCGAACCGGCGCGGCGCAGGTACACCACCAGGTCCCGGGCCACGTTCGCGGCCACCTGCGCTCCGAGCTGCTGCCCGATCACGTGCAGGGCGAGGTCCAGGCCCGCGGTCACCCCGGCGCTCGTCACGACCGGTCCGTCCTCGACGAAGATGCGGTTGTCGAACACCTGGGCACGCGGTTCGATGCGCTTGAGCTCGGCGAGGTGCTCGTGGTGGGTGGTGCAGCCGCGCCCGGCGAGCAGTCCCGCGTGCGCGGCCAGCACGCTCCCGGCGCACACGCCCATCAGGAGGTCCGGCGGCGCGGCGAGCCCCCGCAGCCAATCGATCACGGCGCGCGCTGCGGGATCCGTGGCGTCGATGCGCTCGGCGGCAATTCCGGTGAGCACCAGGATGGCGTGCCGCGGCAGGCGTGCCGGCAGGGGATCGAGTTCCGCCAGGGTCAGCCCGACCGCGGCCTTGAGGTGCGGCTGTGGCGCGATGAAGCGCAGGCGGTAGGCTCCCGGGACGTGCCTGGCCGCATTGCGGAAGGCGTCCGCGGGACCGGCCAGGTCGAGCAGCACTACCTGCGGCAGCACCACGAACAGCACTTCCCGGAGCGGCGGCGCGGCCATCCGGGGCTTTCCTAGGCGAGCGCCGCGCTCGTGGGCACCACCTGGGCGAAGCGTCCCTCGAGCACGAGCTCGGTGCGCTCGCGGATCTCGGCGGGGGAGACCTCGCGGCCGGCGCGGGTGCGCATCGGGAAAGTGAGCGTGGCATCCGTGACGTAACGCACCCTGAAGCCGAGGTCGGAGGCGTGCCGGGTGGTGGTCTCGCAGCACTGCTCGGTGCGGATACCGGTGACGAGCAGCTCGCCGATGTTTCGCTCCCGCAGCCACGCCTCCAGCGTCGTCCCGTCCGCGGTACGGCCGAACATCGCCGAATGCACGGTCTTGCGCACCACGACCTGCGGCCGGATCTCCAGGCCCCGGAGCGTGCGCACGAAGCCGGAGGCCACGGCGAATGGGTTGCCCGGCTCCGCGGCCGTTTCGGCCTCCTCGTGGAAGACCTGGACGACCGGGATGTCGCGCCGCGCGGCCTCGTTGACCAGCGCCTGTACGTTGGCGAGGAAGGGTACGAGCTCGCGCTCGCTGAAATACGGTCGGCGCCGGAAGGATTCCTGGACGTCGATGACGAGCAGTGCCTGCTGCATGGCGGTGTTCCTCAGGTGATGAATTTCAGCTACATCCTGAGCCACACGTGGTGCTTAATCCACAGTCATTCTAGACCATGATGATTCAAAAACGGACATAGGTCTCAGGCGACCGAAATGCGGGCTGGCAGGAGCTCGCCCTGGGACCTGGGGGGAGCTTCCGCGCGGCGCGGCGGCAGCCGGCGCGGCAGGCCCGCATCCCCGGTACGCAGCTCGGCCGCGATGAGCGCCTGGGCATGCAGGCGGGCACGCTCCAGGGCCGGTGAATCGCGTCGGGCCGCCGCGGCAAACAGCGCCCGCCACAGGGCGGGTCGCGCGCCCCAGCGCGGCTGCAGTCCGCGCGCATGGCGCGCCGCCACGGCGCGCGCCTCGCCGAGGGTCAGCTCGCTGAACTGGGTGAGGCGCAGGACCGGCACACCCAGCAGCATGCGGGCGGCACTCAGCTGGCAGCGCGCGAGGTGCCAGGCGAAGGTCATGACGCCCTGCGCGGCCTGCACCGCCGCGGCACCCGTGTCCGGCGCGACGCCGCCCGCCGCGCCCTCGGCCACGTGCGGCCGCCCGAGATCGACGAACCCCGGGTCCGCCAGGAGCACCATGCCGCCGCACAACTGCGTGCGCGCCTCCGCATCCAGCGAGGCCCAGCCCGCGGCAATGCAGGCGCGCACGTCCGCGTGCTGCGCGCCGGCCGCCTGCGCCGCGAACAGCTCCAGGCACTCCGCGTTGATGTCCTTGAGCGAGGCCAGCGTGCCGCTGCGCACCCACCCGGCGGGGGTGTCGCTGGCCTGGTACTCGATGTCGCAGTGCAGCAGCATGACGGCTCTCCTTACCCTTAGGCGGCCAGCCATGTTAGCGGCGCCGCTTCAAAAGGCCATCCGCAGATTTGGGAATTTTTAACCAAATTTGCACAGTGGGCAGCGGCACGTTTTGCACCGACAATGGTCGTCGTTCGGCAGGCCAACAATACAAACGCGGGGACGGTATGCGCATATCCGACGACCGCTATCACGGCGAACGCGAGCGCATGGTGCTGGCGCTGCGCTTCCTGCGCCACGAGGCGCGCACGCAGACGATCCGCACCTGGACGGGGCTGAGCGACGATCGCATCCGCAAGCTCTACCGCTCCTACCTCGGCGCCGTGCGGCGCGAGCTGCCGCGCCATCGCGGCAAGTCGCCGCAGCAGGCGGCCTACTTCACCCGCTCGGTGCGCCTGCAGGAAGAGACGGCGGCGCTGACCACCACACTGTGGCTCGCCGGCGTGCTGCCGGCCGCCGGGGTTCCCGAGGCCGCAGGATCGCCCGCGGCGCTCGCGCGCGGCGCCTTGCTGTGCACCGCCTTCGAGGCCTACCGCCTGGCGCGACCCGAGGCGCTCATCTCGTTCGAGCACGCGGTCTTCCTGGCCGCCGTCCTCACCC
Source organism: Pseudomonadota bacterium (assembly GCA_018241425.1). GTDB lineage: Bacteria > Pseudomonadota > Gammaproteobacteria > Steroidobacterales > Steroidobacteraceae > 13-2-20CM-66-19. The sequence continues at coordinate 49,206 of JAFEDU010000005.1, forward strand.
GCGGCGACCAGCTGCGGATCGGGTGGTGCGGCCGGTGCGGCGGCCTCACGGTCGCGGAGACCTGCGCGCTGCGGGTGCGGCCCTGCCAGCACTGCAGCGGGCCCGCAACCTGAGCGCTGCTAGAATGCGCGGCCATTGCCCACAGGCTGACGGCGCGCATGGACCCGCATCGCCCGAACTTCCTTGCCGGTCCCTACCTCGACCGGCGCTCCGAGGCACGCGAGGACGCGCGCTGGATCGAGCTCGCGCGCGGCGACCCCGGGACGCGCTACCTGGTGGGCCGCGGCAGTGCCCAGCTGCTGGCGCGCGGGAACGCCCCCGCGATCGCGTTCCTCGACAACGACCACCCGCTGGTGGTCGCGGCCGCCGACACGCAGCTGGTGCTGCTCGGCTGGTTCCGCGAGGTGCGGGTGGTGCTGCTCGATCTGCCGCCGGATGGCGACGTACCGCTGCCGGAAGGCACCGGCTTCGAGGAGCTGCGTCCGCTCGCCCCGCTCCTCGACGGGGAAGACGCAGCACTGCTCGCCTACGCGCGCGCCCTGGGCTACTGGCGCGGCCGCCACCGCTTCTGCGGTGCCTGCGGCGCGCCGACCGCACCGACGCACGCCGGCCACTGCCAGCGCTGCACGCGTTGCGGCACCGAGTTCTTCCCGCGCATCGACCCGGCCATCATCGTGCTGGTGAGCGACGGGGAGCGTGCGCTCCTCGGGCGGCAGAAAAGCTGGCCGCCGCGGCGCTACTCGACCATCGCCGGCTTCGTCGAGCCCGGCGAGAGTCTCGAGGACGCCGTGGCGCGCGAGGTCCTCGAGGAGACCGGGGTCGCCGTGCACGACGTGCGCTACCAGTCTTCGCAGCCCTGGCCGTTCCCCTCCTCGCTCATGCTCGGGTTCCTCGCGAGCGCCGACCCCGGCAGCACCGTGCGCTGCGGCGGCGAGCTCGAGGATGCGCGCTGGATGACGCGCGCCGAACTGACCAGCGGCGAGATCCTGCCGCCGCCGGTGCAGTCGATCTCCTGGCGCCTGGTGCAGACCTGGCTCGAGGGGGGCTGAGGCGGCGTGTGCCTGCTCGTACTGGCCTGGAACGCCCACCCACGCTTCCGGCTCATCGTCGCCGCCAACCGCGATGAGTTCCACGACCGCCCGGCACAGGGGCTGCACCCCTGGCGGGCACCGCTGCCGATCCTGGCCGGGCGCGACCTGCGGGCCGGCGGCACCTGGCTCGGGCTGGACCGCACGCGGCGCTTCGGGGTGATCACCAACTTCCGCGACCGGCAGCCACCGCTCGCGGGTGCGCCCTCGCGCGGCGAGCTGATCCCCGCCTACCTCGGCGGCGCCGCGGACCCCCAGCAGTTCTTCGGCGCGCTCGGGCCGCGGGCCGCGACCTACTCGGGCTTCAACCTGCTGCTGGCCGACGGGCAGTCGCTCTGGTACGGCAGCAACCGCGCGCAGCCGTTCGCACGGGCGCTCACCCCCGGGGTGTACGGCCTGTCAAACGGCCTGCTCGACACGCCGTGGCCGAAGCTGGTGCGCGTGCGCGCCGCCTTCGGCGCCTGGCTCGCCGGCGGGAGCGACGACCCGCAGGGACTGTTCACGCTCCTGGGCGACCGCACCCGGGTCGCCGCGGACCACGAGCTGCCGCAGACCGGGGTAACGCGCGACTGGGAGCGCGTGTTGTCGGCACCGTTCGTCCTGGACGCAGGCTACGGGACCCGCGCCTCGACCGTGCTGCTCCTGGGGCACGACGGGCACGTGTTCCTCGCCGAGCGGCGCTTCGACGCCGCGGGCCAGCCGGGCGAATCGCACGCCTTCGACCTCGAACCGGGTGCGTGGGCCTGAACCGCACCTGAAGCGGCGCGACCCGGCACGGAACCTCGCCGGCACGGGGCCACTCCTATGTGAACGGCGGCGAGCGGCTTGCGCGCCAACGCAATAGAATTCCTGCACTTTCTTCCGGCAACACCTATTAGATGGCGCAGCGCACCCACCCGCCGCGGGCTCGTCGATGGCACTGGCGGACCCCGGCGGTCTTCCTGTGCCTGCTGGCCACGAGCCTCGCCCACGCGGCGGGGGTGAGCGTCGAGGTGCGCGGCGTCGATGACGAGCTGCGCAGCAACGTGCTGAGCTACCTGAGTTTCGAGCGCTACAAGAAGGGCGGCGTGGACCTCAACGCCGACACCGTGGACCGCCTCCACAACCGGGTGGAGCGCGAGGTGGAGGCGGCCCTGCGCCCGTACGGCTACTACGACCCGCAGGTGCAGTCGACGGTGACCCAGGAAGAGAGCGGCAACTGGAAGCTGGTGGTCGACATCAACCCGGGCGCGCCGGTGCTCGTCGAACACATCCAGGTGACGGTCGACGGGCCCGGCGAGGAGGACCCGCTGTTCCGTCGCATCCTGCGCCGCCTGCCGCTGCGCAGGGGTGACCGGCTGAACCACAAGGCCTACGAGGAGATCAAGAGCGAGCTGCAGCGCACCGCGGCCACCTACGGCTACCTGGATGCCAAGCTCATCCACAACGAGATGGTCGTCGACCCGGCCAACCATCGCGCCAACATCTCCCTCGAGATGGACACCGGCGAGCGCTATCGCTTCGGCAGGACCACCATCACGCAGAACGTGATCCGCGACAGCCTGGTGCGGCGTTACCTGCGCTACCACGAGGGCGACTATTTCGATGTCACCCAGGTGCTGCGCACCCAGTTCGCGCTCGACGACTCGCAGTACTTCGCCGACCTCGAGGTGCTGCCCGGCAAGCCCGACACCGACAGCCACATCGTGCCGGTGGAGATCTCCGCCAAGGCGAGCCGCCGCCACCGCTACACCTTCGGGGCCGGCTATGCTACGGACACCGGGCCGCGCGGGACACTCGGCTTCGAGGACCGCAGGGTCAACGACCGCGGCCACGTGTTCAGCGTCGAGTTGCAGGCGGCCCAGGTCACGAAGTACAGCCTGCAGAGCCGCTACACCATCCCGATCGGGGACCCGGCGGTGGAGAACTTCACGCTGCGCGGCTCCATCGAGCAGCGCAACTGGGGGGACGTCACCACCAACACGCTGTCGGTCGGCCCGAGCATCACAGCGCTCACCGGGCGCTGGCAGCACGTGTGGGCGGTGAACGCGGTGCGCACCCAGACGAACTCGGTGTACCTTTCGAACACCGAAACCGACAGCCTGCTGGTCCCCGAGCTCGACCTCGCCTCCGTCCCCAAGGGCTATCTCGGCGAGCCGCTGTTCGAGCGCCCGCTGTACATCGAGATCAAGGGCTCGCACGGCTCGCTCGGCTCGAACTCCAACTGGATCCAGGCCCACGTGCAGGCCGAGCGGGTGTTCCCGCTCGCCCCGAAATGGCACCTGCTGCTGCGCGGGGAGGTCGGCGCCACGCTCGTGTCCGAGTTCAGCCAGCTGCCCACGGTGTTCCGCTTCTTCGCCGGCGGGGACAACAGCGTGCGCGGCTTCGCCTACAACGACCTGTCGCCGACGCAGATGACGCACGTCTGCGCCACGTACCGGCCCGACGGCATCGGCTGCGAGACCTTCACCTACATCAAGGTGGGTGGCAAGGACATCATCACCGGCACCGTGGAGGTGATCCGCGACCTGCCTCGCAACCTCGGGCTCGCGACCTTCTTCGACTACGGCAACGCCTTCGACCGCTTCGGCACCAAGCTCGCCTACTCGGCCGGCATCGGACTGCGCGTGCGCCTGCCGGTGCTGACCCTCGGCATCGACATCGCCGAGCCGCTGTTCGAGCCGTGCCAGGCACCCTTCACGGCCGGCAACTGCGCGCCCAACAGCCCGCGGCTGCACATCAACTTCTCCCCCAAGCTGTGATCCAGACCTACATCCTGCGCCGGGCGCTGCTCCTGATCGCAATCGTGGTGATCACGACGCTGATCGTAGCCCCGCTCGCCGGCGGCTACGCGGTGCTCTACACCACCGCGGGGGCGCAGTTCGTGCTGCGGCACCTGCCGCAGCGCTTCGGGGGGGTCACGCTGCAGATCGAGGGCTTCAGCGGCACGGTCGCAGGCGGCCTGCACGTCGAGCGCGTCGAGATCGACCACCAGCTCGTGCACCTGACCTTCAAGGACATCGATGGCCGCGTTACCGTGGCGCCGCTCCTTCTGCAGACGGTGCGGGCACCGACGGCGAGCATCGGCTCGGCCTTCATCCAGGTGAAGCACCGCACGCACCCCCCGACGCCCTCGCCGCCCAGCTTCCTGCCGCGCGGCATGCTGATCAGCGTGGAGGACGCGCACGTGCGCGAGGTCAAGCTCACTGTCTACAACGGCGCGCACCTGGAAGTGAGCGGGCTGGCCGGCGCCGCCGTCCTGCGCCACGAGGCGATCCGCATCTTCCAGGCGGACGGGCTGCTGGATGGCATGCACGTGAGCGCCAGTGGGGAACTGCTGGCGAAGGATCCGCTCGGCATCCAGGCGAAGGCACACCTCGACTGGCATCCCCCGGGACAGCCTGCCTACGTGGTCGACGGCACCGGCCGCGGCGACCTCAACCACCTGAGCGTCGTCGCCCGCACCGAGAGCCCGTTCCGCGCCGACGTCACCGGGCAGCTCATCGACCTCACCGGGCACATGCACTACGTCGCCAGCATCTTCATGCACCAGTTCGGCCTGAGCCCCTGGGGCGTGAAGGGCCCGATCGAGGACGTGACTGCGCGCCTGTCGGCGAGCGGCGATCTCAACGGCTTCAGTGCCCACGGGCCGGTCAATCCGCAGGCGCTGCACACCGGGGTGTTCGACGTCCTGTTCGAGGCCGCCTTCGCGCCCCATGCGCTCGAGGTGAAGCGCGGCGAGGCCCGGCACGTGGACTCGGGCGCGCGGCTCGAGGGCTCGGGCCGCATCGGGTTCGTCGACCATGGACCGCGGCTCGACTTCACCGGCCGGTGGAGCGACTTCCGCTGGCCGCTCGTCGGGCGCGACCCGGCGGTGCGCAGCGGCGCCGGCACCTTCGTCTTCGAGGGCGTGCTGCCCTACCGGGTGCACCTGGTCGGCGACCTGCGTGCGGCCGACCTCCCGCTCATGCCGGTGGACGTGGAGGGCACGCTCGGCAAGGACGGCGTCGAGTTCTCGCGGGCGGACGTGGACCTCTACGGCGGCCATACCACCGCGAGCGGCTCGGTGACCTGGGCCCCCCTGCAGAGCTATGCCGTGAATGGCCACGCGACGGGGATCGACCCCTCGAACTTCCGCTCCGACCTGCCGGGAAGCCTCAACTTCGACTATCGCGTCCTGGGCCGCGGCTTCGATCCCAAGGGCACCTTCACCGCTGCCTTCAGCTCCCTCTCCGGCAAGCTGCGCGGCGCCAGTGCCTCCGGCAGCGGCACCATTGCCCACGGCGGCAAGACCTGGACGTTCACCGCGCTGCGCGCCGGGCTCGGCGGCGCGAGCCTCGCCCTCGACGGCACGCTCGATGCGGCGGTGAACCTGCGCTTCGCGCTCACCGCACAGGACCTGAGCCTCCTGAGTCCCGGTGCGCGCGGGCAGCTGAAGGCCTCCGGAACGGTGATGGGCACCGCGGCCGACCCCTCGCTCGTGGGTAACGCGCACGGGATCGACATCGACTTCGGCGGCGTGCAGATAAAAGGAGTGGATGCGGACATCGACTTCGAGCCGGATGCCACCACCAAGGAGTCCAAGGTCGACGCCCGGCTGCACGGCCTCAAGTACCGGCAGCACCACATCGACGCAGCCACCTTCACCCTCAACGGCCCACCGGGCAACTACCGCGTGCAGCTGTCGGCGTCGGCGCCCGGGCTGGATGCCACCGCGCAGGCGCACGGCGCGTACGCGGCGCGCAGCTTCAAGGGCCAGCTGACCCAGCTCGCCTTCACCAACAAGGAGGCGCTGCACCTCACCCTCGACCGGCCGGTCGACATGGTGATGGCGCTCGAGCACATGCGCATCGAGTGGCTGTGCCTGGTGGGCAGTCCCGGCAGCGTATGCGCGGACGCGGACTGGACGCCCGCGCACTGGGCGACGACCATCATGACCAACGAGCTGCCGCTCAATACCCTCACCGCGGGCATGACTCCCGCGGTCCAGTACCTGGGCACCATCAACGCCCTGTTCCGACTAGGGGGCGGTGCCACCGAGAGCATCCAGGGCACCGTGCGCGCGGAGCTCGCGGATGCGGAAATCGCCCACCGCCTGGCCAGCAAGAAGATCGAGCACACGCGCATCGGCTCGGGGACGATCAACGTGGCCCTCGGTCCGCAGCAGATCACCGCGCGCGCGGACCTCGGCGACGGCCAGGTCGGCACGCTGCACGCGACCGGCACGGTGCAGCGCACGACCCCCGAGTGGGCCAACATGCCGGTCAGCGGCGAGCTGCACGCCCAGAGCGCGCAGTGCGACCTGATCTCGCTCTACGTGCCCGACATCGATCGCGCCTCCGGCCAGTTCAACATCGACGGCCAGGTGGCCGGCACGCTGGGCGCGCCGCAGCTGTCGGGGCTGGTCAAGGTGACCAATGGCGAGATCGACGTCTACCAGATCAACCTCGCGCTGCGCGCCATCGAGCTCGAGGCGCGCCTCGGCGATGCCGGCCTCGACTTCAGGGGCAGCGCGCGCGCCGGCGCGGGCAGCGTCGGTGCGGACGGCCACGTGGAGTGGCACGAGCTCAAGCCCTACGGCAAGTTCCACCTGGCCGGCAGCAACCTGCGGGTCGCGGACCTGCCGGAGGCCGTCATCGACGCCTCCCCGGACCTCAACTTCACCATCGAGGGCCGCAAGATCGACGTCACCGGCGAGGTCCAGGTGCCGTACGCGAAGATCCAGCCCAAGGACATCGCCACCGCGGTGCGCACCTCCGACGACGAGATCCTGGTCGGAAACGAGCCGGAGGACGCCGCTGAGCACTTCGAGGTCAGCACCACGATCAAGCTCAGCCTCGGGGACCGGGTGAGCGTGGACGCCCTGGGGTTGAAGGCGCGCATCGGCGGCGCCGTGACGGTCAGCACCGGGGCCGATCCCATCACCCGCGCCTACGGGCAGCTCAACATCCTCGACGGCCGGTACGCGGCCTACGGCCGCCTGCTGGACATTAGTGCCGGTATCCTCGACTACGGGTCGGCCCCCGGCCGGGCGGTCGACAACCCCATCATCAGGATCACGGCCAAGAAAGAGTTCCCGGACGTCACGGCGTACATCGAGGTGCGGGGGACCCTGCAGCAGCCGCAGCTGACGTTCCACTCCGACCCCCCGCTGCCCCAGTCGCAGGTGGTCTCGCTGATCCTCGCCGGCGGCTCGCTGGAGTCGGCGCAGAACCGCGGCGGCAACATCGCCCTGGGCCAGGGCGTTGCGATGCTCGCGCAGCAGTACGGCTCCATCCTCGGCATCCAGGACGCGGGGCTGGAGTCGGACATCAACAACGAGACCTCCGTGGTACTGGGCCGCTACCTCAACCCGCGCCTGTACGTGAGCTACGGCATCAGCCTCACCGAGCAGCTGAACACCTTCAAGCTGCGCTACACCCTGGGCGACCACTGGACGCTGAAGGCCGAAGTCGGCCAGGCCCAGGGCGCCGACCTGGTCTACACCATCACCAAGTAGCCTCGCGGTCGAACCGGCCGCCCGGCTTCCCCGACCGTCCTGCAAGGCGCCGGCACGGGCCCGTATGCCCTTGACTTACGTGCATTTAAATGCACAATATGCGCATGTTTATGCATATCTTTCCGCCATGCTGAGCGACGCTCACCAGCTCGAGCGCCGCGGCGCCATCGTGCGCATCCTCAAGGACGGCCTGGTCCGCAAGCAGGCTGACCTGGTGCGCCTGCTGAAGAAGGAGGGTCACGCGGTGACCCAGAGCTCGGTCAGCCGCGACCTGCGCGACCTGGGGGTGCTCAAGGCGAGCGGGCGCTACGTGCTGCCGCCGGACGAGGTGACGCGCGCCAACGGCGACTTCGGGTCGCTCTCCCAGTTCGTGCGCGAGCTGCGGCCGGCCGGCGGCTCGATCACCGTGCTGCGCACCACCATCGGCGCGGCCCAGAGCGTGGCCGTCGCGATCGACAAGGCCGAATGGCCCGAGGTTGCCGGCACCATCTCCGGCGACGACACTATTTTCATAGCCACTGCCACCCCGCGCGACCAGCAGGAGCTCATCTCCCGCCTGCGCACTCTCTTCCGGATCTGAACATGCCTGCCACTGTTCTGCGCCCGGGCGCCATGCCCATCGTGCTCGCCTATTCGGGCGGCCTCGACACCTCCTTCCTCGTGCCCTGGATCGCCGAGCGCGAGGGGCGACCCATCATCACGGTCACGGTCGACACCGGCGGCATCGATGCGGCTGCCGCGCGCACGCTCGCCGAGCGCGCCCGCGCGCTCGGCTCCGTCGAGCACCACCAGATCGACGCGCGCGCGGACTACTTCGAGCAGGTGCTGCGCTTCCTCATCATGGGCAACGTGCGCCGCGGCCAGCTCTACCCGCTGTGCGTCGGCGCCGAGCGCGTCATGCAGGCGCAGACCATCGCGCGCATGGCACGCACGCTCGGCACGGACCTGGTGGCGCACGGCTGCACGGCCGCCGGCAACGACCAGGTGCGGTTCGAGGTCGCGCTGCGCACGCTCGCGCCCGACCTCAAGGTGCTCGCCCCCGTGCGCGACCAGGCGTTCCGGCGCGAGGACGAGCTCGCCTACCTCAAGGAGCGCAACCTGCCGCTGCCCCCGACGGGCGCGAAGTACTCCGTGAACCGCGGCCTGTGGGGCGTCACGATCGGCGGCAAGGAGACCCTCACCAGCGCCGGCAGCATCCCGGACGATGCGTGGATGCTGACCCGGGGGGCATACGCGCAGCCCCGCGCTCCCGAGCGCCACACCGTGAGCTTCGCGCAAGGCCGCCCGGTCGCGCTCGACGGCCGCGCCCTGGACCCGGTGGCGATCATCGAGGCCCTGGAGACCCTGGCCGCGCCCTTCGGCATCGGCCGCGGCATCCACCTGGGCGACACCATCATCGGCACCAAGGGGCGGGTGGCGTTCGAGGCCCCGGCGGCCGAGGTGCTGCTGACGGCGCACCGCGAGCTGGAGAAGCTCGTGCTCACCGGGCGCCAGCAGCGCACCAAGGACCAGGTGGCGCAGACCTATGGCGATCTCGTGCACGAGGGACAGCTCCTGGACCCGGTGTGCCGCGACATCGAGGCGCTGCTGGTTTCCTCGCAGCATCGCGTCACGGGGGAGGTGCACCTGCTCCTGCAGACCGGCAACCTCTTCATCGAGGGCGTCGAGTCGCCCTACTCCCTCATGGCGGCCTCCAAGGGCGTGTACGGCGAGGCCGCCGGCGAATGGTCGGCCCAGGATGCCCTCGGCTTCTCGCGCATCGTCTCGCTCCCCGGGGTGCTCCACACGCGCGCCGGCGAGCGCGCCACCAAGGAAGGTTGAGTCATGGTCGGTATGCGCAGCGTCGTCGTCGACAAGCTGGCCTCGGTCACGCAGGCCTGCAACCTGTCGCACGAGGTCCGCATCTCCGCGGAGATCCCCGCCGAAGAGGGCGTGGTGGTCGTGGTGGAGGTGCTGAACAACAAGTCCACCTACAACACGCTCGAGCTCACCAGCGGCCGCATGGCCAAGCTCGGCAAGGGCGACGTCGTGGCCGGCGCCCTCGGCCACCGCAAGGCGCTGTTTGGCTACTCCGGCCACGTCCCGGAGGCAGTGGCCCCCGGCGACATCATCCAGATGCTCAACATCGGCGGCGTGCTGGGGATCTGCGACTCGATCAACCCCGACAAGGGCAAGCCGTTCGACTGCCGCGTGCTGGGCGTCGCCCTGAACTTCCCCTACCTGGGCGAACGCATCGGCGTACCGGCGCGCGTCGGGCACAAGCGCCTGGATGCGAACGCGCCGCTCGACACGCACGGCGTGCCGGTGGTGGCGCTCGCCGGCACCTGCATGGAGGCCGGCAAGACGGCCGCCGCCTGCGCGGTGATTGCACGCATGCGCCATCGCGGACTCACCGTGGATGCCTTCAAGGCCACGGGCGTTTCGCTGCGCCGTGACATCCTCGCCATGGAGGACTCCGGCGCGCGCCGCTGCGCGATCTTCACCGACCTCGGCATCGTCACCACGACGCGCGCCAACGGGCCGGCGCTCACGCGCACCATGCTCACCGAACTTACCGCGGGCAAGCCGGACGTCGTGGTGTTCGAGCTCGGCGACGGGATCCTCGGCACCTACGGGGTGGATGCCATCCTCGAGTGCCCGGACATCAGGAGCGCGCTCAGCGGGGTCATCCTCTCCGCCAACGACCCGGTGGCCGCCTGGGGCGGCGTGAAGCTGCTGCGCGAACGGTTCGGCATCGAGCCGTGCGTGGTCACCGGCCCCGCCACCGACAACCAGGTCGGCGTCGAGATCATCACCTCGCAGATGCACGTGGCGGCCTTCAACGCCATGAGCAACGGCGCGGCGCTCGGCGACCGCGTGATCGAGGCGCTCGCCCTGAAGGCGCAGGCCGCGGCGTGAACGGTCCCATCCCGGCGGTCGTGCTCGGCGGCACCGGCTACGTCGCCGGCGAGCTCGCACGCCTCCTTGCCGGCCACCCGCACTTCGCACTCGCCGCGCTCATGTCCGACAGCGCGCCGGGTGAACCGGTCGCCGCGGCGTTCCCGCACCTGGCGAGTGCCTACCCGCGGCTGCGCTTCAGTTCCCAGGACGACGTGCGCGGCATCCTGTGCGAGACCCCGCAGGCGGCGCTGTTCTCGGCCGCGCCCCACGGGGTGTCCGCGGCCCTCATCGATGCGCTGCTGGGTGCGGCGGCCAGGGCCGGTACGCACCCGCGCGTCGTCGACATCTCCGCCGACTTCCGCTACCGCTCGGCCGAGGAATACACCCAGGTCTACCGCCATGCGCACGGCGCGCCGGCGCGCCTTGCCGAGTTCACCTGCGCGGTGCCCGAGCAGCTGAAGGAACTCACGACCCCGCACGTCGCGCACCCGGGCTGCTTCGCCACCGCGATCCTGCTTGCGAGCGTGCCGCTCTTGAAGGCCGGGCTCATCGCGCCCTCGATCTTCGTCAGCGGCGTCACCGGCAGCACCGGCTCGGGCCGCAAGCCGGTCCCCGGCACCCATCACCCGCTGCGCCACGGGGACTTGTACAGCTACAGCGCCCTGCAACACCGCCACGTCCCGGAGGTCACGGCGTGCGCGCGCGCAGCCTCGGGCGTCACCGCCCAGTACGCGTTCGTGCCGCACTCGGGCCCCTTCGCGCGCGGCATCCACGTGACGCTGCAGGCTGCGCTCACGGGCAATTCGAACAGCGAGCAGGTGCTCGGCACGCTGCGCGCCTACTACGAGGGCTGCCCATTCGTGCGAGTGAGTACGGACGCACCGCGGGTCAAGGACGTGGCCGCCAGCAACTATGCCCACCTGTCCGCGGTGGTCATGGGCGGGACGGTCGCCGTGCTGTGCGCCATCGACAACCTCAACAAGGGCGCCGCCGGCGGCGCGCTGCAGTGGATGAACCGCCTCTTCGGCCTGCCCGAGACGGCAGGCCTCACGGCCCCCGCCCCGGGCTGGACCTGACCCGGGAGCTGCATCGTGACCCACAGTTACCTCGCGCCCGTGTTCACGCAGTACCCGCTGGAAGTGGCCTCGGCCTCCGGCGTGTGGCTCAAGAGCGCCCGCGGCGAGCGCGTGCTCGACCTGTACGGCGGCCATGCCGTGGCGGCCCTCGGCTACGACCACCCGGGCTTCACCGCGGCGCTCACGCGCCAGGCGCACGCCTGCAACTTCCAGACGAACGCGGTCGCCATGGCCGTGCGCGAGCGTGCCGCCGAGCGGCTGGTGCGCTTTGCCCACCTGCCGCTGCCGAGCGTGTTCCTGGTCAACAGCGGCGCGGAGGCCAACGAGAACGCGCTCAAGATCGCGCTGCGCTCGAGCGGCCGCGACCACGTGGCCGCCATCGAGGGCGGCTTCCACGGGCGCACCGCCGCGGCCGGCGCGGTCACCTTCGGTGCCCAGGCCAAGTGGTACGGGTTTCCGCGCACGCCCTTCGACGTGAGCTTCATCCCGCGCGGCGATGCCGCCGCCGTGCGCGCCCAGGTGAGCGAGCGCACCGCCGCCGTGATCGTCGAGCCGGTGCAGGGCCTGGCCGGCGCGGTCGACCTCGGCGCCTCGTTCCTGCAGGCGCTGCGGGCGCGCTGCGACGAGACCGGCACGCTCCTGATCTTCGACGAGGTGCAGTGCGGCGTCGGCCGCACCGGCCATCCCTTCGCCGCCAACCTCTATGGCGTGACGCCGGACATGCTCACGACCGCCAAGGCGCTCGGCAACGGCTTCCCGTGCGCGGCGCTCCTGATGAGCGCGGCGGTGAGCGCAAGCCTCAAGCCCGAGTCGCTCGGCACCACGTTCGGCGGCGGCCCGATGGCGTGCGCGGCAATCGAGGCTGTCATCGAGGCCATCGAGTCCGAGGGCCTGCTCGAGCGCGTCCGCCGTGTGGGGGACTACATCCGCGCCCAGTGCGTGGTGGGCCCGGTCACCGGCCACCAGGGGGCGGGGCTGCTGGTGGGACTTCGGACCTCGCGCCCGGCGAAGGCGATCCAGGCCGAGCTGCTGGAGGGCGGGATACTCGCCGGTACGGCGAGCGATCCCCACGTGCTGCGGCTCCTGCCGCCGTTCATCCTCGAGGAGGAGCACGTCGACATGCTGCGCGATGCACTCGCGGACCTCCCCGCATGAAGCGCTTCCTCGACCTCAACGACTTCACGCGCGAGGAAGTGCTGTCGCTGCTGGAGCTGGCGCGGCGTCTGGAGAAGCAGCCGGAGCCGCGCGCGCTCGCCGGCAAGATCCTGGGGCTGGTGTTCTTCAATCCCTCGCTGCGCACGCTGGCCTCCTTCCAGGTGGGCATGGCGCGCCTGGGCGGCACGTCCTTCGTCATCAACCCCGGCCAGGGCACCTGGCAGCTCGAGACACGCTCCGGGGTCACGATGGACGGCGTGGCGGCCGAGCACGTGCGCGAGGGCATCCCGGTGCTGGCCTCCTACTGCGACGCGCTCGGCATCCGCGCCTTCGCCGACGGCAAGAACCTGGACGAGGACCTGGCCGAGTCCCGCTTTAGCCTGATGGCGCAGCTGACCGACAAGCCGCTCATCAACCTCGAGTCGGCGATGAACCATCCGTGCCAGGCGCTCGCGGACTGGAAGACCATGGACGACCTCGCCGTGCCGCGCGCCGGCCGCTTCGTGCTGTCCTGGGCGTGGCACCCGCGCGCCCTGCCGCTCGCGGTGCCCGCGGCGGCCGTGCACATGGCGGCGCTGCGCGGCATGGAGGTCGTGGTGCTGCGGCCGGAGGGGTTCGCGCTGCCGCCGGCGGTGATGGAGCGCGCCCGCCGTGCCGCGGCGGCCTCCGGCGGCTCGGTGCGCGAGACGACCGACCGCGAGGAGGCGCTCACCGGGGCGCAGATCCTGTACGTCAAGGAATGGGGCGCCACCTCCCCCTACGGCGACAGCGAGGCCGACGCGCGCCTGCGCGCGCCGCTGCGGGACTGGTGCGTGCGCGAGGACTGGTTCGGCGGTGCGCCGGACTGCCGCCTCATGCACTGCCTGCCGGTGCGGCGCAATACCGCCATCGCCGATGCCGTGCTCGACGGGCCGCGCAGCATCGTGCAGCGCGAGGCCTACAACCGGCTGCCGGCCCAGATGGCCGTGCTCCACCAGATGCTCAAGGCATAAGTACCGAAGGAACCACCGCGATGATCATGCACCGCAGCGACCAGGCCCTGGCCATCCGCGCACTGCGCAGCGCCGCACCCTACATCCGCATGTACAAGGGCAAGACCTTCGTGGTGAAGGCCGGCGGCGGGGTGTTCGCCGACGGCGCCGCCACCCGCGTGCTGGTCGAGCAGATCGCGATCCTGCATTACTTCGGCGTGCGCGTCGTGCTGGTGCACGGCGGCGGCCCGCAGCTCACCGAGCTGTCGGCCGCCCTCGGGGTGCCGACCCGCATGGTCGAGGGACGCCGCGTCACGGACGAGAAGTCGATCGACGTCACCGCCATGGTGCTGAATGGGCTGATCAACACGCGCGTGCTCGCCATCTGCCGCGGCCTCGACATCGATGCCGTCGGCATCAGCGGGGTGGATGCGGGCCTGGTGCGGGCCCACAAGCGGCCGCCGCAGAAGACCAGCGCCGGGGAGCTCGTCGACTATGGCTTCGTCGGCGACATCGACGCGGTGGACACCACGGTCCTGAAGAAGCTGCTCGAGAACGGCCTCATGCCGGTCGTGAGCCCGCTGTCGGCGGACGAGTCGGGGACCCTGCTCAACATCAATGCCGACACGGTGGCCGCGGCCCTTGGTGCCGCCCTGGGCGCGGAGAAGCTCATCCTGTGCACCGGGGCCCCGGGCATCCTGGGCGACGTGCGCGACTTAGGCTCGCTGATCTCCTACACCGACGTGCAGGGACTGAAGCGCCTGCGCGAGGAAGGGCGCATCGCGGAAGGGATGCTGCCCAAGGCGAAGGCGATCGAGGATGCCATCCGCGGCGGCGTGCGCCGCGTGCACGTGGTCTCCTACCAGTCCCCCGAGGGTATCCTCGGGGAGGTGTTCACCAACGAGGGCACCGGCACCATGATCGTCGCGGACGTCCACGCCCTGCCCCCCGCCGAGCAGCAGGCCGGTGCATGAGCCGGCTGTGGGACAAGGGCGGCACGCTCGATGCGCGCGTGCTCGCCTACACCGCGGGCGAGGACCACGCGCTCGATGAGCGCCTGGTGGCCTACGACGTGCGCGCCTCCATTGCGCACGCGCGCATGCTGGCTGCGCAGGGACTGATCTCCGCCGCCGACGCTGCCGCCATCGAGCGCGGGCTCACCGAGCTCGCGGCGACCCATGCACGCGGCGACTGGCACGTGGAGCTCGCGGACGAGGACGGGCAGACCGCGCTCGAGCGGCGGCTCACGCAGCTCATCGGCGAGGCCGGCGCGCGCATCCACCTCGGGCGCTCGCGCAACGACCAGGTGCTCGCCGCGCTGCGGCTGTACCTGAAGGATGCGACCACGGAACTTGCCGCCGGGGCGCAGGCTGCCGCCGCCGCCCTCGACGGGCTGGCGCGCCGCGAGGGGGAGACCGCCCTGCCGGGCTACACCCACCAGCAGCAGGCGATGCCGAGCTCCGTGGCACTGTGGGCGGGCGGCTTCGCCGCCGAGGTGCGCGATGACGCCGCGGGAATCGAGAGCGTGCTGCGGCGCATCGACCGCAGCCCGCTGGGGTCCGCGGCGGGCTACGGGACGCCCGGGGTACCGATCGACCGCGAGGCGACACGGGCGGCGCTGGGATTTGCGAGCGTCCAGGAGCCGGTGACCGCCGTGCAGCTGTCGCGCGGCAAGGCCGAGGCGCAGCTCTTGTTCGAGATCACGCTGCTCATGCAGGACCTGGCGCGGCTGGCCGCCGACGTGGTGCTGTTCGCGACCCAGGAGTTCGCGTTCGTGACGCTGCCGGAAGCCTTCACGACCGGATCGTCGATCATGCCGCAGAAGCGCAACCCGGACGTGTTCGAGCTGATCCGCGGCCGCAGCGCGAGTGCCGAGGCGTGCCTGACCGAGGCGCTCGGCATCTGCGCCAAACTCACCTCCGGCTACCACCGCGACCTGCAGCTGCTGAAGTTCCCGCTGTTCCGCGGCATCGACGTTGCCGGCGCGACGCTCGCGATCCTGCCGCCCGCGCTGAACGCGCTGCGCTTCAACGCGCACGCGATCCGGCTGGACCCGGGGATCCATGCCGCCGAGGAGGCGAACCGGCTGGTCGTGAGCGAGGGCATCCCGTTCCGCGAGGCTTACCGGCGCATCGCCGACAAGCTCAAGAGCTGAGGCGCAGGCATGACCACCAAGATACTCGGGATCTCCGGGAGCCTCAGGCGCGGCTCCTACAACAGCGCGCTGCTGCGCGCGGCCACGCAGCTGATGCCGGAAGGGGCGAGCCTCGAGGTCGCGAGCATCCGGGGCGTGCCGCTCTACGACGGCGACGTCGAGGCGCAGGGCATCCCCGCGATCGTGAACCAGCTGAAGGAGGCCACGGTCGCCGCCGACGGGGTGCTCCTGGTCACGCCGGAGTACAACAACAGCATCCCGGGAGTGTTCAAGAACACGATCGACTGGATGTCGCGCCCCGCCGCCGACAGCCGCCGCGTCTTCGGCGGCCGGCGCTTTGCCATCATCGGCGCCTCCCCGGGCGGCTTCGGGACCGTGCTCAGCCAGGCCGCGTGGCTCCCGGTGCTGCGCACGCTCGGAGCGCAGCTGTGGACCGGGGGCCGACTGATGGTCTCGCGCGCCAACACCGTGTTCGACGAGGCCGGGGCGCTCAAGGATGCGACCGTGGAGGAGGCGCTGCGGCAGTTCCTGAACGGCTACGTGACCTTCCTGCGCAGCGCACCGCCGCCGGCCTGACGGGCCTCCCGGCACGACCCGTGCCGGTCGGCACGCCGCGAGGCCCAAAACTGCGGGCAGGGTCTCTGCCCGGCACGCTTCCCCGCGGTGACAATGCGCCCAGGTCTTTCGGGCACGCGGATACTCATGCCGTTCGTCAGCCTCGTGGTCGTAGCCTTCGGCGCGCTGCTCGCGCTGGCCCGATTCGCGCGCCTGCGCTACCGCACCCTGGCGGCCCTGCTGCTCGCGTGCGCCGCGGTACTTGCGGCGGCGTACGGCTGGCTGGGCAGCGCCCACGAACGCGTCACCGCGCCGGTGATCCGCGACAAGGCGATCACGGCGCTCCTGGCGCAACCCTGGCCGGGGAGCACGGGCGACCTCGCCCGCCTGGTCAGCTCCTTCCATGCCCTGAATGACGCCCCCGATGAGGTTGCGGCGCGCTTCACCTACACCCGCAACGTCGAGCGCCGCATCGTGGACCAGCCGCCGCTCGCGTTCGCCAGGGTCGCGGATGGCCTGTCCTGGGTCCGCTCGCTGCCTGCACACAACGACAAGTCCCCCGAGTGGCGCGAGATCGATACGATCCGGCAGCAGGCCGTGAACAAGCTCCTCGCGGTACGCTTTGCGGATACTTCGGGCGGCTGGCCGGAGAGTCTCGGGACGGTCTTCGACCTTAAGCCTGGCTCGAAGCTGGTGGATCCCGGCGTGTGGGCGGTCGACCCCGGACCGGGCAGCCGCATGACGCACCTGCAGTACGCACTCGAAGTGCGCAACCTCGGCGAGGGTCGCATCGCGCAGGCGCACGTCACCTACCGCGAGGTGTGGGCGGAGGGCGACGACGCAACGCCACCGCCGCGGGGTGCCCCGCGACTGCGGCTGTACTGCGGGGTGCATGTCCAGGACCTCGCGCCCGGGAGTGTCGCCTACAACAAGTGCTCGGTGGAGACCCTGGGCCTCGCCACTCCACAGGCGGTACGGCAGCTTGAGCACCTGGCACAATTGCGCAGCGGTGCGCTGGTGCTCGAACCGATGACCGGCGGTGCGCTGCAGTACGACCCCGCGACGGCCCCGGACGCCGAACCGCTGCCCGCCGCGCGGGCCGGGGAATTCGCGGCCGCCAGGAAGTCCGACGCCGACTACCTGCACGCGCAGACCGTGCTGCGCGAGAGCCTGCGCGAGTGGCTCATCGCGCTGGCGGTGCTGGGCGCAGGCTTCGCGATCCCCGGAATCCGGCGCCAGCCGATCGGGCTCACCGGACTTGCGATACTCGCGGCCGTGGGCGCCGTGGCGAGCCTTGCCGCGACCTCCTTCTTCTTCAAGCTCCAGGGAATGGAGACGGGCTGGATCCCCGTGATCGCCTCCTTCGTATCGCTCTTCTACGAGAGCGTATTCCTGGGCGGCATCCTGCTCGGCAACCTGGCGCTGTGGCAGCACCGGCGCCGCGAGCCCCTCACCCTGCCGCCGGGCTGACCCGCGACCCCTGCTGCCGTCGCCAGGCCGCCGGCGGCATGCCGTACTCGCGCCGGAATGCGCGGATGAACGCCGTGTCGGTCTGGTAGCCGACGTCCTCGGCGATGCGCGCGAGCGGCACGTTGCTCGCGCGCAGGAGGTTGGCGGCGAGCAGCATGCGCCACTGCAGCAGGTATTCCATCGGTGCGCTGCCGGTGAGGTGCTGGAAGCGCTCGGCGAGCACCGACCTCGAGGTGCCCGAGGCCCGCGCCAGCGCCTCGAGCGTCCAGGCGTGCGCGGGACGGGCGTGCAGCTGCGTCAGGGCCGCGCCCACGATGCGGTCACGGACGGCGGCGAGCCAGCCGGGCTGGTCGCCCTCCTGGGCGGCCATGTACAGCCGCAGCACTTCGATGAACAGCACCTCGGCGAGCTTAGCGAGCACGCCCGCGCCACCCGGGCGCGGCGAGCGCGCCTCGGCGAGCGCGTATTGGACGGAGCTCTCGAGCCACATGCCGGCGTTGGAGCCGCGCAGGCTGACCTTCAGGACCTTCGGCAGGCCCGCGAGCAGCATGCGAGCCACGCGCGCATCGCAGGCGAGGTAACCGCAGACGATCTTCGTGCAGCGCCCACCGCCGCCGTACACCAGGCGCCGCGGCCGCCGCGACAGCACGGTCTCCAGGCGCGCGCCCCGCGCGGGCTTGAGCCCGGGCGCCGAGCACATGCGGTGCGCATCGCCCTGCGGAAACACCACCACGTCCCCGGCGCCCAGGTGCACCGGGGCTGCCGTGCCGGCCTCCACGTAGCACTCCCCTTCCGTGATCATGTGGAAGATCACGACGCGCTCGGCGCCGGGCTCGAGCAGCGGGGCGGCGGCATCGGCACGCGGTGACTGGTAGCACCAGGGCGCGGTGAAGCGCGCGTTGATGAAGATCGCGCCGGCGAGCCGTACGACGCGCAGCGTCTCGGACAGCGCGTCCATCAGGAGCCGGAGGCCTCGATGCGCAGGGTCGCGGGGTGCCGCAGTGCCGCCGCGACCGGCGAGGAACGCTGGCAGGCGCGCACCATCTCCTCGAGCTGGGAGGGATCGACGCCGGCGGCGGCGATCGACACCTGCAGCTCGAAGTCGCGGGGCTCCGGTGGCACCGGCGCGCCGTCGACAGCTGGCATGGCGAGGAGCCCGCGCACGTCCGAGCGGCTGGTCGCGATGACCTCCAGGCGCGCGAGCGCGACGCCGCGCTCGGCGGCCTCCATCGCGATGCGCGTCGCGAGACACGCCGCGAGTCCCGCGCGCAGCAGCGAGCCGGGGGTGATCTCGACACCGCCGCCGCCGAGCTCGCGTGGCATGTCGGTTGCGACCTGGAAGCCGCGCTCGCCATGCGACACGACGTGCATGCCACCTTTCCAGCAGGCGCGGACGGGATCGTCCACGTGATCGGCCGCGTCGGGGCGGCGCTGCAGGACCGAGCGGACCCGCTGCAGGGCGCCCGCGATGTTCGCTTCGTTCATGGACGTGATCCGGGCAGGTGCAGGGCAACCATATTGGGCTTACCCGGCAATCCCCGCCAAGCCGGCACAGCTCGACGCTGCCCTCACGGCGGACGCCCGGTCAGCAGATCCGGACGCCCGGTCAGGCCGCCCCATCGCGCCGGACGCCCGGGCAGCCTTTCGCGACGGCCGGTCAGGACCTCACGGCACGCGGGCGCGTCTAGTGGACCCCACGGCACCGGTGCGGTGCCGCTCACTCACGACAACCCAAGGAGACTTCCATGCCACTGATCAACGTGAAAATCATCGAAGGTGTTTTTTCGGCCGAGCAGAAGACCCGCATCGTCCGCGACCTGACCGATGCCCTGGTCCGCATCGAAGGCGAGTCCATGCGTCCGGTGACCTGGGCCGTGATCGAGGAGGTCAGGAGCGGTGACTGGGCCATCGCGGGCAATCCCCTGACCACCGCGGACGTGCGTGCGCTGGCCGCAACCCGGCCCGCCAAGACCGCCTGACGATGGAGGCTAGGCTGCAGCGGCGCGTGCAGCGCTACGGCTGGGACCGGGCGGCGGAAGCCTACGACCTGCTGTGGTCGGCCCAGCTTGCCCCGGCGCAGGCCGAAGTCATGGCCTGCGCCGCCCTCCAGCCCGGTGAGCGCGTGCTGGACATCGCCTGCGGCACGGGGGCGACCGCGCTCGAGGCCGCCCGGCGCGTGGCCCCGGGCGGCGAGGTCACGGGCGTCGACCTTTCGCAGCGCATGGTGGATACGGCCGCGGCACGCGCGGCCGCGCTGCACTGCGACAACGCCTGCTTCATGCGCATGGGCGCCGAAGAGCTCGCGCTCCCCGAGGGCACCTTCGATGTCGTGCTGTGTGTCCTTGGGCTCATGTACGTGCCGCAGCCCGAGGATGCCCTGCGCGAGATGCGCCGCGCCCTGCGCCCGGGCGGGCGCGTCGTCCTTGCCGTGTGGGCTGAGCGCAGCCGTTGCGGCTGGGCGGAGGTCTTCCCGATCGTGGATGCCGAGGTGCACAGCGAGGTGTGCCCGCTGTTCTTCCGGCTGGGACAGGGCGCGACGCTCCCCGACCTGTGCGCGAGCTCGGGTTTCACCGTCACCCGTTGTTCCCGGGTCACGACCACGCTCAGCTACACCTCGCCCGAGGAGGCCTGCGATGCCGCGCTCGTCGGCGGTCCGGTGGCGCTCGCCTGGTCGCGGCTGGATCCGCCGGCGCGCGAGCGTGTCCGGCGCCGCTACCTCGATTCGCTCGAGCCGTGGCGGAGCGGCGAGTCGTTCAGTGTCCCGGGCGAGTTCGTCATCGTGAGCGCGGTCAGTGGCTGACCGCGCCCATCGCTAGTCGGCGTCCGCCTGGCGCTCGGGCGCCGCCGCCGCGAATGCCGGCAGTCCCGTCAGGTGAGCCTCGATCGCCCGCAGCGTCGGATAGCCGGCGAGATCGCAGTTCATGCGCCGTGCGTTGTACATCTGCGGCACCAGGCACACGTCTGCGAGCGTCACCGCATCTCCGTACAGGTGCCGGCCATCGCCGGTGCCGCGCGCGGCTTCCGTCTCCAGCGCCCCGAAGCCCTGCGCGATCCAGTGCGCGTACCAGGCGTCCACCCTCGGCTGCTCGCATCCAAGTGGGCCGCGCAGGTAGTTGAGCACGCGCAGGTTGTTCAGCGGATGGATGTCGCAGGCGATCGCCAGCGTGAGGGCGCGTACAGCGGCGCGTGCGCTGGCGCCCACCGGCAGGAGCGCCGGGCTGGGATGGGTCTCCTCCAGGTACTCGATGATCGCGAGCGACTGGCGCAGCACCTGGCCCTCGTCTTCCAGGAGCGGCACGAGTCCCTGCGGGTTCAGCTTCAGGTAGGAGGCCGAGCGCTGCTCGCTCACCGGACCGCGCAGGTTGACCGGTACGCTCTCGTAACTCAGGCCCTTGTAGTTGAGCGCGATCCGCACGCGGTAGGCGGCGGAGCTGCGGAAGTAAGTGTAGAGACGCATCACGTACGGGTGCCGTGTGCGGCCGCGGCGATCGTGTGCCGCAGGGTCTCGAGCCCCTCGATGCCGCCCTCGATGCGGTCGCCGACCCTGAGCGGGCCGACACCGGCAGGGGTTCCCGTAAAGATCAGGTCGCCCGGCTTGAGCTCGTACAGTTGCGAGAGCGCCGCGATGACCTGAGGTACCGCGTAGATCATGTCTGCGACGTCGGACTGCTGGCGCAGCTCATCGTTCACCGTGAGCCAGATACGCCCGGTGCTTACGTGCCCGGCCGCCACCGGGCGCAGCGCCGCGAGCGGCGCGGAATGATCGAACCCCTTGGCGGCATCCCACGGGCCGCCGCGCGCCTTGGCCGCGTTCTGCAGGTCACGGCGCGTGAGATCGTTGCCGACCGCGTATCCAAACACGTGCCCGAGCGCTTCATGCTGCGGGATGTTGGAACCCCCGGACTTGAGCGCGACCACGAGCTCGATCTCGTGGTGGAGGTTTTCGGTGGCCGGCGGGTACGGGACCGCGGTGCCGTTGGCGACGACCGCGTCGGCGGGCTTCATGAAGAACACCGGCGGCTCCAGGGTCGGGTCGCGGCCCATCTCGCGCGCATGCTCGGCGTAGTTGCGGCCCACGCAGTAGATGCGGTGCACCGGGAAGCGTGCCGCGCTCCCGGCCACGGCAACGGCCGGCGGCTCGGCGGGTGCAAAGCAAAGGGCATTCATCGCATCCACACCACTTCTGGTCCCGAGGCGGTGCAGATTGCCACTGTGCAAAGGGCTAGACTAGCCGCCATGAGCATCTGGCACACCAGCACCACCCCGGAAGTCCTGACCGAGCGCGGCCAGCCGGTCCTGCCCGGGCACCTGGGGATCCGCTTCACGGAGATCGGACCGGATTACCTCAGGGCCACCATGCCGGTCGCCCCCCACACGCACCAGCCGTTCGGCGTGCTGCACGGCGGTGCCTCCGTGGTGCTCGCCGAGACGGTCGGCAGCGTCGCGGCGCTCCTGTGCGTGGACGGGGAGAAGTTCATGTGCCTCGGCCAGGAGATCAACGCCAACCACCTGCGTGCGGTGTCCAGCGGCACGGTGACCGCGACCGCGCGCCCGTTCCACATCGGCGCGCGCAGCCAGGTGTGGGGCATCGAGATCCGCGACGACGAGGGCCGGCTGGTGTGCGTGTCGCGCATCACCATGGCGGTCGTCGAGCGCCGCCCGAAACCTTAAGGACGGAAAACCAACATGACCGACACGGTACCCCCGATGAGCGCGGAAGCCCCGCGGGTCGACGACTCCCTGCTCACCTACACGCACGTCATCTACGCGCTGCACGCGCTCGCGGTCCTGGTCGGACTTTCAACCTTCCACACGATCGTGGGCAGCTTCGTGTGGGGCCTGCCCTCGATCATCGCGGTCGTGATGAACTACGCGCGCCGCTCGGCGACGGTCGGGACCTTCCTCGAGTCCCACTTCCGCTGGCAGATCCGCACGTTCTGGTTCGCGCTGCTGTGGAGCGTGGTCATCTACGCGGTCTGCGTGCCGCTGATGTTCGTGATCATCGGCATTCCGATGTTCTACTTCGGTCACGTGGCGCTGGGAGTGTGGATTGCCTACCGCGTCGCGCGCGGGTGGCTCGCGCTCAAGGACCGCCGCCCGATGTACGTATGAGAGCCGCAACCCTGAGTCTTGGTGCCGCGCTGCTCCTGTGCGGTTGCGGCCAGAAGGGGCCGCTCTACCTGCCGGACAAGAATCCCACGGTGGTCACGCGGCCGGCGCCGCCTGCCGCGCCCGCGCCCGCCAGCAGTGTCCCGAAGAAGGACGATCCGGACGCGCAGACCCCGCCGCAGTAGCGGCGGCCGGTTTCCTCAGGCGTGCGTGAGCCCGCGCAGCGCGCGCACCGCGCCGCTGTCGGGGAAGACCTCAGCGTCCAGGGCGCGCTCGGGCACGCCCATGTGCTCGCTCAGGATCCCCTTGAACACCGCGCGCAGGTCGAGCGTGGGGTTGAGGTCGCGCCCCTGGTAGAGCGCACGGGCCGACAGCCCCGGCCAGTCCGCGATCACCCGCCCGCCGGCAACCGCGCCGCCGCACAGGAACGCCGCCGTCCCGGTGCCGTGATCGGTGCCGCGCGTGCCGTTGACCGCGGCGGTCCGGCCGAACTCGGTGACCATGAGCACCGCGGTCTGCGACCACACCGGTCCCAGTTCCTGTTTCAGCATCGCAAGGCCGCCATCGAGCGCCTTGAGACGCCCGGCCAGCTGGCCCTCAGCCCCGCCCTCGTTGGCGTGCGTGTCCCAGCCGGTGGTGTCGAAGACCGCGACGCGCGGGCCGTTCTCCTGGCGCAGGAAGCCGGCGGCCGCCTTCACCAGCTGCGCATAGCGCGCGGCGTAGGCGGCCGCGCCCTGCGCGGGGGCGGCGGCCATCGTCATCTGCGAGTCACCCGCGACCAGCGCATCGGCCGCGGTGGCGTCCGCGAGCCGCACCGACAGCAGCGGGTCGTGGGCATACAGGTCCGTGAGCCGCGCCAGCGTGTCCTCATCGAGCGCGGTCATCTTCGAGGGTGACCACGAGCTCACCTCCGCAGGTCCGCGCATGACCAGCGGCACGTTCTGACCGAGCGCCACGCCCGGCTCGCGCGCCGGGGCACCGGGCAGGTGCGCGAGCGCGCGGTTGAGCCAGCCGCTCTGCAGCGCGTGCGGCCTGAGCGACCCGTTCTCCAGCACGTCCTGGCCGTCGAAGTGCGAGCGCTCGCGGTAGGGGCTCGCGACCGCCTGGAACACCACGAGCTCGCGGTTGGCATAGGCCTGGCCGAGGAAGCCGAAGGACGGATGGAGGCCGAAGAAACCGTTGAGCGGCAGCACCCCGCCGTTGGCGCCCGGCTCATGCAGCGCGACCTCGCGGCGCAGCGCCGCGTAGTCCGGGTCGGCATACGGCGGGACCGCAGCCAGTCCGTCGAGCGCCCCGCGCAGGATCACGAGCACGAAGCGCGTCGGCGGCCCGCCGTTGCCGGCGAACGCGAGCCGGGTGGTGAGGAAGGCACCGCCGGCGGCGAGGGCACCGAGCTTCAGGAACTGACGTCGCTTGAGGGAGGCCATGGGGTTTATTCCGTGAGGTTCAGCGGCGCATGAATTCCGGGGCGGCGAGCAGCAGCGTCACCGCCTGCTCCGCACTCACCGCGCGCGACACCGCCGTGCGCGTCGCGTCCGTCAGGTTCTCGCCCAGGAGCTGTGGTCCGAGCGCCTTCGCATCGATGCGGCTGCCGAGGCGCGCCCCGGTCTGGTCCGCCCACTCGATGCGCTTCAGGAGCGCGGACGAGCCGTCCCAGTCGGCGCTGCGGTCCGGCCAGCCCGCGGGCGATCCCGGCTGCCAGATACGCTGCCCGAGGACTTCGAAGGGGCCGAGCGGGCCCTTGCCCGCTTCCACCGGCAGCGCCAGGCCGCGGTATACCGAATAGATGTAGTCGGCCGGCGTCTTGAATTTCGTGAGCGGCGCTGCCCAGGCCTCGCGCGTCTCCACGAGCGTGCGGTAGACCGTCGGCAGGTCGCCCTCGCTCGCGGTGAAGGCGCCCGCCACGCGATTCACGGCCGCCGCGGGGGGCTCGTCGGCGATGAAGTGGCGGCACAGCTTGGTGGCGATGAAGTGTGCGGTCGAGGGATGGCGCGCAAGGTCGTTCAGCACCGCCACGCCCTGGCCGTAGCCGGAGTCCGGGTAGCGGGTGTTGAGCACGGTCTTGGCGCCCGGCTGGTGCAGCCCGGGGCGGAACACGAACCGGCCCGGCTCCCCGCTCTGGAAGCGGCCGTGGTTGCCGCCGATCGACCAGCCGGTGATCACCTGCGCGAAGGTGGTGACGTCGGCCTGCGTGTAACCGCCGCCGACGCCGAGGGTGTGCAGTTCCAGGATCTCGCGCGCCAGGTTCTCGTTGATGCCCAGGTGCGGGGCGTTCGGGCGCCGCTCGAAGCGCTGCGCGGCCTGCGAGTCCGGCCCCACGGAGATGAAGTTGTCGAGATACATGAGCATCGCCGGGTGCGACTCGGCCGCGAGCAGCAGGTCGGCGAAGCGCCCGAGCACGTTGGGCCGGATCGCCTCGCGCTCGAACGCGCCGGCGAGTGCCGGCATGAACTGCTTGTCGATCGAGACCGCGAAGTGGTTGGTCCAGAACTGGCTCAGGCGCTCGAGGAACGGCCGCTCGGTGCCGACTGCCAGCGCAAACCGCGCGGTGGCCTCGCTCACGTACACCGGGCGCACGAACTGCCCGAGCTTCTGCTGCTGCTCCTCGGCCATGGCCGGGTCGAGGGTGCCGGACTTCTTGCGCTCCTCGATCTGGCGGCGCAGCTCGAGCGCCTCGGCGAGGGTCGTGAAGGACGGCTTGAGATCGGCGCCGGCGATCTGCGGCGGTGAGCCCTTGAGCTGGGCACGCAGCCAGCCGCGCGCATCGGAGCCGATCGCCTCGAGATCGCCCGGGCGGGCGCCGAGACCGAAGCGGTTGGCCGCGATGGCGGCCTGGGTGTCGGCAGACAGGCTCAAGGGTGCTCCCGGCAAGGGGTGTTCCTGACTCCCATAGCGCAGCGGGGTGGTGCGGGTTGACGCTCCGCCCGGCCGGGGACGGTGCCTTATGTCCGTTATACTCGCGGCCCGCTTCCGGCAGCACCTTCCATGACGCGTTCCCCGGACCTGGTTCTCTTTGACGGCTCGTCTTATGTCTACCGGGCCTTCCACGCCCTGCCGCCGCTCAGCAACTCGCGCGGCGAGCCGACCGGCGCCGTGCTCGGCGTGCTCAACATGCTGCTCAAGTTCCTCAAGGACTATCAGCCGCAGCGCATCGCCGTGGTGTTCGACGCGCCCGGGCGCACCTTCCGCGACGAGCTGTTCGCCGAGTACAAGGCGCACCGCCCCTCGATGCCGGATGACCTGCGCTCGCAGATCGACCCGCTGCTGAAGATCATCACCGCGCAGGGACTGCCGCTCCTGCGCATCCCCGGGGTCGAGGCGGATGACGTCATCGGCACGCTCGCGCGCCGCGCCGCGGCCGCGGGCCAGCAGGTGCTCATCTCCACCGGCGACAAGGACATGGCGCAGCTGGTGAACGACTCGATCACGCTCATCAACACCATGAACATGAGCGTGCTCGACCGCGCCGGGGTCAAGGCGAAGTTCGACGTCTTTCCCGAGCAGATCATCGACTACCTGGCGCTCATCGGGGACTCCTCCGACAACATCCCCGGGATCGACAAGGTCGGCCCCAAGACCGGGGCCAAGCTGCTGCAGCAGTTCGGCAGCCTCGACGGGCTGATCGAGCACGTCGCGGAAGTCACCGGCAAGGTGGGCGAGAACCTGCGCGCCGGCCTCGAGACGCTCGAGCTGTCGCGGCGGCTCGCGACCATCCGCACCGACCTCGAGCTGCCACTGTCGATCGAGGAGCTCACGCCCAAGCCCCCCGACATCCCGACGCTGAAGGCGCTCTACACGCAGCTCGAGCTGCGTGCACTCCTGCGCCAGCTCGAGGGCGACGCGGGCGGCGCGGCCGGCGGCGCCACCGCCCCGGCCGCGGCCGCAGCGTCGCAGGCAGCGCCCGCGGGGGCCCCCGCTGCGCCGCCGCCCACGGCGGTGCCGCGCCACTACGAGACCGTCACCACGCGCGAAGCGCTCGCACGCTGGATCGCGCAGCTGGAGGCCGCGACGCTCTTTGCCTTCGACACCGAGACCACGAGCCTGGACTACATGGTGGCGCAGATCGTCGGCGTGTCGTTCGCGATCGAGCCGGGGCACGCCGCCTACGTGCCGCTGGCTCATATCTATCCCGGGGCCCCGGACCAGCTGCCGCGGGATGAGGTGCTGGCGCTCCTGAAGCCGCTCCTCGAGAGCGAGGAGCACGGCAAGATCGGGCACAACCTCAAGTACGACGCGCACGTGCTCGCGAACGCGGGCATCGAGCTCAAGGGCATGCGCTTCGACACCATGCTCGAGTCCTACGTGTGGAACAGCGTCGCCACCAACCACGACATGGACTCGGACGCGCAGCGCTACCTGGGCGTGCGCACCATCAGCTACGCGGACGTGGCCGGCAAGGGCGCCAAGGCCATCGGCTTCGAGCAGGTGCCGGTGGAGCGCGCCGCCGAGTACGCTGCCGAGGATGCCGACGTCACCCTCCAGCTGCACCACGCGCTGTGGCCGCAGCTTGAGGGCATCGCGCCGCTCGCCACGCTCTACACCACCATCGAGCAGCCACTGGTGCCGGTGCTGGCGCGCATGGAGCGGCGCGGCGTGCTGGTCGACCGCGACCGCCTGCGCGGCCAGAGCCGCGAGTTCGCGCGCGCGCTGCAGGACCTGGTGGTGGCCGCGCACCGCGAGGCCGGCCATGAGTTCAACGTCGAATCGCCGCGCCAGCTGCAGCAGATCCTGTTCGAGCGGCTGAACCTCCCGGTCAAGCGCCGCACCCCGACCGGGCAGCCCTCCACCGCCGAGGACGTGCTCGAGGAGCTGGCGGAGAACTATGCCCTGCCGCGGCTGGTGCTCGACTACCGCGCGCTCGCGAAGCTCAAGTCGACCTACACCGACAAGCTGCCGGAGCTCGTCGATGCACGCACCGGGCGCATCCACACTTCCTATGCCCAGGCGGTCGCGGCCACCGGGCGGCTCTCCTCCGTCGACCCCAACCTCCAGAACATCCCGATCCGGCGCCCTGAAGGGCGGCGCATCCGCCAGGCCTTCATCGCCCCTGCGGGCTGCGTGCTGCTCGCGGCGGACTACTCGCAGATCGAGCTGCGCATCATGGCGCACCTCTCCGGGGATGACTCGCTGCGGGCCGCGTTCGCCGAGGATCGCGACGTGCACCAGGCCACCGCCGCCGAGGTGTTCGGCGTCGCGCTCGGGGAGGTGAGCTCCGACCAGCGCCGTACGGCCAAGGTGATCAACTTCGGGCTGATCTACGGCATGTCGGCCTTCGGCCTCGCACGCAACCTCGGCATCGAGCGCTCCGCCGCGGCGCAGTACGTGGAGCGCTACTTCCAGCGCTACCCGGGAGTGCGGCGCTTCATGGACGAGACCCGCACCCAGGCCCGCGAGCGCGGCTACGTGGAGACGGTGTTCGGCCGCCGGCTCTACCTGCCCGACATCCGCTCGGGCAACCCGCAGCTGCGCCAGTACGCCGAGCGCAGCGCGATCAATGCCCCGATGCAGGGGACCGCGGCGGACATCATCAAGCGCGCCATGATCGCCCTGGACGAGTGGTGCACGAGGACCGCATCCCCGGTGCGCCTGATCATGCAGGTGCACGACGAGCTGGTGTTCGAGGTGCCCAAGGAGCTCACGGCAAGCTTCACCGAGACGGTGCGCGAGCACATGGTGGGGGCGGCCGCCCTCACCGTCCCCCTCAAGGTGGACGTGGGAACCGGCAGCAACTGGGACGAGGCGCACTGAGCGGGAGGGGTTTCCCCCGCCTCTGGCGCGGCCGCCACAAGCCCGGATTCCGGCATTTCCCGCGAGATCCGTGCTGACGCGGCGCAGGAGGTAAGTTTGTGGCGCCGTTGCCACAAGGTGCCTAGCAAACTTATGATTTAGATAGGTATTTTTTCTCGCAGCCACCGGAACTTCCGGGGGGTACCCCAGTCTGACCTAGTGAGTGCGCAAGCACTCCCCGCTTCCCTCCCTGAGCGGGTCAACCCGGTTCATGAGACCTGTGCCGGGTTAGTCTGACCCCGGCGGCTTCACACGAATCCGCCGGGGTTTTTTATTGGGCGGCCGGTCTTGCAGGGGTGGCGCCCGCGCCCCGGATCCAGCCCTCGAGCACCGCCTGGGCCTCGCGCACCCCCGTGCCCTTGAACGCCGAGAACAGCTGCACGCTCGCCCGCGGCCCGAGAACGGCCCCGGCCTCCCGCAGCGCCGCCATCCCCTCGCTGCGGGTCAGCTTGTCCGCCTTGGAGAGGAGTACGTGGATGCGCTGTTCGGGGCGGGCCCAGGCAATCAGGTCCGCATCGCCGTCCTTCAGGCCCCGGCGTGCATCCACCACCACGAACAGGCCCGCGAGGGATTGCCGCTCCCGCAGCGCCTCGATCAGCGGCCCCCAGACGCGGCGCTGCGCGGCCGGCACGTCCGCGTAGCCGTAGCCGGGCAGGTCGACCAGGCGCGCGTTCGGTGCCAGGTGGAAATAATTAAGGAGTTGCGTCCGCCCAGGGGTCTTGCTGGTGCGCGCCAGCCCCTTGTGATGGGTGATCGCGTTGATGGCGCTCGACTTGCCGGCGTTGGAGCGGCCCACGAAGGCCACCTCGGCGCCGAAGTCCGGTGGGAACTGCGTCGGGCTCGCCGCGCTCACCAGGAAGGCGGCCTGGGGGAAGGCACTCATCCGTTCAGGCCAGGCCGTCGGGCAGCGTCAACACGGGCGTAGTGTACAATTCCGCCGCCGTCGCTCCGTGCAAAAACCATCTCCGATATACCCATGGCAACCCTCGAGATTTTCCGCGCCCGTCGTCTTGCCCTGATCGCCCTCGCGGCCCTGTGCGCCGGGGCCGGCGCGAGCCCAGCCGACGAGGCGGCCCCCGCGGTGTCCGCCGCAACGGCCGCCCCCTTCCCTTTCAACGGCAAGGCCACTGACGGGGCCCCCAAGGCCGCCGTATGCACGGCCTGCCACGGCCCCAATGGCAACAGCACCAATCCGCTGTGGCCCCGGCTCGCCGGCCAGAGCGCGGTCTACATCGCCCAGCAGCTGCACCTGTTCAAGTCCGGTGCGCGCGCCAACCCGGTCATGATGCCCATGGTGGGCGGCCTCTCGGAGCAGGACATCGCTGACATCGCGGTGTATTTCGCGGCCCAGACCCCCCTGGGACTGGAAGCCGATCCTTCCTACTGGAAGGCCGGCGAGAACCTCTACCTGCGCGGCGACCGTGCGCACGAGATCCCGGCCTGCGTGGCCTGCCACGGCCCGGCCGGGCGTGGCAACCTCGCCGGCGGCTACCCGGCGCTGCGCGCGCAGCAGTCCGAGTACGTGGCCAAGCAGCTGAACGACTACGCGAGCGGTGCCCGCTACACCGGTGCCGGCATCGACAAGGCGGACCCGAACTCGGCGATGATGTTCGCGATCGCCAAGCGCCTGAGCGCCGAGCAGATCCGCGACGTCGCCTCCTACGTGCAGGGCATGCGCTGAAGGCACGCCGCCGAAGGAGTGCCGTCCATGTGCCGATTCACCGCGCTCGCGGTCGTTGCCCTCCTTGCCGCCTGCTCGCGTGAGCAGCCGGCGCCCGCCCCGGTGACACCGCCGCCACCCGCGGCGGAAACCCAGGCGGCCCCGCCGGCCGCACCCGCGGCCTCCGGGAACGAGACCGAGGCGGCCACCCGCTCCCAGGAGAGCGGGGATGCCGGCTCCGACCGCTCCGCGTCCGACGTCTCGCTCGAGAACATGGCCGGCGCCGGTGCCGGCGCGGGGCTGCCGCCGGGCAAGTGGCAACCGGGGGTGAACTACACGGTGCTCGTGCCCGCGCAGCCCACCAGCGTCGCCCCGGGCAAGGTCGAGGTGATGGAAGTGTTCTGGCTCGCCTGCCCGCACTGCTACGCGCTCGAGCCGTTCCTGCAGGGCTGGCTCAAGAACAAGCCCTCCTACGTCGAGTTCGTGCGCGTGCCGGTCATCTGGCAGCCGCTGCACCGCGCCCACGCGCACCTCTTCTATACGCTGCAGGCCCTCGGCCGGAACGACCTCATAGCCAAGGCCTTCGAGACGATCGCGCAGCAGCACGTGCTCCTGGCGAGCCAGGAAGGCGACGAGGACGAGTCACTCAAGCTCGCGCAGAAGTTCGCCACCGACAACGGCGTGAGCGCCGATGACTTCACCAAGGCGTGGAACTCCTTTACCGTGAACGCCGACATGCGGCGCGCGGAGGACCTGACCGGGCGCTACCACGTGGAAAGCGTCCCGTTCATCATCGTCAACGGCAAGTACACCACGGACGTCGGCCGCGCCGGCGGGGAAGCAAAGCTCATCGAGCTGATTGGCGACCTGAGCGCCGCGGAAAAGAGCCACTGATGGCCCCGCGCGCGCCAGGATACGCCGGCGCGCGGCGATTCCCGTGCTGAACGTCTTCGTGCCCGGCGCGCGCGGCCTGGAGCGCGTCGAGGTGGGCCTGAGCGGCCCGATTCCCGACGAGGCCGTGTGGCTCGACCTGCTCAATCCCACGCCCGAGGAGGAGAAGCGCGTCGAGCAGGTCCTCGGGATCGACGTGCCCTCGCGCGAGGAGATGCGCGAGATCGAGACCTCGAACCGCCTCTACGAGGACAACGGCACGCTGTACCTCACCTGCACGGTGCTCTACAAGGCCGACACCGACCTGCCCGAGACCACGCAGATCACCTTTATCCTGGCGGGCTCCCGCCTCATCACCAACCGCTACGCGGACCTGCTGTCGTTCCGCGGCTTCGTGACCTTCGCCGAGACCCACCCGGCAACCTGCACCTCCGCACCCCTGCTGCTGGTGGGGATCCTGGAGGCGATCGTGAACCGCATCGCGGACGTGCTCGAGCGCGTCGGCAGCGACATCGACAACGTCTCGCTCCGGGTCTTCCCGCGCGCCGGGCGCCGCCCCGGGCGGCGCAACTACCAGCAGGAGCTGCAGCTCATCGGCCAGGGGGGCGAGCTCATCTCCAAGGCGCGCGAGAGTCTGGTCAGCCTCACGCGCCTGCTCGGGTTCCTGCAGCAGTCGGGCAGCAACCGGGTGAGCAACGAGGCGCGCGCCAGCGTGCGCACGGTGGCGCGCGACGTGGTAGCCCTGAGCGATCACGCCACCTTCCTCGTCGGCAAGGCGCAGTTCCTGCTCGACGCCACGCTCGGGCTCGTGACCATCGACCAGAACAACATCCTCAAGATCTTCTCGGTGGTGACGGTGCTGCTGCTGCCGCCCTCGGTGATCGGCGCGTTCTTCGGCATGAACTTCGCGTATATCCCGCTGCTGCACGAGCCCTGGGGCGTGTGGGCGGCCACCGCGATGATGGTCGTGACCGCGCTCGCCCCCTGGCTCTACTTCAAGCGCAAGGGCTGGCTCTGAAAACTCCCCGCCCTGCCGTGCCCGGCTCGCGCGACTTGATATGCAAGTAATTACTTGCATATAATCCCAACCACGGATGAGGCGGCGGCATGAGTGAAGCGGACCTCTTGTTCAAGGCGCTCGCGGACCCCAGCCGCCGCAAGCTCCTGGACCTGCTGTACGCCCACGATGGACGCACACTCGGCCAGTTGTGTGCGCACCTGTCGATGACGCGCCAGGCGGTGACCCAGCACCTGGCGCTGCTCGAGGGTGCCAACCTGGTGGCCGTCGTCTGGCGCGGGCGCGAGAAGCTGCACTTCCTCAACCCCGTGCCGCTGCAGCAGGTGTACGAACGCTGGATCAGGAAGTTCGAGCGCCCGCGCCTCGCCGCGCTCGACGCATTGAAGAAAGGCCTCGAAGGAGACGAGCCATGAGCACCGACCCCGAACGCAACACCTATGTCTACGTCACCTACATCCGCACCACGCCCGAGCGGCTGTGGGAGGCGCTCACCAGCGCGGACTGGATGCGCAAGTACTGGTTCGGCATTCATGCGGAAAGCACCTTCACCGCGGGCGCACCGTGGAAGCTGGTGTTCGCGGACGGCCGCACCGCCGACACCGGCGAAGTGCTCGAGGCCGATCCGCCCCGGCGCCTGGTGCTGAAGTGGCGCAACGAGTTCCGCGAGGAGCTCAAGGCAGAAGGGTATTCGCGCTGCGTGATGGAACTGGTGCCGGAGGCGGGTGCCGTGCGGCTCACCATCACCCACTCCATCGCGCGACCCGGCGTGCGCTTCGTCGAGGCGATCTCGGGGGGCTGGCCGAAGGTGATCTCGAACCTCAAGTCGCTCCTGGAGACCGGTCAGGCTGCCCTCTCGGGCTGATGACGCGCGGCCAGGAACCCCTCGAGGGCCAGAGCGGGCCCTGATCCGGCCTGAAGTTACCGGGCTGCGAAGGTCAGGGTCCGCCCTTGCATCCCCGGGTCTGGGCCAGCTGCATTAGGCGCGCAAGCCTCGGGTTGGAGTTGAACTC
Organism: Pseudomonadota bacterium; assembly: GCA_018241425.1. Lineage (GTDB taxonomy): Bacteria > Pseudomonadota > Gammaproteobacteria > Steroidobacterales > Steroidobacteraceae > 13-2-20CM-66-19. The sequence goes on from JAFEDU010000005.1 coordinate 82,509, forward strand.
GCTCATGCCCTGGGCGGCCGTGTCCCCGAGGAACGCCATCTGTTGCTGCGCCGCAGGAGTATTTTCCCGGGTGACCTCTTCGTTCACCGCCTTGTGGCGGGCCTCTATCCCCTTCTCGGCCGTCTGCAGGGCATGGCCCCGAACCATGCCCGCAGTGGCGAGCTCGGTGGCGTTGTCCGCAGAGCTTGCGGCGGCGACCACGGCCTGATCTTCGACCGCCTCCTGGTGGGCCGCCTTCACGGCGCGACCGGTCGCCTCCTGCAGAGCCTGCCCGGTCGCGGCGGCCTTCTGGCGCTGCTCGGCAGTCACCGGCTGCAGCGGCTGCTGTTTCATCTCGGCGAAGATCTGCTGGCAGCTCATCGCCTCATCCCCGGGGCGCTGGGCACGCGGGTCGGCCGCCGCAGCGGCGTAAGTCTGCTGCGATGCCTTCATCTTCTCGCACGTGTCCTGGGTAAAGACGGAACCGGGCATGCTGGCGAGCCGCGCGCAGTCCATGTCGGCGCCGGGGGCGCGGGAGGGGTCCTTGGCCGCGGCGCTCGAGCGATGCCCGAACAGCGCGCCGAACGGTGAGTGGCTCCCGCCCGCAGGGCCGTCCACCGGCGGCGTCGCAGCGGCGGGCGCAGCCGCGCCCTTGCCCTGCGCGCGGGCGCTCACCGCGTCGACCAGCTGCGCGACCACCGGGGTCACGATGTCCTCGCCGTCGGAGCTGGCCTTGGCACTGGCGAAGCTCTGCGGGGCGATCGTGTCGGGCGCCGTGCCGACCTCCACCAGCCGGTAGGCCAGCTCCACGGCGTCGCCCTGCTTGAGGGCGGCATAGGTAGGCGCCGAATTCGCGGGGTTCCCGATCGCGTTGCCGTGCTGGCCCAGTGACAAGGCGCCACCGAGCATCGACAGCTTGCTGCGCAAGCCGCCGCCGGCCTGCTTTGCCAGGTGGGTGTAGAGAATGTACCGGCAGTGCAGGGACTGAGCCTCGCCGTCCCGCAGCGCATCGGTGGCGCCATTCAGGGGCACCGCATCCAGGGACGCGCCCTGCAGTTTCTGGATGATCTGCTGCCGCAGCGCGTCGCCCGCCGCGGCACTTACGACCATGGGTCCCTGGGGCAACACCACCCCGATGACCGGAGCGGCAGCCGAGGCGCGAGCGCACAGCATCCAGAGCGTCACCATGATCGCAAGCGCGGCAGTGTGTTTCATATGAGACATGTCTTCGTCCCCGCTTATTGACGTACAAAATGGATGGTGCCGTGGGCGATACCGTCGTCGACGGTCCCGGCCACCTCGCCGTTCGTCGCCGTGAGCGGCGGGTCGCCGGGAAGACTCGGCCACCAGTTCGCGGATACCGAGGTGTCGATGGTCTGGGTGCCGTTCGGGCAATCGACCGTCAGGACGGCCTGCCAGACCGAGATGCCGTTGCCCGTGACCTGCGCGGTGCTGGGGTCCGATGGCACCGGGTAGGTGACCTGCATCGACCCCTCACCGGCGCCGATCGTGTGCGACGTGGGGGATATGGACTGCGGGCAACCCTGCGGATTCGTAGTTGGAATCTCGACGGTCACCACACCGGAAGTCACGACGAACTGTTTGCGGGCGGGATTTGAGCCGACGTCCTTTTCCCCGAAAGTGACGTCGGCGTGCGCCTTGCTGCCGTCCACCTGGGTGACATCCGTAGAGCCGTCCCAGACTTCATGCGCGTAGATCTCCACCGTGGCGATGGCGATCACCTTGCCCTCTGGCGTCCATGTCTTTTCGGAATCGAACTGAAGTGTCAGGGATACGATCACCTGGTTCGGCGACGGCTCGGAATAGGGAGAGTCGTATTTGCCGGGGTCGCTGATGAAGCCCACGGTGTCATAGCCTCCGATTACGTCGTCGACCTTCCAGATCTTGGTACCGTTGAGTTGCTGATCGAGCACCACCGGCTCAGGCAGCGCCACGGGCGCCTTCGCCGGGCTTGCGAGCAGGTCGTCATCTGGCGAGACGATCAATATCTTCGCGGTAAGCTGCTCCGAACCATTGGTCTGCACGCGACTGAAGTTCGGCACGAGCTCGAGGGTCTGGGCGATCGTCCAGTCGGAAAAATGTGTCGAGGTGACGCTGACCGTCTGCGCGGTGGCGTCGCGCTGCTGGTGCGGCTGCGAGTACCACAGCCCGTTCGCCTCCTGGGTCGCGACGAAAGTGGAGTTGAGGGCGGGCGCTTCGGTGGCCGAGAGATGAAAGGTGAGCGTCACTGGCACTGCGAAGGTCGTGCCTTCCGGCTCCAGGCGGTAAGCGGCGCCCACGCCGTTCCCGACCGTGCTGGTGATCGGCTGCACGCTGATCTGTGTCGGTCCCGCGAGCGCCCCGGCCGGAATCTGCAGCGTGATGCGCCCGTCGGCCGAAGTGAGCGAGCCGCCCGTGGCATCGACGGACTGCGTCGTGGCCGCTCCTGCCGCGACGCCCTTCGGAGCCGGCGTATAGGTGGGCTGGTAGTTGTCCTTGCAGGCGACCACGACGTTCGACACGTCGCCCTGCGCGGTACCCGACCCGTTCGTCACGGTGCAGGTCTGCGCGGGCGCGGTGGGCTGCGTTGCGACCGTGACCTTGTAGCTCGCGCCGGCGGCGATGCCGGAGGCCAGCTTCACCGTTCCGTTGGCACTGACCGCAACCGTCCCGGTGCCGTTGTTCGCCAGGGCAAGCCCGGTTCCGGTAAGCCCGGACACCGAGGCGCTCAGTGAGTACGTGGCCGACGTGCCGGAATCGTGGCCGTTACAGGCGAGCAGCAGCGCAGGGGCAGCGAGCGCGGCCAGCCGGCACAGCCGCCTGACATATTCGCGGTACATGAACGTTTCTCCAGGACCTATCTCCACAGTGCGGAAAGCCGCGCAAAAGCGGCTCACGCGCCGGCGGGCGCCTGGGTGTCCGTGCCTGGAGAGGGGGCGGCTTGTGCCGCCGGTCAGAGCGCCTGGGAGGAGCGGCTTTGCACCGCGCGGGAGCGCGTTATGAATTGAGTGTACTGACCTGAGAGTTCGGGCTTCTGCTTCACGATTTCCTGCGCCGACTGCAGTACGGTCTCGGCGGTGCGCCGCGCGGCACTCCAGCCCTCAGCGCGATGGCTGCGCGGGGTCGCCTCCGCGGCGGCGGCATACGCCTCGGCGAGCACCGTCTGCGCCTCGATGTACGCGGCACTGAGTTCCAGGTCGCTCGCCGGCGGGCTGGGCAAGGCGCCCAGGATCCGCAGTGCCGCCTGGCAATGGCTGACGGCCTTGGCGGGATCCAGGGTGATGTACAGGCTGCACGTGTTCTCGTCGTTGTCCGCAAGATCCAGCTGGGCGAGCCGATTGCTCCTGTCTGAGTCGTACAGCCTCTGGAATATCGGCTGGCTCTCCTCGAGGTACGGCAGTCCCTCGCGGGGCTTGCCGAGGCCCGCCAGCGAGAAACCCAGTTCCCCGGCCGTTACTGCCAGGTGCCGCTGCAGACTGGCATTGTTCGGGTCGTCGTGCGCCACGCTGCGCATGGTATTCAGAGCCCGGGTCAGGTACTCGATGGCCTGCGCATGGCTGGCGTCGTCCGATTTCGTCAGCAGATTCTCCCCGACGTTGGAATAGGCGAACGCCAGGTTGTTGCGGTTCGCGAGGGAGCTGTCGCGGGCGACCACCTGCTCATACGTCTGCGCGGCCGTGCGCGAATCCGCCAGGGCCCCGTCGGGGTCGCCGTGATTGCCGCGAAACTGCGCCCGGCCGAAGTACGCGCGGCCGACCCACGCCCGCACTTCGACCGAGTCCGGCTGGAGCTGCAGCCGGCGCTGGGTGAGCGCAATGCCCTTGTTGATCATCTCCAGTTGTTCCTGCGGTCGGCCGAGTGCGCCGAGAGCGCCGGCCGCGAGGTTGTACGCCCGTGCAAGCGTCATGAATTCGGGGCGCGATGCAGGGTCAGTTCCCAGCGCCCGATCCAGGAGTGCGATCGCTTTTTGGAAATTCTCCAGGGCGCCCTTGTGATCCCCGAGATTGTCATAGCCCACCTCCCCCTGCACCCGACCCACGTGCAGGTAGGCCTCGGCCAGTTCGACCTGCAGGGCCCGGTCGGATCCGGATTCCCGTGACAGCATGTCCAGGTAGGTGAGCGCCTTGGTGACCAGTAGTTGCCGTGCCTTGATCGAACCGGGCAGTTTCGCGATCTCATCGTGCAGATCGAACATGAACGAATTGGCCAGCTGCCGAACGCTGTCGAAGTGCCGCTGCGCGCGGTCGCGCTCGGCGGCCGCGATACGCGCCTGGTGCTCGGTCGCGAGGATCCCCGCGACCAGCACGACGGCGATCGCGGCCAGCGCGAAGGACAGGGCCCGGTTACGCGCAACGAACCGGCCCGCCGCATACCGCCATGTCCGCGGTCGTGCCGCGACCGTGCGTTGGTCGAGGTGCCGCTGCAGATCGTCGGCGAGCTGCTGCACGGAAGCGTAGCGGCGCGCGGGCTCCTTGCGCAGCGCGGTGAGAACGATGCTATCGAGATCACCCCGCAGCTGGTTGCGGGTCACCAGCGCGGAGTCGCTCGCGAGCGCTGCGCTCGGCATCGGGGGATCCGCCTCGCACACTTCGCGCGCCAGCGTGTAGGTATCCGCGCTGTCGGTGCGGTACGGGCTCCTGCCGGTGAGCATCCTGTACAGCAGGACGCCGAGCGCGTACTCGTCACTCGCGGTCGTGATGGGTTGGTTGCGGATCTGCTCCGGGCTCGAATATTCCGGGGTCATCGCGTGCACTTGCGTCTGCGCCGCACCGTCGCCCGCCGCCAGCACTTTGGCGATGCCGAAATCCAGGAGCTTCACCTGCCCGTCATCGGTGACCAGAATGTTGCCGGGCTTCAGGTCCCGGTGGATCGTGAGGTGCTGGTGCGCGAAGTGCACCGCGCCGCAGACATCCAGGAACAGCTCGATGCGTTGCCTTACGGTGAGCCCACGGCTTTCGCAGAACTGGTCGATGGGCACCCCCTTGATCAGCTCCATGACCAGATATGGCGCACCGCCGTCGGTGATGCCCGCATCGAGGATGCGGGCGATGTGCGGATGCTGCAGGGAGGCGAGGATCTCGCGCTCGGCGCGAAACCGGTTCAGCATGAACTCCCCGGCGAGGCCGCGCCTGATCAGCTTGATGGCGACCTCCTGGGGATAGAGTCCGTCGGCGCGCACCGCGCGATAGACTTCCCCCATGCCGCCGGCGCCGAGCAGCGACAGGATGCGGTAGGCCCCCAGGATGCGGCCGATCCAGGAGGATTCGCCGCTCACGTCCGCCGCCGCTGCCGGCACCTCCAGGAAAGAGTTCGAGCTGGCCAGCGCCGCCAGCAGGGACTGAACCTCGGCGCGCATCCCGGGGTCCGCCGCGCACTCGCGCGAGAGAAACTCGTCCTGCTCGGCGGGACTGAGCTCGATGCACGCATGAAACAGTGCCCGCGTGCGCTGCCAGCGGTCCTCGGTACTCATGCGCCGCTCTCCGTCATTTCCCGCGCCAGCCACGCCTTGGCCATCATCCAGTCGCGCTTGACGGTGGCGTTGGAGATGTTCAGCACCTGTCCGGTCTCCTCGACGGTAAGTCCGCCGAAGAAGCGCAGCTCGACGATCTGCGCCTGCCGGCGGTCGATGCGGTCGAGCTTGGCCAGTGCACAGTCGATGGCCACGATATCCGCGCTGGTGCCGGACTCATCCGGCGGCCCCGCAACCTGCAGCGCCACCGGCCCCTCGACGCCCTCGACGTTCTCCTGAACGGCATCGATGGAGACGTGCTCCAACCCGCCACCGCGCTTCGCCGCGAGCCGGGCGCGCGCCTCATCGACCAGGATGCGCCGCATGATGTTGGAGGCGATCGAAAAGAAGTGCGACCGGCTCTGCCAGTGGGGCAGCTTCTGGTCCACCAGCCTGAGAAAGGCTTCGTGCACGAGGCCGGTGGTCTGCAACGTACGGGCCCCGGACTCGCGGCGCATGTGCCGGGCGGCAAGCAGCCGCATCTGGTCGTATATGAGCGGCGTCAGGGCCTTGAGCGCTTCGGGGTCGCCCTCACTCCATGCGACCAGCAGACAGGTGATCTGCATGTCGGGCACGGCTGCCACATCGGGTCTCCTGCTCTTTGCTCCGATCTTAGCCTGACCGGGCACTGGGCAAGAATTAAACTGTTGATTTTATTATAAATTTGGCGCGCCCGACTGGATTCGAACCAGCGACCTGCAGCTTCGGAGGCTGCCACTCTATCCAACTGAGCTACGGGCGCGTTGGGGCGGGCGATCATACGCGCCGGTCCCCGAGGGCGTCCATTTTGGCCCCCGAAAACAAGGCCATCCGCATTGCGCGTGGGGCGGAACCGGGAGCTTTCCGCGGCGTCCAATAGGGCGCAAAGTGGCGAAACGAATGACGGGAGGACTCCCATGCTCCGGATGGCAACCCTGACGCTGGCGCTGGCCCTCGCGGCCTGCGCCACACCCCGCACCCCGAGCCCCGCCTCGGCAAACGCTGCGGCAAACCCTTCATCCGCCTGCAACCCGACCGCCTCCCGGCTGCCGATGGCAAATTGTGCCGCGGGGTTCAGCCATACCCAGCAGGACATCAACGCGACCGGCCAGCAGGGCAATGATATGGGCCAGGCGCTGCGGATGATCGACCCTTCGGTCCGCTGACAGAGCCCGGCGGCCTTCCGCGGGCCGCCCTCTGCGCTCTGCGCCGGTCCCGGCCCCCGCTCCCTTAACCGACGGGTGGCGGCGCGGCTATACTGCGCCGCCGCTTCGGCCATTGGCGCAGAAAGAACGCATTGTGAGCAAGCACGATACCCATTTCATCAATGTCTTCAGCGTGGTGATCGGTCTTCTGATTCTGGTCGCGCTGGGTATCTTCGCCTTCGCCCGAGTGGTGGGGCACACCCAGGAGCGGCAAGTGCTTGAGGAGCGCGACTACAGCAAGAACGTCGCCGACCGCCTGGCGCCGGTGAGCCGCGAGGCCGTCGCCGGCCAGGACAACGCCGCGCTTGCGATCAAGTCCGACTCGGGCTCTGCCGGGTCGGCCATGCCGGTCGCGCTACCCAAGGACGGCGCCGCGGTATTCCAGCAGGTCTGCAGCACGTGCCACGGTGCCGGCATCGCCGGTGCCCCGAAGGCCGGGGATAAGGCCGCCTGGGGCCCGCGCATCGCGCAGGGCAAGGCGACGCTGTATGAGCACGCACTCAAGGGCTTCAACGGCAAGAGCGGGGTCATGCCGGCCAAGGGCGGCCGCATCGACCTTTCGGACGACCTGGTGAAGCAGGCCGTCGACCACATGGTGCAGATGGCCCAGTAGGGCAAGGCCAGGCCGCGGGTCCGCGGCCCCGTCAGGGCCCGTCCGCCTCCAGCGCCGCAAGGCGCTTCTCCAGCGCCTCCAGCCGCGCGCGCGTGCGCTCGAGCACCCGCGTCTGCGCGTCGAACTCGTCGCGGCTCACCAGGTCGAGCTTGCTCAGGCGGTCGCGGAGGATCGCGCGGAAATTGCCCTCCAGGTCCGTCTGCACGCTCTTCAGTGCCGGCGGCACGCGCTCCATCAGGCGGCGCGCGATTTCGTCGATCCGCATCGTGTCCATGCCGGTAATCCTCCTCGACGCTGCCCGAAAAAGAGGCGCATGCCGCCCGTTGGGCTCCAAAACGGTGCAGGCGCTGCACGCTCCGCGTGCGCAAACCCCGGGAATTACGATCCGGGACGCGCATGGCACGGAAGCTGCACCTCCGAAGCGCGCGGTGGCCTAGCTTAACGGGCAGCCGCCGCCACCGCACGCCCCACCGATCCCGGGACGGCGGTTCGGACAACGGAGAGACCATGCTCACAGCCCCGCGACGCCCGGTGCTCCTGGCGCGACTCCTGACCGTTGCGCTCCTGGCAGCCCCGGCGCTCGCACTCGCGTCCGACCCGGTGGTACCGAACAAGGCAGACACCGCCTGGATGCTCACCTCCACGGCACTGGTGCTCCTGATGTCGGTGCCGGCGCTGGGCCTTTTCTACGGCGGACTGGTGCGCACCAAGAACATGCTCTCGGTGCTGATGCAGGTGTTCGTCGGCTTCTCACTGATCACCGTGCTGTGGTGCATCTACGGCTACTCGCTCGCCTTCACGCAGGGCAACGCCTTCATCGGCGGGTTCTCGCGCCTGTTCCTGTCCGGCGTCTTCGACCCCAGGACCGGCAGCTTCGCCACCGTCTCCACCTTCTCCAAGAACACCGTGCTGTACGAGCTGGTATACGTCGCCTTCCAGGCGACCTTCGCCGCCATCACCTGCTGCCTGATCCTCGGCGCGGTGGTCGAGCGCATCAAGTTCTCGGCGGTGCTGCTGTTCCTGGTCATCTGGTTCACCTTCAGTTACCTGCCGGTGGCGCACATGGTGTGGTACTGGCCCGGCGCCGATGCCTTCACCCCGACCGCGGACGTGAATGCCCTCACGGCGCAGGGCGGCCTCATCTGGCGCTGGGGCGCGCTCGACTACGCCGGCGGCACGGTGGTCCACATCAACGCGGGCGTCGCCGGCCTCGTCGGCGCGTTCGTGCTGGGCAAGCGCGTCGGCTTCGGGCGCGAGCCGATGCCGCCGCACAGCCTGACGCTCACGATGGTGGGGGCGTCGCTCCTGTGGTTCGGCTGGTTCGGCTTCAATGCGGGCTCGGCCCTGGAGGCCAACGGCGCGGCAGCACTGGCCTTCGTCAACACCTACCTCGCCACCGCGTGCGCGGTGCTCTCCTGGATGGGGGCCGAGTGGATCCTCAAGGGCAAGCCCTCGATGCTGGGCGCGGCCTCGGGTGCGGTGGCGGGGCTCGTCGCGATCACGCCGGCGGCCGGCAACGTCGGCATCCCCGGTGCATTCGTGATCGGCCTCGGCGCGGGACTGGTCTGCCTGTGGGGCGTGACGGGACTGAAGCGGCGCATCCGTGCCGACGATGCGCTCGACGTATTCGGCGTGCACGCCCTGGGCGGCATCTTCGGCGCGCTGATGACCGGCATCTTCAACGCACCCGCGCTCGGGGGTCCCGGGATCAGCGACAACGTGACCGGCGCGCAGAGCTACCCCGGCATCGCGGCCCAGCTGTTCATCCAGTTCAAGGCGGTCTGCCTGGTCGTGGTCTGGACCGCGGCAGTGGCCTGGGTCGGGTTCAGGGTGGTCAAGGCCCTGACCGGCCTGCGGGTACCGGAGGAAGAGGAGCGCGAGGGCCTGGACATCACCTCGCACGGCGAGCGGGCGTACGACCTGTAAGAGAGTTCGATCGGCACTTCGTTAGGGCCCCGACTGGCGCGCTGGCGCCCGGGGCCCCTTCTTTGTAGGGTGTGAACCAGCGCGCCGGGGCCGCCTGCTGCGGGTGTGACGGAGTTCAAAGGTCGGCCGGGCGCCGGACCGCCATACTCCACGGGCCGGAGGCTCCTTTATGTCGCGATACATACCGATCTGCGCTCTCCTCGTGCTGGGCTCGCTCAGCATCGCCCAGGCCGACGTCTACCGCTGGGTGGACGAGAAGGGTGAGCCGCATTACAGCGACCAGTGGGTGCCGGGCTCGACCGTCGTCAAGACGAGCAAGCTCCACCCCGGGTCGGACACCATGGGTGCCCCCGCGGGCAGGCCGGCCACCGACCGTGGCGGCCCGCAGGCCGACGACCAGGCCAACAAGAACGCCGTGCAGGCCGACATCGCCAAGAGCCGCGATGCGCAGTGCAAGACCGCGAAGGATGCCTACATGAAGGCGATCCTCTCGCGCCGCGTGTACAAGGAAGGCAAGGACGGCTCCAAGGACTTCCTCTCCGACCAGGAGGCCGATGCCTACCGCGAGCAGGCGCGCAAGAACGTGCAGGCGTTCTGCGGCAGCGTGCCGGCCTTCGATCCCAACGCCCCCATCCCGGAACCGCAGCCGATCCCGGAGCCGAAGGTCAAGCCGGCGGACGCGACCTCGCCGTAACGGCGGCCTCGCCTCCCGACCCGGCGCGGGTTTCCGCCCACTCGGCCCACGCTCTATAGTGACGGCCGCGAACGGTCCCTCCTGGACCTGCGGGTGAACACACGATGCGCGTAGGTTTCGTAGGTCTCGGTGCCATGGGCATGCACATGGCGCGCAACCTCCACAAGGCGGGACTGCTCGCCGCCCTCTACAACCGCACGACCGCCAAGGCCACCGCGCTCGCCGCCGAGCTCGGCGTCAAGGCGTGTGCGAGCCTGGCCGAGCTGGGCGCCGCCAGCGACACGGTGGTCTCCTGCGTCTCGGCGGACGCAGACGTCATCGAGGTGGCCACCGCGCTCAGCACCGCGCTGCCGCGGGGCGCGCTCCTCATCGACTGCTCGACGGTGGGTTCCGATACCGCGCAGCGCGCCGCCGCACTACTCCTGCCCCGCGGCATCGCCTTCATGGACTGCCCGGTGTCAGGCGGCGTCGAGGGCGCCCGCGATGCGACGCTCGCGATCATGGCGGGCGGGGACGAGGCGTCCTTCGACCGCGCGCAGCCGGTCCTCAAGGCGCTCGGGCGCGCCGTCACCCTGTTCGGGCCGGTCGGCATGGGACAGGCCGCCAAGGCCACCAACCAGATCATGTGTGCCGGGATCATCGAGGCGGTCTCCGAGGCCATGGCCTTCGCGCACGCCCAGGGACTGCCGCTCGAGCAGCTGATCGAGACGCTGGGCAAGGGCGCCGGCTCATCGTGGTACTTCGTACACCGCGCGCCCAACATGGTGCGGGGCAGCTACCCCGCCGGCTTCCGGGTGCGGCTGCACGCCAAGGACCTCGGCATCTGCCACGACATGGCGGCGCGCTTTGGCGTGGCGCTCCCGGTAGTCGAGCGCATGCTGCGCGAATACGCCGAGCTCACCGCACGGGGCTTCGGGGACGAGGACATATCCTCCACCTACCGCCTGAAGTCCGAGCTCTTCGAGCGTACCAACATCATGAAAGCCCCGCCGCTGCGCGGCGACCCATGAAGACCCAGGCGGGCGCCGGCGACCAGGCACTCTACCTGCCTGATTTCTGCACCTCGCGCGCCACGCTTGCCATCGTCCTGATCGTGGAACTGACGGCGCTGGTGCTGAGCCTCGCCGGCCGGGGCCTCATCGACTTCTGGACCGACCTGGTTCGCACCTCGCTGTTCCTGCTGTGGATCGGGCTGACGAGCGCGGCGCTGCTGTGCCTGCTCAAGCAGCAGCTGTCGCGCATGACGGTCACCGCGGGTTCCGCGACCGTGCTGGTGATCATCACCGGCGTGGTCAGCACGGTGTCGCTCCTTGCCTACCTCATGGGCAGCACGCGCGTGGTGGCCGACTCCGGTGCCGGCGACCTGTTCCCGCAGAACCCGTGGCGCTTCGCGCTCGGCAACGCCTGGATCGGGCTCATCATTACCGGGCTCGCCCTGCGGTACTTCTACGTCTCGCACCACTGGCGGCGCAGCGTCGAGCTGCGGGCGGCGGCACGCGTGCATGCCCTCCAGGCCCGCATCCGCCCGCACTTCCTCTTCAACAGCATGAACACCATCGCGGCGCTCACGCGCAGCAACCCGGGGCGCGCCGAGCAGGCGGTGCAGGACCTCGCTGACCTGTTCCGCGCCACCTTGAGCGACAAGTACGAGACCATCACGCTGGCGGAGGAGCTCGACGTCGCGCGCACCTACCAGCGCATGGAGCAGCTGCGCCTCGGGAACCGACTGCAGGTCGACTGGCAGATCGAGGCGCTGCCCGAGCACGCGCTGGTGCCCGGGCTCATGATCCAGCCGCTCCTGGAGAACGCGATCTACCACGGCATCGAACCGCGCGCCGAGGGTGGCACCGTCACCATCACCGGGGAGCTCAGCGGCGACCTCATCACGCTCGTGGTGCGCAATCCCGTGGATCCCTCTCCCGGTATGCGCGAGGGCAACCGCCTGGCACTGGCCAACATACGCGAGCGCCTGAGCCTCATGTACGGCGAGCGCGCCCTCATGAAGTCGGGGCGTTTCGACCATGAGTACATCGTGACGCTGCGCTTCCCGCTCATCGAGCGCGCCGCTCCGGCACCGCTCGCCCAGCGCGCTTAAGCCCGCCATGGTCGCCCCGCCGAAACTCAAGGTGCTGGTCGTCGACGACGAGCCGCCGGCGCGCGAGCGGCTGCGCAGCCTCCTGGCGGAGATCGGCGACGTGGAAGTCGCGGGCGAGGCCGCCAACGCCCGCGAGGCGCTCGAGCGCACCCACGAGCTCGCGCCCGACGTCGTGCTGCTCGACGTGCGCATGCCCGGAATGGACGGGCTGGAAGCGGCCCGCCACCTGAACGTGCTGGAGGAGCCGCCGGCGGTGATCTTCACGACGGCGTTCGACCAGTACGCGGTGGACGCCTTCGAGGCGCAGGCCGTCGGTTACCTGCTCAAGCCCGTCCGCAAGGAGCAGCTCGCAGCGGCGCTCACGCGGGCCGGCCGCCTGACGCGGGTGCAGCTGCAGAAGCTCGCCGCCGCCTCCGAGAGCGAGCGCCGCACCCACATCGCGGCGCGCAACCGCGAGGGCGTGCGCCTGATCCCCCTCGAGGAGGTTCAGTACTTCCTCGCCGACCAGAAGTACACCACCGTCAAGCATGTCAGGGGCGAGGACCTGATCGAGGACTCGCTGCGCCTGCTCGAGAACGAGTTCGGGAATGCATTCGTGCGGATCCACCGCAACGCCCTGGTGGGCGTGCGCTACCTCGAACGCATCGAGCGCACCGCGGAGGGACAGTACCTGGTGCACCTGCGCGGCTGTGCATCCCCGCTGCCGGTGAGCCGCCGCATGGCCGGTGAACTCAAGGAACGGTTGCGGATCTGAGAGCGAACGATCAGCCGCAGCCCACGCTCAAGCACTCGGGCACCTGACGATCCGCAGTCGAGCTCAATCGTGAGCCTTGCCGTCGCGGCGCACCCTCCCGGATAATCCTGCGCAAGGGGGATGAGCTCATGCCACGCAAGCTGACGGCGCTTTCGCGCCGCACGTTCCTTTCGGGCATCTCCACCTGGGCGGCACTCGGCCGCGCGGCAGAGTCGCCGCCGGCATCGGTGCTCTACCGCCGCGAGCCCCCTCCCATCGCCTCAGCCGCCGACGTGTTCGACGTCATGGGGTTCGAGCCACTCGCGCAGGCTGCGCTCCCTCCCGCTCACTACGGCTACATCGCGACCGGCGTCGACGACAACCTCACCGTGGCCCGCAACCACGATGCCTTCGGTCACTACGAGATCCGCGCCCGGCGCTTCGTCGACCTCACGCACCTGGACACGTCCTGCAGCGTGCTCGGCGAGGCCTGGGCCACACCCCTGTACCTCTCTGCGGTCTCGGGCATGCGTGCCTTCCACCCCGATGCGGAAATTGCGGTCGGCCGCGCCGCGCGCAGCCGCAAGGTGCGCCTGATGCTCTCCAGCGGGTCCTCGGCGCCGCCCGCAGACGTGGCCGCGGCCGCAGGACAGGCGCTGTGGCAGCAGATCTACCCGACGGATGACTGGCAGGTGACGCGGGCCATGGTTCAGCGCGCGCAGGAACAGGGCGCTGCGGCGATCGTGCTCACCGTGGACGCGGCCGCCACACCGCGCAACAACGAGACGCTCAAGCGAGCCATGCTGGCCGACAGCCGCGATTGCCGCGCGTGCCACAAAGACAACCGGCACGACATGTGGCTGCGCGCTCCCCTGTTCTCAGGCCTCGACGTATCCCGCGTCACGTCGCTCGCGCCGCCGGATCTCACGCCCGCGTGGCTCGACAAGCTGCGGCGGGAGGTCCGGGTAAGACTCATAGTGAAGGGAATCGTCACCGGCGAAGATGCCCGCCTGGCGGTGGAACACGGAGCGGACGGGGTGGTGGTCTCCAATCACGGGGGCCGGAACGAGGAAACCCTGCGTGCCACGATCGATTGCGTACCCGAGGTGGCGAGCGCAGTGCGGGGCCGGGTCCCGGTGCTGGTCGATGGCGGCATCCGGCGCGGCACGGACGTCTTCAAGGCGCTCGCGCTCGGGGCTTCGGGAGTGGGGATCGGGCGCCCGCAGGCCTGGGGACTGGCCGCGTTCGGGCAGCCGGGCGTGGAAGCGGTGCTCGATATCCTGCAGCGCGAGCTGCAGGCGATCATGCGTCAGGCCGGAACACCCTCGCTGAAGGCCATCAGCGCGGCACACCTGGTCCGCGCGAACGGGTAGGCCAGGAACGGAGTCGCGCCTTCTGCCGGGATGGCCATAGCTTCGCGCACCCGTGCTTTATTAAATTTTCGATCGACGCCAACGCCAAATCGCCAGCGCAAGCAGAACAGCTCCAACTGCTGGGAGAAATCCCTCCGCAGCGATGGCGTCCGACTCAAGAGCCTCGGCCGGCGTTTCCGCGACCTCTCCGTCCACAGTCAGTCCAAAGGTTTTCTCGGCGTCGCCATTGACCCGTCGGTGGCGGGAATGGGGATCACGGTACGTAACGACTAGCACTCCCGGGTGAGCTAGCCACGCGGGCGCACTCCTTTGTGTGAGTCTGTCATTCCAGAAGCGCCCGGGCTGACCCTGCAGTTTGAAGATGAGATAAACACTCTTGTGGCGAGCAAGGTACCGATTGACCCAGCTGTCTTCCAGCTCCAGGTCGTAGGACACCAATGCCCCTCTGACCTCTTGTAGTTGGTTCAACCGCGGGACCGGGTAGATTGCCCAGCCGCCAAGGCACATCGTGCCGACGATTCCGAGGATGACGCATTCGAAACGCTCCCAGATAGACATGCGACTCGCTCGGTTAGTCTCGACTATTCTGCGAACTCCGCTGAGTCAATCAAGAAATTGAATCAGGGAAGGGATCGCACGAAAGCCCATCGGGCAATCACGCGCGCCGTAACCCGAATCTCACTCGGGCGAATACCTGTCTCAACGGAGCCATGCGACTTTCTAGAGCCGGTCACAACAACCTCCTGCAGGTCAACTCCAGGCATCTCATTGATGCGCTCCGTACTGAGCAGCAGCAACGCTCCTAGCGTTCCGCCACCGGCCTTGGCGATTGCTTCGGCATCCAGTCGAGCCGCGTCGACTGCGTCCCCAAGCGCCTTCCGGCGCGCGGCGCTGGTATCCTGCGCCGAGAAGGCGATATCTGAGATGTCGGTGGCGCCAGCCGAGAGTGCAGCGTCGATGTAACGACCGAGCTGCGGGAGATCGCGGGTCTGAATGGAAATCAGATTCGTCGCGGTGAAGCCAACCCGCTTTTGCCGTTGTGTCTTCTCGTCCCATGCCCAGTTTGGGCCGACTTCGAGGTTCGTACTTCGAACGTCTTCTTTGGCGAGATTGGCTGAGGTGAGTGCATCGAGAACGGATTTCGAGATTCGAGCATTCTCGGTGCTGGCAGCCAAAGCAGACGCCCCGGAGGTCTGAATTCCGACAGAGAAGCTAGCCCGATCGGCGGGTAGCACGACTTCTGCCGTGCCGCTAACCACAACCTGCGCGGCGCTCGCAGTATTGGGCTCCATGCCAACCGCTACGTGGGAGGCAGAGAATAGAAAAGTGAACGCGCTAATACCCAGAGTGAGAAAATTGAGCGGTCTATGCACGGATCACCTCCCATTTCCACCTCATGCGGGAAGTTTGACCGGTCCTGAGCATCGCGGCTTGGCTTTATTGCGGGCGATGGGGCACGAGGCGGCGGCGCCTCTCCTGCTGGCATTACGAGAGGGTTACGTACGCGAGAAGAAGTGGCGTCTCAGCCCGCGACGCGCGCCAGGAGGAAGCCGTCGTGGCCCTTGCTGCCCACCGTCTGAATGACCGTCGCCGTGACGCGCGCGTCCTTGCCGATCGCCTGGATCAGGTCGCGGGAGGCCTGCGCCGCGGCATCGCGGCGCTCGGCAACAATCGCGCCCTCGCGGACCACGTTGTCCACCACGATGAGTGATCCCGGACGCGACAGCTCGAGCGCGGCCCGGAAATAGGCGAGGTTGTTCACCTTGTCGGCATCGATGAAGGTGAAGTCGAACGGCGCGCCGCCCTGGGCCCGCAGCTGCTGCAGCGACTGCAGCGCCGGTCCGCGGCGCAACTCGATCCGCTGCGCAAGACCCGCGTGCCGGAAGTTCGCTTCCGCGACGTCGGCATGCTTGGGATCGATCTCGAGCGTCACGAGCCTGCCCTCCTCGGGAAGCGCGCGGGCCAGCCACAGCGTGCTGTAGCCCCCGAGCGTCCCTACCTCGAGGATGCGGCGCGCGCCCACGGTGCGGGCGAGCAGGTTGAGCAGGCGCGCCTGTGGTGCGGACACCTGGATGTCAGGAAGGCCGCCGGCGGCACTCGCCCGCAGGGCGTGCTCGAAGACCTCACCGGGGGATCCCAGCGACTGCTCGATGAAGCCATCCACGCCCGTCCAGAGGGTCTCTTCCATCGCCTAACTCCCGGTTGTGACCAGCGCGCTCACAGGATGTAGCGGCTCAGGTCCTCGTCCTTGACCAGCTCGCCCAGGTGCGCGTCCACGTAGCCCGCGTCGATCTTCACCCGCGCCGCGCCATTGCCCTGTGCACCCTGCTCGGAGGCCTCGTAGGAGACACTCTCCAGCAACCGCTCGACCACGGTATGCAGGCGCCGGGCACCGATGTTCTCGGTGCGCTCGTTGACGTGGGCCGCGATCTCGGCGATGCGCTGCACCCCGTCGGTGCTGAACTCGACCTCTACGCCCTCGGTCTTCATGAGGGCGCGGTACTGCGCGGTGAGGGAGGCGTCCGGCTCGGTGAGGATGCGCACGAAGTCGCCCACCTTGAGCGAGTCGAGCTCCACCCGGATCGGCAGGCGCCCCTGCAGCTCAGGGATGAGGTCCGAGGGCTTGGACATGCTGAAGGCCCCCGAGGCGATGAAGAGCACGTGGTCAGTCTTGAGCGGCCCGTACTTGGTCGACACCGTCGAGCCCTCGACCAGCGGCAGCAGGTCGCGCTGCACGCCCTCGCGCGAGACGTCCGCGCCCAAGGTCTCCTGGCGGCGCGTTACCTTGTCGATCTCGTCGATGAACACGATGCCGTTCTGCTCGGCGTTGGCGAGCGCCTGGATCTTGAGCTCGTCCTCGTTGATGAGCTTGGCGGCCTCCTCCTCGATCAGGAGCTTGAGCGCCTCGCGCACCTTCACCTTGCGGGTGCGGGTGCGGGTGCCGCCGAGGTTCGCGAACATCGACTGCAGCTGCTGCTGCATCTCCTCCATGCCCGGGGGAGCCATGATGTCGACGCCGCCCGGCAGCGCGCGTACCTCGATCTCGATCTCGCGGTCATCGAGCTCGTGCTCGCGCAGCATCTTGCGGAATTTCTGGCGCGTCTCGGAATCGCGCGCCGGAGCCGGCTCGTCGGTCGAGAAGCCCATCATGCGCGGCTTGGGCAGGAGCGCATCGAGCACGCGATCCTCGGCGGCATCCAGCGCGCGCTCGCGCACCTTCGACACGGCCTGCTCGCGCGTCATCTTCACGGCGACATCGGCGAGTTCCTTGACGATCGAGTCGACGTCACGACCCACGTAGCCGACCTCGGTGAACTTGGTGGCCTCGACCTTCACGAACGGGGCGTTGGCGAGCTTGGCGAGCCGCCGGGCGATCTCGGTCTTGCCGACGCCGGTGGGCCCGATCATGAGGATGTTCTTCGGGGTGATCTCCTGGCGCAGCGGCTCGCCGACCTGCATGCGGCGCCAGCGGTTGCGCAGCGCGATGGCCACGGCGCGCTTGGCGGCGTCCTGGCCGACGATGTGCTTGTCCAGCTCCTGGACGATCTGGCGCGGGGTGAGTGCGGTCATGCGCGTCCTTACACCCGGACGCCCGCGGCCCGGGCCGGGAGCTCCTCGATGATGATGTTGCGGTTGGTGTAGATGCAGATGTCGGCGGCGATGTTGAGCGAGCGCTCGACGATGCTGCGCGCATCCAGCTGCGAGGACTCGACCAGGGCGCGCGCCGCGGCGAGCGCGTACTGGCCGCCCGAGCCGATGGCCGCCACGTCGTGGTCCGGCTCGATCACGTCGCCGTTGCCGGAGATGATGAACAGCTTTTCCGGGTCCCCGACCAGGAGCAGCGCCTCGAGGCGCCGCAGGTAGCGGTCCGAGCGCCAGTCTTTGGCGAGCTCGATCGCGGCGCGCGTGAGGTTGCCGTACTTCTCGAGCTTGCCCTCGAAGCGCTCAAACAGGGTGAACGCATCGGCCGTGCCCCCGGCGAAGCCTGCCAGCACCCGGTCATTGGCCAGGCGCCGCACCTTGCGGGCGTTGCCCTTCATGACGCTGTGGCCGAGGGTGACCTGGCCGTCCCCGCCCAGGGCGATCGCGCCGTTACGGCGCACGCCCAGGATGGTCGTGCCGTGGGGGTTGAAGAATTCCTTGTCGGACATGGATGTGCGCTGCCTTTTCTTGTTCCGGGCCGCCCCGCCCGGGGCGGTGGCTCAGGCCTTGCGGCGAGCCCGAGGGTGGGTAGCGTCGTAAATGCGGGCGAGGTGCTGGAAGTCAAGGTGGGTGTAGATCTGGGTGGTGGAGATGTCCGCATGGCCCAGCAGCTCCTGCACGCTGCGCAGCTCGCCGGAGGACTCCAGGAGGTGCGAGGCGAAGGAGTGCCGGAACAGGTGCGGATGCACGGGCACCGACAGACCCTGCGCACGCGCCCAGGCGGCCACCCGCAGCTGCACGGCGCGCGCGCCGAGCCGCCGCCCGTTGCGGCCCACGAACAGCGCGCTCTCGTCGCTGCGGGCAAGTCCGGCACGCTCCTTGAGCCAGGCCTTGAGCGCCTCCACCGCGGCACGGCCCACCGGCACGATGCGCGCCTTCTTGCCCTTGCCCAGCACCTGCACCGTGCGGTCCTTGAGGTCGATGCTCGCCAGGTTGAGGCCGATGCACTCCGCGAGGCGCAGGCCGCTGGAGTACAGAAGCTCCATCAGCGCGCGGTCGCGCTGTGCGAGCGGGTTGTCGGCACGGATCGCGAGCAGGTGCGCCATCTGGTCGGCGTCCAGGGTTTGCGGCAGCCGCTTGGGACTCTTCGGGGCACGAACGCCCTGCGCCGGGTTGCCGCGCGGCCGGCGGCGGCCGCGGGCGACCTCCTGGGTGCCCTCGCGCTCGAGGAAGGCGTAGAAGCTGCGCACCGCCGATAGGCGGCGCTGGATGCTGCGGGGGCCGAGGCCCGCGGCGTGGGAATGCGCCGCGAAGGTGCGCACGTGCTGGCTGTCCAGCGCGCTCCACTCGGTGAGTCCGGCGCGGTCGCAGTACTTCACCAGGGCAGCGAGGTCCCGCGCGTAGCTCGCCTCGGTGTGCGGCGACATGCGGCGCTCGGAGGACATGTAGCGCCGGAAGCGCGCCAGCCACTCGAGCGCCGCCGGCATCATGTCACGGCCCGGCGCGGTCAGCGCGCGGTGCTGAGCGCGTCGCTGATCAGGTCCGCCAGGCGCCCCAGGAACTCGGTGCTCATCCCGGGGTGGAAGCGGTCGCGGTCGGCGCTGCCGAGCGCCAGCAGCCCCAGCGCCCCCCGATCGCCCAGGGGGACCAGCGCGAGGGAACCCATCTCCAGGCCCTCCGGCCCGAACAGGAACTCGCGCTGCGAGTCACGCGCCTGCCCGCAGCGCGGCTTGCCGCTCTGGAACAGCGACTCGAAGGATTTCAGTTGCGGGTCGTCGGCGTTCACGGTGCGCACGAAGGCCGGCAGGCTCGGATCCGGCGGCACGCCCACCAGCACCAGTGCGGCGTTGAAGGCGTCGAAGTCCTCGCGCAGCCCCGCCTCGATCTGGGCGACCGCCTCGGCGCGCGGCACGCCGCGCAGCAGGCGCCGCGTGAAGCGGTGCAGCCGCTCGGCGATGGCGTCGTTGGCGCGGGCCACGCGCACCAGCTCCGCGAGCTTGCCCTCCAGTCCCGCCTGTTTCTCGCGCAGCACCTCGATCTGACGTTCCACCAGCGAGATGGTCGAGCCCCCGTGCGAATGCGGCAGCCGCAGGCGTGCGAGCAGGGCTGTATGCCGCTCGAAGAACTCGGGGTTTCGCTGCAGATAGGCTGCGACGGACTCTTCTTCGGTATCCACCGCGGCCAGGCCGCGCGCCTCACGTGTCGTCATGCGTCACACCTCGACGTGACCTTCAAAGGATATGTGTGTCGGGCCGGTGAGCCACACGTGCTCCCCCGGACCCTCCCAGTCTACCTGCAACTCGCCGCCGCGCGTGGCTACCCGTACGCGGGCCTCGAGCAGCCCGCGTCGGCGGCCGATTACCGCCGCCGCGCACGCCCCGGTGCCGCAGCTGAGTGTCTCGCCCGCGCCACGCTCCCAGACGCGCAGGCGGATCGCCGCGCGGCCGACAATCTCCAGGAAGCCCACGTTCACGCGGCGCGGAAAGCGCGGGTGGTGCTCGATGGCGGGCCCCAGGCTGGCGACCGGGGCCGAATCGGCGGCGGGGACCGTGAGCACGGCGTGCGGGTTGCCCATGGAGACCGCACCGATGAGGTAGGCCTCGCCGGCCACGGTGAGCTCGTAGGGATCGGCCTCGCGCTCGGCCGCGAAGGGCAGCGAGCGCGGGTCGAAGTTCGGCACGCCCATGTCCACCGAGACCCGCTCGTCGCTGATACGGGCACGGACCACGCCGGCCGGGCTGTCCAGGGCCACCGCACCGTTGCGGGTCAGTCCCCGGTGGTGCAGCAGGGCGGCGATGCAGCGCGCGCCATTGCCGCACTGCTCAACCTCGTCGCCGTCGGCGTTGAAGATGCGGTAGTAGACCTGGGTATCGGGGCGGCGGGCATCCCCGAGCACCAGCGCCTGGTCGAAGCCGATGCCGGTACGGCGGTCCGCCAGCCTGCGCAGGCGTTCGGGCTCGAGAAGGGAGTTATCGGTGGGGGCATCGAAGACGACGAAGTCGTTGCCGACCCCGTGCATCTTCGTGAAATCGATGCGCATCGGGGCGAAGCATAGCCCAAATCCCCGCCCGGCCGCAGATCAGCGCAGCGCCGCGCGGTCCCGGAAAATGCAGCGGTCCATGACCGTGAAGATCCCGGCGGCGGCCGCGCGCGCGGCCGCCGCCTCGTCGATGACGCCATCCTGCAGCCACAGCGCCGGCAGCCGCAGGCGGATGCAATCGGCCACGATCCCGGCGACGTGCTCAGGCCGGCGGAAGACGTCCACGAGGTCCACGTGTTCGTCGGGCCCGAGCACCTCAGGGAGCGCGTCCAGACTGTCGACCGCGGGCTCGCCGAGGACCGTCTCGGCGGACGGGGTGACCGGCACGATGCGGTATCCGAAGCGCTGCAGGGCCCGGGCCACCCCATGGCTCGGCCGCGTCGGATCGGCGGACAGCCCCACGACAGCGATGATCTGCGTGCGGCGCAGGAGTTCGTCGATGGCGGTGGCGGGAGGGTTGGTGAACATGGCAGGCGGGGAGGCTTTGGCTATGCTTGCGGACACCGAGTGTAGACCCCATCGGTGAGAGCTGCGTGACTTGCATGAACCCCGGTGAATACAGCCTGCGCATCGAGCCCCACGGCCGCACCCTGAAGGTGACCGCCGAGCGGCCGCTGCTCGAGGCTGCGCTCGCCGCCGGGATGAACCTGCCGCACAGCTGCAAGTCCGGGCACTGCGCCTCCTGCCGCGCGCGCCTGCTGAGCGGCGAGATCCGCTACCCGCACGGGCGTCCCCTCGGGCTCAGCGAGGACGAGGCGCGTTCCGGCTACCTGCTCCTGTGCCAGGCGCGCCCGTTGAGCGACGTCACGGTCGAGGCGCGCCACATCGCGAGCGTCGCCGATGTGGAGATCAAGACGCTGCCCTGCCGGATCGCCCGTCTGGTGCCCCTCGCCCCCGACGTGATGCAGGTGTGGCTGCGACTGCCCTCGGTGGAGCGGCTGCCCTTCCAGGCCGGGCAATACCTGGACGTGCTCCTGGAGGGCGGGCGCCGGCGCAGCTTCTCCATCGCCAGCCCCCCGCATGACAGCAGCCTCATCGAACTGCACGTGCGGCGGGTCGCGGGTGGGGGCTTCACCGAGCGCCTGTTCGCCGGGAGCTCGGCCGCACTCGGCGAAGGCGCGCTGCTGCGCATCGAGGGCCCGGTGGGTCAGTTCGTCTACCGCGACGGCGCCTCTCCCCTCATCCTGGTCGCCGGCGGCACCGGCTTCGCCCCCCTGAAATCGATCCTGCGCCACGTGCTGGAGAACGGCATCCGCCGCCCGGTGCACTTCTACTGGGGGGCGCGGGCGGCCCCGGACTTGTACGAGGAGGCGCTGCTGCTCGAGTGGACGGAAGCTCATCCGCAGCTTCGGTTCCGCGGCGTGCTCTCGGAAGCCGCTGCCGGCGGCGCACCCCACCGCCGCGCCGGCTGGGTGCACGAGGCGGTGCTCGCCGAGCACGCGGACCTCGGCGGCTTCGAGGTGTATGCCGCAGGCCCCCCGGCGCTGATCGAGGCGGTGCGAACGGAGTTCCCGCGCCGCGGACTTGATCCGCAGCGGCTCTACTTCGACTCGTTCGATTACGCCCCGGACGCGGTGCCGCGGTCCTGAGGGCGCCGCTGCGCTATTCGGGCTGCTTGAACTGTTCGCGGTAATCTTCGAGCGACGCCCGGATCACCGCCGCGGCGTGCGCATAGCCGTAACGGCCGGTGACGGCGATCTTCGGCGGCTCGTCCGGCACCAGCTTGTAGGTTGAGAAGTAGTGCTCGATGCGCTCCAGGAGCGCCGGCGGCAGCTCGTCGATCTCGGTGGCGTTGCCCCAGACGTAGTCGCCCTCGAGCACCGCGATGATCTTGTCGTCGGCCTCGCCGCGGTCGATGATCTTTAGCCCGCCGACCACCACCGCGCGCAGCAGCACCTCGGAGTGGTTGATCGGACGCTCGCTGATGACGCAGATGTCCAGGGGATCCCCGTCGCCGCGGTCGCACTCGGGCGTCAGGCGCCGCACGCGCTCGCCGCAGTAGGTCTGCGGCACGAAGCCGTACAGGCTCGGCGGCTGCGACGAGGTGCGCTGTGGCCGGTCGACGCGCAGGTAGCCGGTGGCCTTGTCGACCTCGTACTTCATGAGGTCGAACGGGGTGATCTCGATGTAGGCGTTGACGACGCGCGGGGCGTCCTCGCCGGCATCCAGTCCGTGCCAGGGATGCGGTCGCCAGCGCGAATAGGAAGTTGGGCTGCTCACGAGGGCGATTGTACCGCCGCCCTGCTATTCTTACGAAGCACTCATCAGGGGGCTCTCGCGGTGACTCACGCGGCGATTACCGGCTGGGGCAAGTGCCTGCCGCCGGCGGTGCTCACCAATGACGACCTGTCCACGATCCTGGACACCAGCGATGAGTGGATCGTAAGCCGCACCGGCATCAGCGAGCGGCGGATCTCCCACGCCTCGCTCGAGGAACTCGCCTACGTAGCCTCGAGCCGGGCGCTCGCGGCGGCGGGACTCAAGGGGAGCGACCTCGAGCTCATCGTATTCGGCACCTGCAGCCACGAGGACCAGGTCCCGAACATGGCCTCCGGCATCCAGGCGCGCCTCGGGGCGCAGCCGGCCGCGGCCTTCGACATCAACACCGCCTGCACCAGCTTCCTGTACGGCCTGTCGGCCGCCACCGCGCTCATCCGCACCGGCGTGGTCAGGAACGCCCTCGTGATCGGCGCGGAGCTCATCTCCCCGTTCATGGACTGGGCCGACCGCGACGTCGCGGTGCTGTTCGGCGACGGGGCTGCGGCCGTGGTGCTGGAGGCGACCACGCGCGAGGAAGGCGTGCTCGCCGAGAAGCTCGGCTGCTTCGGGGAGTCGCGCGACATCCTGCGCGTGGCGGGCATGGGCGGGCGCTACGCCAACCACGGCGTGCTCTACGGCGTGGTGCGCTGGCAGTTCGAGGGGCAGGAGATCTTCAAGCGCGCGGTCGCCGGCATGAGCGAGGCCTGCGACCAGTCACTGAAGCGGGTCAGCCTCGGGCCGCAGGACGTGGACCTCGTGGTCCCGCACCAGGCCAACCTGCGCATCATCGAGGCGGTGGCACGGCGCGCCCAGGTGCCGATGGAGCGCGTGTTCGTGAACATCCGCCGCTACGGCAACATGTCGGCGGCGACGGCACCGATCGCGCTGTGCGAGGCGGTCGAGGAAGGCCGCGTGCGGCCGGGGGCGCTGCTGCTGCTGCCGGGCTTTGGTGGCGGACTCACCTACAGCGCCCACGTGGTGCGCTGGGGCGAGCGGACTCAGCCGCTCGGCCAGTCGGCCGCGGCGCTGCCGCCGAACGAGCGCTCGGCGCTGGACCTCATCAGGGACTGCCTGCGGCGCAAGATGACGCCATCCGATCCGCAGGCCGCGGACCCGTTCGCGGGCCTGTAGCTGGCGCCTCAAGCCCGCGCCGGGTGCGCCTACCGCATCAGCGGCGCGTGGCCTTCTTGGCGGCGCGGCGCTTCTTCTTCGCCGGATCCTTCGCGCGCGTCTTGCCGAACGAGCCCTGGTAGATCTTGCCGCGGCGGCTTCTGTGATCACCCTTACCCATGACTTCCCAACTTTCGTGAAACCTAGGACCTGATAATGATAAAGGGCCGGCCGCCAGATGCCCCGCATGGGACACCGACGACCGGCCCTAAGGCTCGCTGTTGGCTTACCAGCGCTTCGGGGCGCC
This sequence comes from Pseudomonadota bacterium, assembly GCA_018241425.1. GTDB lineage: Bacteria > Pseudomonadota > Gammaproteobacteria > Steroidobacterales > Steroidobacteraceae > 13-2-20CM-66-19. The sequence continues at coordinate 106,973 of JAFEDU010000005.1, forward strand.
GCCGCCGCGGTTGCCACCGCCGCCGGTACGCTCCTGGGCCTCGTTCACGCGCAGCGGACGACCGCCGAGATCCTTGCCGTTGAGGCTCTGGATCGCGCGCGATGCATCAGCGCGGGACATCTCCACGAAGCCGAAGCCGCGCGGGCGGCCGGTGTCGCGATCGGTGATCAGGCTCACCGACTCGACGGTGCCGTGCTGCGCGAACAACTCGCGCACTTCGGCATCGGTCGCAGAGAAAGGCAGGTTGCCAACATAGATCTTCGTCATGCAATTAACTCCTTAGACTTACAGTTAGGGCAGGAGTGCATGCCGAAGAGTCGGGAAACGCACGTTCTGCCACCTGGTCGGGAACGATTCGGCTTTTCTAGACTCGGAAGCCAACTCGCAAACAGGCGGGCGGCAGGCGGCAGGAAAGGGAAAGGTCACGATCCGGCGCGGACGATACACCCGTCCGGAGGCGCTGTACAAGCGCGCCACTGTTGCATATGTGATCCATACGGCAACTCGGGCGGGGCCGGCGGGGAACATAACCTGTCCATCAGGGTCAGGGCTGCAGGTACCGCCAGGGCCAGGGTCACCGCGAGCAGGGAGCGCCGGAAAAGGAACATGGGTGCCTCCGCACCCGGCACCCAAACGGGGCGCCGGCGGGAGAAACTCTAGGTCCGGCGGCCGCGGCGAAAAACAGGCCAATCCTTAATTTATTGTCCGGAAATCCCATACAATCGAGAGGTGGACCAGCTCGCCTGCATGCGCAGTTTCGTACGCGTCGCGGACTTGCACTCCTTCACGCGCGCGGCCGACGTCCTCGGCCTATCGCGCGCCGTGGTCAGCACCCACGTTGCGGACCTGGAGAAGCACCTGCGCTGCCAGCTCTTCCACCGCACCACGCGGCGCGTCGGCCTCACCACCGACGGAGCCGAGTACCTGCAGCGCACGCGGCGGATCCTCGGCGAGCTGGAGGCGGCGGACGAGGCCCTGCGCGGTACCCGCCTCAAGCCCCAGGGGCGACTGCGGGTGGATGTCCCGGTGGCCTTCGGGCGCTTCCTGCTGATCCCGGCCCTGCCCCGGTTCCAGGCCCGCTACCCGGACCTGCAGCTCGAGGTGCAGTTCAACGACCGCCGCATCGACCTGATCTCCGAGGAAGTGGACCTCGTCGTGCGCGTCGGCATCATCCGCGAGCCGCACCTGATCGCCCGCCGCATCGTGACGACGCGCCAGGTCACCTGCGCGGCACCGGAGTACCTGCGGACGCACGGGGTGCCGCAGACCCCGGACGATCTGCGCCGGCACAAGCTGATCGGCCACCTCGGTGCAACCGATCGCCGTCCCTACAAGTGGCAGTTCCGCAAGGGCCGCGTCCGGCGCCAGCTGAACCTGCCCTTCTCCGTGGCGATCAACTCCGTCGAGGCGCAGATCCAGGCGGCGATCCGGGGCGCAGGCATCATGCAGTCGATGGACCTGATGGTGGCCGAGGCCCTGGTGGCAGGGAAACTCCAGGCGGTCTTGCAGGACTGGTCGGCCCCCGGGGCCTCGATCTCGGTGGTCTGTCGCAGTGCCCTGCGCGACTCGGCGCGCATCCGGGTGTTCGCGGACTTCTGCAGCGAGCTGCTGCAGCAGTACCGTGGGCGCGTCGACGGTCTGATGCAGGCCTGAAGCGAGGACCCGTGTGGCCGTGACGCGCACCCTTGCCGGTTACCTGCCGAGGCGAATCTAGATGAGCCGTTGCATGATCGCCTCAGGTAATGCCATCCAACCGGAGTTAGGCCCTATGAACCGCGCACTCAGGCGCTCCGCTCGCCCTTTTGTAGTGTTTGCTGTGCTGCTCGGGGCGGTTTCGGCCGTAGGCTTCTATAACTACTTTACGCACGATCGACGCCCCGATCTGCTTCAAGCTGCCGTGGGGCCTATCGTTCTCTACGTGGCCATCCTGGCGCTCATCTCGTCCGTAAGCATTTCAGTCTCGGACAAAGGGCTGAATATTGTCCGCTGGTACGTCATGAAGCAGTTCATCCCTTTCTCCCAGATCGAGCATTCCGAAGTACAGATCCTCGCCGAGCCTGACTGGCCCGTGAGAATTACCATTTACTCGGCCAATGAAGTTCTGGCTCGACTCAGCCTCAAGGCGGTTAGGCAAGCCGATGCCGCTTGGCTTTGTTCGCTACCGGAACTCAAATGCAACGCCCAGGGCTGAATGACGCCGGAGCGGCAAGTGAAGTAGGCGGATGGGCCGCGAAGATTGGGGGAATCGAGCCAGATTGCGGCTGAGGGACCACGGCTCCGATAAGGGCCGTCCTTCAGCGAACCTCAGCGGTAACGGGCGAGAATCTTGTCCAGCCCCGCCTTGCCCGGGGACAGCGCCTCGTAGGGAATGCTGTTGAGCGCAAACGCCGGGGTCTGGTTGACCTGGTGGAACTCGTGTTCCGCGCGCTCCACGTACAGGAGCCCGGTCAGGTACTCGCCTTCCCTCATGCGTTCCTGGATGTGTGCGGCGGCCGCGGTGCGGTTGGTCGGGTCGTACGCCGTGTCCAGCTTGCGCAGCACGATGCGGCTGCCGTCGTGCATGACCACCGGCAGGCTCTCGCCGTCCTTGTAGTCCGCGGTGATCTCGCGCTCGAGCGGCACGAAGTCGGCGTGGACGGCCGGCTCGTAGTGCTCGCGGGTGTAGGCGTAGCTCTTGGTGGAGCCCTCGTGGTCGTTGAAGGTCACGCACGGGGACAGCACGTCGATGAGCGCGAAGCCCTGGTGCTTCATGCCCGCCTGGATGAGCGGCACCAGCTGCTGCTTGTCACCGGAGAAGCTGCGCGCCACGAACGTGGCCCCGAGCGTCATGGCGAGCAGCACCGGGTCGATGGGCGGCTGGAAATTGGTCTCGCCCTTCTTCGCCTTGGTGCCGATGTCGGCGGAGGCCGAGAACTGGCCCTTGGTGAGGCCGTACACGCCGTTGTTCTCGATGATGTAGAGCATGTTCAGGTTGCGCCGGATGGCGTGACAGAACTGCCCGAGCCCGATCGAGAGCGTGTCGCCGTCGCCCGAGACCCCGATGTACGTGAGGTTGCGGTTGGCGGCGTTGGCGCCCATGGCGATCGAGGGCATGCGGCCGTGGACGGAGTTGAAGCCGTGGCTGCCGCTGACGAAGTAGGCGGTCGTCTTGGACGAGCAGCCGATACCCGACAGCTTCACGAGGTTCTGCGGCTCGAGGTCCACGCCCCAGCAGGCCTCGACGATCGCGGCCGTGATCGAGTCGTGGCCGCAGCCGGCGCACAGCGTCGAGAGTGCGCCCTCGTAGTCGCGGCGGGTGAGCCCGAGGGTGTTCTTCGGCAGCGACGGATGGGCGATCTTCGGTTTCGCGAGGAAGGTCATGGCTTGGCTCCGGAGGTGCGCGCGCGGGGCTGGGTCGCGCCGCGCGGCTCGAGCTCGGCCAGCACGCCCTCCACGATGAAGCTCGAGGATATCGGCAGGCCGTCGTAATAGAGGAGCGAGCGCAGCTTGGACTTCTCCACCTGCGTCTCGAGGGTCAGGAGCGCACGGAACTGTGCGTCGCGGTTCTGCTCCACGACGAACAGCAGCTCGTGGACGGCCAGGAAGCGCTCCACGTCCTCGCTGAACGGGAAGGCGCGCACCCGCATGTAGTCGACCCCCACGCCGTGCCCCTTGAGGATGTCGATCGCCTCGTGGATGGCCCCGTCGCAGCTGCCGATCGAGACGATGCCGACCTTGCTGTTGGCGGTGGCGTCGATGACGGCGCGCGGCACGAGCTTCTTGGCGGTGTTCCACTTGACCAGCAGGCGGTCGAGCACCTGCTGGTACTCGGCCGAGTCCTCGGTATAGGTGCCGAACTGGGTGTGCCCCGAGCCGCGCGTGAAGTAGGCGCCCTTGGGATGCACGCCGGGCAGCGTGCGGTAGGTGATGCCGTCGCCGTCCTTGTCGACGAAGCGGTAGAACTTCTCGAGCTTGAGGAGTTCCTCCTTGCTCAGCATCTTGCCGCGGTCCGGGCGGTAGGCGTCGTCCCATTTGAGGTCACGGCACATCCAGTCGTTCATTCCGATGTCGATGTCGGACAGCACCAGCACCGGGGTCTGCAGGCGCTCGGCGAGGTCGAATGCCTGCACCGCCATGTAGAAGCACTCCTCGGGGTTGGCCGGGTAGAGGCACACATGGCGGGTGTCGCCGTGGGAGGCATAGGCGGCGGCCATGAGGTCGCACTGCTGCGTGCGGGTCGGCATGCCGGTCGAGGGTCCGACGCGCTGGATGTCGAAGACCACTGCCGGGACTTCCGCGTAGTAGGCAAGCCCCAGGAACTCGTTCATCAGCGAGATGCCCGGGCCCGAGGTCGCGGTGAAGGCGCGTGCGCCGTTCCACATCGCCCCGATCACCATGCCGATGGAGGCGAGCTCGTCCTCGGCCTGGATGAAGGCAAAGTTGCGGGCTCCGGTTTCCTTGTCCACCCGCACCCGGTCGGCGAACATCTTGAACGCGTCCATGAGCGAGGTGGACGGGGTGATCGGGTACCACGCCGCCACCGTGGCGCCGGCGTACACGCAGCCTAGGGCGGCGGCGGTATTGCCGTCGATCATGATGTTGCCGCGGGTTTTGTCCAGCGGCGCCACGTGCAGCGGCAGCGGGCACGTGAAGTTCTGCTTCGCGTAGTCGTAGCCGAGCTGGATGGCCTTCATGTTGCTCTCGACCAGCTGCGGCTTCTTGGCGTAGGTCTCCGCCAGGAGTTCGCGTATGCGCGCGAGGTCGAGGTCGAGGAGCGCCACCAGCACCCCGGCGTAGCAGATGTTCTTCATCAGGATGCGCGTGCGCACGCCGTTGAAGTTCTCGTTGCACAGCCGGGCCAGCGGCACGCCGAGCACGGTGATGTCCTCGCGCTTGAGCAGCGCCGGGCGCGGCCAGGTGGAGTCGTAGATCAGGTAGCCGCCCGGGGCCACTTCCTTGACGTCGCGGGCGTAGGTCTCGGCGTTCATCGCGACCATCAGGTCGGTGCGCCCGGCCCGCGCCACGTAGGCGTCACGGGTGACGCGGATCTCGTACCAGGTCGGCAGGCCCTGGATGTTGGACGGGAAGTAGTTCTTGCCCATCACCGGGATGCCGCTCCTGAAGATCGACTTCATGAGCAGCGTGTTGGCGCTCGCCGAGCCCGTGCCGTTCACGGTGGCGATCTTGATGGTGAAGTCGTTGACTCGGTCGGGGGCGGATTGCGACATGGGTATGGGGACTCCCCGCAGGCCGCGCCCGACCCGGGTCCCCGGGGCGGGCGGCGGGCAGCGGTGCTGTCAGGCGATCTTGGGCTTCTTGGCCTCGAGGGCCACGGCTTCGTCGCCGGCGTGCGGCCAGCGCAGCTCGGACTTCTGCATGTCCCAGGCTGCGGTCGGGCAGCGCTCCGCGCACAGGCCGCAGTGCACGCACAGGTCCTCGTCCTTGACCATGACGCGCCCGGTCTGCGGCAGCCCGGCCGACACGTACAAGGGCTGGGTCAGGTTCTTGGCGGGCGCCTTCAGGCGCTCGCGCAGTTCGGCCTCGGTGCCGTTGTGGGTGATGGTGAGGCAGTCCACGGGGCAGATGTCGATGCAGGCGTCGCACTCGATGCACAGTTTCGCCGTGAACACCGTCTGCACGTCGCAGTTGAGGCAGCGCTGCACTTCCTGCTCGACCTGCTGCGCGGTGAAGCCCAGCTCCACCTCGATGTTCAGCTTCTTGAAGCGCTCCTTGAGGGAGACGTGCGGCATGAGGCGCCGCTCGAGCGGGTTGTAGTCGTTGGCGTAGCTCCACTCGTGCATGCCCATCTTGCGGCTCTGCAGGTTCATGCCCGGGGCCAGCCGCTCGCTCACCGCCTCGCCCTGGCAGTGGCGGTGGATGGAGATGGCGGCCTGGTGGCCGTGCTCCACCGCCCAGATGATGTTCTTGGGCCCGAAGGCGGCATCGCCGCCGAAGAACACGCCGGCGCGGGTGGACTGGAAGGTCACCTTGTCCACCACCGGCACGTCCCACTTGTCGAACTCGATGCCGAGGTCGCGCTCGATCCACGGGAAGGCGTTTTCCTGGCCGATCGCGAGGATCACGTCGTCCGCCGGGAAGAACTGCTCCCCGACGATGCGTTCGGCGGTGATGCGGCCCTGCGCATCGAGGTCGTACTCCATGCGGTCGAACAGCATGCCCGCGAGGCGACCGTTCTCCATGACGAACGACTTCGGGGAATGGTTGATGACGATCGCGACGCTCTCCTCCTCGGCATCCTCGAGTTCCCACTCGGAGGCCTTGAAGAAGCCGCGCGGCTTGCGGGCCATGACCTTCACGCTGTCGGCGCCCAGCCTGAGGCTGGTGCGGCAGCAGTCCATGGCGGTGTTGCCGACGCCGATGATGAGCACGCGCCGGCCGATCTTCTCAATGTGTCCGAAGGCCACGGACTCGAGCCAGGAGATGCCGATGTGGACGTTGGCCGACCCCTCGGTGCGCCCCGGCAGGTTGAGTTCCTTGCCCTTCGGCGCGCCCGAGCCGACGAACACGGCGTCGTACCCACCCTGCCCGATGAGCTCGCGCATGCTCTTGACCGGAGTGTTCAGGCGCAGGTCCACGCCCATCCCGGTAATCATGCCGATCTCCTCGTTCAGCACCGTGTGCGGCAGGCGGAACGAGGGGATGTTGGAGCGCATGAGGCCGCCGGGCTCTCCAAACTGCTCGAAGATCGTGACCTCGTAGCCGAGCGGCATGAGGTCGTTGGCGACCGTGAGCGAGGCGCAGCCGGCACCCACGAGAGCGACCTTCTTGCCGTTCTTGACCTTCGGGATCTTCGGCAGCCGGCCACTCACGTCCTCGCGGTGGTCGGCGGCGACGCGCTTCAGGCGGCAGATCGCCACCGGCTTCTCCTCGATGCGGCCGCGCCGGCAGGCGGGCTCGCACGGCCGGTCGCAGACGCGGCCCAGGATCCCGGGGAATACGTTCGAATGCCGGTTCACCAGATACGCGTCGGTGAAGCGGCCCTGGGCGATCAGGCGGATGTATTCCGGGACATCCGTGTGGGCAGGGCAGGCCCACTGGCAATCCACGACTCGATGGTAGTAGTTGGGATTCGAGGTATCGGTGGGTTCCATTCACTGCTTCGGCGGGCGGCCCTAAGGGCGGCCCGTCGAAGCCCTCTGGGCCGTCAACGGGACCGTGAGTATAGAGGGGCGACGTGCAAATGCACGGTGGCCGGCGGCACGGAACGCCCATGACCCTGCGGTCCACGAACGCCCCGGCCGGGGTAGATTGTTGCACCGCAGCAACAGACGGCCGTGCAGTCCTGCCTATACTCCGGCCCCCATGAGCGAACCCGTCCCGACCGAGATCCGCCTCAGGCGTTCGTCCCGTCTGCTGGAGGTGAGTTTCAGCGACGGCAGTCGCTATGAGCTGCCCTTCGAGTACCTGCGGGTGCACTCGCCCTCGGCGGAGGTCAAGGGCCACGGACCGGGACAGGAAGTGCTGGTGACCGGCAAGGAAAACGTCGGGATCAGCGCCGTCGAGCCCGTCGGCCAGTACGCGGTGAAGCTCGTGTTCGATGACGGGCACGACACCGGTCTTTACACCTGGGCCTACCTGGCCGAGCTCGGCCGCGAGCGCGATCAGAAGTGGGCGCGGTACCTGGAACGCTGCGCGCAGGCCGGTGAGCGCGGAAAATGAAACGGGCCGGACATTGCTGTCCGGCCCGTCCCGTCACAAGACCCCCTTAACGGCGGCGATTCTGCGCGCCGCGCGCGGCTAAAAGCAACCGTGACCGGCGCGTCGCGCGCGGCGCGTGGCGCGCACGATGAGTAGAATGTGTCCGCAATCCGCCAACCGACGCCGCCCGCCCCCTAAATGTCCGACGATCCCGCCACCGACTTTGGCTACCAGCGCGTGCCGCGTGCCGACAAGGCGCGCCGCGTGCGGGGCGTGTTCGACTCGGTGGCCGGCAACTACGACCTGATGAACGACCTGATGTCCGGGGGCGCGCACCGGCTCTGGAAGCATTTCACGCTGTCACTCACGGGGCTCAGGGGCGGCCAGCGGGCTCTCGACGTGGCCGGAGGCACCGGGGACCTGAGCGCCGGCATGGCACGCCAGGTCGGTGCCCAAGGGCTGGTCGTGCTTACCGACATCAATGCGGCGATGCTGGCGCGTGGCCGAGACCGGCTGATCGATGCCGGGCTGGTGGCGAACGTGCGCTGCGTGCAGGCCAACGCCGAGCGCCTGCCCTTCCCCGACAACAGCTTCGACTGCATCACCATCGGCTTCGGCCTGCGCAACGTCACCGACAAGGACGCCGCGCTGCGCTCCATGGCCCGTTGCCTGAAGCCCGGCGGCCAGCTGCTGGTGCTCGAGTTCTCGCACCCGACGGCCCCGGGACTGAAGCCGCTGTACGACACCTACTCGTTCCGCGTGCTGCCGCTCCTGGGGCGGCTGGTGGCCGGCGACGAGGCGAGCTACCGCTACCTTGCCGAGTCCATCCGCATGCACCCCGACCAGGAGAAGCTCCTCGGGATGCTCAAGGGGGCCGGCCTCGAGGGTTGCCGCTACCACAACCTGAGCGGTGGCATCGTCGCCGTGCACCGCGGCTACAAGTCCTGAAGTCCCGGGCGCCCCGACGCATGCTGCTGAAGCCCCTCGAACACCTCCTTAATCGCGGCCTGCCGCGTTCGGTCCGGGCGCGCGAGCTCGCCGCGGCGCTGTCGGGACGCTCGCTCGCCATCGAGGCGTCCGACATTGCCCGGGTGCGACTCTCCAGCGATGGCACGCTGCTCAGCCTCGAAGCCGGCACCGCGCCGGCCGATGCCACGTTGCGCGGCGGTCCGTTCAGCCTGGCAAGCCTGCTCGGCGAGGGTGCGCGGGCGCAGCTGCAGCAGGGGGTCGTCACGCTGGAGGGCGACAGCGAGGTGGCGCAGCAGTTCCAGGAGCTTCTGCACCTGTGTCGCCCCGATCCCGAGGAGGAGCTCGCGCTCGTGATCGGCGACGTCGGCGCCCATGGCCTGGCACGCCTCGCCAACGCGGGCCTGGACCTGGCGCGGCGGGCCGCCGCGACCGGCCTGCGCAATACTGCCGAGTTCCTGGCCCACGAGCGCGCAGACCTCGTGCCGCGTGCCGAAGGCGAGCAGTTCCTGCGCGGTGTGGACGCGGTGCGCGAGGGCGTGGACCGCGCGGCGGCGCGCCTCGAGATTCTCGCGCGGCGGCGCGCCGCACCGTGAAGCTTTCGGTGGTGAGGCGGCTGCTGGAGATCCAGCGCGTGCTGCTGCGGCACGGCCTGGACGAATACGTGCGGGCGACGCACTTGTACCGGCCACTGCGGTTCCTCTTCTATCTCTCTCCGGGCATGTGGTTCCAGCGCCGGCGCGCGGCAAGCCGCGGCGCCCGGCTGCGCCTGGCGCTGGAGGAGCTGGGGCCGATCTTCGTCAAGTTCGGACAGGCAGTCTCGACGCGGCGCGACCTGCTGCCGCCCGACATCGCCGATGAGCTCGCGAAGCTCCAGGACCGGGTACCCCCCTTCCCCGGCAGCGAGGCGCGGACGCAGATCGAGGCCGCGCTGGGCTCGAGCGTCACCGAGGCGTTTGCGCAGTTCGACACCGAGCCGCTCGCGGCCGCCTCCATCGCCCAGGTGCACGCGGCGCAGCTGAAGTCCGGCGAGGACGTGGTGGTCAAGGTGCTGCGTCCGGGCATGCGCGACGTCATCGAACGCGATCTCGCGGTGCTGCACGCCCTCGCCGACCTCGCGCAGCGCTACTGGTCCGACGGCGCGCGCTTGCGGCCGCGGGAGATCGTCAACGAGTACCAGAAGACCATACTCGACGAGCTCGACCTGATGCGCGAGGCGGCCAACGCCTCCCAGCTGAAGCGCAACTTCGCGGGCTCCGACCTGCTGTACGTGCCGGAGGTCTACTGGGACTACTGCCGCACCGAGGTCATGGTGATGGAGCGCATCCGCGGAGTGCCCATCAGCGACCTGGCGCGTCTGAAGGCTGCGGGCACCGACATCGCGCGCCTGGCCGAGAACGGCGTGCGCATCTTCTTCACGCAGGTGTTCCGGCACAACTTCTTCCATGCCGACATGCACCCCGGCAACATCTTCGTGCTGATCGACGACCCGGCCCGGCCGCGCTATGCGGCCATCGACTTCGGCATCGTCGGCAGCCTCGACCCGCAGGACCAGTACTACCTGGCCGAGAATTTCCTCGCCGTGTTCGAGCGCGACTACCGGCGCGTCGCCCAGCTGCACCTCGACTCCGGCTGGGTGCCCCCCGACACCCGCATCGACGAGATGGAGTCGGCGGTGCGCACGGTGTGCGAGCCGATCTTCGACCGGCCGCTGAAGGACATCTCCTTCGGCCGCATCCTGCTGCGTCTGTTCGAGATCTCGCGCCGCTTCAACATGCAGATCCAGCCGCAGCTCATCCTGCTGCAGAAGACACTGCTCAACGTCGAGGGGCTCGGACGCGACCTGTACCCGGAGCTGGACATCTGGAACACCGCCACCCCCGTGCTGCGTGAATGGATGCGTGAGCGGGTCAGCGTGCGTGGGCTGGTGCGGGCAATGCGCTCGCAGGCGCCGGAGCTCATGGCTGCCGCGCGGGCGCTGCCGAAGTTCCTGGAGCGCGTCCTGCATGACCCCGGCACGGCGCCCTCGCAGCTCGCCGCAACTGAGATCGCGCAGCTGCGCGCGGAACTCGCCGCCGCGGCGCGCCGCCGCGAGGTGCTGCTGACCGGGGGCCTGCTGCTCCTGGCAGGCCTGGTGTGGCTGGTGCCTGGCGTGCATCCGGCATGGCCTGGCTGGACGCTCATGGCGGCCGGCGCGGCCCGGCTGGCGCTCGGGCTGCTCAAGTAGTGCAGCGCCCCCTCACCCAGGGCTCGATACCGCGCGTCCTGTTCAAATTCTCGCTTCCGATCCTGTTCGCGAACATCCTGCAGTCGCTGAACGGCTCGGTGAACTCGGTATGGGTCGGTCGCTTCCTCGGGGAAGCCGCCCTCACCGCGACCTCCAACGCGAATACGGTCATGTTCCTGCTGATCGGCGCAGCCTTCGGCGTCGCCATGGCGGCCACCATCCTCATCGGCCAGGACATGGGGGCCAATAACCTCGACGCGGTGCGGCGGGTCGTCGGAACCAGCGCCACCTTCTTCCTCGGCATCTCGGTGGCGATGGCGGTCGTCGGGCTCACCTTCAGCCGCCCGCTGCTGCAGGCGATGCACACCCCGCCGGACTCGCTCGAGCTCGCGGTCGCCTACATGCGCGTGATCTTCCTCGCGCTGCCCTTCCTTTATATGTACGCGTTCCTGATGGCGGTACTGCGCGGGGCGGGGGACTCGAAGACGCCCTTCTATTTCATGCTGCTGTCGGTCGGGATCGACATCGCGCTCAACCCGCTTCTCATCTTCGGATTCGGGCCGGTGCCCGGACTTGGGATCGCAGGCTCGGCGCTCGCGACGTTCATCGCCCAGGCGGTCAGCCTGACCGCGCTCATCCGCCACCTCTACCGTCGCCGCCACGTGCTGTGCCTGCATCGGGAGGAGCTCGGGTATTTCCGCCCCGACTGGAGGATCGTGAGCGTGCTCGTCAAGAAGGGCATCCCCATGAGCGCGCAGATGCTGGTGGTGTCTCTGAGTGGCGTGCTGATGATCTCGCTCGTGAACCATTTCGGGGTGGACACGGCCGCCGCCTTCGGCTCGGCGCTGCAGATCTGGATGTACGTGCAGATGCCGGCCTTTGCCGTGGGCATGGGAGTCTCGGCGATGTGCGCCCAGAACGTCGGGGCCCGCAAGTGGGACCGCGTGACCCGTACCGCGGTCGTGGGCGTGCTCTACAGCATGCTGCTCACCGGTTCGATGGTGATCCTGATCGAGGTGCTCAACCGGCAGGTATTCGGGCTGTTCCTGCCGAAGGACTCCAACGCGCTTGCCATCGCCGCGCACATGAACCGTATCGTCACGCCGTCCTTCATCTTCTTCGGCATATCGGTAACGCTGTTCGGCGTCGTGCGGGCGACAGGGGCAGTCATCGCACCGCTGGTCGTGCTCACGGTCTCGCTGCTCCTGGTGCGCTTCCCCGTGGCGCACTTCTTCCTCGACCGCTACCACGCCGATGCCATTTGGTGGAGCTTCCCCATGTCCTCGGTGCTGTCCTCGTTTCTGGCCTTCCTCTATTACCGCTACGGCAACTGGCGCGCGGCCCACATGCAGCCCACGGACACTGCCTGAGCAGGTAGTCCCCGCCTATCTCCAATTGCGTATCGAGCCGGCGCGTGCACGCAGGGCACAATTCCCTCGGCGCTGGATGCCACGAGGATCGATGGATGCAGACCCGCAAGCTCGGCCGTAACGGCCCGACTGTCTCCGCCCTGGGCCTGGGCTGCATGGGGCTGAGCGAGTTCTACGGCCCTCACGACGATGAGGAGTCACTTGCGACCCTCGCGCACGCCCTCGATGCGGGCGTCACGTTTCTCGACACCGCGGATGCCTACGGCCCGCACACCAACGAAGTGCTCGTGGGACGCGCCATCGGCTCACGGCGCTCGCAGGTCTTCCTCGCCACGAAGTTCGGCCTGGTGCGCGACCCGAAGAACCCGGCCGCGCGCGGTCTGAACGCGCGGCCGGAGCGGGTGCGCGAGGCCTGCGATGCGAGCCTGGCGCGCCTGAACGTGGAGCAGATCGACCTCTACTACCTGCACCGCGTCGACCCGGAGGTGCCGATCGAGGACACCGTGGGCGCGATGGCGGGACTGGTGCGGGCCGGCAAGGTACGCTTCCTGGGCCTGTCGGAAGTGTCAGTAGACACCCTCGAGCGCGCGCATGCCGTGCATCCCATCACGGCGCTCCAGAGCGAGTACTCCCTGTGGACGCGCGACCCGGAGAACGGCGTGTTGGAGGCCTGCCGCCGGCTCGGCGTCGGCTTCGTCGCCTACAGCCCTCTTGGCCGTGGCTTCCTCACCGGCGCGATCCGCAGCCCCGCGGACTTCGCCGCCGATGACTACCGGCGCGGACTGCCCCGCTTCCAGGGTGAGAACTTCGGCCACAACCTGGCGCTGGTGGAAAAGGTGCGCACCCTCGCCCATGACAAGGGCTGTACACCGGCGCAGCTGGCGCTGGCGTGGGTGCTGGCGCAGGACCCGACGATCGTCCCCATCCCCGGTACCCGACGCGCGCGCAATCTCGATGAGAACCTGGGCGCGCTCTCGGTCCGCCTCTCGCAGGTCGACCTCGATACCATCGAGGCGGTCTTCCCGGCCGGGGCGACGGCTGGCGCCCGCTATGCCGAGACCATGATGCGCATGGTTGGACGATAGGCTGAGGGCCGCGCGCAGCGGCTGCGTGCGGCGCTGCCTGGCCTAGTGCTGCGACGGAACCGCCGCAGTCGATGCCGCGGCGGTCCCGAAATACAGCTGGTACTCCCCGGTAAGCGCGCGCACGGCTGGATCGTTCGCGAGGTCTTTAAGAAACAGATCCACGGTCGTCTTTGCCCAGACTTCTCCATCCGGTCCGAGGCCGTGCGTCGTGTCGGCGGCCTTGTTGTTGAGGTATTCCTTGCGCGATAGGTTCGCGGTGTACTCCCGCCGGAGCACCTTCTGGCCGTTGACGAGCAGCTCGTAGTGCATCGAATGCTCGCCGCTCATGACTACCGGCGACAGTCCCAGCGTACCCACCGCCGCAAGACCGCTGAAGAAGTTCTTGGCGTCCACGTGTGCCGGACGGACGGTGTGATAGATGAACAGCTGGATCGGCGATCCCGGGGCTTCCTTGGACAGATTCACCAGCATGGGACTGGCGTGCAACGCGTCGAAGAGCTCGGCACCAGCGCCATCGCCATGGAAGGCGACCGGTGGTAACACGAGCGCGCTGGCGCTCGCGGGCGGGGCTGCGGATGGCGGGGATTCGTCAGCCAAGGAGGCGACGCAGGTTATCGCCAACGAGGCGGACACGGCCGCGGTCCAGATTGCGCGCCGCGCAGACGCGTCACGCCTCCATGCTACTGGTAGCACTTGACGCTCACCACTGCTGGCAAAATGTCGTCCACCGGCCGCTCACCAGAGGAACGAGATTCTGTGCCATCGGTAAAGGCTACCGCATGCTGCTGGAGAAATTTCGTTACGTACCTGGACTCGAGCGCGAAGTTGACGTTCTGAGGCAGAACGCCTGTCTTGAGAAGTTCGCTGGCGTTGAGCGTCCCCACAGCGACTCCCAGCACATTGCCTTGCAGGTCGACTACAGGACCGCCGCTTGCACCGGGCTGAATCGGCGCCGTGAACTGGAACTGTCCCACAGAACCGCTTAGTCCAGCCCGAGAGCTGAGCGTACCGCGCGTAACAGTCGGCGCGTCCGTCATCAGGGTTTGCAGGGGGAAGCCGACGTTAACAACGCTCTCGCCCAGATCCGCGTGTTCGCGCAGACTGAGTGCATGCTCACTGGGCGCGTGGGTCTCGAGCACGGCCAGGTCGAGCAGTGCGCTGCTGGCCTTCGGAGTTGCAGGGATCGAGCCCTGCGCGGAGCGCACCTCGATGCTTGCGCAATCGTTCACGACGTGTGCAGCCGTGAGCAGATCTCCGGCCTTGTTCAGGAAGAATCCGGTGCCGCTCACCACCGGCTTTTCATGGTCGATGAGCTGATCGATCTTGACACTGACCCCAACTTGGCTGGGGTACTTGGCCGCCTTGGGGCGCAGTTCCGCCACGATTTCAGTCAGGGCGCGCGTGAGTGCCTGCTCCGACAGGCTACCCAGGTAATCCGGACCACGCACCGGAGAGCCCGGAGCCAGGCGGGCGACGGCATCGCGCTGCATGAGCGAAGCTCCGCCTGCGTCGTAGACCTGGTAGTGGACTGTCATGACAATCTGCTGATCTTCCTTCTTTAGTGAAGGATGGATCGTCACAAGTAACCCGAAAGGAACCCCCCCAGACAGCTCGTACATGAAACTCGATTTGAAGAAATGCTGTGCGGTGCTAAGCGTCAGTTCCTCGAAGCTGAGGCCAAGTTGCACTGCGCTCGTCGTCTGAAAGCCGCCGGGTGAGCGAAAGGGATTGCGGAAGTCGCGGATATTCTTCGGCAGGTAGATCGCCACCGACACGTCGGTTGGAAGCGTCAGGTCCTTGGGAAGGACAATGTCCTCTGCATGAAGACATGCCGGCATGGCGCACACCAGTAGCGACGTTAAAGCCGCGGTCCATTTGCTCATTTCGCCTCCCCGAAGGCAGATCCTACGCCTCCTCGATGCGCGCCGCTGCGGCGCAAATTGACCCCTGCCTGCCGCGAACCAGAATTCCTCAAGAAGTTCGTGATGTCGGGTACTCCAAGATTCGTGACGTCGCCGTAACCGACCGACGCGTTGCAGAGCGCACAGGCCTGACTGGTGTCGTCGTTGGAGCCGGCCGTAATGTCGACGCTGACCGGTGTGCTGCCGGTGGTGATCGCGGATTGAACAGCAGATCGTTGAAGCCACCCGGACTCATTCGGGTGAGGATTGCCAGCGACATATTCTTCTGTTGCAGGTGCTGGCCAAGCAAGGCGCTGATACCGGCCCGCAGAGGTGTCCCGGCGCTGGTGCCTCACGCCCGGTACCAGGGGCCGACGCCCCCGATACCGCGCGTCGAGCTGCTTGAGTCTGTCAGTGGTTTGCTACCTTAACAGTGCTTCCTGCGAGGTCCGTGAACCTAGTACGGTACGGATCTTGGCGCGATCGACCTCGGACTTGTTGGCAGCGTCGACCGAGCCCTCAATTTTCTCGCTCACCGCATCGAGCTTGCTGCCCAGGTGATCCAGCGCCGCCCAGTTCTTGAACTCGGTGACGAGAATGATGTCCGGGTCCTGCGGACCGCGAGCCTCGGTGATCAGTACGCGGTAACTCAGGATGAGTCCGGCCGCCTTGGCCGCTTCCTGCTGCTTCTTGTACGTCGTGGCCAGCCAGTGCATGTAGTCGTCAAAGTGTCCGTCGACGGTACGGATGTAGGCGGAGTTGACCACGGGACCGTCGTTGTAGTCCTTGCCATCGGCCCAAACCAGCCCCCCCCGGTATCGCGGCACAGAGTGTCGCAAGGGCGCTCAAGCGCCAGATGTTCTTCTTCATTGCGCATTCTCCGATAGTTGTGAGTGCTTAGGACTTGCCGCACCGCGGCCTGCGAGGCGGCTTGCAGGCGGGGACGCTACGCCCGATGTTGGAAAGCGGCCATAAGGAAACCGCCACCCGGGGCGATCTGCTTGAACGCAGGCGACCCGTCCGGTCGCAGTCGCCGGTCAGTCGGCCGCGCGCGGTCGGGGCTCGATCCACAGGGCGCGTGCGCGCCCGCACAGCTCGCCCTTGCCATCGTAGAGCGCGGTGCCGGCTTCGCGCTTTCGGCCGCTGCCGGAGATGGCCCAGCCAACCACCGTGCAGGCTTCGCCGACATGCACCAGTCGGTCCACGTGCACGGTGTACTCGGCGAGCAGGAGCATGCGGTCATCGGCCGCCACGGCGTAGTAGCCCGGGCAATCCAGCGCCGCGGACATGAACTCCGCCTGTACCTTGCCATCGCCGCGATCGAGCGAGGTGTCTGGGACCCACGGCGCAGCCACGAGACCCAGTTCCCGCAGGGGACCTGCGAAGACGCGCATGCCATCGCCGCGCACCCGTTCCGTCCCGCACACGAAACATCCCGGAAAGCGGTGGTAGCGGAAGCCCGCGTAATCGCGCGAGGCCTCGACGGCCTCCAGGTAACGCGGATGCGGCGGTGGCGTAAGCGCCAGGGTGGCAGGCTCGCATTCCCCGACGAGCGCATCGCCATCGCGTATCTGGAGCCGGCCTGCGGATTCCTCGTGCACCGAGAGCGCGGTTTCCAGGGGCGGCGGGCGGCGCAGCCGCACGGTCACGGTGCAGCCGGCGCGCTGCGCAACGGCGCCGGCGAAATAGCCGCCGTTGGCGGATTCCGGCGGTCCCCGGAAGCGGCGTGCGATGAGGAGTGTGTCCATGCCAGAAGCATGGGGCCTCGGCGGCACTACTGTCGAGGGCGCACCTGCCACCGTTCGCCACATTCGCGCCACCGCCGCGCCACGGCACGACGCCATCCTCCCCGCAGCTCAACTCAGGGAGTCCTCTCATGGAACTCGACAACCATACCGGCCGGACGGTGTCGGTCAAGGCCGGCATACTCACCGCCCTCTCGCTGCTGCTCCTGATCCCGCTCGCCATGCTGGCCAGCCTCGTTGCCGATCGCGTCAACGAGCGCAACGCTGCGATCGAGTCCGTGGCACGCGGCTGGGGCCAGCGCCAGTGGCTTGCAGGTCCCGTGATCGCCGTCCCGGTCACGGACGACGACGATCCAAAGTACGCCTGCGACTGGTACGTGCTGCCCGATCGGCTCGATCTCTCGGTCGACCTCGGGGTGCAACCCGAACAGCGCCGCCTCGGCCTGTACCAGGTACCGGTTTACGTGGCGCGCGTGCGCGCGCGTGGCCAGTTCGACCTGCCGCGCGAGCTTGGGCGGTTCGCGCGCGGCAATGAGCGCCGCCACGCGCATCCGGAGAGAGCACGCCTGCTGCTGCCGGTCCAGGACCCGCGGGGCCTGCGAAGCCTGAGCCTCAACATGACGGGCTTCGACGAACCCGGTCCGACGGGCACCTTCCCCATCGCGGCGCTCGCTGCACCGCTGGTCAAGGGTGCCGACCTGACGCGGAACCCCGTGCCCTTCGAGATCAATTACAACCTCGCCGGCACCCAGTCACTCGGGTTCCTGCCGCTGGCGCGGGCGATGCAGGTAGAGGTGCGCGGCAACTGGCCGGATCCCGGCTTCAGCGACGGTCTACTACCCGTCGAGCGCCACGTGACTGCGAATGGATTTACCGCCCTGTGGCAGGTACTGGAACTCAACCGCCCCTATGGCGATCGCTGGCTGGAAGGCACGGTTGGCGCGCAGGCGCTCCTAGCCAGCGGGTTCTCGGTGGAACTGGTGCAGCCGGTCGACATCTACCAGCGGTGCCTGCGCGCCGTGAAGTACGGCGGCCTGTTCATCGCGCTGAGCTTCCTCACGCTGTTCCTTCTCGAGACACTGCTGCATACGCGCTTGCACCCGGTGCAGTACGGACTCATGGGCCTCGCCCTGAGTGTCTTCTACCTGCTGCTCCTCGCCCTCGCCGAGCACCTGGGCTTCGTCGCATCCTACCTGCTCGCAGCACTCGCCCTGTGCTCACTCATGGGGGTTTACCTCGGCGGCGCCCTGCACAGCCGCCGCGCCGGATTCATCACCGCGGGAGTCCTCGGCATCACCTACGCGTTGCTGTACCTGCTGGTGACGTCGGAGAACTATGCACTGCTCGCCGGGGCGATCACGCTGTTCGCGCTACTGGCCACCGTCATGGTCCTGACACGCCGGCTCGACTGGTACTCGGGTGAGGAAGCATGAGTCCCGCCTGCCCTCCATGCTTCAATGCGCGGAGCCGAAGCGGTAGCCCACACCGAGCCCGAACAGCAGTGGGTCGATGCGCGCCTCGGAAATCTTGTTACCGTCGAACTTCACATCCGAGCGCAGCATCACCCACTTCAGGTCCGCGCTCAGGAACCAGCCGCCGCCCAGGCGGTAGTCGAAGCCGGCCTGGGCCGCAGGTCCGACGCTGGTCTTGTCCAGGGTGAGCGGGCCCACGGTGGGCACGTTGAGGTTGACGTCCGAGATCAGCGTGAGGTTCACGCCGGCCCCCAGGTAGGGCCTGAAGTCGCCGTCGGGCAGGAAGTTGTATTTCAGGGTCAGTGTCGGCGGCAGGTGCTTGAACGTGCCGATCGCGGTCGGGCCGCCGAGCGCGCTCTTCTCGACCGTCACCGTCTGGCTCTGCGGGAGAGTCAGCAGCAGCTCGCTCGACCAGTGGCGCGTGAAGTAATACTCGAAGTCGAGGTCCGGTATCCATTTCGGGTTGATGTGGATCGCATCGGCGGGGATTGCCAGGGGAGCATAGGCGTCGGACTTGTTGGCCGGATCGAGGTACACGGCGCGCACCCGTACTTCCCACGGCCCGCTGTCGTCCGCCCGCACCCCCGGGGAGGACACCAGTGCCAGCACGGCCGCCACCCACAATCCCTTCGCAACTGAATTCATCGCCCGCTCCTAAACTGCTTGGTTCTTCAACCACGTACAGTAGGGCAGCGGGAACGCGCGGGGTATGCGCACAAGCACGCGTGGTAGTGCGCACAATCCGCATCGACAGCGCGTGCGCGGCGCGCTAGCCGTAAGGTGGATCCGGGGTCGGTCAGCGCCCCCTAAGTGCCTTCAGCCACGCGCGCGGGTCCTCGCCGCGCTCGAGCACCTCGACCAGCGCGGACCCGACTACCACGCCATCCACGTGGCCACGCAGGCGCTCGACCTGTTCGCGGCTGCGGATTCCGAAGCCAGCGCACACCGGGACCGGCGCGAGCTCCCGTACGGCATCCAGGTAGTGCACCACGTCATCCGGAACCGCGACATTCTTACCCGTGGTGCCGGTCATCGTGACGGCGTATACGAACCCCTCGCTCCCGGCGCACAGCTGCTTCAGGCGCTCCGCCCGCGTCACCGGCGTGACCATCTGTACCAGCGCGAGCCCCTCGCGCGTGAGCGCCGCCCTCAGGTCGCCGCTCTCATCCAGCGGCAGGTCCGGAACGATGAATCCGGCCACGTTGGACTGCGCGGCGCGGGCCGCCAGCTGCGGCCCGAACGCGAGCAGGGGATTGAGGTAGCTCATGAGGAGCACCGGCGCCGGCAACGGGCCCAGGGCTGCGAGTTCCTCGAGGATCCAGTGCAGTGACACGCCCTGCGCGAGCGCCGCAACGCTCGCGCGCTGGATGGTCACGCCATCGGCCATGGGATCGGTGAACGGCACGCCGACCTCCACGACTTCCGCGGACTCGGCAAGCGCGCGTACGTGGTCGCGGAATTTCTCCCGCCTGGGGTAGCCGGCGGTGAGGTAGGCGACCAGCGCCGGGCCGCCGCCCGCGGCGGCGGCCCGGATGCTTTGGCTTATGCGGTCGCGCGGGATCATGCCGGCTCCTTGATCAGCTTCGCGAGCAGGGTCTGCATGTCCTTGTCACCCCGGCCCGACAGGCACACGACGATCGTGCGTCCCGGGTGCTCGCGCGCCCAGCGCGCCGCTCCCACCAGCGCGTGCGCGCTCTCGATGGCCGGCAGGATGCCCTCCGTCTCCCCGAGCGTGCGGACCGCCTCGAGCGCCTCGTCATCGCCCGCGGTCGTGTAGTGCACGCGCCCGAGCGCGTGCAGCAGCGAGTGCTCGGGACCGACGCTCGGGTAGTCGAGCCCGGCGGAAACCGAGTGCGTCTCCTGGATCTGCCCGTCCGCATCCTGCAGCAGCATGGAATACGTGCCATGCAGCACGCCAGGGCGCCCGTGCGCGACGGTGGCGGCATTCTCCCCCAGGCCCGTGCCGCGTCCACCGGCCTCGACGCCGATGATCTCCACGGATGCGTCTGGCACGAAGGCATGGAAGGCGCCGATCGAGTTCGAGCCACCGCCGACGCAGGCGATGACCGCGTCGGGAAGGCTGCCGGTCGCGGCGACGATCTGCTCGCGGGCTTCGCGGCCGATCACGGCCTGGAGCTCGCGCACCAGGTACGGGTAGGGATGCGGGCCGATCGCCGAGCCGATCAGGTAATAGGTGTTGAGGGGATCGGCCACCCAGTCGCGCAGTGCTTCGTCGATCGCCGCACGCAGGGTGCGGTCACCGCTCGTCACCGGCACCACCTGGGCCCCGAGCAGGCGCATGCGGCCGACGTTCGGGGCCTGGCGTTCCATGTCGACCGCACCCATGTAAACCGTGCACGGCAGTCCCAGGCGCGCGCAGGCCGCGGCACTGGCGACACCGTGCTGCCCGGCGCCGGTCTCCGCGACGATGCGCTTCGCGCCGAGGCGGCGTGCGAGCAGCCCCTGGCCGATGGCGTTGTTTATCTTGTGTGCGCCGGTGTGGGCCAGGTCCTCGCGCTTGAGCCAGATGCGCGCGCCCAGCCGCTCGGACAGGCGCGGCGCGAACGTAAGCGCGGTGGGTCGCCCGACCCAGCTGCGCAGCTGTGCCGCGAGCTCCGCCTGGAACTCGGGCGCCTTCAGGTGCTCGCGCACGCCGCTCTCCAGGCGCTCGAGCGCCGGGATGAGCATCTCGGGCACGTAGCGGCCGCCGAAGGGGCCGAAGCGCCCGCGCGCATCCGGCAGGCGGCCGGCGATCAGGTCCGCCAACAGGCGGTCCGGGTGGGACAGGGTTGCGACTGCATTCATTGCACTACCTCGTGACTCGCGACTGCACGCGCCGCGGCGCGTGCCTGTGAAACGAAATCGGCGATCGCCGCGGGACTCTTCACCCCGGGAGCGGCTTCGACGCCGCTCGACACGTCGACCCCGAAGGGATGCACGGCGCCGATCGCCGTGGCCACGTTGCCAGCATTCAGGCCGCCGGCCAGCACCAGTTCGGTGCGGCGCGCCAGGAGCGCGGCTGCGTCCCAGTCGGCAACGCGCCCGCTGCCGCTCACGGCACCCTCGAAGAGGATGCGCGCCGGGAGCGCGGCAGCGGTGCCCCCGCGCACCACCGGCAGCCGCTCGAGTCTTGCGGGCAGTGCGAGACGTGCCAGGTCCTCAACATCGGCCTGCAGCATGTCCGGTCCAAATCCCTCGAGCACCTCATCGAGCAGCGCCTGGCTCGGATGGCGCATCACCGCAACGCAACGCGCCCGGCCACGCGCCGGCTGCGCCAGAGCGCGGGCCTGCGCGGGACTCACGCGCCGCACCGACTCGGCGAATACGAATCCCACGGCGTCCACCGACAGCGCGAGCGCCGCCGCCACCGCCTCCGCCGAAGTCAGCCCGCAGATCTTGATCCACATTCAGGGGCTCCCGCGCACGCCACGACCGGCGTCCAGGAGGGCAGCCCCGAGGGCGCGCGGGTCTGCGCCGCTCATGAGCGCGCTGCCCACGAGCGCCAGCTGGTAGCCCGCGGCCGCCACCGCGCGTGCGTCGGCCGCGGTCGCGACCCCGCTCTCCGCCACCCGCGGCACGTGGCGCGGCAGCAGCGGCGCGAGCTCGATGAGGCGCCCGGGCACGACCTGCAGGGAATTCAGGTCGCGGCAGTTCACCCCCGCCAGCAGCGGCACCGACGTCGGGCGGGCCGTGAGCTCG
Organism: Pseudomonadota bacterium; assembly: GCA_018241425.1. Classification (GTDB taxonomy): domain Bacteria; phylum Pseudomonadota; class Gammaproteobacteria; order Steroidobacterales; family Steroidobacteraceae; genus 13-2-20CM-66-19. Next base: position 129,076 of record JAFEDU010000005.1, read on the forward strand.
TGCAGGAGTTCGATGTCAGCGGCGCCGAAGGCTTCGAGCAGCACGAAAAGCCCATGCTCCTGCGCGCAGGCGATCAGCGCGTCGATCTCGGCGCGCTCGAGCATGCGCAGGATCACGAGGACCCCGCCCGCCCCGGCCGCCCGCGCTTCGAGCACCTGGTAAGGGTCGACCAGGAAGTCCTTGCGCATCGCGGGGACCGCGAGCGGCCGCAGCTCCGCGGCCGCGCTTGCGAGGTGCTCGAGCGAGCCGTCGAAGCGGTCAGGCTCGGTGAGTACCGAGACGGCGGCGGCACCCGCCTGTGCATAGGCACGCACGCGTGCCGCCACGTCCTCGCCGGGGCCGCGCAGCTGTCCCTGTGCCGGCGAGCGCAGCTTGAGTTCCGCGATGAGGTCGAACCCGGAGAGTTTCAGGGGCGGCGGCGGCGGGCATGCACGCGCGGCGCGCTCCAGTTCGGCACGCGATGTTTGGGCCAGGGCCTGCGCGAGCCGCGCCCGGCTCGAGCGGGCCATGGTGGCGAGGAATTCCCCGCTCATGCGGGCACGCCCGCGACGCAGGTGGACAGCCGCTGCAGCAGCTTACCGGCCGCGCCGCTCTCGATGGCCTGCCGTGCGCGGGCGAGCCCGTCGGCGGCGGTGGGCGCAATCCCTGCGACCTCGAGCGCCAGCGCGGTACCGAGCAGCAGGCAGTCGCGGTGCGGGCCGTGGTCCTCGCCGCCGAGCGCGTCCCGGATCGCCTGCGCGTTGTGCCTTGCGTCGCCGCCGGCGAGGTCCTCCGGGCGGCAGCGCGGCAGGCCATAGTCTTCGGGCGTGCGCACGCTGTGGGTGACTGAACCCGGCCGCACGTCGTGGATGCTGAAGGGGCCCAGCGGGGTCGGCTCGTCCCAGCCCTGCGCACCGTGCACCACGAAGGCGCGTTCCAGCGGCAGTCCGGCGAGCGTCTGCGCCATGAGGTCGGCCACCTCCGGGCTGTAGGCGCCGATGACATGGAACGGCGGCTGCGCCGGATTGACCAGCGGACCCAGGATGTTGAAGACGGTCCGGATCCCGAGCGCGGTGCGCACGGGTGCGATGGCGCGGGTGGCCGGGTGGTAGTGCGGCGCGAAGAGAAAGGTGAACCCGGTTGCCGCGAGGGTCGCGGCCGCTCCGGCCTCATCGAGCGGGACCGGCAGGCCCAGTGCCTCGAGGACGTCCGCGCTGCCGCAGCGGCTGGAGATGGAGCGGTTGCCGTGCTTGACCACGGGCAGGCCACAGGCGGCCGTGAGCAGCGCCGTGCCGGTGGAGATGTTCAGGCTGCCGGAGGCATCCCCGCCGGTGCCTACGATGTCGATGGCCCGCAGGTCCTGGGGCAGTGCGGGCCGGCGTGCGAGCTGCCGCATGGAGCGCGCGAAGCCGCGCATCTCGTCCGCCACCACGCCCTTGGCCGTGAGCGCGGCGAGCAGCGCCCCTGCCAGCGCCTGCGGCAGCTGTGGATCGGTCAGCAGCGCGAGCAGTTCCCCCGCCTGTGCCTCGCTGAGGTCACGGCGCGCGAGCAGCTGCTCCAGGTAGTCACGCGGATGCGGCACGACTCGCTCCGCGGTCCGCAGCGGCCCGTGCGCCGCTACCGAGCTTCAGGAAGTTGCCCATGAGGCGCGGCCCATCGGGAGTGAGGATGCTCTCGGGATGAAACTGCACGCCCTCGACCGTGAGGCTGCGGTGCCGCACGCCCATGATCTCCCCTTCCTCCGTGCGCGCGCTCACTTCGAGCTCGTCCGGCATGCGCTCGGGGGCGGCGATGAGCGAGTGGTAACGCCCCACCTCGCACGGGTCGGGCAGTCCCGCGAACAGCGTGCGGCCGTCGTGCTCGATCTGCGAGGTCTTGCCATGCATGAGGCGCCCGGCACGCACCACCTTGCCGCCGAAGACCTCGACGATCGACTGGTGTCCCAGGCACACCCCCAGGACCGGGATGCGGCCGGCGAAGGCCCGGATCATCTCCATCGATACGCCGGCATCGTAGGGCGTGCCAGGACCTGGCGAGATGCACAGGTGCGAGGGGGCGAGGCGCAGCGCCTCCGCCGTGCTGAGTGCGTCGTTGCGGTGGACGACGACTTCCGCGCCCAGCACCAGAAAGGCCTGCACCAGGTTGTAGGTGAAGGAGTCGTAGTTATCGATCAGCAACAACTTAGGCTTCACAGCCCCTCCTGTGCGAGTTCGAGGGCACGTGCCATCGCCCCGCTCTTGGCCAGCACTTCCTCGTACTCGCTCTGCGGCACGCTGTCGGCCACGATGCCGGCGCCGGCCTGGTAGCTGTACTCATCGCCCCGGAACACCAGCGTACGGATGGTGATGGCGTGGTCCATGTCGCCGCGGGCGCCGAAGTAACCGACGGTACCGCCGTACAGGCCGCGGCTCACCGGCTCGAGCTCGTCGATGATCTGCATGGCGCGCACCTTCGGTGCCCCGACCAGCGTGCCGGCCGGGAAGGCGGCGGCAAACAGGTCGAACGCGTCCCGCCCTGGCGCGAGCTCGCCGCGCACGCCGCTCACCATGTGCATCACGTGGCTGTAGCGCTCGATCGCGCGGTAGGGTTCCACCCGCACGCTGCCGGCCTCGGCCACGCGCCCGAGATCGTTGCGTGCGAGGTCGACGAGCATCACGTGCTCGGCGTTCTCCTTGGGGTCGGCCAGGAGGTCCTGTGCGCGCTGCGCATCGACCTCGGCATCGCCCGCCCGCGGCCGCGTGCCGGCGATCGGGCGCAGCTGCGCCTGCCGCCCGTTGAGCTTGACCAGGGCCTCGGGCGAGGAGCCGACGACGGCCACCTCCCCCATGGCGCAGTAGTACATATAAGGAGAGGGGTTGATGAGCCGCAGCGCGCGGTAGGCCTGGAACGGATCGAGCTCGTGCTGGCCGGCGAAGCGGCTCGCCAGCACCAGCTGGTAGACGTCCCCGGCGGCGATGTATTCCTGCGTGCGGCGCACGCCCTCCAGGTAGTCCGCGCGCGGGAAGGCGGCGGTCGGCGGCGAGTAGCGGCCGGCCCTGCGGCCGTTGGGGAGCGCACCGCGCAGCGCCCGCACCACTTCCCCGCGCAGCACGCGGCGCTCCGCATCGCTGCCCGCGTGCACCAGCGCGATGCCGCGGGTCAGGTGATCGAACACCAGCACCGAGCGCGGCGCCACGTAGTGCAGGGCCGGCACGCCGCTGGAGCGTCCCGGGCGCAGCGGCAGCCGCTCGAAGTGGCGCACGACGTCGTAGGCGGAATAGCCCACCAGGCCCCCGGCCAGCGGCACCCCGCTGATGTCCGCCTGCGGCTGCGGCGCGCGCGTGAGCGCGAGCCGCAATCCGTCCAGCAGCTCCGCGCTGCTGCCGGGCACCGGCCGAAGTTCGTCCCCGATTGCAAGCCCGCGCTCGTCCAGGCGGACATCCAGCGCATCCCCGAACCCGATGAAGGAGTAGCGCCCGAGGCGCTCGCCGCCCTCCACGCTCTCCAGCAGGAAGCGCGGCGCGAACGCGGCCAGCTTCATGAATGCCGACACCGGCGTGTCCAGGTCACCGGCGATGTCGAATAGCGGTTGCAACACGCGACTCCCGTTTCGTACAGGCAACAAAAAACCCATCCCCGGTTCATTCCGGAGATGGGTTTTTCGGTATCCGTCAGGTCCTAATTACGCAGGAAACAGCTGACCGTCAGCCCACTCCGTTATGAGGGGCGCCACCACCACTGGCTTGAGGTCTGCTGCTGCATGCGCGGACGAGTATCGCCGTGTCCCGCTCGGGCCGTCAACCGGCGGCGGGCGCGCCGGCTCAGGGCGGTTGGGACGGCTCCGAGTCGATGTGGCTGCGGACGGTGCGCCGGTCGAGCCCGGTGCGGGCGGCGACCGCCGCATAGGACCCCAGGCGCCGATACAGGTGCGCGCAGTACGCCGCCAGGAGCTCGCGGGCCGTGAGGCCCCCGGCCTCCACCGCGGCCGCGAGACCCTGCATACCACCGGCCACTGCACCCCGCGGTTCCCCGCTGAAGTGCCCGGTGAGGAGGATGCGACGCACCGCCTGCTCGAGCTCACGCACGTTCCCCGGCCAGGGGTAGTCGCGCGGCAGGTCCCGTCGCAGCACGTCCAGGACCTGGCCGGCGAGGCGCTGCGAGGGCTCGCCGCCCACCCGCTGCACCAGGGTCGCCACGAGTTCCTCGAGCTCGCGCGGCGACTCGGCGATGCGCTCCCGCAGCGGTGGTACCTCGATCACGTCGGAACACAGGCGGTAGTAGAAGTCGTCGCGGAAGCGGCCGCTGGCTCGCAACCGTGCGAGCGGCTGGTTGGTAGCCGCGATGACGCGACCGGCGAAGCGCTGGCGTTCGCTGCTGCCGAGCGGCGTGAAGCTGCGCTCCTGCAGGACGCGCAGGAGCTTGATCTGCACGGGCACCGGCACTTCGCCGATTTCATCAAGGAACAGCGCCCCGTAGCTGCTGCAGCGGCTGAAGACGCCCAGGTGATCCGCGATCGCCCCGGTGAAGGCACCCTTGCGGTGCCCGAAGAGTTCGGACTCGATCAGCGACTCGGGAAACTGGGCGAGATTGATGTCGAGGAAGCTGTCGGTGAAGCTGGTGGCGAAGCGCCGCTTCTGCGGCAGGTAGGGAATGAACTGCGAGCGGCCGATCGCCGCGGCGGCCGCGCCCTTGCCGCTGCCGGTCTCTCCGAGCAGCAGGGTGGAGAAATCCTCCATGCGCCGCCACAGCCCGTCCTGGTAGCCCTGCATGTCATGCGTGAACAGGCTGTTCCACAGGGCGCTCTTCAGCCGCAGCATCGAGGCGGATTCACCGCTCAGGGAACGCGCCAGGAAGTGGAACGCGCGCCGCAGCTGGAAGAAGAGGCCGAAGTAACGCAGCGCCGCGGCTTCTGCGATGCCGGCCTGCGCAAGTTCCGCCGTGATGCTGGCTGCGAGGGCATCCGCTACCGGGGCGTCCCCGCCGGACAGCTGCAGCTCGATGAGCGCGTCCACCCGTGGCACGTGGCGGTGGTAGCAAACGTAGAGGAATCCGTCCCGCACCAACCGCAGGTCATCCGCAGGCAGGGCGCCGCGCCGCACGTCCTCCCGGAAGGGCGGCAGCCGCGCTTCGACCACCCGCGCAAGCGCCTCGCGGTCGCGCGCGAGTTCATCCGGGGAGGCTCCCGGGACCAGACGCCGGATCTGGGCCGGGCGCTCCGGTGAAAACGCGTTGCCGTAGGCCACGGCATTGAGGAGCGAAAAGAACTCCCGATCGGTTGCCGTCAGGGCTGGCATCGACTGTTCATTCAATGACTATCATGTATGCATCAATTGTACATACTGGCCTTAGACGAAATTCATTTCCTATAAATTTCAGATGTTTATGGGATGCAGATTGCTGGCATGAAGCCTGCAATTCAAGGGATGTCCCATAGCACCTGGAGACCTCTCGTGATCGATGCTCTGGATTCCTCAGCCCGCCCACACACCCTCCGGATGATGGCCTTCGTGACCCTGCTCGTAGCCCTCCTCGGCTGCGCGCATGTCGCGGGGCCGTCCCTCAAGGCGTTCACGACCAACACGTTCGCCGATGAGCGGGGGTTTGCCGGGATTCCGAACCTCGCGAACGTGCTCTCGAACCTCGCGTTCCTCGCCGTCGGGCTCCTGGGCCTGCGCACCCTCTCCGGGCTGCGCACCGTCGCGCTCGCTTGGAAGGTCTTCTACGCCGGCCTCGTGCTCACCTGTGCGGGCTCGGCCTTCTACCACCTGGCCCCGAGCGATGCGTCGATCCTCTGGGATCGCCTCGGTATGACCGTCTCCTTCACCGGGCTCGCGGTAGCGCTGTTCGAGCAGTGCACGGGTGTCCGGATCGGTGCACTCGGTCTCGGCGCCGCACTGGCAGGCTCGGCCGCGAGTGTCATCTGGTGGCGCGTGAGCGGCGACCTGGTGCCTTACGCGTGGGTGCAGGCCACGCCGCTCGCGTTCGCCGCGCTTGCGATCCTCGCTCGCTGGGTGCCGGGGCGGATGCGGCGGGCGCTGGAGGCCAGCTGCCTCTTCTATCTGTTGGCAAAGCTCGCCGAGATGCGGGATTTCGAGATCTACCGAGTCACCCACCACCTGATGAGCGGCCACACCCTGAAGCACCTGCTGGCCGCGGCCTCGGCGGGGGCGATCCTGCTGGTGCACCTGCGGCAGCGGCGCGAGCTGGCGCTCCAGCGGGGTGCGTCGTGCTGATCGCGGTATTGGTCATCCTGCTCGCCTGCTTCGCGCTCGAGCGCAGGCATCCGGGCTGGACGCTGCCGCAGGTTCCCGGCTGGGCGCGGCGGGTCATCGCCATCAACCTGGTTCAGCTGGGTGTCGTCGTGGCGGCCGGCTACAGCTGGGAGCACTGGCTGGCCGGCCGCGCGCTGCTGCACCTCAGTGCGCACTGCGGACCGCTCGCCGGCGGGGTGTTCGCCTATTTCGTGGCGACCTTCATCTTCTACTGGTGGCACCGCGCGCGCCACGAATCCAACCTGCTCTGGCGCGTGTTTCACCAGGTCCACCACAGCCCGGCGCGCCTGGAGGTGATCACCTCGTTCTACAAGCACCCGGTGGAGATGGTGGTGAACTCGCTCATCGGCAGCCTCCTGGTCTACGCGCTGCTCGGACTCAACCCGGCCGCCGGGAGTGTCTACACCTTCTGCACTGCGATCGGAGAATTCTTCTACCACACGAACGTACGCACGCCGCACTGCGTGGGCTACGTGTTCCAGCGGCCCGAGATGCACCGCATCCATCACCAGGCGGGTCGCCACCGCAACAACTACGGCGACATCACCTGGTGGGACATGTTGTTTGGCACTTACGAGAACCCGAGACGCTGGGACGGCGCGTGCGGGTTCGACGTGCAGCGCGAGCAGCGCCTCGGGGCGATGCTTGCGTGGCACGACGTGCACGCCATATCGCGAGGCTCCTGACCGGGGCTGCGGTAATATGGGGCCGAGGTGAATCCCCCGTGAGTTTCAAAGAACTTCTCGAGAGCTGGCGCACCGGCGCCGCCGCTCCCCGCACGGTGCGAACCTACGCCGTGCGCCTGCCCCTCGATGACGCGGCCCGGCTCGGGGCCCTGGCGGACATGTTCCCCGGCCGCACGCCGGAGCAGCTCATCACCGAGCTGCTGGGCGTCGCACTCAAGGACCTCGCGGCGGCCATGCCCTACGTCGCCGGCACCCGGGTGATCTCCAGCGACGAGCAGGGCGACCCGGTCTACGAGGACACAGGGCCTACGCCCCGCTTCATGGAGCTGACCCGCAAGCACCTGCGGTCGCTGGGAGAAGGCCGCCGGCCCGCGTCCCGGAAGAAGGCCGCGAAGAAGAGGCGCTGAAGCGATGCCCTCCTTCGACACCGTCTCCGAGTTGAACGCCCACGAGGTCAGCAACGCCGTCGACCAGGCCAACCGCGAGCTGACGCAGCGCTTTGACTTCAAGGACACCGGCGCGCGCTTCGAGCTCAAGGAGTTCGTGGTCACGCTGCACGCCCAGGTGGACTTCCAGCTCAAGCAGATGCTGGAGATCCTGAAGCTGCGCCTGTCCAAGCGCGGCATCGACCTGGTCTGCCTCGAGGTCAAGGACCCGCAGACGAACCTGGCGGCGGCCCGTCAGGACGTGGTGCTCAGGCATGGCATCGACCAGGACAACGCCCGCAAGATCACGCGCCTCCTGAAGGACTCCAAGCTCAAGATCCAGGGCAGCGTCCAGGGCGACAAGGTTAGGGTGACGGGCAAGCAGCGCGATGACCTGCAGGCGGCCATGACGCTGCTGCGCGGCGCGAAGCTCGACGTCCCGCTCCAGTTCAATAACTTCCGCGACTGACCCCGGCCAGGGTGCGGCACAGCCCCTCGGTCGCCCCGATGACCGAGGGCCCCAGGCGACTCAGGGCCTGGTCCTCGAATGCCACCACGCGCTGGTGCCGCACGGCCGACAGGCTCTTCAGCCGCATCCAGTCCGCGACCCAGGCGGCCCCTTCCCCTTCGGGAGCCGCCACCACGATGATGTCCGGGTCGCGCGCGATCACCGCCTCGGTGTCCACCACCGGGCCGCCCTCGGGAAGGTCCGCGAACACGTTGCGGGCACCGCACAGTTCGAGCGCATCGCTCATCAGGTGATGCCCGCCGACCGTGTAGATCGGTCGGTTCCACACCTGCATCAGCACGGTGGGCGCGCGGCCCGGGGGACGCGCGTACGTGGCCTTGAGCGCCGCGAGCCGCTCCTCCATCGCCCGCGCGGCCCCGTCCGCCACCGCGGTGGTTCCCGCAAGGGTCCCCAGACGGCGGACGGCGGCCGGGATGTCCGCGAGCCGCGTGACGTCCTGTTCGTAGATCGGGATGCGCAGGCCCTGGATCTTTTCGCGCTGCGCCGGATTGCCACCCCCGGCCCAGACCACGACCACGTCCGGACGCATCGCCACGAGGCGTTCCATGTCGACTGCCGCGACGTCCCCGATCCGCGGCACGTGCCGGGCCGCGGGAGGTTCGTCCGAGTACTCCACGGTCGCAATCACCTGGTCCCCGGCGCCGGCGGCGAACAGCATCTCGGTGGCCCCGGGTGCGAGGCTCACGATGCGCAGCGGAGCCTGCGGTACGCTCACGGGATGGCCGAGGTCGTCGGTGACGGTCCGGCGGCTGGGCGCTCCGGCAAATGCCGCCAGAGCAGCCGCCATGAAGACCAGTACTTGAAATATACGTCTAGTTATTGACACAGTGTCAGTACGCGAATACCCTGCCGAGTCATCATGAATTACCTCGCCGAACGCCGCCAAGAAGAGAAGGAGCGCCGCCGCGCCGAAATTCTCGATGCGGCCGAGGAGGTCACCGGGACGGCCGGCTGGGACGAACTCACCATGGACCAGGTGGCACGGCGCGCGCGCCTGTCCCGGGCGCTCCTTTACGTGTATTTCCAGGACAAGACCGACCTGATGTTCGGCATCTGCGAGCGCGGGCTCACCGTGCTGCGGCAGCGCTTCGAGGAAGCGGTGGCGCGCAACCGAAGCGGGCTCGAGCAGGTGACCGCCATCGGTCGGGCGTACCTGGCGTTCTCGCAGGAATTCCCGGTGTACTTCGACATCCTCGCGCGCTGCGAGCTGCGCGAGATGGACGCCGAGACCGCCGCGGCCAACGAAGCCGCGTGCATGGTCACCGGCGATGCCGTGCATGGCCTGATGGTCGAGGTGCTCACCCGCGGCGTGGAGGACGGCTCGGTGCGGGCGGACCTGGGGCCACCGCTGGTCGCGGCCATGAACCTGTGGGGATTCGTGCACGGCGTGATCCAGCTTGCGCATACCAAGGCGAAGCTCCTCGCGCATCACCGCCTCGACCAGCGCGTGCTCCTGGAGCAGGCCATCGCCATGGCGACCCGGGCCGTGGCGGCCAAGCCCTGAGTGCCCTTTTTTTGACCCGATTTTGACAGCCGTCTAACGAGTGCACAGATGAATACGCCGACGACGCCCCGCAGACGGTTCGCCTCACAGGTCGCAGGGGCGCTGATGGCCGCATGGGTGGCGGCCACCGCGAGCACGTCGGCCGTGGCCGCACAGGCGGGGCCGGTGGCGCTGCCGATGGGGGCCGCGCCGGAGGCCGACCTGCGTCCCGTGGGTGCGGTCATCGATGACTACGTGCGCGAGAGCCTGAAGTCCAACCTCGCGCTGCGCGCCGAATCGCTCAACGTCGAGTCAACCCTCGCGGCGCTCGATGCGGCCCGTGCCCAGTACTTCCCCACCGTCGCGCTGGATGCGCGCTACACGCGTGCCTGGGGCGGCCGCACGCTCGACCTGCCGCTCGGCACGCTCATGAACCCCGTGTACGGCACGCTCAACGAGCTGCTCGCAGCCCAGGGCAGGCCCGCGCAGTTCGGGACGATCTCCGACCAGACGATCTACTTCCAGCGCGAGCGCGAGCAGGACACGCGGCTCGCGGCTCGCCAGCCCCTCTACGCCCCCGCCATCCCGGCCTCGGTCCGCGCGCAGCGCGCGCAGATGGAGTCCGCGCAGTTCGCGCGCGTGGCGCTGGCGCGCCGCCTGAAGCGCGACGTGTCGGTCGCCTACCTCGACTGGCTCAAGGCGACGCGCACGGTGGGAATCGTCGAGGCGAGCGTGGCGCTCCTGACCGAGAACGTGCGCGTGAGCGACTCGCTCTACCGCAACGGGCGCGTCACCCAGGATCAGGTACTGCGCGCACGGGCCGAGGAGCTCGCCGTCGAGCAGCAGCTGACCGATGCCCGCAACACGGTGACCCAGGGGCGCAGCTACGTGAACTTCCTCCTCAACCGACCGCTCGACACCGCGCTCGAGAGCGCGCGGACCGACACCGACATGGCGCGCGCCGGGCACGACCTCGCCCTGCTGCGCGCCCAGGCGCTGAACGGCCGGCCCGAACTCGGCCAGCTCGACCGCCAGGTGAGCGCAGCCCAGGCGCGCATCAAGGTGGCCAACGCCACGCGCATACCGACGCTCTCCCTCGGGATGGACGGTGGCATCGACGACGAGCGCTACGACTTCGGCAGCGGCAGCAACTTCGCGGTCATCTCCCTGCTGCTGCACTGGCAGTTCTTCGACGGCGGCGCGACCGCCGCGGCGGTGCGCGGTGCGCGCGCGGACATGCAGCGCGCCGCCGTGCAGCGCGAGCAGCTCGAGCAGCAGATCGGGCTCGAGGTGGAGCAGGCCCTCGATGCGCTCGAGACCAGCGCGGACTCGCTGGCCACGGCGGAGGCCCGCTCCGCCGCCGCGCACGCCGGCTTCCGCATCGCCAGCCGCAAGCGCGACGAGGGCGTCATCAACCAGGTCGAGTTCATCGACGCCCGCAGCACACTGACCGGGGCCGAACTCAACCTGAACGTCACGCGCTTCGACGTGCTCGCACGGCAGGCGGAGCTCGACTACGCCACCGCGGCCGGGACCCTGCCGCTCATCACCTCCGATACACCCTGAAGGCGCACACCATGGCCCGTCCCGCCGCCCGCGTTCTGCTTCCCCTGCTGCTCACGCTCCTGTGCGGCTGCTCGGCCCACTCCGGCGATGCGCCCCCACGGCGCAACCTGGTGCACGTAGCCGCGGCCGTCACCGGCCCGGCGACGCCGGCCGTCCTCACCACGGGGGCGATCGCGAACAAGGACGAGGCGCGCCTGTCGTTCAAGGTGCCCGGCGTCATCCGGGCCATCTACGTCGAGCAGGGGGCCACCGTGCACGCGGGCCAGAAGCTGGCGCAGATCGACCTCGGCGAGATCGACGCCCAGGTGGCGCAGGTGCGCGCACTGGCCGAAAAGGCTGAGCGGGACCAGGCGCGCGGGGAGCGCCTGTATGCGGACGAGGTGATCAGCCTCGAGCAGCTGCAGGACCTGCGGACTCAGAACGCGACGGCAAAGGCACAGCTGCAGGCCATCGAGTTCAACCGCGGCTACGCCATCATCACGGCCCCCGGGGACGGCGTCGTGCTGCGCAAGCTGGTCCAGGAACGCGAGCTGGTTCAGGCCGGCGCCCCGGTCCTGGTGATCGGCACCCGCGGACGCGGCTTCGTCGCGCGCGCGGCGCTCGCCGACCGCGAGCTGGTGCAGCTGAAGCTGGGCGACCCGGCCGAACTGCGACTGGACGCCTATCCTGGCAAGGTACTGAGCGGCGAGCTCACCGAGATCGCCGGCGCGGCCGATGAGCGTACCGGCCTGTTCCCCATCGAGGTACGCGTCGAGGATCCGCCCGCGGGACTCGCGAGCGGCATGGTGACGAAGCTGCGCCTGAGCGCCGCCGCCGGGCGCGCGAGCACCCTCACCTACGTTCCCCTGGCGGCGATCATCGAGGGCAGCGGCGATGCCGCGAGCGTCTTCGTGCTCGACCACGACCGCGCACGGCGCCGCGACGTGAAGGTCGCCTTCATCGATCCAGCCGGCGTCGCCCTGGCGGGCGGGGTCCGCCCCGGCGAGCGCGTGGTCACGGATGGTGCCCTTTACCTCGAGGACAACGACCCGGTGGAGATCGCCACCGACAGCGCCCGCGTACCCGCGGACTCCCACGTCGCCGCACGCTAGGGGCCGCCTCATGTCGCTCCTGGAATTCCCCATCCGCCGCTACCAGTTCACGCTGGTGGCGTTCATGTGCCTGATCGCGCTCGGCTGGTTCGCCTTCACCAGCGTGCCGCGCGAGGAGGATCCGTACTTCAAGATCGCCGCGGCGACCATCACGGCGGTCTACCCGGGCGCGGACCCGAAGGACCTCGAGCGGCTCGTGGCGAAGCCCATCGAGGACCGGCTGGCCGAGCTCGACGACGTGCACAGGATCGAGACCACGGTGAATGACGGGCTCGCCTTCACCTTCATCGAGTTCAATGCCAGCGCGGACGCGGACAAGAAGTACGACGAGGTGACGCGCGAGATCAATGCGCTGCGCCCGGAGCTGCCCGCGGACGTGCAGAAGATCGAGATCCGCAAGGTGAGCCCGGGCCTGGTGAACACGCTGCAGGTGGCGCTGGTTTCCGCCGATGCGCCCTACCGCGAGCTGGAGGACTACGCCCGCAGCCTCAAGGACACCCTGAAGGCGGTCGACGGGGTACGGACCGCGGAGAGCTGGGCGTTCCCGGCGCGCGAGCTGCGGGTGGAGCTCGACCTGAAGCGCATGGGCGAGATCGGCGTGCAGGCGCCCCAGGTGATCCAGGCGCTGCAAAGCGAGAACGCCAACGTTCCCGCCGGGTCGCTCGATGCCGGGGGTCGGACCTTCAGCCTCAAGACCCTGGGCAGCTACCAGAACCTCGACGAGGTGCGCGACACGGTGGTCGCGAGCAGTGGCGGCCACCTGGTGCAGGTGCGCGACGTGGCCCAGGTGTCCTGGGACTCCGCGCCGCTGAGTTACGTCGGACGCTTCAACGGCGAGCGGGCGGTGTTCGTCACCGCCAACCAGAAGGACGGCTACAACATCCTGGAGGTCACGGCACGGGTCGACGCGGCACTGGATCGCTTCGGGCGCGACCTGCCCAAGCGCATCCGCCTCGAGCGCGGGTTCGAGCAATCGCACAACGTCGAGAACCGGCTGGACCACCTGTACCGCGACCTTTTGATCGCGATCGGGCTGGTGCTGGTGACCTTGCTGCCGCTCGGCCTGCGGGCCGCGGGCATCGTCATGGTCTCCATCCCGCTGTCGCTCGCCTTCGGGCTAGCGGCGCTGGACTTCCTCGGCTACTCCCTGAACCAGATCTCGATCGCCGCCTTCGTCGTGGCCTTAGGCCTCCTGGTGGACGACTCCATCGTGGTCACCGAAAACATCGCGCGGCACCTGCGCGGCGGGATATCACCGGCGGCCGCGGCGCTCGCCGGTACCCGCCAGATCTTCGTCGCGATCCTGGGCTGCACCGGCACGCTGATCTTCGCGTTCCTGCCGCTCATGGCGCTGCCCGGAAACTCCGGCAAGTTCATCCGGGTACTGCCGGTGACCGTGGTGGCCACCATCATCGGCTCGCTCCTGATCGCGCTCTTCATCATCCCCTTCATCGCGAGCCGCGTGCTGCCGCCCGACGGGGACGCGCACGGCAACCCGCTGCTGCGGCGGGTGATGGGAGCGATCCATCGCTACTACAGGCCGGCGCTGCACTTCTGCCTCGCCCGCCCGCGCACGACCGTCATCACCGCCATCGGCGGCTCACTGCTGCTCGCGGTACTGCTGGTGCCCCTGGTGGGCAGCAGCCTGTTCCCCAAGGCCGATACGCCGCAGTTTCTCGTGACGGTGGAGACCCCCGACGGCACGAGCCTCGCCGCCACCGACCGGGCCCTGAGCTTCGTCGAGGAGAAGCTGCACGGCATGCCGGAGGTCAAGAGCTGGTTCGCCAACCTCGGCCACGGCAACCCGCTCATCTACTACAACATCGTCTCCCACGGAGATGCGCTCAACTACGCGGAGGTCTTCGTGCAGCTGAAGCACTACGACACCCGCGCCACCCCCCGCGCACTCGATGCGCTGCGCGCGCAGCTCGCCGCCTACCCCGGGGCGCACATCTACGTGAAGGAGTTCGTCAACGGCCCGCGCATCGTCGCGCCCATCTCGGTGCGCGTCATGGGTCCGGACCTGGACACCGTCGGCCACCTCGCCGCCCGGGTGGAACGCCTGATCCAGGGAACTCCCGGCACGCGCGACGTCGACAATCCGCTGCGGGTCGCGCGCACGAACCTGAGGCTCGCGCTCGACTCGCAGAAGGCGGCGCTCCAGGGCGTGCCCGCGGTCGAGTTCGAGCGTGCGGTGCGCTTGTCAGTCGCCGGGGTGCCGGTGGGCACCTTCAAGGACTCGAGCGGTGAGCAGTACGACATCGTGGTGCGCACGCCGATCGCGGCGCGGGCCGACCTCACGGCGCTCGGGGAGATCCGCGTACCGGCGCGCAGCGGGGCGCTGCTGCCGGTAGCGCAGCTGGCGGACCTCGAGTTCGAGAAGGCGCCAACCCAGATCGAGCGCTACAACCGCGAACGCTCGGCGACGGTGAACGCGGAAGTCCAGGACGGCTACAACACGGCACGCGTCACCGCAGCGGTGGTCAAGCGCCTGAATGGGATGGACTGGCCGCGCGGCTACCGCTACACCCTCGGCGGCGAGGCCGAGTCCAGTGCCGAGGCCTTCGGAGGCATCGGCACCGCGATCATCGTCGCGGTGTTCGGCATCTTCGCGATCCTGGTGCTGGAGTTCGGCAGCTTCAAGTCCACGCTCATCGTGCTCACGGTGGTGCCGCTCGGGGTGCTGGGCGGCCTGCTGATGCTGCTGGCCACCGGCAACTCGATCTCCTTCACCGCCAGCATCGGGTTCATCGCCCTCATCGGCATCGAGATCAAGAACTCGATCCTGTTCGTGGATTTCACCAACCAGCTGCGCGCCGAAGGGGTGCCGCTCGGGGAAGCCATCGAGCAGGCGGGCGAGATCCGGTTCCTGCCGATCCTGCTGACCTCGGCCACCGCGATCGGGGGCCTGCTGCCGCTCGCGATGCAGAACGTCGGACTCTACTCACCCATGGCATGGGTGATCATCGGCGGCCTCATCTCATCGACGCTGCTGGCGCGACTCGTCACGCCTGTGATGTACGAGTTGATCCCGCCTGCAATCGAAGCAGGGGAGCGGGCACCTTAGGACTGCTAGCCGGCGGGATCGAGCCGCCACGCCTGCGAATATGAACAGAAACAGGCCGCCGGCGAGGAGGTTCCCCGCCGACGGCCTGGCAGTTAGCCGACTTAGGCTGCCTGGGTAGCCGGTTCGCTGGAGGACTCGCCGGCAACGCTCGCCAGCGTCCGGGCGACCGCGTGCACGGTCGCCGCGATGCGCACGGCGCTCTGAACCGCCTCGCGCTCCAGTCCGTGGCCGCGCAGCGTCTTCTCGTGGGAGGCGACGCAGGTACCACAGCCGTTGATCGCGGAGACCGCGAGCGCCATGAGCTCGAAGTCCGCCTTGGCGATGCCGGGATTGCCGATGACGTTCATGCGCAGCCGGGCCGGGAGCTTCGCGTACTCGGGATCCTCGACCAGGTGCAGGAAGCGGTAGTACACGTTGTTCATGGCCATGACCGCAGCCGCGGCATGCGCCGCACTGACGTGGGCGGCATCCAGGTGCCGCGCCGCCAGTAGCTGCATGTTGCGCGTGAACGCCGCGTTGCCAGAGGCCACTGCGGAGGCCAGCGCCACGGCCCAGGTCTGTTTCTCGTTCAACCCCGGGGCGCCGGTGCCGGAGAGCACCGAGCCCAGGTTGAGCGCCAGGTCGCGCGCGTAGCCCGGCAGGGCATCACGGATGTTGTCGAGGGTAAGCATGGCTTCAGGCCGCCTTCAGGGTGTCTTCACCCTTCTGCCAGTTGCACGGGCACAGCTCGTCGGTCTGCAGTGCGTCCAGGACGCGCAGCACCTCCTCGGGACTGCGGCCGACGTTCATGTCGGTCACATAGACGAAGCGGATGATGCCGTGCGGATCGACGATATAGGTCGCCCGCTGCGCAACGCCGGCTTCGGGGTCGAGGATTCCCAGCGCGCCTGACAGCTCGCGCTTGATGTCAGCGAGCATCGGGAACGGCAGGTTGCGCAGCTCCTCCTTCTCGCGCCGCCAGGCCAGGTGCACGAACTCGCTGTCGATGCTGGCGCCGAGCACCTGCGCGTCGCGCGCGCGGAACTCCTTCTCGAGCTTGCCGAAGGCGGCGATCTCGGTCGGGCATACGAAGGTGAAGTCCTTCGGCCAGAAGAACACGACCTTCCACTTGCCCGCGAAGCTCTCGTGGGTGATGGGCTGGAAGGCCTTCTGCGGGTCGCTGGAGACGACGCCGGTCAGGGAAAACTCGGGGAAACGGTGGCCTACGCCGGACATGGAACACTCCTTAGACGATATTCGGTGAATCGATGCAGCAATCATGGGGCCCGCAACCCCATAATTCCAATCGATTGATTTTATGATATCGATAGATGGTGTATATTGACTGCATGGACCTGAAGCTCAAGGACCTGCGTTACCTGGTCGCCGTGGCCGACCAGCGCCACTTCGGGCGCGCCGCCGCCCAGTGCTACGTCAGCCAGCCGACACTGTCCGCACAGCTGAAGAAGCTCGAGGAGAGCCTGGGCGTGCAGCTGATCGAGCGTGCCCCCAACAACGTCTCCCTCACCGAGGCGGGCGAACAGATCGTCGCCCGCGCCCGCCGCATCCTCGAGGCCACCGACGAGGTGGTGACGCTGGCGCGCACGCAGCGCGACCCGCTCGGCGGGCGGCTGCGCGTGGCGTTGCTGCCTACGATCGGGCCCTACCTGCTGCCGCACGTCGCCCCGGCCGTACGCAAGGCGCTGCCGCGGCTCGAACTGCGCCTGTACGAGTACCAGACCGGGACGATCCTCGAGAAACTGCACAACGGCGAGCTCGACGTCGGCATCCTCGCCCTGCCGGTGGACCTCAACGGGCTGGAGGCACGCGAGCTCTACCGCGAGCCCTTCACGCTCGCGGTACCCGAGCGTCATCCGCTCGCGGCCCGCGACAGCGTGAAGGTGGCGGACCTCAAGGGCGAGACGCTACTGCTCCTGGAGGAGGGACACTGCCTGCGTGACCAGGCGCTGGAGGTCTGCAGCCGCGTCGCTACGCGCGACCAGGCCGACTTCCGGGCGACCAGCCTCGAGACCCTGCGACAGATGGTCGCCACGGGGGCCGGGGTGACCCTGCTGCCCGAGTTTGCCGGGCGCGGGGCCTACCGCAATGCCCGCGGCGTTGTACTGCGGCCGTTCGCCCGGCCCGAGCCGGTGCGCCACGTCGGCGCCATCTGGCGCCGCACCACCGCCCGGGGCGCGGCGATCGACGCCCTGTGCAACGTCATCAGCGAGCACGCCCGGTGATTTCCGCGGCCGAGCCGCAGCCGGTCCCCTTCACGGCCGCGGACGGCCGCCGTCTCGCGGGACTCCTTGTCCACGCGTTACGCCCGCGCGGTGCGCTGGTCATCAACAATGCCACCGGGTACCTGCGCGGGTTCTACCTGCGCTTCGCGCGTTATGCCGCCGAGCGCGGCTATCACACGCTGATCTACGACTACCGCGGCATGGGCGCCTCGCGCTCAGGGCTCCTGCGCGCGGAGCGTGCGCGCATGAGCGACTGGGGGCGCCTGGACATGCCCGCAGCGCTGGATTTCCTGATGGGCGCCTGTCCGGCGCTGCCCGCCTTCACCCTCGGCCACAGTGTCGGTGGCCAGCTGATCGGGGCCATGGACAATGCCAACCGTGCCCGCGCACACGTCATGATCGCCGCCTCGACCGGGTACTGGCGCCGCCAGAGCGTGCCCTTCCGCTACGCGGCGCTCGCGTTCTGGAAGCTGTACGGCCCGCTGACGCTGCGCACCCACGGCTACGTGCCCCGCAGCCCCCTGTGGCGCGGGCAGCCGCTGCCGCCGGGCGTTTTCCTGCAGTGGCGTGCCTGGTGCCTGAGTCCGACGGAATATGGCCCTGCGCTGGACGACGCGCTCGACGGCACGCACTTCGAGCGCGTGCGCGGCCCGTTGCTGGTCTGGGGATTCACGGACGACCCGATTGCGACCCCGGCGGCCATCGATGCACTCCTGCCCTCCTACGCCGGAGCCCAGGTCGAGCGGCGCAGCACCGCCCCGGGCGAGGTCGGCGCCCGCGGGCTGGGCCATCACGGATTCTTCGCCCAGGCCCACCGCGAGTCGCTGTGGCGCGCGGCGTTCGACTGGCTGGACCAGCGGGCCTAGGCGGGAGCCCGCGCGGGCGGAGGGATCCTGCCCCTGGTGCGCGCCAGCGCGATCGAGACCAGCACGATGCCGGCCCCGAGGATCTGCAGCGGGCTCAGACGCTCGCCGAGGATCAGCCATGCGTAACCGGCGGCGGCGATCACCTGCACGTACAGACCGACCGCACCGAAGGTGGCCGGCAGGTGTGCAAACGCGTAGGCGATCAGGCTTTGTCCCAGCACCTGCGCCGAAAGCGCGATGCCGACCAGGAGCCCCCAGCCGTGCGCATCGAGCGGCAGGAAGCGCTGGGTGAGCGCGAGGGGTAGCAGGAGCAGGGTGAACACCGCGGTGCTGGTCAGCATCACGATGCCGGTGCCGTGACGCGTGCGCAGCCGCGACACCACCATGAGGTAGCCCGCGTAGAAGCAGGCGGTCCCCAGTCCCAGCAGGTCGCCGGTGAAGGCGTGAGCGCCGCCGGCCTGCAGCTTGGGGAGGAGGATGAGCAGCATGCCGCCGAACGCACAGGCCGTGGCGAGCACGAACGCGGCGCGCGGACGTTCGCCCCACAGCAGCCAGGCGAACACCGTCACCAGGATGGGAGCGCAGTTGGCCTCCAGCGTCGAGGCGGCGATCGAGGTCATGAGCAGCGACCAGTGCCACAGCAGCAGGTCGCCCGCGAAGAAGACGCCGGCCCAGATGAACCCGGGCTCGCGCAGCGAAGCCCGCGGCTCCCTAGCGCGCCGCCGCTCCAACAGGGCCCACAGGGCGAGGAACGGCAACGCCAGCGCGCCACGCCAGAAGGCGGTGGCCGTAGGCCCGGTCTGCGACAGCCGCACGAAAATCCCGGAGCTGCCGATGGCAAGGGCGCCGACGAACAGGGCCACCAGGGCAGGAAACTCCGATGATCTGCGGCGATCGTTCATCTGCGTGCGGCTCGCGCGGGAGCGGCATCATAGTCGGTCGGGTGCGTTCGCGTGGCATAATCGCCCGACGATGCACCGTTCCGCGCACAGCGCGCCCCCGCGCGCGCACGCCGCCGCAAGGCTAATGCTGTGGTTCGCACTGGCCGCCCTGGGGCCTGCATGTGCCGCGCCGCCACTCACGGTGAGCGATGCGTGGGTGCGGGCGACGCCCGGCGCCGAGGTGGCCGCGGCGTACTTCACGCTGCACAACCCAGGTTCGGCACCGATCAGCGTGGTCGGTGTCAGCTCGCCGCTGGCGGGCATGGCGATGATCCATGAAACGCGCCTCACCGGGACGCAGACCAGCATGCGGGCCCGCGATGCCGTGGCGGTGCCGGCCGGCGCCACGGTGCGCTTCGCCCCCGAGGGGCTGCACGTCATGCTGCACGACCTGCACCGCGCGCTGAACGTCGGCGAGGACGTGCCGCTGGTGCTGCTCCTGAGCGACGGCAGCTCCGTGAGCGTGAGTGCCCGCGTGCGCCCGCTCACGGCACCCTGAAGGCCCGCGCCGACCCCGGTGTCTGCCACCGATTCACCGCTCGAGCACGTCACCCCCTACGACCGCTTTGCCTGGCGCGACAGCGACATCGAGCGCTGGCTTGAGAGCGGGGAACACGGCGCGGAGCTCGCGGCCTATTTCGGCGCCGCCGAGTACCGGCAGCTGCGCGCGCTGGCGCGCCGCGCTGCGCGGGCAGCGCGCTCGCCCCAGCCGCTGACCGTGATCCTCGTGCCGGGAATCATGGGCTCGCAGCTCGGGCTCCCCCGGCCACCGCCGCTGCCCAACGACGTCGTCTGGATCGATCCGCTCGACATCCACCACGGCCGGCTCGCCGCCCTGCGCCTGCCCTCGCCCGGCCCGGTGATCCCGCTGGGCATCGTGCTGTTCTCGTACCTGCGCCTGAAACTGAACCTGCGGGCGCGCGGCTTCCGGGTCGAGAGTCACGACTACGACTGGCGGCTGCCGGTCATCGAGCTCGGCCGGCAGCTCGCGCAGCGCCTTGCAGGGCTCGCGCCAGCGCGCCTGGCGCTCGTCGCCCACAGCATGGGGGGCCTCGTGGCACGCGCCGCGCTCAAGGCCGGCGCGCCGGGGGTCGAGCGCGTGGTGCTGCTCGGGACGCCCAATTCGGGCTCGTTCGCGGCGGTGCAGGCCCTGCGGGGCGTGTACGCGGTCGTCCGCAAGGTCGCGCGGCTCGATGCGCGCGGTACCGCCGAGTCGCTGACCCAGGAAGTCTTCAGCAGCTTCCCGGCACTCTACGACCTGCTGCCGCGCGCGACCGCACTCGACCTGTTCGACGTCGCCAATTGGCCGCGGACCGGGCCACGGCCCTACGCCGCGCTGCTCGCGGCTGCGCGCACCACCGCAGCCCAGCTGGCCGGCGCCGACGGGCGCTTCGCTGTCATCGTCGGCACCGGCCAGGAGACCGTCACCGCGGTGCGCCGGCGGGGCGATGAGTTCGTGTACACCCTCACCCGTGCCGGTGACGGCACGGTCGCCGTGGACAGTGCCCTGCTGCCCGGGGCGCGCACCTTCTATGCGCGCGTCGCCCACAGCGATCTGACACGCGATGCGGGCGTGGCCGCGGCCGTGGTCGACCTGCTGCGGCGCGGCCGCACGGGCCGGCTCCCCGGGCAGCTCCGGGGGACAAGTCGCGCCCAGGCGCAGATCGGGGATGCGCGGCTGCGTCGCACGCATGCAGTGAAGGTCGACTGGGCCGCCCTGTCCCCGGAAGAGCGCCGTGTGTTCCTGGAGAACCTCAACGAGCCCCCGCAGCTGAAGCTGTCCGTGCCGCCGCGCCGCGGCGGGCGCGCGAAAGGCAAGCTGGGGCGCTAGGCAAACTCGCGCGCGATCGCCTCGCGCTGCCGCGCGCCCGGCAGGAGCCCACGGCCGCCCTCGAGGTTGTCCTGCAGGTGCTCAACCTTCCCGGTGGCCGGGATGATGCAGGTCACGGCGGGCTCCGCCGCGATGAACTTCAGCGCCAGCTGGCCCCAGCTGGCGGCGCCGATTTCCGCGGCCCAGGGCGGCAGCGGGCGCCCGCCGACCTTCTTGAAGAGTGCCCCGTCCTCGAACGGGCGGTTGACGAGGACCGCGATCCCCCGGTCGCGGGCGAGCGGCAGCAGGCGCTGCTCGGCGTCACGGGTCAGCGGGGAGTAGTTGAACTGCACGAAGTCGAGCTTCTCGCGCTCCATCACCCGCGCCAGTTCCGCGTGCGCACCGACGGTGTAGTGGGTGACGCCGAGGTAGCGCACCTTGCCCGCCTCCTTCCACGCGCGCAGGGTCTTCAGGTGCACGTCGAGGTCGAGGAGGTTGTGCACCTGGATGAGATCGAGGCGCTGCGTCTTGAGTAGCTGCGCCGAACGGGTCATCTGCTCGATGCCAGCGCTCTCCCCGCGCGTCCACACCTTGGTGGCGAGGAACGCCTTCGCGTGCATCTCGGGGGTCAGCAGGTCCCCGAGCACGCCCTCGGCGGTGGAGTACATGGGGGAGGTGTCGATCAGCCGCGCGCCGGCCGCGAAGAAGTCAGTCAGTACCTGCCGCAGCGGCGCGCGCCGCTCCTGCGACGCATCGACCTCGAAGGGTCCCGAGGTCCCGAGGCCGATCACCGGCAGCTCCTCGCCACTGGAGGGGATGCGGCGCAGGATCAGGGGGGCGGGGGACTCCGCGCCGCGGGCCAGCGTGGAGGCGGCCATCAGCGTGACTCCGGCGGTGAGCACTTCACGTCGGTTCATTGGAGCGGGCTCCTTCCCAAGGACCCAAGGGATCGCCCGCGATGTTCGCACGCCGCTGCGCGCGGCGTCGCGGTGCGCCTCTAGACGAGGGCCGCGTCGGTCCCGGTCACGCTCGGTCCGCCGGAGGTCACCACCCGCGCAAGCGCCGCGGAGGCCGGCAGTACCTGCGCTGCGTAAAACACGGCGCTGCGTAGCTTGGCGGAGTAGAACTCGCGCTCCGGGCCATCGACCTTCTGCGCGGCAATCGCCGCCGACTTCGCCATCAGCCAGCCGGCGATGACGTAACCGCAGAGCTTGAGGTAGGGCACCGAGACCGCCATGCCGGCCTCCGGATGCTGCGCGAGGGTGGCCAGCAGCGAGCGCGTCGCCCCGGCCAGGAGACCCGCCGCCTCCAGCGCCGCGGTACGCACCGCCTCGGCGCCGGCATCGGCGCTCAGCGGCGAGCCGAGCTCGGTGGAGAGCTGCGCGAGCAGCGCGCCCATGGCCGCGCCGCGGTCACGGCCGAGTTTGCGGCCGATGAGGTCGTTCGACTGGATCCCGGTCGTGCCCTCGTAGATGGTCGTGATGCGCACGTCGCGCACGTACTGGGCCGCGCCGGTCTCCTCGATGAAGCCCATGCCGCCGTGCACCTGCACGCCGATCCCCGCCACCTCGTTGCCGAGTTCGGTGCACCAGCCCTTGACGATGGGGGTCAGGAGCTCCCCGCGCGCCTGCGCCGCCTCGCGCTCGCCTGCGGAAGCGGCGTGCTCGGCCAGGTCGAACTGCAGGGCGGCGTAGAGCGCCAGCGCGCGCGAGGCCTCGGTCTGGCTCTTCATCGCGAGCAGCATGCGCTTGACGTCGGGGTGATGAATGATCGGCAACGGGCCCCCGGAGGCCGGCACCGGCGGCTTGCCCTGCACGCGCGTGCGGGCCCAGTCGACCGCCCGCTGGAAGGCACGCTCGCCCACCGCATAGCCCTCGCTGCCCACCGACAGGCGTGCGCTGTTCATCATGATGAACATGTATTCGAGGCCGCGGCCGGGCTCGCCGATGAGGTGCGCGACCGCCCCCTTGTGCTCCCCGAAGGCCAGCACGCAGGTGGGGCTCGCGTGGATGCCGAGCTTCTCCTCGATCGAGAGGCAGCGCACCTCGTTGCGCTCGCCGAGTGAACCGTCGGGATTCACCAGGAACTTGGGCACGATGAAGAGCGAGATTCCCTTGACGCCCGCCGGGGCCCCATCGATGCGCGCGAGCATCAGGTGGATGGTGTTCGGGGTTAGATCGTGATCGCCCCAGGTGATGAAGATCTTCTGGCCGGACAGCCGATAGTGGTCGCCCTCGGGGGCCGCCCGGGAGCGCACCTGGCCCAGATCGGAGCCGGCCTGCGGCTCCGTCAGCACCATCGTCCCGGTCCACTCGCCGCTGACGAGCCGCGGCAGGAACAGGGCCTTCTGAGCCGGGGAGCCGCACAGTTCCAGCGCGTGCACGCCGGCCTGCGTCAGCATCGGACCGAGCTTGAAGGCGAGATTGGCCGAGCCCCAGAACTCGCCAACCGCGGTCACGAGGACCCGCGGCACCGGCTGGCCCCCGAACTCCGGCGGGCCGCCGAGCGCCGGCCAGCCGCCGGCCACGAACTGGGCGTAGGCATCCCTGAATCCTGGCGCCGACACGACGCCCTCGGGAGTCCAGCGTGCCCCCTCGCGGTCGCCCGGGCGGTTCAGCGGGTCGAGCACTCCCTGCGCGAAGCGCGCCGCCTCCTCCAGCACGGACTGCGCGAGCTCGGCCGAGTAGTCCGACAGCTGCGGCGCGCCGGCGAGGCGGCTGCTGTCGAGCAGTTCCTCGAGCACGAAGCGCACTTCACGCACGGGCGCACGGTAGGACATCGGTTGCCTCGAAGGACGGTGGCGGGCTACTCCCGATAGTGTAGCCCTTCGGCGCCTATCCTACTCGCCAGTAACCCTCCGGACCGGGAGAAACCGGCAAATCGTGCGCTAGTGCGCAGCGGCGCGGGCGGAGGGCTGCGCCAGGGCGGGGACGATGTTCGCGGCCAGGAAGTCCACGAACTGCTGCGCGCGCGCATCCGACTCCAGGGCCGCGGGGTAGAGCGCGTAGAGCGCCGCTGCCGGCGGCACGGACCACTCCGGCAGCACCGCCTTCAGTCTCCCGGTGGCAAGGCCCTGGCGACAGAGGAACTCCGGCAGGAGGCCGATGCCCAGCCCCGCCGCCGTCGCGGCGTGCAGGACCGCGGGGTCATCGACCGCGAGCTTCGGCGTGATCGGTACCTCCGCGCGCTGTGTCCCGCGCGCCAGTTGCAGCCGGAACTCCGGCAGCTCCGCCGCATCCGGGGTGAGCAAGTCATGGGTGCGCAGCTCGTCGGGCCGCTCCGGCGCACCGCGCTGCTGCAGGTAGGCCGGAGTAGCGCACAGGAGTGCCGGCGGGGCCCCGAGCAGGCGTCGCGCGATACCCTCGTGGTCCGGCGGGCGTGTACGGATGGCGACGTCCCAACCGCCTTCCGCCAGCTGCTCGGCATCGAGGGCGACCTCGAGCGGCACGTGCGCGAAGGCCTCGAGGAAGCGCGGCACGAGCGGCGATAGCAGCACCCGGCCATAGGTGGGATCGGCCGTGACGCGCAGCGGACGCGCCTCGGGTGCGTGGAGCCGGGCGATGGCCGTGCGGGCGGCGTCGGACTCCTCGGCCACGCGGCGGGCATGGGGGTAGATGAGGCGTCCCGCCGCGGTCAGGGCGACCCGCCGGGTCGTGCGCTCCAGCACCCGCACCCCGAGGCTCCTCTCCAGGTCGGCAACGGCACGGCTGACGGCTGCCTTCGGTACGCCGAGCGCCCGGGCGGCGGCGGAGAACCCATTGAGATCCACGACCTTGGCGAGCATGGCGAGCTGGGCAGGTGTCCAGATCAGATTCATGAGCGTCTCAATCCCCATTCCGAGGGAGCCTATTGTTTCACCCGAGAGGCAGAGGCGCCAGACCCCCAGGCGTCTAGAATCCCCGCCCCCAGGGGTCATCCATACATACGCCACAAGGGAATCGAACCATGAAGACGCCAATGCATGCTTTCTCGGTCGACCTGTTCGTCAACGCGCTGGGCAACCTCTCCTACTGCCTCGAGAAGGCCGCGACGAATGCCGCCAGCCGCAAGATCGACCTGTCGGTGTTCCTCTCCGCACGGCTCGCCCCCGACATGCTGCCGCTCACGCGCCAGATCCAGATCGCCGGTGACATTGCCAAGAACTCCGCGGCGCGACTGGCCGGCCAGGAGCCGCCGCGTTTCGAGGACAACGAGACCACGCTCGAGCAGTTGCGCGCCCGCATCGCGCGCACCATCGACTACCTGAAGAGCCTGCCGGTCGCGGCCTTCGAGGGCGCCGAGACGCGCGACATCAAGGTGCCGGCCGGGGACCGCACGCTCGAGTTCAAGGGCCTCGCCTTCCTGCAGGTCTGGGCCATCCCGAACGTCCTGTTCCACGTCACCACCGCCTACGCGATCCTGCGTCATAACGGGGTCGACCTCGGCAAGCGCGACTTCATCAGCGGCGGCCGCGAGCTCTGAACGAATATGACAAATGGCGACAGCCCGGCTGTCGCCTATTTGCGAACAGAACGCGAAGGATTTCACGGCGCCATGGATGGCGCGCTGCCACTCTTCGTCCACTGGGCCGCGATGCCACCAGGTTCATCGTGGGTCCGTTCAGGGCGGGGAAAAAACTTTGTTCTTCAAAACTGCTGCCAAGCGCAATGCCTCCGTTGCACCTGCCGCACCAGCCCAGGGCGCCTCGGCCCCGGCCGATGCCGGTCCTCCGACGGTGGAATCGCTCGGGCAGCAGCTGCGCGGCGTGTTACCGACTCGCCGCCTCCAGTCCGTCGCGCTCTGCGACCACGAGGCGAACGTGCTGTGGCTGTCCGAGGGCGCGCTCGGGCCGGATGAGCACACCTTCGTCACCGAGGCGCTGACGCTCCTCACCGAGGACACCTCGCTCCCCTGTCACGAGATGTCGCTCGAAGACGGGCGCTTCGCACTGTTCCTGCCGGTGCGCGCACCGAACGGCGCCCCGGTCGGCGTCGCCATGATCCTCGCCGATCGCAAGTCCATCGGCGATGACACGCTCGAGCGCATGATGGCTGCGCCGGTGCGCGCGATCATGCAGCGCCTGGCGGTCCTCTTGAAGCCCTCGGAGCTGCGGGGCGGAACGGCGCGCGTACCGGTGCTGGACATCGACGCCGCGCTGGATCTTCCCGACACCATCGAGGCGGTCGCCCTCACGGGCGTGAACATCCCGACCGTCTCCGCAGCTCCGGCGCCGCAGCCCGCGGCGAGCGCCCCGAACCCGACCCCGGCCGCCGCCGGCATCTCGCCCCAGGAAATCGACGACATCCTGGAGTTCGACATGGCCCCTGCGGCCCGGACGCAGCACACCGAAGAGATCTCCCTGGAGTTCACCGACTCGCCGGCCGAGTCCGGCGAACCTGCCGACATGCTCGAGCTCGACTTCCAGCCGCCACCGCCCAAGGGCCCGGCCGCGCGTGCGGAAGTCCGCAGCTCTCCCCCCGCACCTCCCGCCGCGATGCCGCCGCCTGTGGCCCGCATCGTGAGTGCGCCGCGTCCCGCCCCCGTCGCTGTCACGGCCCCGACACCTGCCCCGGTTGCAGTGGCTCCGGCACCCGCGCCGACACCCGCGTCGGCTCCGGTCGCGGTGGCTCCAGCCCCGGCGCCCGAGACCCCGGCCGTGGTGGCTCCGGTGGCGGCCAACGATCCGAACCTGATGCTCGAGCTGCTGCCGTACGCCAAGCTGCGTGCCGGCGGACAGACGCGCCGTTTCCAGGTCCTGGCGCGCAGCTCCAGCCCGCATCGCGACCCGGCGGCCTTCGACGGCCTGGTGCTGCACCGGCTGCTCGGCTGGCTTGCCGCCCATCGCGCCTCCTGGAACTCGCAGCCGACCAGCTTCACCGTCAGCCTCTCGATCGCGACCCTCGAGGACGAGCGCTTCGCGCAGAAGATGGTCGCAGCCCTGAACACACACGGCATCTCGGCGGACAGCCTGGGTTTCGAGATCGCCGAGCCCATCTGCACCCAGCGCCGTGCACAGGTGGAGCGCTTCATGACCCAGTGCGACAAGCTCGGCTCCTGGGTGGTGATCGACGACTTTTCCTTCGATTCGCAGGTACTGCCGCTCCTGAAGTCCAAGGCGCTGCGCCTGGTGAAGATCGACTCGCGGCTGAGCTCCAACGCCCTGAAGGACAAGCTGGCCCAGGCGATGGTGGTCGCCACCGTCCAGGCCGCGAAGGTGCTGGGCATCCACTGCGCGGCCAAGAAGGTCGACTCGCAGGCGGCGTTGCAGTGGCTCACCGCGATCGGCTGCGACTTCGCGCAGGGGCAGGCGCTCGCCCGTGCCCAGCCGCTCGACTCCCTGGCCAGTTCGCCGGATCCGACCGGGATTTCGGCGATGGCGCTCCCCGTCGAATAATCTATATTTTTCAATCGGTTGCAAATTAACCGGCGTTCGGCCGCGGACGGCTGCGACGAGCGGAGTTCCGCGCGCGCCGAAGCGGGGCGGCCTCCCACCCCCCGGATGACCTAAGCTCGAAGGTGCCATGGGAGCCTTCGCCCTCAAGCAGTTCCGCACCAACCGCAACCTCCTCTTCTGGAGCCTGCATGCGGCCGGCTGGGCGGCCTACGGGGTCACCCAGTACTTCGGGGCGTTGCTGTACGAAAAGCCCGCGAGCTATGCGCGCGTCATCGCAGCCTCGGCGATGGCGGGCTTCGTGCTCTCGATGCCGATGCGCTACATCTACCAGCGCCTTTGGAACCGGCCGCCGCGGGTGATGATCCTGGGCGTGCTCGCGACCTGCTACGTGACGGCGCTCGCGCTGCGCATCGTCATCAACCTCTCCTACAAGACCTTCGTCGAGCCGGACTGGCAGGCGCGCACGCTGTTCGAGCTTTTCGGCGGCGCACTCTCGACCACCTACCTGCTCCTGTGCTGGAGCGTGCTGTACTTCGGCATCAAGTTCTACGAGTCACAGCGCAAGCAGGAGGAGGCGATGCTGAAGGCGGTGGCGCTCGCCCAGGAAGCGCAGCTGAAGATGCTGCGCTACCAGCTGAACCCCCACTTCCTCTTCAACACCCTCAATGCCATCTCGACGCTCATCCTCGACAACCAGAACCGCAAGGCGAACCAGGCGGTGACCCGGCTGTCTGACTTCCTGCGTTACACCCTCGACCAGGACCCGATGAAGAAGGTCACGCTGCGCCAGGAACTCGAAGCCCTCGATCTGTATCTCGGCACCGAGCGGCTGCGCTTTGCCGAGCGGCTGCGGCTGGAGTACGGCATCGAGGACTGCGCCATGAACGCCCTGGTGCCGAGCCTGCTGCTGCAGCCGCTGATCGAGAACTCACTCAAGTACGCGGTGTCCAGCCGCGAACAGGGCGGCATGGTGCGCATCGAGGGACGCACGCGCGAAGGCTGGCTAGAGCTCGCCGTGGTCGATGACGGCCCGGGGCTGCGCGAGGGCGCCCCCGCGGGCGAGCGTCGTGGCGTCGGGCTGCGCAACACCAGCGAGCGGCTGTCGGTCCTCTACGGCGGGAACTGCCGCTTCTCGGTCGCCAACGCCAGTCCTGGCCTGCGCGTGGAGATGGCGCTGCCACTGGAGCTGGCCGACGAGCCGGCAGAAGTCCAGCCCGGGCGCGCGATGCTCATCAGCGCCGTGCCGCGCAGCGCGCGCGCATGAAGATCCGAACGATCATCGTCGATGACGAGGTGCTGTCGCGCCGCGGCGTGGAGATCCGGCTGCGCGAGAACGCCGACTTCGAAATCGTGGCGCAGTGCGCCAATGGGCGCGAGGCGCTCGCGGCCATCCAGCAGTACAAGCCGGACGCGGTGTTCCTCGACATCCAGATGCCCGGGATGTCGGGACTTGAGGTCCTCGCCCACCTGCCGCACGAGTCCCTGCCGGTACTGGTGTTCGTGACCGCCTACGACCAGTACGCGGTCCAGGCCTTCGAGGCGCGCGCGGTCGACTACCTGCTCAAGCCGATCGACGAAGCACGCTTCGAGGCAACCATCGCACGGGTGCGCGAGCACGTGCGCGCCCGCAGCGCCGCCAGCCAGCGCGATCGCCTGATGCAGGTGATCGCCGAGATCACCGGCTGCGGCGAGCTGGTCCTGGATGAGCTCCTGGCGCACGGTCGCAAGGCGCTCGAGGGTCGCCACCCGGACGTGCTGCCCATCCGCCAGGGGCGCGAGACGGTGCGGGTCGCGGTGGCCTCGATCCAGTGGATCGACGCCGCCGGTGACTACATGTGCATCCACGCCGGCGGCGAGACCCACATCCTGCGCGGCACCATGAAAGAGCTCGAGGAACTGCTGGACCCGCGGCTGTTCCAGCGCGTGCATCGCTCGACGATCGTCAACCTGCGGCTGGTGAAGAGCCTGCGTGCGCACATGAATGGCGAGTACTTCCTGACCCTCGAGGGCGGCCACGAACTGAAGCTCTCGCGGACCTATCGCGACAAGGTCGAGTACTTCCTGAGCGGCTCGGCGAGCTGAGCACCTAACCGGCACGTGACGCGGCGCACGTTTGCCCACCGTGCACCCGGCACATCCCGGCCGCACGTGTTGGTGCGATCATTGGCGGCATGAACAAGTGCAGGCGGCCCCGTAACGCGCGCGGACTGGCGCAGCCGGCATTCCTCATGCTGGTCGCAGCCGCGGTGCTCCTGATTCTCGGCTCCAGCCGGTATCTGCCCGCAACGGTGGCGTCGCATTTCGGGGCCGGCGGCAATCCGAACGGCTCCATGAGCCGCAACGCCTACCTGAGCGTGATGCTCGCCCTGGTGGCAATCGTGCCGCTCGTCATGAGCGTCGCCCCCGCGCACACCTTGCGCAATCCGGATGCCCGCATCAACCTGCCCAACCGCGATTACTGGCTCGCCCCGGAACGGCGCGAGCAGACCATCCAGGCGCTGCTCGGCCAGATACGCTGGTTCGCGGCCGCCCTGCTGGTGTTCCTGTGCTACACCAACGTGCTGGTGGTGCGGGCCAACGCCCTCGCGCCGCCCCACCTTAACGGCGCGGCGCTCGGGCTCGGCGTATTGCTGCTGCTCGCGAGCCTCGCCGTCTGGGCGCTGCTGCTCATCGCCCGTTTCCGAAGGCCATGATTCGCTAGCCCGCACCCGGGCCGCCCGACTCGGCCGACGGCACGACGGCCGGTACCGGCGTCGCCGGCGCGCCGTGGGCGGCGGCGCGGGTCGCATCAAGCTCGACGGCCTTGGAGAGCACCAGCGTCGGCAGGATGGTCGTCAGCGCGGCATATACCAGCAGCGCGCCATACCAGGTGTCGGGAATCTGGAACTGCTCGTGCAGGATCGTGGCGAGCACGAGTGTGAAGATCAGCGTCGGAGTCAGCGCGACAGGCACCTTGAGCGCGGCGTGCGGATCCTCCCTGAAGATGAGGCGCCGCTGCAGCCACTGGACTCCGACGCGCAGTGGGAGCGCGACGGCCGTGACCGCGAGCCCGAGCCATACCGACTCCCATACCAGGGCACCCGCCGGCACGGTCATGCCGCCGTGAAAGAAGTAGAACGGCACGAAGAAGCTCGCGAACAGGCGCACCGCGCGCAGATTCTCGGTCGGGGCAAGCTCCGGGATGCGCTCGCGCAGGAGGCGCGCGGTGAAGCCGGCGAGGAATGCTCCAACGAGGTAGTACACGCCCAGTTGCTTGGTGAGATAGGCGGCTATCAGGCCGACCATCACCAGCATGGAGAACCCGGACTCCGGCGCGTACGGCATGACCCAGCGGCCGAGGAGCAGGAAGATCAGCGGCAGCAACACGATCATGAGGAGCAGCTCCGCGGAGGCGCGCGCCAGTTGCTCCATCGAACCTGACTGCAGTACGGCGAACAGCACCAGGAGCGCCAGGATCTCGCCGCCGATCGCCTTGAGCGTGACCCAGAAGCGTTCCGAGGCGTTGAGGCCGAGCTGCCCGAGCGTATCCAGGATGAATCCGGTCGAGGGGGTGAGCAGCGCCAGGGCGATGAGGGTCGCGGCCTGCCAGCTCAAGGCAAGGTGGCGGATCGCAAGGAAGGTCACGGCGCCGATCATGATGGTACGCACCAGCAGGTGGCCCATGACCTGCCACAGGCCCTGGCGCACGGCTTTGATGTCGACCTCCAGGCCAGCGACCAGGAACAGCGAGGAAATGCCCAGGGTGGCGAGCAGCTCCAGGGTCGCATCGTGGGTGAAGCCGGGCACGAACACGGCGGCCACCATGCCGAGGCCGAAACTGGTCAGCGGCGCGGGGATCAGGAAGCGCTGCAGGGCGCGCGGTACGACCAGCAGGCCGAAGATCAGGGCGAGGTAGGTAACCTCGCCGCTCAGCTGCGGGATGCTCTCCATCGTCTGTAAGCCCCTGGGGCCGCGGCCTGATTCTTTGTTCTGGGACGCAATTTAACTCAAATGGGGAGGGCGCGGCCGCCGGGACGCCCGCGGCGCCC
The DNA here is from genome assembly GCA_018241425.1 of Pseudomonadota bacterium. Classification (GTDB taxonomy): domain Bacteria; phylum Pseudomonadota; class Gammaproteobacteria; order Steroidobacterales; family Steroidobacteraceae; genus 13-2-20CM-66-19. The sequence continues at coordinate 160,393 of JAFEDU010000005.1, forward strand.
GAAACCCGCCCCGGGTGAGACCTGCATCACGTTCCACGACCCGAGGCGCCGGATGTGTGAGGCGGCGCGAAGCGGTACCTCCCTACAAATTGCTTAGATATGTCCACCTATGGAAGCCGCGTCTCGTCCGCCGCTGGAACCGCTCACCGACCTGCCCGTCGAGGCGCCCCTCGATGGTCCCGCGCAACCGAAGGCCGCGGTGACGCCGGCTGCCACGCCCGCCCCGGCTGCGAAAGACCCGGCGCAGACTGGCATTACCTTCCTGGATCCGGCCTCGCTGGTTCTGGAAGGCGCGGAAGGCGCCGAACCTCCCGTTGTGGCAGCCGCGCCCGTCGCGCCAGCCGCCCCCGAACTTGAGCTGGTACTGGAGGACCCCGCGGTCGTCGAGGAACTCCTGACTACGCCGCCGCCGGCCCCACCCAAGCCGGCGGTTTTTGTCTCCGAGCCCGCGCCGACGCTGACGCCCTCCGCGCCCCCGAGCTCTGCTACCGTAAATTCGGGCGCCAAGCCCGAGCCGCGCCCCGATGTACGCGTGCCGATCATGAAGACCGCTGCGCTATCCGCCGCAGCGACCAAGGTAGCCGCCACCAAGCTGGCGGCGGCCACGAAGCGTGCCGAGACCGCTCCGCGCGCGACGATCCCCACCATCCCGCCCGCCAAGCCGGCGCCCGCGGCCGCTGCAGCGAAGCCGGTGCGGCCCCCGGCCACGCCCGGCGCCCCCGCTCCCGCTGCAGCGCCACCGGCAGCGGAAGGGCTCGCCGGATGGACGAGCGCGCGTGCCGCCGCGGCACCCGCCGCGAAGCCAAAGTCTTCCGCTGCCGTCGCGGCGCCCGCGCCGAAGGCCGCACCGGCCGCCGCGAAGCCTGCGGCGGCTAAGCCGGCACCGAGCGCCGAGGCCGCCGCCAGTGCGGCCCCGGCCACCATGGATCGCGACTACATCGCGCGCAACCAGATCGTGGAGCGATATCTCTCGGGACGGCTGCCGCTGAAGGGCGCGACCGACTTCGAGCAGTTCGTGGCGAAGCACCCGGACATCCTCGACGAGATCGGATTGCCCGAGCGCGTGAATGCCGGGCTGCGGCTGCTCGAGGCCAGCGGCAAGCCCGAGCCCTGGCAGGAGCCGGCCCGCCCGGCCTGGCAGAAGCCGCAGGTAACCGTGGCGCTCGCCGTGGTCGTGGCGCTCCTGGGCGTGGCGCTGCTGGTACTCACCGGCGCCACTACATCAAAGAACCGCCGCATCGCGCAGCTGCAGAAACAGGTTGCCGATCAGCCGCTCGACCCGGCCACGAGCACCAGGGAAATCCGGGTTCTGCCCAGCCGCGAGGGTGCCTCGAACTCCCCGGCGATCACTATCGGCGGGGGCGGTGCGCAGCTTGCGGACTTCAAGATCGACGAATCGCGGTCGCCCTATCACGTGTTCCGCGTGACGATCGACCGCATCGACCAGGGGCGTGTCGGCATCATCAGCAACCTCGAGAAGGATTCCAACGGCCACCTGCGCATTGCGCTCAACAGCACCGCGCTGGGACCGGGGAACTACCAGCTGACGATCGAGGGGCTCAACTGGCGCGGGGATTCCGAGCCGGATTCCTGGGTCACCATCGGCATCGCGCGCTGATCTCAGGCGCGCGGCGCCTGCAGGAACAGCGCGGCCCCGCGCAACTCGTGGCGCAGCCGCTCCCGCCCGGCAGCCCCGCGCACCGTCGTCCGCCAGTACCAGTTCCTCAGCATCACCATGCGCGTCGCGGGCTCACGCAGGTACTTGGCGTAGTAGGCGCCGCGGCCCCGTGCGTAGGCCGCTTCGATGCATGCCTGATCCTCGCTGGAACGACGCCCGTGGTGATGCCGCACCGTCGGGCCCGGAGAGTAAAGGCCCGCAAACCCAGCCCACGACGCACGAAACAGGTAATCGGTATCCTCGGCCGAGCCGATGGCGGTGCCGGCGCCCCGGCGCACGTCGAACCGCCCGACGGTCTGCAGGAGCTCCCGGCGAAATGCCATGTTCGCCCCGCAAATCGCGCCGGGGGCGATGAACGACCGCGGCGGAAATTGCTCGGCCGCGGTAGCAGTCCGCGTCGACACCGGCAGGTCCCCCAGGTCGTGCAGCACCACCCGGCCGCCGCAGTACGCAATCGCACCGCCTGACAGCACGCTGAGTACGTCATCGAGGTAGGACGCCGTTGGGTAGCAGTCGTCGTCGGTGAATGCGACCACCTCCCCTCGCGCATGCCGGATACCCAGATTGCGCGCATGCGAGAGTCCCGGGCGCGATTCGCGCACGCACTCGAGCGTCATGCCGGGTCCGGCGTTGAGGGACAGCAGGTACTGCCAGGTGTCGTCCGTGGAATTGTTGTCGACGACCACGAGCTGCCATGGCACCCGGCAGCGCAGCTCCAGCACGCACGCGAGGCACGCGCGCAGCTGGCTGAGCCGGTTGCGCGTGCAGACGATCAGCGTCAGTGGCTCGCGTGCGCCGGTGCCCGCAGACTCGGGCCCGGTGTCGGCGTCGGGCTCCCCACCCGGAATGAAGCCGTAAGCCTGCCGCCCGCCGCGGGAAATGTCCGGCCCGATGATTGCCGCCATGGTTTGTGTTGCCCGCGCGGCCCGGTCGTCGCCGGGCTCGGGCGGTCACGCCGTCCCCCCGCTCCCATTGTGCGCCGATTGAGGACCGGAGTGTCAGCCGCGGCGGGTCAGTTGGATTCGATGAAGCGGATCGTCGGCGTTCCGCCGCTCGCGACGCATGCACCTAAGTTAAGGTTGTTGGTTTCCCCGGTCAGCCCCACGTGTGCAGCGCACAATGGGGCACTCACCGACCCATCGGTGAGGGATAGGGTGACGGTAACGGAGGAGCCGCTGTTGAAGTCCGCCCGCGAGCCCCCGCCGTTGCCCACGACATTGAACTCCGACTCCGTCCACACCGAGCCGATCTCGAGCACGCTGTCGCGCGTGGTGAGGGCGTACGACCGGGTACCGGTGCCAAAGACCAGCGTATCCGTCGCTCCGGCGCTCGCGGTCGCCGTGAGGCTCAGCTTTCCGAGGCTTGTGATCGCCATGTCCGGGGCAGCAACGTAGGCGCTGTTCCTCCAGCAGTCGGCCTGGCTCCGGGTCCAACCGGCCGGACACGCACCCGAACCCCAGTGCACCAGCCAGTACTGGATGAACACCGCTGCCTCGCCCTTCGTCGTGTAGTCGGTGGCATAGAGGAACTGCTGCCACACCGTGCAGCCACTGTGCCGGGCGCACGCAGTGGTCGTGGCGCTGGCGTTGGTGTTGATCTGCAATGAGTACTCGTTCGGTCCGAGTATCCCGCCCCCACCGAATGCAGGGACCCCGACTCCTGCCTCGGACTTCACGCCGGCAATGCTGAAGTGGCCGATCGAGCGCGTGATCAGGCCCTGCGCCAGCGCCACGAAGTCATTTCCGTTTCCCGTGATCTCTCCCGGCCGCCCCTCCGGGTGGGCACGTACCGGGTGGGCGCGCGGGTGCGCTTCCCTGCAGTCGGTGCGATGCCAGAGGAGATCGGGATAAGCGGCCTGGTAGCAGCCTTCGCCGGGTGTCTCGCTGACCGCCATCTGCGCCTGCCACCTCGCGTGCAATACCGCCTGCGGATCGGCAGGAGCGTCTGCTTCCGCAGCAGGGCTTGCGGGCTGATTCTCCGGGCCGGCGGCCGGCACGGGCGCAGGGTGCGCGGCCATCAGGGCAGCGGTTGCCATCCAGACGTACACGCCTCGGCGGCGAGGCTCGTTGTCATCCATGCTCTTGACCCTCCCTGGGTTCGCGACGGCCGGCCCGAAGGCTCAGCTAACCCCGCGCACGATTTTAATCCCGCTCTATGACGGTCGCGCAGTCGGGAGTTCACTCGTTTCGTACCGACGTTCCCGCAGCGGTCGCTGCTGCATTGCGATGCAGTATGACCAGGACGGTCGCGCCATGAGGGCTTACCCGCGCAGGGTGCTCAAGGGGGGCTGGCGTACGACGCGGCGGGTGGCGAGCCATCCGCCCGCCGCCACCAGTAATGCGCCGCCGCCGATTCCGATGAGCCAGGGCAGGAGTGCGAAGCTGTAGCGCAGTTCGAGCCAGCGCGTGGTCAGGTAGTAGGCGGCGACTGCCGCCCCGCTGGCCGCCATGAGGCCCGCCAGCGCACCGAGCGTTGCGAACTCGGACAGCACGCCCTGCACCACCCGCAGGCGGCTGGCCCCGAGCGTGCGCAGGATGGCGCTTTCGTAACGGCGCTCGTCGCGGCTCGACTGGACCGCGGCCAGGAGCACAGTGAGCCCGGCAAGCAGAGTGAAGACGAAGACACTCTGGACCGCGAGTGCGGCGCGGTCGAGCAGCGTACGCACCTGCGCGAGCAACTCTTCGATGTCGAAGATCGACACGCTCGGAAAGCGGTGTGCAAGCTGCGCCAGGGTACCCCCGGTACCCGGAGTGAAGTAGGCGCTGGTCATGTAGGTCCCCGCCATGTGCTCGAGGACGCCGGGTGCGAATACGATGAAGAAGTTCGGCTGAAAAGTGTCCCACTTCACCTTGCGGATGCTGGCGACGGTGACCTCGAGGCTCTCGCCGGCCACGTCGAAGGTGAGCCGGTCGCCGACCTTCACGCCCAGAGACTCCTGGAATTCGCTCGCCAGTGATACCAGCGGCTTGCCCATGTCCCCGGGCGTCCACCAGTGCCCGGAGATGATCCGGTTGTCATCGCCGAGTTCGTCGGACCAGGTGAGGTTCTGCTCTCGCGTCGCAAAGCTGTCTTCGCTGCCGCGAGCGCCTCCGGCCTGTTCCACCGGCCGGCCGTCGATGGCGGTGAGCCGGCCGCGGATGATCGGCAGCACCTTGGTGGTGCGCGCCCCGCGCTCCTCGAGGAAATGCACGAACGCGTCGCGCTCCACCGGGGGGATGTTGATGAAGAAATAGTTGGGCAGGTTTGCGGGAAGGGTGCGCTTCCAGTCGCCGTTCAGGTCACCGCGCAGAATTCCCAGGAGCAGCAGCACCATGATGCCGCTGCCGAAGGCAACGAGCTGCACGACGCTCTCGGTGCGGCGCCGGCTGAGGTTGGCGACGCCGAACCGCCATGCGACCCCCACCCGGCCACGCAGGCGGCCGGCGAGCCACACCAGGAGCACCCCAGCGAGCGTCAGTACGAACACGAACACGGCGAGCCCCAGAGCAAAGAAGCTGGCGGAACGTGGATCGCGTAACACCCAGTAGATAAGGAGCAGCACCACCGCCAGTGCCGGAGCAAACGCGAACACGACCTGCACAGGCGGAGGTCCGACGTCCCGCCGCAGGACGCGCAGCGCCGGCACGCGCGCCAGTTGCAGCAGGGGCGGCACGGCAAATCCGATCAGCACCGCGAGGGCGGTGACGAACCCGATCGCCAGCGGGGCAGCGCTCGCGGCGGGCAGCTGGGTGACCGCCAGCAGCCCCCGGATCGTGCGCAGGAGCCATTCCTGGGCGAGGTAGCCCAGCACCGATCCGGCGAGCGAGGCGAGCAGTGCGAGCGCCACCAGTTGTGCAAGGCTCAGCGCCAGCGTGAACCGGCGCGTCGCGCCGAGGGTCTTCAGCAGGGCCACGGTATCCAGGTGCCGGTGGACGTAGCGTCGCGCCGCCATCGCAACCGCGATTGCACACAGGAGCACGCTGACAAGGCTCGCCAGGCTGAGGAAACGGCCCGAACGCTCGACTGCATTGCGCAGCTGCGGGCTGGCGTCGGTGATGTCGCGCACCCGTTCTCCCGGGCTCTTGTGCACTTGCAGCCACGCCTTGAAGTCCTCGACTGCGCCCCGCTCGCCGGCGAAGAGTCCCGCGTAGCTCACGCGACTGCCCGGTTGAATGAGCTCGGTCGCGGGCAAGTCCGCCAGGTTCATGAGTGCGGACGGCGCCAGCTCCGAGAAAGAGCTGCCCTGGTCGGGCTTTGAGATGAGCACCCGGCCGACCCGCAGCGTCGTCGCGCCGACGTTGAGCGCAGAGCCCACATGGGCACCGAGTGCCGCGAGCAGGCGAGAGTCCGGCCAGATCTCGCCGGGCGGGGGCACTCCCCCCGCGGAGGTCCCCGCGGCAAAGGGGGTGTCGGCGGTGAGCACGCTGCCCCGCAACGGGTACCCCGCTCCGACGGCATTGAGGTTGGTCAGCTGGCTCGCCTCCCCGTTGAATACCACCGACAGCAGCCGTGTCGCGCGGGCGCTCGCGAGGCCGCGCGCTGCCGCTTCGGAGAAGGAGGCCTCGCCCAGGGGCTGCGGCGACCCCAGGCGCAGGTCGGCGGCGAGTACCTCGCTCGCCTGCAGGGCAACCGCGGCATCGATCCGGTTCACGAGAAACCCGACGCCGGTCAGCGCCGCGACCGCCACCGTGAGCGCAACCAGCAGCACGCCGAGCTCACCCGAGCGCCATTCGCGGCGCAGTGTGCGTAGGGCGAGAATCAGCACTTTCACAGGGTTCGGCCGGCGTCCATCCGCACCGCACGGTCGCAGCGCGCCGCCAGCTCACGATCGTGAGTCACCAGCACCAGAGTAGTGTGTTCGCTACGGTTCAACCCGAACAGCAGCTCGCCCACGCGGGCGCCGGTCGCAGAGTCCAGATTCCCGGTCGGTTCATCCGCAAACAGAACGGCGGGCCGCGTGACGAACGCGCGCGCGATGGCGACGCGCTGCTGCTCGCCGCCCGACAGCTGACGGGGATAGTGCCCGGTGCGCCCCCCGAGTCCGACTCCCACGAGCGTCTGCTCCGCGGCATGCCGCGCGTCGGGGCGTCCGGCGAGCTCCAGGGGCAGCATTACGTTCTCCAGTGCGGTCAGGGCGGGCAGCAGGTGGAAGGACTGAAACACGAAGCCAACCCGCTGCGCACGCAAGCGCGCGCGGCCATCCTCGTCCAGGCGCGTCAAATCCTCGCCGGCGAGGATCACGCGGCCGCCGGTGGGGGCGTCGAGGCCCGCGAGCAGCGCCAGGAGTGTCGACTTGCCGGCCCCGGACGGCCCGGTAATCGCGACCGACTCGCCTGCTGCAATGTCCAGAGATACGTCGTCGACAATAGTCAGCGTACCTTCCGGGCTGCTAACCTGTTTGCAGAGGTTTTGTGCTTTGAGAACACTGCTGCGACTGCTGAGCGCGGGTGCGCTGAGTGTGGGGCTGGTATTCATCGCGCTCCAGAACGCGGTGGCTGCCGACCGTAACATCCTTGTATTCGGCGACAGTCTAAGTGCCGCCTACGGAATCCGGCCGGAGCAGGGTTGGGTGGCGCTGCTCGGGCAGCGCCTTCAAGCCCAAGGTTACGGATACCAGCTGACCAATGCCAGCGTCAGTGGAGAGACCACGGAGGGCGGCCTGGAACGGCTGCCCCGTGCCCTTGAGCTTCATCACCCCCAGGTGGTTGTGCTAGAGCTCGGCGCGAACGATGCCCTGCGCGGCTTGCCGCTCGCGGTAACCCGCGGCAACCTCGGCAGGATGGTCGAAATGACCCAGGCGACCGGGGCACGAGTCCTGCTGGTGGGAATCCGCATCCCTCCCAACTACGGCCCCCGCTACACGGAGGAGTTCGCGGCCATCTACCCTGCCATGGCTCAGCAATACCATGTGCCGCTGGTGCCGTTCCTGCTCCAGGACGTCGCCCTGAATCCGCAGCGGATGCAGGACGACGGCATGCATCCGAATGCCGCCGGCGAACCCCAGGTTCTGGAAAACGTCTGGCCGTACCTGAAACCGCTGTTGAAGAAGAATCTCTAAGCAAGACTGGACGCCGATGGACAGAATCTGGCTGAAATCCTACCCGCCGGGCGTACCGGCCGAGATCGATCCCTCGCAGCTGCGCTCCCTGAAGGAGCTAATCGAGCAGACCTGTCAGGCGCACGGCGACCGGGTGGCCTACGTGCAGATGGGCACGCAGCTCACCTATCGTCAGCTTGACGAGCGGAGCCAGGCATTCGCTGCGTATCTGCAGCAGGAGGGTTTTCGCAAGGGTGATCGAATCGCGATCATGCTGCCCAACACTCTGCAGTACCCAATCGCGATGTTCGGCGCTCTGCGAGCAGGGCTTACGGTCGTCAATACGAACCCGCTCTACACCGCAACCGAATTGGAGTACCAGCTGTCAGACTCTGGCGCCGCCGCGCTCCTGGTTCTGGAGAATTTCGCCCACGTCGTTCAGCAGGTACTTCCGCGCACCAAGGTGCGCCGGGTACTGGTGACCTCGGCGGGCGAAATGCTGGATTTTCCGAAGTCACTGATCGTGAACCTCGTCGTGCGTCGCGTCCGCAAGCAGGTACCGCCCTGGGTCATCCCGGGTGCGGTCAGTTTCAGGGATGCAGTGAACTCCGGGCGTCGGCTACGCCTCAACCCCGTAGAAGTCGGGCCCGAAGATCTCGCATTCCTCCAGTACACCGGCGGTACCACGGGGGTAGCCAAGGGCGCAATGCTGTCCCACGGCAACGTGAGCACGAACGTTCTGCAGTCGGCGGCGTGGATCGGGAAGTCCTTCGACGAGCCGGGCGTACTGATAACCGCAATCCCGCTCTATCACATCTTCGCGCTCACGGCGAACTGCATGATGTTCGCGCGTCTCGGGTGGAAGAACGTTCTCATCATAAATCCACGTGACCTTCCCGCCATGCTGGGTGACATGAAGAAGCATCCGGCCAACTTCCTAAGTGGCGTAAATACCCTTTTCAACGCGCTGCTCCATGCACCGGGATTTAGCGGCATCGACTTCAGTCGACTCAAAGTGACATTGGGAGGGGGGATGGCCGTGCAGGGCGCGGTGGCGGAGCGCTGGAAGCAGGCGACGGGATGCATCCTCACGCAGGCTTGGGGGCTGACTGAGACTTCTCCCGCCGCCTGTATCAACCCGCAACATCTGGATTTTAACGGCTCAATCGGGCTGCCGATTTCTTCGACGGAGGTCTCCATCAAGAGCGATTCCGGAGAAGATGTTCCCCTGGGTGAGGCTGGCGAGATCTGCGTGCGCGGGCCCCAGGTAATGAAGGGATACTGGAATCGACCGGACGAGACCGCGAAGGTCATGCTGCCTGAGGGCTGGCTCCGCACCGGGGACGTCGGACGTATGGATGAGAACGGCTTTGTGTACATTGAGGATCGAAAGAAAGACATGATCCTGGTGTCGGGCTTTAACGTATATCCCAACGAAGTCGAAGCCGCCGTGGTCACTCACCCGGGGATCCTGGAGGCGGCTGCCGTCGCCCAACCCGATGAGCATTCAGGGGAGGTCGTAGCCCTCTTCGTAGTCCGAAAAGACCCTGCACTTACAGAGCACGAAGTGATCGCGCACGCTCGGAAGTCGCTAGCCGGTTATAAGGTGCCCAAGCACGTCTACTTTCGAAACGACCTTCCTAAGACGAATGTCGGAAAGATTTTGCGGAAAGCACTACGGGAGGAAATTGCTAATTGACCACTTTTACGCTGTCAGTGATTTCTTTGATTGTCCGACGTAAGCGTAGGTGTGCACTCCTGCCCGGACTTTGGAAACAGAACTGCCGCTGTGAAGCCGAGCGGCCCGACGCGACTCGAGCCAATCGTTGACCGTTCTGACGAATATGCGTCCCTGAAGTTGGGTAAATTGCTCAAACTCCGCTATGTAGCTTTCCGGAAGATCCGGAATTTCAGCCGTGCGCTCTATCAACGGTCCGGCTGATTGGGCGGTGTTGACGTTTCTCCCGACAGTCTCCAGAAGCATCGATAACGCTTTCGCAGTGTGCTGAATTACCAGTGGATCGTTTTTGGAGATTAGAGCGGCATCGCCGCATGGAACATATTGTCCGCGACTGGTCCTCAGCAGGAGCCCAAGATTTCTTAGCTTTCTTGTGAACAGGACGTTGTTCTTCTTTATCCCTTGCGAGCGGACAAGTGCCTGCACACTGGGCTTCGGCCCCAAAAGACGGACGGATTTTGGCTTTCCTTTGGAATCCAGGTAACTCCGATCGCGATGCCACGCATCCAAGACCAAACCAGCAGCTATCGAGTCGCTTTCCGCTGCCTTTGCACGGCGCCTCGTATCCCGACTGGCCATTTCAAGCGCCGCCGCGCTCATGCTTGCGACATGGGTGGCTGAAATCCCCGAATCCAGTAGCAATTCAAATAGTGCAATGATGACTTTTGAATAATCCAACTCAACCTTGCCTAGAGTTCTGACCCGCATGTTTTTTGCTCCGCAATGCCGCCCAGATTTCGTAACTATGGGTCCCCGGAGTTCAGAAGAATTGTTACCGTAATACCATGAGCAGACTTGTTGCCACGAGCGGCACCGCCCCTTCGATTCAATTTCAAGGAGCCGCCGAGAGCGTTAAGCATGGCCAGAGCACTTGAGTGGCACCGCTCTACTAGAAACGCCCGGTCTCGCTCCGTAATAACTGGTAGCGTGAGCCGATATACGTTTCCGCCAAGTTCGTCTTGACGGGAATGGGCCATGCGTAGCCCGTCGATAAGTGCAGGGGCGACCAACGCGAGGCTAGCAAGTTTCCCCCTCGTGGATCGACGTCCGGCTTGTAGATAGACCCGATCTCCAGCGACTCTGACCGCTCCTCTATCCAGCAATTCAGTTAGCACCGCCCGATAAGGGACGTCGCCTGCGTGTTTCCGAGCAAGTGCGCGGAACGACCGAGATCCGTTCAAAATTGATAGTGAGCGTGGGCATCGAGATCCGGACGAAAATGAACGATCGCTATGCCAAGCGTCGAGAACCCGCGCCACCGGCGCCAGCGATGATGTATCTAAGGCGCTAGGAACTTCAGAGTGCAGGATGCGCCTCACATCTGCGCGAGCATAGCCTGTTTGCGCTGCTACCCTAGAGTAGTTGACTTTACCGTTTCGTAGTTTGGATCGAGCCGCAGCTGCACGCACAAAAGCATGGCGCGAAAGTTCGCCAAACGTCTTCGGCGTCACGCCGCTGGCAAGAAGTACCACGACCAACTCGCTCAGCACATCTTGCAGGAGCGAATGACCCGCGTTCGGTGAAGTTGCCCGGTTCTTGTCCGGCACGTACGTCGTCGTTCTTCTCAACCGTTAGACATTCCATCCGCCGTATCATCATGAGTCCAAAAGAACACGCCCCGCAAAGGCCATTTGCGAGGCGTTTCTATCGAAATGGGACTTACAAGCGAGTCCCGCGATTTAGATCTACTTAGGGGAGGAGAGTACGCATATTACGTACCACGCCGCTGACCGCCGCGCCGCCGCCGCTGATGCCGTTCACCGCAGCGCCGCCGCCGCTGATGCCGCTGACCGCAGCGCCACCGCCGCTGATCCCATTAGTGTGACGCCCGACAATCAAGCCATTCACCGCCGCGCCACCGCCGCTGATGCCGCTCACCGCCGCGCCACCGCCGCTGATGCCGCTGACCGCAGCGCCGCCGCCACTGATGCCGTTTACGAGTACTACGCCTCGAGCTACTGGTTGGATGCCTGAAATTTGTGCTCGCGCTCCAATTTCCGGGGAATTCGCAAGAGCAACTATTGACGGTGTGAGATCGACGGCGACTCCGCCCACTACAGAGCGTCCGACTGACGAATCGACTTTCTGTACGAAGCCAGTGAGGAGCACCTGGCTCGCACCTGCGACGTACGGTCCCCGCAACTGCACGTGTGAAACGGCAATTGATCCGTCGGAATTCAGGCTACCGTATACGGAGACCGAATCGCCTACCTTGAGGACTGCCGCACTTGAAGAAACTATCTTCTGCCCGAGCACGGTCGCGCTTTGACTCACCGCGTCGACGGACTCAACCGGGCCGATTAAGAGCAACTCGGTGCCGCGAGCGCTAGCTGGTGCACCGCCGCCACTAATTCCATTCACCGCCGCGCCACCGCCGCTGATACCGCTGACTGCAGCACCACCCCCGCTGATTCCTGCACTGGAGACTGCGGTTGCGCCGGCGAAAAGGACCGCGCTGACAATTGAATTCTTAATCTTCATCGACTTTGGCTCCCCGAAATTCGATCGTTCGCGCTACTTTTTCTGGCTGATGCCGGCGAGAACATCGATCTCTTCCACGGTCGTCGTGACAGGCACAACGGGCTCATCGTCATCTAGCGAATCGTTCAGCTGCCAATCCAAGCCGTCGCCTGGCTGGTCTTCAAAAAAGTAAATTCCGACTCCGTATTTCTTACCGGCCTCGCTGCGCTCTGCGGACGCGATTCGGGTAAGAAATGTGTCAATTTCGGTCAGCAATTCCTGTCCACGCTCGGCCGCCAGAACTAGAAGCCGGTTCCGTCCGACCTCTGAGAGTGGGTCGTCCGACAACACGGTTCTCTCGAAATAGAGCGGCTCCGGGCTGATTCTCAGCAGGTTGTGAACGAAGTTGCCTGCTATAACCGCCAGAAACCTGCCCATGCGCTCAATCCGCTTAACGTCTGCGCCCTTCGGCACATAGGCTCGCGAAAGACAACGTACGGTCACGGAATCGATTACTTCTACAGATCCGGCTGCAACCAGCTCATCCAGCAGGGCTTCTTCGTCCGCTCCTGGACAAGCAATCTTCACCAATTCTCGGAAACTCTTACGGGGAGATCCCGCAGTAGGAGCGAGATCGAGCTCAAGCGCTAGACCATATGCGCCTGAGAAACCGGTCTGCGTGTGCCAAGCAGTAAGAAGACTGGTGACTTGATCAAGACTTACGGTTGCGCGGAGGCTGTGGGGCGCACCGGACCTTGTCGCTTCCCGCAACGCGGTAACGTCAGATTTTGTGAGCCCAGCCACCGCCGCGAGGCGAGCGTCAGTCGTCGCACGCTGTTGGCCCGATAACCGTGCTTCGAGAGCTTGGATGTATGTACGCCGAACAACGCCCGAAATCTCGCTCGCAGAAATCCCGTACTCGAATGCAACACGCGTGAGTGGTCGCACCAAGGAGGCGAATACGTTGAGAACCGCTTCTTTTTCGCGGGCGGACTTGTTCACGGGCGAGACCCAGTTGTTCTGACATAACTCTAAGTAGTTCAGTAACTTATGTCAATTTACGGAATGTGACCGTGCCGTGTGACTCAGTCGGTGGTAGGGGAAAACCCTATTTGAAACAGAAAGTTATGGGTCAGCGGCGTCGAGCAGCTACTGACTTAGCCTTGGGCGTAACTGTGGCCCGAGAGGGCTACATTCGTGCTGCCGAGCGGCAGGCTTGAGGCTTCTTCAGGTGCGCTCCGCGGGTTCGAAGAGACGTCGGTGCTCGAGTATTGCGTACCGATCTGTCATCCCCGCGATGTAATCCGACACCGCGCGAGCTCTTCCCGAAGCCCCGTGTGCACCTTCTGCATGAATGGCGTGATCACGATGTTCGGTTGGCATGAGGTTCACGTCTCTAAGGAAAGCTTCGAAGAGCTGCTGAAGCACGCGACGCGCCTTCGAAGTCATCCTCAGCACCTTGTAGTGGCGGTAAACATGTTCACGCAGAAATGACTTCAGCTGCTGATGTTCTTCCTCACACTCTTCGCTCAGCATCGCGAGCGACCTTGCCTGCGCACGGACATCGTCGATCGACTGCGGTTGCACGAGGTCAATCTGGGCTTGCGTGGTCCTGATGAAGTCGCTGACCAGGTAATTGACCATGCGTCGAATGGTCTCGTGCACGAGGCGCCTCTCACCGAGATCCGGATACAGGCGCACGACGGCGTCGTGCTGGCGCCGGAACATCCGGACCTCGCGCAGCGATTCGATGGTCAGAAGCTGCGCCCGGATGCCGTCGTCCACGTCGTGGTTGTTGTAGGCAATCTCGTCGGCCAGGTTTGCGATCTGGGCTTCCAACCCGGGCTGGCGTCTGTGGATGAAGCGCTCACCCAGTTCACCCAGTTGCCGAGCGTTGCGCAGTGAGCAGTGCTTGAGGATGCCCTCCCGGCATTCGAACGTGAGGTTAAGCCCAGGAAACTCTGCGTAGCGCTCCTCGAGTTCGTCGACGACCCGCAGCGACTGCAGGTTGTGCTCGAACCCGCCATAGTCGCGCATGCACTCGTTGAGGGCGTCCTGGCCGGCATGGCCGAACGGCGTGTGGCCCAAGTCATGGGCCAGACTGATCGCTTCCGTAAGCGCCTCGTTCAAGCGCAGGGCCAGGGCGACCGAGCGGGCGATCTGCGCCACCTCGACGGAGTGCGTGATGCGGGTCCGGTAGAGGTCGCCCTCGTGGTTCACGAATACCTGGGTCTTGTAGACCAGGCGGCGGAACGCGTTTGAGTGGATGATGCGGTCCCGGTCACGCTGGAACTCCCCCCGGAATTCCGGCGCCGGCTCCGGGAAGCGCCGGCCACGGGATTGCTCATCGTGGGCGGCATAGGCGGCGAGCGGTGCCCCAGGTCGGGTGGCCTCGCTCACGCAACCGCCCCGGCATGTTGCGCGAGCGTCCGCGTCAGAGCGTCGCCCGGGTACTCGGAGGTCACGAATGCCGCACCGATGGCCTTCAGCAACACCAGCCGCAGGCGGCCCTCGAGCACCTTCTTGTCGATGCGCATGTGCTCGAGGAGCACCGGCGGGGCAACCGATTGGACGCGGGTCGGCAGCCCGGTGAGCTCCACCAGCCGCCGCACGCGTTCAGCCTGTGCAGGGTCCAACAGTCCGCACTCCCGCGACATGGCCGCCGCCATGACCAGACCCGCACCAACCGCTTCGCCATGGAGCCATTCGCGATAGGCGGTCGCCGATTCGGCGGCATGGCCGAAGGTGTGCCCGAGGTTCAGGAGCGCGCGCTCGCCCTCCTCACGCTCGTCCCGGGCCACGATCGCCGACTTGATCTGGCAGGAGCGGCGGATCACGTGCGCGAGGGCTGCAGGGTCGCGCGCCAGGAGCGCCGGCATGTTGCCCTCGAGCCAGGCAAACAGCTCCGGGTCGCAGATCAGGCCGTACTTGATCACCTCGGCAAGCCCGGCGCGCAGCTCCCGGGCCGGAAGCGTCGTCAGGGTCGCGGTATCGCTCACCACGAGGTGAGGCTGGTGGAAGGCCCCGATCAGATTCTTGCCGCCCGGGTGGTTCACCGCGGTCTTGCCGCCGACGGAGGAGTCCACCTGCGCGAGCAGCGTCGTGGGCACCTGGACGAAGGCGACGCCGCGCTGGTAGCACGCCGCCACGAAACCGGCGAGGTCCCCCACCACGCCGCCGCCGAGGGCCAGGACTGCGCAGTCCCGCGCGAAGCGGTTGGCGATCAGCACGTCCAGCACACGCGCTGCGTTGGCGAGCGTCTTGTGCTCCTCGCCGTCGGGAAGGATGACCTCGAGCACGCGACGCGATCCGAGCGCCGTGCGCAGCGGGCGCATGTACAGGGGCGCCACCGTCGTATTGCTGACGATCAGCAGGTGGCCCGCGCGCAGCGCCGCAAACGAGTCGGCAACGCCGAGCAGGCCGGCGCCGATGAGGATCGGGTAGCTGCGCGTGCCGAGTTCGACGTTCAGGGTGTCCAAGTGCGTGTCCGCGAAACCGCGGCGTTTCCGGGCGCCGTGCGGGGCTCAGTATATACGCGGGCTCCAAGGCGCCCCGGCCGGCGCCTCAAGGGGATCCGAGCTCGCGCAGGATCGCCTCGGTCACGTGCGGTACGCGCCGGCCATCGGTGGTCACGACGACGTCCGCGATGCTGCGGTAAAGCGGTGCGCGTATGCCCATGAGCTGCTCCAGCCGCTCGGCAGGATCCCCGGTCGCGATCAAGGGACGGTTGCGGCCGAAGCGGACCCGGTGCGCCTGCTGCGCAACCGAGGTCTCCAGGTACACCACCTGGCCGCGCTCAGCGAGGTGGCGGCGGTTGTCCTCGAGCAGGACCGCACCCCCGCCGGTCGCCAGCACGATCCCCTCCATGGCGGTGAGTGCCTCGATCGCCTCTCGCTCACGCTCGCGGAAGCCCGATTCGCCTTCCTTCTCGAAGATGAACGGGATGTCCACCCCCGTGCGGCGCTCGATCTCGGTGTCGCTGTCGTAAAAGGGCAGATTGAGCGCCCGGGCGAGCGAGCGCCCGACGGCGGTCTTGCCCGAGCCCATGGGACCGATGAGGAACACATTCTGTCTGCCGCGCATGAGTGGCGACAAGGATACCGAAAACGCTGCGGCCGCCTTAAGGCGGCCGCAGCGGGATCACGGGAAGCCTCCGGACGGAAGCTTCAGTTCATGACGTTTACGCCCTCACGGATGATCTTCGGGGTGATGAAGATCATCAGCTCGTCCCTGTTGTTCTGGTGCGTGGTGCTCTTGAAGAGATGGCCGAGCACCGGGATGTCGCCGAGGTACGGGACCTTGGTGTCGTCCTCGCGGTCCGTGGTGGAGAGGATGCCACCGAGCACCACGGTCTGCCCATCGTTCACCAGCACCTGCGTGGAGATCTCGCGGGTGTTGATGGTAGGCACGTTCACGCCGCCCGAGGCCACCACGATGGTTCCCACCGCATCGTCGCGGACGTCGAGGTCCAGGATGATGCGGTTGTCCGGGGTGATCTGCGGGGTGACCTTGAGCGACAGCACCGCCTTCTTGAACTGGATCGTGGTCGCGCCGGAGGAGGCCGACTGCTGGTACGGGATTTCCTGGCCCTGCTCGATGACCGCCTCCTTCTGGTTGGCGGTTATCACGCGCGGGGTGGCGATGATGTTCGCCTGGGTCTCAGCCTGCGCCGCCGACAGCTCCAGGTCGACCAGGAAGTTATTGCCGAGGATGCCGAGCGCAAATGACCCGGCCGGATTGGAGACCGGCAGGTTCACGTTGTAGCGGTTGATGGCGTTGGAGCCGGTCGGCAGGGTCACCGGGTATACCGAGGTGCCGTTGTTGCCCTGCAGGTTGGTAAGCGCCGAGCTCACGATGGTGTCGGTGCCAGCGGCGGTACCGGAGGTCGTCACAAGCCCCGTCTGGCCATTCTGGTTGACGCTCGTGAAGCCGAAGCGGGCGCCGAGGTCGCGCTCGAAGTCGTTGTTCACGATCACGATGCGGGCCTCGATCTGAACCTGGCGCACCGGGATGTCGAGCGTTGCCACCAGCCGGCGGATGTCGGCGATGCGGTCGGCGGTATCCTGCAGCAGCAGGGTGTTGGTGCGCTCGTCCACCGCGACGCTGCCGCGCGCGGAGAGCAGCGAGTTGGTCTGGCCCTTGACCAGGGCAGCCATGTCAGCGGCCTTGGCGTAGTTGACCTGCAGGTACTCCGAGCGCAGCGGCGCCAGCTCCTGCACGTCCTTCTTGGCGGCCAGCTCGGCCTTCTCGCGCGCAGCAAGCTCGGCCTGCGGCGCCACGATGATTACGTTGTCCTGGCGGCGCTTGTCCAGGCCCTTGGTGCGCAGCACGATGTCGAGGGCCTGGTCCCACGGCACATTCTGCAGGCGCAGGGTGACGTTGCCGTTCACCGAATCGCTCACCACGATGTTCTGGCCGCTGGCATCCGCCAGCAGCTGCAGTACGGCGCGCGTCTCGATGTCCTGGAAGTTCAGGGTCAGGCGCTCACCGGTGTACACCGGCTTGTCCTCGGGGGCGTTGGCGGCCTTGCGGCGCGGGGCGACCTCGACGACGTACTGGTCGTCGGACTGGTAGGCGAGCTGCTCGTAGTCCCCGTTGGCGGTGATCGCGATACGGGCCCCGGCGCCGGCCCGCGTCACGTCGAAGCCCGTAACCGGGGTGCCGTAGTCCGTGGCGTCGTAGCGGCGCACCAGGTTCTGCGGCACGCCGGCGTCGGCAAAGTCGACGACGATCTGGCTGCCCACCTGGTGGAGGTTGATGCGGGTATGCGGGTCGGAGAGGCGCACGACGACGCGGCCGGCGCCATCGGCGCTGCGGCGGAAGTCGATCGAGCGCAGCTCACGCGCGGCCCCGGTGCTGCCGCTGACCGCCGAAGAGCTGCCGCCGGCGGCGACCGCCGCAGGAGCCGCCGCCGCACTGCCGGAGCCCGAGGCGCCGAGCAGCACGACGATGTTGTTGCCGTCGACGCGCGTGTCGTAGGGGACCAGCTTGTCGAGGTTCAGCACCAGGCGCGTGCGGTCCTTGGTCTCGGCGGCGAGGATCGTGTCCAGGCCCGAGGCGTGCACGTCGATGCGCCGCGAGGGCAGCGCGAGGGTGGTGTTGGGCAGGTCCAGCGAGATGCGCGCAGGGTTGTCGATGGTGAACGACAGGGGCTGCGGCGCCGGGGCCGACAGGCGCATCGTCAGCTGCAGCTGCTGGCCGGCAAGGGGCTGTACGTCGATGGCTTGCAGCGCGGGCTGGTCCGCGGCCACTGCAGGTGCTCCCGCGAGCATGCCAAGTGCTCCGGCGAGCACGAGGGCCGTGCCGAGGAGGCGATTGATCAGGCGATGGCGTTGCATTTAGAGAACTCCCTGCTGGACCTTTACTCGTTCAGGGCCAGCGCGGCGGGGCGCTCCATGTACCCGCCGAGGCTGTCCGGAACGATTTCGAGAACACTGATCTTGGAGGGGCTGATCTCGGTGATCTTGCCCTCGGCCGTGCCGATGTAGTTGCCGGTGGTCACGCGGTGCACCAGGCCATCCTTGGTCTGCACCAGGCCGAACATCGAGCCGCCCAGCCGCAGCGTCCCCACCATCTTCAACGTATCGAGCGAATACTGTTCGAGGAACTCGCGGTTGCGCCGCGAGTCCGGACGCACGCCGTTGATGCCGGCGCCCGAACCCGGGCTGCTGGGCAGGAAGGGCGAGCGCAGGTCGGCGGCGGTATATACGAAGGTCTCGTACGGCTTGATCTCGGGCAGCGGCTCGACGCGGCCGCCCGGCTCCTTGCGCGTATCGTCCACGAAGCGCTGCAACTCGTCGTCGGCACTCGAACAGGCCGTGATGACCGCGTACGCGCTGCACACCAGCACGAGGCCGAGGGTGCGCAGGCTGGTTCGCGTCGTATGCTTTTGCATAGGTAGATCCGTACTCGCACTAAGTGGCATCAAGTGCCCGGCTTGCGGGCGGACTTCTTGTCGGCCTCGACGGCGGCGATCTCGTCCTCGTCGAGGTAACGGTAGGTCTTGGCCGTGAGCTCCAGCGACAGCTGGTCGTAGGCGTCCTTGTTGTCCGGCTTGATGTCGATGTCGTGCAGCGTGACGATGCGCGGCAGCGCCGCAATGCCGCTGACGAACTCGCCGAACTGGTGGTAGCTGCCGCTCAGCTTGATCTTGATCGGCAGCTCGGCATAGAAGTCCTTCTTCTGCTCGGGCTGCGGCTGGAACAGCTTCTCGGACAGTCCCGCCGCAAGTCCGGTCTGGGAGATGTCCACCAGCAGGCTCGGCACCTCGGTCTTGCCCGGGAGCTGGCGCAGCAGGGCGCCAAAGGAGCGCTCGATGTCCTTCAGCTGCTGCTTGTAGACCTCGAGGTTCACGGCCTTGGCGTGCTTCTGGCGGAACTCCCCGCGCAAGGTCTGCTCCTCGGCGGCGAACTGCTCGAGGCGCGGCCGCTGGTCGTTCCACACGAAGAACCAGATACCCACCGCCGACAGCACCAGGAAGGCCAGGCCCACGGCGCCAGCCAGCACCGGCAACGGCCAGCGGCCCGGGTCGCGCGGATCGAGTGATTGCAGCTCTTCCAGCACGTTCTTCATTGCTGCGCTCCTGCACCGCCAAGGCTCGCCTTGCGGATCTTGCTCTTGGCCGAACGCGAGCCATCATCGGGTGCCGAGGCGGTGACCTGCTGCGCGGTGAGCGTGAAGCTCGAACCGGGGCCCGAGCCCTTGGTGGTCTCGACCACTTCCAGGGCCGGGTTACGCAGCCACTGCGAACCGTCGATGTTGCGCATGAAGGCGGATACGCGCGTGGAAGACTGGGCGACGCCGCTGAACTTGAGCGTCTGGCCATTCTGCGAGACCGAGGTCAGGTAGACGCCCTCCGGCAGCGTGCGCACGATCTCATCAAACACGTGGACGATTTCGGGGCGCGAGCGCTGCAGCTTCTCGATGATCTCCATGCGCGCGATGAACTTCTGCTTGGCGGTCTCGAGGTTGTTGATCTCCTCGTTCTGCTTGTCCAGGTTCTTGATCTCGGCGCGCAGCCGGTCGTTGCGGTGCTGCTGCGCCTCGATCATGCCCTGGTACATGAGGTATACCGTCCCGGTGGCCAGGATGGCGGCGATGCCCGCGGCGCCCAGTGCCACGAAAAACTTGAGCTTGCGCTCCTTGCGTTTGCTTTCCCGGTGGGGAAGCAGGTTTATGCGTGGCATTAGTCAAAGCTCCGCAGGGCGAGGCCACACGCCGTAAGCAGCGCGGTGGCGTCGCGTTGCACCGCCTGCGCCTTGGCGCGCGAGGACAGCTTCATCTGGCCGAGCGGGTCGCCCTTCTCGGCGGAGATGCCGACACGGCTCGAGATGACCTCGGCCGCGCCAGGGATGTTGGCGCAGCCGCCGCACACCAGGATCTTCTCGGGTTGCTCGCGCCCGGACCCGGAGGCGAGGTAGAACTGCAGGGAGCGGCTCACCTGCTGCGTCATGTCATCGATGAACGGGTCGAGCACTTCCGACTGGTAGTTGCCGGGCAGGCCGCCTTCCTTCTTGGCGCGGCCCGCCTCCTCCATCGCCAGCCCGTAGGTGCGCATGATCTCCTCGGTGAGCTGCTGCCCGCCGAAGGCAAAGTCGCGCGTGTACACGACCTTGAGGTTGCGCAGCACGCTGAAGGTGGTGCTGCTGGCGCCGAAGTCCACCACCGCGATGGTGCGATCGATGCCACCGTCGGGCATCTGGTGCGTCATCAGCTTGCAGGCGTTCTCCAGCGCGAAGGCCTCGACGTCCACGATCTTGGCGGTGAGCCCCGCGGCCTTGACCGCGGCCTGGCGCTGCTCGACGTTCTCGGTGCGCGTCGCCACGAGCAGCACGTCGTTGCTGTCTGCGTCCTTGTCGTTCGCTCCCAGCACCTCGAAGTCATAGGAGACTTCGTCCATGGGGAACGGGATGTACTGGTCGGCCTGCATCTCCACCTGCGACTCCAGGTCCGCGGCGCGCAGGCTGCGCGGCATCTGGATCACCTTGGTGATGGCAGCGTCGCCGGAGATGGCTACCGCGACTTCGGTGCTCTTGGCACCGGCGCGCTTGACCGCTCGGCGAATCGCCTCGCCCACGGCCTCGGCATCGACGATCGCCTTCTCGTTGATGGCGTTCTGGGGGGTCGGCTCGGCCGCATAGGCCTCGACACGGTATTGCCCCCCCGCCATGGCAAGCTCGATGAGCTTGACCGACGAGGTGGTTATGTCAAGTCCTAGTACGGGTCGGTACTTACGCTGCAGAAGCAACATTTTTATTTCCTTTTCAGGACGTTACGCCTGAAATTGACCGCCCCGTGTAAGAATCAGGAACACTATATATCAGCGCAAAGTTAAATTGAACGTGAGAGGACTCACGGATCCGCACGGTACCCGCAGCGGTCTGTGGGGGACTGCCGACAGCGTCACGGGCGCGATAAGTCGCACCCGGCTGGATCAACGAATGCAGCTGCGTATGGTCCAAAGCTTCCATGGGGAAGCGCTTGGCATCGCGGTGCTTGGACGGGACTTAGGGCGCGTACGCGCCAGCGGGGGAGAGTTGAAACGGTTCAACCACAACATCCGCACGCGTGACCCTGCGCGGCGGAGTGCGATAACGTTCGAACCGGCAACCCCGCTGTCATAGGTACGTGCGTCCCGTAGACCGGAGGCTTTGCGTCCCCACCTTTCGGTGAGTTTGCCCTGAAACGGCGGCTACTATGCATAGCCGTTACAGTCCGCGCAAGCACGGAGAGTGGCTTTCTGTGAAATGGAATTACATCCGACTTCTGACAGTTACGGGCGCCGGTGTGATCGGCTTCACACTTCTGGGCGCGTACGCGCTCGCCTGCAGCTACATCTACCTGGTGCCCTCGCTGCCGTCGGTGGAATCGATGCGCAACGTCGAACTGCAGGTGCCGTTGCGCGTCTACACGCGCAGCGGCGCGCTGATCGCGCAGATCGGCGAGCAGCGCCGCATCCCGGTGACCTACGACCAGATACCTGACCTGGTGAAGCACGCCTTCCTCGCCGCCGAGGACGAGCGCTTCTTCGAGCACCACGGCATCGACTACTTCGGCGTGGTGCGCGCGGCCGTCATCGACGTCGTCTCCGGCGACAAGACCCAGGGCGCGAGCACCATCACCATGCAGGCCGCGCGCAACATGTTCCTCAGCCTCGACAAGACCGCGCGCCGCAAACTGCAGGAGACCTTCGTCACCTACCGCATGGAGCACGAGTTCACGAAGCAGGAGATCTTCGGCCTCTACCTCAACGTGATCTTCTTCGGCCAGCGCGCCTACGGTGTGGCCGCTGCCGCCGAGGCCTTCTTCGGCAAGACACTCGACAAGCTCGACGTCGCGGAGGCCGCCACCATCGCCGGCCTTCCCAAGGCGCCCTCGCGCTACAACCCGATCGTCGACCCGCAGGCGGCCACTTCGCGCCGCGCCTACGTGCTGCGCCGCATGCGCGAGCTCGGCTACATCGATCCTGCGACCGCCGATGCAGCCAACAAGGAGCCCATGGAAGCGCGCGCGCATGCGCCGCTGTTCGAGGTCGAGGCGCCGTACGTCGCCGAGATGGCGCGCCTGGAGCTGCGCCAGCGCTTCGGCCCCTCCGCCGAGAGCGCCGGCTACAAGGTGTACACCACGATCGACGGGCGGCTGCAGGGCGATGCCAACCGCGCGGTACGTGTCGGCCTGATCGAGTACGACCGCCGCCACGGCTGGCGCGGGCCGGCCGGCCACGTTGATCTGCCGGCGCACGGCACCGAGGAGGACTACGACGACCTCGTGGACGAATACGCCGCGATCGGCAATCTCGCCCCCGCGGTCATCACCGAGGTCGGCGACAGGGACGCACACGCGTACGTGAAGTCGATCGGCGCCGTGCAGATCGACTGGGATGGCCTCTCCTGGGCGCGCCGGGCACTGAAGAACGAGACCGTGGGCGCGGTGCCCAAGGATGCCGGGCAGATCCTCGCCAAGGGCGACGTCGTCTACGTGATCGCCGACAACAAGGGCCACGCCCAGCTCGGCCAGATCCCCGAGGCACAGGCGGCGCTGGTGGCCCTCGACCCGAACGACGGCAGCATCGTCTCGCTGGTCGGCGGCTTCGACTACTTCACCAACAAGTACAACCGCGTCACGCAGGCGCGGCGCCTGCCGGGCTCCGGCTTCAAGCCCTTCCTGTATTCAGCCGCGCTCGAGCACGGCTTCACGCCGGCGAGCGTGATCCTGGACGCCCCGATCGTCCTGGATGGCACCGGGAGCGAGGACTCCTGGCGCCCGGAAAACGTCGAACGCCAGTTCGGCGGCCCGACGCGCATGCGCGAGGCGCTGGTGCACTCGCGCAACCTGGTCTCGATCCGCATCCTCAAGGAGATCGGCATCCAGGCGGCGATCGACTACGTGCCGCGCTTCGGGTTCGACCCGAAGACCCTGCCCCACGACCTGACCATGGCGCTCGGCACGATGGAGGTCACGCCGCTCGACCTTGCCTCCGCCTACGCGGTGTTCGCCAACGGCGGCTATCGCGTCCAGCCGTTCTTCATCGAGCGCATCGAGGATGCCGCCGGCCAGGTGGTGTGGCACGCCGAGCCCAAGCGGGTCTGCCCGCAGTGCGAGCAGGCTGCCACCACGGGTCCGGCGGACCAGCCGGCCCAGGCGGTGCGCACCGCCGACGGCTCCCAGGGCGAGCCCGCCCCGCTGCCGCCGCAGGACGTGGCACCGCGCGTCATCACCGCGCAGAACGCCTACATCATGGACGACATGATGGCGGACGTGGTGAAGCGCGGCACGGGCGTGCGCGCCCGCTCGCTCGGGCGCAGCGACATCGCCGGCAAGACCGGCACCACCAACGAGGCGAAGGACACATGGTTCAACGGCTTCACGCCGAACCTCGTGACTACGGTGTGGGTGGGCTTCGACCAGGAGCGGCCGCTGGGCGAGGCCGAAGAGGGCGCGCACACGGCGCTGCCGATCTGGATCAACTTCATGGGCGAGGCCCTCAAGGGCGTCACCGAGCAGCGCCGCGCGATGCCCGAGGGCATCGTGACCTTGCGCATCTCGCCCGAGACCGGCACGCTCGTGAGCGACGAGAATCCCAACGGCATGCCGGAGATCTTCATGGCGGATCATCTGCCTACGGCCGAGGATGCAGCCTCGGGGAACCAGAACCAGCAGGCACAGGGCAGCGGCGAGCCGATCTTCTGACCCGTACATGCGAGTGAAGCGACACGCGTCCCGCGGCGACAACCTGCGGCGTGCCCTGGCGCAGGAGGCGGCGCGCATCATGGCCGAGCACGGCATCCGCGATTTCCTCGTTGCCAAGCGCAAGGCCGCGGAGCGCTTCGGGGTGACCGACGGCGCCGCGCAGCTGCCGAAGAACAGCGAGATCGAGGAGGCACTGGCGGCCTACCAGCGCCTGTTCGGTGGCGCCTCGCACCTGGAGGCGCTGCATGCGCAGCGTGCGGCGGCGCTCGCCGCCATGCGCTACCTGCAGGAGTTCGAGCCGCGGCTGGTGGGGCCGGTGCTGTCCGGCACCGCGACCGAGCATTCCGAAGTGCAACTGCACCTGTTCGCCGATCGCGCCGAATCGGTGACCCTGAAGCTCATCGACGAGGGGATTCCGCACGAGGTCACCGAGCGCCGCGTGAAGCTCAACGCCGAGCGCATCCGTGCCTTCCCGGGGGTGCGCTTCGAGATGGACGACCAGCCGATCGAGGCGACGGTGTTCCCGCCGGATGGCATCCGGCAGGCGCCCGTGAGCCCGGTCGACGGGCGCCCGATGCGCCGCGCCAGCGCGCTCGAGGTCGAGGCGCTGCTCGAGTCCGCCTGAGCGGCGCGACTGCTATAGTCGCGGCAGCAGCCGTTTTCCGGCCACCGGACCCGTCCATGAACGCAGCCCGCGTACGCCCGACCGCACTCCTTGCCCTGCTCCTGGTCGCCGGGTCGGGACTGGCGCAGGCCGATTCACCGCCGCCGTGGAGCTACTCGGGCGGTACCGGACCTGCCCACTGGGGCGAGGAGGATACCGCCTACGCAACCTGCGCGAACGGACAGCTGCAATCGCCGATCGACATCGAGGCGGCGCCGCGCGAGGACCTGCCGGCCATCCAGTTCGACTACCGCCCGGTGCCCCTCGACGTCACCGACACGGGCTACACCATCCAGGTGAACGTCCCCGCGGGCAGCGGCGGCATCGTCGTCGGCGGGGAGCGCTACGACCTCGTGCAGTTCCACTTCCACCGCCCCAGCGAAGAGCGGGTCCGTGGCCGCCGCTTCGCGCTCGTGGCGCACCTGGTGCACAAGAACGCCAGGGGCGAGATCGCGGTGGTGGCCGTGCTGATCCAGCGCGTCAAGGGTGCGCAGAATCCCGTGCTGCGGCAGGTGTTCGACAACCTCCCGGACGGCAAGGGGGAAAAGAAGGTGGAGGGCGCGAGCATCGACCTCAACGCGCTTCTGCCCAGGAGCCGCGGCTACTACACGTTCGCGGGGTCCCTCACGATCCCGCCCTGCAGCGAAGGGGTGCGCTGGTTCGTGCTCAAGCGCACCCTGCCCGCGCAGTCGGGGCAGATCGCCCAGTTCGCCGCACGTTACCCGGACAATGCCCGCCCGACGCAGCCACTGCACGGGCGGTCGGTCGCCCAGACCCGCAACTAGCTTTGGCGCGCCGCGGCGTCAGCCGCGTTTCTTGATGTCCACGTACTCGCGCTGCACGGGGCCGGTGTACAGCTGGCGCGGGCGGCCGATGCGCATGGACGGGTCGGCGATCATCTCCTGCCAGTGCGCCACCCAGCCCACGGTCCGTGCGATGGCGAACATCACGGTGAACATCGAGCGCGGAATTCCGATCGCGCTGTAGATGACCCCGGAATAGAAGTCCACGTTCGGGTAGAGCTTGCGCTCGACGAAGTAGGGATCCTTGAGCGCCACTTCCTCGAGCCGCTGCGCCAGCTCCAGGAGCGGATTGTCGCTGCGCCCCAGCTGCGCCAGCACCTTGTGGCACATCTCGCGGATGATCTTGGCGCGCGGGTCGAAGTTCTTGTAGACGCGGTGGCCGAAACCCATGAGCCGGAAATGGCTGCTCTTGTCCTTGGCCATCGCCAGGTACTTGGGGATGTTGTCGACGGTGCCGATCTGCTCGAG
Source organism: Pseudomonadota bacterium (assembly GCA_018241425.1). Classification (GTDB taxonomy): domain Bacteria; phylum Pseudomonadota; class Gammaproteobacteria; order Steroidobacterales; family Steroidobacteraceae; genus 13-2-20CM-66-19. The sequence goes on from JAFEDU010000005.1 coordinate 186,409, forward strand.
CATCGACAGCACCGCCTCGTTCGCCCCGCCATGCGCCGGCCCCCAGAGTGCGGACACCCCGGCCGAGATGGCAGCGTAAGGATTGGCGCCGGTGCTGCCGGCGAGGCGCACCGTGGAGGTGCTGGCGTTCTGCTCGTGGTCGGCATGCAGCACGAACAGCAGGTCTAGCGCCCGGGCCGCGATCGGGTCGACCTTGTAGGCCTCGCACGGCACCGCGAACAGCATGCTGAGCACGTTGGCCGCGTAGTCGAGGTCGTTACGCGGGTAGACGAACGGCTGCCCGAGCGAGTGCTTGTGGGCGGCCGCGGCGATCGTCGGGATCTTGGCGATGATGCGGTGCGCGAAGATCTCGCGGTGCCGCGGGTTATGGATGTCCATGGTGTCGTGGTAGAAGGCGGCCATCGAGGCCACGACACCGGACACCATCGCCATCGGGTGGGCGTTGTGGTGAAAGTAGTTGAAGAACCGCAGCAGCGATTCGTTGATCATCGTGTGATAACGAATGTTGCCGGTGAACTCCTCCAGCTGCTTCGCGGTCGGCAGCTCGCCGATCAGCAGCAGGTAGGCCACCTCCATGAACGAGCTCTTTTCGGCCAGCTGCTCGATCGGGTAGCCCCGGTACAGCAGCACGCCGGCGTCACCGTCGATGTAGGTGATGCGGCTCTCGGTGGCGGCGGTCGCACCGAACCCGGGATCGTAGGTGAAGACCCCGAGGTCCTTGTTGAGCCCCGCGATGTCGAGCGCCGCGGACCCCAGCGTGCCCTTGCGTAGCGGCAGCTGCGCGCTGCGCCCGGCATCCTTGTCGGTGAGCTCGAATGTCTTCCCGCTCTTCTCGGTCATTCCGCGGCCGCTTTCGTGTGCAGGGGCGACTCGGGCGCCGGTCGGCGCGCGTCGCGTGAAACGTCGGGAGGTTTACATGGTCCGTGCGCTCGAATCAAGGCACCAGCCACGCAAACCTACTCACCGGTAGGCTAAGCGCGCGGTACCAGGCGGGACCATCGTCTCGACGGACGAGGCTTCGGCGCAGCCGCGCCGCCGGGACTTCCAAGGCCGGCCGGCGTACAGGCGGCGCCGGGCCTTGGCCGTCGGCGGGAGGCTTACTTGGCCGCGGCCGCGGCCGCGTACTTCTTGCGGAACTTGTCCACGCGGCCGGCGGTGTCGACGATCTTCTGCTTGCCCGTGTAGAAAGGGTGGCAGCTCGAGCACACCTCGACCTGCAGGTCGTGGCCCAGGGTCGAGCTGGTCTTGAAGGTATTGCCGCAGGTGCAGCTCACCGTCATCTCTTTGTACTCGGGGTGGATCGCGTCTTTCATGGCGGCACTCGCGGCTTCTTGCGGGACTGTGACGCCTACATGGGGCGGCACGGACGGAAGTTAAAGGGCGCGGGAGTGTAGCGGCAGTCCCGCCGCCCCTCAAGCGGGCATCACGGGGGGGTCGCCGGGCCGCGGATCCTTATCCACAGAAGCTGTGGACAACTCTGTGGACGCAGGTCCGGGCAGCCCCCAGTTTCCCGTGCCAGATTGCATTTTTGTTACCTTGATCAAAAAATGAACAGGGGTTTTTCACCTGTTTCATCAATGGGTTACATGTATCTCATGGAGCAGCTTGGCCGCTTTGGCTCGTAATCCACTCATTCTCCGACCGACCCCCCGGACCCTGTGAATAACGCCGGCGCCTTGCCCGCCGGCGCCTCGGTGGGGCGCATTGACAATGTCGAATCGCCGGCCGTTTGCGGGGTTTCTGCCATAAAAAGGAGCAACGTTTCATTGAGGAAGCGCAGGCCGAGGGCGGTCGGCCGGCAGCCGTTCCCGGTGGTTTCCAGGAGTCCACGGCCGACTGCGCGGGCCATGGCCCCTTGGATACGCTCAAGTCCGAGGCCGGTACGCCCCTCGAAGTCCGCGAGCGCGAAGCCTTCCGTCAGGCGCAGTGCATTGAGCATGAATTCGAACGGCAGCTCGGGAGCTGCGATGACGGTGCGCGAAAGGGCGGCGTCCGCGGCTGCAAGATAGCGCCGCGGCTCGCGCGCCTGCGCGGTGCGCTCGATGCACCCGCGCGCCGCGTGCGTGAGCTTGCCGTGAGCGCCGGCACCCACGCCGAGGTAGTCCCCGAAATTCCAGTAGTTGAGGTTGTGGCGGCACTGCGCGCCCGGGCGCGCGTAGGCGGAGACCTCGTACTGCGCGAAGCCATTCTCCGCCAGCAGCCCAGCGCAGACGGCGAGCATCTCGGTCGCGGCATCCTCGTCGGGCAGTTGCGGCGGCCGGCCCGCGAATACCGTGCCGGGCTCGAGGGTCAGCTGGTAGTGGGAGATGTGGGCGGGCTCGAGTGCCACGCCCGCGGCGATGTCGGCCAGGGCACCCGCCGGGTCCTGGCCCGGCAGGGCGTACATAAGATCGAGGTTGAAGTTCGCCAGGCCCGCCCGGTGCAGCTCCTCGGCCGCGCGTCGTGTCTCGTCGGGCGAGTGGATGCGGCCGAGCACCTTGAGGGCCCGCGCATCGAAACTCTGGGCCCCGAGCGACACGCGGTTGACCCCCGCGTCCCGGTAGCCGCCGAAGGCGCCGTGTTCGATGGTGCCGGGATTGGCCTCCAGGGTGACCTCGACGTCCGCGGCGAGCGCGAGGTGCCGTCGCGCACCGTCGAGCACCGCCTCGATGGCACGCGGCGGGAAGAGACTCGGCGTGCCGCCGCCGAAGAAAACGCTGACCACCGTGCGACCGGCGACACCTGCGGCCTGCGCCTCGATGTCGCGCCCCAGGCGTTCGAGGTAAGGCTGCTCGGCGAGCTGGCCGCCCAGTGCGTACGAGTTGAAGTCGCAGTACGGGCACTTGCTCACGCACCAGGGGAAGTGCACGTAGAGCGACAGCGGCGGTTCACGCAGCATGAGGCGCTCAGCTCAGCTCCGCGAGGAAGCGGAGCATCCACTCGTTGACCTCGCGCGGGCGCTCCATCTGCATCATGTGCCCGGCCTCGGACAGCATGGCCACGCCGCGCACGTCCGCGTACTGCTGCTGCAGCGCGCCCAGCGGGTCGTCCCCATGCCAGGCCTCGAGGTCGCAGTCGCGCTCGCTGCCGATGAAGTAGAACGGCACCGGATTCTTCACGCCCTCGAAGCGGCGGCGCTGCGCCCAGCGCAGGTCCATCGCACGGTACCAGTTCAGTCCCCCGGTAAAGCCGGTGCGGGCGTACTCGCTGACGAAGAACTCCATCTCGAGCTCGGTGAGCCACGGCCACGGGAACGGCGGGGCCTCCGGCAGGGCGTCCAGGTAGGCGGTGCCCGGCGGGTGCTTCCAGACGTCCAGGTAGTGGTAGTCGCCGCTCAGCGCGTAGAAGACCCGTGTCAGGAACTCGCGCGGCCGGGCATTGAGGGCCGCGTCCGCCGGCCCTGGCGGCTCGAAGTAGTGGATGTGGACGAAGTGGTTCTTTGCCCAGGCCTCCGCCTCGCGCAGCGGTGCCAGTTGCGGATTGTGGGGTGTCGCCGGATTTTCCAGGCCCACGATGGCGCGGACGCGCTGCGGCTGCCGGAAGGCGAGGTCGTAGATCGCGAACACCCCGAAGTCGAGGCCCGCGAACACCGCGGACTGCTCGCCGAGGTGATCGAGCAGCCCGGTGAGGTCGCCTACCGTGTGCTCGACGTCGTAGCTGCCGGGGTCCGGCGGCGCCTGCGTCTGACCCATGCCGCGCAGGTCGGGCGCCACCACGCGCCAGCCCGCGTCGGCCAGGGCCGGGATCTGGTGCCGCCAGGAGAACCACAGGTGGGGGAAGCCATGGCACAGCACCAGGAGCGGGCCCGTGCCCTGCTCCACGTAGTGCATGCGGATGCCGTTGATCGTCGCGTAGCGGTGCTGCCACTGGGCCATGTGCCCGATGTTAGACCGTCGCCGACCGGTACGCCGCCACCGGTGCTCAGGAGCCGAGGTTCAGCTTCTTGAGGAACGCCTGGAAGGCCGGCTCACCGCGCAGGTGCACGAAGTACCGGTCGTGATTGAGGTAGATGAGGCCCCCATCGCGCTGCATGTAGGCACGCTCGAGCCATTCGTAGGTGTGGGGCCTGTCGCCCCACCAGGCATATACCTCCGCGATCTGGTAGGCCAAGGTCGAGGCGTGCTCGCCGATCAGGCTGTCGAGCGCTTCCTGTGCCTGCTCCGTGTGCCCCACGGAGTGGGCCGCCATGGCGATCCCGATGGTGCCCCACAGGGTGGATGCGTGGCTGAAGGTGTCCAGCGCCTTCGGGTAGTTCCCGCGCGCCAGTTCGATCTCGCCCTGCAGGCCCATGAGATTGGCCGCGCGGGTGCTCTCCGGCACCGCAGCGAGGGCATTCTCGGCCTCCTCGATGTGTCCCGCGTCCAGAAGGTGCTGGACCAGGACCCGCATCGCACGGGCGGACAGCGGGTCGAGTGCGACCGCGCGCCGCAGCAACGCGAGGGCCCGCGGCATCTGCCCGCGCGCGGCGAGCAGGACCCCGTAGTCGCCGAGAACCCGCACGTCGTCGTTGTCCAGCTGGTAGGCGCGCGCGAGGTCCGCCTCGGCACCCGCCCAGTCGAACTCGTGGGCCATGCGCAGGTTGCCGCGCGCCCAGTAGCCGTCCGGGGAATCGGGAGCCAGCTGGATGCCGCGCTCGGCCGCGGCCGCCGCACGCTGGTAGGCGGCCGGTTCTGCGCTGGACTGGTCGGCAATGCGCCATTCCGCATCGGCGAGGGCGCTCCAGGCGGCCGCATAGTGGGGATCGAGCTCGACGGCATGCTTGAAGGCCAGGAGTGCGGCGGCGTTGGACTCAACGCTGTCGACCGATCGCAGCTGGTTGCCGCGCAGGTACTCGTTGAAGGCCTCGATGTTGTCGCTGCGATGCCGGCTGGCGAGCGACTGCGCCGGCAGCAGCTGCGCCTTCAGCGCTCCCACCACCGCACCGGCGATCTCGTCCTGCACCTGGAAGATGTCGCGGGCATCACGGTCGTAGGTCTTGGACCACAGGTGGTAGCCGTTGTCGGCCCGGATCAGCTGTGCGGTGACGCGCACGCGGTCCCCCGAGCGCCGCACGCTGCCCTCGAGCACGTGCGCGACCTTCAGCTTCTGCGCGATCGTGGCGATGTCGTCGCTGCGTCCCTTGAACGAGAACGAGGAGGTGCGCGCCGGTACGCGCAGGTCCGGCACCTGGGCGAGGAGGTCCAGGAGCTCCTCGGCGAGGCCGTCGGAGAAGTAGCCCTGGTCGTGCTTCTCGCTCAGGTCCACGAACGGCAGCACCGCGATCGACTTCTCCGGCACGGCGTCGCTCGCCGCCGCGGTGGGCGCGGCCCCGGGGCGCGTCCCGGGCCGGCTGAAGGTGTAGTAGCCGATCACGGCGACCACGCTCACGATGGTCAGCGCCCAGATCAGCGTGTGCAGGACGCTCTTCGGACGGGCGACCGCACTCTCCACGACTGCCCCGCGCGCGGCTACGGGCGCGGGCGGTGACCCGGCGGTGCCCCCGAGCAGGCGCTGCACGCGCTCGACGAAGGCGGGCGGGGTCTGCCCGCCCGCCAGCCTTGTCCATTGCAGCTCGCGGAAGCGCTCCGGAATCCGGGGATCGGACTGCGCGATGTCATCGACGGCCACTGGCAGGAGGAACGGCCGGTCCTCGGCAATGAGATGCGATCGGTCAATGGCGAGCTTCCACTCGAGGCGGAAGTAGCCCTCCACCCGGTCGTGCGTCGTGCGCGAAAGGATCGGGACGAACAGGGCGCAGTTCTTGATCTGGCGCCGGATCATGGCGTCCCAGGCGTCCCCGCCGCGCAACTCGCTCCTGTCGAACCAGACCTCGATGCCGGCGGCCCGCAGCGCGGCGCAGATCCGCTCGGCAACGCCCGCATCCTCGGAGGCGTAGCTCAGGAAGACGGCGCCGGTCGGGGTGCTGGGAACGGGTTCTGGGTTCGGGGTGCTCAAGCGCTCGCGCCGGGCGTGTTTTGGGCGGCTGCCGGCTGGGAATCGGTCTCCCGGGGCGGCCGTCACTTTCACCTGACCGCCACGCTCATGTCAAAGGCGGGCCCGATCCTCAGGCTCTGGGACGCCGGGGCCGGATCCCGCGCGTCATCGGAGCGTCACGTTCGCCCGAGGAACGGTGCGGGCGCGCTGGCGCGTTTGCCACCTGTCCATGGAGACGGTACTTTCCATCGCAAAGTAATCCGCGTCACAGTAACAAACTGTGGAGCCCGAGGTAGACGATGACAGCGAACATGGCGCAGGGACTGCGCACTCTCTTTCTCCAGGCGCCCTCGTTCGAGGGCTTCGACGGCGGTGCCGGCGCGCGCTACCAGGCGCGGCGCGAGGTCCGCTCCTTCTGGTACCCCACCTGGCTCGCGCAGCCCGCCGCCCTCGTGCCGGGCTCACGCCTGGTGGATGCGCCGGCCGACGGGCTCGGCGTCGATGAGGTGCGCGCGCTGGCCCGCGACTACGCACTCGTCATCATCCACACCAGCACTCCTTCATTCCATGGCGATGCCCGCTTCGCGCAGCTGCTGCGCGAGGACAACCCCGCAGTCCTGATCGGCATGGTCGGCGCCAAGGTCATGGTGCAGCCGCGCGAGTCCCTTGCCGCGGCCCCCGCGGTCGACTTCGTCTGCCGCGAGGAATTCGACTACACCTGCCAGGAGGTCGCCTCGGGGCGCCCGCTGAGCGAGGTCGCAGGCCTTGCCTACCGCACCGCGGACGGGGGCGTGGCACTCACGGCCCCGCGACCGACCCTGGAGAACATGGACGAGCTGCCCTTCGTGGCACCGGTCTACCAGCGCGACCTCACTCCCGAGAACTACTTCATCGGCTACCTGAAGCACCCGTACGTGAGCCTCTACACCGGCCGCGGCTGCCGCTCCAAGTGCACCTTCTGCCTCTGGCCCCAGACCGTGGGCGGGCATCGTTACCGTGTGCGCTCGGCGCAGAACGTGATCGATGAGGTCGCCTGGATCCAGAAGCATATGCCGCAGGTGCGCGAGATCATGTTCGACGACGACACCTTCACCGACACCTCGAACCTGCCGCGGGTCGAGGCCATCGCGCGCGGCCTGGGCAAGCTCGGGGTGACCTGGAGCTGCAACGCCAAGGCCAACGTGCCCTACGCGACGCTCAAGGTGATGCGCGACAACGGGCTGCGGCTGCTGCTGGTGGGCTACGAGTCCGGCGACGACGGCATCCTGCACAACATCAAGAAGGGCCTGCGCACGGACATCGCGCGGCGCTTCACGCGCGACTGCCGCGAGCTGGGAGTCACCGTGCACGGCACCTTCATCCTCGGGCTGCCCGGGGAGACCAGCGACACCATCCGCAAGACGATCGAGTTCGCCAAGGAAATCAACCCGCACACCATCCAGGTGTCGCTCGCGGCCCCTTACCCGGGCACGGCGCTTTACCGGCAGGCGCTCGCCCAGGGGTGGTTCAGCGCCGATGCGGACTCCCTGGTCGACGGACAGGGTGTGCAGCTGGCCGCCCTGAGCTACCCGCATCTGTCGAACCAGGAGATCTTCCACGGCGTCGAGCAGTTCTACCGGCAGTTCTACTTCCGGCCGTCGAAGATCTGGGAAATCGTGCGCGAGATGCTGGCGAGCCCGGAGATGATGCGACGGCGGCTGCGCGAGGGCGTGGAGTTCTTCCACTTCCTGCGCACCCGCACGGCCTGAACAGCGGGCCTCAGGCACCATGCCCGCCCATCCGGTGGAACTTGGACTCGGGCTGCTGCTGCTCTTGGTGGCGGCCGGCTACCAGCTGACCAGCACGCTCGCCGCCGCAGCGTGGCGGATCTGGAGCGCGCTGGCACGCGTGCCGCAGGCGCGGCCGCCGGTCACGATCCTGAAGCCCCTGTGCGGTGAGGAGCCGGGACTCTACGAGAACCTGCGCTCGTTCTGCGTGCAGGACTATCCCCTCTTCCAGGTGGTCTTCGGGGTGCGCGACGGCGCCGACCCGGCCGCGGCCGCGGTCGCCCGCCTGCAGCGCGAGTTCCCGGACCTCGACCTCGTGCTGGTGGTGGAACCGGCGCTGCACGGCGCCAACCGCAAGATCAGCAACCTCATGAACATGCTGCCGCATGCGCGCCACGGGGTGCTGCTCATCGCGGACAGCGACGCCCGCGTGACCCCCGGCTACCTGCGAACCGTGGCCCCGCCGCTCGCAGACCCCGGGGTGGGGCTCGTGACCTCTCTCTATACGAGCGTGCCGGCGGGCGGGTTGTGGTCGCGCCTCGGGGCCATGTACATCAACGACTGGTACATGCCCTCGGTGATGGTTGCGTGGCTCTTCGGGCACCGCCGCTACGCCTCGGGACAGACGCTCGGGATCCGCCGCGACACGCTCGAGGCGCTGGGCGGCTTCGGCAGCATCGTCAACCACCTCGCCGATGACTACCAGCTCGGGGAGAACGTTCGCCGTCTCGGCGGCCGTATCGTGCTGACGCCCTACGTACCGTTCGCGCTGCAGGACGAGCCGGACGCCGCCGCCCTGATGACGCACGAGCTGCGCTGGATGCGGACCATCCGCGTGCTGGCCCCGCGGAGCTTCGCCTTCCTCGCCGTGACCTTCACCCTGCCGCTGCTCCTCATCGGCGCGCGACTGACCAGTTCCGCCGCCGCGGCGAGCGCGGCGTGGCTGCTGCCGCTGATCGGCGCCGTGTTCCTGTGCCGCTGCCTGACCGCCGCGCTCACGCGGCTGCCGCGCGAGCGCCTCACGCTCGCCGACCTCGCGCTCCTGCCGGTCCGCGACCTGCTCCTGGTCGTGCCGTGGGCACGCGCGCTCGCCACCTCGCGCATCGCCTGGCGCGGCTCGGCCTTCACGGTCGATCCCGGCGGCGTCATGCGCGGCAGCCCCTGAGGAAGCGCGGTTGCGGGTCGCCGCGTACCTCGCCGGACTTGCCGGGCTGGCGCTGTTCGTGGCGCTCGGTGTGCACGCCGACATCGCCGCGGTGTTCGCCGCCGCCGCGCGCGCCGGGCCTGAAGTCCTGTGGTTGCTGCCGTATCGGGCGTCGTTCTTCCTTCTCTACGCACTGGGCTGGGCCGCGCTACTGCGTCCCTGGGACCTCAAGGGGCGGCTCAGCACCTCTTATCTCTTCTGGGCCGCCACCGTCCGCGAGGGCATCGACCGCCTGTTGCCGGTCGCAAGCGTGGGCGGGGCACTCGCCGGCGTGCGCCTGCTGGGCTGGCGCGGTGTCGCGACGTCGGCGGCGGCGGCCTCGGTCATCGTCGAGGTCGTGCTGACGCTCCTCGCCGTCTGGGTCTTTGCCGCACTCGGCCTGGTGCTGGCGGGGCGGATCGGCATCGGGACCCCGGCGTACTGGTACTGGAGCGCGGCAGCGGCGTTGCTGCTGCCGCTCGGGCTCGTGGCCGCACTGCGCTCCGGCGCCGGGGTCGGCGCGGTGGAGCGCGGCGTGCGCGGCGTGCTGGGCCTCAATGGCCTGTCCGGCGGACTGGTCGCGCTCGACACCGCGCTGCGCGCCACGCTCGCCGCCGGTCGCGGCCCGGCGCTGTCGCTGCTGCTCCAGGTCGCGGCCCTCGCGAGCGGTGCGTTCGAGGTGTGGCTGGCACTGCGACTGTTCGGCCATCCGGTGAACGCGGCGCCCGCGCTCATCCTGGAGAGCCTCACGCAGGCCGCGCGACACCTGGCCTTTTTCGTGCCCGCGGCGCTGGGCGTGCAGGAGTCCGCCCTCATCGGCGTGGGGGCGGCGTTCGGGATCGGGGCGGACCTCGCCTTCGCAGTCTCGCTGGTCAAGCGGCTGCGCGAGCTCGCCTGGGGACTCCCCGCCCTGCTGTCGTGGCACTACGCCGAGACGCGCCGGCTGCGGCTGCGCCTGGATTCGACCTGAGGTGCGGGTGCGGCGCCTGATCATCACGGCCGACGACTTCGGGAGCTCCCCGGCCGTGAACCGCGCGGTGGCCCGCGCCGCGCGCGCCGGCGTCCTCAGCGCCGCGAGCCTGATGGTCGGCGGCGCACACGCGGCCGAAGCTGTCGAAATTGCGAAAAGCCTGCCGAGTCTGGCCGTGGGACTGCACCTGGTCCTCACCGACGGGACCGCGACGCTGCCCGCGGCGCAGCTGCCGGGGCTTGTGGAGGCGGGCGGGCGTTTCCGGCACGGCATGGTCTATGACGCCTTCCGCTACGCGCTCTCGCCGCGGCTGCGTGCCGAGGCACAGCGCGAGATCCGTGCGCAGTTCCTGGCGTTCCGCGCGACGGGGCTGCCGCTCGACCACGTGAATGCGCACAAGCACTTCCACCTGCACCCGCTGCTGCTGCGCCTGGTGCTCGACACCGGGCGCGAGTTCGGACTGGGCGCGGTCCGCGTGCCCGCGGAGCCCTGGGGGTTCGTCGCGCGCTGCGGCCCGGCAGCCCTCGCACACCGGGTGCTCCTGGCACCGTGGCTCGTGCACCTGCGGCGCGAACTCGCACGGCGGGGCATCGCCCACAACGACTGGGTATACGGGTTGTCGGGCAGCGGCCGTTTCGATGCGGCCCTCATGAAGCGGGTACTCGCGCAGCTGCCGTCCGGGGTCACGGAGATCTACGTCCATCCCAGCGAGCGCGCCGCGGATGGCGCCGGTCACGCGAGCCCGGCGGATCTCGCGGCCCTGCTGAGCACGGAAGTCGGCGACCTCATAGGCGCGCTGGGGGTCCGGGCGTGCGGGTTCAGCGAGCCTGCGTGACCTCGTGCCGCGGGGCGGTGCCCGCCCGGGACTCGTTCAGCTGCGCCAGCGCATCCCGCAGCGCCGCGTCGAAGCGTTGCGGCTCCTCGAACTGGGGCCCGTGGCCCGCGCGGGATCACGACCAGGAGCGGAACGCTGCACTGCGAGCAAACGGAGAACCTGTCTCACGCGCTAGCCGGAAGCCTTTATTCAGAGGGGCGAGGGTTTACTGTACGGGGAGTGCGCCGCGCTATCTTGCGCTCATGTCGCGCAAAGTCATGCCGCCAGGTGATCCAACAGTTACTCTCGCTCTGTTGGCGAGAGCGACTCCGCAGCCTGCATCGGAGGTCTGCGGTGCACGTAGCAGCACATCGCCTTCATTGAGTTTCACAGCCATAGGTGCCGCAGCGACATTCACGGTCCAGTCGGAATTCTCCAAGGTCGTGACAGTGGCTAACCCGTTTAGGACGGGGCGCGCGATAACCGCGCTCACTTTAGATGCGCCGCAGCAGAACCAATGAGAGCAAGCGTAGGTCAGGCCAACTCCAGATTACTTGGGCTTTGGCAACTAACGAGCACCCCAATGGATGTCTATGGCGTTGGTAACGCTGTTTGCACGGGTCCGCAGTACCTGTATTTTGGGTCGAAGCCGCTTTCACCGCAGCGGCGGCGGCCTTGTTGGTTCTCCCGACGGCGAGGGCTTGATACGTGAGTCACGCGCGAGGGCGGAATGGAAACCGTGTGGCAGGCAGCTAGTTGGATGTGGCCCTTCAGGCGCGCCGTTAGAGCCCGAATGCATCGGGTGCTTAAGGTTCTTTCGGTTCCTCTTCTCGTAGTGCGGGCGCATGCTGTCTGTGCGGAGACGCCCCATGAGATTCGGGTTGACATCGCGTCGGACGGCTCTTGTCATGCGGCCGGTCTGCACGTTTCGTGTCGCGACATCGGTTCGAGCCTTCGCGACGCAGGAATTCCGCTAGATGCGTGGATCACCTTCAAGGGCGCCGATACGGTCAATTACGAGACGATACAGGCCACACTCGACTCGCTAGCCCGAGCTGGGTTTAAGAACATGAAGATTGGATTTCTTACGAAGCGGGTTCCTGAGACCTGAGCAAGCGCGCATTAGCAGCCAATGACGCCTCTGCGCCGCCTCAGTTCGATGTCGCACGTTCTGTCGGGTGCCGCCGTTGTAACGGTCGGGCTTCTATTCCTCTACCACCCATCACGGCCACACACGTTATTGGGCTGGATCGCTCTCTACGTGATCGGCGTGCCGTCTTGGGCACTGATGGAATGGGCGGGAAGCGCAACTCTGCAAAGCGGGTTCCTCCGTCGCAGAGGGAGCCTTGGGCGAGTCGCACTTGGCGTTCCGACGCTCTTAGGCCTGCTTGTTGCAGCGGTTGGGCTCATCTGGCTCGGCAGGTTCGTCGTAGATCGACTCTAAGCGCGGTGTGACCCGCCGCTCCACAACGGAACTAACTGCGGCGATTCGAGTGAGGGAACTGGCGATGCGCAGAGCACGACTTTGAGCGCACGTCGCTAGAACCTACTCGGCGTTCTGGACCTGCTCGCGCATCTGCTCGATCGCGACCTTCATGTCCACGGCGCTGCGCGTGGTCTCGAGGTCCTGCGACTTCGAGGACAGTGTGTTGGCCTCGCGGTTGAGTTCCTGCATGAGGAAGTCGAGGCGGCGCCCGGCGGGCTCCTGGCCTGCGATCACGCGCCGCACCTCGGCGATGTGACCCGCGAGGCGCTCGAGCTCCTCATCGACGTCGAGTCGCTGCAGCAGGATCGCGATCTCCTGCTCTAGTCGCTCCGGATCCGGCCCCGCGGAGAGCTCCGCGAGCCGTTCGTTGAGGCGCGTGCGCAGGCGCGCGTGCACCTCAGGCAGGCGGACACGCACGTTGGCCACCAGCGCCTCGAGCGTGCCACAGCGTTGCTCGAGCAGGTCGCGCAGCCGCTCGCCTTCGCGGGCACGCGCGGCGCAGAGCTCCTCCAGGGCACGGCCGAAGAGCTCCTGGGCGGCCTTCAGCAGCACTTCCCCGCTCGTGGAGTCCTCACGCAGCACGCCGGGCCAGCGCAGGAGCTCGAGCGGACTCACGGTTCCGGCCGCCGCCGTGGCGCGATTCACGGTCTGCACCGCGCCCAGCAGGCGGGTGAGCGCCGCGCTGTCGATCTCGAGGGCTCCGCCGCCCTCCTGCGGGCGCCGGTAGCTGATGGAGCAGTCCACCTTGCCCCGGCGCAGCGCCCGCGTCAGGCGTGCGCGCAGCTCGCCCTCGGCGGCACGCAGCTCCTCCGGCAGGCGGAACCCGACTTCCAGGAACCGGTGGTTGACGCTGCGCAGCTCGCACACGAGCGTGCCGAAGGGGCCGCTCGTCTCGGCGCGCGCGAAGCCCGTCATGCTCGCGATCATGTTCGCATCCGCAAAGGACCTGGGGGAGGCGCTGGCTTGAAGTCGGCCGCTTGCCAGCGGCTACGCCCGGCCACCGCACTGGTGATATAAAGTGCGGCCAAGTCTAACAGATGCTTGGATTTGTTCTTGCGCCTCGAGAGCTCCGAGATCAGCCTGCTGGGTGGGCGCGACGAAAATCAGGACCGCGTGAGCACGGCCGTGGCCGAGCACGCGGCGCTCCTGATCGTCGCCGATGGCATGGGCGGCCATGCCGACGGCGCCAAGGCCGCGCAGGTCACTCAACAGGTGATCAGCGAGGCCTTCTGGCACACCCCGCTGCCGCTGTTCGATCCGCTCGGCTTCCTGCACCTGGCGCTCGGGCGCGCCCACGAGGAGGTCGTGGCCCTCGGTCGGCAGCTGCCGCTCGAGCAGCGGCCACGTGCGACCTGCGCGGTGTGCCTGGTGCAGCAGGGCGCCAGCTGGTGGGCGCACGTCGGCGACAGCCGCATCTACCACCTGCGCGGGGCCGCGGTGCTCGCCCGCAGCCGCGACCACAGCCACGTCGAGCTCCTGCTGCGCGAGGGCCTGATCAGCGCGGAGCAGGCCCATAGCCACCCGATGCGCAACTATGTCGAGTGCTGCCTGGGCGGGGACCCGATCCTGCCGGAGATGTCCCTGGGGCGGCGGCGGGTGCTCGCGCCGAACGACGTGCTCATGGTGTGCACCGACGGCCTGTGGGGCTCGCTCAAGGACGAGGAGATCGCCGCCGAGCTGGGACCTGCCGGGGCGCTGCGCGCGAAGCTCTCGACCCTCGGCGAGCGCGCGGTCAAGCGCGCCGGCGCGGCGAGCGACAACACCTCCGCAGCGGCGCTGCGCTGGCTGGGGACTTAAGCATGGCCCGACCTTCCGGACGCGCCCCCGACGAGCTGCGCCCGGTGCGCTTCTCGCGCCGCCACACCAAGCACGCGGAGGGCTCGGTGCTGGTCGAGTTCGGCGACACCCAGGTGCTGTGCACCGCGAGCGTCGAGGACAGCGTGCCGGGGTTCCTGCGCGGCAAGGGCCAGGGCTGGATCACGGCCGAGTACGGCATGCTGCCGCGGGCCACCCATACGCGCACCGCGCGCGAGGCCGCACGCGGCAAGCAGAGCGGGCGCACCCAGGAGATCCAGCGTCTGATCGGCCGCTCGCTGCGCGCCGTGGCGGACCTCAAGGCACTCGGCGAGCGCACCATCACGCTCGACTGCGACGTGCTGCAGGCCGACGGCGGCACCCGCACCGCCTCGATCACCGGCGGCTACGTCGCCCTGGCCGAGGCCTGCGAGCACCTGGTGCGCCGGCGCCTGATCCCCGCGAGCCCCCTGCACGGGCAGGTGGCGGCAATCTCGGTGGGCATCTGCGGCGGCGTGCCGGTGCTGGACCTCGACTACGAGGAGGACTCGCAGGCCGAGACCGACATGAACGTCGTCATGAATAATGGCGGTGGCTTCGTCGAGGTGCAGGGCACGGCCGAGGGCCACGCGTTCCGCCGCCACGAGCTTGATGCGCTGCTCAACCTCGCCGCCGAAGGCATCGGCACGCTGTTCTCGCTCCAGGCGCAGGCGCTCAAGCGGCCGTGAAGCGGCTGGTGCTGGCGAGCAGCAACCCGGGCAAGCTGCGCGAGCTCGGCGCGCTGCTCGCACCGCTCCAGTTCGAGCTCGTGTCGCTGGCCGCGCTCGGCATTCCCTCGCCGCCGGAGACCGGCACCACCTTCCTCGCCAACGCGGTGCTCAAGGCGCGCCATGCGGCGGCACACGCACGCCTGCCCGCGCTCGCCGACGACTCGGGCCTGGAGGTCGACGCCCTGGGCGGGCGGCCGGGGGTGTGGTCGGCGCGCTTCGCCGGTGAGGGGGCGAGCGATGCCGACAACCTCAGGCGGCTGCTCAGCGAACTGGACGGCGTACCTGAGGGCGAGCGCCAGGCCCGCTACCAGTGCGTGATCGCTTGCGTGCGTGCTGGCGATGACCCCGCACCGCTGATCGCCAGCGGCACCTGGGAAGGACACATCGCCCACCTGCCCGCCGGCAGCGGGGGCTTCGGGTACGACCCGGTGTTCGTGCCGAGCGGGCAGGCCCTGACCGCGGCGCAGCTGCCGGCGGCGGACAAGAACGCCGTCAGCCACCGCGCCCAGGCGCTGCGCGCGCTCGTCGCAGGACTCGCAAGCGAAGGCTATATTGCGGCCCCATGAAGCGCGGCCGCCTGTTCGTCATCACGGCCCCGTCCGGGGCGGGCAAGACCTCGCTGGTCAACGCGCTCCTGAAGGGCGAGCCGAACCTGCGCCTGTCGGTGTCCCACACCACCCGCGCGCGGCGGCCGACGGAGCTGGACGGCCGCGAGTACCACTTCGTCAGTGTCGAACAGTTTCGCGCCCTGATCGCCCGGGGTGAGTTCCTCGAGCACGCGCAGGTGTTCGACAACTTCTACGGTACCTCCGGCGCCTTCGTGACACGCCAGCTCGAGGCCGGGCACGACGTGCTCCTGGAGATCGACTGGAACGGCGCGCGCCAGGTGCGCCGCGCCATGCCCGGCTGCCTCAGCATCTTCATCCTGCCGCCCTCGCGCGAGGCGCTGGCCGCGCGGCTCGCCGGCCGCGCCACCGATTCCCCGGAGGTCATCGCACGCCGGCTGCGCGATGCGGTCGCGGACATGTCGCACTACGACGAGTTCGACTACGTGGTCGTGAACGACGACTTTGCGCAGGCGGTCCTGGACCTGCGCGGCATCGTCGAGGGGCACGGGGAGGCGCTGCGCCGCGACCGGCCGCAGCTGCAGCCGCTGCTCGCCCAGCTGCTCGGCTAGGCGCGCGTGCTGCACGAGGACACGCTGATCGCGACGCTCGCCGTGAGCCTCGCGTTCGCGTTCCTGTTCGGGCTCGCCGCGGTGCGCCTGCGCCTGCCGCCGCTGGTGGGTTACCTCGTGGCGGGGATCGCGCTCAGCCCCTACACCCCGGGCCTGGTGGCGGACACGCACCTCGCCCCGCAGCTGGCCGAGATCGGCGTCATGCTGCTCATGTTCGGGGTCGGCACGCACTTCTCGCTGCGCGACCTGATGTCGGTCAAGGGCATTGCCATCCCCGGCGCGGTGGCGCAGATCGCGGTCGCCACGCTCCTGGGCATGTGCGCGGCGCACTTCTGGGGCTGGCCGTTCGGCGCCGGGCTGATCTTCGGGCTCGCGCTCTCGGTGGCGAGCACGGTGGTCCTCTTGCGGGCGCTGGAGCAGCAGGGGACGCTCGCGACCGAGGACGGGCGCATCGCGGTCGGCTGGCTCGTGGTCGAGGACCTGGTGACGGTGCTCGCCCTGGTGCTGCTGCCGGCGCTGGCGGGCGTCCTCGGCGGACAGCCGCCCCCGGGCCTTGCCACCGGTGGGAGCCTCTGGCAGACGCTCGCCATCACCCTCGGCAAGGTCGCGCTGTTCGTGGCCCTGATGCTGGTGATCGGGGCGCGGGTCTTCCCCTGGATCCTCAAGCGAGTGGTGCGGACCAAGTCGCGCGAGCTGTTCACGCTGGCCGCGGTCGCGCTCGCCCTGGGCGTCGCCTTCGGTTCCGCGAAGCTGTTCGACGTCTCGGTGGCGCTCGGCGCGTTCTTTGCCGGCATGGTGATCAGCGGCTCGGACCACGGGCACGCGACCGAGACCTACCTGCAGCCGCTGCAGGACACCTTCGCGGCCCTGTTCTTCGTCTCCGTCGGCATGCTGTTCGAGCCGACGGTGCTGGTGCGCCATCCGCTGGAGGTGCTGGAGGTGGTGGCGATCATCCTCGTCGGCAAGTCCCTCGCGGCGCTCGCCATCGTGCGCCTGCTGGGGCGCCCGCTCGGCACGGCCCTGACCGTCGCGGCAGCCCTGGCACAGATCGGGGAGTTCTCCTTCATCCTCGCCGTCATGGGCATCAGCATGGGCCTCATGCCGAGCGAGGGACAGAACTACATCGTCGCCGGGGCGCTGCTGTCGATCGTCCTGAACCCGCTGCTGTTCGCGATCGCGAACCGCTGGCGCGGCGTGCCGGTGGCGCCGCCCGCGGACACGCCTGGACATTAAGTCGCAATGGACCTGCGTCCTTGTTGCGGGCGGCGCCCGCAGGCACAGTGCGCGCGGGGGTGCCGGCCCGTCGGGGCGGCGCGGCCCTGAGAACGAACGGCCAGGGACCTCACCATCATCGTGAAGCGGCTGCAAACTCCCCGCGCGGCGGGACTGCTGAGCCTGTTGGCGGCACTGGGCACCGCGCACGCGGCCGTGCCGGTCGAGCGCCTGCACGTCGACCTCCGGCCCCTCATCCGCCGCGCGAGCGCAGCGCCGGCGCAGTTCGCCGTGTCCGTGCCGCACACCGTCTCCACCACGGGCGGCGGCCGCTGGACCCAGGCCAACGGCGAGTGGGTATGGCGCTATGCGGTCGAGGTGCCGACCGCGGTGTCCCTGTCCTTCCATGCCGCCCCGGTGGCACTGCCGGCGCATGCGCACCTGGTGGTGCGCGGGGAGCGCACCACCACAAGCTACGGTCCGCAGTCGCTGCATCGCGGCGAGCTGTGGAGCCGGGTACAGCCCGGCGCCGCGCTCGAGTTCACCCTCACCGTGCCCGCCGCGGAGCGCGCCCAGGTGCACTTCAGCCTGGTCAGCCTGCAGGCGGGGTACCGATCCCTGGGGGCCGGCGTCGCCGACCACCCCTACTACCGGCAGCTCAAGGCGACCACGGCGGCTTCCGGCAACGGCGCCTGCATCACCAACTACGAGTGCAAGGCCACCGCCGCCAACGCACCGCCCGCGGCCGCCACCGTCGCGCTCCTGGTGCAGAACCAGTTCGAGTGCACCGGCACGCTGCTCAACGACGTGCCCGGGGACAACACGCCCTACGTGCTCACCGCGCGCCACTGCATCAGCGGCAAGGTGGGGCCCGATGTCGATGACCCGGTGACCGCGGCGCAGCAGACGAGCGTCTACTGGGACGCGGTCACGCCCTGCGGGCAGGCGTTGGGCTCGATCTACGACCCGAACATCCCCATCCAGACCGGGGCCACGTCGCTGGTCGAGCAGCAGGACGCCTGGCTCATCCGCCTGGACGTGAACCCCGTGGTCGCCGATGCCCAGTTCGCGGGCTTCGACGCGAGCGGCGCCAGCTTCTCCGGCGGTTATACGGTCCACCACGCCCAGGGCAACGACAAGCAGTTCACCGGCTGGTTCGGCACGCCGGCCAAGGTCTCCGTCGCCGGGATCCTCTCGCCCTTCCTGGAGACGGTGAACCAGGTGGGCAACATCGCGCCGGGGGCCTCCGGCAGCGCCCTGTTCGATCCGAGCAACCGCCTGGTCGGCTCGCTCACGTACGGCCGCAACGATGCGGACGCCTCCGGTTACCAGTCCTGTCCCGCGGCTACGCCGCCGGCCCCGGACGGCAGCAACGGGGTCGCCGACTTCACGGCGCTGGCCGCCGTTTGGAACTCCACCGCCGACACCTCCAGCAGCACCGGCTCGGTGACCCTGAAGTCGGTGCTCGACCCGCACAACACCGGCACGCTCGTCACCGCGAGCGCGCCGGTGGCCTCGGTATCGTTCAGCGCCTCGAACACGGTGCTGGTGTACGGGACCCCGCTCGAGCTCACCTGGGCCGCCTCGGGCGCCACTGGCTGCACCGCCGGCGGCGGCCAGGCCGGCGACACCTGGGGTGGCGCGCTCGCCAGCAGCGGCAGCCAGTCGCTGACCGAGAGTACCGCCAGCGCCCCGGTGAACTACACGCTCGCGTGCAGCTACGCCGGCGGCCGCACCGCCAATGCATCGGTCACCGTGACGTGGGTGGGGCCGACGCCGCAGCTGTCCCTGACCGCGACCCCGGATGCGGCCTGGACCACGCGGCCGGTGACCCTCAGCTGGACCTCCAACGTCACGCCCTGCGCCCTGAGCGGGGGCGGCCTCGCACTGACGGACCTCCCGGCCACCGGGACCACCACCGCGACCTCCGCGGCCGTGGCCGACGTCATCTATACCCTGAGCTGCGGCCCGGCCGGCGACAGCGGCGCAAGCGCCGTGCTGGTGCAGTACGCGACACCGGGCGTCACGCTGGAGGCCAACGGCACCGACCGGCGGATCGGCGAGCAGTTCCTGCTCTACTGGCAGAGCTTCGCCGACACCTGCACGACCCAGGGCGGGGCGAGCGGTGATGGCTGGGCGGGCAACAGCTTCGCAAGCGGCAGCGCGGTGGCGCAGTTCGCGCCGCAGGTGAGCACGGCCGGCACGTACAGCTACACGGTGAGCTGCAGTTCCGGGGCGCTCACGGCGCAGCAGAGTGTCAGCGTCACGTTCGAGAACAGCGCGCCGTACGTGACCGCGGCGCTGGATCATTCCACGGTGGCCTTCACCGACTCCCCGGCCGACTACGCAACCCTCAGCTGGAACTCCAACCTGTCCAGCTGCTCGAGCCTCGCCACACCCAACACCCTCTCCTCGAGCACCGGTGACCCGCTCGGCCTCAACTCGCTCCCGCAGAGCAGCCAGACCCTGAGTCCGCAGCGCTCGGGGGTCTACACGGTCACCGTGACCTGCACGGCGTTCGACCTGTCCTCCTCCGCCAGCAGCACGCCGCTGACGCTGACCGTGACGCCGGCGCCCGCGCCGACCGCCACGATCACCCTCACGCCCGCCGCAGTGGTGAGCGGGGAAACCTTCACGGTGGCCTGGACCGCGGTCAACGCCGGCTACTGCGCGCGCACCGGCGGCCTGCCGGGTGACGCCTGGATCGACCCGACCGGGCCGCCCGCGGGGTACGTCACCGACACCGGCGCCCCCGGCACCTTCGAGTTCACCCTGAGCTGCTACAGCATCGATGCGGCGGACGCGCAGCCGGTGACGGTGAGGCAGTCGGTCACCATCGGGACCCTCGCGGCGAACGTGTCGGTGAGCCCGGCCTCGGTGCACGTCGGTGACAGCTTCACGCTCACCTGGAGTGCCACGGGATCCGGCAGCTGCACGGCCAGCGGCGGCGGGGCCGACGGCAGCCCGTGGAGCGGGACCGTGGACGCCTCGGGCTCACTCAGCCAGAAGGCGACCACCGCGGGCACCTTCACCTACGCACTCCAGTGCAGCGCCGGGGGACAGGTCGCGAACGGCCAGGCGGTCCTTACCGTCGCCGCCGCGACTGGCGGGGGCGGCGGCGCGGGTGGGGGCGCGCTCGGGTTCGCGGAAATCTCAGGCCTCGCCCTGTGGGCGCTCGTGCGGCGCCGCAGGGCCTTCACGGCTGCCGCACGCTGATCCGGCCGGCCGGCGGTCGACCTCGCGGGGTGGCCTCGGGGGGCGCTTTTCGCCTATAGTGGTCAACCCGGCGCGTCCGTATCCGGACCGCCCTCAATTACCGAAGACCCATGGCCCGAATCACCGTAGAAGACTGCCTGCACAACGTCGAGAACCTGTTCCAGCTCGTGCTGCTCGCGGCACAGCGTGCCCGGCGGCTCGCCAATGGCGCGGAGGCGACGCTGCCCCTGGAGAACGACAAGCCCACGGTGCTCGCGCTGCGCGAGATCGCCGCCGGCAACATCACCGCTGAGATGCTGCGCGAGCCCGAGCCGGTGCCGGAGCCGGTGGTGCCCGAGGCCGACAACCAGTCGAGCTTCCGCGCGCCGCAGTTCGGCCTCGGAGACTGACGGGGACGTAAAAGTTCCGCCATGGACTACGCGTCTTCGCTCAGGGGACTGCTGCCGGGCGGAAGACGCACACCGGGACTGAAGGAGCTCTTGGCTGCCGTCGGCAGCTACCTCTCCCCCGACCAGGTGAGCCGCGTACGCGCGGCGGCCGAGTTCGGCACCACCGCCCACCACGGCCAGAAGCGCCTCTCCGGTGAGCCCTACATCGCGCACCCGGTAGCCACCGCGGCGATCCTCGCCGACCTGCACCTGGACGCCGACACCATCGTCGCCGCGATCCTGCACGACGTCATCGAGGACACCCCCACCCCCAAGGAGCAGCTGGCGGCGCGCTTCGGCGCCGAGGTCGCGGAGCTCGTCGACGGGGTGACCAAGCTCGACCAGATCAAGTTCAAGAGCCGCGAGGAGGCGCAGGCGGAGTCCTTCCGCAAGATGCTGCTCGCCATGGTGCGCGACCTGCGCGTCATCCTGGTGAAGCTCGCCGACCGCACCCACAACATGCGCACCATCGAGGCGATGTCGCCGGCGCGGCGGCGCGCGATCGCGCGCGAGACCCTCGAGATCTACGCACCGATCGCCGAGCGCCTCGGCCTCTACAACATGAAGCTCGAGCTCGAGGACCTCGGGTTCAAGGCGCTCTACCCGCGCCGCTACCAGGTGCTCGAGCGCGCCGTGAAGCGCGCCCGCGGCAACCAGAAGGAGTTCCTGCAGAAGATCGAGCAGCAGCTGAACGCGCAGCTCATGAAGAGCCAGATCGAGGCGCGGGTGCTGACGCGCGAGAAGCACCTCTACAGCATCTACCAGAAGATGCGCCGCAAGCGCGCGCCGCTCAACGAGATCGTCGACGTGTACGGCATCCGCATCGTCGTGGACTCGCCCGACACCTGCTACCGGGCCCTGGGCGCGGTGCACGCGGTGTTCAAGCCGATGCCGGGGCGCTTCAAGGACTACATCGCCATCCCGCGCGTCAACGGCTACCAGTCGCTGCACACGACGCTGTTCGGCCCCAACGGCGTGCCGATCGAGGCGCAGATCCGCACCTTCGACATGCACCGCGTCGCGGAGGCCGGCATCGCCGCCCACTGGAAGTACAAGACCGGCAACGACGCCGGCTCGATGCAGCAGGAACGCACCCGCGAGTGGCTCTCGAACCTCGTCTCGCTCCAGGAGGCCGGCTCCTCGGAGGAGTTCCTCGAGAGCGTCAAGGTCGACCTGTTCCCGGACAAGGTCTACGTCTTCACGCCCAAGGGCCAGATCCTGCGCCTGCCCTCGGGTGCCACGGTGGTGGACTTCGCCTACGCGGTGCACACCGACATCGGCAACCGCTGCGTGGCCGCCAAGGTGGACCGGCGCCTCACCCCGCTGCGCACCGTGCTGCGCAACGGGCAGACGGTCGAGATCATTTCCGCCAAGGGCGCGACCCCCAATCCCTCCTGGGTGAACTTCGTGGTCACCGCCAAGGCGCGCACCGCGATCCGCCACTACCTGAAGGGCCTGCGGCGCACCGAGGCGATCGCGCTCGGCGCGAAGCTCCTGTCGCAGGCGCTCGGGGAGTTCAGCTTCGCACTCGAGGACGTGAACCCGGAGATCCAGCGCGCCGCCCTGGGCGAGCTCGGCATGAAGGACCTGGACGAGCTCTACGAGAAGATCGGCCTGGGCGAGCGCCTGGCGCCGCTGGTGGCGCGGCGCCTGCTGCCCTCCCCGGTGCAGCCGGGCGGTGGCGCACAGCTGGCGCCGCTCGCGATCGCCGGCACCGAGGGGCTGCTCGTGACCTACGCGCGCTGCTGCTTCCCGATCCCGCACGATCCGATCTTCGCCTTCCTGTCCTCCGGCCGCGGCGTCGTCATCCATCGCGAGAACTGCGTCAATGTCGAGGACTACCGCAAGCACCCGGAGAACTGGCTGCCGGTCAGCTGGCAGGCCGCGCCGGACCGCCTGTTCTCCTCCGAGCTGCGGGTGTACGTCGTGAACCGCACCGGAGTGCTCGCCAAGGTGGCCGCCGCAATCTCCAGCACGGAGACCAACATCGACCACGTCTCCATCGACGAGCAGGATGCCGACACCGCCGAGCTCACCTTCGAGCTGCGGGTACGCGACCGGCGCCACCTCGCGCGCCTGGTGCGCGTGATCCGCCGCATGCCGGACGTCACCCGCATCGAGCGCACCATCGCCGCCCACTCGCGCGGCGGCCGGATCGGCGACAATGTGGAGGACGGCCCCGAGTCCGAGCCCGGCAACTAGGGGCTCACCGATCCCACTTCGAGTCCAAGGAGTTCCTCGTGACCCGCCAGATCATCCATACCGACGCGGCACCCCAGGCCATCGGCACCTATTCCCAGGCCGTGCGCGCCGGCGACACCGTATACCTCTCCGGCCAGGTGCCGCTCGACCCGAAGACCATGCAGCTGGTGGAGGGTGACATCGAGGTGCAGATCCAGCGCGTATTCGAGAACCTCAAGGCCGTGGCCGAGGCCGCCGGCGGCTCGCTGGCGCAGGCGGTGAAGATGAACGTCTACCTCACCGACCTCGCGCACTTCGCCAAGGTGAACGAGATCATGGCGCTCTACTGCGCCAAGCCCTACCCGGCACGCGCCGCCGTCGGCGTCGCCCAGCTGCCGCGCGGTGCGCTGGTCGAGATCGAGTGCATCCTGCACCTCGGCTGAAGGCCCCTCCCGGCGCGGCCGCCGCGGCGGCCGCGCTCGAGCGCCCGGTGACGGCGCTGCGCGGCGTGGGAGCGGCGCTGGCGCAGAAGCTCGCGCGCCTCAACGTCGCACGCGTCGCAGACCTCCTGTTCCTCCTGCCGCTGCGCTACGAGGACCGCACGCGCGTGACGGCCATCGGTGCGCTGCTGCCGGGCGTGCGTGCGGCGGTCGAGGGCGAGGTGCAGCTCACCGAGGTCGCGTACCGCGGCCGGCGCCAGCTCCTGTGCCGCATCTCGGACGGCTCGGGGATGCTCACGCTGCGGTTCTTCTATTTCTCGGGCAGCCAGCAGTCGAACCTTGCCCGCGGCACGCGCCTGCGCTGCTTCGGGGAGGTGCGGCGCGGGCCACTGGGACTGGAGATCGTGCACCCGGAGTACCGGCGGCTGCTGGGCGAGCAGGCCCCGCTGGAGGAGAGCCTGACGCCCATCTACCCGCTCACCGAGGGCGTCCCGCAGGGACGGCTGCGGGCGCTGGTGGCCGAGGCCCTGCGTGAACTCGAGCGCAGCCCGCTCACCGACTACCTCGCAGGCAGCGCGCAGCTGCCGCAGGGACTGCCGACGCTGGCGCAGGCCCTGAGCTACCTGCACCGCCCGCCGCGCGAGGCGCAGCTGGAGGAGCTCGCCGCCGGGCGCCACCCCGCGCAGCAGCGCCTCGCGTTCGAGGAGCTGCTGGCCCACCACCTGACGCTCAAGCTGCGCAAGCGCTCGCTGACGAAGGATCCGGCCTTCGCGCTCGCCGACCCGGACGGGCTCGCGCAGCGGTTCGTGGCGGCGCTCCCGTTCGTCATGACCGGCGCCCAGGCGCGCACGCTCGCCGAGGCCGAACGGGACCTCGGGGGCGGTGCGCCCATGTCACGCCTGGTACAGGGCGACGTCGGCTGCGGCAAGACCGTGGTGGCCGCGGCCGCGGCGGCGCGTGCCGCCGGCTCGGGCCTGCAGGCCGCGCTCATGGCGCCCACCGAGCTGCTGGCGGAGCAGCACTGGCGCAACTTCTCGCAGTGGTTCCGGCCGCTGTCGCAGACCGTGGCGCTCCTGTCCGGTTCGCAGCCGGCGCGCACGCGCCGCAGCGCGCTGGAGGCCATCGCCTCCGGCGAGGTGCGCATCGTGGTCGGCACGCATGCGCTCTTCCAGGAGGGCATCGAGTTCAAGAACCTCGCGCTCGTCATCGTCGACGAGCAGCACCGCTTCGGCGTGCAGCAGCGGCTGAAGCTGCAGGAGAAGGGCCACAAGACCGGCCGCGTGCCGCACCAGCTGATCATGACGGCGACCCCGATCCCGCGCACGCTGGCGATGACGGCCTACGCGGACCTCGACATCTCGGTGATCGACGAGCTGCCGCCGGGGCGCACCCCGGTGCAGACGGTCGTGATCCCGGAGCAGCGCCGTGCCGAGGTGGTCGAGCGCATCGTGCAGGCCTGCCGCGCCGGCCGGCAGGCCTACTGGGTGTGCCCGCTGATCGAGGAGTCGGACGAGCTGCGCGCCCAGGCCGCCGAGGAGACCGCCGCCAGCCTCACCGCGGCGCTCCCGGGCGTGCGGGTCGGGCTCGTGCACGGGCGCATGCCGCCGGCCGCCAAGGATGCCGCGATGCTGGCGTTCAAGGCGGGCAAGATCCAGCTCCTGGTCGCGACCACGGTGATCGAGGTGGGTGTGGACGTCCCCAACGCGACGCTCATGATGATCGAGAACGCCGAGCGCATGGGGCTCGCGCAGCTGCACCAGCTGCGCGGCCGGGTCGGGCGCGGCACCGAGGCCAGCACCTGCGTGCTCCTGTACCGCGCGCCGCTGTCGCCGCTCGCGCGCGAGCGCCTCAAGGTGATCCGGGAGACGAACGACGGGTTCGAGATCGCGCGGCGCGACCTGGCGCTGCGCGGTCCGGGCGAGCTGCTCGGCACGCGCCAGACGGGCCTTGCGCAGCTGCGGGTGGCCGACCTCATGCGCGATGCGGCGCTGCTGCCCAGAGTGCAGGAGGCAGCGGATAAGTTCCTGGAACGCGACCCCGATGCGATCGCGGCGCTCACCGCGCGCTGGGTCGGCGAGGGCGAGCGCTACGGGCGCGTGGGGTAGCCCGCGCGCGACATGCCGCGCTAGTTCGAAACCCCCTCGCGCGACATCGAGTAAGGCTGCTCCGCGTGCGCCCCCGGCCAGTCGCGCCGCGGCTGGGCCTGCATCACGAACTCGAGCGTGCCGCCCGCCGTGATTTCCTCCTGCCTGATGAACACCCGCTCGAGCGGCCTGCCGTTCAGGAGCACGCGGCCGACGTAGGGGTGCGCGGCATCCAGGCCGCGCGCGCTCACCGTGAACGTGTGGCCGTTGGGCTGGTGCAGCACGGCGCGCTTCACGAACGGCCGTCCGAGGATGTACTCGTTGCTCGCCGGGGTCACGGGGTAGAAGCCGAGCGCGGTGAACAGGTACCAGGCCGACATCTGCCCGAGGTCGTCGTTGCCCACCAGCCCCTCAGGCTTGGGCGCGTACTGGCTCGACATGATGGTGGCGAGGCGCGCCTGGGTGCGCCAGGGCTGGCCAGCGGCGGCGTACAGGTAGGCGACGTGGTGGCTCGGCTCGTTGCCGTGCGCGTACCAGCCGATGAGGCCGGTGATGTCCTCCATGTGCGCGAACACCTTGGGATCGATCTTGGCGTCGAACACCTGGTCGATCTGGTTGAGCAGCGCATCTGCCCCGCCGTGCGCCTGCGCAAGTCCGGCCACATCCTGCGGCACGTACCAGGAGTACTGCCAGGCGTTGCCCTCCGTGTAATCAGTCCCATAACCGCTCGCCGCCGGGTCGAACGGGGTGCGGAAGCTGCCCTCGCGCACGCGCGCGCGCATGAAGCCGGTGGCCGGGTCGTAGGCGTGCTTCCAGTTCGCGGCGCGCGCGTAGAACTGCTGCGCGAGGTCCTCCCGTCCCAGCGCCTGCGCCATGCGCGCAATGGTCCAGTCGTCGTAGGCGTACTCGAGGGTCTTGGAGGCGGCCTCGCCCTCCTCGTCGATCGGCACGTAGCCGAGCTCCATGTAGGGCTTCAGTCCCCCGTAGGGACCGTAGGTGGCGGTGGCCACCATCGCATTCAGCGCCGCCTGGGCATCGTAGCCGCGGATGCCCTTCATGTAGGCATCGGCGATCACCGCGACCGCGTGGTAGCCGATCATGCACCAGGTCTCCTGCCCGTGGAACGCCCACACCGGCAGCATCCCGTAGGGACTTACCTGCTGGGCGGCCACGAGCGACTTCACGACATCCTCGGTGCGCTGCGCGGGCTGGATGAGCGTCATGAGCGGGTGCAGGGCGCGGTAGGTGTCCCACAGCGAGAAGGTCGAGTAGTTGGTGAAGCCCTGCGCCTGGTGCACCGCATTGTCGGGGCCGCGGTAGCGGCCGTCGGCGTCCATGAAGAGGCTCGGCGCCATGAGCGCGTGGTAGAGCGAGGTGTAGAAGCTTACGCGCGTGGCCGTATCGCCCTCGACCTCGAACACCCCGAGCGCCGCCTGCCATTTCGCGCGCGCGGATGCGCGCACCGCCTCGAAGTCCCAGCCGGGCATCTCGGCCTCGAGGTTGGCGAGCGCGTTGGCCTCGCTCACCGGGGAGATCGCCACCTTCACCAGGAGCGCCTGCCCCGGCACGCCCGCGAAGTCGAACACGCCGACCAGCTGCCGCCCCTCGACCTGGGCACGCGCGCGCGGATCCTTCGCCCCCGGCGGCGGGAAGCCCTTGTAGGCGACGTCGGTCTCGGTGTCGTGGAGCGCATGCCCCGAGCTGGGTGCGGAGAAGCGCATCGCGAAGTACAGGTGCCGCCCCGGTGCCCAGCCGCGGGTTTCGCGGAAGCCCGTGACGGTGCCGTCCGTCCGCACCCGCAGGCGCGACCAGAGCACCTTGCCCGGGTAGTCATACATGCTGGTGCGCAGGTCGACGAGCACGTGGGCCGGGCGCCCGGCGGGGAAGGTATAGCGGTGCACCCCGACGCGCTCGCCGGCGGTGAGCTCGGCTCGCACCTGGTAGTCCTCGAGCGTGACGGCGTAGTAGCCGGGCTGCGCGACCTCGCTCGCGTGCGAGAAGCGGGCGCTGTAGCCGCTGCCCGGCACGTCCGGGTCGCCGCGCTCCAGGCGCACGTCACCGGCGATCGGCATGACCAGCACGTCGCCCAGGTCCGAGTGCCCGGTGCCCGAGAAGTGCGTGTGCGAGAAACCGACGATGGAGTGGTCCTCGTAGCGATAGCCGGCCGCCCAGCCGTAGGCCTGCGAGCGCACCTGGATGCGGGTGTCGGGACTCAACTGCACCATGCCGAAAGGCACGACCGCGCCAGGGAAGGTGTGCCCGTCGCCGCCAGTGCCGATGAACGGGTCCACCGCCTTGTAGGCATCCGCTCCGGGATCCGCGCCCAGCGCGGTCAGCGGGACCAGGGCGAGCATGACGAGGGCGGCCGCGCGGGCGCGGCGGCGGTGACGGTGCGGCATCGATGGACTCCGGGGCGCTTATGGGTCGGCGCGCGATGGGCTATTGTGCCGTAAGCCATGGCCGCGACCCGCTCCGTCGTCCTTGCCTTCGTGCTCGCCCTGCTGCCGGGGCTCGCAGCGGCCGTACCGGCGCCGCAGGATGCGCACGCGGCCGAGATGGCCGCGCGCGTGCAGGCGGAGTTCCGGCATGCCTGGGACGGTTACCGCACCTATGCTTGGGGACACGATGCGCTGAAGCCCCTGAGCCGCGGCGCGCGCGACTGGTACGGGCAGTCGCTGCTCATGACCCCGGTGGATGCGCTCGACACGCTCCTCATCATGGGCATGCACGAGGAGGCGCAGGCGGACCTCGAGCTCATCGCCCGTGAACTGTCCTTCGACCGTGACCTCGAGGTGAAGCACTTCGAGATCGTCATCCGCCTCCTCGGGGGACTCCTTTCTTCTTACGAGCTCACCGGGGACCGCCGGCTCCTTGCGCTCGCCGACGACCTCGGTACGCGCCTCCTGCCCGCCTTTGACTCCCCGACCGGGCTGCCGTACGTGTACGTCAACCTGCGCACCGGGGCCGTGCGCGGCACCATCAGCAACCCGGCCGAGGCTGCCCTCATCCTCGAATACGGCAAGCTCGCGGACCTCACCGGCAAGACCCGCTACCGCGAGCGCGCCATGAAGGCGTTGCGCGCGGTGTACGAGCGGCGCTCGCCCCGGGGGCTCGTCGGCGAGCGCTTCGACGTCGAGAGCGGCCAGTGGACCAACACGCACAGCCATATCGGCGCACGCATCGACTCCTACTACGAGTACCTCTTCAAGTGCTGGCGCCTGTTCGGCGACCGCGAGTGCCTGGCGATGTGGCAGAGCTCGAGCGCCGCCGCACTGCGCAGCTATCCGCAGCAGGTCGACCGCCTCACCTGGTACGGGCAGGTGGACATGAACACCGGGGCGGTGGTCGGGAGCGAGTTCGGCTCGCTGGAGGCGTTCTTCCCCGGGCTGCTCGCCTACTCCGGGCACATCCCCGAGGCACGCCGCCTGCACGAGGCCGCGGTGGTGATGTGGGACGTCGCCGGCATCGAGCCGGAGACTTACGACTTCCGCGCGCACCGCATCACCGATGCGGGCTACCCGCTGCGCCCGGAGATCGTGGAGTCGACCTGGTATCTCTACCGGCTCACGGGCGATCCCCACTACCGTGCCGTCGGGGAGCACCTGTTCGCGGACTTCGTGCGCTACTGCCGCACCGAGGCCGGTTATGCGGCCCTGAGTGACGTGCGCTCCAAGGCGCAGGCCGACGACATGGAGAGCTTCGTGCTCGCCGAGACCTTCAAGTACTTCTACCTGCTGTTCGCGCCGCCCGGCACCCTGAACCTGGACAAGGTGGTGCTCAACACGGAGGCCCACCCGCTCAGGCGCAAGACCCTCCCGAAGCGCGACTGAGCAGGCGTCGTGAACTGGCCGGGTGTGCAGCGTCTGGCCGCCATGGCAGCTTTGCCAAATTTTGCCAAAGCGCCTAAAATGAGTTCATGAGCACGATGAATATCTCCCTGCCTGAGGAGCTAAAAGACTTCGTCGATGAGCAAGCGAAGCGCGGATATGGCACGAGCAGCGAGTATGTGCGCGAGCTGATCCGCAGGGATCAGGACCGCTTACGTCTGCGAGGTCTCCTGTTGGCGGGAGCGGAGTCGAAAGCCAGCGTGACCGCGGATGCCAAGTACTTTAAAAACCTTCGACGCAACGTGCGCGCGCAAAGGCGGTGACTGCCAAGCCAGTCGCGTTGCGCGAACTTGCGCACCGCGATGTTGAGGAAGCCCTCGAGTACCATCTGACGGAAGCGGGTTTGGAGATTGCATTGCGCTTCATTGATGGGCTCGAACGCGTGTACTCGCAAATTGGGGCTCATCCCGAGGCAGGATCTTCGCGCTATGCAATCGAACTGAGTTTGCCGCAACTGCGATCCTGGACCCTTGGAGACTTTCCCTATCTGGTCTTCTATGCGGAGTCCGAGCACACGGTTGACGTGTGGCGCGTACTGCACGGGGCGCGTGATATTCCAAATTGGATGAGAGAAGGCGCAGAGCGCTAGCAACCTCGCCGCGCCATGGCATGCCCGGTGGATTCATTCGGTCCTAAGTGATCCGTCACCGGCGATCGAATCGAGACGCGCCGGGGCTCTATATGAACCTCTAAGCTGCGGCCGCCTGTGGTAACGTGCAGCCGGCTTCGCCCCAACCGCCATGGCCGCCACCAGCCCCGAACTCCCGCTCGCCCCCCGACCCACCGAGGCCCCGCTCGGGGCACGCCTGGTCAGCCGCGCCACCGAGTACGCGCGCCTCATGCGCCTGGACCGCCCGATCGGTACCTGGCTGCTCCTGTGGCCGGCGCTGTGGGCGCTGTGGATCGCCGGCGCCGGGCGCCCGGACCCGAAGGTGCTGATCGTGTTCGTGCTCGGGGTGTTCGTGATGCGTGCGGCCGGCTGCGTCATCAACGACTTCGCCGACCGCAACATCGACCCGCACATCCGCCGCACGCGCGACCGGCCGCTCGCCGCGCGGCGCGTCTCGCCGCGCGAGGCGCTGGCGCTGTTCGCGGTGCTGAACCTCATCGCGCTGTTCCTGGTGACGCGGCTGGACGCCTTCACCGTGAAGCTCGCGTTCATCGGCGCCGGACTCACCGTGTCCTACCCGTTCTTCAAGCGCTTCTTCCCGATGCCGCAGCTCTACCTCGGCATCTCATTCGGGGGCTTCAGCGTGCTCATGGCCTTCGCCGCCGAGACCGGCGCGCTGCCGCGCGTGGCGTGGGTGCTCTACATCGCCGCGGTCATGTGGGCCTCGCTCTACGACACGGTCTACGCGATGGTCGACCGCGAGGACGACCTCAAGATCGGCGTCAAGTCGAGCGCCATCCTGTTCGCCGACATGGACAAGACCCTCATCGGCGTCATGCAGCTGATGATGCTGGGCGCCCTGTGGCTGGTGGGCCGCAACATGGAGTTCGGCGGCTGGTACTACGCGGGCGTGGTCGCCGCCGCGGTGCTGTTCGCCTGGCAGCAGTGGCTCATCCGCCGCCGCGAGCCCGGGGGCTGCCTGCGCGCGTTCCTCAACAACCAGTACGTCGGCTGCGCCATCTTCGTGGGCATCCTGCTGCAGTACGTCTACGCCCCTTGAGCCGCTTCAAGAACCGCCCGTTCACCGAGCGCCTGGGCTATGCCCTGCGCGGCTTCGCCGCCGCGGCCGGGAGCGAGCGCAGCCTGCGCGTGCAGCTGGTCGCGGTGCCCGCGGTGTTCGTGGCGCTGTGGTGGCTCAAGGCCGGCGCACTGTGGTGGGCCCTCGTGGCCATAAGCTGCGCCGCGGTGCTGAGCACGGAGCTCATGAACACCGCGCTCGAGCACCTGTGCGATGCGCTGCACCCGCACGAGAGCGAGGCCATCCGGGTCATCAAGGACTGCGCCGCCGCGGCGGTGCTCACCGCCTGCCTCGGGGCTCTCGCGGTGGCGGTGGCCCTGGGCCTGCACCTCTTCTATGGGGCCTCCTGAAGGCCCCGCCCGCCGGGGGATTCCGATTGTCGACTTTACGGGGTCCGTGTCGTTGACACGGGAACCGCGCCTCGGGCATCGTCCCGCCGGGACGCACCTGCAAGCGACTGATTTCACGAGGATCGATCCATGACCGAGGCCGCAGTTCAGATCCGCCACGACTGGCAGCCGGCCGAGGTGCTCGCCCTCTTCGAGCTGCCCTTCGGCGACCTCATGCTGCGGGCGCAGCTCGTGCACCGCGCGGCCCACGCGCCCAACACGGTCCAGATGAGCACGCTCCTGTCGATCAAGACCGGCGCGTGCCCCGAGGACTGCGGCTACTGCCCGCAGAGCGTGCGCTACGAGACCGGGGTCGCCAACGAGTCCCTGATGGAGCTCGCCCGGGTGCGCGAGGCCGCCGAGCGCGCCCGCGCCGCCGGTGCGACCCGCTTCTGCATGGGCGCGGCCTACCGCTCGCCCAAGGCCCGCGACCTGAAGCTGATCGCCGAGATGGTGCGCGAGGTGCGCGCGCTCGGGCTCGAGACCTGCGCGACCCTGGGGATGCTGGAGCCCGAGCAGGCACAGGAACTGGCCGCCGCCGGGCTCGACTTCTACAACCACAACCTCGACACCTCGGCCGAGTTCTACGAGCGCATCATCACCACGCGCACCTACCAGGACCGCCTGGACACCCTGGCCGCGGTCCGCGGCGCGGGCCTCAAGGTCTGCTGCGGCGGCATCGTGGGCCTGGGCGAGTCGCGCGGCGACCGGGCCGAGCTCTTGCGGACGCTCGCGAACCTGCCCGAGCATCCCGAGAGCGTCCCGGTGAACCAGCTGGTGAAGGTCCCGGGCACGCCGCTGCAGGATGCGGCGGCGGTCGACCCGTTCGAGTTCGTGCGCACGATCGCGATCGCGCGCATCCTCATGCCGCACGCGCACGTGCGCCTCTCGGCCGGCCGCGAGGCCATGAGCGATGAGCTGCAGGCGCTGTGCTTCCTGGCCGGTGCCAACTCGATCTTCTACGGCGAGAAGCTCCTGACCACCGGCAACCCAGACGTCGAGCGCGACCGGCAGCTGTTCGAGCGCCTCGGGCTCACGGCGGAGAGCCGCCCGGGCGATGCGCCGGCCGTGCCCGCCTCCCGCTGCGCCACCCGGGGCGCGGCGGCGACCACCTGACCGGGGAGCCCTGCACGCACCGTCGGCCAAGCGCGGGCTCCCGGCACTCGGGACGGCCCTGAGCGAGCTCGCCGCCGCGCAGCTGCGGCGTGAGCGACGGGTCGTGCACGTCAGCGCCGCGCAGGGCCGCGGCCTGCGAACCGCCGCGGGCGCCCAGCTCGTGGACTTCAGCAGCAACGACTACCTGGGCCTCGCGCGGCACCCCGCGCTCGCCGAGGCGATGGCCGGCTGTGCGCGGCAGCGCGGAGCCGGCAGCGGCGCCTCGCACCTGGTCACGGGGCACGGCGCCGAGCACGAGGCCCTGGAGGCGGAGCTCGCCGCCTTCACCGGCCGGGAGCGGGCGCTGCTTTTTTCAACCGGCTACATGGCGAACCTCGCGGTGCTGGCGAGCCTTGCGGGTCGCGGCACCGGGATCCTGCTCGACCGGCTGAGCCACGCCTCGCTCCTGGATGGGGCGCGCCTGGCCGGCGCGCGCCTGACGCGCTTCGCGCACGCGAATGCGGACGATGCCGCGCGCCGCGCCGGCGAGGCCACCCGGCTCATCGGCACCGACGGCGTCTTCAGCATGGACGGTGACCTCGCCCCGCTGCCGCAGCTGGCGGAACTGGCGCGTGCGCGGGACGCATGGCTCGTGGTCGACGACGCCCACGGACTGGGCGTCGTGGGCCCCGGCGGCCGCGGTACGCTGGCGCACTTCGGCCTCGGCAGCGCGGAAGTTCCGGTGCTGGTCGGCACGCTCGGCAAGGCCTTCGGCTCCTTCGGGGCGTTCGTCGCCGGTGATGCGACCCTGATCGAGTTCCTGGTCCAGAAGGCGCGGCCGTACATCTACACCACGGCGCTGCCGCAGCCGGTCGCCGCCGCGAGCCGCGCGGCGCTGCGCCTCCTCGTCACCGAACCTGAGCGGCAAGCGCGCCTGCAGGGGAACATCGCCCGCTTCCGCACCCGGGCGGCGGAGGCCGGCATCGCCCTCACCCCGTCGGCGACGCCGATCCAGCCGGTCGTGCTCGGAACCTCGGCGGCTGCGCTGGCGGCCCAGCGGCAGCTCGCGGCGCGCGGGTACTGCGTCATGGCGATCCGGCCGCCGACCGTACCTGCGGGCAGCGCGCGCCTGCGCATCACCCTGGCCGCGACCCACACACCCGCCGAGATCGACGGGCTGATCGCCGCGCTCGCCGCGGCGCTGCCGCCATGAGCGCCCTCAACTACGAGATCCACGGGCGCGGCCGGGACCTGGTGCTGCTGCACGGCTGGAGCATGAACCTGCACGTGTTCGATGAGCTCGCCCGCCTGCTGGCCGCGCAGTTCCGCGTGATCGCCGTCGACCTGCCGGGCCACGGCGGCAGTGACTGGGACGACAGCGCGCACTCGCCGGCGGCCCACTCCTGGCGCGTGCACGAGACGCTCGCGCCGCTCACCGAGCGCTACGCGCTGCTGGGTTGGTCGCTCGGCGGCCAGTACGCGCTCGACCTCGCGGCGGCGCTCCCGGCCGGCATCGAGCAGCTGGTGCTGGTGAGCACCACGCCGCGGTTCCTGGCCGCGCCCGGCTGGCCCTTCGGCACCGCACCGGCACTGCTGGAGAAGCTCGCCCAGCGCCTGGAGCGCGGCGATGCGGCGGCGCTGGATGACTTCGTGAAGCTCATGGTGCGCGGCAACAGCCCGCGCACCGCGGCGCGCGTGCTGAAGGCGCTGCGTGCCACGCTGAGGAAGGGCGCGGCGCAACCGGCGGCGCTCGCGCACGGACTGAAGCGGCTGCGCGATGCCGACCTGCGCCCGGCGCTGCCCGTGGTGCGCATGCCCACGCTCGTGATCGCCGGCGCCCACGACCGCATCGTGCGGCCCGGCGCCTCGCGGGCGCTGGCCGCCCTGGCCGATG
This sequence comes from Pseudomonadota bacterium, assembly GCA_018241425.1. Taxonomy (GTDB): domain Bacteria; phylum Pseudomonadota; class Gammaproteobacteria; order Steroidobacterales; family Steroidobacteraceae; genus 13-2-20CM-66-19. Next base: position 220,775 of record JAFEDU010000005.1, read on the forward strand.
CGACCTACGTGGAGTTCGAGGGTGCCGCGCACGCCCCGTTCCTGTCGCACCCGAAGCGCTGCGCCGAGGTGATCGGGGACTTCCTCGATGGCTGAGGACGCCACCGCCGTCTTCGGGCTCAGGCGCGCGGACGTGCGCGCCGCGTTCGACCGGGCGAGCGTGAGCTACGAGTCCGCGGCCCACCTGCAGCAGCGCGTGGCCACGGAGCTCCTCGGGCGCCTCGAGGGCTTCCGCTTCGCCCCGCAGGTCGTGCTCGACCTCGGTGCGGGCACCGGGCGGGTGAGCGCCGAGCTCAAGCGCCGCTACCGCCGCGCGCAGGTGGTGGCGCTCGACCTGTCCGCCGGCATGCTCGGGGCGGCGCGGCGGCACCTGCGTCCGTGGCGCCGCTTCGCGCGCGTCTGCGCGGATGCACAGCGCCTGCCGCTCAGGAGCGGCAGTTTCGATCTGGTGTTCTCGAGCCTCATGCTGCAGTGGTGCGATCCCCCGGATGCCGCGCTCGCCGAGGTGCGCCGGGTGCTGAAGCCCGGCGGCTTCTTCGCGTTCAGCTCGCTCGGCCCCGGCACGCTCGGCGAGCTGCGCGCCGCCTGGGCCGCCGCCGACCGCCTGAACCACGTCAACCACTTCATCGACATGCACGACCTGGGCAGTGCCCTCATGCGCGCAGGTCTTGCAGAGCCGGTGCTCGACGTCGACCACATCGAGCTGCGCTACCCGGACGCACTCACGCTGATGCGGGACCTGAAAGCGATCGGTGCGCACAACGTGACCGCGGGGCGCCCGCGTTCGCTCCTGGGGCGGGCGCACCTCACGCGCATGCAGGAAGCCTACGAGGCCTACCGGCGCGACGGCGCGCTGCCGGCCACCTGGGAAGTGATCTACGGGGCCTCCTGGGGCGCGGCCGAGGGGCGCTTCCCGAAAGTGGCGGGCGAGGCCGTCATCTCCCCGGATGCGATCCGGCGCAGGTCCTGAGGATGGGCGCGCGCGGGCTGTTCGTGACCGGGACGGACACCGGGGTCGGCAAGACGGTGGTGGCCTGCGGCCTCGTGCGCGCCCTCGTGGCCGCCGGGCACCGGGTCGGGGTGCTGAAGCCCGTGGCCTCCGGGTCGGACCGGACCCCGAAGGGGCTTCGCAACGAAGATGCCGAGCAGCTCCTCGCCTGCGCCAACCTGGGCCAGACATACGAGGAAGCGAACCCCTACTGCTTCGAGCCGCCCATATCGCCGCATATCGCTGCAGATGAAGCGGGGATCGCAATTGATATCGACAAGATCGGCGACATTTATCGGGAAATCGCGGCCCGGGCGGACTGGGTGGTGGTCGAAGGGGCGGGGGGCTGGCTGGCCCCGGTCGGCCGCGAGGCCGTCATGGCCGACCTGGCCGGGGCGCTCAGGGTGCCGGTCCTGCTCGTGGTCGGCCTGCGGCTGGGGTGTCTCAACCACGCGGCGCTGACCCGGGAGTCGATCAGGAGCGGGGCGGCCGCCTTCGCCGGCTGGATCGGCAGCGCCGTCGACCCGGGGTTCGCGCGCCCCGCGGCGAACCTCGCGCGGCTCGGGCGCATCCTCGGCGAGCCCCTCGAGCTCGTGCCGCACCTCACGCCGGGAACGCCCGTGACGCTCACCGCCGCCGCGCGGCGCCTCGATGCGCTCCCAAGGGCCTGAGCTGCCTTGAAATAGGGGTGCGGCGCGCTAGGATGACGCCCGTGCCGGTGCCGCCCCTCCTGATCGAGATCCGCCCGAACTGCGCACTCTCGGTGCGCGGCGCGCAGCTGTTCTTCGCCCTCGCCTCCATCGCACCGCTGGCCATCGCCACCTTCCTCACCGTGCGCGGTTTCTGGCCCGTGCTGCCCTTCGCGGGTGCGGAACTGGCGCTCCTGGGGTGGGCGCTGCACGGCTCGCTCGAGCGCCGCCACCACCGCCAGAGCATCTGGGTCACCGAGGAAGCGGTACGGGTGGAAGTGTGTCGAAAAGGACACGCTCGCGAGGTTGTGTTCCCGCGGCACTGGGCGCGGGTTAAACTGCACCGCCCCGCCGCACGCTTGCACCCGAGCCGGCTCACCATCGAGTCGCACGGCCGCCAATGTGAGCTGGGCAGCTTCCTCACGGAAGAAGAACGGCGTGGGCTGGCCCTGCGGCTGCAGCGCCTGATCGGGCGCGTGGACGAATCGCCGCTCCTCGCCGTGGGCACTCCGTGAGGAAGACATAATTTCATCGATTTGGTCGCGCCCATGGCAGTTTCGCCTGCGGCGCTGTAAGGGCACAGGTCAATGATGATTCGCGCACGACTCACCTCCTACGCACTGTCGCTGGCGGCGCTCGCCGGCTCCTTCGCCGCACATGCCGAGGAAGACGGCACCGTGTCGGGCTGGAAGCAGCTGAACATGACCGAAGGGGTCACCGCGATCAGCCGCCGCATCTACGAGCTGCACATGGAGATCTTCTGGATCTGCGTGGTCATCGCGTTGGTGGTCTTCGGGGCGATGGTCTATTCGCTGGTTAAGTTCCGGAAGTCGCAGGGCGCGGTCGCCGACACCACCCTGCTGCACAGCACCCGCGTGGAGTTCGTGTGGACGGTGATCCCGGTGGCGATCCTGATCGTCATGGCGGTGCCGGCGGCCAAGACCCTGGTCGCGATCGAGGACACCACCAAGACCGAGCTCACCATCAAGGTGACCGGCTTCCAGTGGGGCTGGAACTACGACTACCTGGACGACGGGGTGTCCTTCTACTCCCACCTCGACCGCGCCAGCGACCATGCGCGCGAGCTGACCTCGGGCATCGACCCCAACGGGGTCGAGCACTACCTGCTGAACGTCGACCACCCGCTGGTGGTGCCGGTCGGCACCAAGGTGCGCCTGCTCATCACCGGCGCGGACGTCATCCACTCCTGGTGGGTGCCCGCCTTCGGGGTGAAGAAGGATGCGATCCCGGGCTTCGTCAACGAGGCCTGGTTCAACATCGACGCTGACAAGCCCGGCCTGTACCGCGGCCAGTGCGCGGAGCTGTGCGGCCGCGACCACGGCTTCATGCCGATCGTCGTCGATGCGCGCTCCAAGGAAGACTTCGCGGCCTGGCTGAAGGAAAAGACCGCCGCGCAGAAGCAGGAAGCGAGCGCCCAGGGCGGTGACGGCACCGCCCCCGCCCCCGCGGCCACCGCGCCGTAAGCCTTCGCGTAGTTACCCCCGAATACCCGAGCCTTTAACAGAGAGCCCCCATGGCAGACGCCCACGCAGCCCACGACGCAAGTCACGACGACCACGACCACAAGCCGCACGGCTGGCGGCGCTGGGTCTTCGCGACCAACCACAAGGACATCGGCACGATGTACCTGATCTTCGCCTGCACGATGTTCTTCATCGGCGGTGCGATGGCGATGGTCATCCGGCTGGAGCTGTTCAAGCCCGGCATGCAGTGGGTGGATCCGCAGCTGTTCAACTCCATGACCACCATGCACGCGCTCATCATGATCTTCGGCGCGGTCATGCCGGCCTGGACGGGGCTCGCCAACTGGATGATCCCGATGCAGGTCGGCGCCCCCGACATGGCGCTGCCGCGCCTGAACAACTTCAGCTTCTGGATCCTGCCGTTCGCGTTCCTGCTGCTCCTGTCCTCGCTGTTCGTCCCGGGCGGCGCGCCGGCGGGCGGCTGGACCATGTACCCCCCGCTGGTGCTGCAGAACGGCGCCAGCTTCCC
>JAFEDU010000006.1 GCA_018241425.1 Pseudomonadota bacterium
CTCATCCGGCCCGAGAGCCTCAGGGAGTACATGGAGGTCGCGCGGCGGGTATGGGAAGCGATGCGAGCCGCTGACCAGACCGTGCTCCTTGGTGACGCTCACGGAAACGATGACCCGGTGAGGTATCCGCCCGACCCGGAGCCGGTTCATGCCGCCTTCGACCACTCAACCTCGTGGTGCGGATTGACCCTGACGACGTACATGGATTCCACCGTAAGGCCCTCCGAGGCGACGTGCTCGTCCTGTCTCAAACAGCTGCTGCGCACGTGTGTATGCGCCGGAGACCACTTCCTGCGCCAGCCTGTCGATCACGATGCATCCACCGACGATGTTGGAGGCATGCCGCCTGGGCTGAACCCCTGATGACGCACCTCTGTCACTGGCCCGGCTGCCAACGGGAAGTCCCTCCGCGGATGTGGGGGTGCAAGGAACATTGGTTCAGGCTCCCCAAACCGCTGCGCGACGCGATCTGGAAGGAGTACCGCCCAGGACAGGAGATCGACAAGCGGCCCAGCGCCAGATACTTGGCGGCGGCTACGCTCGTTCAGGGGTGGATTGAAGGGAAGGTCACGGTCAACCCAGACGGGAGCCTCATCGTGCACGAGGCCCTGCTGGTGCCAGGGGTAGCGCGTGGATCTGCGTAGGCTCGCGCGCGGGCAGCACTGCCGCCTCCGCATTCCAGGCTGGTGCGATCGCGACCCCAGCAAGACCGTGCTCGCGCACATCAAGCGCGGGTGGTACGGCAGCGTGAAGCCGCCGGACATCATCGCGGTGCACGCCTGCCACACCTGCCACGACATCATCGACGGACGGCGCAAGGTGCGCGAGCTCACGCGCGAGGTGCTGGATTCGATCATCCTGCTCGCCTTGGTCGAGCAGCTCGCCTGGTACGCATCCGAGGGGATCGTCACGTGGTGAGCCGCGGCAACCAGATGCGGCGGGTGTCGAGCTGCCTGGGCAAGCAGCGGTTCATGACCTACGGGTTCGCGGCCAAGATGGCGCGCGCCCAGAACCGTCGGAAAGAAGAAGGCTACGCGCCGTACGCCTGCCAGCACTGCGGCGGGTTTCACGTCGGGACCTCGATCGGAGGCCGGCGCCCACCCATCAAGGTCCACGACCTGCGGAAGGTCTACGCCGTGTGGGCGAGCAACGGCGGTCCCGAGCAGCTGGTCGGGTACAGCAGCCACGCGAACGGCGAGGACCTGGTGCGGTTCGTCGGACCAGGCTGGAACATCACCCGGATAACTGAGAAGCGATGAGCGCCGAACCGGTAGACACAACGCGTTATGAGGCGGTGCAGGGCGAGATGAGGACCTGTGCCTACTGCCACTCCATGTTCACCCCCAAGCGCCGCTGGGAGGCCTTCTGCAAGAGCCGGTGCCGGATGGCGTACGAGGCGGACTTTGGCGCCCAGGGGAAGGTGGCGAGCGTGCGCCGCCTCAAGAACGGCGTGAGCGTCGTGGTGCACCTCGAGGGGCCCGCGGCGGAGCGCGCGGTGAAGCTCGGCCTGCGCGAGCTGGTGCGCATCACGAGGAAGCCATGATCGTCCTCACCGAGAAGGAGGTGCGCGCGCTGACGGGCAAGACCTACCACAAGGCCCAGGCGCGGGCGCTCGACTCGATGGGTATCTTCTACCGCCTGCGGCCGGACGGCTCCCTGGCGGTTCTGCGGGTCCACGTCGAGAACCCCGCCCCTCCTGATAGACTCCCGCCGGAGCCAGTGCTTCAGCCGTAAGTCGTGCCCAGACCGCGCAAGAAGAACAAGCACCTCCCGCCATGCATGTACTTCCACCACGGGGCCTACTACCTCGTGAAGGGAGACGCCTGGCGGCGGCTGCCGGCAACCGGGGAATCGACGCTCGCCGCAGCCCTCGAGGCCTACGCGCAGCTCGTGGACACGCCCGCCGGCACCATGCCCGCACTGATCGATGCCGCCCTCGAGGCGCTGCGCCGGCGCAAGGCGAAGCCGCTGTCCAAGAGCACGCTGGCGCAGTACGCCGTCGCGGCGCGGATCCTGAGCCGCAAGCTGCGGCAGTTCCGACCCGAGCAGGTGCAGCCCAGGCACGTCGCCGGCATCAAGGTCTCGATGGCAGCCACCCCGAACATGGCGAACCGCTGCCTGTCGTTCCTGCGCCAGGTGTTCGCCTACGCCCTCGAGCAGCAGCTGATCGAGCGCAGTCCGTGCGTCGGGGTAGCGCGCCACCACGAGGCGAAGCGCCAGCGCGTCCCCTCACGCGAGGAGTACCAGGCGGTCTACGAGAATGCCGGTCCCCGCCTGCAGGTCATCCTCGAGCTCTTGCGCTACACCGGCCAGAGGATCGAGGACGTGCTGCACATCGAGCGCGCGCACCTGGTGGACGCCGGCATCTACTTTGACCCGCAGAAGGTGGAGGGCAAGCCCTTCATCGCAGCATGGACACCGGAGCTCGAGGCCGTGGTGGCGCGCGCGAAGGCGCTGCGCGGCAACGTGCAGTCGTTCCGCTGGCTGCTGACCGGCAGGCGCGGCAACGCCCCTGACTACCGCACGGTGAAGCTCCAGTGGGACAAGGCCTGCGCCGCGGCCGGGGTTCAGAACCTGCACCTGCACGACCTGCGCGCGATGTGCCTCACCCAGGCGAAGCGGGAGGGGCTGGATCCCCAGGCGCTCGGCCGTCACTCGTCTGCCCAGATGACCGCGCGGTACCTGCGGGACCACGAGATTCCGGTGGTTCCGACGCCGAGTTTTAGACAGTCAAATTGACAGGCCGTAAAATTACCTTGCCTGACAAGCGCTTAGAGCATACGCCGATGATGCAGCAGTACCTGCGCATCAAGGGGCAGTACCCCGACATCCTGCTCTTCTACCGGATGGGGGACTTCTACGAGCTCTTCTACGAGGACGCGCGCCGCGCTGCCGCCCTGCTGGACATCACGCTCACGGCCCGCGGCCAGTCGGCCGGCGAGCCGATCCCCATGGCGGGGGTGCCGTTCCACGCCGCCGAGAGCTACCTCGCAAGGCTGGTGCGCCGCGGGGAGAGTGTCGCGATCTGCGAGCAGCTCGCGGAAGTCCCGGGCGCCAAGGGACCGATCGAGCGCCAGGTCGTCCGCATCGTCACGCCCGGGACGGTCACGGACCAGGCACTCCTCAATGAGCGCCAGGACACCCTCGTCGCCGCCCTGGTGCGCGCGGGCGAGCGCTTCGGTCTTGCGTGGCTGGACCTCGCCGCCGGCCGCTTCACGGTGCTCGAGAGCGAGGGCCGCGCGACGCTCCTGGGCGAGCTCGAGCGGCTGAAGCCGGCCGAGCTCCTGGTGCCCGAGGATGCCCGGGCCGAGGACCTCGAGCGTCCCGGCACGACGCTGCGCCCGCGCTCGCCCTGGCACTTCGAGCTCGCCAGCGCCTCGCACCTGCTCACCGAGCAGTTGCGGACCCTCGACCTCAGGGGCTTCGGCGCGGACGACCTGTCCCTCGCCATCCGCGCCGCCGGCGCGCTGCTGCAGTACGTGCGCGACACGCAGCGCTCCGCCGTGCCCCACATCCGGGCCCTCAGTGTCGAGGAGCGCGGCGACGCGCTGGTCATGGATGCCGCCAGCCGCCGCAACCTGGAACTGGATGCCAGCCTCACCGGCAACGACACGGCGACGCTGCTGTCGGTCATCGATGCGTCGGTCACCGCGATGGGCTCCCGGCAGCTGCGACGCTGGCTCAACCGCCCGATCACGCGGCAGGCGCAGCTGCGGGTGCGCTACCAGGCGATCGGGACCCTGATCGACCAGCGCAACTACCAGGGCCTGCGTGGACAACTCGGCAGCATCGGCGACATCGAGCGCATCCTCGCCCGCGTGGCGCTGCGTTCGGCGCGCCCGCGCGACCTCACCCAGCTGCGCACCTCGCTTGAGGCGCTGCCGGACCTGCACCGCGACCTCGGGGCCCTGGATGCCCCCGCGCTGCGGGAGCTGCACGCCCGCATGCAGACCCATGCCGACACGGCGGCACTGCTGGCGATGGCCATAGCGGCGGAACCGTCTGCGCTGGTGCGGGACGGCGACGTCATCGCCGCCGGCTACGACGCCGAGCTCGACGAGCTGCGCCGCATCGCCGGCCACACCGACGAGTTCCTGCTCGAACTGGAGCAGCGCGAACGCGAGCGCTCGGGAATCGCGGGGCTCAAGCTCGGGTACAACCGCGTCCAGGGCTACTTCATCGAGGTGTCGCGGCGCGACGCCGAGCGCGTGCCCAGGGACTACCTGCGCCGCCAGACGGTCAAGTCCGCGGAGCGCTTCATCACCCCGGAGCTGAAGAGCTTCGAGGACAAGGTGCTCGGGGCGAAGGAGCGCGCGTTGCTGCGCGAGCGGCAGCTGTACGAAGAACTCCTCAACCGCCTCATCGAGCGGCTGGGCCCGCTGCAGGGCACCGCGGCGGCCCTGGCCGAGCTCGATGCCCTCGCGGCCCTGGCCGAGCGGGCCGACGCGCTGCGCTGGAGCGCGCCCGAGCTCACGCAGGAACCGAGCCTGCACATCGTCGGCGGCCGTCACCCGGTGGTGGAGCGCTTCACGAGCGCTCCCTTCGTCCCGAACGACCTGGAGCTCGGCGCCGGCCGCCGCATGCTCATCGTCACCGGGCCGAACATGGGTGGCAAGTCGACCTACATGCGCCAGGCGGCGCTGATCGTGGTGCTGGCGCACATCGGCAGCTACGTGCCGGCCGAGCGCGCCGTGCTCGGCCCGCTCGATCGCATCTTCACCCGCATCGGCGCCGGCGATGACCTCGCCGGCGGGCGCTCGACATTCATGGTGGAGATGACCGAGGCCGCCAACATCCTGCACAACGCCACCGCGCGCAGCCTCATCCTGCTCGACGAGATCGGTCGCGGCACGAGTACCTACGACGGGCTGTCGCTGGCTTGGGCCATGGCACGGGATGTGGCCGCGCGCATCCGCGCCTTCACGCTCTTCGCGACGCACTACTTCGAGCTCACGAGCCTCGCCGGCGAAGTCGAAGGGGTCGCCAATGTGCACCTGGATGCGGCCGAGCATGGTGAGGGCATCGTATTCCTGCACGCGGTCAAGGACGGGCCAGCCGATCGCAGCTACGGCCTGCAGGTCGCGCAGCTGGCGGGAGTCCCGGCGCCTGTCATCCACGCGGCACGGGTATTCCTGCAAAGAATTGAGATGCAACGCGATCAGGGCATCGGGAAGAAGCCCGATTCGAGACAAGGCGAGCTGGAACTTGTCGTCGGTTCGCAGGAACAGGAGGCACTCAGGCTGGTCCGGGACAAGCTCCTGGGTCTGTCCCCCGACCAGATGACGCCTCGTGAGGCGCTGGACGCGATCTATGTCCTGCGAGAGCTGATCAAGCTTTGAATCTCTGCGCTCAGCGAAGCGCGAATCGTCCTTCGTGCAGGAACCGGCCCACCTGTCGGGCCGCATCAGCGGACATCAGCAGCCCGAGGTGACTGACCGGCAGCACCAGGTGATCGGTGGCGCCCGGCATGCGGGTCTCGCTCACGGCGACGGTTCCGTCGTTGTCCTCGGAGAATTGTGCGAGCAGCTGCCCGACCCCGAGGGGCTGGGAGCCTGCGATGATCCCGAGCTCGCGTGGCTGCGTCCAATGCCGTTCGCGCCGTTGCAGCAGTTCGTGCGCGACCACCGGCCCCATCAGCTGCGCCACCGGCGCGAAGCGTGCCGCCTGCTCGGCGGCGCGGCTCGCGACGCAGGGGGTACCCATGAACACCACGCGCCCCGGGGGCTGCTCGGGAAATCGCTCCAGCAGGCGATAGATGATGAGGCCCCCGAGGCTGTGGCCCACGAAGTGCACCTGCGGCGCACCGAGGTCGGCCACGAAGGCCGCCAGGCGTTCGGTCGTCGTCTCCAGGGAAGAGAAGGCCGTCGAGTACCGGAAGGAGTGCAGGTTGTAGCCGAACTCCTGTCCCAGCCGGTGCCGCAGCACGACCGACTCGTCCCCGGGCATCCACAGGCCGTGGACGTAGACGACCGGGATCATGCGCGCATGCCGGCCCGGCACACGGCCGCTGCCCTCAAGGGGCGGGCACGCGTACGCGCACGTGCAGCTCGCGCAGCTGCGCCTCGCTCACTTCGGTGGGCGCATCGGTCATGGGGTCGGCAGCCGTCTGGGTCTTCGGGAAGGCGATGACCTCGCGGATGCTGTCCGCACCGGCCATGAGCATGGCGAGGCGGTCCAGCCCGAAGGCGATGCCACCGTGCGGCGGGGCACCGAACTTCAGCGCATCGAGCAGGAACCCGAACTTCTTCTGCGCTTCCTCGGCGTCGATGCCGAGCAGGCCGAAGACCGTCGACTGCATCTCCTGGCGGTGGATGCGGACCGAGCCGCCGCCGATCTCGGACCCGTTCAGCACCATGTCGTAGGCCTTGGCGAGCGCCTCCCCGGGGGCTGCCTTGAGCGCCGCGGGATCGTCGTTCCGGGGCGCGGTGAACGGATGGTGCATCGCCACCCAGCGCTTGGCGTCGGGGTCCCACTCGAACATCGGGAAGTCGACCACCCACAGCGGCTTCCACTCGTTCTGCACCAGCTTCAGGTCATGCCCGAGCTTCAGGCGCAGCGCGCCCAGGGCATCGCTCACGACCTTGGAACTGTCGGCACCGAAGAAGATCAGGTCGCCGTCGGCAGCCTGCGTGCGCTCGAGGATGCCGCTGACGGCCGCATCGCTCAGGAACTTGATGATCGGCGACTGCAGTCCGTCGCGCCCCTTGGCGCGCTCGTTGACCTTGATGTACGCCAGTCCCTTGGCGCCGTAACGGGCGACGTAGGCGGTGCAGTCATCGATCTGCGAGCGCGGCATGCTCGCGCCGCCCGGCACCCGCAGCGCCGCGACGCGGCCGCCCGGGTCACGCGCGGGACCGGCGAACACCTTGAAGTCGCAGTCGTGCACCAGGTCGGCGACGTCCACGAGCTCGAGCGCAATGCGCAGGTCCGGCTTGTCCGAGCCGAAGCGGCGCATGGCCTCGGCGAAGCTCATGCGCAGGAACGGCTGCGGCAGCTGGACGCCGAGGACCTCCCTGAAGAAGTGGCGCACCAGGCCTTCCATGAGATTCATGATCTCGTCCTGGGTCAGGAACGAGGTCTCGATGTCGAGCTGGGTGAATTCCGGCTGCCGGTCGGCGCGCAGGTCCTCGTCCCGGAAGCAGCGCACGATCTGGTAGTAGCGGTCGAAGCCGGCGATCATGAGGAGCTGCTTGAAGATCTGCGGCGACTGCGGCAGCGCGAAGAACTTGCCCGGGTGCGTGCGGCTTGGCACCAGGTAGTCGCGCGCTCCTTCCGGCGTCGCCTTGGTGAGCATCGGGGTCTCGAGGTCGATGAACCCGTGGCTGTCCAGGTAGCCGCGCATGGAGCGCGTGATGCTGTGCCGCAGGCGCAGGCGCTGGCTCATCACCTCGCGGCGCAGGTCGAGGTAGCGGTAACGCAGCCGCACCTCCTCGCCCACCTGCTCGTCGAGCTGGAACGGCAGCGGCTCGGAGCGGTTAAGCACCTCGAGCTCGCGGGCCAGGAGCTCGACCTGCCCCGAGGCGAGGTTGGCGTTCACGGTGCCGGCCGGACGGGCCCGCACGCGGCCGGTGACGCGGATGACGAATTCGTTGCGCAGACGCTCCGCTTCGCGGAAGACGTCCGCGAGGTCGGGGTCGAACACCACCTGCAGCAGGCCCTCGCGGTCGCGGACGTCCACGAAAATGACCCCGCCATGGTCGCGCCGGCGGTGTACCCAGCCGGCGACCGTGACGTCCTGCCCGAGAAGCTTCTCGCTGACCTGTCCGCAGTAATGTGAGCGCATAGAGGCGCGCGATGTTACGGAGGCAGGCCCGGTTAAGGCAACCGAAAAGCCCTCAGGCGGCGGGTTTTTCCGCCACCAGGGCCTGCCCGGCCTGGGCCTCGTGGGGAACGACCACCCCGCAGGTGATGATCATCTTCATGGCCTCGTCCACGGACATCTGCAGTTCCTGCACCTGGCGGCGCGGCACGATGACGAGGTACCCGGCCGTGGCGTTCAGGGCCGCCGAGATGTAGACCGCCGCGTGGGGCTCGCCGAGGCGCTCGGAAACCTCCGGGACGTCCTCCGCGGTGAGGAACCCGAGGCTCCAGATGCCGGTCCGGGGGTACTCCAGCAGGACCACCTTACGGAAGGAGTTGGACTGGGACAGCACGCTCTCGGCGAAGCTCTTCACGCCCCCGTAGATGGTGCGGACCACCGGGATGTGGTTGACGAGCTCTTCGCCCCAGACCACCAGCCTCCGCCCGATGAGGTTGGTCACCAGGAGCCCGGTCACCAGCACGATCGCCAGGGCCAGCACCACCCCGATGACCGGCAGGGCAAAACCCATGAGGCCTTCCGGCCGGTAGCCGGGCGGCAGCACGGACAGCGTGATGCGGTCCACGATGTGGATCATGAAGCTCACCACCCAGATGGTGGCGAGGATCGGCAGCCACATGAGCACGCCGGCCACCAGGTAGCGGCGCAGCGTGGTCCACAGTGGGTTGCCGGCGGCCACCGGCGTCAGCGGCGGCCCTTGCGAGCGGGCTTCGGCTTCTTGGGCTTCGCGCGCGCGGCGCGCTTGGCCGGCGCCGGCTTGGCGGCGGGCTTCGCCTCCTTGGGCGTGCCGGCTTCCGCCTTGGTGTCCTTGCTGTCCGCCTTGGCGTCGCTCTTGGCCTCCGCCTTGGGCTCGTCCCGGTCGGCGCCGACGAGGTTGCGCTTGTTCTCCTTGTCGCCCTTGAAGTCGGTCTCGTACCAGCCGCTGCCCTTCAGCCGGAAGACCGGCGCCGAGACGAGCTTCTTCAGCGTCTTCTTGCCGCAGGAGGGGCACTTGGTCAGGGGCGCGTCGGTGATCTTCTGCAGCACCTCAGTGTAGAACTTGCAGGAGCTGCACTCGTACTCGTAGAACGGCATTGCGGGCGCTTTCCGATGGCTGAGGGCGGAAGTATAGCGGCAGCAGGCCGCGCGGGCGGTGCTTACCGCCCGCGGGCCGCCTTGCGCTCGTCGACCTTGGAGAAGCCGATTTCCCCGTCCTGGACGCCGACCTTGATGCGGTCCCCGGGCGCGAACTCGCCCTGGAGGATGCGCTGGGCGAGCGGGTTCTCGATCTGTTGCTGGATCGCGCGCTTCAGCGGCCGCGCCCCGTACACCGGGTCGAACCCGGCCTCGCCGAGCAGGTCGCGCGCCGCGTCGTCCAGGGTCAGGTCCATGCTGCGCTCGGCGAGGCGCTTGCGCAGGTAGAGGAGCTGGATGTCCACGATCGAGCGGATCTGCTTGGTGCCCAGCGGGTGGAACACCACGATGTCGTCGATGCGGTTGATGAACTCCGGCCGGAAGCTCTGCTGCACGACCTCCATGACCGCACTCTTCATCTTGGCGTAGTTCTGCTCGCCGGCGTATTCCTGGATCACCTGCGACCCGAGGTTCGAGGTCATGATGATCACGGTGTTGCGGAAGTCGACCGTGCGCCCCTGGCCGTCCGTCAGGCGCCCGTCGTCCAGGACCTGCAGCAGCACGTTGAAGACGTCCGGGTGAGCCTTCTCGACCTCATCGAGCAGGATCACCGAGTAGGGGCGGCGGCGCACCGCCTCGGTGAGGTAACCGCCCTCCTCGTAGCCGACGTAGCCCGGGGGCGCCCCGATCAGGCGCGCCACCGAGTGCTTCTCCATGAACTCGGACATGTCGATGCGGATGAGCGCCTCCTCGGTATCGAAGAGGAACTCCGCCAGCGCCTTGCACAGCTCGGTCTTGCCGACGCCGGTGGGCCCTAAGAACAGGAACGAGCCGTTGGGCCGGCGCGTGTCCGACAGTCCCGCGCGCGAGCGGCGGATGGCGTTGGAGACGATGCGCAGGGCCTCGTCCTGTCCCACCACGCGCTTGCCGAGGGCCTGCTCCATGTTAAGCAGCTTCTCGCGCTCGCCCTGCAGCATCTTGGAGACCGGGATGCCGGTCCACTTCGACACCACCTCGGCGATCTCCTCCTCGGTGACCTTGTTGCGGACCAGCGTCGGCGCCTGGTCCTCGGCCGCCTGCGCCGCCGTCAGGCGCTTCTCGAGTTCTGGGATCTTTCCGTACTGCAGCTCCGCCATGCGCTGCAGGTTGCCCGCCCGCCGTGCCGCATCGAGCTCGAGGCGCGTGCGGTCGAGCTCCTCGCGGATGTGCGCGGTGCCCTGGAGCGAGGCCTTCTCGGACTTCCAGATCTCCTCGAGGTCGGCGTATTCCTTCTCGAGTCCGCCGAGGGTGGACTCGAGGTCGGCGAGGCGCTTGCGGGTCGCCTCGTCCTTCTCCTTCTTGAGCGCCTCGCGCTCGATCTTCAGCTGGATGATGCGGCGCTCGAGCTTGTCGAGCGACTCCGGCTTGGAGTCGATCTCCATGCGGATGCGCGCGGCCGCCTCGTCGATGAGGTCGATGGCCTTGTCCGGCAGCTGGCGGTCGGCGATGTAGCGGTGCGAGAGCGTGGCCGCGGCAACGATGGCCGGGTCGGTGATCTCGACCTTGTGGTGGACCTCGTAGCGCTCCTGCAGGCCGCGCAGGATGGCGATCGTGTCCTCCACCGAGGGCTCGTCCACGAGCACCTTCTGGAAGCGCCGCTCGAGCGCGGCGTCCTTCTCGATGTACTTGCGGTACTCGTCGAGGGTCGTGGCGCCCACGCAGTGCAGTTCCCCGCGCGCGAGCGCGGGCTTCAACATGTTGCCGGCGTCCATGGCCCCTTCGGCCTTGCCGGCGCCGACCATGGTGTGCAGCTCGTCGATGAACAGGATGACCTGGCCTTCCTGCTTGGCGAGGTCGTTGAGGACCGACTTCAGCCGCTCCTCGAACTCGCCGCGGAACTTCGCACCGGCGATCAGGGCGCCCATGTCGAGCGCCAGGATGCGCTTGTTCTTGAGCCCCTCGGGCACCTCGTTGTTGATGATGCGCTGTGCCAGGCCCTCGACGATGGCGGTCTTGCCCACACCGGGCTCGCCGATCAGGACCGGGTTGTTCTTGGTGCGCCGCTGCAGCACCTGGATGGTGCGCCGGATCTCGTCGTCGCGACCGATCACGGGGTCGAGCTTCCCGGAGGATGCGCGCGCGGTCAGGTCGATGGTGTACTTCTCCAGCGCCTGCCGGCTCTCCTCGGCATTGGCGTCGGCGACCTTCTCGCCACCGCGCACGTCCTCGATGGCCTTCTCCACCGCGCCCTTGACCACGCCGGCGTCCTTGAACAGGCGCGCGAGCGTGCGGTCCTCGAAGGCCGCCAGCACGAACAGCTCGCTCGAAATGAACTGGTCGCCGCGCTGCTGGGCGAGCTTGTCGGTGACGTTGAGCACGCGGTTGAGGTCGTTGGAGACGTGGACCTCCCCGGGGGTGCCTTCGACCTTGGGCAGGCCGTCCAGGGCGCCCAGCAGGCCCGCGCGGAGCTTGTTGACGTCGGCACCGGCCTTGGTGAGCAGCGGGCGCAGCGAGCCACCCGAGCTGTCGAGCATGGCGAGCAGCACGTGCGCAGGCTCGATGACCTGGTTGTCCCGCCCGAGGGCGAGAGACTGGGCATCGGCCAGCGCCTGCTGGAACCGCGTGGTGAGCTTGTCCTGGCGCATGGGAGTTAAGACCTTGAAGGGATGAGCAATCTGTGGGGTCGCACGCCGGAATGTTCAAGGGCTGGAGCGCCCATCGCCGGCTCTTGCGGGGCGGCTGGGGGGCCTGAAGGACGAGGATAGCGCAGCCGCGCCCGGGTGGCGCCCCGGGGCGTGCGTTTCAGGGGCGGAAGGCGCCCGGCCTAGGCGCGGCCGTCGCTCAAGCCCTGGAGCGGTCCGATGAACTTGCGGTAATGGTGCCAGCGTCCGACGGAAGTCCGGTAGACCGGCTGCCGAACCTGCCAGAAGCTCGAGGTCATGACGGTGCGGGCAGTCTTCTGGAACTCCAGCACCTGCGGATCCCAGGGCAGCCCCAGGAACTCGACGATGCGGCGGCTCCACCCCTCCGGGTCGGCCACCAGTCCCGCATAGGGCACATCCAGCAGCGTGCCGGGCGGCAGCACCGACCGCCAGTGCTCGACGATCCGGTGATGCTGGCGGTAGTAGTGCGCAAGGTCGGCCAGGTCCATCGAGAACGCCATCGCCGGCGGCAGGTGGGTGAAGTAGCAGGACAGGCAGGTGTCGACCGGGTCGCGGCTCAGGTAGATGAACCGCGCGCGCGGCAGCACCGTGTGGATGGGGCCGAGGTACTGCGCGTTGAAGGTGGCCTTGTCCACCACGCGCAGCGCGTCGGGCGCCTGTGATGCGAGGGTTCGGAGGTAATCAGCGGCGAGCGTGCGGCGCTGCGCCGCATCCAGCGTGCCGGCGCGCACCGGACCCTCCAGACGCTGCATCGCCTCGCTCCAGAAGCCCAGCTCGCCGGCACCGCGGGCCTGCGGGTGCGAGGCGATGATCTGCTCGACCAGGGAGGTACCCGAGCGCGGCATGCCGACCACCAGTACCGGCAACTCGCTGTCCGAGGCACCCTCGGCCGGGTCGCCGAGCGGCGCGGCCCCATAGCGGGCCTTCAGGTCGTTGACCAGGCGGGCCTGTCCGTCGCGGTCGTAGCGCGGCGCAGCCGCCTTCTGCAGCTCGTTGGCGCGCCGGAAGTGACGGAAGGCGCGCGCGTAGTCGCCGGTGTCGTCGCAGAACTTGCCCATGGCGTAGCGCAGGTCGGCCTCGTCCAGCGGCGCGATGCCGGCCGCGACGAGGGCCTCGGCGCGCTTGAGCCAGTCCCCATCGGCGCGGGTCATCCGGCGCAGGCCCGCCAGCCCCGCCCAGGCACTCGCCGCCTGCGGGGCGAGCTCGCAGGCGCGCCTGAAATCCGCCTCGGCCTCGGCGAGGCGCCCCTCACCGCGGGCGATCTGGGCCCGCAGGGTCAGGGCCTCCACATTGCGGGGTGCGGCGCGCAGCACGCGCTCGATCAGCTCCTGCGCCTCGGCCCACCGGCCGGTCAGCAACAGCGTCGCGGCCAGGTTCACCTGGGCTCCCGCGTGCCCGGGCTTGTGCTTGAGGGCGCGGCGCAGAGCCCCTTCGGCCTCGCCCACGCGGCCCTGGGCACGCAGCGCGTAGCCGAGGTTGCTGTGGGCGTCCGCGAGGGATTCCCGGCCCTTGATCGCCCGCCGCAGCTGGGCTTCTGCCTCGGCGTACTCACCCAGGTTGAGCAGCGCCGCACCGAGTTGGTTGTGGGCCTCCGCATCGCCCGGGTCGTGGTCGCACAGGCGCCGGAAGCACCGTGCCGCCTCCGGGTAGGCCGCGCGCTTGAGATGTTCCAGGCCCTGGGCGCGCACCGCACCGGCATCGAACCGCTCCGGGGCCGCGGCGGCGGGCCGGCCGGGTGCCGGGGCAGCAGCGCCGCCGCCGGCGCTCAGTCGCGTGACGAGTAATTTCGTGTAGCCGTCGGCGGCCGCGCCGTCCGTGCCGCTCTCGCGCAGGTGCCACTTGAACGCGTGAGCGAGGCGGGCGCGCTGCAGGACGTTGAGCCTGAGGTTCTGCGTGTCACCGTCCACGGCGCGCAGGAACTGGCGCACGGTGCGCTCGGGGTCGGCGGCCTTCCCCTGCTGCGCACCGCTCGAGCCGCTCTCTTGCAGCAGTTTCCGGGCAAGCGTCGTCCCGACGTCGACGGCCTCGCGAGTCTCGAACCACTTAGGCATGGGGACTCCAAAAGTGGCGCCGCGCTGATGTCCCGGTGCCAGTGCCTCCAATGATTCACTTAGATTGGCCCGATTACATCTCCCCTGGGGATGCGGGGGGTCACAATACGGCCCATCTTGAGGTTTCTTTAGTGCGCGATGGCGTCTGCGACATAAACCGCCACGATGCCCAGGGTCATCAGGGACACCTGGGTGACGCTGGTGCGGGGATCCGCGCGGCGCTGCAGGCCTGGAATCAGTCCGGCGACCGCGACGTAGAGAAACCCCGCCGCGGCAAAGGCCAGCGCGTAGGGAAGGAAACCCATCGAGGCGCCCAGCGCGAAGTAGGCGCCCAGCGCGCCGCCGAGGGAGGCGAGTCCGGTCGCGAGATTCAGCCACAGGGCGCGCTGCCGGGACATGCCGGCATTGACGAGGATCCCGAAGTCCCCGACGCGGTGCGGGATCTCATGAGCCGCCACCGCGAAAGTCGTGACCCATCCCAGGGTACGGTCGTTGAGGAACGCCGCGGCGATGATGACCCCGTCGAGCGCGTTGTGGATGCTGTCGCCGATCAGCACGAGGATTCCGGAGGCGTGCTCGCGCGCATCGGCCGCGTGCGGGACGTGCGCGTGGTCGTGATGATGATGGCGATGCCACCACAGCACCGTCTTCTCGATCAGGAAGAAGATCACGAGGCCGGCCACCAGCGTCACGCCCAGCCGGTGTGCGCCGTCGGCTCCCAGCCCCTCGATGGCCTCGGGCAGCAGCGCGAGCAGGGCGGCCGCGAGCAGCGCGCCGGTGGCAAAGCTCACGAAGTGCGGCAGGATCCGCGCGCTGCGCTCATCGGACACCCACAGGAATACCACCGCGAAGGCGGCACTCGCGATGCCTCCGAGGGCGGCACAGAACAGGATCAGCGGCAGGAGCGGCACGCGGACGGGGGCGGTCTTATGCGTTGATTTGCGACGATGCTAGCACGCGGTGCCGCAGCGCCCGGGCCGGCGGATGTTTCATTGCATCCACAGCAGCGCCGCCATGCGTCCGCAGCGTCCCTCGCGCCGGTGCGAGAAGAACCGCCGCGGCTCGGAGTAAGTGCACCAGGATCCGCCGAAGACCTGGCCCACGGCCAGCCCCGCCAGGCGTCGCCGAGCAAGTCCTACGAGATCGCACTGCCAGCGCCCGCGGGCGTTCGGCGTGAAGGCCCCGCCTGCCGCCGGATCCCCGGCCAGCAACGCCTCGCGCACCTCGGCACCCACCTCGAACGCCTCCGGGCCGATCGCAGGCCCGAGCCAGGCGACCATGCTTCGCGGGTCGACCGCCATCGCCGCCACGGTGGCCTCCAGGACGCCCGCGGCCAGCCCCCGCCACCCGGCATGCGCCGCCGCCACCACGGCACCGTCCCGGGCCGAGAACAGCACCGGCAGGCAGTCGGCGACCTGGACCACGGCGACGCGGCCCGGCGCACGCACGACCACGGCATCCGCCTCAGGCGCGCTGCCGCCAGGGCGCTGCGCGGCATCCCACACGGCTGCGCCATGGACCTGCCGCAACCACAACGGCTCGCACGGCAGCTGCAGGGCACTGCCCAGGCGGCGCCGGTTCTCGAGCACCGCCGCCGGTTCATCGCCTACGTGGTCACCAAGATTGAGCGACTGGAACGGCCCGGTGCTCACCCCACCCTGCCGGAGCGTGAATGCCGCACGCACGTTCCGCGGAGCGCCCCACTGCGGGATCAGCACCTCAGCTGCCGGGCTCATCCCTCCAGGTCCTTCCGCAGTGCCACCAGCAGGGCCGCCATGTCCTGCGGCAGCGGGGCTTCCCAGGCCATGCGGCGGCCCGTCTGCGGATGGGTGAGGCCGAGACGCGCCGCGTGCAGCGCCTGACGGTGGAAGCCGGCGAGCGCCGCGCTGAGGGCGGGGGACCCGCCCGCCACCAGCCGGCGCCGGCCGCCGTAGACCGGATCGCCGACCACAGGGAATCCCGCGTGGGCCAGGTGGACGCGGATCTGGTGGGTCCTGCCGGTCTCCAGCTGCACCCGCACGAAGGTATGGGCGCGGAACCGCTGCACCACGCGATAGTGCGTCACCGAGGGACGGCCATCGGACCGCACGGCCATGCGGGTGCGCTGCGTGCGGTGGCGGCCGATCGGCTCATCGATGGTACCCCCGGCGGTCATGACGCCCATGCACAGGGCGAGGTACTCACGCTCGATCTCGCGCTCGGCGAGCTCCTCGACCAGGGCGGCATGGGCCTCCGGCGTGCGCGCGACGACCAGCAACCCGCTGGTGTCCTTGTCGAGCCGGTGCACGAGCCCCGCGCGGGGCACGAGGGTCAGCTTCGGGTCGTGCGCCAGCAGCGCGTTCTGCAGGGTATGACGCGGATTGCCGGCCCCGGGGTGTACGACGAGGCCGGCGGGCTTGTCGATGACCAGGAGGCTCCGGTCCTCGTACACGATGGACAGCGGCATCGCCTCGGGCGCGAGCGGTGTCGCCACGGGGAGCTGCGCCTCGATGTGCACCTGCTCGCCGCCCAGCACCCGGTCCTTGGGCCGCAGGGGCCGGCCGTCGACCTGGACCGACCCGGCGTCGATCCATTCCCGCAGGCGCGCCCGCGAGTACTGGGGCAGCGCCCGGGCCAGGGCCTGGTCGAAGCGCAGGCCGCCGCAATCCGGCGGCAAACGCAGGCTGTGGACGCGGAACTCGGTCGCGGCCCCGGTGGTCGGAAGGGCTGCGGCAGGATTCGCTATACTTTCGGGATTACGCCGGCGCGAAGCCAAAGAAAGGCCCTTTTCAAGATGTCTGTGTTCCGTCCGGCGCGCGGCGCCGTGCTCGCGCTGTGTATTGCCCTGCTCGCCTTCAATTTCGCCGGCTGCCACTCGCGTCGCGACCGCCCGAACCTCAAGGAGACCCCGGCAACCCTATATAAGAAGGCCCACAAGGCCATGGACGCCTATGACTTCAATACCGCCATCAAGACCTACGAGCGTCTGACGGCGAGTTTCCCCTTCACCGACGAGGCCAAGCAGGCGCGTCTCGACCTCATTTACGTATATTACCGGTCCGGCGAGGGCGAATCCGCCACCGACGCCGCCGACACCTTCATCCGCGAGAACCCGACGCACCCGCGCGTGGACTACGCCTGGTACGTGAAAGGGCTGGTCGACTTCGAGCGCCAGCCCAACGCGATCGAGTCCCTCTTCCATGCCGACCTCAGCAAGCGGCCCCCCAGCCAGGCGCGCAAGTCCTTCGCCGCCTTCAAGACCGTGGTCGAGCAGTACCCCAAGAGCGAGTACGCCCCGGATGCCCTGCAGCGCATGGTGTACCTGCGCGACCGCCTGGCGAGCTACGAGGTGCACGTGGCGGCCTTCTACTTCAAGCGCAACGCCTTCGTGGCCGCCGCCCAGCGTGCCCGCGCGGCGATCGAGCAGTACGACGGTGCCCCCGCGACGCGCCAGGGGCTGGAGATCCTGATCGCCAGCTACGATCGCCTGAACCTGCCCAAGCTCGCGGAACAGAGCCGGGAGGTCTACCAGCTCAACTACAACGCCACCGTCCCCATCGCGCAGGCGGAGGTCAAGAAGGCGTGGTGGAAGCTCTGGTAGGCAGCGGCGCTAGCGGCGGTAGCCGCTGGTGATGGGATAGCGCCAGTCGCGCCCGAAGGCGCGGCGGCTGACCCGCACGCCGGGGGGCGCCTGGCGGCGCTTGTATTCGTTGCGCTTCACCATGTCGAGCACGCGCGCGACCGTGGCACGGTCGAAGCCGCGGGCCTCGATCTCATCGACCGACAGGTCCTCCTCGATGAACGCCTCGAGGATCGCATCGAGCACTTCGTACGGGGGCAGCGAGTCGGAGTCCTTCTGGTCGGGCCGCAGTTCCGCGGAAGGTGCGCGCTCGATGACCCGCTGCGGTATCACCGCACCCAGCGAATTGCGGTAGTGGGCAAGCCGGTACACGAGCAGCTTGCTGCAGTCCTTGATGGGCGCAAACCCGCCAGCCATGTCCCCGTAGAGGGTCGCGTACCCGACCGCCATCTCGCTCTTGTTGCCGGTGGTCAACAGCATGCGTCCGGTCTTGTTGGACAGGCCCATGAGCAGCAGCATGCGGCAGCGCGACTGGATGTTTTCCTCGGTCGCATCCGCCGGCCGCCCGGCGAATTCGCCCTTGAGCGTGGCGAGCGTCGTCTCGAACATGTTCTCGATCGAGAGCACGCTGTACCTGACCTTGAGCGCCTCGGCCTGCAGGCGCGCATCGTCGAGGCTCATCTGCGAGGTGTAGCGCGAGGGCATCATCACTGCCTGCACGTGCTCGGCACCGAGCGCGTCCACCGCGATGGCGAGCGTCAGCGCGGAGTCGACGCCTCCCGAGAGCCCCATCACGACGCCCGGGAAGCCGTGCTTGCGCACGTAGTCCCGCACCCCGAGCACGAGTGCGCCATAGACGCTCGCCTCGTCCGAGAGCTCCGGGGCTACCGCACCCGGGACCGGCCGCACGCCGCCCGCGCCGTCGCGGACGAATTCAGCGACATAGATGCCCTCCTGGAAGGCCGGCGCACGCATCACCACCTCGCCGGTGGCATCCATGACGAACGAGTTGCCGTCGAAGACGAGCTCGTCCTGGCCGCCCAAGAGGTTCACGTACACGAGCGGGATGCCGACGTCCTGGACCCGCGCCCGCGCCACGGCCTCGCGCTCGCGCTGCTTGTGGATCTCGTAGGGGGACGCGTTGATGACCAGCAGCAGCTGCGCGCCTGAGGCGCGGCTCAGCTGTGCGGCCTGCGGCTCCCAGATGTCCTCGCAGACGAGCAGCCCGGTGCGCACCTCGCCGCAGCGGCTCACCGTGGGCTGCGTGCCGGCCTCGAAGTAGCGCTTCTCGTCGAAGACCTTGTAGTTGGGGAGCTCGGACTTGCGGTGGATGGCCGAGATCTCGCCGCGCTCCAGGAGGGCGGCGGAATTGTAGATGCCGCCCTGCGCATATTCGGGGAAGCCCAGCACCACCGGTACGTTCGCGACCTCGGTGCGGACGCGCTGCAGCCCCGCCTCGATCTGCCGGCGGAAGCCGCGGTGAAAGAGCAGGTCCTCGGGCGGGTAGCCGGACAGCGTGAGCTCCGGGAACAGCACGAGATCCGCGCGGTGCTCGCTGGAAGCGCGCTGCGCGGCGGCGATCACGCGCCCGGCATTGCCCTGGACGTCGCCGACCAGGAAGTTCAGCTGAGCCAGGGCGATCCGCAGCGGCGCGCTCATGTCGGTGGCGAGATCCTCGGACCGGGCGTTTGGGCGCGGCTTGAGGCTATTGTTTCAGAACTCAGCGGTGCTTGCGCGCGGGGCGGCGCGCCGGTGCCGCGCGGCGCTTCACCTTCGGGCTCGGCTTGGCACGCTTAGGCGCAACCTTCTTCTTCGCCGCCCGCGGCTTCGCGGGTGCAGGGGCGACCCGGACCGCCGGTTTCGCCGCGGCCGCACGGCGCTTGCGCAGTACCTCGGCCATCGCCGTACCCAGCTCCGCGGGCGACTTGACGGTGCGTACCCCGGCGGCCTCGAACGCCGCGTACTTGTCGGCGGCCGTCCCCTTGCCGCCGGCCACGATGGCGCCGGCGTGTCCCATGCGCTTGCCCGGAGGCGCAGTCACCCCCGCGATGTAGGCCACCACGGGCTTGGTCACGAAGCGCCGGATGTAGCGGGCGGCGGCCTCCTCGTCACTGCCGCCGATCTCGCCCACGAGGATGATCCCTTCCGTGCGCGGGTCGCGCTCGAACAGTTCCAGCACGTCGATGAAGTTCATGCCGCGCACCGGGTCGCCTCCGATGCCGACGCAGGTGCTCTGCCCCAGCCCGTTGCGGGTGGTCTGGAAGACCGCCTCGTAGGTCAGCGTTCCGGAGCGCGACACGATGCCCACCGCGCCTTTCTTGTGAATGAAGCCCGGCATGATCCCGATCTTGCACTCCTCCGGCGTAATGACGCCCGGGCAGTTGGGGCCCACCAGGCGGGTCGCGGATCCTGCGAGCACGGACTTCACGCGCACCATGTCGTTGACGGGCACGCCCTCGGTGATGCAGACGACGAGCTCGATGCCGGCGTCGATGGCCTCGAGGATCGAGTCGGCAGCCCCCGGGGGCGGGACGTAGATGACGCTGGCGGTGGCGCCGGTCTCGCGCACGGCGTCGCGTACGGTGTCGAACACCGGCAGGCCGAGGTGCTTCTGGCCGCCGCGGCCGGGCGTCACGCCGCCGACGAGTTGCGTCCCGTAGGCGAGCGCCTGCTCGGAATGGAAGGTGCCCTGCTTGCCGGTGAAGCCCTGGCAGATCACCTTGGTATTGCGGTTGACCAGAATGCTCATGCCTTGCCCTTCTTCGCCAGCGCCACGACCTTGCGTGCCGCATCGGTGAGATCTTCAGCCGGGGTGATCGTGAGCCCGCTCTTCGCGAGCATGGCGCGCGCGGCATCCGCGTTGGTGCCCTCCAGGCGCACGACCACCGGCACCTTGACGCCGACCTTCTTCACCGCGTTGATGACGCCCTCGGCGATGATGTCGCAGCGCACGATGCCACCGAAGATGTTGACGAGGACCGCGCGCACCTTGGAGTTGGAGAGGATCAGCTCGAAGGCCGCCGTCACGCGCTCACTGGTGGCGCCGCCGCCGACGTCGAGGAAGTTCGCCGGCTGGCCGCCGTGCAGCTTGATCAGGTCCATGGTCGCCATCGCGAGTCCGGCCCCGTTGACCATGCAGGCGATGTCGCCGTCGAGGGAGACGTAGTTGAGGTCGTGCTCGGCCGCGCGCCGCTCCATCGGGTCTTCCTGGCTCGGGTCGCGCAACTGCACGAGCTCCGGATGACGAAACAGGGCGTTGGCATCCACGTTCATCTTGGCATCGAGCGCCATGAGGTCCCCGGCGCGCGTGACGATGAGCGGGTTGATCTCCACCAGGCTCAGGTCCTTCTCCAGGTACAGGCGGTAGAGCGCGCTCACCAGTGCCGTGAACTGCGTGATCTGCGCACCGCTCAGGCCCAGCCCGAACGCGATCTGGCGCGCCTGGAATCCCTGCAGGCCCGCGGCAGGGTGAATGGTGGCAGCGAGGATCTTCTCGGGGGTCTTGTGCGCCACCTCCTCGATGTCCATGCCGCCCGCGGACGAGGCGATCAGGGCGATGCGGCTCTTCTCACGGTTGAGGGTGAGGGAGAGGTAGATCTCGCGCGCAATCTCCGAGCCGGACTCGACGTAGACGCGCCCGATGGGCAGACCCTCGGCCCCGGTCTGCGGGGTGACGAGCCGCCGGCCGATGAGCTCTGCAGCCGCCGCCCGAACGGAATTCACATCGCGCGCGAGCTTGACGCCGCCGGCCTTGCCACGGCCGCCCGCGTGCACCTGCGCCTTCACCACCCACACGCTGCCGCCCAGAGACTCGGCGGCGGCAGCCGCCTCGTCGGCGCTGGCGGCCACCTTGCCGGCGGGTACCGGAATGCCATAGTTGCGGAAGACTTCCTTCGCCTGGTACTCGTGGAGATTCATCGCACTGCCTGTTGCGCGGAAAGCGCGCATTCTGCGCGAAAACAGCGGCGCCTGACCAGCGCGGGAGCAGCGGTGCCGTCCGCTTGCGCTGCCATCGCTCCGGCTGCGACCTGCATCGCGTCCCGCGTCCTCGCATAGATGATAGAGTCCCTGCCTTCGGAGCCCACTTCGCCGGATCTCTGAGCGCCTTGTCCGCGACTTACACCCGCCTCGCCGCCGTGACTCCCAGCGATCTGGCATGGCGCGTCATCGGCCTCCTCAATCTCTACCGCCTGCTCGCCCCGCTGACTCTCATCCTTCTGCATACGCTGGCGGGGGCAGCGTGGGGCGTAAACCCGACTCACCCGGCGCTGTTCCTCGCCGGCTGCATCGCCTACTTCACGGCGGCGGTGCTGCTGATCATCGCCCGGCGGCTGCACTGGTCCTCCTTAAGGATCGTGGCGCTGGTCAACGCGGTGGTGGATGCCGCCGCGATCGGCTTCATCCTGTACGCGGCGGGCGGCGCCGACAGCGGGCTCGGGATCCTGCTGGTGCTGCCGGTGCTGGCACTCACCCTGCTCGCCGACCGCCGCGATGCCCTGCTGATCGCCTCGGTCGCGGCTCTGGCGATACTGCTGCAGCAGGCCCTGGTGGACGTCACCGACGGTGTGCCGCCGGGTTCGTACGGCACCGCCGGCATGTTCGGCGTGGCGCTGTTCCTGGTGGCGCTGCTGACCTGGCCGGTGGCCAATTACCTGCGCGAGAGCGCAGCCCTGGTGCGGCGCCAGGAAATCGACCTCGCCAACATGGCGGAGCTCTCGCAGTACATCATCCAGCACCTGCGCGAGAGCATCCTCGTCATCGACGCGGATGACCGCATCCGGCTCATCAACGAGTCGGCGGCCACGGTGCTCGGTGACCGCAACGCCTATCCCGAGGCCCTCATCGGCGAGGCATCGCCACGCCTGCAGTACCTGCTGGAGGCGTGGCGGCAGCGCGAGGCGGACACCGGGCCGGCGCCGGCGACGGACCAGACCTTCGTGGCAGCCGACGGCGCCCGCATCATCCGCCCGCATTTCGCCCCGCTGGGCAGCTCCAAGCCCCCCCCGGTACTGGTGTTCCTGGAGGACACGAGCCTCATCAACGAGCGGGTGCAGCAGTCCAAGCTGGCGGCCCTGGGACGGCTGAGCGCCAGCATCGCCCACGAAATCCGCAACCCGGTCGGTGCCATGAGCCACGCCGCGCAGCTGCTGGCGGAGTCGCCGCAGCTCTCGCCGGAAGACCAGCGCCTGAGCGAGATCATCCGCGGCAACGCGACGCGCGTGAGTACGATCATCGAAAACGTGCAGCGGCTCTCACGCCGCGAGCCCTCGCGCCGCGAATCACTGCCGCTCGCGGCCTGGCTCGAAGAGTTCCGCGACGAATTCTGTGAAACAATGCAGCATCCGCCCTCGGCCCTGATCGTGGAAAATCCCGACCCCGGTATCGAAGTGCAGGTCGACGCCGGCCAGCTGCGACAGATCGTCTGGAACCTGTGTGAGAACGCCTTCAAATACGCCGCCACCGGGACGCAACCCGTGGCCGAGATCCGTATGGGCCGGATGAGCGGCACGCAGCGGCCCTTCGTCGAGGTCCTGGACCGCGGGCCCGGGGTGGCGGCGGACAGCGTCGAACGCATCTTCGAGCCCTTCTTCTCGGCCGGCAAGGGCTCCGGGCTCGGCCTCTTCCTGGCGCGCGAGCTGGCCCAGAACAATGGCGCCACGCTGCTCTACGAGCCGCGGCCGGGAGGCGGCAGCACGTTCCGGCTGGTATTCGCCGATCCCGGCCGCTGGAGAAGCGCTTGAGCGCCGCGGGAACCACCGACGCTCCGGTCGTGCTCGTCGTCGACGACGAGCCGGACCTGCTGGAACTGGTCAGCCTGACGCTCGGGCGCATGAACCTGCGCACCCGGGATGCGGCCGACTTCGCGACCGCGCAGCAGCTGCTCAAGACCGAGCGCTTCAACCTGTGCCTGACCGACATGCGTCTGCCGGACGGCAACGGGCTGGACCTCGTGGCCTGGATACAGGAGAACCGGCCGGACCTGCCGGTGGCGGTGATCACGGCGCACGGCAATGTGGAGTCCGCCGTGCGCGCCCTCAAGCTCGGCGCCTTCGACTTCGTCTCCAAGCCGCTCGACCTGGGGGTGCTGCGCCGGCTGGTCGGCAGCGCCATCAAGCTCGGGACCTCGATCGATGCCGAGACCGCGGCGCGCCTGCGCGGTCCGCGCCTGCTGGGCCGCTCGGCGGTGATGGAACAGTTGCGGGAGATGATCGGCCGGGTCGCCCGCAGCCAGGCCCCGGTGCACATCTGGGGAGAGTCCGGGACGGGCAAGGAGCTCGTGGCGCGCATGATCCACGAGAGCGGCGCCCGGCGCGGCGCGCCCTTCGTGGCCGTGAACTGCGGCGCGATCCCCACCGAGCTCATGGAGAGCGAGCTCTTCGGGCACCGTCGCGGCGCTTTCACCGGCGCGGTGGCCGACAAGCAGGGGCTGATCCAGAGCGCGGAAGGGGGCACGCTGTTCCTGGACGAGGTGGCGGACCTGCCCCTGCACATGCAGGTGAAACTCCTGCGCGTGGTACAGGAAAAGACCGTGCGCCCCATCGGGGAGGCCCGTGAGCAGGCCGTGGACGTACGCATCCTCTCAGCCACGCACAAGAACCTGGCGGAACTGGTCGGCCAGGGCCAGTTCCGCGAGGACCTTTACTACCGCATCAACGTCATCGAGATACGCGTGCCCCCGTTGCGGGAGCGTGCGGAGGACATCGGCGAGATCGCCGAGTCGATCCTCGCCCGGCTGGCGCGCCGCGCCGGACAGGAGGCCGCCTCGCTCACCGCCGATGCGGTCGAACTGCTGCGCAGCTACCCCTTTCCGGGCAATGTGCGCGAGCTGGAGAACGTGCTCGAGCGTGCCCTGACGTTAAGTGGCGGCCGCTCGATCGGGGCTGAGTCCATCCGGGTCCGGGCTGCCGCCCGGGCCCCGGGAGCCGAGGCAGGACGCGAGGAAGCAGCCCCCGCACCGGCAATGCATGTGGGGACCGAGGCTCTGGGGAGCCAGCTCGAGAACCTGGAGCGCGACGCAATCGTCAAAGCCCTCGAGAAGACCCGCTACAACAAGACCGCGGCCGCCAAGCTGCTGGGCATGAGCTTCCGAGCGCTGCGCTACCGGATCAAGAAACTCGGAATCGAGTGAGCGGGTGACGCACCGCGTCACTTTCTGACGCGCACGCACGCATCTGGCGTCAGCTCGCGACAGGGCCTAAGTAAAACGCCGGACCCGGCCAAACTGTATTTATACAATTTAAACAACGACTTGTTGACAAATGGAGCGACTGGCACAGCACTTGCTCCTGTAAGCCCGGGCGCCCACTTTTGCGCCGCGATTCTGATCCTCAGGACTGACATTTTTTAGGAGTTTCATTCAATGAAAGCTGTGCAAAAGGGTTTCACCCTGATCGAGCTGATGATCGTGGTTGCGATCATCGGCATTCTGGCCGCGATCGCGATCCCGGCCTACCAGGACTACACGATTCGCTCGAAGGTGACTGAAGGCCTGAACCTGGCCGACTCTGCAAAGACGTCGGTATCGGAAGGCTACCAGTCGAACGGTATCAACGGCGTCAACACCGCCTCGGTGTCCTGGGCTGCCGGCTGGACCGCCTCCAAGTACGTGCAGCTGATCACGATCAACCCGGCCAACGGGGTGATCACGGTCGCTTACGGGGCGAACACCCCGCAGCTGAACGGCCTCAACCTGGTTCTGACCCCGCAGATCAACGCCGGCGGTGCCTATGCGCTGCTGAGCGCCAACGGTGGTGCGAACACGGGCAACATCGACTGGTCGTGTGCCTCGGTGTCGAGCAACACTGCCACGACCCGCGTCCCTGCGATGCTGGTCGCCGCGGCCGGCACCGTGCCTGCCCGTTACGCTCCGACGGAGTGCAAGTAACGACCTCCTGACTTCTTAACCGAAGTCCCTAAGCCCCGGCCTCGCGCCGGGGCTTTTGTTTGGGGCCTGCGGGTAGGACCCCGCGGCATTTGTGACGCGCGCCCCGCCCCGCCGGCAGGGTTGTCCCTCAAAATCGACAGGGATTTGACAATTGCGTTCCTGCGC
This sequence comes from Pseudomonadota bacterium, assembly GCA_018241425.1. Classification (GTDB taxonomy): domain Bacteria; phylum Pseudomonadota; class Gammaproteobacteria; order Steroidobacterales; family Steroidobacteraceae; genus 13-2-20CM-66-19. Next base: position 25,235 of record JAFEDU010000006.1, read on the forward strand.
TCTTTAGTTTGTCATCGCTGGACGAGCCCGTCAGTCGTAAACCTATGAATGACAACGTTTCATTGGCGTCGAGTGGCCGGGCCGGGCTCGGAGGCCTGCCCCAGCGCCTCGTTCAGGACGGCCTCGTCGAAGAGGCCGTCATGCTGGATGCCGTGGCGCAGTCGCACGAGAAGAAGACCAGCGTCGTGACCCAGCTGGTGGGCAGCGGTGCGGCCCGCGCCCGCGACATCGCCGTCGCCGCCTCCAACGAGTTCGGCGTGCCGCTGTTCGACCTGGACGCCGCCCAGCTGGACATGGATTCCGTCCGCGCGGTGAGCGACAAGCTGCTCGCCAAGCACCGCGTGTTGCCGCTGTTCCGCCGTGGCAAGCGCCTGTTCCTGGCGGTCGCCGACCCCACCAACCTGCACGCAATCGACGAGGTTAAGTTCGCGACGGGCCTGGGGATCGAGGCCATCGTGGTCGAGGACGACAAGCTGCAGCGGGCGCTCGACAAGGCGCTCGAACAGGTCGACAACCAGATGAGCTCGCTCTCGGAAGAGGGCGATGTCGACCTCGAATCGCTGGAGGTCACCGGCGGCGAGGACGAGCTCGAGGACCGGGTCTCCAGGGACGACGTCGAAGACGCGCCGATCGTACGCTTCGTGAACAAGGTGATGCTGGACGCCATCCGCCGCGGCGCGTCCGACATCCATTTCGAGCCGTATGAAAAAATCTACCGCGTCCGCCTGCGCATGGATGGTGTGCTGAAGGAGGTTGCAGCCCCCCCGGTGCAGCTCGGCCAGAAGCTCGCCGCGCGCCTGAAGGTCATGTCGCGGCTGGACATCGCCGAGCGCCGTGTCCCGCAGGACGGCCGCATCAAGATGAAGCTGTCCAAGAACCGTGCGATCGACTTCCGCGTCAGCACCTGCCCGACGCTGTTCGGCGAGAAGATCGTAATGCGTATCCTGGACCCTGCCCAGGCGCAGCTCGGTATCGACTCACTCGGCTACGAACCCTTCCAGAAGGATCTGTACACCAAGTTCCTGGCCAAACCCCAGGGCATGATCCTGGTGACCGGCCCCACCGGCAGCGGCAAGACCGTGTCGCTGTATACGGGCCTGAACATCCTCAACCGCGAAGACACCAACATTTCAACCGCTGAGGATCCCGCGGAAATCAACTTGCCGGGCGTCAACCAGGTCAACGTCAACCCGAAGGTCGGCCTCACCTTCGCCTCGGCGATGCGCGCGTTCCTGCGCCAGGACCCCGACGTCATCATGGTCGGTGAGATCCGTGACCTCGAGACCGCGGAGATCGCCATCAAGGCCTCGCAGACCGGTCACTTGGTGCTGTCCACGCTCCATACCAACGATGCACCCCAAACCCTCACCCGACTCGTCGACATGGGGGTCAAGCCCTACGCGATCGCGACCTCCGTGAGCCTCATCATCGCGCAGCGTCTCGCGCGGCGCCTGTGCAGCCAGTGCAAGCAGCCGCTCGACTTGCCGAAGGAAGCCCTGGTCAAGGAAGGCTTCAAGGAAGACGAGCTGAGCGGCGGCCTTAAGATCTTCGCACCCAAGGGCTGCGGCAATTGCACGGACGGCTACAAGGGCCGCGTCGGTATCTACCAGGTCCTGCCGATCACCGAGTCCATCGCGCGCATCATCCTGGCCGGTGGCAGCGCCGTGGAGATCGGCGATCAGGCCGCGAAGGAAGGGGTCTGGGACCTGCGCCGCGCGGGGCTTGAGAAGGTCAAGAACGGATTGACGAGTCTCGAGGAAGTCAACAGCGTCACGGTCGAGTGACGCAAGAACGGAAACCAACCCATGGCAGTAGCAAGCGTCGCATCCAAGAGCATCAAGCGTGACATTCCCTTTGCCTGGGAAGGCCGGGACAAGCGCGGTGCGCGCATCAAGGGCAAGAGCCTCGCGCCCGACGAGCAGACGCTGCGCGCCGAACTGCGCCGCCAGGGCGTGGCCCCCTCCAAGATCCGCAAGCAGAAGCAGGGCCGCAAGGGCGGCTCGGTCAACGCGGGCGATATCGCCGTTTTCAGCCGTCAGCTCGCTACCATGCTCGCCGCCGGCATCCCGCTCGTACAGGCGTTCGAAATCGTTGGCAATGGCAACGACAAGCCAGCGATGCAGAAACTGATCCTGGACGTCAAGGCGGACGTCGAGGGCGGCACCTCGCTGCATGAAGCGCTGGGTAAGCATCCGCTGTACTTCGATGACCTGTACGTGAACCTGGTCGAAGCCGGCGAGCAGGCCGGCGCCCTGGAGTCGCTGCTGGACAAGGTTGCCACCTACAAGGAGAAAACCGAGGCCCTCAAGAAAAAGGTGAAAAAGGCGCTGTTTTATCCGGCCGCCGTATTGGTGGTGGCCGTTATCGTGACTGTGGTGCTACTGATCTTCGTCATCCCACAGTTTGATGCGCTGTACAAGGGATTTGGCGCGTCACTGCCCGCCTTCACCCAGTTCGTCATCAACATATCGCATGATGTCCAGCACTACGGCTTTTACATGCTAGTGGCGCTCGGCGGCGCGTTTTGGACGTTCTTCTACTTCAAGAAGCGGTCCCGCGCGATGCGGGAGTTCCTGGATCGCCTCGTACTCAAGATGCCGGTGATTGGACCGATCCTCCACAAAGCCGCGATCGCCCGCTACGCCCGCACGCTGTCGACCATGTTCGCCGCGGGTGTGCCGCTGGTAGAGGCGCTTGGATCGGTAGCTGGCGCCACCGGTAATATCGTCTACGAAAAGGCGGTTCTGAGGATGAAGGACGAGGTGTCCACCGGGCAGCGCCTGCAACGCTCGATGGAGTCCACCGGCCTCTTCCCGAATATGGTCAACCAGATGATCGCGGTCGGCGAGGAATCCGGTTCGCTGGACGAAATGTCCAGCAAGGTCGCCACCTTCTACGAGGCCGAAGTCGACAACGCGGTGGATGCGATGTCGAGCCTGCTCGAGCCGCTCATCATGGTTGTGCTCGGCGTGCTCGTCGGCGGTCTCGTCATCGCGATGTACCTGCCGATCTTCAAGCTCGCATCGGTCGTCTGAAGTCTGGCGCTGCGGACGTGCCCCGCGACGGGGCGCGCCCGCAGCCTCACTTCGCGGGGAGTCCTCGCCCACATGTCAGCGCTGGCGCTGCTCGCCGACTCCCCCGGCCTGTTCATCGGCACGTGCTTCGTGCTGGGCCTTGCCATCGGCAGCTTCCTGAATGTCGTCATCTACCGGCTGCCGGTCATGCTGGAGCGCCAGTGGCGCGAGGAATGCGCGGGGCTCGACCGCGAGTCCACCACCGCGCATGTGAGCTCCGAGCCGCCCTTCAACCTGGTGGTGCCGCGCTCCGCCTGCCCCCACTGCAAAGCCCCGATCGGCGCCCTTGAGAACATCCCGGTGCTCTCGTGGCTGGTGCTGCGGGGACGCTGCCGGCATTGCCGGGCACCGATCTCCGCGCGCTACCCGCTGGTGGAATGCCTGACGGGGATCCTCAGTGCCGTCGTCGCGTGGCACTTCGGGTACGGCTGGGCTGCCGCCGCCGGCCTGGTGCTCACCTGGTTCCTGATCGCGCTCGCCTGCATCGACATCGATCACCAGCTGCTGCCGGACTGCCTGACCCTGCCGCTCCTGTGGCTGGGGCTCCTGGTCAGCCTCCTGGGCACACCCGTGCCCGGTGCTGCGATCCCGGTGACCCTGCCGATCAGCGTGACCGGCGCCATGGGCGGTTACGCCAGTCTCTGGAGCGTCTATCATCTGTTCCGGCTGGTCACCGGGAAGGAAGGCATGGGTTACGGCGATTTCAAGCTGTTTGCCGCCCTGGGCGCATGGCTCGGCTGGCAGATGCTGCTGCCGGTCATCCTGATCGCCGCCGTGGTCGGGGCCATCACGGGCATCGTGACCCTGACGCTCAAGCGACAGCACCACGGCACACCCATCCCCTTCGGGCCCTTCCTGGCGGGCGCCGGATGGCTGATGCTGCTCCTCGGACCCGGGGTCCTCGGCCGGTACCTGAGCTTCTTCCACTCATGAGCACCCGCCCGTTCCGGGTCGGGCTTACCGGAGGCATCGCCAGCGGCAAGTCCACCGCCGCCAAGTTCTTCGGTGCCCTCGGAGTTCCGATCCTCGACAGCGACCAGATCGCCCGCGACGTGGTCGAGCCCGGCCAGCCGCCGCTGGACCGGCTCGTGGAACGCTTCGGACCCAGCATCCTGACCCCGGACGGGCACCTCGATCGTCCGGCCCTGCGCAACATTGTGTTCTCCGACCCCAAGGCCCGCGCCGACCTGGAGGCGCTCACGCACCCGGCGATCGGCGCCGCCATGGAAGCGCGGTCCGCCGAGGCCGGCGGTCCCTACCAGATCCTTGTCATCCCGCTCCTGGTCGAGAAGAACTTGAGCGCCCACGTCGACCGGGTGCTGGTGGTGGACTGCGACGAGGAGCTGCAGCTGCGCCGGCTGCGCACCCGCGATGGCTCGACTGCCGAGCAGGCGCAGGCCATCCTCGCGGCGCAGGCGCCGCGGACTGCGCGGCTGAAGGCGGCGGACGATGTGATCACCAACGATGCCGACATGAGCGCGGTCCAGAGCCAGGTCGCCGCGCTGCACGCGCGTTATCTGGAGCTCGCGGCGCAGCCGCGCACCTGAATTCCCCTGTCGCCTCGGGGCGTCAGCCCATCGGCGCCGTTTACGGACGGCGCGCGCGTCAAGCACAATACGCACCATGAGTGAGTCGCCACTGGCCGCGGCCGGGTTTGCCCCGGCGGCCGAGCCGCAGCCCGAGACGCTGATCTTCGAGCAGCCGCTGAACGAGCGCATGCGCACGTTCCTGCGCCTGGACTTCCTGTACAACCAGGCCCTCTATCACAGCGAGATGGCGAGCCCCTGGGGCAGCCGGGCGGCGATGGCGAGCCTCATCGACATCCTCGCGATCACCACCCGCGGCGACGTGCGTTCCGATGTGCTCAAAGAGCTCGAGAGCCAGCTCACGGCGCTGAACGAGTTCGCGAGCAATCCCGGGGTCGACGGATCACGCCTCAAGTCCCTTGTCGGTAACCTTACCGGCCTGCGCGAGGAGCTCATGAAGGCCGGCTCGGCCTTCCTGCAGCCGCTGCGCGACTCGGAGTTCGTAAGCGCCATCAAGCATCGCAGCGCCATCCCCGGCGGCACCTGCGAGTTCGACCTGCCGGACTACTACTTCTGGCTGTCGCAGTCCGACGAGACGCGCCTTCGGACCTTCAACCAGTGGCTGGGTCTCCTGCGGCCGCTGTGCGATGCCGTGGCCGAGCTCCTGTGGCTCACCCGCCAGAACGGCCGCAACCGCCGGGAGGTCGCCAAGGGCGGCACCTTCACCATCACGTTCGATCGCGATCATCCGCTGCAGCTGATCCGGGTGCTCCTGCCCGCCTCCGCCGGCCTCTATCCGGAGATCAGCGGCAGCCACCATCGCTGCAGCGTGCGGTTCCTGAGCTGGAACGGCATCGCCGCCCGCCCGACCCAGGCGGAGTCGGACGTGAGCTTCACACTCAGCTGTTGCGCCTGAGGGCTCCCGGCTCGCCATGCCGACGCAGATCGCCTGCCCGACCTGCAAACGCCTGGTCGACTGGTCTTCCAATCCGTACCGCCCGTTCTGCAGCGAGCGCTGCCGGCTGATCGACCTGGGCGCGTGGCTGAACGGCCAGCGCGCAATCCCGGGCGAGCCGCTCGGGACCGACTCGCCGGATGAGTCTCCTCCCGAGGAGTCTTAAACGACCATGCGATTTCGGCTGAAGGCGTTCGGCTGGCACCTCACTGCCAGTGCCACGGCGCTCACCCTGGTGCTCGGCGGCCTCTACCTCGGCTGGTACCACTGGCCGGGGTGGTACCTCACCTCCGTGGTGCGGGTGCTCCTGATCCTGTGCAGCGTGGACCTGGTCCTGGGGCCGACGCTCACCCTCATCATCGCGAACCCTGGCAAGCCGCGCCGCGAGCTGGCCCGCGACATCGCCATCATCGGCACGGTGCAGCTGATCGCGCTGATCTACGGCGCCTGGACGCTGTGGCAGGGACGACCGCTCTACTACACCTTCTCGGCGGACCGCCTCGAGACCGTGCAGGCCTCCGACATCGACTCCAAGGAGGCCGCGCTCGCCCGGCAGCAAAACCCCGGCTTAGCGCCGCACTGGTACAGCACCGTGCGCTGGGTCTGGGCGCCGCTGCCGGATGACCCGGAGGAAGCCGCCAGTATCGTCAAGCATGCAACGCTGAGTGGCGGCCCGGATATCATCGACATGCCGCGCTACTTCAAGACCTGGAATGCGGGCCTGCCGAAACTCAAGGAGCGCCTGCAACCGCTTGCCGAGATCAAGTACTTCTCCAAGCCGGAGAGGGCGCTCCTCGAATCGCGCATGCGCCAGCGCAACCTCGACCCCACGGCCAGCGACACGCTCGTCATGTGGGGCGGAACCACCATGCGGCTGCTCGCGGTGTTCGATCCCAAGACCCTGAAGCTCGTCGCGCTCATCAGGCCCGACTGAGCAGCCGAAAGAGGCTCAGGGTGCCGTGGGCTGCACGGCGAGGTAGCGCGCCGCGAAGGCGAGCTGGTCGGCGTAGTCCTCCACCTGCATCCACACCGGCTTGCCCGCCCCGTGGCCGGCGCGGGTCTCGATGCGGATCAGGATCGGGTTCGGGCATACCTGGGCGGCCTGCAGTGCGGCGGCGAACTTGTAGCTGTGCCACGGCACCACCCGGTCGTCGTGGTCCGCCGTGGTGATGAGCGTGGGCGGGTAGCACACGCCCTTCTTCACGTTTTGTACCGGCGAGTAGGCGTACAGCGCGCGGAACTGCTCCGGGTCCTCGGAGAGCCCGAAGTCCGAGGACCACTGCCGGGCGTTGGCACTCGCGGTCTGGTAGCGCAGCATGTCGAGCACCCCGACCGCCGGGAGCGCGACGGCGAACAGGTCCGGGCGCTGCGTCAGCACGGCACCTACGAGCAGGCCGCCGTTGCTGCGCCCGTGGATGCCGAGCCGCGCGCTGCGCGTGTAGTGCTCGTGGATCAGGTACTGGGCGGCGGCGATGAAGTCATCGAACACGTTCTGCTTATGGGCGAGCGTGCCGGCCTGGTGCCAGGCCTCCCCGTACTCCCCGCCCCCGCGCAGGTTGGCCTCCGCGAACACCCCGCCGGCCTCCAGCCACGCCTGCACCTGCGGCCGGTAGGTCGGGGTGGCGGAGATGTTGAACCCGCCGTAGCCGTAGAGGAGCACCGGGTTGTCCCCGTTCCTGGCGAGGTCGCGGCGGTGGGTGATGTACATCGGCACCCGCGTGCCATCCTTGCTCCCGAAGAACACCTGCTCGGTCACGAAGTCGCCGCTGAACTTCGGCACCTTGGGCTCGCGCCACAGCGTCGCCGTCACGCTGTCGACGTCGAGGCGGTAGATGCGGCGCGGCGTCAGGTAGTCGGTATAGGAGAAGAAGGTCTCGTGGCTGTCGGCCTCGCCGCGCAGCCCGTCGATCCCGCCCAGTCCCGGCAGCGGCACGGTGCCGGCGAGCTGGCCGTCGTGCCCGAAGACCTTCGCCACCCCGTGCGCATCCTCGACGTAGCGCACCAGGAACCGGTGGCCCACGTAGGTCGCCTCCTCGAGGGCACTGGTGCCCTCGGGCACCACGGTGCGGCGCCGGCTGCCGTCGTGCGCGTCGACCGCGATCACGCGCCCGAGCGGGGCATTGTGGGTCGTCTGGAAGTAGATCTCGTCGCCGTCGCTGCCGATGAAGGTGTAGAGCGCATCCCACCCCATGAGCAGCGGCTGTGCGACCGGGCTCCCCTGGCGCAGGTCCATGACGAGCACGCCGTTCTTCTCGTAGCCCTCGACCTGCGTGATCACGAGGTAGCGGCCATCCTCGGTCAGGCGCGCCTCGGGGATGCGCGTCGGGTGATCGGTGACGGCGTAGACCAGGCGGTCCTGGTCCTGAGAGGTACCGAGCTTGTGGAAGTACACCGACGGCCGTCCCGCATCGTCGCCGCGGCCGGTCGCGGCCGCAGGATACCGGCTGTAGTAGACGCCCGAGCCATCGTGCGCCCAGGACAGGCGCCAGAACTTCGTGTAGCGCAGCTCGTCCGTAAGGTCGGTACCGTCGCTCACGCGCCGGAACTTCCAGACCTGCCAGTCGGTGCCGCCGTCGGAGTAGGCATAGGCGAGGAGATTCCCCTCGCGCGAGGGCACGAAGTCCGACAGCGCCACGGTCGCATCGGCCCGCGCCGCATTCGGATCCAGCAGCACCCGGCCCTGCTCCCCGAGCGCCCCGGTGACGTACAGCACGCTCTGGTTCTGGGAGCCGTCGTTGTGCAGGTAGAAATAGTGGCTGCCGCGATGCACCGGCAGGTCGTAGCGCTCGTAGGTCCACAGCTGCGTCAGGCGCTCCTTGAACCAGGCGCGCGCGGGCAACGCCTCGAGCTGCGGGCGGGTGATCTCGTTCTCGGAGATGACCCACTGGTGGACCTGCGGGGAGTCCAGGCTCTCCATCCAGCGGTAGGGATCGGCGACCTTGGTGCCGAAGTAGTCATCGGTGACGGCGACGCGGGCCGTGATCGGGTAGACCGGCGCGTTGACCGCCGAGGGCAGCCCGACCGCCGTGTCGGTCACGGTGCGCATCGGCTTGCCGCCCGGGCCGGGGCCCGGAATCGTGTCGTCATGCTCGACGCCGACCAGGCGCGTGGCACAGGCGGCGATGAAGAGGATGACCAGGGACAGGGCGAGCGCACGGGGTGCGCCACCGGTTGCGGTGGGGTTTTTCACGCCCGGGAGTCTAGCAAGCCGCGCCCGGGCGCCGGTGATTGAGCGCCGCACCGGCCGCCGGGGCGTGAGGATTTAAGGAAACTTGATCTTGCCGCCGCCCACGGGACCGGCGCCCGGGCCGGGGCCTACCCCACTGCCGACCTCGGGGACCACGATGCGCGAGGCCTGCTCGCGGCGCATCTCGCGCGCCTCGTCGATGGCCTGCTCGAGCGCCTGCTTCACCCCGTCGGGGAACTTGGTGAGCGCCTCCTCGAGCGTCTTCGCCTCGATCTCGAACCCGAGCGGCAGCACACCCGCCGGGGTGAGCAGCTGGGTCTGGCCCGAGAACAGCACGGCACGTGCGGCATCGGTCGCGCCGTCACGGGTGACGGGCGTGAGCCTGCGGATGCTGCCGGCGCGACGGTCGGTGAACACGTCCTCGCGGTACAGGTTGTCGGTGTCCAGGGCAATGTCGGGAAGGTCGTTCGGGCCGGCCATCGGTCTTACTTTCAGCGCTTGGGGTTCGCAGAGGATTGTACACCCCCCTCCATGGGAGCCCGGCGGCCATTCCTCAAGTCAGGACCGCCGCATGAGAGCCTCGATGAAGGGCCGGTCCGCCTCCAGGACGTCCTCCCCGGGGAGGTCGCGGGGGGCGACCCACTTCAGCGCCTGTCCCTCGCGCGAGACGGCCACCCCGGCGTAGCGCCCGATGATCCACAGCGAGAGCTCGACGCGGCGCTCCGGGTACTCGTGGGTGAGGCGCATGAACGGCCGGGCATCCAGCACCTCGATGCCGATCTCCTCGGCCAGCTCGCGCGCGAGCGCGGCGGCCTCGGTCTCCCCGGCGGCGACCTTGCCGCCCGGGAACTCCCAGCGTCCGGCCTGGGGCTTGCCCTGCGGCCGCTGCGCGATGAGGACGCGCCCGGAAGTGTCATAGAGGGCCGCGGCGACGACCAGGATGGAGGCAGTCACGATGGGCCCTCGGTAAAGCCGCGCGGCGGCCGGAGGCGGCGCCTACTCGACGCTCGAGAGCGTCCCGTGGCAGTGCTTGAATTTCTTGCCCGAGCCGCACGGGCAGGGCTCGTTGCGCCCGACCTTGCGCTCGCTGCGCACGAACGTCCCGACCGCGGCCGTATCGGCGAGTGGCGGCGGGACGGCGGCCCGTTCCGGGCCCTGGGGGGACGGGGCGGCGCCCGGATCGGCCGCCTGGCCGGCGAGCAGCGAGCCGGCGTCGGCGTGCTGCGCCTGGAGGGCCTGCATCAGGCGCTCGCGACGCTGCGCCTCCTCGCGCTCGATGTCCTCCTGAGTGCGCACCTCGACGTTCGCCATGAGCGAGGCCGTCTCGTACTTGATGCGCTCCAGCATCGCCGCGAACAGGTCGAAGGCCTCGCGCTTGAACTCGAAGCGGTAGTCCTTCTGGGCGTAGCCACGCAGGTGGATGCCCTGGCGCAGGTAATCCATGCCCGCCAGGTGCTCGCGCCAGTGGTGGTCGAGCTTCTGCAGCATCACCTGCTTCTCGACGTGGCGCATGATCGGCGGCCCGGTGCGCGCGACCTTGGCGTCGTAGGCGTCGGTGACCGCACGCATGATGCGCTCGCGCAGCGCCTGCTCCTCGAGCTCGGGCTCGGCATCCAGCCACGCCTTCACCTCGACCCGCGTGCCGAAGTCGCGCTGCAGCGCCTCGCTCAAGCCCGCGAGGTCCCAGTCCGCGGGGAGTGCGGTCTTGGGCATGAACTGGTCCATCAGCGAGCCGACCGAATCCTCCATCAGGCCCTTGATGGCCCCGGACAGGTCCTCGGTCCCCATGATCTCGGTGCGCTGGTGGTAGACCACCTTGCGCTGGTCGTTGGCCACGTCGTCGAACAGGAGCAGGTTCTTGCGGATGTCGAAGTTGTGGGACTCGACCTTGCGCTGCGCCTTCTCGATCTGGTTCGTGAGCATGCGGCTCTCGATGACCTCGCCTTCCTTCATGCCGGCCATCCTCAGCAGCCGCTGCGTGCGCAGCGGGTCGCCGAAGATGCGCATGAGGTTGTCCTCCATCGAGAGGTAGAAGCGGCTCGAGCCCGGGTCGCCCTGGCGCCCGGAGCGGCCGCGCAGCTGGTTGTCGATGCGGCGCGACTCGTGGCGCTCGGTGCCGATGATGTGCAGGCCGCCGGCGGCGAGCACCTTCTCATGCCGCTCCTTCCACGCCGACCTCAGGCCCTCGCGCTTGAGGTCATCGGCCTCCTCGGCCTGGCTGAGCTCCGCCTCGAGGTTGCCGCCGAGGACGATGTCGGTGCCGCGGCCGGCCATGTTGGTGGCGATGGTGACCGCGCCCGGCCGCCCGGCCTGCGCCACCACGTGCGCCTCGCGCTCGTGCTGCTTGGCGTTCAGCACCTCGTGCGGGATGCCCTCCTTCTGCAGGAGGTTGGAGAGGAACTCGGAAGTCTCGATCGAGGTCGTGCCGACCAGCACCGGCTGCGCGCGCGCCACGCACTCGCGGATGTCCTCGGTGATGGCCTGGAACTTGTCCTTCTGGGTGAGGTACACCAGGTCGGAGTTGTCCTTGCGCACCATCGGCCGGTGGGTGGGGATCACCACCACCTCGAGTCCGTAGATCTGCATGAACTCGGGGGCCTCGGTGTCGGCCGTGCCGGTCATGCCGGAGAGCTTCTTGTAGAGGCGGAAGTAGTTCTGGAAGGTGATCGAGGCGACCGTCTGGTTCTCCTCGCGCACCTTGACGCCTTCCTTGGCCTCCACCGCCTGGTGCAGGCCGTCCGACCAGCGACGGCCGGGCATGGTGCGGCCGGTGAACTCATCGACGATGATGACTTCCCCGCCGCGCACGATGTACTCGACGTCGCGCTTGTAGAGTGCGTGCGCGCGCAGCGCCGCGTTCAGGTGGTGCATCAGGCGGATGTTCGCCGGGTCGTACAGGCTCTCGCCGGGCTTGAGGAGCCCGGCCTGCAGCATCAGCTGCTCCACGTGCTCGTGGCCGGCCTCCGTGAGGTGCGCCTGCTTGGACTTCTCCTCGACCGAGTAGTCGCCCGGGCCGTTCTCCTCGGCCTGGCGGGCGAGCTTCGGCACCAGCTGGTTGATGGCCAGGTACAGCTCGGTGGATTCCTCGGCGGGGCCGGAGATGATGAGCGGGGTGCGCGCCTCGTCGATGAGGATGGAGTCGACCTCGTCGACCACCGCGAAGGACAGCGCCCGCTGCACGCGCTCCTCGAGCCGGTAGGCGAGGTTGTCGCGCAGGTAGTCGAAGCCGAACTCGTTGTTGGTGCCGTAGGTGATGTCGCAGGCGTAGGCGGCGCGCTTCTCCGCCGGGTTCTGGGCGTTCTTGATCACCCCGACGGTGAGGCCGAGGAACCGGTACACCGGGGCCATCCAGTCGGCGTCGCGCTGGGCGAGGTACTCGTTCACGGTGACGATGTGCACGCCCTGCTCGGGCAGTGCGTTCAGGTAGGCCGGGAGCGTCGCCATGAGGGTCTTGCCCTCGCCGGTGCGCATCTCCGCGATCATGCCCTTGTGGAGCGCGATGCCACCGATCAGCTGCACGTCGAAGTGCCGCAGGCGCAGCGTCCGCAGTGCCGCCTCCCGCACCACCGCGAAGGCCTCCGGCAGGAGGTCGTCCAGGGTTTCCCCCGCCTTCAGGCGCGCGCGGAACTCGTCGGTCTTCGCCCGCAGCGCCTCGTCGGTGAGGGGCTTTAAGGTGTGCTCGAACTGGCCGGCGGCGCGGACATCGCGGCCCCAGCCGCGGATGATGCGCTCGTTACGGCTGCCGAAGACGCGGGTGAGGATTTGGCGCAAGAGCTGATCCGGTGACAAAAATTACTTGCCAGACAAATACTTACAGCGTCCGGCGGCCTTCAAGAGCGCGGTATTGTACGCAATAGACGTGGCCAACGCCCAATTGGTTCGCGGGCAGTCCGATTCAAGGGGAAACCGGGTTTTTTGGGCCTAGCGCCCGATGAAGGACAGCGGATCGACCGGGCGGCCGTTGCGCAGGACCTCGAAGTGCACGTGGGGCCCGGTGGAGCGGCCGGTCGAGCCCATGAGCCCGATCGGGTCGCCGCGCTTGACGGTCTCCCCGACGGTGACCAGGGTCTTCTCGTTGTGCCCGTAGCGGGTCACGTAGCCGTCGCCGTGGTTGATCTCGATGAGCTTGCCGAAGCCGGAGCGCTCGCCCGCCCAGGTGATGACGCCGGCGGCCACCGCCACGACGGTCTCGCCCTTGGTGCCGGCGAAGTCCACGCCCTTGTGGAAGGTCTCCTCGCCGTCGAAGGGATCCTCGCGCTCGCCGAAGTAGGAGGAGATGAAGCCGTTCTCCACCGGGCGTCCTTCCGGGTGGATCTCCTTCTTCAGTTCCTGGCTCAGGATCACGTTCTCGAGCGCCGAGAGCTGCGACTCGCGCAGGTCGACGCGCTTGTCCAGGCGGTCGAGCATGGCCGTGAGGTCGGGGATCTGCGCGCTCACCCCGCCGCCCTCGCCCGCACCGCCCCGCGGGGGGTCGCGATCGAAGTTGAATTCGCGGCTGTCGATGTCCGCCATCTCGGTCAGGTGCTTGCCCAGGGCGTCGAGCCGGATCACGTGGGCGTTGATCTCGCCCAGGCGCATGGCCATTGCATCGACCTTGAGCTGCAGCTGCTGTTTGAGCTCGGCGATCTGCGCCTTCTGCTGGGCCAGCATGTCCCCGACCCGCACCGGGTCGGTCAGCGTGAGCCCGTCGTGGTTGCCGCGGCCGAGCTGCACGCCGAGCATGAAAGCACTGCCCAGGACCACGAACACGAAGCCCGCGATCAGCGTTATGGTAAGTGGATGGGCGAGGTTCAACTGCCTCGCCTTTCCCTCACGCTTGGACAGGAAAATGACGTTCATGCCAAAACCGAGCGGCTTACGATTCCGATTCCACTAGCACGAACCGGCAACGCAAGCGACTGCATGAACCGGAGCCGGACCTGAAAGGCCCTGTTTTCGTTCAGGAAACCTGTACGATGCTGGCAACCCCGCTGTCATGGCTCCTCGCTTTAGACCGGTGGCTTTGCGTCCCCGCCTTTCGGCGGGTTTGCTCTTAACGCAGCTGAAACAATATGCCGAAAGAGAGAGCCCGAGACAAGCGCGGCAGCCGCCGGGTGAGTACTGGAACACGCGTCGGGGCGCCTGTGCATTCTGTCAAAGACCTCCTCGCCCGGGTCAGTCCCGGCCTCAGGGACTTAGGTATCCGGGCCGCCCGCCAGGAAGCCTGGGGCGAGTGGCTCGGCGGTCACCTGGACCCCGAACTGCGGGCGAAGGTCCGCTCGGTCACCGAGCGCTCGGGCACCCTCACCGTGTTCGCCGAATCCGCGGCGTGGTCCGCGCGCCTGAAGTTCGCGCTCGCCGAACTCGTGCCGCGCCTGCGGGCGGAGCGGCCAAGCGTGAAGGATATCGAGGTCCGGGTAATGCCGCGGTAGCGGCGCGGTCACGGGGCGGCTGCGGCCTTGGCAACCAGGAACTTCACGAGCTCGATCAGCTGGTCGCCGCCGACCACCGACTCGTTGATCACGCGGTAGCGGCCGTTCACGATCAGGCACGGCGTCCCGGGCACCTGCATCGACTGGATCTGCGCATCCGCGGCCTTCATCTTGATGTCGACGCTGAAGGAGCGCGCCGCCGCCAGGAATTCATCGGGCTTCACCCCGGCGTGCGCGGCGTACCAGCGGGCCGCGTCCTCGATGGTGGGCAGCGGGTCCTTCAGCCGGTGCGTGCCGTAGTCCGTGGTCGCGAGCGCCCCGTCCTTCCACACCGCATCGAACATCGCCTGATGGGTGCGGTCGGCGACACCCAGGAGCTGGGCGGCGAAGTAGGCGCGCTGGAACATCGGCCAGTCCTCGGCAGGGATGAACGCGGCCGGCAGGTAGGCGACCTGGGCGTTCGGCGGCAGGGCCTTCTTCAGGCGTTCCATCGTGGGCTGGAAGCCGTTGCATGCCGGGCAGGCGTAGGAGAACACCTCGAGCACCTCGACCTTGCCCTTCGGTACCGTGGTCGCCTGGGTCGGCGCGAGCGTCACGTAGTTCGTGCCCTCGCTGTAGGTCGCCGGGGCGGCCAGTGCGGCCATGGAGGTGCACAGGAGCACGGCGGCTCCCAGGGCGCGCAGCAGGGGCATGGGTCGGATCCTTGAGTGACTGAGGAAAGCGGCGCTCAGCTGCCGGGCGGCAGGGCCGGCGCTTCGACGTAGGAGATCGGCGCGTCCGCGTGGCGCTCGAACACGACCTCTTCCCAGGCGGACTGGTCGGCGAGCAGCGTGCGCAGCAGCTTGTTGTTGAGCGCATGCCCGGACTTGTGGCCGGAGAACTCGCCGATGAGGCTGTGCCCGAGCAGGTACAGGTCCCCGATGGCATCGAGGATCTTGTGCTTCACGAACTCGTCCTCGTAGCGCAGCCCGTCCTCGTTCAGCACGCGGAAGTCATCGAGCACGATCGCGTTGTCGAGGCTGCCGCCCAGGGCGAGGTTGCGGGCCCGCATGGTCTCGAGGTCGCGCATGAACCCGAAGGTGCGCGCGCGGCTCACTTCCTTCAGGAAGGAGGTGGTGGAGAAGTCCATGGAGGCGCTCTGCGAGCGGCGCTTGAAGATCGGGTGGTTGAACTCGATCTCGAAATTGACCTTGAAGCCGTCGAAGGGATCGAACTGCGCCCACTTGTCCTTGTCCTCGACGCGCACCCGCTTCTTGACGCGGATGAAGCGCTTGGGGATGCGCTGCTCCTCGATCCCGGCCGACTGCAGCAGGAACACGAAGGGACCGGCGCTGCCGTCCATGATCGGCACCTCGGCCGCGGACAGTTCCACGATGGCGTTGTCGATGCCCAGCCCTGCGAAGGCGGAGAGGAGGTGCTCCACGGTGGAGACGCGCGACTCGCCCTTGCCGAGCGTGGTGCCGAGCATGGTGTCGCCCACGTTGTCCGCCGTGGCGCGGATGTCGACCATCTCCGGCAGGTCCGTGCGCCGGAAGATGATGCCTTCATCGGGGCCGGCCGGGCGCAGGGTCATCAGCACCTTTCTGCCGGTGTGAAGGCCCACGCCCGTGGCGCGGATGGTGTTCTTGAGCGTCCGTTGTCCAACCATGCTTGTTGCTTTGCCGTAACGCCCGAGAGCCTACCGCGATGACAGGGCGCGCCATAGGCGCCATTGGGGAGAGGAACGGCCCCCGACATAAGCGTCAGCGCAGCCGCGCCCCTCTCCAAGGCGCTTTATGTAAGGCGCGTTACCGTATCACATCAATCAGCCTGACGTCGCAGGAACGCCGGGATATCCAGCATGTCCTCGGCCTCCGGCTCCGGGCGCAGGCCGTCGCCGACCGCACGCTGCTGCCGGTGCGCGGTGGGACGCTCGAACGCCGCGTAGTCACTCGCCGTCCGTGGCCTCGGCACCACACGCATCGGCTCGCGGGCCGCCTCGCGCGCCGGGGCGGACTCCCGCACCGGGGGCCGCGCTGCAGCAGTCGCGGGCCGGCCGAGGCCGGTCGCCACCACGGTGACGCGCACCTGGTTGGACAGCTCCGGGTCGATCACGGTTCCGACCACCACGGTCGCATCCTCGGAAGCAAACTGCTTCACGATCTGCCCGACCTCCTGGAACTCCCCGATCGAGAGGTCCATGCCGGCCGTCACGTTCACGAGGATCCCGTGGGCGCCGGCGAGGTTGATGTCCTCGAGGAGCGGGGAGGACACCGCGGCCTCGGCCGCGGCACGCGAGCGGCCCTCGCCGCTGGCCGCACCCGAGCCCATCATCGCCATGCCGGTCTCGGCCATGACGGTGCGCACGTCGGCGAAGTCGACGTTGATCAGGCCCGGGCGGGTGATCAGCTCCGCGATGCCCTGGACCGCGCCCTGCAGCACCTGGTTCGCCGCCTTGAAGGCATCCAGCAGCGTCGTCTGGGGACCGAGCACCGTCAGGAGCTTCTGGTTCGGGATGGTGATCAGCGAGTCGCAGTACTTGCCGAGCTCGGAGATGCCGTGGTCGGCGACGAAGCTGCGCTTGCCGCCCTCCATCTCGAAGGGCTTGGTCACCACCGCGACGGTGAGGATGCCGAGCTCCTTGGCGACCTGGGCCACCACCGGGGCAGCGCCCGTGCCCGTGCCACCGCCCATGCCGGCGGTGATGAAGAGCATGTCGCAACCCTCGATGAGCTCGATGATGCGGTCACGGTCCTCCATCGCGGCCTGGCGGCCCACCTCCGGGTCGGCACCGGCGCCCAGGCCCTTGGTGATGTTGGTGCCGATCTGCAGCGCCGTCTTCACCTTGGCGTGCTTCAGCGCCTGGCTGTCGGTGTTGATGCACATGAACTCCACCCCGTCGATGCCGGCGGACACCATGTGCGCCACGGCGTTGCCGCCGCCGCCACCCACGCCGATCACCTTGATGACGGCGCTCTGGCTGTATGCGTCCATCAGTTCAAACATGTTCGCTCCTTACACAAATACAAACGGTTGGTTGAATCGTCATTTTTCTTGAGGGTCTGTCAGCTTCAAAAATTTCCCTGGAACCACGAGCGCATCCGGTCAATGACCGACTTGGCGTTGCCGCCGAGCGAGCGCCCGCGGCGTGCGGGCAAAAAATTGTCACGCGCGTAGAGCAGCAGCCCCACCCCCGTGGAATAGATCGGGTTCTTCACCACATCGGTCAGCCCCGCCACGCTCTGCGGGACCCCTAAGCGCACCGGCACGTGGAAGACTTCCTCGGCGAGCTCGATGGCGCCCTCCATCTTGGCGCTGCCGCCGGTGAGCACGATGCCGGCGGCGATCACCTCCTCGAACCCGGAGCGCGTCAGTTCCTCGCGCACCAGTCCAAAGAGCTCCTCGTAGCGCGGCTCGACGACCTCGGCGAGGGTCTGCCGTGCCAGGCGCCGCGCCGGGCGCTCCCCGACCGAGGGCACCTCGATGCTCTCGTCGGGGTTGGCGAGCTGCGAGAGCGCGCAGGCGTAGCGGATCTTGATGTCCTCGGCGTACTGCGTGGGCGTGCGCATCGAGACCGCGATGTCGTTGGTCACCTGGTCGCCGGCGATCGGGATGACCGCGGTGTGGCGGATCGCGCCCTGGGAGAAGACCGCGATGTCGGTGGTGCCGCCGCCGATGTCGACGAGGCACACGCCGAGCTCCTTCTCGTCCTCGGTGAGGACTGCGAAGCTCGAGGCGAGCTGCTCGAGCACCACGTCATCGACGGTGAGCCCGCAGCGCTGGATGCACTTCTCGATGTTCTGGGCGGCGGAGTCCGCCCCCGTGACGATGTGCACCTTGGCCTCCAGGCGCACCCCCGACATGCCGATCGGGTCGCGGATCCCCTCCTGGCCGTCGACGATGAACTCCTGCGGCAGCACGTGCAGGATCTTCTGGTCGGCCGGGATCGCCACTGCCTTGGCCGCATCGATCACGTGCTCGACGTCGCCGTGGCTGACCTCCTTGTCGCGCACGCCCACCACGCCGTGGGAGTTGAGGCTGCGCACGTGGCTGCCGGCGATGCCGGCGAACACCGAGTGGATCTCGCAGCCGGCCATGAGCTCGGCCTCCTCCACCGCGCGCTGGATCGACTGCACGGTGGACTCGATGTTGACCACCACGCCCTTCTTCAGTCCCCGCGAGGGCTGCGAGCCGATGCCCAGCAGCTCGATCCCGCCGTCGGCGCCGACCTCGCCCACCATGGCGACCACCTTGGAGGTGCCGATGTCGAGGCCGACGATGAGGTTGCGCTCGGACCGCTTAAGCATCGTGGCCTCCCTCGTGCGCGTGCGCGGCGGGCGCGTTGCCGCGCCAGCCCACGGCGAAGCCGTTGGTGTAGCGCATGTCGATGTAGGCGATGTCCTCGGGGCGCTGCGTCACGAGCTTGAGCGCAGTGGTCATGAAGCGCTCGAAGCGCTCGTCGACCTGGCGCCTGCCTAAGCGCACGGTGACGCCGTTGGAGAGGTCGAACTCCCAGGCGCCGCGCGCATCGAGGCGCATCGCCGTCAGGCGGATGCCGGCCTGCAGCAGGCGCCCTTCCGCGGCGAGGTAGCGCTGCGCCACCGTGCCCTCCTTGCCCTCGGGACCCTCCAGCTGCGCCAGTTCCGGCGGCATGTGGCGCTCGTCGGCGTCGAACAGCTCGCCGCGGGTGTTGAGGAGCCCGCGCTCCCCCCAGCGCGCGGCCGCGGTCTGCTCCACGACCAGCACCGTGAGCCCGCGCGGCCAGGCGCGCTCGACGCTCACCGCGTCCACCCACGGCAGGGTGTGGATCGCCCGCCGCACGTCGGCAAGGTTGACCGACAGCAGGCCCGCGCCGTGCACCGAGGCCTTCACGACGCGCTCGACGTCGCCCGGGGTGACGCGCTGGAAGCGACCCTCCACCGCGACGGTCTGGATGGGCTGGTTGAAGGCCCACAGCGCCGCGGCGCCCGAGACGCCCACGACGGCGAGCGCCGCCAGCGCGTAGCCCGCGTAGCGCCAGTTGATGGCCGGCAGCCTCAGGCGGCGGCGGGCCGCTTCAGGCTTGCGGCGGTTCTTGGGTCGACCCAGCATGGTGCGTCCTTAAGTCCTCTTCGGCGGCGGCGCGCCGGGGCGCCGCGTGAAACTGGTTTCGAGCACGCGCCAGCACAGCTCGGGGAAGTCGATGCCGACCGCGCGCGCGGCCATCGGCACCAGGCTGTGGTCGGTCATGCCCGGGATGGTGTTGATCTCCAGCAGCTGCGGGCGTCCCGCCGCGTCCATCATGAAATCCGCGCGCCCCCAGCCTGCGGCGCCGCAGGCCTCGAACGCCGCCACCGCGAGCTTGGCCAGGTGCGCCTCGGCGGCGGCCGCGAGCCCCGACGGGCAGAAGTACTGCGTGTCGGAGCGGAAGTACTTGGCCTGGTAGTCGTAGAACGTCGCCGCCGGCTGGATGCGTATCGAGGGCAGCGCCTGCCCCTGCAGGATCGAGACGGTGTACTCGGCGCCCGTGAGCCAGGGCTCGGCGAACACCAGCGTCTCGAACTTCGCAGCGGCGGCGTAGGCGGCCGGCAGGTCCTGCGCGCGCTCGACCTTCGTCATGCCGACGCTCGAGCCCTGGGTGGCGGGCTTGACGATGAGCGGCAGCTTCAGGCGCTCGAGCGCCGTCTCGAAGTCGGCGGGCCCTGCGAGCAGCACGAAGTCCGCGGTGGGCACCCCGACCGCGAGCGCCAGGCGCTTGGTGCGCAGCTTGTCCATGCCGATGGCCGAGCCCATGACGCCGGAGCCCGTGTAGGGCACGCCCAGGTACTCGAGCGCACCCTGCAGCGTGCCGTCCTCGCCGCCCGGCCCGTGCAGCGCGATCCACACGCGCGCGAAGCCCTGGGCGGTCAGTTCGGTGAGCGCGCGCTCGGCCGGGTCGAAGGGATGCGCATCCACGCCCCTGGACCTGAGCGCCGCGAGCACCGCGTTGCCGGTGAGGAGGGAGATCTCGCGCTCCGAGGAGTCCCCGCCGAACAGCACCGCCACGCGGCCGAACTCGGCCGCGCTCGTGGCACGGTGCAGGGCCTTCGGCTCGTAGCTCAGGCGCATGTCAGGGCACCCCCACGATGCGCACCTCGGCCCTGAGCGCGATGCCGTGCACGCGCTCGACGGTCTGCCGCACGTGTCCGATGAGATTCTCCAGGTCGCGGGCGCTGGCGGCGCCGTGGTTGATGATGAAGTTCGCGTGCTTCTCCGAGACCGAGGCGTCCCCGATGCGGTAGCCCTTCAATCCCGCCGCCTCGATCAGGCGCGCCGCGTGATCGCCGGGCGGGTTTACGAACACCGAGCCGCAGCTCCACTCCCCGATCGGCTGGCTCGCCTTGCGGCGCTCCAGCAGTGCCTGCATGTCGGAGAGGTTCGCGGCCGGCTTCTTCTCGAAGCTGAGCTCGGCCGACAGGAACCATTCCCCGCTCACGGGTGCGCGCACCTCGCGGTAGCCGGTGTGGTACTGCGCGCGCGCCCGCACGTGCGTGCGCCCCTGCCGGTCGATGGTCTCGACGCTGAGCACGTGCTCCCAGGTCTCCCCGCCGAAGGCGCCGGCGTTCATCGCGAGCGCGCCGCCCAGGGTCCCGGGGATCCCGGCGAAGAACTCGGCGGGACCCAGGCCCCACTTCACGCACTGGCGCGCGATGCGCGCGCAGGCGACGCCGGCTTCCGCGCGCACCGTGGTCTCGTTCAGGCGGGCCAGCTGGTCGAGCGTGCCGTGGGTGCTGATCACGACGCCCGGGATGCCGCCGTCGCGCACCAGGAGGTTGCTCCCGAGCCCGATCCAGCTCACGGGGACCTCCGCCGGCAGGCTGCGCAGGAACGCGGCGAGCTCGGTGCGGTCCTTGGGGTTGAAGAACACCTCCGCCGGCCCCCCCACGTGCCAGGAGGTGTGGCGGCTCAGGGGCTCGTCCCGGCGCACGCGCGGCGCGAATTCGGGGGTGAGCGCCACGGTCACTGCGCCCTCCCGGGCGGGATCAGGGCGGTGAGGGTCTCAGGCAGCGCGTGCGCAACCTGGGTGATGTTGCCCGCCCCCATCGCGAGCACGACGTCGCCCGCCTGGATGAGGTCCTTCAGGGCCTGCGGCAGATCCTCCACCTTGTCCACGAACAGCGGCTCGAGCTGGCCGCGGCCGCGCACGGCGCGGCAGATGGCGCGGCCGTCGGCACCGGCGATCGGCGCCTCGCCCGCGGCGTACACCTCGGTCACGAGCAGGAGGTCGGCCGCCGACAGCGCCTTGGCGAAATCGTCGATCAGGTCGCGGGTGCGCGTGAAGCGGTGCGGCTGGAAGGCGAGCACGATGCGCCGCCCCGGGTAACCCTGGCGCACCGCCGCCAGCGTCGCGGTGACCTCGGTCGGATGGTGGCCGTAGTCATCGACGATGGTGACCTCCCCGAGCGCGGTCACGACGTCGGCCACGTGCTGCAGGCGCCGGTCGACGCCCTGGAAGCCGGCGAGCGCGCGCAGCAGGGCCTCGTCCGAGATGCCGAGCTCGCCCGCCACCGCGATCGCCGCCAGCGCGTTGCTCACGTTGTGCAGGCCCGGCAGGTTGAGCGTGACGTTGAGGGCCGCCGCATCGCGGCGCCGCACCTCGAAGCGGGTGCGCAGGCCCTGCGGCTCGACGTTCACCGCCTGCACGTCGGCACCGGCCTCGAGGCCGTACGAGAGCACCGGCCGCCCGACCGACTGCAGGATGCTGCGCACGTGCGCATCGTCCACGCCCAGCACCGCGAGCCCGTAGAAGGGCAGGTTGTGCAGGAAGTCGACGAAGCTCTGCTTGAGGCGCCCGAAATCTCCCTCGTGGGTGCTCAGGTGGTCGTTGTCGATGTTCGTGACGATGGCGATCAGCGGCTGCAGGTGCGTGAACGAGGCATCGCTCTCGTCGGCCTCGGCGACCAGGTAGCGCCCCGCGCCCAGGCGCGCGTTGCTGGCGGCGCTCTTCAGTCGCCCGCCGATCACGAAGGTCGGGTCCTCGCCGCCCTCGCTGAGGATGCTCGCGAGCAGGCTCGTGGTGGTGGTCTTGCCGTGCGAGCCCGCCACCGCGATCGAGTAGCGGAAGCGCATCAGCTCGGCGAGCATCTCGGCGCGCGACACCACCGGGACGCGCGCGGCGAGGGCCGCCTGCACCTCCGCGTTCTCGCGGGCGACGGCGCCGGAGACCACCACGACGTCCGCCCCCTGCACATGGCTCGCGGCGTGGCCGATGAACACGCGCGCGCCTAAGCCCGTGAGCCACTGCGTGGCGGCGCTCGCGCGCACGTCCGAGCCCTGCACGCTATAGCCGAGGTTCAGGAGCACCTCGGCGATGCCCGACATGCCGCTGCCGCCGATGCCGACGAAGTGGATCACGTTGATGCGGCGCATGCGGTCACGCCGCTCGGGCGCGATGCGTCGCTCGATCTGTGGCTGCTCCGGCAGGCCCCGGCGCTCGCGGCTCATGCGGCCCTCCGCACGAGTTCCAGGCAGGAGGCGGCGAGTTCGTCGGCCGCGCGGGGCTTGGCGAGCAGGCGCGCGCGCTCGGCCATGGCGAGCAGCTTCCCGCGCCCGGCGCACAACCGCTCGAGCTCCGCCGCCAGGCGCTCCTCGGTGAGCTCGCGGTCGCTCACCAGCACCGCGGCGCCCTCGCGCACCAGGTACTGGGCGTTGTAGGTCTGGTGATCGTCCACCGCATTCGGGAACGGCACCAGCACCGCGGCGATGCCGACCGCGGCGAGTTCGGAGACCGTGAGCGCGCCGGAGCGGCAGATCACCAGGTCCGCCCAGGCATAGGCTTCGCTCATGTCCTCGATGAACGGGCGCACGTCCGCGCGCACGCCGGCCTGGGCGTAGCTCAGGCGCCCGGCGTCGATCCAGCGCTCGCCCGCCTGGTGCAGCACGTCGAAGGAGAGCGTCGCAGACAGCCGCTTGAGCGCGAACGGCACCACGGCATTCAGGCGTGCGGCCCCCTGGCTGCCGCCGATGACGAGGATGCGGATCGGGCCGGCGCGGCCGGCGAAGCGCGCCGCCGGCGCCGGCACCGCGCTGATGTCGCGGCGCACCGGGTTACCGATGACCTTCGCGTGCACGTCGCGGCCGAAGCTCCCGGGGAAGGCCTCGAGCACCTGGCGCGCGAGGTGCGCGAGGCAGCGGTTGGTGAAGCCCGCGATCGCGTTCTGCTCGTGGATGAGGAGCGGCCGGCGCGTCAGCCATGCCGCGACGCCGCCGGGGCCGGTCACGAAGCCGCCGAGCCCCACGACCACGCTCGGGCGGTGGCGGCGGATCACGTTCAGGGCCTGCCACAGCGCGCGCGAGAGCTTGAAAGGCGCCATCAGCCAGGGCAGCGCACCCTTGCCGCGCAGTCCGGTCACGGAGAGGCGCTCGAGCGGGATGCCCTCGGCCGGGATCACCCGCGACTCAAGTCCCCGCTCGGTGCCGAGCCAGACGACCTCGGTCGACTGCTCGCGCAGGAGGCGTGCGAGCGCCAGCGCCGGGAACACGTGCCCGCCAGTGCCGCCGGCCATGATGAGCACCGGGCGACTCATACGCTGCCCCGCACGGTGGCCGAGCCGCGCTGCTCGCGCATCGCCTCGTGGTAGACCCGCATGAGGAGGCCCACCCAGGCGAGGGCCACGATCATGCTCGAGCGACCGTAGCTCATGAGCGGCAGCGTCAGTCCCTTGGTGGGCAGCACGCCCATGTTGACGCCGATGTTGATGAAGGCCTGGATTCCCACCCACAGGCCGAAGCCCGCGGCGAGGTAGGCCTGGAACTTGAGTCCCGCGTTCGCCGCCAGGCGCGCGATGTAGAAGCTGCGCCACACCAGGCCCAGGAACAGCGCGAGGGTCACCACGACGCCGATGAGGCCGAGCTCCTCGGCGAGCACCGCGAACAGGAAGTCGGTGTGCGCCTCGGGCAGGTAGAAGAGCTTCTGCACCGAGTCGCCGAGTCCCACCCCGAACCACTGGCCGCGCCCGATGGCGATCAGGGACTGGGTGAGCTGGAAGCCGCTGTTGAAGGGGTCCGCCCAGGGGTCCAGGAACGCCGTCAGACGCCGCATGCGGTAGCTCGAGCTGACCGCCAGCACCCCGAAGCCCGCCACGGCGATTGCGGTCATGGCGATCACGTAGCGCAGCCGCGCCCCGGCGAGGAACAGCAGGCCGAAGCCGGTCGCGAACAGCACGGTGGCCGCCCCGAAGTCCGGCTCGAGCAAGAGCAGCGCCCCGGCCGCGAACAGGAGCCCGAGGGGCCTGGCGAGCCCCATGAACGACTCGCGCAGCTCGCTCTCGCGACGCACCGCGTAGGAGGCGATGTAGATGAGCACCAGCACGCGCGCCAGTTCCGAGACCTGGAAGTTCGCGCCCGCGAGCCGCAGCCACCGCCGCGAGCCGTTGACCGAGTGGCCGAGCCCCGGCACCAGCACCACCATGAGCAGCACCACCGCCACGGCGAGCAGCGGCACGGAAGCCTTCTCCAGCATCTCGGTGGGGATCGAGAACACCAGTGCCGCGCACGCGGTGCCGAGGAGCGTCAGGAACAGCTGCCGCTCGAGGTAGAAGAAGGGCTGGCCGCTCTCCTGGCTCGCGATCGACACCGAGGCCGAGGTCACCATGACGAGCCCCAGGAGGACGATGCCGAGCACCAGGGCGAGGGTCACCCCGTCCAGGTGCACGGGACCTGAGCGGGCGCCCGAGCGCGCGAAGCCCATGAGTGAGGAGCTCGCGCTCATGCCGCGAGCCTGCGTACCGCATCCGCGAACACGGCGCCGCGGTGCGCGTAGTCGCGGAACATGTCCAGGCTCGCGCACGCCGGGGACAGCAGCACCGTGTCGCCGGGCTGCGCGGCCGCGGCCGCCGCGCGTACCGCGTCCTCGAGGGTCGCGCACCGCTGGACCGCGCAGACCCCGGCAAGCACGTGCTCGAGCGCCGGGGCGTCGCGGCCGATGAGGAGCGCGCTGCGGACCTTGCCGCGGAACGCGGCCGCGAGCGGGGCGAAGTCCTGGTTCTTGCCCTCCCCGCCCAGGATCATGACCAGGGGACCCGCCATCCCCTCGACCGCCGCGAGCGTCGCGCCGACGTTGGTGCCCTTGGAGTCGTCGATGTAGTCGACGCCGCCCACCTGTGCCACCCACTGCGAGCGGTGGGCGAGGCCGGCGAAGCTCTTCAGCTCCTCGAGCATCGCGGCCAGCGGCAGCCCGACGGCCTCGCCCAGGGCGAGCGCCGCGAGCGCGTTGGCGGCGTTGTGCAGGCCCTTGAGCTTCATCGCCGAGAGCGGCAGGAGCGGCTCGCCGGCGCGCGTCAGCCACCAGTCGCCCGCGTTGCCCGCGACCGCGAAGTCCGCCCCCAGGCTCGAACGCAGCGAGAAGCTCACCGTGCGACGGGCATGGCGCGGCATGGCGACCACCAGCGGGTCGTCGAGGTTGATCACGGCCGTGTCGCAGCGCGCGAGGATGCGCGCCTTCGCGGCCGCGTACGCATCCAGGTCCGGGTAGCGGTCGAGGTGGTCCGGGCTCACGTTCAGCACCGTGGCGGCCCGGCAGTGCAGCGACTCGGTGGTCTCGAGCTGGTAGCTCGACAGCTCCAGCACGTACAGCTCGGCCTCGCCGTCCAGGAGCTCGAGCGCCGGCTCGCCGAGGTTGCCGCCGACCCGCACGCGCAGGCCGGCACGCCCGGCCATGCGCCCGAAGAGCGTGGTCACGGTGCTCTTGCCGTTGGTGCCGGTGATGCCGGCCACGGGGGCGGCGGCGGCGCGCGCGAAGAGTTCGATGTCGCCGACGATCTTGAGCCCCTGGGCGCGTGCGGCGGCGAAGAACGGCACGCCGAGCGACAGTCCCGGGGAGGCCACCACGAGGTCCGCGCCGGCCAGCAGCGCCGCATCCAGGCCCGACAGGCGCACGGGGATCTTCGGATCCAGCGCGAGCAGCGCCGCAAGTTCCGGCGGCTGCGCGCGCGTGTCGGTGACGGCGAGGCGCCAGCCGCGCGCGTGCAGGAAGCGCGCGCAGGACAGGCCGCTGCGGCCCAGGCCCGCGATCACGGCATAGCCGGCCTTGAGTTCGCGCGCGCTCATCGCAGCTTCAGGGTGGCGAGCCCTGCCAGCACCAAAAGGAGCGAGATGATCCAGAAGCGCACGATCACCTTCGGCTCCGCCCAGCCCTTGAGCTCGAAGTGGTGGTGGATCGGCGCCATGCGGAAGATGCGCTTGCCGGTGAGCTTGAACGAGGCCACCTGCAGGATCACCGAGGCGGTCTCGAGCACGAACACGCCGCCCATGACCAGGGTCACCAGCTCCTGGCGCACGATGACCGCCAGCACGCCGATCGCCCCGCCGATGGCGAGCGCCCCGACGTCGCCCATGAACACCTGCGCGGGGTAGGAGTTGAACCACAGGAAACCGAGCCCCGCCCCGGCCAGCGCCGAGGCGAAGATCAAGAGCTCGCCGGCGCCGCGGATCTCGGGGATCTGCAGGTAGTGAGCGAACACCGCGTTGCCGCTCGCGTAGGCGAAGATGCCCAGCGCCGCGGTGACCAGGGCCGCCGGCATGATCGCGAGCCCGTCGAGCCCGTCGGTCAGGTTCACCGCGTTGCTCATGCCGACGATCATCAGGTAGGCGAGCATGATGAACCCGAACGCCGACAGCGGCTGCTCGAAGCTCTTCACGAACGGCAGGTACAGCGCGGTCTCCCCGGGCTCGGTGGCGGTGTAGTAGAGCGTCGCGGCGGTGGCAAGTCCCGCCACCGACTGCCAGAAGTACTTCCACCGCGCCACCAGCCCGCGCGGGTTGCGCACCACGAGCTTCAGGTAGTCGTCGTAGAAGCCGATCAGCCCGAAGGCGAAGGTCACCCCGAGGACCATCCACACCAGGCGGTTGGAGAGCTCCGCCCACAGGAGCGTGCTCACGAGCGTGGTCACCAGGATCAGCGCCCCGCCCATGGTCGGGGTGCCGGCCTTGGGCAGGTGGCTCTTCGGGCCGTCGTCGCGCACCACCTGGCCGATCTGGTACCGCGACAGGCGCGCGATCATCGCGGGCCCGACCACCAGCGACAAGAGCAGCGAGGACCCCATCGCGAGGATGGCGCGGAAGGTGAGGTAGGAAAAGACGTGCAGGCCGCTCACGCGGCCGGCCAGGTGCTGTGTGATCCAGTACAGCATCAGTGCGTCCCGCCCGCGGCCGCGCCGGTCAGCGCCTCAACCACGCGCTCCAGCCGGTTGGAGCGTGAGCCCTTCACCAGCACGCGCACCTCGCTCCCGGCCTCCTTGAGCGCCGTGCCGAGCGCGACCGCGAGGGCCTGCCCTTCCGGGTACCAGCGCGCGCCGGCCCCGAAGCTCTCCACCGCCCGCGACATCAGCTCACCGGTCGCATAGAGCCGCTCGATGCCATGGGCCCGTGCGTACTCGCCGATCTCGGCGTGCGCCGCCGGCGCGAAGCTGCCCAGCTCGCCCATGTCACCGAGCACCAGCCAGCGCCGGCCGCCCAGCCCCGAGAGCACGTCGATGGCCGCGCGCATGGAGCTCGGGTTGGCGTTGTAGGAGTCATCGATGAGCCAGCCGCCAACGAGAGTCTGCTTGAACTGCAGGCGCCCCGGGACCGCGCGCATGGCGGCAAGGCCTGAGCTGATGTGGGTGAGGCTCGCCCCGGCCGCGCTGGCGGCGGCCGCGGCGGCGAGTGCATTGGCGATGTTGTGGGCGCCGCCGAGCGCCAGCTCGATGGCGGCGCTCCCGGCAGGGGCTTCGAGGCTGAAGCGCGTGCGGAACCCCTGTGCGCCCACTTCCGTGTGCACCTCGCGGGCGCGGTAGTCGGCCGGGGCGCTGATCCCGAAAGTGACGACCTGCGCGGGCGTCGAACCGCGCCACAGCCCGCAGAATTCGTCGTCCGCGTTGAGGACGGCGGTCGCCTCGGGGGCAAGACCTGCGACCATCTCACCTTCCGCGCGCGCCACGCCCTCCAGCGACCCGAAGCCCTCGAGGTGCTCGGCGCCGGCGTTGGTGATCATCCCGACCGTGGGACGCGCCACCGCCACCAGCTGCGCCACCTCACCCGCATGGTTCGCGCCCATCTCGATCACCGCGAAGCGGTGCTCGGGCGTGAGGCGCAGCAGCGTGAGCGGCACGCCGATGTGGTTGTTGAGGTTGCCGCGCGTGGCCAGCGTCGCCCCCGCCTGCGCAAGGATCGCCGCGGTCATCTCCTTGGCGGTGGTCTTGCCGTTGCTGCCGGCCACCCCGATCAGGGGGCCCGCGAAGCCCTCGCGCCACGCCCGTGCGGCGCGCGTCAGCGCCGCCAGCGTGTCGCCGACCACGATCTGCGGCAGGCGCACCGGCTGCAGGCTGCTCACCACCGCGCCGGCGGCGCCGGCACTGAGCGCTGCGGCCACGAAGTCGTTGCCGTTGAAGTTCGCACCCGAGAGCGCCACGAACAGCTGGCCACGCTTCAGGCTGCGCGAGTCGGTCACGACGTCGCTGAAGGCGCCGTCGGCTCCCTCGAGCCGGCCGCCGCACAGGCGCGCGAATTCCGCCAGCGTGCGCTTCATGCCGGCAGCCTCGCGAGTTCCGCGGCCACCACGGTCTGGTCCTGGAACGCGCGCCGCTCGGGGCCGACGATCTGGTAGCCCTCGTGGCCCTTGCCGGCCACCAGCACCACGTCGTCCGCCTGGGAGCGGCCGAGCGCCAGCCGGATCGCAAGCGCACGGTCGTGCTCCACGACGTGCGGGCTCGCCTCCCCAAGGCCCTTGAGGATGTCCGCCACGATGCGCGCCGGGTCCTCGCTGCGCGGGTTGTCGTCGGTGACGATCACCTCGTCGGCGAGCTCGGCGGCAATGCGCCCCATGAGCGGCCGCTTGCCGGCGTCGCGGTCCCCGCCGCAGCCGAACACCAGCCGCAGCGCGCCGCGGCAGTGCAGGCGCGCAGCCCGCAGCGCGTTGGCCAGGGCATCGGGCGTGTGCGCGTAGTCGACGATGACGAGTGGCGTGCGGCCTCGCCCCCCGAACAGTTCCATGCGCCCGCTCGCCGCGCGGCTGCGCGACAGGGCGCGCACGGCCGCCGCGAGCGGCACCTCCCAGGCGAGGAGGACTGCCAGCACGCTGAGCGCATTGTCGACGTTGAACTCGCCCACCAGGCGCACCGGCAGCTCGGCGGCGCCCCAGCTGGAGTCGACCTCGATCACGAGGCCGCCCGGGTCGGGTGTGACGCGGCGGGCACGAACGTAGCGCGCACCGGCCGGGACCTGGGTGGCGGGGCGGCGCGAGGTGGCAATCAGCGGCACCGTGGACGGGACCTCCGCCAGCTGCGCGCCGAACGGGTCGTCCAGGTTGATGACCCGGAACTTCAGTCCCGGGAAGGCGAACAGGCGCGCCTTGGCGGCGCCGTAGGCCTCCATCGTGCCGTGGTAGTCGAGGTGGTCGCGGGTGAGGTTCGTGAACACCGCCGCGCTGAAGCGCACGGCGTCGACGCGCGCCTGGTCGAGGGCGTGAGAGGAGACCTCCATGCACACGCATTCGGCCCCGGCGGCGCGCAGCTCGGCGAGCTGGCGCTGCACGGTCACCGCATCCGAGGTGGTATGCGCGGTCGGGGTCACCTGCGGCGGCAGCCCGACGCCCAGGGTGCCGATGTAGGCGGCCGGGCGCTGGCAGTGCGTGAGTGCCTGCGCCAGCAGCCACGCGCAGGTGGTCTTGCCGTTGGTGCCGGTGATCCCGGCCACGGTGAGCGCGTCCGAGGGCTTGCCGAAGAAGCGCGCGGCGATCTCCCCGGCGCGCGCGCCCAGGTCCGCCACCGGCGCGATGAAGATGCCCGGGGCAGCCTCCGGGGGTGCGTCCGCACCCTCGCGCTCGTAGAGCACCGCGCGGGCGCCGCGCGCGATCGCCTCGCGCGCGAACTTGAGCCCGTGGTGCGTGCGTCCGCGGCAGGCGAGGAACAGCGTCCCGGGACCCACCGCGCGGCTGTCGAGGGTCACGTCGCTCACCAGCACGTCCCCGGGGGCGTTCACGATGCCGGCGGTGAGCTCGGCGAGCGGGCGGGCAGCCGGACTCATGGGCCCGCCGTCGTGCGCAGGCCGCCCGCCGCGGGGCTTGAGGGCAGCTCGTCGATCTCGGTGACCGCCTGGTCCGGCGGCACGGCCATCAGGCGCAGGGCGCCGCCGACCACGCGCGAGAACACCGGGGCTGCGACCTCGCCGCCACGGTGCTGCCCGGCGCTGGGCTCGTCGATGACCACCACCGCCGCGAGGCGTGGCGCGGTGGCCGGAGCCACACCGCCCCACACGGCCATGAAGCGATCGGTCGAATAACCCCCGGCGGTGGCCTTCCACGCGGTGCCGGTCTTGCCCGACACGCGGTAGCCGGGGATGGCGGCCGCCTTGCCGGTGCCCTCGGCCGAGACCACCGACTCGAGCATGCCGATGAGTTCGCGGCAGACATGCTCGTCGAGCGCGCGCTCGCCCTGGGGCGGGCTCTCCACGCGGAGGAACGAGACCGGGCGCGCCACCCCGTACGAGCCGATGGTGGCGTAGGCGTGCACCAGCTGCAGCGGGGTCACCGACAGGCCGTAGCCGTGGCTCATGGTGACGATGCCGATCGGCCGCCACTGCGAGTAGTTCGGCAGGAGCCCTGCCGACTCGCCCGGATAGCCGCTGGTGGTTACCTGCCCGAAGCCCAGGTGGTTGAGGGTCGACCAGATCTCCTGCGGTGGCAGCGAGAGCGCGATGTGCGCCATGCCGACGTTGGAGCTCTTGGCGAGCACGGTGGCGATGTCGATCGCGCCCAGGTTGTGCTCGTCCTCGAAGATCTTGGCGCCGACTTTGAAGAAGCCCGGGGAGGTATCAATGATGCTGCGGTTGTCGTACTTGCCCGCGGCGATGCCGGCGGCGACGAAGAACGGCTTCATCGAGGAGCCGGGCTCGAAGATGTCGGTGGCGGCCCGGTTGCGGTAGGTGAAGGGCTGCAGCTGCTCGCGGTCGTTGGGGTTGTAGGCGGGCTGGTTCACCATCGCGAGCACTTCGCCGGTGGCGACGTCGATCACCACGACGCTGCCGGCCTTGGCGCGCTGGTCGCGGATGGCAGCCTTGAGCTCGCGGTAGGCGAGGTACTGGATGCGCAGGTCGATCGAGAGCACCAGGTCCTTGCCCGGGCGCGCCGGGCGGATGCTCTCGACGTTCTGCACGATGCGGCCGTAGCGGTCCTGGATGACGCGCTTGGCGCCGTCCTCGCCCGCCAGCCAGTGGTCGAAGGCGAGCTCCAGCCCCTCCTGCCCCTGGTCATCCACGTTGGTGAAGCCGAGCAGGTGCCCGGTGACTTCCGCGGCCGGGTAGTAGCGGCGGTACTCGCGCGAGGTGTAGACCCCGGGGATCCCGAGCGCCTTGATCTGCTCAGCCTCCGCGGGCTGCTTGTGCCGCGCGAGGTACAGGAACTCGCGGTCGAGGTTGGAGGTGATGCGGCGCGCCAGCTCCTGGCGGTCGAGGCCCAGCGCCTTGGCCAGGCGCGGGATCTGGTCGGTGGCGAGCGCCAGCTCGCTCGGGTTCACCCAGATCGAGTCCACCGGGGTCGACACCGCCAGCGGCTCGCCGTAGCGGTCGGTGACGGTGCCGCGGTGGGCGGCGATCTCGAGCACGCGCGAGAAGCGGGCGTCCCCTTCCTTGGCGAGGAACCCGTGATCGACGAGCTGCAGATTGACGGCCCTGTAGACCAGCCCGAGCGCGCACGCGATCAGCAGTCCAACCAGGAGGGAGGCTCGCCAGCGGAAGCTGCTGGGTGCATCCTCACGTGCGCTTCGTGCCTTCATGGGCTGGTGATCTCGATCTCCTTAGGTGGGGGCATCGCCATGTGCAGCTTGGCGCTCGCCACCCGCTCCACGAAGGCGTGCGACGACCATGCGCTCTGCTCCAGCTGCAGCTGGCCCCACTCGATCTCCAGGTTGTCGCGACGCGCGTTCAGCCCCTCGAGTTCCACGAACAGCGCGCGGGCGCGGTGCTTGCAGTAGATGGCGCCCGCGGCGGAGGCGAGGGTTGCGACCCACAGCACCGGCAGGAGCACGTACAGCACGCGGCGGCTGATCACGGCAGCTTCTCCGCCACCCGCAGGATGGCGCTGCGGGCGCGCGGGTTGCGCTCCACCTCGGCGGCGGTCGGCTTGTGCTTGCGGCCCACGAGCTTCAGGCGCGGCCGGGCCTTGAGGGGCACCACCGGCAGGTGGCGCAGCGCCGGGTCGATCTGCGAGGCGCCGGCCATGAACTGCTTGACGGTGCGGTCCTCGAGCGAGTGGAAGCTGATCACGGCCAGGCGGCCGCCGGGGCTTAAGATCTCCAGGGCCTCGGCAAGGCCCCGGGTGAGCTGCCCTAACTCGTCGTTGATGTACATCCGCAGGGCCTGGAACGTGCGGGTGGCCGGGTGCTTGCCCGGCTCGCGGGTGCGCACGGCGCGGGCCACCAGGGCGGCCAGCTCCCCCGTGCGCGTGAGCGGCGCCTCCTGGCGCGCGTTCACGATCGCCTGCGCGATGCGGCGCGCAAAGCGCTCTTCCCCGAAGGTCGTGATCACCTGGCGAATCTCATCGACGCCCGCCCGAGCGAGCCAGGCCGAGACGGGCTCCCCGCGCGTCGGATCCATGCGCATATCGAGCGGACCATCCGCTCTGAAGCTGAAGCCACGCGCCGCGTCGTCGAGCTGCGGCGATGAAACGCCAAGGTCGAGGAGCACGCCCCGGCAAGGGCGATCGTGAGCGTGTGTGCGCACGAGCGTGCCGAGGTCGGCAAACGGCGCGTGCACGAGCGTAAGCCGCACTTCGTCGGCAAAGCGGTGGCGGCCGGCCTCGATGGCCTGCGGATCCCGGTCGAGCGCGAGCAGGCGGCCTTCTCGACCCAGGGCCTGGAGGATGAGTGCCGAATGGCCGCCGCGCCCAAACGTCGCATCGACATAGTAACCGCCCGCTTCCAGGGCCAGCCCTTCGAGCGCCTCAGCGGCGAGCACCGGTGTGTGCTCATCCACGTGCGAAGCCTCCGGCCCAGCTCAAGCTCGTTTGCGAAATGCCCCTAAATCGACAGTGATTCGAGCTCGGACGGCAAATCGGTGGCGGTTTCTTCGTTCTTCAGCCAGTGGTCGCGCCGCTCGATCCAGCGCGGCTCGTCCCACAGCTCAAAGCGATTGCCCTGCCCGATCAGCATTCCGTGCCGTCCGAGCTGCGCGAACTCACGCAGCTCCGGCGGCAGCAGCACCCTGCCGTGCCCGTCCAGGGGCAGATCGGTCGCATGGCCTACCATCAGGCGTTGCAGCCGGCGCGCAGTCGCGTTCAGGCTGGGCAACCCCATCAGCTTGCGTTCGATCAGCTCCCACTCGGGCAGGGGATAGATGAGGAGGCACTGGTCCCGATCGACGGTGACGACCAATTTCCCCTGGGCGATCTCATTGATCTGGTCCCGGTAGCGGGTGGGAATGACCATCCGCCCCTTGTCGTCCAGGGTGATTCTTGTTGCACCGCGAAACATGACCCGTGAGGCGAGTAACCGCCCATTTACCCCCACCTTCTCCCACTGGGGGCCACTATAGGAACCGGGCCCGAACTATGTCAATTGAAATAGTGAGAAATTCGTCGCAGTCACAACGACTTATGTGGATATGCACAGTATCGGGGCGTGGGCCGGCGACCAATCCGTCATAGCAATCAGCGGCTTGCCGGACGAACTTTATACAGTGCTTGATGAGCTGACGGCCTGTGGGGGCGCCACCCACCCCAAGGAGGCGGATTTCCCCCACTTCAGGAGTCCCCGGGCGTCCTTTCCGGGGGGTCCGAACCACCCTTTGAGCGGCTTTTGGACCGGGTCTTGTGGCCTGGGGGTGCCGTCCGGGCACCGCAGGGGCCGACCCTTCATCGTTCAGGAGTCCGCGCCGGTATGCCGGCCGGTACAGGCGCGCAGCGCGCCTGTACTGTTGGATGTTAGGTGTTGGATGTTGGTTTGCTACTGCGCCGTGGCCGGCAGCAGGCGCAGCTCGCCGTTGTGCACCTGGGCCCAGCCCAGCTCGCGGCGCACACGGTGATCGGCGTCCAGACTCAGGCGCCCGCTCAAGCCCTCGAGCGCGATGCTGT
The DNA here is from genome assembly GCA_018241425.1 of Pseudomonadota bacterium. Taxonomy (GTDB): domain Bacteria; phylum Pseudomonadota; class Gammaproteobacteria; order Steroidobacterales; family Steroidobacteraceae; genus 13-2-20CM-66-19. The sequence continues at coordinate 59,426 of JAFEDU010000006.1, forward strand.
TGGCGACGCCGTGATGCGGCAGCGCCTGCGAGAGCCGGTAGGCATCGAAGCCGAATGCGAACAGCCGGCCGCGCGAAGGTCCACCGTTCGGCCACGCCTCGCGCGCCGCCGCGCGCACCGCGTCCGGGAAGTCGCCACCGAGGATCCACGGCATGTCCGGGAACATGAGGCCTTCGAGGTCGTCGTTGGCGCGCATGTCCGGCTCGAACGCATCCGAGGTCGCGTAGGTCGGGATGTCGCCCGCGTAGTGGAAGCGCAACTGCGGCCGCAGCAGGCGCTCCATCGCCGCCTGCGCCGGCGAGAAGATGAACTCCACGTCCGCGCGCCGGCGCGGCTCGAACTGCAGCTTGCTGCCGAGCACGGATTCCAGTCGCTTCCAGCGTGCGCTGCTCTCGTTGATGCGCAGCACCTCCGTGATCGAGGGCGAGTAGTCGGTGCGCCCCGAATCCAGCTGCGCGGTCGCGAGCAGCTCGCCGCCACCGGCAGTGAGCTCCTGCTTGAAGGCGGCCAGCACGCGCGCGCCCCAGTCGCCGGCCGGCACGAGTGCCACGCCGCGGCGGTGGTGATCATCGAGCACGCGGCGCGCGGCGAGGCGCGCCTCGTTCTCCGGCGAGAGTGCGAACTGGTAGAACTCCGCCGGCGCCGGCCGCTCGGCCGCGAGGAAGTTGAGCGCGAGGATCGGCGCGCGCGGCCCTGCGTAGTCCGCCGCGGCGGTGACCTCTTCGCGCGTCAGCGGCCCGACGATGAAGTCCGCGCCCTGTTCGTGCGCCTGCCGCAGTGCATCCGCGATGCTGAGCGTACCGGTGTCATAGACGCGCACCGGCGGGCGCTCGTTCGCACTCGCCTGGTAATAGGCCGTCATGAAGCCGTCGCGCACGCTGATCGCAGCGCCCGCGGCGCGCCCGGTGACGGGCAGCAGCAGTGCCACGTGCGCGCCGGCGCCCTCGGCGGAAGCGCTCCCGCGCACGCCCGGGGGCGCGACCGGACGGTGCGCCGCCGGCGGCGCGTTCACCTGTCCCTGCAGCTCCCGGTAGAACGCGTCCAGTGGGGCGCTGCGGGGCTCGGGAATCGCGGCGAGCTCGCGGGCGGCCTCCTCGCGCTGGCCGCGCTCGAGGGCCAGCTGCACGTTGAGCAGGGCGCGCTGCGTGACCTGCGGCGCGGGCAGCGTGGCCGAGGTGCCCGACAGCAGGCGCGCCGCGTCCTCGGCGCGCTTCGCCCGCAGGTAGTCGCGCGCGCCGTCCAGGAGCAGCTCGTCGCGATCGGCGCCGGTATTGTGCGCGGCGAGCTCCTCGTACATCCGCGCCGCGCCGGCCGGATCGCCCGAGCTCTCCAGCTGCGCCGCCCGGTCGATCGAGGGCGGAAGTCCGGTGCGCTCGGTGAGACTCGGACAGCCGGCCAGGGCCAGGGACATGAGCAGCACAGCGGCCAGGGCGCGTACACGGAGCATCGGTTGCGGAGCCTTTCGTGGCAGGATGTTGTAGGCCGCAGTTCCCTGTAAGCGGCGGGCGACCGGAGGGCTATAGTGACCAAGGAGCGCGGCGCGCTGCAAGTCGTGGCGACGCCGATCGGCAATCTCGGCGATCTCACGCCACGCGCCCGCGACGCGCTCGCCGCTGCCGACGTGATCGCCGCCGAAGACACGCGCCGAACGCTGCAGCTGCTCGCAGCGCTCGGCATCTCGCGCCCGCTGGTCTCGCTCTACGAACACAACGAGACGCAGCGTGTGCCGCAGCTCCTGGCGCGGCTCGCGGGCGGGGAGACCGTCGCGCTGGTGAGCGATGCCGGAATGCCGCTCCTGTCGGACCCGGGATTCGAGCTGGTGCGCGCCGCCGCCGCGGCCGGCCATCGCATCGAGGTGCTACCGGGCGCCTCGGCCATCACCACCGCGCTCGCCGGCGCCGGCCTGCCCGCACAACGTTTCTGCTTCGAGGGCTTCCTGCCCGCCAAGGGCGGCGAGCGCCGCGCGCTCCTCGCACAGCTTGCGACCGAGCCGCGCACGCTGGTGTTCTTCGAGACGCCGCACCGCATCCGCGAGGCCCTCGCCGACCTCAGTGCCGAGTTCGGTGCGCAGCGCGAGGCTGCGGTGGCACGCGAGCTGACCAAGGCCCACGAGTCCTTCTATCGCGGCACGCTCGCGGACCTGGTCGCGCTCGCGCAGCAGGATGAGAACTTCGCGCGCGGGGAGATCACGCTGATCGTCGCGGGCGCCCCGGCCCCGGCGGCGGGCGGGGTGGAGCCCGCCGAGCTGCGGCGCACGGTCGACATCCTCCTGCGCGAGCTGCCCCCGGCACGCGCCGCCGCGCTCGCGGCGCAGCTGACCGGGGCCACGCGGGCGGCGGCCTACGCCCTGGCCACCCGACGTCAGGGCGACTGAACCGCAAAACCTGCCCCCCCGGGGGCGGATTTGACTTCCCGGCCGTCCCCCGTATCGTGCGCAGCCAGAGTCGGCCGGGCAGTCGCTGCCGTCTTGCGCGCAAGCGCAGGGGGTGGAGGAAAGTCCGGGCTCCGGCGGATCGGGTGCCAGGTAACGCCTGGGGGGCGTGAGCCCACGGAAAGTGCAACAGAGAACAGACCGCCCAAGTCCCTCACGGGAACGGCAAGGGTGAAACGGTGCGGTAAGAGCGCACCGCGTCGGTGGCAACACGCGACGGCACGGCAAACCCCACCTGGAGCAAGGCCAAATAGGGAAGCAGCCCTGAGCGCCCCAAAGGCGTGTCGGGCAGCGCTGATCCGCGCGCGCTTCCGGGTAGGCCGCTTGAGGTTCGCGGTGACGCGGATCCCAGAGGAATGATTGCCCTCGACAGAACCCGGCTTACAGGCCGACTCTTTTTTCTCTCTGCGGCCGCGGCGCCGTTGCGCAACTTTATGCGCTGCATCGCACCAATCGTGCCCTGAAGCCGACATAACAGTCGCGCTACTAACAGTTCGCTACAAAGAAACGATGGATCTGCTGCACTGCGTCGGCCTAGTGTCCTTTCCAACATAAGAGCCGGCTGCAACGGCCTGATCCGCCGAGCGCGACCGGCCCGCGAAGACCATTACCGGGCTCGCCGCCGTTACCGGTGCGGCCCTGGCAGCCACGTCCGCGTTCGCCGGTACGCCGGCCTCCAGTTCCAATACCCTGCTGGGAGCCACCACCAGTGCCTCCGGCAGCAGCACCGTCACCTACGTCTACGACAACGTGTTCGTGCCGGGCTCGGGGTCCAACTCCTTTATCTCCGGGATCACCGACAGCGGTGAAGCGCTGGTGAACTCCGCGACCGGGGTGCAGTACACCTACAACCCGACCAGCGGCCTCACCGCCCTGCCGCAGCCGGCCGCATCGAGCCCCTACTTCGGCAACACCGCGGCCTACGGCATCAACGACAGCGGCACGGTGGTCGGCACCGGCTGCAACTGCCCCGGCAACTCGATCGGCACGATCGAGCAGGGCTTCATCCTGCAGAACGGCAACTACACCTTCTTCAGCTACCCGGGCGCCACCAACACCATCGCGCGCTCGATCTCGGCCTCGGGGCTGGTGACCGGCTACGACAACGTGAGCGGCGGCTTCGTCTACAACCCCGCGACCAACACGTTCACGGCGGTCTACCCGCCCGGAACCGTGTCGCCGGCCATCAGCTATGCGAACTCCATCTTCAACCAGGCCGTCTTCACGCCCGCCCAGGGCATCACGACGGGCGGCCAGATCGTCGGCAGCGCGCTGCTGACGGCGAACAATCCGAACTTCAACCCGCAGACCTCGGCAGGCTTCTTCTCCGGCTACGTCTACAACCAGAACACCAACAGCTACAACGTGTTCCAGGTCGACGACGGCTCAACGCAGGCGCGCGGCATCAACAACGCCGGCGTGATCACCGGGTTCGTGACCACCGCCTCCGGCACCGAGGCGTTCGTCGGCACGGTGGCCGGCGGCTTCCAGCTCCTGAGCGATCCGAGCGCCACCTCCGGCACCTTCGGAGAGGCGATCAACAGCTCCGGACAGATCGCGGGGACCTACGAGACCGGCAGCGGCAGCACGCTCGCGCAGCTGGGCTTCATCGCAACCCCGGCCGAGGGCCCGTCCAGTACCCACAACGGCGCCTACACCTTCAACATCGCAGGCGTGGGAGGCAGCGTGACCTACCTGGGGCCGCTCGCGGCGGGCCCCTACCAGTACCAGACCGGGGCAGGTAACCCGAACTTCGCGAGCGTCGTGCTGCCGATCGGCTTCGATGCGACCAACTCGTTCGCGCTCTCGCTGTGCAACGGCACGAGCCTCGGCACGATCGCCGGTGGCCAGACGTACACCTTCGCCGCTGGCGGGGTCTCCTGCTTCGACGTGACCGGCATCGCCGGCGTCACCGCCGGCGATGCCAACGCGCTGGTGACGGGACTGACGTTCGAGTCCTCGGGCAGCTTCACCGGTACCGTCGACCCCTTCACCAGTTCGGGCGGCGGCGGATCGGGCGTGCCGGAGCCGGGGACGCTGGCCCTCTTCTGCCTCGGGCTCGCCTCGCTCGGGTTCCTGCGGGGGTTCCGGCGGCCGCCGCAGGCCCTTCTGAGGGCTTAGGGCCCCAGGCGTCGCGAACCAGCGCCCGTCGGGCCGGATGTCGCCGGCGGCGGGCGCCGTTCGCCCGCCTGCGCGTGCATCGCGTAGCATTGCGTCGCCGCAATGAACCACCGCGCATGCACCCCCTCCTGCGACTAGCCGTCGGTGGCGCGCTTTCACTGCTTGCGACGCGCGCCCCGTGCGGGGAGGCGGCGGTGCGCCTGCATGCGGATCTGGAGCAGGGCCTCCGGCACGGACTGCCCAGCCTCTCGGCCGCGATCGCCACGCGGCAGGGGGTGATCTGGAGCACCGCCGTGGGCCTCGCGGACCTCACCACCGGGTCACGCGCGCATCCGGCCTACCTGTACGGGATCGGCAGCATCACCAAGACCTTCGTCGCCTGCGTCATCGAGCAGCTGGCGGACGAGGGGCGCCTCGACCTGGACACGCCCCTCGTGAGCGTGCTGGGCGCCGCCACCCTCGAGCACATCCCGAACGCGCCGGATGCGACCGTCCGCCAGCTCCTCGACCACACCAGCGGCATCCCGAGCTGGGAGTTCGACCCGGTGTGGATCCGGCACGGGCGCGGCAGCGAGCTCGAGCCCGGCCGCATCTGGGGCAAGGCGGAGACGCTCGATTACCTGCGGCAGGGCCGCGACCTTCCCTCCCACGCCCCGGGCCAGGGCTACACGTACTCGAACAGCAACTACACCCTGCTGGGCCTGGTGATCGAGAAAGTCACCGGGGCGGATGCGGTCGCGGAGATCCACCGGCGCATCCTCGGGCCGGCGATGCTCGCGGACATCCGTTTCGAGGGCTTCGAACCCATCGATGCGCGGCGGGTTCCCGCGCGCTACCACTTCGTGTCGGCGGACTTCATCCGCGACGCCGGCTTGAGTCCCGCCTTCCGGCGCGTCACCCCGCGCCTGGCCGACGTGAGCGCCTCGAACCTGTCCACCGAATGGACCGCCGGCGCGGTCCTCGCCACGGCGCATGACCTCGCGCTGTTCGCGCGCGACCTGCGCGACGGCGCGATCGTGAGTGCCGCGGCGCTCACGCGGATGCAAGCGTTCAGGCCCACCGACGATCCCGAGGAGGACATGGGGCAGGGACTGGCGCTCGACCGCTACGGGCGCGAGAGGCTCATCGGCTACACCGGCAACGTACTCGGGTTCGGCGCCGCCATGGGCTGGGTGCCCGACGAGGACGTCGTGATCGTGGTGATGACCAACGCCGGCAGCATGCACAGCGGGCAGAGCGCCTACTGGCCGGAGCGGTTCCTGAAGGACACCGCGTTCATCCACGATGCCCGGGCGCTGGCGCGGGAACTGGCGCCGCGGGCGGCTACTTCACGACCTTGAGCTGCGGGCGGCGCGGGCCGCCCTCCTCGGGTATCGGCGGGCTGGAGGGAGGCTGCGGACCTAAGTCCTGCTCTGAGAACACCATCCCCTCGCCGGTCTCGCGGGCATAGATGCCGAGCACGGCGCCCACCGGGAAGCGCACGTGGTGCACCACGCCCGCGAAGCGCGCGTCGAACTCGATGAGGTCGGTCCCGAGCCGCAGCCGCTGGGTGGCACCTTCCGAGAGGTTCAGCACGATCTTGCCGTCCTTCACGTAGGCGCGCGGCACTTCCGCACCCTCGCGGCCGGCATCCACGATCACGTGCGGCGTGTTGCCGCAGTCGGTGATCCACTCGTGCATGGCGCGCAGCAGGTAGGGACGCTTGGGGAGGACCTGGCTCATGGCGCTACAGCAGCCGCATTTCCTGCTCGCGTTCGGACAGCGAGTCGCGGAACCCCGGGCGCGAGAACACCAGCTGCGCATACTTCTCGATCGCCTGCGCCTGCGGGGGCAGGTCGATCTCGTAGTGCGGCAGCCGCCACAGGATCGGGGCGATGGTCGCATCGACCAGCGAGAACTCGTCGGAGATGAAGAACGGCTTCATCTTGAAGAGGTCGGTGCTCTGCAGGATGGTGTCGCGCAGGATCTTCTTGAGCTTGACCGTCTGCTTCTTGTCCGGCTCCTGGTCGATCTGGCGCGCGAGCCCGTACCAGTCGCGCTCGATGCGGTACAGCGCCAGGCGGAACTGGGCGCGGGTCACCGGGTCGACCGGCATCAGCGGCGGGTGCGGGAAGCGCTCGTCGAGGTACTCGATGATGACGCGTGAGTCGTAGAGCACGAGGTCGCGGTCCACCAGCGTCGGCACGCTGTGGTAGGGATTCAGGTCGAGCAGGTCCTCGGGGAAGCGCCCGGCCTCGACGCTCACGATGTCGATGCTGATGCCCTTCTCGGCCAGCACGATCCGCGTGCGATGACTCCACGGGTCAAGGGGCGCGGAAAACAGCGTCATGATGGACCGTCGGCTCGACAAATCTGCGCTCCTTCGATCCGCCTTGCGCCCGACTCGAACCCCGGCGTGCCTTGAGGCGGCACCCCGGGGGCAGGCTTCAGTGGACGTCCTTCCAGTACTCCTTCTTCACCATCCACGCGAGCCAGGTGAAGAGGAGCAGGAACAGCACGACCCACACCCCGAGCGCGCGGCGCGCCGCCTGGGTGGGTTCGCCCACGTAGTCGAGGAAGTTCACCGTGTCGCGCACGAAGGCGTCGTACTCGGCCTCGGTCAGGCGCCCGGGAGCCACCGTCTCGAAGTGGTCGAACACCTGTTCCTTGACGACCTGGCCGCCCTCGTTCTTGCTCTCCTCGCGGAACACCGCGACCTTGAGGCCCTCGAGCTCGGACAGCACGTGCGGCATGGCGGTGGTCGGCAGGCGCAGGTTGTTCGCCCCGGTCGGCCGCGTGCCGTCGACGTAGAAGGTCTTCAGGAACTGGTACAGGTAGTCCCGGCCGCGCGCCCGCGCCATCAGCGACAGGTCCGGCGGGGTCTTGCCGAACCAGTTGGCCGCATCGGTCGCCGGCATGCTGGTCAGGATGTAGTCGGTCGGCTTGTCCCCGGGCGGGATGAGGTCCCGCTCCATGAGCTTGTCGGGGATCGCAAGGTCCGTCCCCAGGCGCGACCAGCGCTCGTACTTGAGCGAGTGACAGCCGAGGCAGTAGCTCGTGAAGTTGCGCGCGCCGCGCTGCACCGAGGCCACGTCCGTGACGTTGTTGTTGACGTGCCAGTGCTGCCAGCCGCTGCCGGCCTTGGGCGCCTCTTCCTTGCCCGGGCCGGCCTCTTCGGCGGCCAGCGCGAGCGATCCCACGAGGAGCGCGGCGATGAGGGCGGCCATGCGTCCCACGAGGCGGGTCTCAGTGCGCATGGTAGACCACCCTTTCCGGGGGCTGCTTCGCGCCTATGGGAGAGTAGAAAGGCATGAGCAGGAAGAACGCGAAGTAGATCGCCGCGAAGATGCGGGCGAGCGCCACGTACAGGCCTTCGGCCGGTTGCAGGCCGAGGTAGCCGAGCACGATGAACGAGACCGCAAACAGGAACAGCGCCACCTTGGAGGGCAGGCCCTTGTAGCGGATGGACTTCGCGGGCGAGCGGTCGAGCCACGGCACGAACAGGAACAGCACCACCGCGAGGAACATCAAGAGCGCCCCCATGCGCTGGTCCGGGACCGCGCGCAGGATCGCGTAGAAGGGCGTGAAGTACCACACCGGGGCGATGTGCTCGGGCGTCGACATCGGGTTCGCGGGCTCGAAGTTGGGGCCCTCCAGGAACAGGCCCCCGAGCGTCGGCACGAAGAACACCACGATCGCGAACAGGATGAAGAACACCCCCACGCCCACCACGTCCTTGACCGTGTAGTAGGGGTGGAACGGGATGCCGTCCAGCGGGTGGCCGTCCGGTCCGATCTTCTCCTTGATCTCGATGCCGTCGGGGTTGTTCGATCCGGTGCGGCGCAGCGCCACGAGGTGCAGGGCCACGAGGCCCAGCAGCGCCAGCGGGATCGCCACGACGTGCAGCGAGAAGAAGCGGTTGAGGGTGGCGTCCGCGATGCCGTAGTCGCCGCGGATCCACTCCACCAGGCCCGGCCCGATCCCGGGGATGGTGCCGAACAGGTTCACGATCACCTGCGCGCCCCAGAAGGACATGTTGCCCCAGGGCAGCACGTAGCCCATGAAGGCCTCGGCCATGAGCGCGAGGTACACCGCCATGCCGAACAGCCACAGGAGCTCGCGCGGCTTGCGGTACGAGCCGTACAGGAAGGCGCGGAACATGTGCAGGTAGACGACGATGAAGAACGCCGAGGCGCCGGTCGAGTGCAGGTAGCGGATCAGCCACCCGAAATCGACCTCGCGCATGATGTACTCGACCGAGTCGAACGCGGTCGCCTCGCCCACCTTGTAGAACATGGTGAGGAAGATGCCGGTGACCAGCTGCAGCACGAGCACCACGAGGGCGAGCGAGCCGAAGAAGTACCAGATGTTGAAGTTCTTGGGCGCGTAGTAGCCGGTGAGCTGGTCCTGGATGAACTCAGTGACCGGCAGGCGCTTGTTGATCCAGGCCCACAGACCCTTCTTCTCGGGCTGGGTCCCGCCGGGGAGCGTCGTGGCCATCAGGCGCTGCCTTTCTCGTCGGCGCCGATCACGAGCGTGGTCGGCTTGGGGTAGTAGTACGGCGGCACGCGCAGGTTGATCGAGGCGGGTGAACCGTTGAACACGCGCCCGGCGAGGTCAAAGCGCGAGCCGTGACAGGGGCAGAAGAAGCCGCCTGGCCAGCTCGGGTACAGCTCGCCCTGGGAGAAGCGCTGCTTGGGGAGGCACCCGAGGTGGGTGCACACCCCGACCAGCACCAGGAACTCGGCGCTCCTCGAGCGGTCCGGGTTCTTGGCGTACTCGGGCTGGACGGAACTCTCGGAATTCGGGTCCTTGAGGTCGGCGTCGTGACCGGCGATGCGGGTCACCATGTCGGGCGTGCGGCGCACGACGTAGATCGGCTGCTTGCGCCAGATGGTGATCGCCATCTGCCCGGCGTCGAGCTTGGAAAGGTCCATCTCCGCCGGTGCGCCCTGGGCGCGGGCGCGCTCGGAGGGGAACCAGGACTCGATGAAGGGTACGGCGGCAAAGGCCGCCCCGACGGCGCCGGTGGCGACCGTGGCCCGGGTGAGAAACTTGCGCCGGTCCAGGTCGACCTGTTCGTCGGCGACGCCTGCGTGATCCGCCATCCAACCCTCTCCCGCTTAGCTACTCGAACGCCCGCCGCTGGCACGCGCCGTTCGCGCGCTTCTGCCACCGCCGGGCGGGCGTGGGGCAGCTTCCGACACGCGCGATTTCGTACCTTGCGGGGGGCGGCGCATTATACACAAACGGACACCCCCCTCCGGATGCGCGCGGCGCGGTTCGCAGCGGGATTCCCCGGGAGCTCCTCAAGGACATGCTGAACCGCTTGAGCCGCGGACTGATCTTCGTGGCGGGATCCGTCGTCGGTGGACTGGCACTCGCCTTCCTGGTCGTGGCCGCACGGCCGGACCTCATCCGGGGCCACGGTGCCCCGGCCGGGCCGGTGGTGGTACCGGCCGTGGCGGACGCCCCGGTCGCGGTCTCCACGGTCAGCTATGCGGCCGCGGTGCAGCGCGGCGCACCCTCGGTGGTAAACGTGTACGCCGCCCGCACCGTGACGGAGCGGGTCGCCCCCTCGCTCGGGGAGCTGTTCGGCGATTACATGCCGCGCTACCGGCAGCGCATCGAGCGCAGCCTCGGGTCCGGGGTGATCGTGGACGAGCAGGGCCACATCGTGACCAACCACCACGTGATCGCCAATGCCGACTCCATCCGCGTGCAGCTCGCGGACGGGCGCGAGGCGGACGCGAAGATCGTCGGGCGCGACCCGGACACGGACCTCGCGGTGCTCAAGATCAGCCTGCCTGCGCTTCCGGTGGCGACCTTCGGCCGCTCGGACCAGCTGCACGTGGGGGACGTGGTGCTCGCGATCGGGAATCCCGTCGGGCTGTCGCAGACGGTCACCCACGGCATCGTCAGCGCCACCAGCCGCCAGCAGCTCGGGATCGCCCCGCTCGAGGACTTCATCCAGACCGACGCCCCGATCAATTTCGGGAACTCCGGCGGCGCCCTGGTCGATGCCACCGGGGCGCTGGTGGGCATCAATACCGCCATCATCGGCAAGAACATCGGCGTCGACGGCATCGGTTTCGCGATCCCCGTGAACATGGTGCGCGGGGTATTAAGCGAGATCGTGAGCCACGGGCGGGTGGTCCGTGGCTGGATCGGCATCCTCCCCGAGGACGTGGCCGACGAGCAGGCGCAGATGCTCGGGCTCCCCCAGGCCGGCGTCTACGTGAACAACCTCTACATCAACAGCCCCGCCCAGCAGGCCGGCCTGCGGCCCGGGGACCTGCTCCTGTCCATCGACGGCACGCCGCTGCACAGTGCGCTGGACACCCTGGGACGCATCGCCGCCCTCAAGCCCGGCACGACCATCCAGCTGCGCGGCCAGCGCGGCGGCCGGCCCTTCGAAGTCCGCCTCCAGGTTGCCGAGCGACCCCACCCGCCATGACCACCCTCACGCAGCGCACCTTCTCCTCCCGGGACGAGCTGGATGCCGCACTCGCCGCCCGCCTCGCCGGAGCCCTGGCCGCGACCGGGGCTTCCGCGGTCATGCTGTCCGGGGGCTCCACCCCGATGGCTGCCTACGCGAGGGTCGCGACCCAGCCCCTGGCCCACGACGACCGCCTGCACGTGCTGTTCACCGACGACCGCTACGTGCCCGCCGATTCCACCGCCAGCAACTACCACCAGTCGCGCGCGCTCACGCTCGCGCTGGCGCTGCCGGATGAGTCGCTGCTGCGGGTGCGCACCGAGCTGCCGCTCGATGAGGCCGCCGCCGACTACGATGCCGCCCTCACCACGCTCCTGAGTTCCGGGGTCCACGTCGGGCTCGGGCTGCTGGGGCTCGGCGCCGACGGGCACACCTGCTCGCTCTTCTCGATGGCCGACCTCGACCGCGCCCGCGGCCGTTACGCGATCCCGGTCAAGCGCCCGGACGGGATGTCCGCCGTGAGCGTCACCCCGGAGCTGCTCGCGACGGTGCGCGAGCCCGTCTTCATCGTCGCCGGCCCCGGCAAGGAGGCCGCGGTCGAGGCCCTGCGCGCGCAGGACCGCTCGCTGGTGGCCTGGCGTGCCGTGCAGGGCTGCGCGGACGTGGAGCTGTGGTATTCCCCGCAGGGCTAACGCCCGAAAGCGTCCTCTATACTCGGACCTCTCAGGCACCCCAAAGGCCGTCCGCCCGATGTTCCTCAAGATCGAGAACTTCCTGACCCCCGCCGAGGTGCAATCGATCACCGAGATCGCGCGCCAGGCGAAGTTCATCGACGGGCGGCTGTCCAACCCGCACAACGTCGCCAAGGACAACGTCATCAGCGACGCGAGCGACCCGCAGGCCCGGCAGGCGATCCAGATCGCCTTCACCGCCCTGCAGCGCAGCGAGCAGCTGCGCGACTTCGCCTTCCCGCGCCGCATCGCCCCGCCGACGCTGCTGCGCTATGACGTCGGCCGCAAGTACGGCCCGCACGTCGATGCGCCCTACATGCGGGTCGGCAGCGAGCCGCTGCGCTCGGACCTCTCGGCGACGGTGTTCCTGTCCCCGCCGCAGAGCTACCAGGGGGGTGAGCTCGCCATCCACCTCGGCACCGAGGTGGTCATCGTCAAGGGAGAGCCCGGCACGGCGGTCTTCTACCCCTCGACGACGCTGCACGAGGTGGTGCCCGTCACGGCCGGCAGCCGGCTCGTACTGATCACCTTCATCGAGAGCCAGATCCCGGACGAGCGCCAGCGCGACCTGCTCTACACGCTCGGCGAGGTGCGCGCCCTCGAGGGGCTGAAGATGGAATGGCACAACCGCACGCAGCTCGAGTACGTGATCACGAACCTCCTGCGCATGTGGTCGCGCTGACGCCCCCGCCCGAGGTCCAGGCACAGTTCGCCGCCGCCGAGCGGCTCACGCAGGCCGGGCGCACCGCCGAAGCCGCCGCGGCCTACCAGGCCCTGCTCGCCCGCCATCCCGCGCTGCCGGAGGGCTGGTACAACCTCGCCCACGCCCGGCGCCGCCTGGGCGACGCTGCGGGAGCGCTTGCCGCCTATGCCGAGGCGCTGCGCCGCGGCATCGCGGATCCGCAGGAGGTGCACCTCAACCGGGCGGTGATCCTCGCCGAGGACCTGCGCGAGACGGACGCGGCGCGCGCCGAGCTCCTGCGCGCGCTCGAACTCGCCCCCGCCTACCGGCCCGCCCTGCTCAATCTCGCGAACCTCCACGAGGACCTGGGCGAACGCGAGGCGGCCCGCGCGCGCTACCTCGAGCTCCTCGGGCTCAACCCGGGGGACGTGCAGGCGCTCGCGCGCCTGGGACAACTCACCGGCCGCGAGGATGCCCCGCCCCTCATCGCAACGATTCAGGAACGGCTCGCCGACCCGGGGTTGTCTTTCGCCGATCGCGCGAGCCTGGGCTTTTCACTGGCGCGACTGCGGGACGCCTGCGGGGAATACGGCCCCGCGTTCCAGGCGGCGACCGCCGCGAACGCGGCCAGCCGCGCGAGCGTGCATCCCCCGGCGCGCTACGACCGTGCCGCCCAGGAGGCGCTCACGCAGGCGCTGATCCGGGCCTTCCCGGCCCCGGCGCCCCAGGCTGCAGATCCCGGCCCGGGCCCGCAGCCGATCTTCATCTGCGGCATGTACCGCTCCGGCTCGACGCTGACCGAGCAGCTGCTCGCAGGCCACACGCAGGTGCGCCCCGGGGGCGAACTCACGCTGCTGCCGCAGCTGATCGGGGCGCGGGTGAATCCGTTTCCCGCCGCCATGGGCCGGGCCAGCCCGACGACGCTCGAGGACCTCGCCCGCGAGTACCGCGCGGGGCTCGCGCGGCTCTTCCCCGGCGCGCTGCACGTGACGGACAAGCGCCCGGACAACTTTCTCCTCATCGGGCTCATCAAGCGCCTGTTCCCGGCAGCGCGGATCGTGCACACCACCCGCGACCCGCTCGACACCTGCCTCTCCATATTCTTCCTGCACGCGGACCCGCAGCTCAGCTACGCCCTCGACCTCGCCGACACCGGGCACTACTTCGGCCAGTACCGGCGCCTCATGGCCCATTGGAAGTCCCTCTACGGCCCGGACATCCTGGATTTCAATTACGATGCCCTCGTGCGCGATCCGCGCACCGCGGTCGGGGGCCTCTTGGGCTTTCTCGGACTGCCCTGGCAGGAGAGTTGTCTGGATTTCAGGGAGCGCGCCGGCGCGGTGCGCACGGCGAGCGTCTGGCAGGTACGGGAAGGGCTTTACCGGCGCTCGTCCGGGCGCGCCAGCCACTATGGCCGGGAACTCGCAGGCCTCGCCGCGGAACTCAGGGCCTTCGGGCCCGGCTGACCCGGTCCATGAGCAGCGTAAGCCTCGTCCCGATATTCGCGACCCCGTTCGCCGTGGTGGACCTCCCGGAAGCCGTCGCCGCGAACCCCGCCCTGGCCGCGCTCATCGCCCGCAACGCCACGCCTGAGCGCCGCGACCCGCAGTTCCTGGAGGATCCGTTCTGTTACCGCAGCCGGGAAGACCTGTTCGAGTGGCAGGAGGAGGCCCTCGTCCGGGTGCTGGCGCCCGCCCTGAGCGGCCTGTGCGATGCGGTCCAGCAGGCCAGCGCACAGAGCCCGGAGGAATTCTCGCGGCTGGGGATGCAGGCCCGGGGACGCTTCGCCATCGTTCGGCCCCTTGGGGCGATACCGGCCGCTTCGGCGCCGATGGCCTCCTGGTGTGCGGTCTACTGCGTCGCGGCCCCGGCCCCGTCGGCCTCCCGGGCCGACAGCGCCACCCTGCGCCTCTACGGCATCCGGGGCAGCTCCATGTTCATGGACGCCGCGAACCATCGGATGCGCGACCCGTTCTCCCTCAGCCATCAGTCCTGGCGGCCCGTTGCCGGCCAGATGGCGGTTTTTCCCGCCTCGATGCTGCACGAAGTCGCCCTGAACCACGCAGATAGCGACCTGATCCTGCTCCTGATGCGGGTTCGGTTCGCGCTGCCCGGGCAGATGGGGGTGCCCTCGTGGTGAATCCCCGGCTGCGGATCGGGGGTGCCTTCGCCGTACCCTTCATCGACGGCCGCCTCGAGGACTGCGGGGCCCTCAACCGCGAACTCGAGGCCCTGTTCCTGGCCCGGGAGAACGACGAGAACCGCAACCCGACCCCGACCCACACGCCCCAGTCGGAGCTCTTCGAGAGCCGTTTCAACCTCTTCCTGTGGCCGGAGGCCTGCGTCCAGGCCCTCCGCTCCTTCATGCTGGGGAGCCTCGTCGAGGCCCTCGCCCAGGTCTCGGATCTTCCCCAGGCGGAGCTGGCCCGGCTCCAGATCCACAACCACACCTGGTTCCACATCACCCGCTACGGCGGTTCCTTCATCGCTCACAACCACCCGCTGGCATCCTGGTCCGCGGTGTACTGCGTGCGGGCCGGCGAGCGCCTTCCCGATCGGCCGGACAGCGGGGTCTTGAGGTTTCTCGACACGCGCGCCGGCGCCGATGCGTACCTGGACCCGGCCAACCGGCGCCTCAAGTCCCTCTTCGCCCTGGGCAGCCGCGAGATGCGGCTCGAGGAGGGCCACATCGTCATATTCCCCTCCTTCGCTTTCCACGAGGTGTCCCCGTTCTACGGCCGGGACACCCGTATCACGGTCGCCACCAACTGCTGGTTCACCTGAAGCGCTGACCGGACGGCACCGACCGAGCGCCGGGGTAATGCCCCACCGCCCGGACCGACTGTTGCGGATCTGCCACGTCGCGCGAACCCTTGTTGCGGCCGTGCTAAATGGGCTGGGAACACCGTGTTCTTACGGATAGCGGCGGGTTGGCAACACTGGTAGTGCGTGCTCTAATGCGCGCCAAGTCAGGCGGGCCCGAGGGAAGGGTTCCGAAACGCGTACGCGGGTCGCCCGAGACTTTTTCCCTACAAATTATTATTCAGAGGAAATTACACATGGCGAGAAGTCGCAGCTTGCAACAAGCGGTGCGCTTTGCCCTGGCTACGGCGTCTGCCGCGGCCGGTGTAACGGCGCTGCACGCTCAGGAAGCGCCGGCCCCAGCCGCAACAGCCGCTCCCGTCGAGGAAGTGGTCGTTACGGGCTCCCGTCTGCTCACGCCGAACGAGACCTCGATCAGCCCGGTCACGTCGGTCACGGCAACGGACATCGCGGCCACGGGTCTGACCCGCACGGAAGACATCCTGAACAACCTGCCGATGGTGTTCGCGGGACAGAATTCCACGACCTCCAACGGCTCGGACGGCACGGCCACGATCGACCTGCGCGGCCTGGGCAACCAGCGCACGCTGGTGCTGGTCAACGGTCGCCGCCTCGGTCCTGGCCAGGGTGACGGCAGAAACTACTCCGACATCAACCAGATCCCCGCTGCACTGATCGACCGTATCGACATCGAGACCGGTGGTGCTTCGGCGACCTACGGCGCGGATGCCGTCGCGGGCGTCGTCAACTTCGTCCTCAACACGCACTTCGAGGGCGTGAAGGTCGACGCCGGCTACCACTTCAACGAGCACAGCAACAACGCGACCTGGGCGCAGCAGCTGGTCACGGCCGCGGGCGACCAGAACCCGGACAGCCGCGTCGACACCGGCTTCGGCAAGAACTTCTCGGTCGTGATGGGCTCGAACTTTGCCGACGACAAGGGCAATGCGACCGCCTACGTCACCTACGACAACCAGGGTGCGACCACGCAGAACAAGTACGACTACAGCGCGTGCACGTTCGGCAAGGCGAGCGCCACGGCACTGCAGTGCGCCGGCTCGTACACCTCCAAGGGCGGCCTGTTCCTCGCCTACGGCAACAACGGCTCGGACCTGCTGTACCACACGGTCGACCCGAAGACCGGCCAGTTCCGGTACTTCAACCCGGCGACCGACCTGTACAACTACGGCCCGCTGAACTACTACCAGACGCCGAACGAGCGCTGGACGGCCGGCGCGTTCGTGAACTACGAGGTCAACTCGCACGTCACGGCGTACTCGGAGTTCATGTGGACCCGCAACGAGTCCTCCGCCCAGATCGCCGAGAGCGGCGACTTCGGCGTGGCCTCGTTCATCCCCTGCGCCAACCCGCTGCTGACCGCCCAGGAGCGTTCGACGCTGTGCTCCGCGGCCAACCTTGCGGCCCAGGGCAACCCGACGGAGACCGTGGGTGGCGTGACCTACCCGGGTATCAACACCTACATCCTGCGCCGCAACGTGGAAGGCGGTCCGCGTACCGCGACCTTCCGCTCCGACGCCGTGCGCCTGGTGCTCGGCCTCAAGGGTGACTTCGCCGATGCCTGGCACTGGGACGTGTATGCCCAGCGCGGCACGGTCGACACGCAGCTCGGCAACGAGAACTACCTCAACAACACGTCGATCGCGAATGCGCTGAACGTGGTGCCGGGTGCCAACGGCCCGACCTGCGCCTCGGTCATCCAGGGAACCGACAAGGCCTGCGTGCCCTGGAACATCTGGGTGCCGGGCGGGGTAACCAAGGCGGCAACCAGCTACCTGTCGGTGCCGCTGCTGGTCGATGCCACGGTGGCCGAGCAGGTCGTGTCCGGAAGCATCACGGGCGACCTCGGCAAGTACGGGGTCAAGCTGCCGACCGCGGACAGCGGCCTGCAGGTGAACTTCGGTGCCGAGTACCGCTCGGAGGCTGCGGACTTCCTGCCGGACTACCTCTCGCAGCAGGGCAGCGCGGCCGGTTCCGGCGGCCCGACCAACCCGGTCTCGGGCGACTTCCACGTCAAGGAAGCGTTCACCGAGTTCGGCCTGCCGCTCGTCGAGCACGCACC
The DNA here is from genome assembly GCA_018241425.1 of Pseudomonadota bacterium. Classification (GTDB taxonomy): domain Bacteria; phylum Pseudomonadota; class Gammaproteobacteria; order Steroidobacterales; family Steroidobacteraceae; genus 13-2-20CM-66-19. Next base: position 76,712 of record JAFEDU010000006.1, read on the forward strand.
GCTCGTCGAGTCGCTCAGCCTGAACGGCGGCTACCGCTACTCGGACTACAGCGAGGGCTTCAAGACCAACACCTACAAGATCGGCATGGAGTACGCGCCGCTCAAGGACATCAAGCTGCGCGCGAGCTACCAGCGTGCCGTGCGTGCCCCGAACATCGCGGAGCTCTACGCGCCGCAGTCGGTGCAGCTCGACGGCTCGATCGATCCGTGCGCGGGTGCGGCCCCGGCGGCGAGCGCTGCCAAGTGCGCCCTCACCGGCGTCAGCGCGGCCCAGTACGGTCACATCGGTGCCAACGCGGCCAACCAGTACAACGGCCTGCTCGGCGGTAACCCGCAGCTGGAGCCGGAGAAGGCGGACACCTACTCCATCGGACTGGTGTTCACGCCGACGTTCGTGTCCGGACTTACCGCCTCGGTCGACTACTTCAACATCAAGATCGACAACATCATCGGCCGTATCGGTGCGGACACGATCATCAACAACTGTCTGGCCAGCAACGATGCGAACTCGAGCTTCTGCCAGGCCATCCACCGCTCGCCCACCGGCTCGCTGTGGCTGACCCCGGCGGGTTACGTGTCGGATACCAACGTCAACCAGGGACAGCTGTCCACCAAGGGGCTCGACATCACCGCGGCCTACCGCGTCCCGCTGCCGAAGCTCGGCTCGGTGACGTTAGGCCTCGAGGGCACGCGGCTGAACTCGCTGGCCACCGAGCCGATCAGCGGCGGACCGTCCTACGACTGCGTGGGCTACTTCGGTTCGATCTGCGGCGCGGCCAACCCCAAGTGGCGCAGCGTGTTCACCGCCACGTGGGCGACCCCCTGGGACGGCCTGGACTTCGGCCTGCGGTGGCGCTACATCGGTGCGGATGACTCCGAGCTGACGAGCTCCAACCCGCAGCTGGCGGGCGCCCCGTTCGTGCCGACCTCGCACATCGGTGCCTACAACTACATCGACCTTCAGACCACGTTCAACCTTGCGAAGAACGTGACCCTGCAGCTCGGTGTGAACAACATCGCCGACAAGAACCCGCCGATCGTGGTGGGTGGCGACTGCTCGACGTCCAGCCCGGCTGGCGCGAACTGCAACGGCAATACCTTCCCGGGCGTCTACGACGCGATGGGCCGGTACCTGTTCGCGCACATTTCGGCGCAGTTCTAAGACGAGAGTCGATGACCTTGAAGCGGCGGGCTGCAAAGCCCGCCGCTTTTTTTTGGGCCGAAAAAAAAGGATGGAGCGCCCGGACGGCGCACCGGCCCGATGGGCCGGGAGGGGGGTTACTTCAGACGCCGCACCCGATGGGAGCGGCCGGCGGGCGTGTAGAGGATGAAAGAGCCGAACGTGGCGCGCTGGATGGTTACCAGGTCGCCCGTGTTCAGCAGTGCGTCCCGGCCATCCATGAGCTCCCACAGCTGGTTGCCCTCGATCCCCTCGAGCATCACGGTCCGCCGGTTCATGGAATCGCGGCCGAAGGACAGCACCTTCGCCGTGGTCGAGGAGGCCCCCGGGGCCGGCTTGGGGTGCTCCTCCTGGTAGAGGCCGAAGGAGTTCCTGGCCGGCGCAGAACTGCCGGCGGCAGGCGCTGCCGGCGGCGCCGGCGCCGGCGCCGCAGCGCTGGCGGCGGGAGGCTTAGGGGCCGGCGTGGCGGGCGCTGGCGCTGCCGGACCGGCGGATGAAGGCCCGGCCGCCGGTGCAGGCGCGGTGTGACCGGACAGGCGGTCGTAGCAGGCCAGCCGCTCGGCATCGGAGGGCAGCGCCGCACAGTCCTTGAGGCTCATCGGCGTGTCGGCGTGCGCGGGGCTGCCGATCGCGCTGGCGGCGACGATCATCAATGCGGGGATCTTGGCGCGCAGGCTCACAGGCCCTCCTCGGGCGAAAGTTTGTAATAGCCGCCGACCACCTCGGTGGCGGCGCGCATCAGGTCGCGCTCCGCCGGGGTGAGCAGTGGATTCCAGACATCGAAGATCAGGATCGCGCGCGGCGCGTCGGACTCGTTCCACGCCTCGTGCTCGATGGTGTCGTCGAACACCCACGCCCTGCCGGCCACCCACTCGCGCGTCTCGCCGCCGACCCGGAACGCGCACCCGGCCGGCACGATCAGCGGCAGGTGCACGGTGAGCCGCGTATTGGTGACGCCGGTGTGCGCGGGGATGCGCGTGTGGGGCTCGAGGATGGAGAAAAAGGCGGTCGGGGCACGGTCGGCCACGTCGCATTGCGGGGTCGCCGCGAGCGCGGCCGCGGTGCGCGGGCAGCGCGCCAGGTGCTCGGCCTGGGGCTTGCCCTGGTTCCACAGGAAGTACGCGCTCCAGCGCCGCGAGCGGTTGAGCTCGCGCCACTGGTCGAGCGGCACCCCCGCCGGGTAGTCGATGTAGGGCTCAAGCCCCGCCCGGTCGCTCACCAGCACGCTCATGAGCTCCGCCCGGATCTCCTCGGTCGCTGCTTCGAGGGCCGCGAGCCAGGGAAAGTGCTCGCGGCCGAAGAATTCGATGGCCGGCAGCTGCGGGAAGTACATGAACGTCGGCTGCGGGTCGAAGCGGCGGCGGCGCCCCACCAGGAGGTCCAGGCACCGGTCGACGCGCCCGAAGTCGCCGCCGCCGTGCTGCGCCCGGATCGCGGCAAGCTTGGTCTCGATCGCCTGCCCCAGGGCTTCATCGTCGGCGCGCACCGCGGCGCGGGCGTGCTCGACAATCTCGGCGATGGTCGGCGGCGGCTCGGCGCCGGCAGGGATCGTGGCGAGCGCGTTGCGGTAGGCGCGCGCGGCATTGCGTGGGTCGCCGCGCGCCTCGAGGAGCGTACCCTTCTGCAGGAGCGATGCGGTGTGCCGCGGCTCGAGCGCCAGGGCGCGCTCGATGGCCTCGAGTTCCTGCGGGACGAGCCCCAGGGCGCGCAGGCTCACGGCGAGGTTGGACCACAGGCCCGCGCTGCGCGGGTCGGCCTGGGTGGCGCGCGCGAACAGCTCGCGGGCCTTCTCCGGCGCGCCTGCCGACATCATGCGCAGCCCGAGCTCGTTGAGCACCGCCGGGTGCGCCGGCGCGAGCTGCGCCGCCCGGGTGAGCAGCTGATCGGCCTCCTGGGCGCGCCCCGCGGCGCCTGCGGCACGGTAGGCCTGCAGCATGCGCTGCACGCTCTCGTTGTCCTGGGCGACGGGATTGACGGTGCTCAAAGCATTCCCCTAAGGTCCTCGCATCTGCAACGCGCGATTCTAGCGCAGGACACCGCAAGGCCGACCGTTGACTTCCCCTGCCGATCTGGATGCCCGGCTGATGCGCGCCGCGGCCCTGCTCGACACCGATCCTGCCGCGGCCGCCCGCGAGGCGGAGACCATCCTCGAGGCAGCGCCGGGGCATGCGGCGGCCCTGCTCCTGCTGGGCACCGCCCGGCGCAGCAGCGGCCACCTGGAGGCCGCCGCGGACACCCTGGGGGCACTCGCTGCCACGCAGCCCGAATCGGCCGTGATGCAGCTGGAACTTGCCCGCACCCTGCTCGCCCAGGGCGACCTGGCGCAGGCCGAGCGCGCGCTGCGGCGTGCGCTTGCGCTGCAGGGCGACCTGGCGCAGGCGTGGCGCGAGCTGTCGCAGCTGCGCGCCGCGGCCGGCGACAGCGCCGAGTGCGACCGCGCCTGGGCCCGCTACGCGGCGCTCACCAACGACGATGCGCACCTTTCGGAGGTCACCGCCGCCCTCGCCCAGGGGCGCCTTGCGCACGCCGAGGCGCTGCTCGAGCCGATCCGCGCGCGCTCCCCGCAGGACGTCGCCGCCCTGCGCCTGGCGGGTGAGGTGGCTGCCGCGCGCGAGGACTACCCGCGCGCGGAACAGTTGCTCATGCAGTGCCTGAAGCTTGCGCCCGGATACTCGCGGGCGCGCCTGGAACTGGTGCGCGTCTACGACGAGCAGCAGAAGGCCGCGGACATGCTGCCACTGCTTGAGCGCCTCCTGGTGCTCGAGCCTGCGAACAGCCTGTACCGCACGCTGCAGGCCTCCGCGCACGCGATGCTGGGCCAGCACGGGGAGGCGCTCGCGATCCTGGAGGCGCAGCTCGCCGCCGACCCGCGCGGGGAATGGCTGTGGCTGCACTATGGGCACCTGCTGCGCGGTGCCGGGCGCACGGCGGACGCCGTGGCGGCGTACCGCCGCGCCGCCGCGCTGCGGCCGCAGTTCGGCGAGGCCTGGTTCAGCCTTGCGAACCTGAAGACGGTGCGCTTCAGCGCCGAGGACCTGGCGGCCATGCGCGACCAGCTCGCCCGGGGCGAGCTCAAGGATGCGGACCGCCTGCAGTTCGAGTTCGCACTCGGCAAGGCGCTCGAGGACGAGACCGACTACGCGCAGGCCTTCGAGCACTACGCCCGCGGCAACGCCCTGCGTCGCGCCGCCGTGCGCTACGACGCCGAGGCGGCAAGCAGCCTCATCCAGCGCACCCAGCGCCTGTTCACGCGCGAGTTCCTCGAGGCGCGGCGCGGCAGCGGCGACCCCGCCCCCGACCCGATCTTCATCGTCGGCATGCCGCGCTCGGGCTCGACGCTGCTCGAGCAGATCCTCGCGACCCACTCGCAGGTGGAAGGCACCCGCGAGCTGTTCGACGTGCGCGGCATCGCCCTGGGACTCGGGCTGCGCGAGGACACGGATGCCGCGCCCGCCTACCCCCAGTCGATCGCGCAGCTGACGCGCGCGCAGCTCGCCGCGCTCGGCGCGCGCTACCTGGCGCTCACGCGCCCGGTGCGCCAGAGCGGCCGCCCGCACTTCATCGACAAGATGCCGCTCAACTTCCTGCACGTGGGGCTCATCCACCTGATGCTGCCCAACGCGCGCATCATCGACGTGCGCCGCGCGCCGCTCGCCTGCTGCTTCGCGAACTTCAAGCAGCACTTCCAGCGCGGCGGGTTCTTCAGCTACGACCAGGCCGAGCTCGGGCGCTACTACCGCGAGTACGCCGCGCTCATGGCACACTTCGATGACGTGCTGCCGGGACGGGTGCTGCGGGTCGGCTATGAGCGCCTGGTCACGGACCTCGAGGGCGAGGTGCGCCGGGTGCTCGAGTACTGCGGCCTGCCCTTCGAGGCGCAGTGCCTGCGCTTCTACGAGAACCGGCGCGTGGTGCAGACCCCGAGCTCCGAGCAGGTGCGCCGGCCGGTGTACGCCGAGGGCCTCGACCAGTGGCGGCACTTCGAGCCCTGGCTCGGGCCGCTGAAGGAAGCGCTGGGGGACCTCGCCCGCAACGGCTGAGGCGGCCTGCCCTCAGGCGGCACTGGCCGCCGCACGTGCACGCCTCAGCGCCGCCGCGGCGAGCGGGTGCTGGCCCGCCATGCGCGCGAGCCACGCAAGCCCGCTGCGCAGCTGTGCACCCTCCTCGAGCGCCGCCCGCGCGAGCAGCGCCTGCCTGAGCCCCGAGTCGTAGGCGTGCTCGGGGGCCTTCGAGTAGCGTTGCATGATCGGCCCGTGCACCAGGGCCTCGAGCGCGAACGCAGCCGGATCCTTGCCGAGCGCGACCAGCATGCGGGTGAGCGCCGCCTCCGGCGCACGCAGGAAGGCGTCGAAGTCGACCCACAGCGGCGGCTGTGCGCTTAAGGCCACGGCCGCCTCCAGCGCGCACATCTCCGTCAGCCAGCCCAGCGCGATCGTCTCGCCCTCGCTTCCGGGCCTGAGGCCGTCGGCGTCCGCCTCCAGCAGGCGCGCGAGCCGCGCCAGCCGCAGCGGTGCCAGCTTCTGGCTCTCGGCGCGCGAGTTGGGACCGGCGAGGATCCCGCCGAGGTAGGCGTCCGGCTGCGCGAGGATGAAGACCGCGGGCAGTCCCTCGGGTGCGGCCAGCAGCGCACCCGCCCGGGCGCTCACGAAGCTCGTGGCCTTGATGAGCGCCTGCTGGCCGGCGCGCCAGCTGCGGCCGTACAGCGCCGCGAGCACCGGCAGCGGCGGGGTCGCCGGCAACCCCAGGGCCTGGGCCCGCAGGAGCGCCGGCTCGCGCAGCACGAACAGCTGCGGGTGCTCCCCGAGCAGGCGCGCGATCAGGGTCGAGCCGACGTGCCCCAGATGGAAGATGAACTGCGGCCGCGCCGCGAGCCGCGCGGCTGCCTCCTCGAGCACGTCCGGCTCGCAGTGCGCCTCCGGGAGCTTCGCCGCGAGGAGGCGCTGGTCGAGAAAGCTCGCAGCGCGGTACGCCGCCTCGGTGAGCCCGAGAAGGCGGATACGCCCGTCGGCGGCCGCCTCCAGCGGCAGCCAGCGCGGCGAGGCGATCAGCTCGGATGCGGTGACGCCCATGCGCCGTCAGCCCGATGGCGGTTCAGGAACCGGAGGGCCCGCAGGAGCGCGTCCAGGTGTGCGGATCGGCCCCGGGGTTGTGCCAGCTGCACTCGCCCTTGATCAGGGCGTCGGCCTGCGGTGGGCCCCAGGAGCCGGCGACGTACTCGTATGGGGCCGTCGCCACCTTGAGGAGCGGGTCGACGATCGCCCAGGCGGCCTCGACCTCGTCCTCGCGCGCGAAGTGCGAGGTGTCCCCGATGAGCGCGCCGCTGATGAGCACCTCGTAGGCGTCCATGTCGTCGCCCTTCTGCTGTGCGACGAAGAGCTCGACGTCCCGGCCCACCATGGCAGCGCCCGCCGCCTTGGTGTGCGCACCGATGGCGATGGCGACGTCGGGGCCGACCCGGAAGCGCAGGTGGTTGGGCTGGCCTAGGCTCTGCTCGCCGAACACCGCGAGCGGCGGCCGCTTGAACTCGACCACCACCTCGGTCGCGGTGACCGGCAGCCGCTTGCCGGCCCTGAGGTAGAACGGCACCCCGGCCCAGCGCCAGGAGTCCAGGTGCAGCGCGAGCGCCGCATAGGTCTCGACCTTCGAGTCCGCGGCCACGCCCGGCTCCTGCCGGTAGCCGCTGAACTGGCCGCGCACCAGCTCCGCGGGCGTGGCGGCGCGCACCGACTTCAGCACCTTCGCCTTCTCGTCGCGCAGCGCCTCCCCGTCCGGGCGCACCGGGGCCTCCATGGTGAGGAAGGCCACGATCTGCAGCAGGTGGTTCTGGATGACGTCGCGAATCGCGCCGGTCTCCTCGTAGAACTTGCCGCGGCCGGCGACCCCGAGGGTCTCCGCCATCGTGACCTGCACGCTCGCGACGTAGTTGCGGTTCCACAGCGGTTCGATGAACGTGTTGGCGAAGCGGAAGTACAGGAGGTTCTGCACCGCTTCCTTGCCGATGTAGTGGTCGATGCGGAAGATGTTGGCTTCCGGGAAGTGCTCGTGCAGCGTCTGGTTGAGCGCGCGTGCCGAGGCGAGGTCGCGCCCGAACGGCTTCTCCACCACCACGCGCGCCTCCTTGCAGTTCGAGGTCGCCGCCAGGTGCGCGATCACCACCGGGAACATGGACGGCGGGATCGCGAGGTAGTGCAGCGGCCGCTGCGCCTGCCCCAGCGCCTTACGCAGCGCTTCGAAGGTCGCGCGGTCGTTGTAGTCGCCATCGACGTAGCGCAGCTGCTTGATCAGACGGTCGGCCACCGCGGCGTCTGCATCCGGCACGAAGTCCTTGAGGCTCTGGCGCACCCGCTCGGCCAGGCGCTCGACGTTCCAGCCCTGCCGGGCGACGCCGACGACGGGCACGTTCAGGAGGTTGCGGCGCGTCAGCTGGTAGAGCGCCGGGATGATCTTGCGGTAGCACAGGTCCCCGGTCGCCCCGAAGAGCACCAGGGCATCACAGTCGCGTCGTTCCATCGCGTGGGGTCTCCGTGGGGGCTCGCGGGCCCTGGCGGCTAGGAGGACTTCTCGACGTGGCCGCCGAAGCCCAAGCGCATGGCCGAGAGCACCTTGTTGGCGAACTCCGCGTGGCCGCGCGACTCGAAGCGCGAGTACAGCGCCGCCGTCAGCACCGGCGCCGGCACGCTGGTCTCGATCGCGGCCTGCACGGTCCAGCGCCCCTCGCCCGAGTCGGACACCCGGCCGGCGAAGCCGGCGAGGGCCGGGTCGCGCGCCAGCGCCGCCGCCGTGAGGTCGAGCAGGCGCGAGCTGATGATGCTGCCGTGCCGCCACACCTCGGTGATCGCGGCGACGTCGAGCTCGTACTGGAAGAAGCGCGGGTTCGACAGCGGGGCCGTCTCGGCATCCACCGTGGCGCTCTGCATTCCCGCGTTGGCCGACTTCAGCACGTTCAGGCCTTCCGCGTAGGCGGCCATGAGCCCGTACTCGATGCCGTTGTGCACCATCTTCACGAAGTGGCCGGCCCCGGAGGGACCGCAGTGCAGGTAGCCGAGCGCGGCCGCGGCGGCGGAGGCGGCGCGCCCCGGGCCTGCGCCGGCGGCGAGCTTGCCGCCCGGGGCGAGCGTTGCGAACACCGGCTCGACCAGGGCGGCGGCTTCCGCATCCCCGCCGATCATCAGGCAATAGCCCTGCTCGAAGCCGAGCACGCCGCCGGAGGTGCCGACGTCGAGGTAGTGGATCCCGGCACCCTTGAGCTCATCCGAGCGCCGGATGTCGTCGTGGTAGTTGGAGTTGCCCCCGTCGATGAGGACGTCGCCGCGCGCCAAGAGCGGCCGCAGCTGCGCGATCACCTTGTCGACGATGCCGGCCGGGACCATGATCCATACCGCGCGCGGCGGCTTCAGCGCCTGCACCAGCTCGGCGACGGACTTCACCCCGCGCGCGCCATAGCCGCTGACGGTACCCACGGCCTGGGCGTTCGGGTCGAATGCCACGCACTCGTGCCCGCCCTGGATGAGGCGGCGCACCATGTTGGCTCCCATGCGTCCGAGCCCGATCATTCCGATCTGCATTGCCTTTGCGCTCCTTAGACGGGGATGCGATGGCGGCGCATCCGGCACGACCACTCTAGTTCGGCACGCGGCGGATCTGCGCACCCAGTTGCGCGAGCTTTTCCTCGATCGCCTCGTAGCCGCGGTCGATGTGGTAGATCCGCTCGACGTCGGTGCGCCCTTCGGCCACCAGGCCCGCGAGCACCAGGCTCGCGCTCGCGCGCAGGTCGGTCGCCATGACCGGGGCCGCGGTGAGCTTGTCCACGCCGTGGATGATCGCCGTGTTGCCCTCGAGGCGGATCTCGGCCCCCAGGCGGCGCATCTCCAGCATGTGCATGAAGCGGTTCTCGAAGATGGTCTCGGTGATGGTGCCGACCCCCGAGGCCACGGTGTTCAGCGCGGCGAACTGCGCCTGCATGTCGGTGGGAAAGGCCGGATAGGGTGCGGTGCGCACGTCCACCGACTTCAAGGTGCGGCCGCGCATGTCGACCTCGATCCAGTTGTCCCCGATCCCGATGCGCGCCCCGGCCTCGGTGAGCTTCGCGAGCACCGCGTCCAGGTGGTCCGCGCGCGTGCCCTTGATGCGCACGTGGCCGCGGGTGATGGCGCCCGCGACCAGGTAAGTCCCGCTCTCGATGCGGTCCGGGAGCACGTCGTAGCTGGTGCCGCGCAGGCGCTCGACCCCGGTGATGACGATCTTGTCGGTGCCGGCGCCCTGGATCTTCGCCCCCATGGCGATCAGGAAGTTCGCCAGGTCGACGACCTCGGGCTCGCGCGCCGCGTTCTCGAGCACCGTCTCGCCGTCGGCCAGCGTCGCGGCCATCATGAGGTTCTCGGTGCCGGTCACCGTCACGGTGTCGAGCACCAGGCGCGCCCCCTTGAGGCGCGAGGCGCGGGCGCGGATGTAGCCGCCCTCGATGGTGATGTCCGCGCCCATGGCCTGCAGTCCTGCGACGTGGATGTTCACCGGTCGCGCGCCGATGGCGCAGCCGCCGGGGAGCGACACGTCCGCGCGCCCATGGCGCGCGACCAGGGGACCGAGCACCAGGATCGAGGCGCGCATGGTCTTCACCAGGTCGTAGGGGGCGAAGCACTCGCGCACGGTGCTGCCGTCGACCTCGATGCGCATGCGCTCGTCGATCGTGACCGTGGCGCCCATGCGCCCGAGGAGCTCGACCGTCGTGGTGACGTCCTTCAGGTGCGGCACGTTCGCCACCACCACCGGGTCGTCGGCGAGCAGCGCGCCGGCGAGGATCGGGAGCGTCGCGTTCTTGGCGCCCGAGATGCGCACCTCGCCCTCGAGGGGCACCCCGCCCTGGATCTGCAGCTTGTCCATCGGCGGCGCGCTACCTCTGGCCCAGCTCGTCGGGCGTGAGCGCCTCGATCGACAGGGCGTGGATCTCGCGCCCCATGAGCTCACCGAGCGCCCGGTAGACCAGCTGATGGCGGGCGAGGCTGCGCTTGCCCGCGAACTCGGCGGCCACCACGCGCGCTGCGAAATGCGTGTTGTCCTCGGAGGCCACCTGCACCTGGGCTCCGGGGAGGCCGGCGCGGATCAGCCGCGCGACTTCTTCAGGGTTCATGGGGGGCGATATTACATGGGCGCATCGCGCCGGACGCCTATAATGTAGGCATGGATTCCCACACTGCCGCCGCCGCGGTCCGCGACCGGGCGGACGATGAGCTCCTGGCCTCCGCGCGGCGCGCGCTTGACATCGAGGCCCGCGCCGTCGAGGCGCTGCGGCCACGCCTGGGACCGGCCTTCGCGGCCGCCTGCCGCATCTGCCTCAACTGCCACGGCCGCGTGGTGGTCACGGGCATGGGCAAGTCCGGTCACATCGCCGGCAAGATCGCCGCCACGCTCGCCAGCACCGGCACGCCCGCCTTCTTCCTGCACCCGGCCGAGGCCGGCCACGGCGACCTCGGCATGATCACGCGCCAGGACGCGGTGCTGGCCCTGTCCAACTCCGGGGAGACCCCGGAGCTCGTGCTGCTGCTGCCGCACCTGAAGCGCCTGGGCGTGCCACTCGTGGTCATGAGCGGTCGCGCCGACTCGACGCTGGCGCGGGCGGCCAGCGTGGCGCTGGACGTGGCGGTGCCCGAGGAGGCCTGCCCGCTCAACCTCGCCCCGACGGCCAGCACCACCGCCACGCTTGCGATGGGCGATGCGCTCGCGGTCGCGGTGCTCGAGGCGCGCGGCTTCACCGAGCAGGACTTTGCGCGCTCGCACCCGGGCGGCGCGCTCGGCCGCAGGCTCCTGCTGCACGTCCGGGACCTGATGCGCACCGGGGAGGCGATCCCCAAGGTGGCCCCCGAGGCCACCGTGAGCGCGGGCTTGCTGGAGATGTCGCGCAAGGGCCTCGGCATGACGGTCGTGACGGATGCCGACCACCGCATCCTGGGCGTCTTCACCGATGGCGACCTGCGCCGCACCCTGGACCGGCAGATCGACGTTCACACCACGCCGATGCGCGCGGTCATGAACAGCCCGGGCAAGCGCATCGCCCCGGAGGCGCTCGCCGGCGAGGCCGCGCGCCTCATGGAAGTGCATCGCATCACGGCGCTCCCGGTCGCCGATGCCGAGGGGCGCCTGGTCGGGGCTCTCAACGTGCACGACCTGATGCGTGCCGGCGTCGTCTAGATAGAGCCCTTAGGCCGTGCCCAGAGCGATCCGACTCCTGGTCCTCGACGTCGACGGCGTGCTCACCGACGGCCGGCTGTATTTCGGGCCCCGCGGGGAGGCGCTCAAGGTGTTCCACGTGCGCGACGGCTTGGGGATGGTCGAGCTGCAGCGCGCCGGGGTGCGCATTGCGGTGATCTCGGGCCGGCGCTCCCCGATGGTGGCCGCCCGCTGCCGCGAGCTCGGCGTGCGTGAGGTGCACCAGGGCGTGGGCGACAAGCTCAAGGTGTTGAAGGCCCTCCTTAAGCGCACCGGCATCGCCGCTGCCGAATGCGCCTGCGTCGGGGACGACCTGCCGGACCTGCCGCTCATGCGCCACGTCGGGCGCGCCTTCGCCGTTGCGGATGCGGCCCCCGAGGTGCGTGCCGCGGCCCACACCGTCACCCGGTTGCCGGGCGGCGCCGGCGCGGTGCGCGAGGTGTGCGACCGGTTGCGGCCGCAGCGGCGCCGATGATCTACCGCATCATCGCCATCCTGGCGCTGGCGGCCCTCCTGATCGGGGTGGTGGTCCTCTCCGGCGGTGAGCGCCAGGGCGCCGCCCCGGTAACGGTCGAGGCCCCGAGCGATCCCGGGTACTCGGCGCGCAAGGCGCGCCTGGTCCAGACCGGCGCGGACGGCCAGCCGCTCTACACCCTCGATGCCGAGGAAGTGCAGCAGCAGCCGCAGACCAATGTCATCGACATGCAGACGGTGGCGCTGGGCTTCCGCGACGCCTCCGGGGACCAGTGGACCGCGCACGGCAACCACGGCGAGCTCGCGCAGAACAGCGGCATCATCAAGCTCGACGGTGCGGTACGCGTGCTAGGCACGCTGCCGGGAACGCAGGAGCCGGCGCAGTTCCTGACGGAGCATCTCGCGTTCGATACCAACACCCAGGTGGTCGCGACGCGCGACCCGGTGACGTTCGTCATGACCGGGCGCCGCCTGGAGGCACAGGGCCTGGTGGCCAACTTGAAGGAGCACCGGGTGCAGCTACAATCGGCGGTTCATGGTACGTACGGCCGCTAGGGTCCTCCCGCTCATCGCCGCGCTCGCGCTCGGGTCGGCGCGCATTGCCGCCGCCGAGGCCCCGGGCGCCGCCTTGCAGGCGTGCGGGCAGCCGATCAACCTCGACGCCGCCTCCTCCGAGGTGGACTACAAGACCAGCACCGTGGTCTTCAAGGACGTGGTGATCTCCCAGTGCGCGATGCGGGTCTCGGCCGACCGCGCGCGCTCCACGGGCCTCAACTTCGCCAACAGCACCTGGACTTTCGAGGGCAACGTCAAGATCGACGCCGAGGCGCGCGGCAACATCCGATCCGATTCAGCGGTGGTGGAATTCAGGGACAACCACATCGCGCGCGCCACCGTGACCGGCAAGCCCGCCGAGTTCCAGCAGCAGCGCGAGGGCGTGCTGGTTCACGGTCATGCGGAAGAAATCGTCTACGACGTCAACGAGCAGACCGTGCGCCTGTCGCGCGATGCCTGGCTGAGTGACGGGCAGGGCGAGATCAAAGGCGGACTACTGGTCTATAGCATCCGCGCCCAGACCATCAAGGCCGAGAGCGCGCCCGGCGATAGTGGCCCGATTCACATCCGCATCGACCCGCATGCCCCGCCCAACCCGGGCGATGCGGGCAAGCGCCCGGATGGCAGCGCGCCGGTGACGCCCAAGCCATGACGGTCCTCAAGGCGACGGGCCTGGAGAAGAGCTACAAGAAGCGCCAGGTGGTACGCAACCTGACGCTCGAGCTGGCAAACGGCGAAGTGGTGGGCCTCCTCGGCCCGAACGGCGCGGGCAAGACGACCGCCTTCTACATGATCGTGGGCCTGGTGCCCTGCGATGCCGGGCGCATCCTGCTCGGGGACCAGGACCTGACGCTGCTGCCGATGCACCGGCGGGCACAGATGGGCCTGGGCTACCTGCCGCAGGAGGCCTCGATCTTCCGCAAGCTCTCGGTCGAGGACAACATCAAGGCGATCCTGGAGACGCGCCCGGACATGGACCGGGCCGCGCGCGAGAACCGGCTGGAGCAGTTGCTCGAGGAGCTGCGCATCGGCCACGTGCGCAAGAGCCTCGGGCTGTCCCTCTCCGGTGGTGAACGGCGCCGCGTGGAAATCGCGCGCGCACTGGCCGCCGAGCCCAGGTTCATGCTCCTCGACGAGCCCTTCGCGGGCGTCGATCCGCTCTCGGTGCTCGACATCCAGCGCATCATCCGCGAGCTCACGCAGCGCGGCATCGGCGTCCTGATCACTGACCATAATGTCCGCGAGACGCTCGGAGTCTGCGGACGCGCCTACATCGTCAATCAGGGTACTGTAATCGCCTCGGGGAGTGCGGAAGAAGTCCTTGCCAACCCCCAAGTCCGTGAGGTGTACTTGGGTCAGTCTTTCAAGCTCTGAGAGCTTGGGAGCGAGACACCGAATACATTGTTTTTCAAGTAATTACGGAATGAAATTGGAGAGGCTGCGGCCAGCTCTTCGTCACTTGCCATGCTGAAACCCTCCCTGCAGCTGAAGCTGGGTCAACAACTGACGATGACCCCGCAGCTGCAGCAAGCGATTCGCCTTCTGCAGCTGCCCGCCCTGGAGCTGCAGGCGCACATCCGCGAGCTGCTCGAAACCAATGTGATGCTCGAGCCGCTGGAGGAGACCGAGGCCACCGGCACCTTCGAGTCCCTCGTCACCGCAGCCGAGCAGCCCCCGAAACCCAAGGAACCCGAGAGCACCGTCGAGGTACTGGACGAGGGCTGGGACAGCCGTGCAGGACCTGCGGAGAGTTCCTGGAGCGGCGACGACGACGAGCGCCAGCAGGACTACGCCGACGATTCCGGGCAGTCGCTGCAGGAGCACCTGCTGTGGCAGCTGGAACTGGCGAGCCTCGCGCCCCGGGAGCTCGCCATCGCGCGCGCCATCGTCGATGCCGTCAGCGACGACGGCTATCTCACCGAATCCCTGGACGAGATCGCCCAGACCCTGCTGCCCGAGATCGAGAGCACCGCCGACGAGGTGGCGCAGGTGCTCACGCGCGTGCAGGCGCTCGACCCTCCGGGCGTCGGCGCACGCTCGGTGAGCGAGTGCATCGAGCTGCAGCTGCGGCAGCTCGATCCCGCCACTCCCGGCTACGCCACCGCGCTGGAGATCGCCCGCCACCACCTGGAGCTGGTCGCCGAGCGCGAGCTGTCGCTGCTCAAGCGCGAGCTGCGCGCCACCGAGGAGGAGCTGGCCTGCGCGCTCGCGCTGGTGCGCTCCTGCCACCCGCGCCCGGGGGCGACCGTGAGCGCCGGCAGCGCCGAGTACGTGGTGCCCGATGTCTTCGTGCGCCGCACCGACCACGGCTGGGGCGTGGAACTTAACCCGGCCACCCTGCCGCGGGTGCGCTTGAACCAGGGCTACGCGAGCCTCATCGGCCGCAACGCCAGCCACGCCACCATGCGCGCGCAGCTGCAGGAGGCCCGCTGGCTCCTGAAGAGCCTGGAGATCCGCCACGAGACCCTGATGAAGGTGGCGCGCTCGATCATCGAGCGGCAGACCGCGTTCCTCGAGCACGGCGAGGAGCACATGCGGCCGATGATCCTCAAGGACATCGCGGAAGCCGTGGCCATGCACGAGTCCACCATATCGCGCGTCACCTCCGGCAAGTACATGCACACCCCGCGCGGCGTGTTCGAGCTGCGCTTCTTCTTCTCCAGCCAGGTCGAAGGCGCCGACGGCTCGGGCACCTCCTCCACGGCGATCCGCGCCAAGATCAAGAAGCTGGTCAAGGACGAGGACCCGGAGAGTCCCTTGAGCGACGGCCGCATTGCCGAGCTGCTCTCCGGCGAGGGCATCCCGGTGGCACGGCGCACGGTCGCCAAGTACCGCGAGGCCATGGGCATCGTGGCCTCCAACGAGCGCCGCCGCGCGGGAATGAAGCCCATGTAACCCGACGCACGCAAAAAATTGGAAGTACGTAAACAACGAACAGGAGACGGCCATGCAGCTAAACGTCACCGGCCACCATGTCGAGGTCACCGACTCACTCCGCGGCTACGTGGAGAAGAAGTTCGAGCGCATCGGCAGACACTTTGAACAAGTGATCGACATGCACTGTGTGCTGACGGTCGAGAAGCTGCGCCAGAAGGCCGAAGTCACCCTGCACGTGAGCGGCAGCGCCATCCACGCGGACGCCACCGAAGAGAACATGTACGCCGCCATCGACCTGCTCGCCGACAAGATCGACCGCTGCCTCATGAAGCACAAGGAAAAGCGCATCGCCAACCGCACCAGCGCGCCCAAGGCGCGCAAGACCTAGGGGCGCGGGGCGCAACTTGCAACGGCAGCCCCTGGGGATACCATCCAGTCGTGCGCATCATCGTCCTCAGCGGGCTGTCCGGTTCCGGCAAGAGCGTGGCCCTGCACATGCTCGAGGACTTCGGCTACTACTGCATCGATAACATCCCGGCGGCGCTGCTTAAGCCCTTCGTGTCATACACGGTGCGCAGCCCCGAGCCGCGCTACGAGCGCACCGCCATCGGGCTGGACGCGCGCAACACGGCTGCCGAGGTTGCCAGCGTCCCGCGCCTGATCGACGAGTTGAAGCGCAGCGGCCTGCAGTGCGAGGTGCTGTTCCTCACGGCCTCCGACGACGAGCTGCTGCGGCGCTACCAGGAGACCCACCGCAAGCACCCCATGGCGCGCAGCGACGTCGGCCTGCGCGAGGCGATCGCCATGGAGCGCGAGGTGCTCGAACCTATCGCCGCGATCGCGGACCTCCTGATCGACACGACCCGGCTCTCGGTGCACGGGCTGCGGGACCTCATCAACCGGCGCGTCGAGCAGCGCGCGGCCGGCAGGCTGTCCATCACCTTCGAGTCCTTCGGCTTCAAGCGCGGCATCCCCGGCGATGCCGATTTCGTCTTCGACGCCCGCGCGCTGCCCAACCCGTACTGGGAGCCCGGCCTGCGCAACCTCAACGGCCGCGACCCCGAGGTGATGCGCTTCATGGAGACCCATACGCACGTCGCCAGGCTCATCGAGGACATCGCGCAGTTCGTGCGCAACCGGATCCCCGAGTACCAGGCCGGCAACCGCGGTTACCTCACCGTGGCGGTCGGGTGCACCGGCGGCCAGCACCGCTCGGTGTACATCGTCGACCGCCTGGTCGAACAGTTCGCGCGGGAATTCGAGGACGTGACCGCCCGCCACAGCAGCCTGAGTGGCAGCCCCCTGCTGCCGGCGGGCACGCGCCGGCCCGACAGCCAGATCGCCTAGCGGGCCTTCAGGAACCCGATTTCGAGCAGGCGGGCGGCGAGCGAGAGCCGTACGTCATCGCCCACCGCGCCCGGGATGTCGCGCACCCGGAAGCGCTTCGTGTTCACCATGAACACCACGCTCTCCTCGGCCCCGCGGTGGATGTACAGGTGGCCGCCCGGGTAGCTGAGGTCGATCTTCTCGGCATTGGCCGTGAGGTGGCAGAAGGCCACATCCGCCTGCTCCAGCTCCGAGTCGAGGCCGAGGTTCGTGCCGGCCATACCCCGGGGCAGCATCGGCATGGCGGCCACCGCCCGCGCCGAGCGGCGTTGCAGGGCCGACACCAGGAACCCCGGGGTGCGGCAGGCTGCCCGCAGCTGCTCGGCGGCCTCGATTGCCGCCGGCATCAGCCGCTCCTCGGCATTGGCGCGCATGAGGAATCCAAGCCGGGCGCCGATGCTCGCGCGCAGCCCGGGCTGGGCGTCCGAGAGGTGGTCCAGGCAGGCGAGCAGCAGCTCGCGCACGGTGAGCGGCGTGAACCCGATCGCGACGTGCACGGAGGCGGTGTCGGAGTCGACGGTGTGCAGCGTACCGCGTGGCAGGTACATCATGTCGCCGGGCTTGAGGTCGAGCACGTGATGTGCCCCGAGCTCGAGAGTCTCCTTCGACGGGATGCCCTTCCACTCGTTCGGAAGCTCCGACGGACGCTGCGTCACGTACCAGCGCTTCGCGCCCCTGAGCTGCACTACCAGGAGGTCGTGATCGTCGAAGTGGACGGGAGCGCGCATGCCGCCGCGGCTCCAGAAGGCCGAGGTCGTGACCGGCTGCTGCAGCAGGATCTCCAGCGCGCGCGCCAGCTGCTCGAGCGGCGGGGATACACTGCGCAGTTCCGGGAAGCGCACCGAGTAGTTACGGGCGTGAAAGGCGGCAATGCGCTCGCGAAAGCTCTCGGGATCGGTGATGCCGTCAAGGGATGGCACCGGCCCGGTCGGATTCGCGGAGTGATAGCTCAGCTTTGGTGCGAGTCCATACGCATTGGATAGCAGGCGCTCTGGATCGTCCCCGAGTAAGCGCATCCGAGCGGGGCTCGCATTGCCGGGCAGCACGCGGAAAGCACCCTGCAGCACCGGCTCCAGGAACTCATCCAGGGTGGCTGGCGCAAGGAACTCGATCCATGCCTGGCGGGCATCCTCAAACAGCATCGGTGTAAACCTGAATCATGGGCCGAAGAGCCCGCGCTGCGGATGGATCCGGACGACGGTGGCGTCGGGGAACTGGTCTTTGGCCAGCTGCATGATCCGGGCGGCGCGATCTACATTCACAGGATCAGACGGTACGCCGTTGCCGCGCAGCTTGAGCGTGGGCTCCATTATCCAGATAACCACCCGGCGCGCCTTGTCGTCGGTGCTGATGACAACGGATAACTGCGGCGCGGCGCCCTCGAGGTCGGCCCTGCACTCGCCGTCTGCCGTGTGACGAAAGACCGTCTTCAGGGAGAGACTTTCCAGGCGCCGCGCGAGATCCATGCATACGGAGATTCCCGGCACCTCCGACAGCTCCAGAGCGTAGTGGATGCCAGGGGCGTCTCCGAACGAGCAGGAAATAACGGCCGCCGCAGCAGACCCGACAACGAGCTTCCGAATGTCCGGCAAACGCACTAAAGCCCACTCTCGGTGTCGAGCCCTCTCGATCTCAATAGCTCGATCACCTTTGATCGCCACTCACCCTGAGCGTCCGTCGGGATTGGCATCCTCCGGATGAACGTCAAGACAGTAGACCCTTTGCGATTCAGCTTGATGGTGGGATCCGCCCCCTGCTCCAGCATTTCGTAGGCGAGATCAAAACGATTCGCGGTGATCGCGGAGGCCAAAGGAGTAAAGCCCAGGATATCCTGGCCGTTGAGTTGCGCCCCCATTGATATCAACAACCTCGCGTTCTCCGTGCGCAGGCTGGTGATTGCGGCACAGACGGGAGGGTAGTGGCCTTGGCCGTTCGGGAGATTTATGTCGGCGCCATGCCGGGCCAGGGTCTCCAGGAACCAGGGATCCTTAAGACGGGTCGCGATCTCAATGGCCGAAGCGCCTCGAAGGATATCAGGAAGGTTCGGGTCCTCCTCCGACTGGAACTGGAGATTGGGATCCGCTCCATGTGCGAGCAGGAACTCAACGGCAGGCCGGGACTGCTCGGTGACCGCCCACATCAGGAATGTCGCGCCGTAACGGCCGCGCATATTGACGTCAAGGCCGCCTGCGACCGCGGATTTCAGCGGGCCGACATCGCCGGAAGGGATCGCTCTCGCAACGCTGGCAGCAGGCTCATTGGGAAATAATGCCCGGACGCCATCAGCGCCCGATTTGCATGCGTTCAGCCCAGACAGAGCCAAAGCCCCGGCCACGACCCATGATACGTAGCGCATATGCGGTTGAAATCGTATCGCAACGCTGCCCCGAATTGCGCTGGCAGTCGAGTTTTTCCGGTCAGGTCGCCTGCGCGACGCCGGGCGCGGTCATGACCTGCGGCAGCTTCTCCCCACTCATGAACGCCGTGAGCGCCACGCGTGCCTGCATGGCATCGCGATAACCCAACTCGATCAGGGCGCGCGTGTAGGGCGCCTCGAACATGAGGTAACTCGCCAGCTGCGAGCTGGAGCCTTCGCGCCCGGCGATGACGCGCAGCAACGCACGCAGTCCCCCGGGCATGGCGGAAACGTGCCGCGCTGCGATCTCCCGCGGATCGACGCTCGGGGCGAGCATCAGGGTCTCGACGCTGCGCTCCCCGTGCGCGGCCTGCGGCGCACTGCGGACCAGCTCATTGATGCGCTCGAGCTGCTCGAGGTCACCGTAGATCTGGTCGGTGAACAGCGTGTCGAGCATGTAGCCGAAGATCTCCCCGGGCGAGGGCATCAGCACGTTGGCACGGCTGACGTTGACGCCCGCGGCGCGGCGGGCACGCACGCCGACGATCAGCAGCCGGTCCGCGCCCAGGTGGATGGCGGGACTCAAGGGGTGCAGCTGGCGCATGGCGCCGTCGCCGAAGTAGTCATCCCCGAGCTTGATGGGCGGGAACAGGAGCGGGATGGCGGCACTCGCCATCAGGTGGTCGAGGCTGAAGTCGGTGCGGCGGCCCATGCGCTGCACCCGCGACCAGTCGCGCAGCGAATCGATGCCGTCGTAGAAGGCGACCGAGTGGCCGCCGCTGTAGCTGGTCGAGCACAGGGCAAAGGCGCGCAGGTGCCCGCGCGCGATGCTGCGGCGGATGCCGCTGCAGTCGACGTGCACGCCCAGGAGCTCCCGCAACGGGCTGTTATCGAGCATCGAGCGCGGCGGGGAGAGCACCAGTCCGCCCGAGACCAGGGACAGCACCCAGTGGGCGCCCGCCCGCAGCATGTGGGGCGTGTCGACGTGGAACACCTGCCCGGAGCGGAAGTTCGCCCACACCCGCTCCAGACCCGCCACCGCGCGGCGCCACTGGTGGGCCTCGGCCGCCAGCACGCTCGCGGCGACCGCGCCCGCGGAGGTGCCGACGATGACCTGGAAGGGGTTGCGCGAGCGCGGCAGGAACTCCGCGAGCGCCAGCAGGACGCCGACCTGATAGGCCGAGCGCGCTCCGCCGCCGGTCAGTACCAGACCAACCGTCGGTCTCAATCCCGGTCGTACGGCGGATTCGCTGAGGCCATCCATAGGTGCAAACGTCCGCCTGCAATTATGGAACCCCGGGCGGGGGGTGCTGTGTGACGGGTGTCGCGGGCGGGGGTGGCGGCAGGTCGCCCGGGCCGCCCAGGGGCCGCCTCAGCTCGCGGATGGCGAGGTCCAGGCCCGAAAGCGTCAGGGGAAACATGCGCTCGCGGACCAGCTCGCGGGCGATGCGCACGGAAGCGGCGTAGTCCCAGCGGCTGGTGGGCTCGGGGTTGAGCCACACCAGGCGCGGGAAGGTCGCCGTGATGCGCTGCATCCACGCCGCCCCGGCCTCCGGGTTCCAGTGCTCGATGCTGCCCCCAGGCTGGGTGATCTCGTAAGGGCTCATCGTGGCATCGCCGACCACGATGACGCGGTAGTCGTGCCCGTAGGTCCGCAGCACGCGCTCGGTCGGGGTGACCTGGGCGAAGCGACGGCGGTTGTCCTTCCACAGGTTCTCGTAGATGAAGTTGTGGAAGTAGAAGTGCTCCAGGTGCTTGAACTCGCTGCGCGCGGCCGAGAAGAGTTCCTCGCAGAGGCGGACGTGCTCGTCCATCGAGCCGCCCACGTCCAGGAACAGGAGCACCTTCACGGCGTTGTGGCGCTCGGGCACGAGCTTGAGATCCAGCAGGCCGCCGTTGCGCGCGGTGGCATCGATGGTGCCGTCGAGGTCCAGCTGCTCCGCCGCGCCCTCGCGCGCGAAGCGCCGCAGCCGCCGCAGTGCCAGCTTGAGGTTGCGCGTGCCCAGCTCCACCCCGTCATCGAGGTTCCTGAAATCGCGCCGGTCCCACACCTTGACCGCGCGGCGCTGGCCGCCCGGGCCGCCGATGCGGATCCCCTCGGGGTTGTAGCCGCCGGATCCGAACGGCGAGGTGCCGCCGGTGCCGATCCACTTGCTGCCACCGGCATGGCGCTCGGACTGCTCACGCAGCCGTTCGCGCAGGGTCTCCATGAGCTTGTCCCAGCCGCCGAGCGCCTGGATGCGGCGCTTGTCCTCCTCGCTGAACAGGCGCTCCCCGAGCGAGCGCAGCCATTCCTCGGGCACGCTGCCGGTGATTTCCGCGAACGCCCGCTCGGCGCCGCGGAAGACCTCGCCGAAGACGCGGTCGAAGCGATCGTAGTGGCGCTCGTCCTTCACCAGGCACGCGCGCGCGAGGTGGTAGAAGTCCTGCACCGAAGTCCGTGCGACCCGCTCGCGCAGCGCCTCGAGCAGCATCAGGAACTCGTTCAGGGCCGCCGGTACCCCGGCGCGGCGCAGCTCGAAGAAGAATTGCACCAGCATCGCGCGAGTGCCCTGGCGGGGTGCCTAGCGCGCGCGCCGGTGCATGAACACGAGCTGCTCGAACAGGTGCACGTCCTGCTCGTTCTTGAGCAGCGCCCCGTGCAGGATCGGGATGGTCTTCTTGGCATCGGTGCCGCGCAGCGCCTCCGGCGGCACGTCCTCGGCCACCAGGAGCTTGATCCAGTCCAGGAGCTCGGACGTCGAGGGCTTCTTCTTCAGGCCCGGGGTCTCGCGCACCTCGAAGAACGCCTTCAGCGCCTCGGCGAGCAGTTCCTTCTTCAGCTGCGGGAAGTGCACGTCGACGATGGCGCGCATGGTCGCCTCGTCCGGGAAGCGGATGTAGTGGAAGAAGCAGCGGCGCAGGAACGCGCTCGGCAGCTCCTTCTCGTTGTTGCTGGTGATGATGATGATGGGGCGGTGGCGCGCCTGCACCAGCTCGCGCGTCTCGTAGACGTAGAACTCCATGCGGTCGAGCTCGCGCAGGAGGTCGTTCGGGAACTCGATGTCCGCCTTGTCGATCTCGTCGATCAGGAGCACCGGCTGCTCGGGCGACTCGAAGGCCTCCCACAGGCGGCCCTTGAGGATGTAGTTGCGGATGTCGTGCACCTTCGCATCGCCGAGCTGCGAGTCGCGCAGGCGCGAGACCGCGTCGTACTCGTACAGCCCCTGCTGGGCCTTGCTGGTGGACTTGATGTGCCACTCGTAGAGCGGCCGCCCGAGGGCACGGGCGATCTCCTGGGCCAGCTGGGTCTTGCCGGTGCCCGGTTCGCCCTTGATGAGGAGCGGCCGGGACAGGACGATGGCCGCGTTGACGGCCATCATCAGTTCGTCGGTGGCGATGTAACGGTCGGTGCCGGTGAAGCGCTGGGTCATGGTGGGCGAAAGTCTAACCGCGGCAGCCCGCGGCGTGCATGCCCCGATCGGGTCAGGGGTGCGCGTCAGCGGCCTTGGGTTGCAGCGTGAGCGTCGCGCGCGCGGGACCGGGCAGGAACGGCAGGCGCTCCCCGTCGACCCAACCCATGAAGCCGGCGCGATAGTACGGTGACAGCGGATGTCCGCTCTGTCCGCCGGGCAGCACCAGGTACCCGTCCGCCTCGTGGCCCGGCGAGACCGCGAAGCGCTCGGAGGCCCCGAAGGCGCCCTCCTGCACGCGCGGCATGTCGTGGTCGCCCGGCAACTCCAGCGGCGGCATGTCCAGCAGGTGCGACAACCCGGGGAGCGAGCGCGACAGCGGGTGCCGGATCCAGACACGGTTGTGGCGACCCCAGCTGCACGCCGACAGGTCCGGGCAGTGCGGCCCGAGGTCCTCGACGGTGGCGTCGACCTGCGCCTGCAGGAACTGCGGCCAGGTCGCGTAGGCGCGGCCGAGCATGTGGGCCGGGCGCTCGGTCACGAGCTGCCACAGCGGGCCTTCGAACTGGGCGGGGACGTCGCTGTCCGCCTCGCCCGGCACCTTGAGTGCGGCCAGGATCGAGTCCCACACGCTCTGCTGGACGCGGTCGTGGTACGCGCGCACCAGGCGGTAGCCCACCGAGTCGACCCCGGCGCGTGCGTCCCAGTGCTCGACCAGCGCGCGGAACTGCACCCGTGCCGGGTGGCCAGCGACGGATGGGGCATCGAGCACGCCGAGCAGCAGCTCGCGCCAGCGGGCGAGGAACAGCGCGCGGTCGTCGCGCTGGATCGCGAGCATGTCGGCCGGTTGTGCCGGGGCGCTGAGTGCCAGGAGGTCGTCGCGGATCTGGCTCGCGCGTGCCCCCAGGTCGTACTGCGAGCCGAGCTCCGCAACGTGGCCGCCGATGGTGGCGAGCTGCTGCGGGTCGCCGGTGACCTGCGCGTTGGCCGTCCACAGCCTTCCTGCGGCCGGATCGTAGATCCGCGGGTGCTCGGCCCCCTGCACCCACGGCCCGCTGCCCTGCGCGCGTGCGGCCTCGGTGCCGGCCGGGATCAGTCCGAAGATCGTCCAGCCGATGTGCCCCTGCGCGTCTCCGACCACGAAGTTCTGGTGCGGGATGCCGATAGTAGGCGCGAGGGCCAGGGCGTCCGCTGCGTTCGACACCTGCTCGAGCGCCATCAGGTTCATGTTGGTCGAGTGCGGGTTCTGCGCGAGCCACGAGCCGAACCAGCAGGTGTGCTCGGCGCCGTCCACGCGCAGCAGCAGTCCCTCGGGACCGGAGCGCACGGCAAGGTCGAAGTCCGCCGCGCCGTGCACCCGGATGTTCTCGTGCACCACCGTCAGGGGTACTACCCCCGCAGCGGTGTGCAGGCCCGCCTCGTCCACCGCGCTGCACTCGCGCGAGTGCACCTCGAGCCAGTCACCGTAACTGTTGGTGAAGCCCCAGGCGATGGCGCCGTTGGAGCCGGCCACCAGCACCGGTGCCCCGGGCAGTGTCACACCGTTGAGGTCGAGCGCGGGGGCTCCTGCGCCGGCGGCGAGGCGCAGGCGCGCGTGGTACCAGATCGTCGGCACGCGCTGCGCGAGGTGCATGTCGTTGGCCACGAGCGCGGCGCCGCTCGCGGTGTGGGCGCCTGCGACCGCCCAGCTGTTGCTACCCGGAAGCGGCGCATGCGGCATGGGTGGCAGGCGTGCCGCCGCCGGGCTGCCGTGGACGTCGAGCACGTCGGGGCCGGGGATGGGCTCCGGGGTAACCGGAACCTGGGCGGGTGAGTTGGCAGCGTCCCAGCTGGTGCCCCGCGGGTAGAGGAACTTGAGCGCGCACTTCCAGCCGTGGGCGCATTCGGGGCCGCTCAGGCGGGCGTTGATCTTCTGGCGCAGGATCTCGCGGCGCAGGCCCCCGGCCTGCAGGTCCCACCACATGGCGTAGACCACGAGCAGCGTGTCCTCCTCGCGCCAGGGCGCCGGGGGCTGGCGCAGCACGAAGTACTCCCACGGCCGCGCCGCCAGCGACCCCAGCCCCGCGTTAACGCCGCGGGTGTAGGCGGACACCACCGCGCGCTGCTGCGGGGTGAGGCCGGCGAGCACCTCGGTCGCCACGGCCCGGAAGCGGAACAGGCGCGCCCTGCGGTCCTGGCCGAGCGCCGCCGCGCCGACCAGTTCCGACAGCTCGCCGGCGGCCAGGCGCCGCGACAGGTCCATCTCGAAGAAGCGGTCCTGTGCGTGCACGAACCCGGTGCCGAAGGCGAGGTCGGCACGGCTGGCGGCGGTCAGGGTGGGCACGCCGCGGTCATCGCGCGCCACGGTCACGGGGGCTTCCAGGCCCGCGAGCGTGAGCGTGCCCTCGGTAGCCGGGAGCGAGGCGTGCAGCGCCAGGTAGGCGGCGCCGACTGCGGCGACGAGCAGCACCAGGGCGAAGGCGCCGATGAGCTTCAGCTTGCGCACACCGGCACTCCCCTGGAGATGATCAGTCGAGCGTGACCTTGAGGATCTGCATCGAGTTCGTGCCGCCCTGGACGCCCGACAGCTCGCCCTTGGTGAGGATCACGAGGTCCCGCTTCTTCACCAGGCGCAGCTCCAGGAGGCGCAGGAAGAGCGCACGGTAGAGTTCCTCGGTGGAGGTGGAGGACCCGGCGGTGACGTCGAAGATCACCGGGTAGACCCCGCGGTAGAGCGTGACGCGGCGGCGCGTCGCCTCGTGTCGCGTGAAGGCATAGACCGGGATGTCGGAGCGGATGCGCGACATCAAGAGCGGCGTGGCCCCGCTTTCCGTGAGCGCCACGATGGCGCGCACCTTCATGTGGTTGGCGGTGTAGGTCACCGCCATGGCGATCGCCTCTTCGCTGCCCTTGAACTCGCCCTCTGCGCTGCGCTGCCGGCTGCGCGGATGGGTGAGCTGGTACTTCTCCGCGCCGACGATGACCTGCGCCATCGCCTCGACCGCCTTCACCGGGTAGCGGCCCGCCGCCGTCTCGGCCGAGAGCATCACGGCATCGGTGCCGTCCATGACCGCATTGGAGACGTCGCTGACCTCGGCGCGGGTCGGCACCGGGTTGTGGATCATCGACTCCATCATCTGGGTGGCCGTGATCACGACGCGGTTGCGGTTGCGGCTCTCCTGGATGATGGTCTTCTGCAGACCCGTGAGCTCCGCGTAACCCATCTCCACGCCCAGGTCGCCGCGCGCCACCATCACCACGTCGGCGGCCTCGATGATCTGCGTGAGGTTGTCGACCGCCTCGTGGCGCTCGATCTTGGCGACCAGGCGGCCGTCGCCGCCGGCGGCGCGCAGCAGTGTGCGTGCCTCCTCGATATCGTCCGCGTCGCGCACGAACGAGACCGCCACGTAGTCGATGCCCTCCTCGGCGGCGAAGCGGATGTCCTCGCGGTCGCGCGCCGAGAGCGCCGGGGCGGAGATCCCGCCGCCCTGGCGGTTGAGTCCCTTGCGGTCGGACAGCTCCCCACCGACGCGCACGCGCGTCTCCACCGTGGTGGCGGTGACGTTGGTTACGTCCACCACGATCTGGCCGTCATTGAGTAGCAGCGTGTCGCCGGACTCGACGTCGCGCGGCAGGTCGGGGTAAGCGACACCCACGCGCTCCACCGTGCCGGCCTTCGAATCGAGCTCGGTGTCGAGCGTGAACGGCGCGCCTTCCTTCAGCATCACCGGACCGTCGCGGAAGCCCTCGATGCGGATCTTGGGGCCGCCCAGGTCCAGGAGCACGCCGATGCAGCGGTCGGCGCGCTGCGCCGCCTCGCGCACCATGGCGAGGCGGCGGCGCCGATCCTCGACCGTGCCGTGTGAGGCGTTCAGGCGCACCACGTCGACGCCAGCGTGCATCATCTGGGTGAGCACGCCGATCTCGTCCGTCGCCGGCCCCACGGTGGCGACGATCTTCGCGCGCCGCAGCTGCACGGACGGCTTATCCGCCACGCGCGCGCTCTTCCAGCATGGCTACCGCGGGCAGCGTCTTGCCCTCGACGAACTCGAGGAAGGCACCCCCGCCGGTGGAGATGTAGGAAATGCTGTCCTCGACGCCGTACTTCTCGATGGCGGCCAGGGTGTCGCCGCCGCCGGCGAGCGAGAATGCCTTGCTGCGCGCGATGGCCTGCGCGATGGCACGGGTGCCCTCGCCGAACTGTTCGAACTCGAACACACCCACCGGGCCGTTCCAGACCACGGTGCCGGCCTGCTGCAGGATCGCCGCGCACTGGTCGGCGCTGTCCGGGCCGATGTCGAGGATCATCTCCTCCGGTCCCACGTCGCGCACGGCGCGCACGTCGGCGTGGGCGGTGGAGGCGAACTCGCGCGCCACCACCACGTCGGTGGGGAGCGGGATCTCGGTGCCCCGCGCACGCGCCTTCTCCATGAGGCGTCGCGCCACGTCCAGCATGTCCGTCTCGCACAGCGACTTGCCGACGTCGATGCCGGTCGCGGCCAGGAAGGTATTGGCGATGCCGCCGCCGACGATGAGCTTGTCGACGCGCTCGAGCAGCGACTCGAGCACCATGAGCTTGGTGGAGACCTTTGAGCCCCCGACGATGGCCACCAGCGGGCGGGCCGGTTCCTGCAGGGCGCGCTCGAGGGCGTCAAGCTCGCCGACCAGGAGCGGGCCGGCGCAGGCGACCGGGGCGAAGCGCGCCACGCCGTGGGTGCTCGCCTCGGCGCGGTGCGCGGTGCCGAAGGCGTCCATGACGAACACCTCGCACAGTGCCGCCATGCGGCGCGACAGCGCCTCGTCGTCCTGCTTCTCGCCCTTGTTGAAGCGCACGTTCTCGCACAGCACCGCGCTGCCGGCCGGGCAGTCGACGCCATCCAGCCAGTCCTTGCGCAGCGGCACCGGCTTGCCGAGCAGTTCCGACAGCCGCGTCGCCACGGGCGCGAGCGACAGGGCCGGATCGTACAGGCCCTCCTTGGGGCGGCCGAGGTGCGAGAGGATGAAGACCTTGGCGTGCTGGTCGAGCGCGTAGCGGATGGTGGCGAGCGAGGCGCGGATGCGCGCATCGCTCGTGACCGTCCCGTCCTGCACCGGCACGTTCAGGTCCTCGCGGATCAGGACCCGCTTGTTGCGCAGGTCCGTATCCGTCATCCGCCGTACCTTCATGGGGCCTTCGACCACGCGATGGTGGTGTCGATCATGCGGTTGGAGAAGCCCCACTCGTTGTCGTACCACGAGCACACCTTGACCAGCGTGCCGTCGACCACCTTGGTGAGCGTGGCATCGAAGATCGAGGAATGCGCGTCGTGGTTGAAGTCGACCGAGACCAGCGGCGCATCGTTGTAGGCGAGGATCTTCAGGAGCGGCCCGGCCGCGGCGGCCTCCTTCATCGCCTTGTTGACCTCCTCGACCGAGGTGGCGCGCTTGGCGGTGAAGGTCAGGTCGACCAGCGACACGTTGATGGTCGGCACGCGCACTGCGAACCCGTCGAGCTTGCCCTTGAGCTCCGGCAGCACCAGGCCCACGGCCGCGGCCGCGCCGGTCTTGGTCGGGATCTGCGACATGGTCGCCGAGCGTGCGCGGCGCAGGTCCGAGTGGTAGACGTCCGTCAGCACCTGGTCGTTGGTGTAGGAGTGGATCGTCGTCATGAGCCCGGCGTTGATGCCGATCTTGTAGTTCAGCACCTTGGCCACCGGCGCCAGGCAGTTGGTGGTGCAGGAGGCGTTGGAGATCACCGTCATGCTGCTCTTGAGCACGCCCTGGTTGACTCCGTAGACGATGGTGGCGTCGACGTCCTCGCCGCCCGGGGCGGAGATGATGACCTTCTTGGCGCCGCCCTTCAGGTGCAGGCCGGCCTTGGCCTTGCTGGTGAAGAGCCCGGTGCACTCCAGCACGATGTCGGCCCCGACCTCGCCCCAGGGGAGCTTCGCCGGGTCGCGCTCGGCGAATACGCGGATGCGGTCGCCGTTGACCACCATGTAGTCCCCGTCCACGTGCACCTCGCCGTGGAACCTGCCGTGCGCGGTGTCGTAGCGGGTCAGGTGCGCGTTGGCCTTGGGGTCAGCGAGGTCGTTGAGCGCCACGATCTGCACCTCGCCGGTGCGCTTGCCCTCGTACAGGGCTCGCAGCACGTTGCGTCCGATGCGCCCATAGCCGTTGATGCCGACCTTGATTGCCATGCCTCATCCTTCCAGAAGTTCGCGAACTTGCTTGACGATATTATCGGCCGTGAAACCGAAATGTGGGAACAGGTCGGTCGCCTTGCCGGAGGCGCCGAAGGTGTCGATGCCGATGATGCGCCCGGACAGGCCCACGTACTGCCACCAGCACTGGGTGGCGCCCGCCTCGACCGCCACGCGCCGCGTGACGGCCCGCGGCAGCACGCTCTCGCGGTAGGCGGCGTCCTGGGCGGCGAAGGTCTCCGTGGAGGGCATCGAGACCAGCCGCACCCGGGCACCGCCGGCGTTCAGCTTGTTGACGGCCTCGGCGGCGATCCCGATCTCAGATCCCGTGGCGATCACCAGGCACTGCGGCGCACCGCCTGCGGGCTCGATCAGGACGTAACCCCCGCGGCGGACCGCCTCCAGCTGCGCCGGGGTGCGCGGCTGCTGCGGCAGGGCCTGGCGGGTGAAAACCAGCGCGGAAGGGCCCTGGCGCTCGATGGCGAGCGTCCAGGCGATCGCGCTCTCGGCCGCATCGCAGGGGCGCCACAGGTTCATGTTGGGCATGGCCCTGAGGCTGCTCAGGTGCTCGATCGGCTGGTGGGTCGGGCCGTCCTCACCGAGACCGATGGAATCGTGGGTGTAGACCAGGATCACGCGCTGCTTCATGAGGCAGGCGAGCCGCACGGCGTTGCGGGCGTAGTCGGAGAACACCAGGAACGTGCCGCCGTAGGGGATGAACCCGCCGTGCAGCGCGATCCCGTTCATGAGGGCGGTCATCCCGAACTCGCGCACGCCGTAGTGCACATAATCCCCGGCCTCGTCCGCCGGGGTGATCGAGCGGGCGCCCTTGAACAGGGT
The DNA here is from genome assembly GCA_018241425.1 of Pseudomonadota bacterium. Classification (GTDB taxonomy): domain Bacteria; phylum Pseudomonadota; class Gammaproteobacteria; order Steroidobacterales; family Steroidobacteraceae; genus 13-2-20CM-66-19. Next base: position 106,136 of record JAFEDU010000006.1, read on the forward strand.
GTTGTTCGAGCCGGTGAGGTCGGCGGAGCCGCCGAAGAGCTCCGGCAGCTTCGGGGCCAGGACGTTGAGCGCAGCCTGCGAGGACTGCCGGGTCGCCTGCGGGGCGGTCTGCTTCAGCAGCGCGTCCAGGGTTGCGCGCGCGGTCTCCGCCCAGTCCTTGGGCAGTTCGCCGCGCATGCGGCGCTGAAACTCGGAGGCCAGCTCCGGGTTCGCCTGCTGGTAGCGTGCGAAGAGCGCCTGCCAGTCCGCCTCCAGGCGTGCCCCGGCCGCGCGGTGGTCCCACTGCGCGCGGATCTCATCCGGCACCTCGAAGGGCGGGTACGGCCAGCCGAGCACCTTGCGCGCCTTGGCCACCTCGTCGGCCCCGAGCGCCTCGCCGTGCACGTCCTTGGTGCCCTGCTTGTCCGGGGCGCCGAAGCCGATGATCGTCTTGCAGCAGATGAGGGTCGGGCGCTCCTTCTCGGCGCGGGCGGCACGCGTGGCCTTCTCCACGGCCGCGGCGTCCAGGCCGTCGACATCCGGGATCACGTGCCAGCCATAGGCGGCGAAGCGCTCCGGGGTGTTGTCGGTGAACCAGCCGGCGACCTTGCCGTCGATGGAGATGCCGTTGTCGTCGTAGAAGACGATGAGCTTGCCGAGCCCGAAGGTCCCGGCCAGCGAGCAGGCCTCGTGCGACACCCCTTCCATCAGGCAGCCGTCGCCACAGAAGACATAGGTGTAGTGGTCGACGATGTTGAGGCCGTCCCGGTTGAAGCGCAGCGCCAGCACCTTCTCGGCGAGCGCCATGCCGACCGCGTTGGCCAGGCCCTGGCCCAGGGGGCCCGTGGTGGTCTCGATCCCCAGGTGCAGGTCGTGCTCGGGGTGCCCCGCGGTGTGGCTGCCGAGCTGGCGGAACGCCTTGATATCCTCGATCGTCAGGGGATAACCGGTCAGGTAGAGCACCGAGTACAGGAGCATCGAACCGTGACCGTTGGAGAGCACGAACCGGTCGCGGTCGACCCAGGCGGGATTGGCGGGGTTGAAGCGCAGGAACGAGCGCCACAGCACCTCGGCGATGTCGGCCATGCCCATGGGCATGCCCGGGTGCCCGGAGTTCGCGCGCTGTACGGCGTCCATGGACAGTGCGCGGATGGCGTTGGCGAGTTCGCGTGGCGTGCTCATGCGGCCCTGTCAGCGGCTCTGGAGCCGCGTTCGAAGAGGGGGCGGGCGAACGCCCGCGGGGGCGCGCATTTTCCACCAGTCGAGCCCGTTGCTCAAATCGCATCGCCGCGCCGGGCTTTTCGCGCCGCCGCCCGGGCCGGACGGCCGTGGGACTGGACCGCGAGCCCGACAGTTAAATGCGGGCCATGCGGACTTGGTTCCCGGACCGGGACGGGCTTAACGCGAACGTGCTTCACATTCCCGGCGGGAGGCGCGCGAGCGCGCGGTGTCGCATTCCGCGGACGCCGCGGGAGCGGGGACTTGGTTCACTGCAGCAGCGGAAATGGCTCTGCTAACCTCCCCCCGCATGAGCGTGGTGCGCCTCACACAATTCACCGATCCGCACCTGTACGGTGGCGAGCACGAGTCCCTGCGCGGGGTCGCGACCCTGCCCTCGCTGAACGCCGCCATTGCCCACGCGCAGACGCGCGACTGGCCTCCCGATGCGGTTCTGGTGACCGGGGACCTGGTGCAGGACGACCCGGCCGGCTACCGCCATTTCCGCCGCGTGTTCAGCGCCCTGAACCTGCCCGTGCTATGCCTGCCGGGCAACCACGACGAGCCGCGCGCGATGCAGCGCGAACTCGCCGGTGAGCCCTTCGTGCTCGGCGGCCATGTCGACCTCGGCCGCTGGCGCATCGTGCTCCTGGACAGCTGCATCCCCGGTTCGGCGAGCGGTGCCCTGAGTGCCGCGATGCTCGCGCAGCTGGAGGAGTCGCTGGCGGGCGCCGCCGGGCGGCACTGCATGGTGTGCCTGCATCATCACCCGGTGCCGATGTCGAGCGAGTGGCTGGACCGCGTGGGCCTCACCAACGCGGCCGAATTCCTGCACGCCATCGACCAGCATCGCAATGTCCGGGCAATCGTCTGGGGTCACGTGCACCAGGCGTACGACAGCCTGCGCAAGGGGGTGCGGCTGCTCGCCACGCCCTCGACCTGCGCGCAGTTCCTGCCGCACGCCGATGACTTTGCGGTCGATCCCCGGCCGCCAGCTTACCGGACGCTCGAGCTGCGCCCGGATGGCACGCTGCTGACGGAGGTCGTGTGGGTCGAAAAGCACTCGGGTGGTTCCTCGCGCTCGGCCTCTTCGGCGGCCTAGAAGCGCAGGGCGCAAGTCCCGTCTGGGCGGTCAGCGGCGCCCACAACACCGTCTACCTTGCCGGTTCCGTGCACCTGCTGCCCGTGGGCGATGCGCAGCTGCCGCGCGGCTTCGAGCACGCCTACGCCGACTCGAAGCAGCTGGTCATGGAGATGGACCTGGCCAAGGTCAACCCGGTCGAGATGACCTCCTGGATGATGGACCACAGCGCCCTGCCGGCCGGCACGACGCTGCACGGGGTCCTGGGCGATGCGCGCTACGAACGCGTGCGCACCGCCGCCACCAAGGCGGGCCTGTCGATGGACGGGCTCGATCACGTGGCGCCCTGGATGGTGGGGCTCGAGATCACCGACTCGGCCTACCTGCAGGAGGGCTTCGATCCGGATGACGGGGTCGAGGAGCAGCTGCTGCGCCGCGCACAGGCCGACGGTCGCCCGACGGGCGGCCTCGAGACGCTCGAGGAGGAACTGGGTGGGCTCGCCGCCCTGCCCCAGGCCGACCAGATCCACATGCTCGACCAGACCCTCGGGGAACTCGCCGACCTCAAGTCCGAGATGGCGGACGTGGTCGGCGCCTGGCGGCGTGGCGATGCGGCCAAGCTCGGCGCGCTGCTGTCGACCGAATACCGCGAGTTCCCGGCCCTCTACAAGCCCCTGGTGCTGGAGCGCAACGAGCGCTGGGTCCCGCAGATCGAGACCCTGCTCAACGGGCGCGAGAACGTGCTCGTGGTGGTCGGCGCGCTGCACGTGGTCGGGGACGGCGGCCTGCTCGAGAGGCTGCGCCGCAAGGGCTACCGCATCACGCAGCTCGACTAGGCGCGCGCCGCTCCCTGGGCGGCGGTGCGCTGCTGGTAGAACCGCCACAGCGGCAGCGCGAGCACCACGATCCAGGCGAGCACCAGGTAGCCGATGAAGCCGTCGAAGCGGCTGAGCAGGAAGCCGAAGTTGGCGTCCCGGCGAGGCAGCGTCAGCTCGTGCACGACCAGCATCACCCACACCCACCCGGCGTGCAGCCCGATGCAGGCGGCGATGTTGCCGGTGGCGGCGCGGATGAGCCCGAGCAGCACCCCGACGGCAGTCAGTGCCAGGAACGCATCGGCGATCGCGAACGGGTCGGCGAAGGCGTGCAGGGTGCCGGCCAGGAGGTCGATGCCGCTGTGCGAAGTCACGTCGGCCGGTGCGATGTGGAAGCTCGCGAAGAAATGCGTGGCGGCGTAGATGACGGCGGTGAGCCCGATCGCCGCGGGCATGCCCGCCTCACGCGCGATGCCGGTCTGCATGGCCCCGCGCAGGAAGGTTTCCTCGATGAAGCCGACCGCAAGCCCGCTGAAGAGTCGCAGCACGACCAGGCGCAGGAGGGCCGCGGTGGTGAAGCCCTCGATGCGCGACCAGTCGAGCAGTCCCAGCACCCCCATGGCGGCCACCACGACGGTCATGGTCGCGACCCCGAGCACCAGGCCTAAGGCCATCTCGCGCACGAAGTCGTGCCGCGGCAGGCCGTAGCCCAGGCTCCTGCGGTCGGCAAGGCCCAGGCGGCGCGCCAGCAGGACGAAGCCGACCAGGAGCGCCAGCATGCCGATGCGCTCGCCGATGCGGTGAAAGGGGAAGTTGAAGTGTGGGTGCAGCAGCAGCCAGGCTGGATAGGTAAAGACCGCAATGGCGGCGAGCGCCAGGGCCATCATCAGGAGGAACCAGCCGAAGGTGCGCACGGCGGGTACGTTACGCGCGGCGCCCGCGCCTAAGCAATCCCGAGGGCGGTGGCCATCACTCCCGGAGCAGGGCCTGCCAGCGCAGCTTCACCGCGTCCAGCCGGAAACGCGCATCCGGCAGCGGCCGGGGGCGGCCCCCGGCGCGCCAGGCACGGATGCGCTCGATGAAGTCATCGAAGAGGCCGGCACCGGCGGCCGTCCGTGCCGCCAGCCGGTGCAGCGGCGCCGGGAGCATCCCGACCGCGCGTTCGTAGGCACGCCACGTGGCGCGCATCGGCAGCACCTGCCCAGGATCGGCGAGCACCTCGAGCGCCGCGCCGCAATCCACCGTCAGCACCGGGGTCCCGAGCGCATGCGACTCGGCGAACACCAGCCCGAAGGTCTCGGGGATCACGAAGTTGGGGAAGAACGTGCACAGCGCCCCGCGCACATGGGCGTGCATCTGCCGCTGCGGCAGCGCGCCCAGGAACTCGACCCCCGCCCGGTGCGCGTGCCGGTCGGCCTTGTAGCCCGGGTTCCCCACCAGGAGGCGCATGCCCGGGATCGCGCGCCGCACGGCCGCGAATGCATCGAGCGCGAAGGACAGCCCCTTGTTGGGTGAGGAGAAGAACACCAGCCGCTCCGGGTCGGTCGGGGTGCCATCGGGCGCCAGGCTCTCGTCGATCGGGTTGTAGATGGTGAGCGCGCGCACGGCATCGGCGATTCCGGCCGCGGCGAGGCTGGCCGACACGCCGCGGCGCTGGGTGTCGGAAACGCACACGGCCGTCGCACCGGCCGCACGCAGCCCGGCGGCGGTCCCGGCCAGCCAGCGCGCCCGGCGCGAGCCGGGGTTCACCTGGTCGTGCAGCCACAGGTAGATGCGGGCCTCGGGAAACAGCGCGCGCACCTGGCCGAGGGCGCGCGAATCCCGGTTGATCACGACCCGCGTGACGCCCGGTACCGCCTGCACCGGCAGGTAGCGACCCCAGGCCTCGGCGCGGTTGTGCTGCATGACCCAGGCCCCGAGCGCATCGGCGACGCGCGTCAGACTCGCCTCGGTGCCGCCCATGGCGGCGCTCGCGAGCGTGCGCGTGTCGTACGGCTGCTGGCAGGCCGGGTCGAAGAACAGCACCGCGCTCATCCGCGCTATTCTATGCGCGATCCGCGATCGCATCAGTGGTGAGGCGTGGCAAACGCAAGCCCCCTGTCGGCCTGCATCATTACCTTCAACGAGGCCGACCGCATCGAGGCGTGCCTGCGCTCGCTGGATTTCTGCGACGAACTTCTGGTCGTGGACTCCCATTCGACCGACGACACGCGCGCGCGGGCGGCGGCCCTGGGCGCGCGTGTGATCGAGCGCGACTGGCCGGGCTACCGGTCGCAGAAGCAGTTCGCGGTGGAGGCCGCAAGCCACGACTGGGTGCTGTGCCTGGACGCGGACGAGCGCGTCACCCCGCAGCTGCGGGGCGAGATCCAGGCCCTAAAGGCACGCGGCTTCGGCCCGGCGGCCGGCTATTCCCTGCCACGCATCACCGACTACTTCGGGCGCTTCCTGCGCCACGGCAACGCCTATCCGGACCGCCTGGTGCGGCTCTTCGACCGCCGCCGCGGCGGCTGGAGCGGTTACGAGATCCACGAGAACACCCGCATCGACGGGCCGGTGGGGCGCCTTGCCGGCCACCTGGAGCACTTCTCCTACCGCAGCCTCACCGACCACCTGAACCGCATGCAGCGCTACGCCGACCTCATGGCGCAGGCGCTCTACGCCCGCGGCCGCCGCTGCGGCCTCACCCCGGTGCTGGTGAACCCCGCGTGGCGATTCCTGCGCGGTTACGTGCTGCGCCTGGGGTTCCTGGACGGCTGGCGCGGCCTGGTGTTCGCACTCATCGAGGCGAACTACGTGCGGCGCAAGTACCTGGGGTTATTCTTCCGCAGCCGGGGAATGCCGGGCTGACCAGGCCGCCACCTGCGCTACCCGGGCGAGCGGATCGTCTTCCTCGAGCAGCACCAGCTTCTGCTGCGGGGTGAGCGGCAGCACTTCCGCCCAGCGGTCGGCGACCCAGCCGGCATCCTCGTAGCGGGTCTCGAGGCCTTCGTACAGTGGCCCGAGCCGCGGCATCACGTCGCGCAGCAGGTCGGCCAGGTGCGCGAATTCCACCGGCAGCGCACACGCGGGGCTGGGAGGCAGGGGCTGCACCTCGGCGAGGTTCAGGCCGTCGCCCTGCTGCCAGCGTCGCAGCACCCGCACGCGGCCCCCGCCCAGGCAGCGAATCCCGAGCAGGCCATCCGGCAGGGCATCGAAGTCCACGATACGTGCCTCGGTGGCGACGTTGGCGATGCGCGCTGCGGCGCCCGCCTCGGCCCCCTCGAGGATCGCCACCACCCCGAACGAGGACTGCTCGCGCGTGCAGCGGCGGACCATGTCCACGTAGCGCGGCTCGAAGATCCGCAGCGCCAGGGGACCGCCGGGAAAGAGCACGGTGTGCAGCGGGAACAGCGGCAACGTGATGGCCGCCATGGCGCTACCTTCGCAAGGCCGCGAGCAGCTTGTCGTGCAGGCCCCCGAAGCCGCCGTTGCTCATCACGAGCACCCGGTCGCCGGCGCGGGTCGCGGCCGCGAGGTCCCGCACCAGCGTATCGATCTCGCCGCGCACCTGCGCGCGCTCGCCGAGCTCGCGCGCGACCGCCCCGACGTCCCACCCGAGGTCCGGCGGCGCGTACAGCCACACCGCATCGGCTCCGCGCAGGGACGGCGCCAGCGTGTCGCGGTGCACGCCCATGCGCATGGTATGCGAGCGCGGCTCCAGCACCGCGATGATGCGCGCCTTGCCGACACGCCGGCGCAGGCCGTCGAGGGTGGTCGCGATGGCGGTGGGGTGATGCGCGAAGTCGTCGTACACCTGTACGCCGCCGGCCTCGCCGCGCAGCTGCATGCGTCGCGCTATCCCGGCGAAGGACTTAAGTGCCGCGATCGAGTGCGTCACGCCCACCCCGGCATGGCGCGCGGCCGCGATCGCCGCCAGCGCGTTCTCCATGTTGTGCGCCCCGAGGAGCGACCAATCGACCGTACCGACGGCGCGTCCCCCCTCGAGTACCTCGAAGCTCGAGAAATCCCCGCTGCCGCGCGCACTCCACAGCACCTCCGGACCCGGCGCGCGCGCAAAGCCCTCGCGCGGGGTCCAACAGCCCATCGCCAGCGTCGCTGCGAGGTTGGCGTCAGAGGCGTTCCAGACGATGCGGCCGCTGCCGGGGATGATGCGCACCAGGTGGTGGAACTGGCGCTGGATGGAAGCCAGGTCCGGGTAGATGTCGGCGTGGTCGTACTCGAGGTTGTTGAGGATCGCGGTGCGCGGGCGGTAGTGGACGAACTTGGCGCGCTTGTCGAAGAACGCGGTGTCGTACTCGTCGGCCTCGATGACGAAGAACGGCTCCGAGCCCAGGCGTGCGCTCAGGCCGAAGTTGGCCGGCACCCCGCCGATGAGGAAGCCGGGCTTGAGCCCGGCGTGCTCGAGGATCCACGCCAGGAGCGAACTCGTGGTGGTCTTGCCGTGGGTGCCGGCCACCGCCAGCACCCAGCGCTTGGCGAGCACCTCGCGCGCGAGCCACTCGGGCCCGGAGTAGTACGGCAGCCCGCTTTCCAGGAGCGCCTCGACCACCGGCTGGCCGCGGGTCATGACGTTGCCGACCACCACCACGTCGGGGGCGGGCTTGAGCTGCCCCGCCTCGAACCCTTCTGTGAGTTCGATGCCGAGCGCCTCGAGCTGCGTGCTCATCGGCGGGTAGACGTTGCGATCGGAGCCGGTGACCCGGAAACCGGCGGCGCGCGCGATCGCGGCGATGCCGCCCATGAAGGTTCCGCAGATCCCGAGGATATGAACGTGCACCGTGAATCAGTCCTTCAGCCGACCGTCGGATAGAAGATCGCGCGCGTCAGCAGCAGTCCTGCCAGGAACTGCAGGATCACCAGCGCAACGCTCGCCGCGCCCGACCACTCGAGCGCCGTGCGCACGATGTGGCTGTTGGCCGCGATCGTCCATATCAGCACCACGATGCCGAAGAGCTCGGTGGGAATCTTGAGGTTCGGATCCTCACTGAAGCGCAGGTACAGCCAGCTGGAAAGGAACAGCAGCGGCGTGAGGATCACCTGCATCCCGAACACCGCGGTGCTGGTCTGCAGGGTGCGCTCGGGACGGCGCACCAGGCGCAGGAGCAGCACGTACCAGGCGAGCGTGAATGCCGTGTCCAGGAGCAGCTGCGCCGGGAAGCTGCGCGAGTTGCCGTCTGCCGCATGCGCCGTGGCGCTCCCGGCTTCCGGGGACGGCGCGAGCCCGTTCATCAGGAGGTTGATGAGTACGTAGCCCCCGATCGTCAGCAGCAGCAGCAGCGCCGATGCCGGCAGGTCCTGCGGGCCGCGCCTGAGGAAGGCAATCTGGGTGTAGAGCCTGAAGAGCTCCTTCATGTCTTCCGGTCCCGCTGCGCTCCTGCGCATAATGCGTCGTCAACGATTGTACAGATCATCGTCGCTCCGCGTTTTGCAGCCCGTCATCACCACCAATCCCGAGCTCGAGGCGTTCGCCGCGCACCTGGCGCGGGCACCCCGGATCGCCCTGGACACCGAGTTCCTGCGCGAGCGCACCTACCGCGCGCAGCTGTGCCTCGTGCAGGTCGCCTCCACGGAGCAGGCCAGCTGCATCGACCCGCTGGCGCTGCCGGACCTGAAGGTCCTGGCCGGGGTGCTCACCGCGCCCGGGGTGGTGAAGGTCATGCATGCCTCGCGGCAGGACCTGGAGGTGCTGCTGCCGCTCACCGGGCTCACCGCCCCGGTATTCGATACCCAGATCGCCGCCGCGCTCACCGGACTGCCCGCCCAGGTGGGCTATGCCGAGGCAGTACGCCGGATGCTGGGAAAGGAGCTGCCCAAGGCACACACGCGCACCGACTGGTCGCGTCGTCCGCTGTCACCGGAGCAGCTCACCTACGCGCTCGATGACGTGCATTACCTGCTGCCGCTCGCCGAGCGGCTGCACGAGGAGCTCGAGCGCCGCGGGCGCCTGCCATGGCTCAACGAGGAACTCGCAGGCCTTGCCGACCCGAGCAGCCTGAGCGTCGACCCCGAGGAGGCATGGCGGCGGCTGAAGGGCCTGCGTGACCTCGATGCGGGCCGCGACCGCCTGCTGCGCGCGCTGGCCGCCTGGCGCGAACGCGCCGCCGTCGAGCACAACCGGCCACGGGGCTGGATCCTGGACGACGCGGTGCTGCGGGAGATCGTCCAGCAGGTGCCCCGCACCGTGGCGGCCCTCGAGACGATCCCGGAAATGCCCCCGGGGCTCGCCAAGCGTCGCGGCGCGGAGCTGCTCGCGATGGTGACGGATGCGCAGATCGAGGACCCGCCGCCGCCACTGCCGGGTCGCCCGCGACCCGACCCTGCCCGCACCGCGCTCACGAAGAAGCTCGCCGGGATCGCCCAGGCGGTGGCGGCCGAGCTGCAACTCGCCCCGGAAGTGCTCGCCACCCGGCGCGACCTCGAACAGCTCGTGGAGGGCCGGCGCGACAGTGCGCTGCTGCACGGCTGGCGCAGGACGGTGCTCGGCGAGCAACTGCTCGCGGCCCTCTCGGGGCAGTAACCCGGAAGTCTTTGGAGTCGGCGCCTAGCGGCGGCGGGCGCGCGCGCGCTTGGCGGGCGCCTTGGCACGACGCTTCGCGGGCGCGCTCGGGCGGCGCTGCTTCGGCGTCTTGGCGCGCACGCGCTTCGCCGGGGTCTTGGTGCGGCGCACGGCCTTCTTGGCGGCGCTCTTGCGCACCGGCCGGCGCGTCTTCGGCACGCGCACGCCCAGGGCCTGCATCAGGCGGCGTGTCACGGTGTCGACGTCGCCTTCCGCATCGATCGCCCGCAGCATGCCGCGCGCGCGGTAGAAATCCACCAGCGGGCGGGTCTTCTCGTCGTACACGCGCAGGCGCTCGGCGACCGTCGCCTCGTTGTCGTCCGGTCGCTGCACCAGCCGGTGCGGCTGGCCGGTCTTCGGGCAGCTGACGTTTGCGCCGGCCGGCGGCGAGGTCATCAGGTTGAAGACGCGACCGCAGTCGGCGCAGGTGCGGCGTCCGGCGATGCGCTTGACCAGCTCGCCGTAGTCCACTTCCAGCTGCACGACCGCATCCAGGGGCTGCTTTACGGCTTCCAGGAGGTGGTCGAGGGCGTGGGCCTGCGCGAGGTTGCGCGGGAAGCCGTCGAGGATGAAGCCCTTGCGAGTGTCCGGCTCACCGAGGCGCTCGCGGATCATCCCGAGCACCAGGGAGTCGTCGACCAGGCGGCCGCTGTCCATCGCCTCCTTGGCCTGGCGGCCCAGTTCGGTCCCGCGCGCCACCGCGGCCCGCAGCAGGTCGCCGGTGGAGATCTGCGGGATGCCGAGGCGCTCGACGAGCCGTTGTGACTGGGTACCCTTGCCCGAGCCCGGGGCGCCCAACAACACGATGCGCATGGTGGTCTTCTTGCTGCCCGATCCGCCGCCTTAAGGCGGCACAAAGGTGCGCCACGTTACCGGTGCCCTCAGGGCAGGTCAAACCGCCGCCCCGGGCTCATGCGGACCTTAAGGATCCTGCGCTATTCTCCGCAGCCCCGCCCACACGAAGCCCGACCCGCACGCCATGAAGAAAAGCGCACCCCGGAACGCCTTCTATGCCCAGTCCGGCGGGGTCTCCGCCGTCATCAATGCCTCGGCCTGCGGCGTCATCGAGACGGCCCTGCGCTCAAAGAAGATCGGCAAGGTCTACGCTGGCCGCCACGGCATCATCGGGGCGCTCACCGAGGACCTGATCGACTGCGGGCGCGAGAGCCCGGCCGTCATCCGGGGGCTCAAGTACACCCCGGCGGGGGCCTTCGGCTCGGCCCGCTTCAAGCTGAAGGGGCTCGCCGAGAATCGCGCCGAATACGAGCGCCTGATCGAGGTCTTCCGCGCCCACGACATCGGCTACTTCTTCTACAACGGCGGCAACGACTCGATGGACACCGCGCTCAAGGTGTCCCAGCTCGGGGCGTCTCTCGGCTACCCGATCACCTGCGTCGGGGTGCCCAAGACGGTCGACAACGACCTGCCGCACACCGACTGCTGCCCGGGCTTCGGCTCGGTCGCGAAGTACGTGGCCGTCTCCACCCGCGAGGCCGCCCTGGACGTGGCCTCCATGGCGCGCACCTCGACCAAGGTGTTCGTGATGGAGGTGATGGGCCGCCACGCCGGCTGGATCGCCGCCGCCGCGGGCCTTGCCGGCAAAGGCGAGCGCGAGCCGCCGCACATCATCCTGCTGCCGGAGGTGCCGTTCGACCAGCAGCGCTTCCTCGCCCGGGTCAAGCAGTGCGTCACCGACTGCGGCTACTGCGTGATCGTGGTCTCCGAGGGGGCGGCCTATCCCGACGGCCGCTTCCTGGCCGATGCGGGCACCAAGGACGCGTTCGGCCACACCCAGCTCGGCGGGGTGGCCCCGGTGGTCGCCAACATGGTGCGCGAGGCGCACGGCTACAAGTACCACTGGGCGGTGGCCGACTACCTGCAGCGCGCCGCGCGCCACATCGCCTCGAAGGTCGACGTGGAGCAGGCTTACGCGGTCGGCAAGGCCGCCGTGGAGCTCGGCATCAAGGGCGTCAACGCCGTCATGCCGACGATCGTGCGCAAGGCCCAGCGGCCCTATCGCTGGGGGATCGGCCACGTGCCGCTCGCGGAGGTGGCCAACAAGGAAAAGAAGCTTCCCCCCGACTACATCCGCGCCGACGGCTTCGGGATCACCGAGGCGGCCCGCCGCTACCTCGAGCCGCTGGTGGCCGGCGAGGCCTACCCCCCCTACAAGAACGGCCTGCCCGACTACGTGCACATCAGGGGCGTCCCGGTGCGCCGCCGGCTCAAGACCGGGTTCAAGATCTAACTCCCCCCGCCCTGCCCGGGCCTCTTCAAAGGCCCCTCCCGCTCGGGTGTCACGGGCATTGGACATACTGCCCGCCCAAGCCGGCTGGACAGGGAGGTCCGTGCTATAGTTCGCGGCCTTTTTTGGGGAGGTTTCAGCGATGGATGCCACCATGTGGCTGTGGGCCGCGATCGCGGCCGGTGTACTCGCCGTGCTCTACGGCTTCGTCTCGATGTCTTCCATCCTGCGCCTGCCGGCCGGCAACGAGCGCATGCAGGAGATCGCCGCAGCCATCCAGGCCGGCGCCAAGGCCTACCTGAACCGCCAGTACACGACGATCCTCATCGTCGGCGTTGTGCTGTTCGTGGCCATCGGCTTCTCCGCCCTGGGCTGGGCCACCGCCGGCGGCTTCGCCATCGGCGCGGTACTGTCGGGACTGACGGGCTTCATCGGCATGAACATCTCGGTGCGCGCCAACGTGCGCACCGCGCAGGCCGCGACCGGCGGACTGAATGCCGCCCTCGGTGTCGCCTTCAAGGGCGGCGCCATCACCGGGATGCTGGTGGTGGGCCTGGGCCTCCTGGGCGTTTCGGGCTACTACACGTTCCTCAGCCGCTACACCTCCCTGGGCTTCGACGGTGCGCTGCACGCGCTCGTCGGCCTCGCCTTCGGCGGCTCGCTGATCTCCATCTTCGCGCGCCTCGGCGGCGGCATCTTCACCAAGGGCGCCGACGTCGGCGCGGACCTGGTGGGCAAGGTCGAGGCCGGGATCCCGGAGGACGACCCGCGCAACCCCGCGGTAATCGCCGACAACGTGGGTGACAACGTCGGTGACTGCGCCGGCATGGCCGCGGACCTGTTCGAGACCTATGCGGTCACGATCGTGGCCACCATGCTCTTGGGCGGCCTCTTGTTCGCCGCCAACGGCCCTGACGCCGCGCAGGCGGCGGTGATCTATCCGCTGGCCCTCGGCGCCGCCTCCATCGTCGCCTCGATCATCGGCACGTTCTTCGTGTCGGCGCGCGCCGGCGGCAAGATCATGAACGCGCTCTACAAGGGCGTGATCGTCTCGGGGGTCGTCTCGGCCGTGGCCTTCTACTTCATCACGCAGAAGATCATGCCCGGCAGCTTCGCGCAGCTGTACGGCTGTGCGCTCATCGGACTCGGCCTCACCGCGGCGATGATCATCATCACCGAGTACTACACGGCCACCGAGTACAGCCCGGTGCGCAAGGTCGCGAGTGCCTCGCAGACCGGGCACGCCACCAACATCATCGCGGGCCTTGGCGTCTCGATGAAGGCGACCGCGCTGCCGGTCGTGGCGGTGTGTCTTGCGATCTGGGGCGCCTTCGCCCTGGACGGCCTGTACGGCATCGCCATCGCGGCCACCGCGATGCTGTCGATGACCGGCATGGTCGTGGCGCTCGATGCCTACGGCCCGATCACCGACAACGCCGGCGGCATCGCCGAGATGGCGGGCTTGCCCAAGCAGGTGCGCGACGTCACCGATCCGCTGGATGCGGTGGGCAACACCACCAAGGCCGTGACCAAGGGCTACGCCATCGGCTCCGCGGGACTCGCCGCGCTGGTGCTGTTCGCCGACTACACCCACAACCTCGAGGCCGCCGGCAAGCAGGCGGTGTTCTCGCTGTCCGACCCGGCCGTGATCATCGGCCTGTTCATCGGCGGACTGGTGCCCTACCTCTTCGGCGCCATGGCGATGGAGGCCGTGGGCCGCGCCGCCGGCGCGGTGGTGAACGAGGTGCGCCGCCAGTTCCGCGAGATCAAGGGGATCATGAGCGGCACCGAGAAGCCGGACTACTCGCGCGCGGTCGACCTGCTCACGCGGGCCGCCATCCGCGAGATGATCATCCCCTCGCTGCTGCCGATCCTCGTGCCGATCGTGCTGGTCGTGGTCATGAACTGGCTCATGGGCTCGGGCGCCGGCGTGCGTGCCCTGGGTGGACTGCTGATCGGCACCATCGTCACGGGCCTGTTCGTCGCGATCTCGATGACCACCGGCGGCGGTGCCTGGGACAACGCCAAGAAGTACATCGAGGAAGGCAACTTCGGCGGCAAGGGATCGGACGCCCACAAGGCGGCCGTGACCGGCGATACCGTCGGCGACCCGTACAAGGACACCGCAGGTCCCGCCATCAACCCGCTGATCAAGATCATCAACATCGTGGCACTGCTGCTGGTGCCGCTGCTCTGAAGTCGACCGCGGCGGCGCGCCTTGAAAGGCGCGCCGCCGGCCCTCACGTCCGTGTCTCGGCGGGACCGCCAAGGAGACACCGATGGCTTCGCAGGAACACTTCCCGGTCGAGAAATCCGACGAGGAATGGCGCCGTGAGCTCACGCCCGAGGCCTACGGCGTGTTGCGCCGGCACGGCACCGAGCGCGCCGGCACCAGCCCCCTGAACGACGAGCACCGCGCGGGCCTGTTCCGCTGCGCCGGCTGCGGCGCGGAACTCTTCTCCTCCGACACCAAGTTCGACTCGGGGACCGGCTGGCCGAGCTTCTTCCGGCCCCTGCCGCAGGCGGTCGCGACGCACGAGGACCTCAGCCACTTCATGCGGCGCACCGAGGTGCACTGCGCGCGCTGCGGCGGCCACCTGGGCCACGTGTTCCCGGACGGCCCGCGGCCGACCGGGGAGCGCTACTGCATGAACGGGGTGGCGTTGCGGTTCGAGCCGAAAGCCGGCTGAGGCCTTCGGCCGCTTTAGGCGGCCAGTGCCAGCGGCTGCGGGCGGCCGATGGCGTAGCCCTGCAGGTAGTCGACCCCCATCTTGCGCGCCGTCTCGGCGGCCGCGCTGTCCTCGACCTGCTCGGCGATCACCTTGAAGTTGAGGGTGCGGGCGAGCTTGATCATCGCGGTGACCATCGCCTGGTTAACCGTGTCGCGCGCGAGGTTGCGCATGAACGAGCCGTCGATCTTCAGGTAGTCGAGCGGCAGGTTCTTGAGGTTCGAGAACGAGCCCACGCCGGAGCCGAAATCGTCGAGCGCGAACTGACAGCCCATGCCGTGCAGCACGCCGACGAAGCGGCGCGCGTGGTCCAGGTTCGCGATCACAGCGCTCTCGGTGATCTCGAAGCACACCTGGGAGGGCGCAGCGCCGGTGCTGTCGAAGCACTCCACCACGAACTCCAGGAACTGCACGTCGCCCAAGGTCTGGCCGGAGATGTTGATGGCGACGCTGCGGTTGGACGGCACCGGGATCGCGCCGCGGCCGAGCGCGGCGAGCGTGGTCTGCACCACCCAGCGGTCGACCAGCCCCATGAGGCGGTAGCGCTCCGCGGCGCGCATGAAGTCCGCCGGCGCGAGTTCGTTACCCGCCTCGTCCTGCAGGCGCACCAGCACCTCCATCGCAGGTCCGCCGTCCTCGCCGTGCGCCGGCACGATGACCTGGTGGTAGAGGTGGAAGCGGTTTTCCTTGAGCGCGGACTGCAGGCGCTGCAGCCACTGGATCTCCCCGGTGTGGCGCGCATGGGCCTCATCGCGGGCCGAGTAGACCGCGACCCGGCCCGAGCCCTGCTTCTTGGCGACGTAGCAGGCGGTGTCGGCCGCCGCCAGCAGCTCCTCCAGGGTGCCGCTCTCGCGCGAGATCTCGACCAGGCCGACCGAGACGCCGATGTTGAAGATCTTGTCCTTCCACACGAAGCGGTAGTCGCCCACCGCGCGCGTGAGGTCGTCCGCGATCTGGCGGGCCTTGTCGAGGGGACAGCCGATGAGCAGGAGGCCGAACTCGTCGCCCCCTAAGCGCCCCACCGTGTCGCTGTCGCGCACCGCATCGCGCAGGAGCTTGGCGACCTCGCGCAGCATGCTGTCGCCGGCGACGTGGCCACTGGTGTCGTTGACCAGCTTGAAGCGGTCAAGGTCGAGGTAGCACAGCACGTGCTGTCCGTCGCCGCGGTGGCCGCTGTCGATGGATTCCTGCAGGCGCCGCTCGAACTCGCGCCGGTTCACCAGTCCCGTCAGGGCATCGTGGGTGGCCTGGTAGGACATCTGGCGCGCCAGTCCCCGCAGCTCGGTGACGTCGTGCAGCATCACCACGGCCCCGACCACCTCCTGGTGGGCATCGCGGATGGGCGAGGCAGTGAGCTCGATCGAGCGCTCCCCGCCGATGGCGCGCGGCATCAGGAGCGCGCGGCGACTGAGGTTCACGGGGGTGCCGGCCGTGAGCGCCTGGTTCACGGGGTCCGCGAGCAGCCGGCGGTCGGTCTCGTCGACCAGGTTCACCACTTCCTCGAGCGGCCGGCCACTCGCGGTGGCGGCCTCGGCCCCGGTCAGCTGCTCGGCGGCCGGGTTCATGAAGGTGATGCGGCCTTCCTTGTCGGTGGCGATGATCGCCTCGGCGAGGGACTGGAGCGCCAGCAGCTGCGGTTCGGCCGCGGCGCTGTCGGGCGCCAGGCGCAGCTGCTGCACGGTCTGGGTCGGGATGATCTCGACCCCGGTGATCAGGAGTGCGTTGGAGCGGTCGTAGTCGACCACCGTGGAGGCGACCTCCAGGCGGCTGACCTGCCCCTGCAGGCCCACCATGTCGATCTCGTAGCGCTCGGCGGCGGCTTCCCCGGCCAGGCGGCGCGCGATGTTCTCGCTCACGAGCTCCGCGTACTCCGGGGGCACGAGGTCCGCCAGACGCCGGCCAATGAGTTCCACGCGGTCGACGCCCACGTAGCTGGCGAACTGGCGGTTGGCATAGAGGATCGCCTCGCGGTGCACCAGGACCGCCTCGTGGATGCGGTCCCCCAGGTCAGCGAACAGCTTGGGGGCTTCGACGGCCTCCGGCTCGGCGCCCGGCCCTGCGCGGGTGAGGAGGTGGTTAACGGCGGTAACGAGGGCGGCAACTTCGGGCTTGTCGCTTTGCACGTCCACCCGGCCGGCCAGGCGGCCGCCGATGGCGATCCGCTGCAGCTGCTGCGACAGCTCCACGACGCCCTTCATGTCGCGGCGCTGCAACGCATAGAGGACGAGAACCAGAGCGGCGATGAGGGCGAACAGGAGGCACAGGAGCCCGATGATCGACATCTATATTCTTCTTACGCCTTAGCGCTTTAGATCCCCGGCGCGCGCTTTCCGGGCACTCTAGTTGGACTTGTGGTGCCGGAAGAAAATGCGGTCGGGAGAAGCATAGCGCAGGCCGCACCACGCCCCGTCGGTATTTCACCATATCTCGTCGCAAGTCCGCTTGGCAGGGCCGCCGAAAACCCTTACCGTTTGCCGCCTTTTCGCAAGTCCCGTAATAAGTCCAATCCGCCTGTGGGGGCGACACCGATGCAGATGGCCCAAGTCCGCGAGCAGATGATCGAGCAGCAGGTCCGCGCCTGGGACGTGCTGGATGAGCGCGTGCTGGACACGCTGCGCCAGGTGCCGCGCGAGCTGTTCGTGCCGGATGCCGAGCGCTTCCGCGCCTACGCCGACGCGGAGGTGCCCTTGGCGCACGGGCAGCACATGCTGCGCCCGAGCGTCGTCGGGCGGCTGCTGCAGGCCCTCATGCCCCAGCGCCACGAGTCGGTGCTCGAGGTCGGCGCCGGGACCGGCTTCGTGACGGCCTGCCTGCGCGGGCTTGCGGGGCGCGTGAGCGCGCTCGAGCTGTACCCGGACCTGGCTGAGCAGGCGCGCAACAACCTCGCGACCCTCGGGGTGAGCGGCGCGCAGGTGCTGGATGGGGACGCGCTGCGCTTCGAGAGCGCGACGCGCTTCGATGTCATCGCCGTGACCGCCTCACTCCCGATCTACGATGCGCGCTTCGAGCGCCTGCTCGCCGTCGGCGGCCGTCTCTTCATCGTGGTGGGAGAGGCCCCGGTGATGGAGGCGCGCCTGGTGCAGCGCACCGGCGAGGGCACGTTCACCACGCAGAGCGTGTTCGAGACCGTCATCGACCCGATGGTCAATGCGGTGCGACCGGCGCCGTTCACCTTCTGAGGGGCGGCGGAGCCGCCCCGCGCAGCTATCGGCCGAAGAGCCTCAAGGGAATCGACATGATCCGTGCCGCCGCACTCACCCTCTGCCTGCTCGCCACCGCGACGGCGGCGCCCGCCAAGGACCTGCGCGGGGTGTTCGAGGACGCGGTGAAGAACGACCCCGTGATCCGCGGCGCGAACGCCAACCGCCTGGCGGCCCGCGAGGCGCGCCCGCAGGCCTGGGCCGCGATCCTGCCGCAGGTCAACGCCACCGGTGGCATCACCTGGGACCACAACAGCGGCTACCAGGACCAGGTGGCCGAGGTCGGCAACCCGAACGACCCGACCGCACCGCCGGTGCTGCAGGTGGTGCCGCTGCCCCTGACGATCGACCAGAAGACGCAGAGCTGGGCGCTCAACCTGCGCTCGAGCCTGATCAACTGGACCAACTGGATGAACATCAAGGCCGCGAGCGCCCAGGTGGCGCAGGCCGAGGCCACTTATCAGGCCGCCGAGCAGAACCTCATCCTGCGGGTCTCGCAGGCCTACTTTGCGGTGCTGGCCGCCTACGACGCCCTGGTCGCCAACCAGGCCTCGCTGGAGGCCATCTCGCGCCAGCTCGACCAGGCCAACACCCGCTTCGACGTGGGCCTGATCGCGATCACCGACGTGCAGGAGGCCAAGGCCTCGCGCGATACCGCGGCCGCCGCGGTGATCGCCGCCAAGCGCACGCTCGCGACCGCTGAGGACCAGCTGCAGGAGATCACCGGCGAGAAGTACGACGCGCTCGCCAAGCCCGGTACGGACATGCCGCTCAAGGGGCCGGACCCGCAGGACGAGAACCGCTGGGTGAGCATTTCACTCGAACAGAACTCGACCCTCATCTCCAACCGCCTGGCCGCGGACATCGCCCGCGACAACGTGCGCGCCGCCTTCGGCGGCCACCTGCCGACGCTGGACCTCGTCGCCGGCCGCAGCTACACGCAGGTGAACTCCGATCAGTTGCTCGAGTACATCCCCTTCCAGGATGTGAACAGCAAGATCAACGATCGCCAGGTCGGGCTGCAGCTGACGGTGCCGCTCTTCAGCGGCGGCGCCACGCAATCCAAGGTGCGCCAGAACGAGTACCTGTGGATCGCCGCCAAGGAGCAGGTGGTGCAGAGCTCGCGCGCCACCGAGCGCCAGGCGCGCGATGCCTACCTCGGCGTCATCAGCGGCATCGCCCGCGTCCAGGCCCTGCGCCAGGCGCTCGAATCCAGCCGCACGGCGCTCAAGGCCACGGAAGCCGGCTACGAGGTAGGGACCCGCACCGCGGTGGACGTGCTCAATGCGCGCAAGACCCTGGTGCAGGCCGAGACCGACTATTCCGGCAGCCGCTACGACTACATCGTGAGCGTGCTGCAGCTGCGACTTGCGGCCGGTACGCTCGACCGACCGCAGCTGATCGAGGTGAACAACTGGCTGACCGCCAGCGCCCCGATGTCGCCGGCGCAGACCACGCCCGAGAACGTGCTCCCCGACATCCCGCCCGGGCCGGGTGCCCCGGCAGCGGCGCCCTCCCAGGCCCCGCCCGCCGGCCGCTAGCTCGGGCCTCAAGGGGCGCGCGGCGTCCCGAGCAGCGGCTCGATGAGCGCCAGCAGCTTTTCGAGCGCGCCGCGGTTGGAATCCACGCACGCCCGCCCGGCCTCTCCCATCCGCGTCCTCAGCGCCGGGTCGCGCCACAGCGCGGTGAGTTCGGCGGCGAGCTCGGCCGCGCCGTTCACCACATGCGCCGCGCCGCGCTCGATGAGGAGCTTCGCGATGTCCGCCCCGTTGTGGGTGTGAGGACCGGTGAGGATCGGTACGCCGAGCGCGGCCGGCTCGAGCAGGTTGTGGCCGCCGACCGGCACCAGGCTCCCGCCGACGAACGCGATGTCCGCCGCGGCATAGAAATCCAGGAGCTCCCCGAGCGAGTCCAGGAGCAGGACCTCGCGCCCCTGGGTTGCGCCCCCGGCCGAGCGCCGCACGAAATCGATCCCGGACTGCGTGAGTGCCTGGGCGGCCTCGCCGAAGCGCTGCGGGTGCCGCGGCGCCATCACCAGGAGCGTCCCCGGCACGGCCTCGCGCAGCCGGCGCACCGTGTCGATCAGCGCCTGCTCCTCGGCACCGCCGTGGGTGCTGCCGGCGACCCACAGCGGCCGCTCGGGCGCGAACTCGCGGCGCAGCGCCGCACCGCGCGCGACGATGTCCGCCGGCAGCTCGAAGTCGAACTTGAGGTTGCCGGTCACGTGCGTCGCCTGCGGGTCCGCGCCGAGCGCGCGGAAGCGCTCGGCGTCCGCCGCGCCCTGCGCGGCCACGACCTGCGCGCCGGCGAGCGTGTCCCGGATGAGCCCCCCGAGGTGCCGGTAGCGGCCGACCGAACGCGCCGACACGCGCGCGCTCGCCAGCACCAGCGGGATGCGCCTGCGGCTGCAGGCCCGGTAGAGATTCGGCCACAGCTCGGTCTCGAAGATGACTGCGAGCTGCGGCTGCACCCGCCCGAGGAAGCGGTGCACGGCGCCGGGCAGGTCGAAGGGTATGAAGCGCACCTGGGCGATATCCCCGAACAGCGCGCGCGCACGGGCGGCGCCGGTCGGCGTGAAGGTCGTCACCGTCAGCGGCAGCTGCGGATGGCGGCGCCTGAGCGCGGTGACGAGCGGCGCACAGGCCTGCACCTCCCCGACCGAGACCGCGTGCAGCCACACCCCGCCGGGCACCTGCGGCGGCCCGAACCCGAAGCGCTCGCCGAAATTCTCGCGGTAGCGGCGGTCGGAGAGGCTGCGCCACAGGAGCATGATGCACACCGCGGGTACCGCGAGTGCGAGCGAGAGGAGATAGAGGAGTCGCAAGCGGCGCTGTGACGGCGGCGGGCGTCGCCTTAGGGCGGCAGCACGGCCTTGCCGGAGGACTGCCGGTAGCCATCGAGCAGCCCGTGCCAGTCCGACTCGGTGAACCGCTCCGGCGGCAGTCCCCAGGTGACCTTCTCGAGCGAGCGGCGCAGCCGCACCAGGTTACCGTCGCACCACAGGCCCGGTCGGCGCAGCTCGCCGCGGTCGAAGTCGATCAGGTAAACCGCCTCCTCGCTCAGGAGCACGTTGTGCGCGTTGAGGTCCGCGTGGCAGACCCCCAGGTCGTGGAAGCGCCGGATGCAGCGGCCGATCCCGATCCAGGTGACGATCGACAGCGCGCCGGTGCGCAGGCACTCGGCCAGCGAGCCGACCGTCGGCAGGCGCTCGGTGATCAAATCGCCGGTGTAGCTGCCGCCCTGCAGCCGGTAGCGCGCAGCCACCGGGGCCGGCACCGGCAGCCCCGCGCGGTGCAGGCGGTAGGTGAGCCGGAACTCGGCGAACGGGCGCGTCTGCTCATCGGTGCTGAAGCGGTAGCGGTCCTGCAAAAAGCGCGCGACGAGCCCGCCGCGGCGGTAGTGGCGCAGCACCAGGCCCTTACCCTCGGTGCGGAAGAAATAGCTCGTGCCCCGGCCGCGCGCGCCGCCCTCGAGCTCGCCGCGCCCCTGCCAGTGCTTCGGGTCGAACCACTCGGGAGTCAAATTGCCGGCCCGCGAGGTGTCGGATAGCATGGCGCCGCCTGCAACCGCGCTGCGTTTCACCTCGGGGCCGAGCGCGAAGCGCCCATTCACTTAAGCCGACTCCATCATGTTGCCGTTCGCCGAAAGCCCGCGCAGCGTGTGCATCCTCCGGCTGTCTGCCATCGGCGATACCTGCCACGTCGTGCCGCTGGTGCGCACGCTGCAGCAGGCGTGGCCGGGCACCCAGCTGACCTGGATCATCGGCAAGAGCGAGGCGCGCCTGATGCAACTCATCGAGGGCGTCGAGTTTATCACCGTGGACAAGCGCTCGACCCTGCGCAGCGTCACGGCGCTGCGCGCGGCCCTCGCCGGGCGCCGCTTCGATGCACTCCTGCACCTGCAGCTGTCGCTGCGGGCGAGCCTGCTCGCGCGCGTGGTGCCGGCGCCCATCAAGCTCGGCTTCGACCGCGCCCGCGCGCGCGAGCTGCAATGGCTCTTCAGCAACGCCCGCATCGCGCCGCGCTCCCGCGAGCACGTGCTGGACAGCTTCTTCGGCTTCCTGGAGGCCTTAGGCGTCCGGGAGCGGCTGCTGCGCTGGGACGTGCCGCTGCCGCAGGCGGCCCGCGACTACGCCCTGCGGCTGATCCCGGACGCGCAGCCGACCCTGGTCATCAGCCCCTGCTCGAGCCACGCGCTGCGCAACTGGCCGGCGGCCCGCTACGCGGCCCTCGCCGACACCGCGGTCCGCAGCCACGGCATGCGGGTCATCCTCGCCGGCGGCCCGAGTGCCACCGAGCGGGCCATGGGCGAGGCCATCGAGCGGGCCTGCCCGAGCCCGCTTACGAACCAGGTCGGCAAGGACACGCTGCCCGAGCTCCTCGCCCTGCTCGCGCGCGCCCGGGTGCTGGTGAGCCCCGACTCCGGCCCCGTGCACATGGCGACCATGGTCGGCACGCCGGTGATCGGCCTGTACGCGGCCACCAACCCCGCGCGCAGCGGGCCGTACCTGTCGCAGCGCTGGTGCGTGAACGCCTACCCGCAGGCCGCGCGCGTGTTCCGCGGGCTCGAGGCCGATGCGCTGCCCTGGACCCACAAGATCGAGGAGCCGGGGGTGATGGAGCTGATCCCGGTCGAGGCCGTCGCAGCCAGGCTCACCGCGCTCCTCGCCGACCTGCCGCCGCGGTAGTTGTGAGGCGGCCGCCCCGGTTGCTTAAATGGCGCCCCGCGCTGCTGAGGAAACCGATCCATGCAGGACATACTGGTCCCCATCTCCCCCGGAGAGCTGCTCGACAAGATCACGATCCTGAGGATCAAGTCCGCCCGCATCCAGGACGCCGGCAAGCTCGCCAACGTGAAGCTGGAACTCACGCTCCTGGAGAAGACCTGGGCGGACAGCGGCGCGGCGGCGGACGTCAGCGCCGACGAGCGCGCCCTGCACGCGGTCAACGAGCAGCTGTGGGACATCGAGGACCGCATCCGCGACAAGGAGCGCCACCAGAGCTTCGACCGGGACTTCGTGGAACTTGCCCGCTCGGTCTACGTCTGCAATGACGAGCGCGCGGCGATCAAGAAGCGCATCAACGTGGCGCTCGGCTCGCGCCTGGTCGAGGAGAAGTCCTACCAGCAGTACCGCTGAGCGCTTTAGCGGCGCAGCGTGTACTCGGCGCCGCAATAGGGGCACTTGGCCCAGCCGGTCGCCTCGATCGGCAGGTACACCCGCGGGTGCGAGTTCCACAGGTACATCTGCGGCATCGGGCAGCACAGCGGCAGGTCCTCGGATCCCACTTCGTACTGGTTCTGCGCGTTCGGTTCGATGAGCGGCTTTGCCGTCGCGGCCATGGGGATCTCGTCGGTTGCGGTCACTGCCTGCGGGGCGGCGATTATACCAAGTCGTGCCTCAGCCGCCGGGGAGCGCGGCATCCCACAGGGCGGTGACCGCGGCGCGCGCCTCCCGGAACTCCACCTCGGGGACCACCGCCTCGGCCCCCGCCAGCGACAGGTGGTGGGTGCGCGCCCGGTAGGCGCGGTAGGCATTCGTGAGCACGTCCACGCTCGCCTGGGGCACGAGGTCGGCCGAGGCCACGGACTCGAGCTGGCGGATGGTGTCCGAGAACATCGCCACCGGCGGGTAGTCGCGCGCCCAGCGCAGCGCCCAGTACTGGGCCAGGAACTCGATGTCGGCGATGCCGCCCGGATCCTGCTTGATGTCGAACTGGCCCGCCTCCGCGCGGCTGAGCTCGCGGCGCATGCGTTCGCGCATGCCGCGCACCTCCTGCGCCAGCGTGTCGCGGCGCACGTGGTCGGCGAGCACCCCCAGGCGGACGTCCTCGAAGCGCTGCCGCAGCGCCGGGGCACCGGCGACCGCCCGCGCGTGCAGCAGCGCCTGGTGTTCCCAGGTCCAGGCTTCCTGGCGCTGGTAGTCGGCGAAGGCTGCGATGTTGGTGACCAGGAACCCGCCCTTGCCGCTCGGGCGCAGGCGCACGTCGACCTCGTAGAGGCGCCCGGCGGCGGAGTGCACCGTGAGGAGGTGAACGATGCGCTGCGCCAGGCGCACGAAGAACAGCTGGTTCTCGATCGGCTTCGGCGCGCGGGTCTCGTGCACCTCGCCCTGCGAGTCGTGCAGGAAGATCAGGTCCAGGTCGGAGGAGTAGCCGAGCTCGATGCCGCCGAGCTTCCCGTAGCCGACCGCGCAGATGCTGACGTCCCGGGGCGCCGCCGGGTCACCGCACTGCGGCACGCCGAAGAGTGCGGTGATCTGCTGCCAGGCGAGCCCCATCGCCGCCTCGATGATGAGCTCGGCGATGTCGGTCAGGCGGTCGCTCACCTGCATGACCGGGAGCCGCCCGGTGAGGTCGGCGACCGCCACGCGGAAGATGGCGGCGCGCTGGAACTGGCGCAGCACCTCGACCTGCTGCTCCGGGTCCTCCTCGCGCAGCTGCGCCAGTCGCGCCGCAAGGTCGCGCTCGAAGCCTGAGCGGTCCGGCAGGCGCGACAGCACCCGCTCGTCGATCAGTTCGTCCAGCAGCAGCGGGTGCGCCGCGATCTGCGCGGCCAGGAAGTCCCCGTGGCGGCACAGCTCCACCAGCCGTACCCGCGCCGCCCCGTTTTCCTTGAGCAGCGCAAAGTACGCCGAGCGCTGGCCGATGGCCTCGAGGATGCTGAGCACCCGTCGCAGGACCGGCAGCTGCGCAGTGGAGCCGGCAACGTCGGCGAGCAGCGCGGGCAGCAGGCCCTGCAGGCGCCGCCGCCCGGGCTCATCGAGGCGGCGCACCAGCGAGGAGCCCCGCAGCTCCAGGAGCAGGCGGGCCGCCTCCCCCGACTCCCCGAAGCCCGCCGTCGCGAGCGCCGCCTCCAGGGCCGCGGTTTCCGCCTCGCTGTCCCAGAAGCGCCCGAGGTCGATGCGCACGCTGGGGGGCGCTTCCGCCCCGCCCCCGAAGATCACGAGCCGGAAGTGGTGGCTGACCCGCGCGCGCTGCGCCTGGAGTGCGTCCATCAGCTCAGGCCAGTCCCGAAGGCCCATGGCGAGGGCGATGCGCTCGCGGCTGAGCTCATCCGCCGGCAGGCGGTGCGTCTGCGCATCGGCCAGCATCTGCAGGCGGTTCTCGAGGCGCCGCAGGAAGCTGTAGGCGGCGCCGAGCTCGGCGCCGGCGCTGTGCGGCAGGAGGCCGGACTCGGTGAGGCGGCCGAGGGCCGCCGTGAGCCCCGGGGTCTGCAGCGCGCGGTCGCGGCCACCGCGCGTCAGCTGCAGCGCCTGCACGATGAACTCCACTTCGCGGATCCCGCCGGGGCCGAGCTTCACATCGTCCGCGAGCTCGCGCCGCTCGACCTCGCGCTCGATGAGGGCCTTCATCTCGCGCAGGCTCTCGAACACCCCGTAGTCGAGGTAGCGGCGGTAAACGAACGGGCGCACCGCGGCGGCCTCGATCTCGCGGTAGCGCTCCAGTCCGCAGACGGCGCGCGCCTTCACGTACGCGTAGCGCTCCCAGTCGCGCCCGTGGCGCTGCAGGTAGTCCTCGAAGGAGGCGAAGCTTGCCACCAGGGGCCCGGAATCCCCGAACGGGCGCAGCCGCAGGTCCACGCGCAGCGCGAAGCCTTCTGCCGTGCGGGTGCTCAGGAGGCGCGCGAGCGTCTGCCCGAGGCGCGTGAAGAACTCCTCGTTCGCAATGCCGCGCGTGCCGGCGGTGTCGCCGTGCTCGGGAAACAGCAGCACCAGGTCGACGTCGGAGGAGAAGTTGAGCTCGCGGCCGCCGAGCTTCCCCATGCCGATCACGATGAGTGGCTGCACGGCACCGTCCAGCCCCTGCGGCTCGCCGTAGCGCGCCACGAGGCCCGCGCGCGCCTGCGCCAGCGCGGCCCGGATCAGCGCATCGGCGCAGTCGCTGAGGTCGCTCAGGGTTTCATCGAGGCTCGCCCAGCCGGCGAGGTCGCGCCAGGCGATGCGCGCGAACTCGTAGTGGCGCACGTGCCGCAGCGCCGCCATGAACTGGGCGTCCGGTATTTCCGCCTGCACGCAGGCAAACGCCCGGGCATCGAAGTCCGCCGGGGCGCGCGTCCGGGCCAGGTCGCCGGAGGCGAGGAGCATGGCGAACAGCGCCGGGGTGCGGGTCGCGGTGCCGATGAGGAAATCGCTGGCGGCGAACACGCGCGGCAGCGAGTCGCGGATCGCCGCGGGGGCGGCAGCCAGGGCCGCCCCGACCGGGCCGTCCCCGGTGAGTGTCTCGAAGGCGCGGCCGAGCAGCTGCGCGAGGTCGCGGCTGATCCCCTCCGGCGGGATCAGTTCCAGATGTTGCCCCCCTGGTCATGGAAGGCGGCCGAGTCGAGGCGGCGGCTGAGGCCCCGGAAGTGCGAGGAGGCGGCGTAGACCTGGGCGCCCTGCGAGGCATCGATGGAACCGCCATCGCCCTCGATGAGGCTGTTGTCGATGTGGATCTGCGCATTGCGGGCGGTGAGCCCCACGCCGGTCGCGGTGATGTGGCTGTTGGTGATGTAGATCTCGCAGCCGTCCTCGGCGCTCACGGCGTCGCCGTCGAACTCCAGGTTGCGGTTGTCGATGTGCAGCATGCGCGCGCCCTGGCAGACGATGGGCTCGCGGCGGCGCTCGAGCGCCGCGCTGGTCACGCCCGGATCGCGCAGGCGGCCGGCGCTCGCTACCGGCGCGGGGCCCGCGACGCGGGTGATGGTGTAGCCGGGACCCGACTGCGCGGGCTGCGCCTGCGCGGGGCTCGCCGACTCGATGCTGTAGCCGGGCCCGGACTCGATGACGCGGCCGTTGCCGGACGGGTGCACCGCGGCCTGCGCGGCGGCGCTGTTGTAAGGCGTGCCGAGCGTTGCGGAGGAGTCCGCCGGCGCCGCCGCGTTCGCGCCCGCATCGGCGGCCGCAGACTCGCCAGCCGGCGCAGTCGCCGCGTCCGCCGCCGGTGCTGCAGCGGGGTTGGTCGCCGCCGCGGTCATGACGCTCGAGGGAAGCGGCGCCGCCACCACCGCGTCCGCGCTGACGACGCGCGACTCACCGGTGTCCTTCAGGCGCACGGTGAAGGTGTGACTCTTCGCATCCTCGCTCTCGATGGTGAGCTGTGGGTTTCTCTGCAGGGCGGCGCGCGCCCAGCTCATCTGATCCAGCGCGGGGTTCTCGCGCGCGCAGGCGGCGAGCAGCACGGCGGCCGCGCACGCGGCGAGGCCAAGAACGAGGGGACGCACGGTGATCATCGCGAAAGCCTCCTGGGCCAGGGCTTCACGATAAACCCGTGCTTGGGCTCTCGGGAAGTGCCGCAGCGCAGCGAAGGCCGCGGGAACACGCGATGACAGAAAAAAAACAGGCCCCGGTGAAGGGGCCTGCGAGGAATGCGCGGAATAGGGGGTCTTGTTCCGCGTCTTTCGGGGCGGCGGCCGGCGTGGAGCCGGCCGCGAACCCTTAACTGTTATGTAAAGACTATCGAGTGTCGGATGTGGAATCGATACCTCTTTAGAGAGGCCCGACATGTCAGGAGTAACGGGACTCCTTACATGTCCATCCCACCCATGCCGCCCGGAGGGCCCGCATGGCTGTGGTCATCGTCCTTCGGAGCCTCTGCCACCATGACTTCCGTCGTGAGCAGCAGGCCCGCCACCGAGGCGGCGTTCTGCAGTGCA
This sequence comes from Pseudomonadota bacterium, assembly GCA_018241425.1. Lineage (GTDB taxonomy): Bacteria > Pseudomonadota > Gammaproteobacteria > Steroidobacterales > Steroidobacteraceae > 13-2-20CM-66-19. Next base: position 133,589 of record JAFEDU010000006.1, read on the forward strand.
AGACGGGTCACCTTGGTCGGGTCGAGGATGCCGGCGTCCAGCATGTCCCCGAACTCGCCGGTGGCGGCGTTGTATCCGAAGGAACCTTTACCTTCCTTCACACGGTTGAGGATCACGGCCGCGTCCTCGCCTGCGTTGTCGACGATCTGGCGCAGCGGCTCCTCGATCGAGCGCGACAGGATGCGGATGCCGACCGTCTGGTCCTCATTCACACCTTCCAGCTTGTCGAGCGAGCGCTGGGCGCGGATCAGGGCCACACCGCCGCCGGGAACCACGCCCTCTTCGACGGCCGCACGGGTCGCGTGCAGGGCGTCCTCGACGCGCGCCTTCTTCTCCTTCATCTCGATCTCGGTGGCAGCACCGACCTTGATGACGGCGACGCCGCCGGAGAGCTTCGCGACGCGCTCCTGCAGCTTCTCCTTGTCGTAGTCGGAGGTGGCCTCTTCGGCCTGCTGACGGATCGACTCGATGCGCGCCTTGATGTCGGCCGCCTTGCCGTGGCCGTCGATGATCGTGCTGTTCTCCTTCTCCACGACGATCTTCTTGGCCTCGCCGAGGTCGTTGAGCGTCGCCTTCTCGAGCGACAGCCCGACTTCGTCGGAGATCACGGTGCCACCGGTGAGGATGGCGATGTCCTGGAGCATGGCCTTGCGGCGGTCACCGAAGCCCGGGGCCTTGACGGCCGCGACCTTGAGGATGCCGCGGATGTTGTTGACCACCAGCGTCGCGAGCGCCTCGCCCTCGACGTCCTCGGCGATCACCAGCAGCGGGCGGCCCGACTTGGCCACGCCCTCGAGCAGCGGCAGCAGCTCGCGGATGTTGGAGATCTTCTTGTCGACCAGCAGGATGACCGGCTTGTCGAGCTCGACGGTCTGATTGGCCTGGTTGTTGATGAAATACGGCGAGAGGTAGCCGCGGTCGAACTGCATGCCCTCGACCACCTCGAGCTCGTTCTGCAGGCCCGAGCCTTCCTCGACGGTGATCACGCCTTCCTTGCCGACCTTCTCCATCGCCTCGGCAATGGTCTTGCCGATCGAGTCGTCGGAGTTCGCCGAGATCGTGCCGACCTGGGCGATGGCCTTGGAGTCCTTGCAGGGCTTGGAGAGCTTCTTCAGCTCCTCGACCGCGGAGATCACGGCCTTGTCGATGCCGCGCTTGACGTCCATCGGGTTGCGGCCCGAGGAGACGGCCTTGAGGCCCTCGCGGATGATCGCCTGGGCGAGAACGGTGGCGGTCGTGGTGCCGTCGCCGGCCTCATCGGAGGTGTTGGAAGCGACTTCCTTCACCATCTGCGCGCCCATGTTCTCGAACTTGTCCTTGAGCTCGATTTCCTTCGCGACCGACACACCGTCCTTGGTGACGGTGGGGGCGCCGAAGCTCTTCTCGAGCACCGCGTTGCGGCCCTTGGGGCCGAGCGTCGCCTTCACGGCGTTGGCGAGGATGTTGACGCCCTTGAACATCCGGGCTCGAGCATCGTCGCTGAAACGTACTTCTTTGGCAGCCATTGTCGTGGTTCCTCGTTACTTGCCTTCGATCACGGCCATGACGTCTTCTTCACGCATGACCACGAGCTCTTCACCGTCGACCTTGACCTCGTTCCCGCTGTACTTGCCGAACAGGATCTTGTCGCCGACCTTCACATCGAGGGGGCGGACGCTGCCGTCCTCGAGGATCTTGCCCTTGCCGACCGCGACGATCTTTCCCTGCATCGGCTTCTCAGCCGCCGTGTCGGGAATGACGATGCCACCCGGAGAGGTACGCTCCTCATCCAGGCGCTTGACGATTACGCGGTCATGAAGAGGACGAATCTTCATGGTGAACGCTCCTTCAAAAACTTCAGGTTGTTAGGGATTTAGCCCGGACCGGCTGTTAGCACTCGCCCGGTGCGGCTGCTAATGATAGGGGGAGCCCCCTCGAATTCAAGTCAGGACAAACCCTTTTTTTTGGGGGGTGGGGGGCGGCCCCCAGGGCCCCTTCTAATGGTCAAGATTAAGGTAAAGCTCAAAGGCCCGGAACACGGCTTTTCCCGAAAGCTGAACCCCGGTTCCTGCCGTTCATCAAAGACCTGCGCTATAAGGTGACGCGCCGGCGGATGTTCGGTCCTTCCGCGGCCATCGTGTGGAGCCCATCGTGAACCTGATGCGACATATTGCCGTCTGCGCGGCGCTCGCCCTGGCCCTGGTCGCCCCGACCCTCACCGCCGCGGACCCCGCCGCCGGCGGCTCAAGCCTGAATTCCATCCTCAAGGGCTCGCGCGGGCAAGCCGACAACTTCCTCCCCGTGGACCAGGCGTTCCGCTTCGACGCGCTGGCCGATGGCAGCGACCGGGTACGCCTGAACTGGGAGATCGCCGACGGCTACTACCTCTATCGTTCGCGAATCAAGATCGGCTCCCCCGCGGGGAACCTGCAGCTGGGGGCCCCGCAGATGCCCGCCGGCCAGGTGAAGAACGACGAGAACTTCGGCCGCGTCGAGGTCTACCACCACGAGCTCAGCATCACCGTGCCGGTCGCCCGCGCGGCGGGCGGCGTGCTGGAGGTCCCCCTGGAAGTGACTTACCAGGGATGTGCGGAAGCCGGGTTGTGCTACCCGCCGCAGACCCGCTCCGTCACCGTGAAGCTCTCCGCCGGCGCGGCCAGCGCCGCCTCCGGCGGCGGCACCCCCGCGGGCGGCTCCGGGGAGTTCCTCTCCCAGAACTGGTTCGCGCAGCTGCTGCGCGGCGGGAACATCTTCGCCATGCTCGGCTGGTTCTACGTGGGCGGCCTCCTGCTCGCGTTCACGCCCTGCGTGCTGCCGATGGTGCCCATCCTCTCCGGCATCATCGTGGGCAGCGGCAGCGGTACGAGCACCTCCAAGGCCTTCGTGCTCTCCTTGAGCTACGTGCTCGGCATGGCCACCACCTACGCCATCGCGGGCGTCGTGAGCGCCGCGGCCGGCAAGGAAGTGCAGGCCCTCTTCCAGCAGTGGTGGGTGCTCGCACTCTTCGCCGCGCTGTTCGTGGCGCTGGCGCTGTCGATGTTCGGCCTCTTCACCGTACAGATGCCGGCCGCGATCCAGTCGCGGCTGGCGGACCTCAGCAACCGCCAGTCGGCCGGGACCTTGGGCGGCGTCGCCGTCATGGGCGCGCTCTCGGCCCTGATCGTCACCACCTGCGTGGGCCCCGTGCTGGTCGGCGCGCTCATCGTCATCAGCCAGACCGGCGCCATCGCACGCGGCGGCGCGGCGCTGTTCGCGGCGGGACTGGGCATGGGCACCCCGCTGCTCGCGGTCGGCGCCTCGGCCGGGCGCCTGCTACCGAAGGCCGGCGCGTGGATGGACCTGGTGAAGAAGATCTTCGGCGTACTGATGCTCGCCGTGGCCGCCTGGATGCTCGCCCGCATCGTGCCGGAGCGGCTGACGCTGGTCTTGTGGGCGGTGCCGGCCCTGGTCCTGGCCTACCTCCTGGTCGGTGCCACGGTCGCGCGCCGGCCGGGCGGGCGGTGGGCGCTGCGGGGTGTCGGTGCGGCCGCCGGCCTCTACGGACTTGCGCTGCTGGCGGGCGCCTCCCTCGGATCAAGCGACCCGCTCGCCCCGCTGCCACTCGCGGGGCGCTCGGCTCCGGCACACGAACTCGCCTTCCGCCGCATCCATTCCCTGAACGACCTCGAGCACGAGGTCGCGGCGGCCCATGCAGCCGGGCGCAGCGTACTGGTCGACTTCTCCGCCGACTGGTGCACCTCCTGCAAGGAGATGGAGCGCTACACCTTCACCGACCCCAGCGTGCAGCAGGCGCTCTCCGGGACGGTGCTGCTGCGCGCGGACGTCACCGACAACAACGCGGACGACCAGGCGCTGCTCAAGCACTTCGGGATCTTCGGCCCCCCGACGATCGCCTTCTACGGCCGGGACGGAGCGGAGCGCACCGAGTACCGGGTCGTCGGCTACATGAAGGCGGACGCCTTCGCCGCGCAGACGCGCGCCGCCATCCAGCCCTCCTCGACGTGAGGCCCGCCGCGCGCGCCCTCACGCTGGCCGGCCTGCTGGTGGCCTGCGCCGGCGGCGGCTACCTCCTGCAGCGCCTGACCGCGCCAGCCCCCACCCTCACGGTACAGGCCCCGGGGACGAAACTCCCGCCACCCCCGGCCCCGGACAGCGCCGCCGCGGACGCCCCGGCCGAGGAGACCCGGAAGATCCCCGAGGAGGTCCCGGACCTCAGCCTGCCTGACCTTGCCGGGCACCCGGTGCCCCTCAGCCGGTACCGGGGCAAGCTGGTCCTCATCAATTTCTGGGCCCCGTGGTGCGAGCCGTGCCGCCGGGAGATCCCGCTGCTGCAGAAGATCGGCCGCGATCATGCCGCCAAAGGATTCGAAGTCGTGGGTATTGCACTCGATCATCCGCCAGATGTCGAGAAATACGCCAAAGAGCATGATATCCACTACCCGGTCCTGATCGCCGAGAAGAACGCCCTGGAGGCCGCCCAGGCCTTTGGGATGGACACAGTACTGCCCTTTACCGTCTTCGCGGACCGCGCAGGCCACGTGGTGACGCTCAAGGTGGGCGAGCTGCACGAGGACGAGGCCGGGCTTATCCTCGGGGGCATGGAGGCCCTGGACCAAGGGCAGACCACCCTGGCGCAGGCCCGGAAATCGATCGCCGAGGGGATCGAACGCCTCCATCCTGCCTTTCCCGACGCCCCGAAACCTTAAGGAACGTCCCGGCGAATTTCGCCGATCTGGACGGGTTCAAGATGCGGACAGTGCCCATTGGGCGCTAATTGCGGTACATTCGCGCCGCGTCGCTTGTTGCACAAACGTATAACGAGAATCACTGGCCCATGGCCCGTCTGCTCCTGCTGAACGGCCCCAATCTCAATCTGCTCGGCACCCGGGAACCGGCCGTGTATGGCTCGGACACCCTGGCGTCGATCGAAGCGCGCTGCGCGACGGTCGCGAGCGAGCTCGGGCACGAGCTCGCCTCGTACCAGAGCAACGCGGAGCACGAGCTGATCGAGCGCGTTCACCAGGGCAAGCGCGACGGGGTGGCGTTCGTCGTCGTAAACCCCGGGGCCTTCACCCACACCAGCATCGCGCTGCGCGATGCCCTGCTCGGCACCGGCCTGCCCTTCATTGAAGTACACCTGTCCAACACGCACGCACGCGAGGCCTTTCGGCACCATTCTTATTTCTCGGACATCGCCGTCGGCGTGATCCTGGGTCTCGGGGCGTACGGCTACGAGGCGGCGCTGCGCGCCGCCGCGCAGCGGCTCGCCCGACCCTAGGGCGCCCGTCGGCATCTGACATAAGTACTCATGTACTTGGGGGCAATCCCGGCATGGACATTCGAAAAATCAAGAAACTGATCGAGCTGCTGGAGGAATCCGGCATCGCGGAGATCGAGATCAAGGAAGGCGAGGAGGCGGTGCGCATCAGCCGCATGCCCGCCGGCGGGATGGTGACGCAGGTGATGCCGCAGATGGCCCTCGCCCCGGCCGTCGCGCCGGCGGCGCCCGCGGCGGCAGCGCCGGTGGCAACGCTGCCCGCGGCCGAGAGCTCCGGCCACAAGCCCAAGGCCAACGAGCACGTCATCACCGCGCCCATGGTCGGCACCTTCTACGGCTCGCCCTCGCCCGGGGCCAAGGCCTTCGTCGAGATCGGCGACGAGATCAAGGTCGGCCAGGTGCTGTGCATCATCGAGGCCATGAAGATGATGAACCAGATCGAGTCGGACAAGGCCGGCCGGGTCGCCTCCATCATGGCCCGCAACGGCGACCCGGTGGAGTTCGGCCAGCCCCTGTTCGTCGTCGAATGACCGCCACATGATCGAGAAGGTCGTCATCGCCAACCGCGGCGAGATCGCGCTGCGCATCCTCCGGGCCTGCCGGGAACTGGGCATCAAGACCGTCGCGGTGCACTCCACCGCCGACTACAGCCTGAAGCACGTGCTGCTGGCCGACGAATCGGTCTGCATCGGGCCGCCGCAGTCCGCCCAGAGCTACCTGAACATGCCCGCCATCATCTCGGCGGCCGAGGTCACCGATTCGGTGGCCATCCACCCCGGCTACGGGTTCCTCTCCGAGAACGCGGACTTCGCCGAGCGGGTGGAGAAGAGCGGCTTCGTGTTCGTCGGCCCCAAGGCGGAGACCATCCGTACCATGGGCGACAAGGTCTCGGCCATCAAGGTCATGAAGTCCCACGGCGTGCCCTGCGTGCCCGGCTCGGACGGCCCGCTCGGGGACGATGCCGACGAGAACCTGCGCATCGCCCGCGACATCGGCTACCCGGTGATCATCAAGGCCTCCGGCGGCGGCGGCGGCCGCGGCATGCGCGTCGTGCACACCGACGCCTCGCTCATGAACTCCATCGGCGTCACCCGGGCCGAGGCGCGCGCCGCCTTCGGCAACGACATGGTGTACATGGAGAAATTCCTGGAGAAGCCGCGCCACATCGAGTTCCAGGTCCTGGCCGATGCCCACGGCAACGTCATCCACCTGGGCGAGCGCGACTGCTCCATGCAGCGCCGCCACCAGAAGGTGATCGAGGAGGCCCCGGCACCCGGGATCACGGTGCGCCAGCGCCGCTTCATGGGCGAGCGCTGCGTCGAGGCCTGCCGCGCGGTCGGCTACCGCAGCGCCGGCACCATGGAATTCCTCTACCAGGACGGCGAGTTCTACTTCATCGAGATGAATACCCGCGTGCAGGTCGAGCACCCGGTGACCGAGCTCATCACCGGCATCGACCTGGTGAAGATGCAGCTCCTGATCGCCTCCGGCGAGCGCCTGCCCTACAGCCAGGGCGACGTGCAGATCCGCGGGCATGCCATCGAGTGCCGAATCAACGCCGAGGACCCGAAGACCTTCATGCCCTCCCCGGGCCCGATCCGGCTGTGGCACGCCCCGGGCGGCCCCGGCATCCGCGTCGACAGCCACGTCTACTCGGGCTACAACGTCCCGCCCTACTACGACTCGCTGATCGGCAAGCTCATCGCCCACGGCGACACCCGCGAGACCGCCATCGCCCGCATGAAGAACGCGCTGGCGGAGATGGTGATCGAGGGCATCAAGACCAACGTGGCGCTGCACCAGGAGATCTGCAACCACGCCGCCTTCCAGAAGGGCGGCACGGACATCCATTACCTGGAGCGCCGACTCGGCCTGCGCTGAGGCGGGCGCGGTGGGATTTCTCGAGCTGTCCTTCGGGCTCGGCGGGCGCGAGGTGCAGCACGCCGAGGACGCCTGCTTCGCCCTCGGGGCGAGCGCGGTGACGCTCGCCGATGCCGCCGATACTCCCGTCCTCGAGCCGGCCCTGGGCGAGGTCCGCCTGTGGCCCGCCACCGAAGTCCGCGCCCTGTGGCCGGGGGACACGCCCGCCGAACCCTTGATGGCGGCCCTCGTCGCCGCCCTGGGCCTGGAGGCTTCCGCGATCCGCGCGCAGGCCATCGCCGACCGCGCCTGGGAGCGTGAGTGGCTGAAGGACTTCCACGCCATGCGCTTCGGGCGCCGGCTTTGGATCTGCCCGCACCACGAGCGCGTCACCGACCCGGAAGCCGTGGTCGTGGCCCTGGACCCGGGCCTGGCCTTCGGCACCGGAGCCCACGCCAGCACCGCGCTGTGCCTCACCTGGCTCGATGAACACGCGCGCGCCGGCATCCGCGCCATCGACTACGGCTGCGGTTCGGGGGTGCTGGCGCTCGCGGCCGCGCGCCTGGGTGCCCGCGAAGTGCAGTGCTTCGACCTGGATCCCCAGGCACTGCTCGCCACCGCCGAGAATGCCGCCGCCAACGGACTCTCGGGACACGTGCGCGTGCGCGCCGCGGCGACCGACCTCGAGGGCGGGGTCGACCTCCTGCTCGCCAACATCCTCGCGGGGACCCTGTGCACCCTGGCCTCCGACTTCGCGCACCGGGTGCGGCCCGGGGGCGAGGTGGTGCTCGCGGGGATCCTGAACGACGAGGTCCCGGAGGTGACAGCCGCTTACACCCCGTGGTTTGATGTGAAGCGATTCGGCGGCCGCGAGGACTGGGCAGCCCTCAGCGGGCGTCGCCGCTGAAGCACTGCCCCCGGCACATGTTCACCGTCTGTCCCAAATGCGCCCTCACCCTGGTGGTCACTGCCGCCGACCTGCGCGTGGCCCAGGGATACGTGCGCTGCGGCCGCTGCTCGAGCGTGTTCAATGCGCTGGCGCGACTGAGCGAGGAGCGCGGCGCCGCCGCGGGACAGACCCCGCCGCCCCTTCCTGAAGGGGACGAGTTCGAGATCCGGGAGGATGAGGCGGCCGCCGCGGCCGCCCCTGAACCCGAGCCCGCCCCCGCGCCTGCGCCTGCGCCGGAGACTGCGCCTGAGACACCGGCGCCAGCGGAAGCGGCCCCACCGGCCGATGGCGGCACGGTGACCGCGGAGGCCCTCACGGAGGCGGAGCTCAATCCGGACGAGGCGATTCCGGAGGAAGCGCTCGAGTTCAACCCCGCGACGACGGACGTCAACCAGGTGTTCGTGGAGGCGCCGCCGGACCCGCAGTGGGCCGCCGCCACCGGCTCGTTCAGGTCACTCGTCGCGGCGAACCAGGAGGGCCCCGCCGAGGAACAGCCCGACCAGTCCGAGGTCGACGTCGAGATCGACGGCAACTTCCTCGCCTCGATACTGCGCGAGGAAGCCCGGCCCGTTACGCCAGCCGCCGCGCAGGCGCAGCCGGCGGCGCCGGAGGTTCCCGCACCGCCCCCTGCCCCGCCCACCGCGACCCCCGAACCCGAGCGACCCGAGGCGCGCGCACCCGAACGCCCGTCGCGCGCCGTCGCGCGCGGCAGCCGCCCGGCGCATCCGCGCCCGGCCCAGGCGGCGAAGGCCCTGAACCCGAACAGCACGGCCGTCCCGCCGGCGACGTTCGAGCGCTTCCCCGCGGTCGCGCCGCCACCGGTCGCTCCCGCGCCGGCAGCGGCGCCTCCGGACCCGGAACCGGAAGCTGACCTTACGGATGCGGCGGAACTCCTCGGCGATGCGCCCCCGGTCACGCCACCGGCAACGAATGCCGGTCCGGTGCGCGCCTGGCTGGAGGACCACGCCTGGCACCTGGGCGCGGTCGTGGCAGTCCTCGCGCTCGCCCTCCAAATGATCAACCACAACCGCGATGCGCTCGCGGCGAGCCCGGCGTTCAACGGCCCCTTGAGTTCCGTCTACGGCGCACTCGGCGTGCACCTGTACCCGCACTGGGACCTCAAGGCCTACGACGTGCGCCAGCTCGGCGCCACCGCCGGCGACACCGGCAACGGCGTGATCAGCGTGCGCGCCACCATCAAGAACGCGAGCGCCGCTGCCCAGCCGCTGCCGCTCCTGCGCGTGATCCTCCAGGACCGCTTCGGCAATCGCGTCGCCCTGCGCGACGTCGCCCCGGTCGCCTACATGTCGGTGCCCGTGCCGAAGACCGCGCTGATGTCCGCCGGCCAGCGGGTCGATGCCGAGGTCGGCTTCGCCGACCCGGGGACGGACGCGGTGAGCTTCGAGATCGACGTGTGCCTGCCGGCACGCGGCGGCGTCGCCTGCGCGAACGACGTCGTCGCGCGCTAGACCGTTTCCAGCTAAGTACATGTCCCTACGAGTAGGTCCCTACGAGCTGCCGGCGCGCGCGGTGCTCGCCCCCATGGCGGGCGTGACCGACCGTCCGTTCCGCGTGCTCGCGCGGCGCTTCGGCGCGGGGCTTGCCGCCTCGGAGATGATCAGCTCGGACGTGCGGCTGTGGCACACGCCCAAGTCGCGCCACCGCATGAACCACGAGGGCGAGCCGGAGCCGCGCGTGGTGCAGCTCGCCGGCGCCGACCCGGCCGCGCTCGCCGAGGCGGCGCGACTCAACGTCGGCTTGGGCGCGCAGATCATTGATATCAATATGGGATGTCCGGCGAAGAAGGTCTGCGGCCGGTTATGCGGCTCGGCGCTGCTCACCGACGAGGCGCTCGTCGGCCGCATCCTCGAGCACGTGGTGCGCGCGGTTCCCGTGCCCGTGACGCTCAAGATCCGCACCGGCTGGGATCGCGCGCACAAGAACGGCGTGAACATTGCATGCATCGCGCAAGCATCCGGAATCGCAGCACTTGCGGTGCACGGCCGCACGCGCGCGGACTTCTACGAAGGCGCGGCCGAGTACGACACGATCCGCGCGATCAAAGCGCGCGTGACGATTCCGGTGTTCGCGAACGGGGACATCACGAGCGCGGAAAAGGCGCGCGAGGTACTTGATTTCACCGGCGCCGACGGAGTAATGATCGGACGCGCGAGTCACGGCGCACCATGGATCTTCCGTGCTGTCAACGCCGCCTTGAGCTCAGGAAATACTCCGCCACCACTTCTGCGCGCCGAGGTGCGTGATATTATTCTCGCGCATCTGGAAGCTCTGTATCTCTTCTACGGTGAAGACAGCGGAGTGAGGATCGCGCGCAAGCACCTCGGCTGGTACTGCGAACGACTGCTGAAGTCCCCGGCCCAGGTGCGCCGCGAACTGATGGCAGACACGAGCAGCGCCGCACAGTTCGCGCACGCGGTTAAGCATTTCGAAGACTGGGTGAGCGAGGCCGCCGCGGCGGCCTGAAGATGAGGTTTTCCCCGGGGGGTCTGCATGACGGCAAAGAAGAAGACTCGTACTCGTGAACCCATCGCCGCCAGAGTCCATGGACGGGATCTGCCGCTGCGCAACCACGCCGAGCGCGCGCTCAGCGACTACTTCACGAGCCTGAACGGCCACCGGCCGGCCCACCTCTACGACCTGTTCCTGCGCGAGGTCGAGGAGCCGCTGTTCCGCGTGGTGCTCGACTACGCGCAGGGCAACCAGAGCCGCGCCGCCGGCATCCTCGGGATCAACCGCGGCACGCTGCGCAAGAAGCTCAAGCAGTTCGGACTTGGCGGCACCTGAGGCAGGCGGCCGCACCCGCGGCTGCCGTGCAGCCGCCACCGACGTAGGGAGCCCCTGAAGGTCATGCCGCAGCCGGTACGCCGCGCGCTGCTCTCCGTTTCCGACAAGACCGGCCTGGTCGAGCTCGCCCGGGCGCTGTCGCAGCGCGGCATCGCGCTGCTCTCCACCGGCGGCACGGCGCGCCTGCTCGGCGAAGCGGGCATCCCGGCCACCGAGGTCGCCGCCCACACCGGTTTCCCCGAGATCATGGACGGGCGGGTGAAGACGCTGCACCCGAAGATCCACGGTGGTCTCCTCGGCCGGCGCGGCACCGACGATGCCGTGATGGCCACCCACGGCATCGCGCCGATCGACCTGCTCGTGGTCAACCTCTATCCCTTCGCCGCCACCGTCGCGCGCGCCGACTGCACCTACGAGGATGCGGTCGAGAACATCGACATCGGGGGACCGGCGATGCTGCGCGCGGCGGCCAAGAACCACGCCGACGTCCTGGTCGTGGTCGACCCGGCCGACTACGGCGCGCTGCTCACCGAACTCGACGCGCACCAGGGCGGGAGCGAGTTTGCGACGCGCGCGCGCCTCGCAGCCAAGGCGTTCGCGCACACCGCGGCCTACGACACCATGGTGGCCGCCTACCTCGGCGGCCGGCAGGCCGGTACCGCGACGCCGTTTCCGGCAACGCTGCCGCTCGTCTACCGCAAGCTTACGGACCTGCGCTACGGGGAGAACCCGCACCAGCGCGCCGCCTTCTACCGCGAGAGCGCCGTGTACGGCGCCGGCATTGCCACCGCGCGCATGCTGCAGGGGAAGGAGCTCTCCTACAACAACATCGCCGATGCGGACACCGCCATCGAGTGCGTGCGGCAGTTCGATGCGAGCGCCTGCGTCATCGTCAAGCACGCGAATCCCTGCGGGGTCGCCTTAGGGACGGGCATCCGCGAGGCCTACGAGGGCGCGTACCGCACCGACCCCACTTCCGCCTTCGGCGGCATCATCGCCTTCAACCGCGAGCTGGATGGCGATACCGCGACCGCGATCCTGGCGCGGCAGTTCGTCGAGGTGCTGGCCGCCCCCGCCGTCAGCGCGGCCGCGCGCGCGGTGCTCGCCACCAGGCCCAACATCCGCGTGCTCGAGCTCGGCGAACTTGAGGCCGAGACCTCCGTCACCGAGCTGCGCAGCGTCACCGGGGGGCTCCTGGTCCAGGACCGCGACCTCGCCGACCTCGAGGAGGGCAAGCTCACGGTCCCGACCCGCCGCAAGCCCACGCCGCAGGAGCTCACCGACCTGCGCTTTGCCTGGCGCGTCTGCAAGTTCGTGAAGTCCAACGCCATCGTGTTCGCACGCGGCTCGGTCACCTTAGGCGTGGGCGCCGGGCAGATGAGCCGCGTCTACTCGACCCGGGTGGCGGCGCTCAAGGCGCAGGACGAGAAGCTCGACCTCAAGGCCGCGGTGATGGCCTCCGATGCCTTCTTCCCGTTCCGCGACAACCTGGACCTCGCCGCCGGCTACGGCATCCGCGCGGTGATCTCCCCGGGCGGGAGCCTGCGCGATGCCGAGGTGATCGCCGCCGCCGACGAGCACGACCTCGCCATGGTGTTCACCGGCATGCGCCACTTCCGGCACTGATGAAAGTCCTGATCGTCGGCGGCGGCGGCCGCGAGCACGCCCTCGCCTGGAAATGCGCGCAGGCCGGGCGGGTCACCGAGGTCCTGGTCGCGCCCGGCAACGCCGGCACCGCCCGCGAGCCCAAGATGCGCAACGTCGCGGTGGCGGCCGAGGACACCGAGGGGCTGGTCGCGCTCGCGCGGCGCGAATCGGTCGACCTCACCATCATCGGTCCCGAGGGGCCGCTGGTCGCAGGCGTCGTGGACGCCTTCGAGGCGGCCGGGCTGCGCTGCTTCGGCCCGCGGCGCGCGCCGGCGCAGCTGGAGGGCTCGAAAGCCTTCACCAAGGAGTTCCTGAAGCGCCACGGGATCCCGACCGCGCGCTCGGCCACGTTTACGCGCGTAAGCTTCGATCCGAAGTGGGTGCGCGCCCAGCGCAGCCCGCTCGTGGTCAAGGCGAGCGGCCTCGCCGCCGGCAAGGGTGTCGTGATCGTCCCGACCGTGGAGGCCGCGGTGAGCGCAGCCCAGGCCATGTTCGAGGGCCAGTTCGGCGATGCCGGCACCGAGGTCGTGATCGAGGAGTTCCTGCCCGGCGAGGAGGCGAGCTTCATCGTCATGGCCGACGGCGAGCACATCCTGCCCTTCGCGACCTCCCAGGACCACAAGCGCCTGAAGGACGGGGACGAGGGCCCGAACACCGGCGGCATGGGTGCCTACTCCCCCGCCCCCGTGGTCACCGAGGCGCAGCACCGCCGCATCATGCGCGAGGTGATCGAGCCGGCGGTGCGCGGGCTGGCCGCGGATGGCATGCCGTACACCGGCTTCCTGTACGCCGGCATCATGATCGCCCCGGACGGCACGCCCAACGTGCTCGAGTTCAACTGCCGCCTGGGCGACCCGGAGACGCAGCCGCTGCTGATGCGCCTCAAGTCGGACCTCACGCTCCTGTGCGAGGCGGCGCTCGACGGCCGTCTGGATCGCATCGAGGCGCAGTGGGACCCGCGCGCGGCGCTCGGGGTGGTGCTGGCCGCGGAAGGCTACCCGGACAGCGTGCGCAAGGGCGATGCCATCGAGGGCCTGGAGCGCGCGGCGCGCCTTCCCGGCAAGGTGTTCCACGCCGGCACGCGGCTCGAGGGCGGCCGCGTGGTCACCAACGGCGGCCGGGTGCTGTGCGCGGTGGGGCTCGGCGCGACCGTGGCCGGGGCGCGGGACGAGGCCTACGCGCTCACCGACTGCATCCGCTGGCCCGGCCTGCAATACCGCCGCGACATCGGCTTCCGCGCACTGGCGCGTGAGGACAGCGGCGCCACGCCGTGACGCACTGGGACCTGCCGCATCCGCACGTCGTGACCCTCGCGGTGCAGGGCGCCGACATCGACGCCTACGGGCACGTGAACAACTCCGTCTACCTGACCTGGCTCGACCGGGCCGCGTGGTCCCACTCGGCCGCGCTCGGGATGCCGCTCGAGCGCTGTACGCAGATACGGCGCGGCATGGCGGCGCAGCGCATCGAGATCGACTACCTGCGGGCGGCGCTCGCGGACGATGAACTCGAGGCCGCCACCTGGATCGTGGCCGGCGACGGGCGGCTGCGGGTCGGCCGGCGCTTCCAGGTGTACCGCCCGCGGGACCGCGCGACGCTGGCGCGCGCGCAGGTGCAGTACGTATGCATCAACCTCGATTCCGGGCGTGCCGTGCGCATGCCGGCGGAGTTCGTCGCGGCCTACGCCGCGCCATCCGCGTGAGGGCGCCAGCGCGACCGCGCAGGCCTTCTAGAAGCTCAGGCGGACGAAGGCCTCGGGTCCGGAGATGCTGAAGCCGAAGTAGCCCGGCGTCGACCCGCCGCTGCGGTTCAGCGAGGTGCGCGTGGAGGTGTAGCCGATACCGAGCGCGAGGTTCGGGTTCCAGCGGTACTGGAGGTCCTCGTGCAGGTCCGCGTACCAGCCGCGGAAGCCGCTCACCGTGGCCTTGAGGTACGCCCCGCGCGCGGTCGCCGACCAGCGGCTGGAGATGCGCCAGGTGAGGTCGAGCGGCAGTGCCGGGAAGGGCGTCGCCGCGGAGACTTCCTGGTGCAGCGAGATGGCGAACGGCTGCGCCTGGGTGAGGGTCGCATCCGCCTGCAGGAAGTAGATGCCGATGCCGGAACCCACCTCGAAGCGGCTGTTGCGGATGAAGGAATACGTGTAGGTGATCGAGAACTGCTTCCAGTCGAGCTCGCTCTGGGTCGCAAGCCCGGCGAGGAAGGTCTGGTTGTTGAACACCACCGGGTTGTTCAGCACCGCGCTGCCGGAGCGGTCGGCCTCGAAATAGTCGATGCGCACCTTGTTGCGGTCGCGCAGCCGGAACATGAACTCGACGCGCCCCTTGTTGAGCCGCCCGGGCAGACCCAGGTCGTTCTCGCCGTTGAGCGAGGTGCCGGTGGTGCCGGCCGGCGCGTTGGTCGGGTCGGCGCGCAGGTTGGTGCGCAGCGAGGGCCCGTACCAGGAGATGCGGGCGTAGAAGTGATCCGTGATGGGGCTCGAATCCGCGTCGCGCTTCTTCGGGGCCTTGGGGGCGCCGGACTGCGGGTCGCGGTCGGCGAAGGCCGGGGCGGCGTTCAGTGCCAACGACAGCGCCGCGGCCGTGATGAGGATGCGCATGCCCAGGGGGTTGCTCCGCCGCGCGTTGGGGGCGCGGCCTAAGGGGCGATCTTACTGAGCGCGGCGGGCGTCCCGCCAGCGTCGCGGACCACCGACGTGACGCGCAGCACAGGAACTGCGGCCGGCGGGGCGGGCAAGGCGAGAGTTGGAAGTCGGGAAACGGCGACGCCCGCACCCCGGAGGGTGCGGGCGCCGCGGTTCGTACGCTAGCGCTTCATCGCCTCGAAGAATTCGCTGTTCGACTTGGTGTCCTTCATCTTGTCGAGCAGGAATTCGATCGCGGCCAGCTCGTCCATCGGGTGCAGGAGCTTGCGCAGGATCCACATCTTGGCGAGCTCGCCCTGGTCGGTGATGAGCTCTTCCTTGCGGGTGCCGGAGCGGTTGATGTTGACGGCCGGGAACACGCGCTTCTCGGACACGCGCCGGTCGAGGTGGATCTCGCTGTTGCCGGTGCCCTTGAACTCCTCGTAGATCACGTCGTCCATCTTGGAGCCGGTGTCGATGAGGGCGGTGGCGAGGATGGTGAGGCTCCCACCCTCCTCGATGTTGCGGGCCGCGCCGAAGAAGCGCTTGGGGCGCTGCAGGGCATTGGCGTCCACACCACCGGTCAGCACCTTACCCGAGGAGGGCACCACGGTGTTGTAGGCACGCGCCAGGCGGGTGATCGAGTCGAGCAGGATCACGACGTCCTTCTTGTGCTCCACCAGGCGCTTGGCCTTCTCGATGACCATCTCGGCGACCTGCACGTGGCGTGCGGCCGGCTCGTCGAAGGTGCTCGAGACCACCTCGCCCTTCACCGTGCGCTGCATCTCGGTGACTTCCTCAGGCCGCTCGTCGATGAGCAGCACGATGAGGTAGACCTCGGGATGGTTGGAGGTGATGGCGGTGGCGATGTTCTGCAGCAGCATCGTCTTGCCCGCCTTGGGCGGGGAGACGATCAGGCCGCGCTGGCCCTTGCCGATCGGCGCCACGAGGTCGATGGTGCGCGCGGTCAGGTCCTCGGTGGAGCCGTTACCGCGCTCGAGCTTCAGGCGCTTGGTCGGGTGGAACGGGGTCAGGTTCTCGAACAGCACCTTGCTGCGCGAGCTGTCCGGGGAGTCGAAGTTGATCTCGCCGACCTTCAGGAGCGCGAAGTAGCGCTCGCCGTCCTTCGGGGGGCGGATCAGGCCCGAGATCGTGTCGCCGGTGCGCAGGTTGAAGCGGCGGATCTGGCTCGGGCTCACGTAGATGTCGTCGGGGCCGGCGAGGTAGGAACCGTCCGCCGAGCGCAGGAAGCCGAAGCCGTCCTGCAGGATCTCGAGCACGCCGTCGCCGTAGATGTTCTCGCCGTTGCGCGCGTGCGCCTTCAGGATCGAGAAAATGATGTCCTGCTTGCGCGAGCGGGCCAGGTTCTCCAGCCCCATCGACTCGGCGAGCTTGACCAGCTCGTGGATCGGCTTGGACTTCAGCTCGGTGAGGTTCATCGAGCTGCGCGACTGGGTGAGCTCAGCCGGGCTTATGATCTCGGAGTCGTCCGCATCGAACGGCTCCGGGTCGTGCATCATCTCGTCCTGACGACCACCGTTAACGTTGCCGTTGACGCGGTTGCCGTCACGGTTGCCGTGGCGGGGTCCCTTGTTGGGCCGGTTGCGGCCCTGATTACCTAGATAGCCTCTCATTGGCGCTCTTTGCGTTTCTCGGCCAGGTCCAGGTTGCTTTCCAGGAAGGCCGCAAGTTGGGATTTGGAGACCGCGCCGACCTTCTGGGCCTCGACCGTGCCGTTCTTGAAAAGAATCAGCGTCGGGATGCCGCGGATGCCGAACTTCGGCGGGGTCTGCGGGTTCTCGTCGATGTTGATCTTGGCGACCTTGATGCGGTCGGAATACTCGTTCGCGATCTCATCGAGGATCGGAGCGATCATCTTGCACGGCCCGCACCACTCGGCCCAGAAATCCAGCAGTACCGGCTTATCGGACTTGAGGACGTCCTGTGCGAATGTGGCGTCCGTGGTGTGCACAATGTGCGAGCTGCTCACGCGGTTGAACCTCCGTCAGATGCAGAAGCGTGAAAAGAATGGGGGGAATTTGGGGGAGTCCGACGCGGGTCGGCAAACGGGTAACGAAAAGCGATGCCAGAAACACCCGCTAAACGGTTACACTAATAACTCGTGACTGAGTATGAAAATTAGGGGATTTAGGGAAACTTGGCTGGCAGGCGCGGACCTGCCGGTCCGCTGTCTTGAGCTACTTTGTAGCGCTTCCGTGGCCTATTTGCAAGTCTCGGGCATCCCGCCCGCGACACCAATCAGAACCGTTTGATGACTGACTCACAATCCCAAACAGTGACTTTCGCATCGCTCGGCCTCGTAGATGAGGTCATGGCGGGCATAAAACAAGCCGGCTTCGTGAACTGCACGCCGATCCAGGCGCAGACCCTGCCGGCCGCACTCTCCGGCCGCGACATCGCCGGCCAGGCGCAGACCGGTACCGGCAAGACCGCGGCGTTCCTGGTCGCGATGTACCAGACGCTGCTCACGCGCCCGCCCGGTCCGCAGCGCACGCCGACCTCGGTGCGCGCCCTGATCGTGGCGCCGACGCGCGAGCTCGCGGTGCAGATCCACCACGACGCGCTGACCCTGGGCGCGCACACCGGGCTCAAGCACAGCGTGGTGTTCGGCGGCATCGACTACGAGAAGCAGCGCACGGAGGTGGCCTCCGGCTGCGACGTGCTCATCGGGACGCCCGGACGCCTGATCGACTACTTCAAGCAGCACGTGTTCGACCTGCGGCATGCGCAGGTGCTGGTGCTCGACGAAGCCGACCGCATGTTCGACTTAGGCTTCATCGCCGACATCCGCTACATCATGCGTCGCCTGCCGCCCCCCGAGCGCCGCCAGTCGATGCTGTTCTCGGCCACCCTCTCCCAGCGCGTGCTCGAGCTCGCCTACGAGCACATGAACAACCCGGAGCTGGTGCGCGTCGAGCCGGACAAGATGACGGTCGACCGCGTGCGCCAGCTCATGTACTACCCCTCCATGGAGGAGAAGGTGCCGCTCCTGATCGGCCTGCTGCGCCAGAGCGAGGCGGTCCGTACCATGGTGTTCGTCAACACCAAGCGCACCGCCGAGCGCCTCGAGGCGACGCTGCACGCCAACGGCTTCGCCGCCCAGGCACTCTCCGGCGACGTGCCGCAGAACAAGCGCCTGCGCTTCCTGCGTGACTTCCACGACGGCAAGCTCGCGGTGCTGATCGCCACCGACGTCGCCTCGCGCGGCCTGCACATCCCCGACGTCAGCCACGTGTTCAACTTCGACCTTCCCCAGGACGCCGCCGACTACGTCCACCGCATCGGGCGCACCGCGCGCGCCGGCGCGGAGGGGGATGCCATCAGCTTCGCGTGCGAGGAGTACGCCGTGTCGCTGCCGGAGATCGAGGCCTACGTCGGCCACAAGATCCCCTTCTCCCAGATCGCGCCCGAGCTCATGGCCCAGGACGTCGTCGCCGGTCCCCCCATCGCCCGCAGCCATCACCCGGGCGGCCGCCGCCACGGTGGGGGCGGCGGAGGCGGAGGCCGCGGTGGTGGCGGTGGCGGACGCGGGGGCGGCGGCGGTGGACGCCGCGGCAGCAGCGGGGGGCGCCGTCACGGCGGCGGCCGCGGTCGCTGACATGGCGCGCCAGTGCCGTCTGGGCTAAGCTTTTGGGCTGACGGCGGCCGCCGCCAGCGGCCTCAAGGCCGCCGCAGAGCCCACTGAAACCCCCGGGCAGTTTCGGACCATGGCGGAAATCGAAGACAACGTTGACCGCGAGCTGTTCCGCAACATGGAGAAGCTGCGGCAACTGCGTATAGAACACCGCGACCTCGACGAAGTGATCTGCCGCCTGTCACTGGACCTGCGCATCGATGAGCTGCAGCTGAAGCGCCTGAAGAAGCGCAAGCTCGCGCTCAAGGACCAGATCACGCGCCTGGAGAGCCAGCTCATCCCGGACCTGAACGCCTGATGGACGGCGCCGAGAGCGCATTGCGCGCAACGTTTGCGCAGCTGACCTCGCCCGCGGCGCTGCTGGCCGGCGGGGTATTCGCCCTCGCCCTGATCGTGGCGCTGTACGTGGCGCGCAGCCTGCGCGTGCGGCGCGCCGATGCCGCGTCCGTCCGCACCCCGCACCTCCTGGACCACGTGCTCGAGGGCGCGATCCTCATTGCCCCGGTGCTCGCGGCCATGGCGCTCCTGGGCGCGGCGCACTTCGTGGTGGGGGCGATCGGAGTGTCCACCGGGGCGATCGACACCGGGACCCGCCTGCTCCTCGCCCTGGTCGGCGTGCGCCTCGCGGTCTACGTGCTGGGCCTGCTCCTGGGACCTAAGTCCTGGGTGCGCACGCGCGAGAGCCGCATCACGTTCATCCTGTGGGCGATCGTCGCGGTCGCGACCCTGGGGTGGCTCGACCTCATCGAGGCGAGCCTCAACCGCGTGAGCCTGGTGCCGGGACGCGCGCAGTTCAGCCTGTGGGCCCTGCTCAAGGGCCTCGTGGTGGTGACCGCGTTCGTCGTGGTCGCGAGCCTGATCGCGCGCGCCATCGAGCGCCACGTGATGCGCCTCGACCAGCTGGCGGTGTCCACCCGCGTCGGGGTCTCCAAGTTCAGCTACTTCCTGCTGGTGGGACTTGGGGTCCTCCTCGGCATCAACGCCGCCGGTGTCGACATCACCACCCTCAACGTGCTCACCGGCGCGATCGGCCTGGGACTGGGCTTTGGCCTGCAATCGGTGGCGGCCAACTTCGTCTCCGGCTTCGTGCTGTTGATGGATAAGTCCATCAAGCCCGGCGACGTCATCAGCTTCTCCAGCCAGCTGGGAGGCGGCACCGGGCCCGGCGCCGGGGGGAGCGCGGGCAACTTCGGGTGGGTGCAGGAGCTGCGCGGCCGCTACGTGGTGGTTCGCGACCGCGACGGCGTTGACACCCTGGTGCCCAACCAGAACCTGATCACCACCGCCTTCATCAACTGGAGCTACGCCGACCAGCACGTGCGCCTGAAGCTGCCGGTCACGGTGAGCTACGACGACGATCCCGAGATCGCGCTCAAGCTCCTGGTGGAAGCAACCGCCGGCCATCCCCGGATCCTGCGCGACCCGCCGCCGGTCTCCCGCCTCATCAGCTTCGAGCCCAACGGCATGCTGCTCGAGATCCGCTTCTGGATCGCGGACCCGGTGAACGGGGTGAACAACGTGCGCTCGGACGTGAACCGGGCCATCTGGCGCATCTTCCGCACCCACGGGGTGCGCATCCCGGTGCCGCAGCAGGACACGCGCCTCTACGATGCCCGCACCGTCGTGCGCCCGCCGGTCGCGCCCGGGCCGCCGCCCGGCTTCGACCAGCAGGCCGACTGAGCGGCCTCGCACCGTGCCGCTCGAGATCGCGCCCGGCCTTTCCATCCCGGATGCGGAGCTGGACCTCGCGTTCGTGCGCGCCTCCGGCCCGGGCGGGCAGAACGTCAACAAGCTCGCCACCGCCGCGCAGCTGCGCTTCGACCTCGCAGGTTCCACGGTGCTTGATGCGGGCGTGAAGTCCCGGCTGCGTGCCCTCGCAGGCCGCAGGCTCACCCAGGAGGGGGCGCTCCTCATCATCGCGCGCACGCAGCGGACCCAGGAGGGCAACCGCAGGGATGCCGAAGGAAGGCTCGCCGACCTCATCCGGCAGGCGCTCACCCCGCCCAAACCGCGCCGCCCCACCCGCCCGACGCGCGCCTCGCGCGAGCGGCGCCTGGAGTCCAAGAGCCGCCGCCGCAACACCAAGCGGCTGCGCTCGCGCCCGGGATTCGAATGAGGGCGCCGCAGACCCCGCGCCGATCGCGCGGAGCCTCGGACAGGCGCGGAAGGGTTCCGGTCAGTTAGTGATCAGGGCCCTGGAGTTCACGTTGTACGAGACGAGCACCGGGGCGCCCTCGGCCATACGGAACACGAAGTCCTCGCCCGCCTTGCCCTGCTCGTACTCGGTGGCATAGCGCAGGCTGATGAATTCGCCGCTCGTCTGCCAGTTGACCCGCCAGGACTCCCGCGCTGTGCTGCGCGTGTTGCCGAGCTTCTTGTGCACGGCGCCCAGGAACTTCACGAACTCCGCTTCCGTGGTGGCCTGTTTCAGCTCGGGGGCGGCCGAACTGTAGAGCGACTCGAACTGCCCGCCGTCGAGTTCCTGGTGGAACTGCGTGATGGCCGCTTCGGCCGCCGAGAGGTCCTTCTGCGAGGAGCAGGCACCGAGGCCCGCCGCGGCGCTCAAGGCTACCCAGACACAAATACGGCTCGGTCGCATTCCCATCTCCCGGAGGCCTTCAGTGGATGGCCGCCGATGCGTTGCAACGTCTCGCCATACGACAGCGGAGAAGCATCCGGCAGCTAGCCGCCCGAAGTATCTCGCGCTTCATTGAGCACTCTCCTCGGGAAAATCTGCCAGGAGCCGCTGCAGTACTGGCTCCAGCTCGGCGACCCGATACGCCGCAATATCGAAAACCCGCCTGTGATCCAGCGTCGCATAGCCGTGCGCAAGCACGTTGCGGAAGGCCACGATCAGATCACCGTCAGGAATGCGGCTGAAGACGGCCGGTGCCTCCTTGCGCAGCTGGCCCAGCGCGTCTCCGGCGATCTCCAGCTGGCGCTCGATGGCCGACTGACATAGCTCATCGGCCAGATATTCGGCTTGCGTACGATTTCCAAGAAAACGAGGCACGCGCGCCGCAGCGACCGCAGTGCCTGCTCGAGGAGGACGTCAGGCCGCTTCGGCATAGAGCGGAACCTGCGAACGCTCGATGATGCGCTTCAGCCGCGAGGGCTCCATTGCAGACAGCTCCACGAGGTCCACGGGTCTCCCGAAGAGTGCCTCGAGCGCCTGCTTGAACTCAAAGTACTGTCGCGCGGGTGAAAGCTCGGTGAGTTCCGCAAACTCGACCGCGAGATCGATATCGCTGCGCGCAAGATCAAAGTCCGGCCGCGTGACCGAACCAAAGGCCGCGAGGCTCCGCACACCGAACTGCCGGCACAAGCGCTCGAGATCGGCCTTGTAGGCACTCAGCCCCGCCGCCCTCTCCTCGCTGGGCGTCCTCGAATCATTCGTCCCGCCCGAGGTGGCCGCCTCGATGACGAATTGCCTCAGGTGCTCCATACGTCCGTTTCTAATCATGTCGCGCGGGGCGAGATTGCCCAGCAAGGGATTCGCGGTCCGGAACCACAGCTCCGTGCGGGCGGCGTTGCCGTGGAAGTGCTCGGCCACGACTTCGCACAAAGCGGCGATCTCGGACAGCCGCCCTAGGATCTCGCGCGGCATCTTGTGATCGAAACGCACGGAGCTCGGTGCGAGCGCCGTAACCTCCGCGATGTCGGCTCTCGTGAGGCTCAGAAAGTCCGCGACCGCCCTTGGACGCAGCTGCCCATCGACCCAGAAACCGAGCGGATTCCCGGTCGGGACCGTACGAAACAGCTCGGGCCGCGCGGATCTGGGCATGGGAATCCCAGTCTATGCGTACGGGAACCGTATTTCTACCAGCTTATAGACAGCAATGAGCCAGAAATTAACCAATTTTCAGCCATATTGTTTCATTTAAGAACCAATAGCATTGATCTCGGAAGTATTAGCCCGGTATTTAAAGACATGTGCTCTGCCGGAGCGTAAACGACCCCATGCTCAGGGCACGGTGCGCAGCCTCAACCTGGGGCAGCGGGCCGCACCAGCCACGCCGCAAGCGCGGGCAAGAGCACGATCGCGGCCAGCATGTTCACCAGGAACATGAAGGTCAGCATGACGCCGATGTCGGCCTGGAACTTCAGGGGCGAGAACACCCAGGTCGCGACCCCGATGGCGAGCGTGATGCCGGTGAAGATGATGCTCGCGCCGGTCACGTGCAGGGTGCGCTCGTAGGCCTCGCGCACCGGCAGGCCCTGGCGCAGGAACTCCTGCATGCGGCTGAAGAGGTAGATGCCGTAGTCGACGCCGATGCCGGCGCCGAGGGCGACCATGGGCAGGGTCGAGACCTTGAGCCCGATGCCGACCAGGGCCATGACCGCGTAGACGAGCACCGACACCAGCGCGAGCGGCAGCACCACCAGGAGCGTGCCCGTGAGGCTCCTGAAGGTCACGAGACACATGACCACCACCGCGGCAAAGACGCCAGCGAGGATCAGCAGTTCCTTGGACTTGACGGTCTCGTTGGTGGCGGCCATCACGCCCACGTTGCCGGTGGCAAGCCGGATGCGCGCCCCGGGCAGCGGGTGCGCGGCGCGCCAGGCCTTCACCTCGGCCACGACACGCTCGATGGTCGCGGCGCGGTGATCGGCGAGGAACATCATCACCGGCACCACGTCGCAGTTCTCGTTGAGGAGCCCGGTGCTGGTCTCGATGTAGCGCGTGGACTGCGTGAGCTGGGTCTCCTCGCGCGGGATGCTGCGCCACTTCAGGCTCCCCTCGTTCCAGCCGGCGGTCGCGATCTTGGCGATCAGGGGCAGCGTGATCACGTCCTGCACCCCCGGCACGTTGCGCATGTGCCAGGCGAAGCGCTCGATGCCGTCCATGAGTTCGTGGCTCACGCACACCGGCTCACGCGACTCGACGATCGCCGTGAGCACGTCCACGCCGATGTCGAAGCGTGAGGTGATGAGGTCGTTGTCGCGGTTATAGCGCGAATCGGCGCGCAGCTCGGGCACGCCGGCCTGGGTGTCCCCGATCGGGGTCTCGCGCCCCTTCCACCAGCCCAGCACCGCGAGCACCACCGCGGCGAGGATGATGCCGAGCGCCGGGCCCCGCGCGGCGACGGCCGAGAGCCGCCGCCACAGCCCCTCGAGCTGGCGGTGCCGGCGCGCGACCCGCTCGTGGTAGCCGGGATCGAAGCGCACGTAGGACACCAGTACCGGCAGCAGCACGAGGTCCGTGAGGATGACCACCGCCACGCCGATGCTCGCCGTCACCGCCATCTCGCGGATCACCGGGACCGGGATGAGGAGGATGGTCACGAAGCCCACCAGGTCCGCGAGCAGCGCCACCAGGGCCGGAGCGAGCAGCTGGCGGAACGTGCGCCGCGCGGCGGCCATGCTGGAGAGGCCCGCGAAGGCCGCGTCCCCGACCGCGCTGATCTTCTGCACCCCGTGGCTGACCCCGATCGCGAAGATCAGGAACGGCACCAGCAGCCCGATGGGGTCGATGCCGTAGCGCAGCAGCACGAGCGTGCCGAGCTGCCAGAGGACCGCGACGAGCGAGCACAGCACCGGCACGAACGCCACGCGCCAGGACTGGCAGTAGGCCCGCACCGCGAGCAGCGTCAGGGCCAGCGTCACCACGGCGAAACCCGCCACCGCGCCCGCGCCGTCCGCGATCGCCCCCATGACGGAGGCGAAGCCGATGATGCGCACGTCCACCCCGGCGTAACCGGGGCTCCTGGCATGCTCGAGGGCGGCGCGCACGCGCGCGTCGAGCTCGTGCGAGATGCGGATGGGGTCCACCGGGTGGCCCTGCGCGTCCTCGTCGAGCACGATGGCGCTCACCAGGGCGCCGGAGAAGTCGTTCGCCACCAGGCGCCCCAGGATGCCGGCCTTGCGGATGTTGTCGCGCACGCGCGCCATGTTCTCGGGTGTCGGGGTGAAGTCCGCCGGGATGACGTTGCCGGCCTCGATGCCGTCCTCCACCACCTCCAGGTAGCGCACGTTGGGGGTGAAGATCGACTGCACGCGCGCGCGGTCGATGCCCTCCATCACCATGACCTCGTCGGTCGCCTGGCGCATGGCGGCGAAGAACTGCGGCGTGAACATGTTGCCGTCGCGGGCGATGACCGCGACCAGCACCCGGTTCGCGCCCCGGAACTCGGCCATCTTCGGGTCGAGGTAGGTGCGCATGTACTCGTGCTGCAGCGGCAGGGTCTTGTTGAAGGAGGTGTCGATGCGCAGCGAGTGCACGGCAAGGCCCGCGAACACGAGCGTGCCCAGGGCGAAGAGCGCGAGGATCACCGCCCGGTGTCCGAAGATCAGCCGCTCGAGCGCCGCGGCAAGCCGCCCGGGAGGTGCAGGTTCCGGGGTGTCCGTGGCGTCCGTGTTCACGGGGCCGGCTCCGCGGCCGCGCCCGGGGCCACCGAGTGCACGCCATCCTCGCCGGCGATGACGAGGCGCCCGTCCGGCAGCGCGAGCACGGCGGCGATGCCGGCGTGGTCGCGCTGCTGGCGCAGCGCGAAGCTCGAGCCGCCATTCTTGCTCACCAGCACCACCCCGGTGAGCCCCACGACCACGACGCCGCCCCCGGCGAGGCGCGCGCCGCCGTCGAGCATCGCGAGCGTCCCGGAATCCAGTCGCCGCCAGCTCGCGCCGCCGTCCTCGGAGCGGAACAGGTTGCCGCGCAGGCCGTAGGCGAGCAGCGCGGCGCCCTGAAGCGGCAGCACCCCGAAGAACGAGCCCTCGTAGGGCGAGGCGAGCTCACGCCAGTGCTCGCCGGCATCGTCCGAGCGGTACAGGTGCCCGGCCTCCGCCGCGATGTAGAGCGTCGCGGTGCCGGCCGCGGTGATGCGGTTGAGGTGGAACCCACCCTGCGTATCGGCGTCGCGGTCGTGGCGGGGAGCCGCCGCGCGCGGCGCGGGCTCGGCGTGGAACTCCCGCGCCTGCCAGGTTGCCCCCGCATCCCCGGAGGCAAGGAAGGTCCCGTAGGCCCCGACAGCGAGCGCGCGCCCGGCAGGCCCGCACCAGACATCCAGCAGCGGTCCCGGGGCGGCGGGGTCGCGGTGGACCAGGGTCCAGGTGCGCCCGGCATCGGCGCTCGTGAGCACGCTCTGGTCGTGGCCCACGGCGATGCCGTGCGCGGCATCAAAGAAGCACACGCCGGTCAGGAGCGCCTGGGTCGGGACCGCCTGCGCCTGCACCCAGCTGTGGCCCGCATCGTCGGAGAGCACGATGATGCCGCGGTCGCCGACGGCGACCAGCCGCGGGCCGGCCGCGGCGAGCGCGGTGAGGAGCGCGTGGGAAGCAAGCGGGGCGGCTTCCGCCGGCAGCGGGGCGTCCGGCACGCCGGCCCGGCTCGCCCCGGCGAGCGCCAGTAACAGCAGGAGCGCGCGTGCGCTCACGTCAGCCCTAGCGGACTCCGCGCCGCTCCAGGACGCTCGGCTCGAAGTCCGCGGCCGTGCGCTTGATGCTGAAGTCGTAGGAGCGCGGCTCCTCGTTCTGCAGCCCGAGCGCGAGGTAGCGGCCGTTGGAGAGGTCCATCACCAGCTCCAGGTCCGTCCACAGGGTCGGCACGTCGTAGTAGTTGATGACGTGGCCTTCCTGGACGCGGTAGAGCGTGCCGCGCGAGTCGTAGACGTCCACGGCGAGGATCTGCCAGGAGTCCTCGTCCACGTACAGCGTGCGGCGCGAGTACAGGTGGCTCACGCCCTTCTTGAGCGTCGCATCCACCACCCACACGCGGTGCAGCTCGTAGCGCGCGTAGTCCTGGTTGATGTGGTTCTTGTGCAGCAGGTCCGCGTACTTGATCTTCTCGCTCTGCAGCTGGTAGGAGTTGTACGGGACGTACATCTCCTTCTTGCCCACGAGCTTCCAGTCGTACAGCTTGGGGCTGCCGTTGTACATGTCGAACTGGTCATCCGTGCGCTGGTTGTCCGAGTTCGTGCCCGGGTTGTCGAAGGCCACCTGCGGGGCGCGGCGCACGCGGCGCTGGCCCGGGTTGTAGATCCAGGCGCGGCGCGCGTCCTTGTCCTGGTCGAGCGTCTCCTGCACCAGGAGCACCTCGCCCGCAAGTCGCGCCGGAGCGGTGGTCTCCTGCATGAAGTAGACGAGCACGTTGTCGAGCCCGGCCTCGGTCATGCCCGGCACGTAGTACGGGAAGAAGAACTCCTCCTTCAGGTTCACCACCGAAATCGCGCCCCCGGCGGTGAGCGCCACCTGGCCGATCTGGCGCGCCGCCGCCACGTTGCGGTAGCGCAGCAGGTGGTTCCAGTACACCTCGAGCCCCGACTTCGGGATCGGGAACGGGATGCCGCCGATCGCGCCGGTGACGCCGTTGCCGCTCGGGATGAGCGCCGCGGTGGTCGCGTTGCGCTTGGTGCCCTCCGCCACGCGGTCCGGGACGGAGGCGCTGCGGTGCGTCGGGTAGACGATCATCTTGTAGTCGGGGTAGGCCCTGAAGAGCGCCTGGTGCCCCGCGGTCAGCCTGCCTGCGTACTGGCCGAGGTTTGCGGTCGTGATGGTGAAGAGCGGCTTGTCGCTCGCGTACGGATCCGGGTGGTGGTCGCCGGACTTGTAGTTCGGGAAGCCCGCCTCGGCCGCCGAGCGGATGCCGCCGGTCCAGGCGGGGATGGTGCCGTCAGCATTGCCGGCCTTCTCACCGCCCAGGGGGGTGAGGTCATCGCCCAGGTGCGCGGCTTCCTGGGGACTCACGCCGGCCCAGGCACCCGGAGACAGCAGTACGGCCGCGGCGGCGATCCTGATCAGGGTCTTCATCTGCAAGGCCTCCTTGAAGGCGCGCGGCGCTCTAGAACGAGTACTTCACGCTCGCGGCGATGAAGTCGCGGTCGTTCAGCAGGTTGTACTGCCCGGCGCCGCCGTACTGAGTGTACGACACGTCGAGATCCCAGCTCTGGCGCAGGTTCGCGCCGAGGCCGACGGTGAGTGCGTGACGGCCCTGGATGAAGTTGCCGCCGGGGCCCGGGGAGATGCCGTGCACGTCCTGCGACCAGGTGACGTGCGGCAGGAGGTTCACGCTCGGGATGAGGTTGCTGTACTCCAGGCGCGCGGCGGCGACGTAGCCCCAGGACCAGGCGGTGGGGAACGCCGAGCCGGGCTCGTACTGCGTCGGGTACTGCGGGTAACCGCCCAGCTGCGGGTTGCCGGAGAGGTTCGTGCCGGGGGCGTCCAGGCGCAGGCCGCGGCCGACCGGGCCCCCGTCGTACAGGTCCGGGAGCCCCGGGATGTAGTCGACCGCCGCCTCCACCAGCGTGACCAGCTGCGAGGCCTTGAGTACGTTGGCGAACACCTGCGTGGCGGTGAACTGTGTCTGCCACATGTCCTTGCGGACCCAGCCGGTGATGGTCTGCCCGAGGCCGTAGGCACCGAGCTGGTTGCACCCGGTGATTGGCGTCGCCCCGGTGGGCTGGCAATGGCCGGGCGCGCTCACCGGCTCGCCGAGGAGCTTCGCGACGCCCGACTCGAACGGCGTCAGCGAGGCGTACAGGAGCTCGACGTCGTCGACCTGGAACGGCACGCCGTGGCGGTAGGTGAGTTCGCCCTGCAGCGCGGTGCCGGTCTTCTGGATCTGCGTGTTGAAGGACACGCCCAGCATCTTGATGTTCTGCGGGAACTCCTCGAAGTAGCCGGCCGTCTTGCCGTACTCGTAGGTGCCGAGGCTGCTCGCCTGGCCGGTGACGTTGCCGCCGGCCAGCAGGGTGTTGGCCCCGATGGTGGCGTACTGCTGCGCGGTGAGCGCGGCAAGGCTACCGCCGAGCGCGGCGGCGCGCTGCTGGCCGGCCTGGGCACCTAAGGCCACGGCCTCGGCGAACGGCAGGCCCGCGGCGATCGCCTGGGCCGCGGCCCCCACGGCGCTGATGGCGCCGAAGGCGTTGCCGAAGCCGGCCTGGCTGCCGGTGACCGCGGAGACCACGGGCACGCGGCTCGTGTAGTTGAGGAAATAGAACCCTAAGTCCGTGCCATGGTTCAGGTTCGGCAGGTTGAGCTTGAAGTTGAAGCCGTACTGCCCGGAGTTCGGCGGGGTGTGGTCCGGCAGGCGGTTCACGGCCTGGAAGTCCGGGTAGTACGGGCCGCCCAGGGAGCTGAAGTCCACGCCCTGGTTGGAGATGGAGCCGAACCCCAGGTACACGCGGTTGCCGCCGGCGACGCCGAAGTTGTTGGTGCTGAAGTAGGCGCCGTTCGGCTCGAGCAGGGTCTCGTGCCAGTCGAACAGGTACAGCAGCTGCGTGCTCAGGTTCTTGGTGAGCTGGAAGTTCACCACTGCCATCTCGTCCGGCAGCAGCGCCTGCTTGAGCTCGGAGCCCGGCGTCAGGAGCGCGGCGACGTCGAAGTGGTTCACCTGGTTGAGGCCGTTCGGGATGAACGTGCTCTCGCCCCAGTCGATCACCTGGCGCCCGATGCGGATCTCGGTCGGCATGGAGCCGAGCTTGAAACGCCAGTAGCCGAAGGCGTCCAGGAGGCGGGTATAGCTGCCGACGAGGTCCTTCGCGTAGTGGTCGAGCGGCGTGCGCAGGTTGTCGTTGTTCTCCATGACCTCGAAGTCATAGAGGCCGCTGCCGCGCACGAACAGGCCCGCGGTGTCCTTGTAGTTGAGCGCGATCTCGGTGACCCCGGTGGCCGCCTCGCTGAAGGTCGCCCGGGCAAGGTAGTTGAGGTCGCCGTTGTCGATGTTCGGCGAGTACCCGCAGCCGCCGTCGGCCGTGCCGATCAGCCGGCAGTCGGGCTTGGCGACACGCCAGCCCTGCCCGTAGCCGATGGTCGTGTCCCAGCTCAGGCTCCAGTCCCCCGAGCCGGACTGCCAGTTCAGGGCCGGCGCCGCCGTGGCGGCTGCCAGACACACGGCCCCGCCCAGCGCGGCCGCCCACGACCCACGCCCCGCAAGCACATTCCTCATGAGTCCCCCCTCGCGTCCCTTTCGGCGGCCTGAGCGGCGTTTCGGTCCGTCCACCCGCCCGGTTCGTCTAGTGATCAGCCGGTTGCGTCGCGGTCCGGTGCGAGACCGCACCGCATTGTTGTTGGTTGCCGCACAACAAAACCTGTGGCGGACGAGTCTATTACTCGGCGCCGCGGCGCGGCAAGTTCATGCGTGCATCACCTGCAGGATGCTGTGGCGCAGCTGCTCGGACAGGACGAACTGTGCATCCTGCGCGACCGCGATCAGCACCTCGTCAAATTCCAGCCGCCCGCCCTCCCCCGCCCGGATGACGTTGCGCGCACGCAAAAGCCCGATGAAGTTCTCGATGAGGCTGCGGTCGAAGAACTCCGGGGAGTTCAGGCCGTAGAGCAACGTCATGCGCTGGGCGGCCAGCTGGCAGCGCTGCGTCAGGGTGGCCTCATCCAGCGTGCCGCTGCCGGCCTGGACCAGCTGGGCGACCACGATGTAGTACCGCTCGATGGTCTGCACGGTCGCCTGGGCGAGCAGCGCCAGCTGCATCGCCTGGGGCGAGGCCGGCGGGGCGCGCGTCCAGCCGTCCATGGAGGGCTCCGGCTCGATCAGGCCGTGCGCCGCCAGGGCCTTGAGCACCGCCTCGATGACCCCCGGGAGCTCGGCCTCCTCCCACCGCAGGAACAGCTCGGCGGCGATATAGGGATAGATGCGCCCGGCCAGCCGGCGGATGTCCCAGGTGGAGACCTGGGCGTTGCTCACGAACACGCAGGCGATCAGGGACGGCAGGGCGAACAGGTGCAGGATGTTGTTGCGGAAGTAGGTCGACAGCACCGCGGCGGACTCGCTCATGCGCACGATGTCGCCCAGGGTATGGGCCTCGCGGGTGACCTGCCTGAGCGCGATCCCGTACTCGATCATCTCGGGGCCGGAGAGCGTCGTCAGGGTCACCCGGTCGCCGTAGGGGCAGGCTTCAAGGAGTGCGCGGTAGAGCTCGAGCTGGCGCGCCAGGTCCGCTTCCGGCAGCCCCTGGCGCGGCATGGCGAGCAGCGTCATGGCAATCAGGTTGATCGGCGTCACCGCGGCGGCCGAGTTGATGTTGCGCATGATGCGCTGGGCGAGCTCGTCCACCGCACCGCCCACCCAGGGGCTCTTGGTGTCGTCATCGAAGTGCTGCGTGCGCCAGGCAGGCTCGCGGGCATCGAGCAGCCCCTCGAGGGCTATCGGTTCGCCGAGGTTCACGTACACCTTGCCGAAGCGCTCGCGCAGCACGCGCCAGGACCTGAGCAACCCGAGCACGCTCTCCTTCTCCTTGGGCGCCCCGGACAGCTCACTGACGTAGGTGCGCCCCTCGACCAGGCGCTCGTAGCCGAAGTACACCGGCACGAACACCACCGGGCGGCGCGGTTCCTTCAGGTAGCTGCGCACCGTCATGGCGAGCATGCCGGTCTTGGGCTGCAACAGGCGCCCGGTGCGGCTGCGGCCGCCCTCGATGAAGTACTCGAGCGAGTGCCCGCGCGCCATGATGGTCGCCAGGTACTTCATGAGCACCACGGTGTAGAGGGCGTTGCCCTTGAAGGTGCGGCGGATGAAGAACGCCCCGCCCTTGCGCAGGAAGCGCCCGACCACCGGCAGGTTGAGGTTCACCCCCGCCGCGGTGTGGGGCACCGCGTAGCCCTGCACGTAGATGGCGTAGCCGAGCAGCAGGTAGTCCATGTGGCTCCTGTGGCAGGGCACGTAGATGATCTCGTTCCCCTCGGCCACCGCCTCCAGCGTCGCGAGGTGCCCGAGCTCCACCCCGTCGTAGAGCCGGTTCCACAGGCGGCTGAGGGCGTACTCCATGAAGCGCACGAAGGCGTGGCTGTAGTTGGCGGCGATCTCGAGCGCGTAGCCGCGCGCCCGCAGCAGCGCCTTGCGCCGCGTGAGCGCGCGGCCGCGCATCTCCTGGGTGATGGCGGCGCGCACCGCGCGTGTGCGCAGCACCTCGTTGACGATGGTGCGGCGATGGGAGAGGTCCGGGCCGATGCGCACCGCGCGCCGGCGGGCGTAGAGCGCGCGCAGCGCGCGCGCCACGCGCCGGCCGCGCAGCGCACCCCCGAGCTCATCGCCCACGAGCGCACGCAGCGACAGCGGCTCGTCGAGCTCGACCAGGGCGTCACGGCCGTTGAACAGCACCTGCAGGAACTTGCGCACCCGGGTGGCGAGCACCCAGTCCTCGACCAGGAGGAGCTTGAGCCACGAGTCCTCGCGCTGCGGGGCGCGGCCCCAGAAGACCGCGGCGGGCACCAGGAGGAAGTCCGCCTCCGGGTCCGCCCGCAGCGCGCGCAGCATCTGCGCCAGCTGCGGCGGGGGGCGCCGGTCCGGGCGCGTGCTCCAGAACGAGCGCGGCTGGGTGAGGTAGAAGGACCCGCCGAGGCTCCCGGCAGCCGAGGCGAGCGGACGATCGGGCCGCGGCAGGCCGAGGGCCCGGGTCGCCAGCTGCAGCACCGCAAGATCGGTGAGGCTGCGCCGCTCGAGCACGTAGCACAGCGGAAGGGAACGCCCGGCGAGGCGCTCGCGCGCGTCCTCCGGACGGATCTTGAAGCGCACCCACAGTGCCAGCAGTCGCCGCAACAGCCCGCTCATCGCACGTCTATGATGCTTTCCTGAAGGCCGCGGCTGCGGCGTCTTGCGGCTTCATGGTTGCAAATGGATACATTCGCGGGCAAGAGCGTACTCATAACGGGGGCCTCCGAGGGCATCGGCCGGGCCCTGGCCCTGGAGCTGGCCGCCCCCGCGGTGAGCCTGACGCTGACGGCGCGCAACGCCGAGCGCCTCGAGGACGCCGCGAGCGCCTGCCGTGCGCGCGGCGCGGCGGTGGAGACGGTGGTGATGGACGTCGCGGTGCGGGCCGACTGCGAGCGCGCCGTGCAGCGCGCGCTGGAGCGCTTCGGGGCGCTGGACGTGCTGGTGAACAACGCCGGGATCACCATGTGGGCGCGCTTCGAGGCGGTGAGCGACTTCTCGGTCTACCAGCGGCTGCTCGCGGTCAACTACCTGGGCGCGGTCTACATGACCGCCGCGGCCCTCCCCCACCTCAAGCACGCGCGCGGCCTGATCGTCGCGGTGGCGAGCATCGCCGGCATCACCGGGGTGCCCGAGCGCACCGGCTACGCCGCCAGCAAGCACGCCATGGTGGGCTTCTTCGAGTCGCTGCGCATCGAGCTCGACGGCAGCGGGGTCGAGGTGACCGTGGTCGCCCCGGACTTCGTGGTCAGCGAGATCCACCGCCGCGCCACGGGACCCGACGGGCGACCGCTCGGGGCCACCCCGATGCAGGAGACGCGCATCATGACCGCCCCGGAATGTGCGCGGCTGATCGCCAGGGCCATGGCGCGGCGCCAGCGGATCCTCATCACCTCGCGGCGCGGACGGTTCGTGCGCTGGGCGCGGCTCATCGTGCCGCGGGTCGTGGATGCGGCCGCCGCGCGCGCCATCCGCGAGCGGCGCTGAAGACCTTCGCCTACTCGAAGGCGATCGCCGGCAGGTCGAGCGCGATGAGGAAGTACTCGAACAGGTACTGGATGACGCGCAGCTGGTTGTGGAGGCGGTGATCGCTCTCCAGGATATGCAGCCCCGCCTTGTACATCTGCGCGAAGCGCACGCTGTGCTCGAACGGCACCACGTCGTCCTTCCAGCCGTGCACGATGGTGGTCGGGCAGTCGACCACGCCGGTGCGCAGCTCCGGCAGCCCCTCCATGTAGAGGGCCGGGGCCATGAGGAACAGGCCGCGCGCGTGCAGGAGCGAGGCGGAGGCCACGGCGACGTAGCCGCCGAGGCTCGAGCCTACCAGCACCAGGTCGCCGGCGAGTTCCTTGCAGAAGTCCACGAGCTTGGCGACGCGCTGGCGCGGCTGGTCGAGGCCGCGGTAGTCGACCGAGTGCGCGTCGTAGCCTTCCGAGCGCGCAACTTCCGCGAGCGCGGAGATCTTGCGGCCCCAGGGGCCGCTCTCCTTGCCGTGGGAGAAGACCACGTGGCGGGGCATCACCGGTTCTTGCATGGGCTACTCCCCGCGGGTGTATCGGTCACTCGTCCCAGTCGCGAATAATGCCGGCGATGCCGACGTTACGCCAAGCAGATCGCACGCCGCCACCCGCCTGGCAGTTCTGGATCGACCGCGGGGGCACCTTCACCGACGTCATCGGGCTCGCCCCGGACGGCACGCTGCACGTGCGCAAGGTGCCCTCGGCCGGGGCCGCCGAGGGTCCCGACCCGGGGCTCGCCGCCGCCGCGCAGATCCTCAAGGGCGCCGGTGACCCGCACGCGCGGGTGAGCGAGGTGAAGGTCGGCACCACGGTGGCCACCAATGCGCTCCTCACCCGCGGCGGTGAGCCGGTGGTGCTGGTGACCACGGCCGGGTTCGCCGACGGGCTTCTGATCGGCTACCAGAACCGCCCGGACATCTTCGCGCGCCACGTCGTGCGGCCGCAGCCCCTGTACGCGCAGGTCATCGAGGCGCGCGAGCGCATCGATCGGGACGGCCGGGTGCTCACGCCGCTCGACGAGCGCGGGCTGCGCGGCGCGCTCG
Organism: Pseudomonadota bacterium; assembly: GCA_018241425.1. Taxonomy (GTDB): domain Bacteria; phylum Pseudomonadota; class Gammaproteobacteria; order Steroidobacterales; family Steroidobacteraceae; genus 13-2-20CM-66-19. The sequence continues at coordinate 167,822 of JAFEDU010000006.1, forward strand.
AGGAGGCGCGGCGCCGCGGGCGGCGCGCGGTGGCGATCGTGTTCATGCACGGCTGGCGGCATGCCGCCCACGAGGCGGCCGCGGCGCGACTCGCGCGCGCGCTCGGCTTCGAGGAGGTGTCGGTGTCGCACGAGCTGTCCCCGCTGGTGCGCTACGTGGCGCGCGGGGACACGACCGTGCTCAACGCCTACCTCGCCCCGCCGCTGAAGCGCTACGTCGACGGGCTGACCGCGCAGCTGGCGCACCTGGATCCTGCGGCGCGGCTCGCGCTCATGCAGAGCAACGGGGGGCTCGCCGATGCCGGCGCCTTCCACGCGCTCGCGAGCGTGCTCTCGGGACCGGCGGGTGGGCTCATCGGCATCCGCGAGGTCGCCGGGCGATTGGGCATCGACCGCGTGATCGGCTTCGACATGGGCGGCACCTCGACGGACGTGTGCCTGATCGACGGCGCGCTCCCGCAGCGCTTCGAGCAGGTCATCGCCGGCGTGCGCCTGCAGCAGCCGATGCTCGACGTGCACACCATCGCGGCCGGTGGTGGCTCGCTCCTCGGCCTGCGCGACGGGCGCTTCGCGGTGGGACCTGAGTCCGCCGGAGCCTACCCCGGACCGGCGGCCTACGGCCGCGGCGGCCCGCTCACGCTCACCGACGTGCAGGTCCTGCTCGGGCGGCTGCGCCCAGACACCCTGCCGCGCGTGTTCGGGACCGGCGCGGACGCGCCGATCGACCCGCAGGCGGTGGCGGCGGGGTTCGCGGACCTGGCCGCGCGCGCCGGGAGTTCCGACCCGGTGCTGCTCGCCGCCGCCTTCCTCGAGGTCGGCGTCGAGGCCATGGCGAATGCCATCCGGCAGGTCTCGACACGCCAGGGGCGGGATGCCGCGGACTTCACCCTGTTCTGCTTCGGGGGCGCCGCCGGGCAGCACGCCTGTGCCGTCGCACGTGCCGCCGGGGTGCGCCGCGTGCTGGTGCACCCGCTCTCGAGCGTGCTGTCGGCCTTCGGCATCGGGGTCGCCGACCATCTCGCGGTGCGGCGTGCCAGTCTGCGCGCGGAGCTCGATGCCGACGGGCTCGAAGCCGCCCGCGTGCGCCTGTCCGCGCTCGCGGCCGAGGCGCGCACCGAGCTCACCGCGCACGGCGCGGCGCCCGGGGCGATCCACGAGTCGCGGATCCTGGAGCTGCGCTCGGGCGACAGCGAGGTGCTGCTGTCGGTGCCGGAAGGACCGCTCGAGCAGGTGCGCGCGGACTTCCACGCCGAGCACCTGCGGCGCTTCGGTTTCGCCGCGGAAGCGCTCACCCTGATCATCGAGTCGCTGCGCGCGGAAGGGCGCGCCTCCCCGGTGGCTGCGGCCGCGCTCATCCTGCCGCGCCCGGCGCCCGGCGCGCTGCCGCCGCAGGTCCGCGCCTGGTTCGGGCAGTGGCGCGAGGTCCCGCTGCTGCCGGCAAGCGCGGTGGCCGGCGAGGTCCCGGGGCCTGCGCTCCTGGTGGATGCGCACACCACCGTGGTGCTCGAGGGCGGCTGGCACGCGCGGGCGCTCGCGGAAGGCGTGCTGCTGCTCGAGGACCGGGATGCGGGCGGCGGGGCGGCCACCGGCGCGGCGGCGGCGCGGCTGGAGATCTTCAACAACCTCTTCATGCACGTCGCCGAGCAGATGGGCGAGGTGCTCAAGGCCACCGCGCAGTCGGTGAACATCCGCGAGCGCCTGGACTATTCCTGCGCGCTGTTCGATGCCACGGGCGGCCTGGTTGCCAACGCGCCGCACATGCCGGTGCACCTGGGCTCGATGGGGGCGAGCGTGCGCGCGGTGATCGCGGCGCAGCCGGACTTGAGCCCGCGCGACTCGTGGCTCATCAACAGCCCCTACCACGGCGGCACGCACCTGCCGGACATGACGGTCGTGACTCCGGTATTCCTGGACGGCGGGCCGCGGCCGGATTTCTTCGTCGCCTCCCGCGCCCACCACGCCGACATCGGCGGGGTCACGCCCGGCTCGATGCCGCCCTTCAGCACCGACATCGCCGATGAAGGCATCCTCTTCGAGTGCTTCCCGCTCGTGACCGGCGGCCACCTCAGCGAAGCTGCGTTCCTCGAGCGCCTGGGCGCAGGCCCCTGGCCGGCGCGCCGCCCGCGCCAGAACCTCGCCGACGTGCGCGCGCAGCTCGCCGCCAACGCCCGCGGCATCGAGGAGCTGACGCGCGCGGCGGCGCGGCACGGCCTCGGGGAGGTTAAGGCCATGATGCGCGCGGTCCAGGAGAACGCGACCGTGAGCCTGCGGCGCGCGATCGCGGGACTGCGCAGCGGGCAGTTCACCTACCCCATGGACAACGGTGAGGTCATCGCGGTACGCATCGACGTCGATGCCGAAGCGGGCGCGGCGCGCATCGACTTCACCGGCACCTCGCCCCAGGGCCGGCACAACTTCAACGCCCCGCGCGCGGTATGCATGGCCGCCGTGCTGTACGTGTTCCGCACCCTGATCGACGCGCCGATCCCCCTGAACGAGGGGTGCCTGGCGCCGCTCACCGTCGTGATCCCGCCCGGGAGCCTGCTCGACCCGGCGCCGCCGGCCGCGGTGGCCGCCGGCAACGTCGAGACCTCGCAGTGCATCGTGGACGCGCTCTACGGGGCGCTCGGGGTGCTGGCGGCCTCCCAGGGCACGATGAACAACCTCACCTTCGGGGACGCGCAGCTGCAGTACTACGAGACCATCTGCGGCGGCTCGGGGGCGGGACCTGGGTTTGCGGGCTGCGATGCCGTGCAGACCCACATGACGAACTCGCGCCTCACCGACCCGGAGGTGCTCGAGAGCGAGTACCCGGTGCTGGTGCGCGAGTTCGCGGTGCGGCGCGGCTCGGGCGGTCGCGGCCGCTTCAGGGGCGGCGACGGGGTGATCCGCCGCCTGGAGTTCCGGGCTGCGCTATCGGGGGCGCTGCTCGCCAACCACCGCGCGGTCGCGCCCTTCGGCATGGCCGGGGGCGAGGCCGCGGCGACCGGCGGCGGGGAGATCCGGCGCGCCGACGGGCGGCGCGAGGTGCTCGGCGCCACGGCGCGCTTCGACCTCGGGCCGGGCGATGAGCTGACGGTGCTGACCCCGGGCGGCGGCGGCTTCGGGAAGGCCTGAGGAGTCAGGCCGTGACCGGGCGGCGCGCGCGGGCTGCGAGCGCGTACAGCGGCACGCACAGCAGGATGAACCCGAGCGCCATCAGTCCCGAGCGCGGGTCCTCGCGCACCGCAGCGAACAGGAGCGCCAGCGAGCCTGCGGTCACGATGAGCGTCGAGACCGGGTAGCCGAGCGCGCGGTAGGGGCGCGGCACCTGCGGGGCGCGGCGCCGCAGTGCAAATACCGCCAGGAACACCACGACGTAGTAGAGCAGTATCAGCACCGCAAACAGCGCGATCAGCTGGTTGAAGGTGCCGGTGAGGATCATGAGGCTGCTCAGGACGATCGTGGCGGCCAGCGCCGCGCGCGGCGTGCCCCGGGCGCTCACCCGGGCGAGGCCCTGCGGGATCCAGCCGTCGCGGGCCATGCCGAACAGCACGCGCGGCGCCATCAGGGCGTTGGCGTTGATCAGGCCCAGCACGATCAGGATCGAAAGCCCGGTGAGGAGCGCCGCCGCCCCCTGGGGCAGCACCAGCTGGGCGGCCACCGCCACCGGCAGCGTCGAGGCGGCGAGCACCGGTACGGGCAGCACCTGGAGCAGCGCGGCATTGATCGCGAGGTACAGGAGCGTCACCAGGAGGGCGCCGCCGATGATGGCGCGCGGCAGCGTACGGGCCGCCTCGCGGCATTCCTCGGCGGTGTAGATCGGGGCATACCAGCCGTCGTAGGCCGTGACGATGGCCCGCAGCGCCGGCACGATCGCCAGCCACGAGGCGGCCGGCACAGCGGCGGCCGTACCCGGCGGCAGCCGCGCTCGGACCGCACCCCCATGCAGGAAGCAGGCGGCGATCAGCACCAGCAGCAAGAGCCCGATGAGCGTGCTCGCCGCGGTAGTGATGACGCTGCCGGAGCGCACCCCGCCCCAGTGCAGCGCCATGAAGAGGCCGAGGAGTGCGACCGCCGCGAGGGTGGATACCGGCGGCGCCGCGACGGCCGGCCACAGCACGCCCAGAAAGTCGACGCCGGCCACCGCCGCGTACGCGAGCGTCGCGACCGAGGCCAGCCAGTCGACCCAGCCGACCACGAACCCGACGGGCTCGCCGAAGGCGCGGCGGGCGTACACGCGCATGCCGCCGGCCTCGGGGTACATGACCGCGAGCTCGGACAGGGAGAACGCGCCCAAGAGGGCATAGAGTCCGCCGGCCGCCCAGCAGGCGAGGATCAGCGCCGGGGTCCCGGCCGCGGCCGCCACCATGCCCGGCAGGCGCAGGATCCCCACCCCGACCATGGTCCCGAATGCGAAGGCGAGCGCGAACCCCAGGCCGAGGACGCGGTTCAGTCGCGCGCCGCTCATGGACCTTCGAGTCAGCCGCGCAGGATCGAGGTCTCGATCTCCCACTCGACGCGGTTCTTGGCCGTCTCGGAGCGGTTGACGGAGACCGCGCGCACCCGGCTCGCCCCGGCCCGGTGCGTGACCAGCCAGGTGTCGAAGGCGCCGGGCTTGCTGGTGGCGAAGCCGTAGAGCAGGTTGAACTTGCCCTCGGCGAGCGTCTGCGGGCGGTTCACCCGCTCATCGGCGATCACGAAGTGGCTCTCCTCGGCCCCGGCCCCGGCGAAGGCGCCATCCGCCGCGAGCGCCTCGAGGAACTCCTCGACCTGGGCGCGGGCACGCTCCCAGGTGGCTGGCCCATTGTGTTCGAGCAGCACCCAGCGCGTACCCTCGACGATGCTCGCGGCAATGAAGAGCGACAGCCGCCGCGCCGAGAGGTACTTCCAGTCCGAGGCCCCGCTGCCGCCGGCGGCGAGGGTGCGGGGGCTGACGCCCGTGCGCGGGCCGCCGCGCACGGCGAGCAGGGTGTTGATGCCGGCGGCCGAGAGGCGCACGCGCTCGGCCTCGTTGACGTTGACCGCGGGCCGCAGGCCCGGGCGCAGGATCGCATCCTCGCTCTCGGCCGCCGACCAGACCGGCCAGGTCTCATCGGCACGCGCGATCATGCCGGCAGCCGCGCCGCAGGAGGCGAACACTTCGACCCGGCCGCGCAGGCGGTCGAAGGCCTGCACGCGCGGGAAGTACATGACCGCGCTGTCGCTGCGGAACGGCCACAGGCGCAGCGCATCCAGCGCCGCGCGCGGGCTCGTCCAGGCCGACGGCGGGTCGACGATCAGGAGCGCGTGCCGCTCGCGGCACACCCGGGCGGCGACCAGGAGCGTCGAGAGGCCCACGTCGCGCTCGCGGGTCAGCGGCGGGATGCACAGCAGGTTGAAGCGCGTCGCGCCCTCCAGGGCAAAGAGGCCCGTGGCAGTCCCGGAGGCGCCGATGATGTCGTAGTCGGTGAGCGGCGCCCCATCGTCGCCGTCGGGATTGGAGAGGGTGTAGCCGACCGCGACCCCGCCGGGGCCGCCGGCGGAGCGGTCCGGGCGGCGCTCGGGCACCCCGCCCACGACGCGCACCAGGCGCGACTCGAGCAGCGCGTCGCTCACGAAGCGCTGCGCCCCGGGGACGATCGAGACGCGCCGGTAGATCTCCTGGTCCTCGACCAGCTCCGAGCCCGCGGCCCGCACCCGCTGCACCACCAGGTTGAAGCGCTCGTGGTCCTGCGTGGCGATGCCGTCGTAGTCGATCGAGGCGCGCAGGAACTCGCGCGAGCCGGGGTTCAGGGCGGCCAGCCGCAGCACGCCGGCACCGGCCGGCAGCGACAGGGTCGGCGGCCGGGCGCCGTTGACCACGCGCACGATGCGCGCCTCGCGGCCGCCGTTCTCGAAGAACTGTTCGATGGCGTAGGACAGTGTCGAGGGCTGCCACAGCCCGCCGAAGTGCTGCTGGAACTCGACGAAACTCGTGATGGCGACCGGCGTATTGACCGGACCCTTGAGGGTCCTGCCGATGAAGGCGACGACTCCGGTCGGCACGCGCTCGATCGCGTGTTCCGTGCGGCTTTGTTGTTGTACGAGTTGTACGCCGGACGCGGGGCTGTCGGCCACTCAAGCGCCTCTTGGATTTGCCGGCGCGACTCTAACACACGCGCTCCGCGCGGTGTCAGGTAATCAGTCAGTCGGAGTGGAAAGTTTTCCGACAGCAGCCGGTGGCGGGGAGGTCCTAAGGGCTTCGCGCGCGCGCTCGGCGGCTTCGCGCTGCCCGCGCTCGGCCTCCTCCTGCTTGCGCGCGATCTCGGCGAGCATCAGCTGCAGCCACGGCGACAGCGCGGTCATAAGTCGAGAGCCCGTACGCTCAGCCGCCATGCTTCGGCGGACCCGCCGGCACGGCGGGCGCAGCCGAGCCCGCGGCCGGCCCGGCATCGGGAGCCGCGCTTCCCGGGTCGCTGTCGGTGACCAGCTGCTTGAAGGTCGCCTCGTCCATCGGCAGGTCGGACTTGCCGTCCCAGGTCGAGCCCTCCGGCAGCACGTTCTGCACGTGCGAGGCCTGCGCGAGGACATCGTCCACGCTCGCGGTGCTCACGGTGATCGGTACGGCAACCCCGCGCGGGCTCTTGGACAGCTGCGAGACCAGGTCCCAGTTCACCTGCTCGTGCTGCGCCTTCAGCTGCTGCTGCAGGCGCGCGGCGAGGGTCTTGCTCAGGAGCTTCTTCTGCGCCTTGTTGAAGTCGCGGGTGTCATCCTCGAGCACGTCGTAGGGCTGCATGTAGAGCTGCCCGTCGCGCCAGCCGAACACGAACGGCTGGTTCACCACGCGCACCTGGGTGCCGATCGGCACCAGGTTGAAGAACTGCTCGATGTCCTCCGGGTACAGGCGCATGCAGCCGTGGCTCGAACGCAGGCCGACGCCCGCGGGCTTGTTGGTCCCGTGGATCAGGTAGCTCGGCCACTGCAGGTAGAAGGCATAGCGCCCGAGCGGGTTGTCCGGCCCCGGGCCGATGACCGGCTGCAGGTCATCGCCGTTGTCGTGGTGCTCCTTGCGCACCGAGACCGGCACGCGCCAGGTCGGGTCCTTCTGGCGGCGCACGATCTTGGTCACCCCTTCGGGGGTGCGCCAGCCCACCTTGCCGATGCCGATCGGGTGGGTGTAGACGACCGGCTTCTCGCCCTTCTTCACCGGCGGGTAGTAGAAGATGCGCATCGCGGCGATGTTGATGACCAGTCCCGTGCGCGGCGCGTCCGGCAGGATGAACTGCGAGGGGATGACGATCGCCGTGCCCTCCCCCGGTATCCAGGGGTCGACCTTGGGATTGGCGCGCGTGATCTCGTCGTAGCCGACGTTGAAGCGGCGGGCGATGTCGGTGAGCGTGTCGTCCTTGCCCGCCTTCACGACCTGGACCGTGCCCACGATGTCCTGGTTGGGGCTGAGCTCGAAACGCTCGTTGGCCACGGGCAGCGGGTCCGCCGGCGGGGGCGGAGGCGGCGGAGGTGGCGGGGGCGGGGCCTTGGTGTGGCCGGCAAAGAGCGAGCAGCCGGCCAGCATCACGCACAGGAGCGCGGCGGCCGCGCGCAGGGGTCGGTATCTCATGGGACGGCGATTATGACCGATATGGGCGCGGCGCCCCTGTCGGTGAAGGGCTACAGCAGTACCGGCTGGTTGGGCAGTTCGTTGTCGCTGCCGCCGCGTTCACCGGGGAAATGCCGGCCGAGCAGCGCGCCCACGCCCAGGATCCCCACCACCGAGCCGTCCTTGAAGCGCCCGGCGCGGAAGTGGCCTTCCATCTGCCGGCATACCGCCTGCCACTCCGACTGGGGCACCTCCTTGGCGATGCCCCGGTCCGCGATGATCTCCACGTCGCGGTCGGCGAGCAGCACGTAGATGAGGACGCCGTTGTTGTGGGCGGTGTCCCAGACGCGGAACTGGCCGAAGACCTGCAGTGCCCGGTCGCGCGGGCTGAGCCCGCGGGCAATGTCGGGGAGGTCGAGCGCGGTCTCGACCACGAAGCGGATCTCCCCGCCGTGGCGGTGCTCGCAGTCGGTGATCGCCTGCTCGATCGCATCCAGGGTGGCCTGCGGGAAGCGGTTACGGGTGCTCCAGCGGGTCGTGAAGAGATGGCGCATTGGGCGTGCGAAGCTCATGGGTGCCTACCAGCTGCCGCCGGCTCCACCGCCGCCGAAGCCGCCGCCGCCGCCGCTGAACCCACCACCGCCAAAGCCTCCGCCGCCAAATCCTCCTCCTCCCAGACCGCCCCAGCCGCCCCCGAAACCGCCGCGCGTGCCGCTCGACCACCCGCTCCCGTTGCCGGCGAATCCCATGAGCAGCGTGATGAGGAAGGCGCCGACCGCTGCGATGCCCGCGAAGGCCAGCGCATAGCCGGCGAGGTACACGAGGAGCCCCGCACCTGCTCCGGTGAAGGCCGAGCCCAGAGTGCGCCCGAAGATGCCCCGCAGCACCACTGAACCGATCAGCACTGCGAACAGCAGTTCCGGGAACAGCGCGGGCCCAGAGCCATGGCGTTCCTGCCAGCCGCGTTCAGGCGGCGGCAAGGGTTCGCCGTCGATGAGCTTGATCATCTGATCGAGCGCGGAGTCGATACCACCGTAGTAGTTGCCCTCACGGAAGGCCGGCTTTAGCGTTTCGGAGTAGATCCGATTGCACATGGCATCGGTCAGGACACCCTCAAGCCCGTAGCCCACTTGGATGAAAAGATGCCGGTCGTCCTTCGCAATCGCCAGCAGCGCCCCGTCATCGACACGCTTGCCGTCGACGGTCTTGCGACCGAGCTTCCAGTTGTCTGCTACTCGAAATGAATACTGCTGGATGTCCTCAGGGGCGGTCGTGGACACGATCAGTACCGCAATCTGCGAGCCCTTGGCGGCCTCGAACGCTGCGAGCTTCTGCTCGAGTGCCGTCTGCTGCTCGGCGGTCAGGGTGCCGGTGAGGTCGGTGACGCGCGCGGCGAGCTTCGGGATCGGCTGCAGGTCCTGCGCAGCCGCGCCCGTACCGAGGCCGAGAAGCCCCAGCAGCGCGAGGCCCGCGAACGTGCGGGCGAGGCGCGTGCGCAGGCTCATTTAGCCGGCTGTGGGGGCGGCGTCGCGGCGGGAGTCCCGGGGGTCGAGGTGTCGAAGCTCACCGCGGGGGCGGTGGAGATCTGTTGCTCGTTCTCGACGGTGAAGTTCGGCTTCACCGGGAAGCCGAACATCTTCGCGGTGAGGTTCACCGGGAACTGGCGCACGGTCACGTTGTAGTCCTGCACCGCCTGGATGTAGCGGTTGCGGGCCACGGTGATGCGGTTCTCAGTGCCCTCGAGCTGCGCCTGCAGGTCACGGAAGTTCTGGTCGGACTTCAGCTGCGGGTAGTTCTCGGTGACGGCCAACAGGCTCTTCAGAGCCCCGCTCAGCTGGTTCTGCGCGGCCTGGTACTTCTGGAAGAGCTCGGGGTTGTTCAGCACCTCGGGGGTCACCTGGATGGTGCCCACCTTGGCGCGCGCCTCGGTCACCTCGACCAGCACGCGCTGCTCCTGGGCGGCGTAGCCCTTGACGGTGTTGACCAGGTTCGGGATGAGGTCGGCCCGGCGCTGGTACTGGTTGACCACCTCGGACCAGGCGGCCTTCACGCCCTCGTCCTTGGTTTGCAGGGTGTTGTAGCCGCAGCCCGAGAGCAGCATCAGCGCGGCGGCAAGGAACGCATACGACCAGGCACGCATCGAACTTCTCCTTATGATTCGCCCCCCGCCCCATGCCGGGGGACGGGGATTGTCACACGGGCGTGCCGGGGCGTCGATTTATGGAAAGCGCAGGGGGCTTCCCGGGTGGCCGCAGCGCACCACGGGCGCGAGGACTCTAATAAGGAGTGGCTGCAGATCCCTGAGGCCAAAAAAAACCCCAGGTTTTGAGGCCTGGGGTTGGTAAGGGCGGACCTTCGATGAAGGGAAGGAAGTCCGCCAGGGGATACGTCAGTGCAATCGTGCCCAGTGAAGGATCCGGATGTCGTCCGAGTCCAAATCGAAACTCTGTGCCAGGAGCGCGCGCAGTTCGCGGTTCGCCCGGTTCTGCTTCAGCGGCTCGCGCAGCTCCACCACCCCACTCCACTCGTTGCCCGGGGCGCTGCTCTTGGCGCGTCCGGCGTGGGTCACGAAGTGCGTGTAGTACTTGGTGGTCACGGTTCAAAGCGTAGGCGCCGTGCCACCCGAAGGTCCGTGAGATATTCCACAGAAACCCCGAACTTCGGTAGAAGCCGGTGCGACATAATTCACAAAGAATGACCCGGACCGCATGAGCCGCTACCGGCCCCGCACGCCTGCGGGCTCCAAGTACATCACCCCGCCCGGCCGCGAGCGCCTGCAGCGGGAGCTGGACGCGCTCTGGCGCGAGGAACGCCCGCGGGTGACGCTTGCGGTGCAGGCCGCCGCCGCCCAGGGCGACCGTTCCGAGAACGCCGAGTACACCTACGGCAAGCGCCGGCTGCGCGAGATCGACCGCCGCGTGCGCTTCCTGCGCAAGCGCCTGGACGGGATGGTGGTGGTGGACAGCGCCCCATCGGACCCGAAGCGGGTGTTCTTCGGGGCCTGGGTGGAGCTGGAGGCCGAGGACGGCGCGCGCTCGCGCCACCGCATCGTGGGCCCGGACGAGTTCGACATGGCGCCCGGGTACGTGAGCATGGACGCCCCGCTCGGGCGCGCGCTGCTCACCCGGAGGCTCGACGACGAGGTCAGCGTCGAGACCCCCGGGGGCAGCCGGGTCTACGTGATCGTTGCGATCGAGTACCTGCCGGGAGGCTGAACGCCGCCCGTCACCACACCACGCGCACGTTCTTGAACTGCCACGGGTCGCTCTTGTCGAGGTCTTCCGGGAACAGCCGCTCGCGCTCGTGCAGCGGGGTCCACTCGGTGTACTCGCCCACCACCGGCCCCAGGTACGGCATGCAGATCTCGAGGTTGCGCTTGTAGTCCATCTCGTCCGGCTCGATCACCCCGAGGTTGGGGTTCTCCATCGCCCAGATGACCCCGGAGAGCACCGCGACGCACACCTGCAGGCTGGTCGCGTTGTTGTACGGGGCGAGCTTGCGGGCCTCCTGGATGGAGAGCTGCGAGCCGTACCAGTAGGCATTCTTCTTGTGGCCGGCGAGCAGCACGCCGAGCTCGTCGATGCCGCCGGTGATCTCGTCCATCAGGATGCGCTGGTGTTCCTGCTGCACGAAGTTGCGCCCGGCCAGCTCGTGCACCGACATCACCGCCGAGTCGCTCGGGTGGTAGGCGTAGTGCGAGGTCGGGCGGTAGGCGACCTGCGAGCCCTGCAGCACCGTGTAGTAGTCGGCGATCGAGATCGCCTCGCTGTGGGTGATGCAGAAGCCGTAGAAGTGGCCCGCCTTGGGCGTCCAGGTGCGCACGCGCGTGCCCGCCCCGGGCTGCATCAGGTAGATGGCCGCCCCCGAGCCGAAGTCGTGGCGCTTGCCGTCGCGCGGGAAGTTCTTCTCGTGGCTCCCCCAGCCCATCTCCGCCGGCTGGCAGCCCTCGCTGACGAAGCCGTCGACCGACCAGGTGTTCACGAACTCGCCCATCTTCTTGGGCTTGTCGGTGGTCTGCGAGTCGCGCTCGGCGACGTGCACCACCTTGATCGAAAGCTTGCGGGCGAGGTTCGCCCAGTCGGCGCGCCCGGCAGGCTGGCCGGCATCCACGCCCGTGTCCTTGGCAATGTTGAGCAGTGCCTGCTTCAGGAAATGCGACACGAGGCCGGGGTTCGCGCCGTGGGTGAGGACGGCCGTGGGCGCGCGCGGGTTGCCCACGCGCAGCGCGAGCGCCTCCTCGCGCAGCGCGTAGTTGGTGCGCTTGGCGGCCGGCACGGTCGGGTCGGTGTAACCCCCGGGCCACGGTTCGATGCAGGTATCCAGGTACATCGAGCCCTTTTCCCAGCAGAGCTTGATGAGCGCGACGCTCGACACCTCGACCGAGACGTTGATGAGGAAGTCGCCGCGGCCCAGGAGCGGGGTGAGCACGCGCCGGTAATTCTCGCGTGTCAGCCGTTCCTTGATGAACTTGATGCCGTACTTCTGCGCTTCCTCTTGGCCCTTATCCTCGGCCGTGACGATCGTGATGCGTTCGGGGCTGATGCCGATGTGGCGCAGCACCAGGGGGAGCGTCCCCTGGCCGATGCTGCCGAAACCCACGAACAGGATGCGTCCCGGAAACTCGACATGAACTTTATGGCTGGTGGTCATGATGTTGTCGCTTTAGGCAGTCCTTCGGTAACTCGCGCGATGCGTGCGCGTGACCCCGGAGGGTACCAACTAAGTCCCGGGCGGCCAATTTTCCGCGCCCGACGGTCTCCGACCGCGCCGCGGGCGCGGCGCTCAGCCGCGCCAGTGCGGCGGGTAGGTGCGCTCGAAGCCCGGCTGGGCCGCCACGCGCGTCAGCCACCGGCCGAGCGCCGGGTAGTTGACCTCGACCGGCATGAACCGCGAGGCGAGCGCTGCGGCCTCGGGGCGCTCGAGCGCCCGCTTCAGGAGCTGGATGCCGGGGAAGATCACCATGTCGACCGCGGAGTACGCATCGCCCACGATCCAGTCCGACTTCGACAGGCGCCCCTCGAGGGTGCGCGCCTCGCGGCCGACGTCGTGCATGGCCGTCGTGATCTCCTCGGAGCCCAGGTCGGTCTTGCCCTTGTCCATGAAGATGGCGCGCGCGATCCTGGTGACGTTCGGCTCGATGTAGGCCGAGTACTCGCAGATCACCCGCATGATGGTGCCGGCTTCCTCCGGGCTGTTGCCGAAGATCGGCGGGTCGGGGTACTTGAGATCCAGGTAATAGAGGATGGCGAGCGACTCGAAGCAGACGTAGTCCCCGTCCTTGAGCACCGGGACCCGGCCGCGCGGGTTCAACGCCAGCATCTGCGGGGACTTGTGTTCCTGCTTGGAGAACTGCAGCAGGTGGCTCGTGTAGGGCAGGCCCTTGCGCTCGAGCGCGAGCAGCACGCGCCAGGCGAAGGGACTGCCGCTGCCCCAGAACACCTCGATTGCCATCGCGCCTCCGCAGCCCCCCGATGGAATGAATTGTATCGACAACCCCCAAGCGCCGAAAATGCACGCACCCGCCACCTTTAAGGCGGGTGCGACGGAGACCTGCGATGCTGACCACGCTGATCGCGCCCGAGAAGCTCAATGCGCACCTCGATGACCCGGACTGGGCGATCATCGACTGCCGCTTCGAGCTCGCCCGCCCCGCCTGGGGCGCCGGTGCCTACGCGGCCGGCCACATCCCGAACGCCCAGTACGCGGACCTCGACGGAGACCTGTCCGGGGCCGCCGGCCCCCGCACCGGCCGCCACCCGCTGCCCGCGGTGGCTGAACTTGCGGCCACCTTCGGGCGCTTAGGGATCGATGCCGGGGTGCAGGTCGTCGCCTACGACCAGGGCAACGGCATGTTCGCGGCGCGCCTGTGGTGGCTCCTGCGCTGGCTCGGCCATGGCGCGGTGGCGGTGCTCGACGGGGGACTTCAGGCCTGGGAGCGCGCCGGGCTCCCGCTCAGCACCCGGGTGGTCACCCGGCCAGTGCGAAGATTCGAGCCGCGCGCCGCCCTCTCAGAGCCGCTCGGCACGGCGGCGATCGAGGCACTCGTCGCGGGCGGCGACCTCGCCCGCGGCCGCCGGCTCGTCGATGCGCGTGCCGCCGACCGATTCGCCGGCGAGAACGAGACCCTGGACCCGGTGGCCGGCCACGTGCCGGGTGCGGTGAACCACCCCTTCGCCGGCAACCTGGGGGCCGATGGCCGCTTCCTCGCGCCCGAGCTCCTGCGCGAGCGCTGGCTGCGCACCCTGGGGGCGACGCCGCCGGCCCAGGCGATCGCCATGTGCGGCTCGGGGGTCACCGCCTGCCACAACCTGCTCGCGCTGGAGGTGGCCGGCCTTCCCGGCGCCGCCCTGTACTCGGGCAGCTGGAGCGAGTGGATCCGGGATCCGCAGCGACCGGTGGCGCGCGGCGCGTAGCGGGCGCTGGGAAACAAGTTACCGCCGTGCGCCTCTTACTTCACACGCAATTTTGATATAACGCGCCCCGTGGCCGCCGATCCCAAGACCGCACTCAACGGGAACCGCAAGTTCAATCCCACCCAGCCCTGGGGCGTGGCCGACTCGGCCGAGCTCTACAACGTGCGCGCCTGGGGCAAGGGTTACTTCGCCATCAACGACGCCGGGCACGTGGTGGTGCGCCCGGACACGACCGCCGGGCACGAGATCGACCTCTACGACGTGGTCGAGGGCCTGAAGGCCCGCGACCTCACCGCCCCGGTCGTGGTGCGCTTCTCGGACATCCTGGCGCACCGCCTGCGCCGCCTGCACGACGCCTTCGCGCAGGCGATCACCGAGAACGACTACCAGAACCGCTACACGGCGGTGTTCCCGATCAAGGTGAACCAGCAGCGCCTGGTGGTCGAGGAGGTCTACCGCTACGGGGCGGAGTTCGGCTTTGGACTTGAGTGCGGCAGCAAGCCGGAGCTGCTCGCCGTCATGGCGATGACCGAGAACGCCCCGGAGCGCCTCATCGTCTGCAATGGGTTCAAGGACGACAGCTACATCGAGGCGGTGACGCTTGCGACCAAGCTCGGCCGCACCATCATCCCGGTGGTCGAGAACTTCGACGAGCTCGGGCTGATCCTCAAGCACGCCCAGAACTACGGCGTGCGCCCGCGCATCGGGGTGCGGGTGAAGCTGTTCTCGGAAGGGTCCGGGCGCTGGAGTGCCTCGGCCGGGGACAAGTCCAAGTTCGGACTGTTCGTGACCGAGATCCTCGAGCTCTTCAACGAGCTCAAGGCACGCGACATGCTCGACTGCCTGCAGCTGGTGCACTGTCACCCGGGCAGCCAGCTGCAGGACATCCGCCGCGTGAAGGAGGCCATCAACGAGCTCGCGCACGTGTACGCGGAGCTCAAGCTCATGGGGGCGGGCCTTCAGTACATCGACGTGGGCGGGGGCCTCGGCGTCGATTACGACGGCAGCGGCACGAACTTCGCCTCCTCGATGAACTACAACCTCACCGAGTACGCGAACGACGTGGTCTACCGCATCGCGAGCGTGTGCCGGGCGCGCGACATCCCGCACCCGATGATCGTGAGCGAGTCCGGGCGCGCCACGGCCGCCTACTCGAGCGTGCTCATCTTCGACACCCTGGGCTCCTCCGCGCTCGACAAGTTCAAGGTGACCGGCGACCCGGCGCTCGACTACACCGGCCAGGAGGAAGTGCCGCAGCCGGTGCAGGACCTGTTCGACGCTTTCCGCACGGTGAGCGAGCGGCGCGTGGTGGAGTGCTACCACGACGCCCTGACCGCGCGCGAGCAGACGCTGCAGATGTTCAACCTGGGCCTCCTGTCGCTCGAGTTCCGGGCACTCGCCGAGCGGCTCTACTGGGCCACCTGCGCCAAGATCCGCGACCTGTGCCGCAAGCTCGACCGGCTGCCGGAGGAGCTGGAGGACCTGGAGACCATCCTCTCGGACACCTACTTCTGCAACTTCTCGGTGTTCCAGTCGCTGCCGGACAGCTGGGCCATCGACCAGCTGTTCCCCATCATGCCGATCCATCGCCTCGAGGAGCGCCCGACGCGCACCGGGGTGCTCGCCGACATCACCTGCGACTCCGACGGCAAGATCGACCGCTTCGTCTCCCCGCGCGACGTGAAGCGCACGCTGGAGCTGCACGAGCTGCGCACCGGGGAGGACTACTACCTCGCCGCCTTCCTGGTCGGGGCCTACCAGGAGACCTTAGGGGACCTGCACAACCTCTTCGGCGACACCCACGTGGTACACGTGCGCCTGCACGACGAGGGGGGCTGGTGGATCGAGGAAGTGGTCAAGGGCGACACCGCCAACAAGGTGCTCGAGTACATGGAGTACGACGTCGCCGAACTCGCCCCGGCGCTCACCCGCGACTGCGAGCGCGCCGTGCGCGACGGGCGCATGACGCTCGCGGAAAGCCAGGCCCTGAAGCGCTTCTACGAGGGCGAGCTGAACGGCTACGCCTACCTGGAGCCTGCGGGCTCCCTCTAGCCGCCAACGCTCGTTCACGGACCGGGCTTGGGTTAGGCTTGAAAGCTTAAGCCCGGCCGAGCCTGAAGCCGGCAGGCCAGCATCACCTTGAACACCGACACCCCCGGCGGGACTCCCAAAGCCGCCCCGCCCGCGGGCGCAAGCCCGGAAGCCACGGCGTTCATCAGCTACGCCTCCGCCGACCGGGCCATGGCGGACGAGCTCACCGCCTACCTCGAGGCACGCGGCATCCGCTGCTGGATGGCCCCGCGCGACGTGCCCCCGGGCGCGCTCTACGCCGATGCCATCGTGCGCGCCATCAACGAGGCGCGCACCCTGGTCCTGATCCTGTCGCGCCACTCCACCGAGTCCCGCCACGTCGGCAAGGAGCTCGAGCGCGCCTCCTCCAAGCGCAAGGCAATCATCGCGGTGCGGCTGGACGATGCCGCCCTGCCGCCGGCGTTCGAGTATTTCCTCAGCGAATCGCAGTGGGCGGACGTGGCTGCGGAGGGCCGCGAGCGCGCCTTCGCGCGCCTCACCCAGGCCCTGCTCGCCCCGGGCAGCGCCCCGGCCGCGCCGCCGCCGGCGCAGGCACCGGAGCCTCCCGCCCGCGAGCCCTCACCGCCCGCCCCCGGGTCCGCCCCGCTCGGACGGGCGCGGTGGATCGCGGCAGCCCTGGTGCTGGCGGCGGTGCTCGCGGCGGGCGGGTACATGAGCCGCGTGCGCGGCACCGGGGCCCCGGCGCCGGTCACCACGGCCGACAAATCCATCGCGGTCCTGCCGTTCACCGACATGAGCGAGTCGCGCGACCAGGAATTCTTCGCCGACGGCATGGCGGAGCAGATCCTGGACCTGCTCGCCCAGATCCCCTCGCTCAAGGTGATCGCGCGCACCTCCTCGTTCCAGTTCAAGGGGCAGTCGGCGGACGTGCGCGCCGTCGGGGAGAAGCTCGGCGTCGCCACCGTGCTCGAGGGCAGCGTGCGCAAGGCGGGCGACCACCTGCGCATCACCGCGCAGCTGATCCGCGCCGCCGACGGCTCGCACCTGTGGTCGCAGGTGTACGACGCCCAGGTGAAGGACGTGCTGCGCACCCAGGACGAGATCGCGAGCGCGGTAGTAAGCGCGCTCAAGGTCTCGCTCCTCGGCGCCCCGCCGGTGCGCCAGGCGGGCACCGCGAACCCGGAGGCCTACTCGCTCTACCTGCAGTCGCTCGCGGACCTGCGCTTCGATGCCGACAGCGTGCAGCTCGCCACCGAGCGCCTGCAGCGCTCGCTGGCGCTCGATCCCAACTTCGCCCCCGCCTGGGCCCTGCTCGCGGACCTGTACTCGAGCGCCATGGTGTTCGGCGTCAAGGACTCCTACCAGGCGCTGCGCGAGCGCATCCTCGGCGCCGCCAACCACGCCCTCGCGCTCGACCCCCGCAACATCGAGGCGCTCACCGCGATCTCGAACCTCTACTTCGTGGACTACGACCCGCAGCAGGCGGGCGAGGCGCTGCGCACGGCGCGCGAGATCGCCCCGCAGGACCCCAACGTGCTCAGCCAGGCGGCGTTCTTCGCCATCGGCAGCTGTCGCCTCGAGGAGGCCGAGCGCGATGCCCGCACCGTGATCGAGCACGACCCCCTCAACGTGGACTCCTACCGCATCCTGGCGACCGCGCTGTGGTTCCAGGGGCGGAACCGCGAAGCCGAGGACGCTTACCGCCAGCTGCTCGTCTTCCGGCCCGACGCCGAGACCATGCGCTACCGCCTGGCCCTCATCCTGGTCACCGACGGGCGCGCCGGGGACGCTCTCAAGGAGCTACAGGACGAGAAGTCCGAACGCTGGCAGCTCATCGGGCGGATCATGGCTCTCGATGCCCTGGGTCGCCGTTCCGAGGCCGACACACTCTTAGGGCCCCTGACGGAAAACCCCGGCACCTGGCAGTACCAACTCGCCCAGATCCATGCGCTGCGCCACGACCGGGACGGCGCGTACATCTGGCTCGTGCGCGCCCGCGACATCCACGACCCCGGCTACATCAACTACCTCAAGTGCGACCCGGCCATGAAGCCGATGCGAGACGACCCGCGCTACCAGGCGCTGGTCGCCTCCCTCAAGCTCCCGCCCTGACTTACTCGAGCCCGGTGTGCCCCATGAGGGCGAGCACCCCGAGCACGACGAAGGCTGCGGCCGCGATCCGGTTCACGAGCTTCACGGGGACGCGGTGCGCGGCCACTCCGCCGAGCAGGATCACCGGCACGTTGGCGAGCAGCATGCCGAGCGTGGTGCCGGTGACCACCGGGATGAGGTCGCGGAACTTCGCCGCCAGGGCGATCGTGGCGAGCTGGGTCTTGTCGCCGATCTCGGCCAGGAAGAAGGCGATCAGGGTGGTGCCGAAGGCCCCGTAGCGCGACGGCCGCGCCTCACCTTCCGGTTCCCGGTCGGGGATGAACATCCACACTGCCGTGCCGAAGAAGGAGGCGGCCAGCGCCCAGCGCATCACCCTGGGGCTGATGTAGGCGGCGAGCTCCGTCCCCACCCAGCCGGCGGCCAGGTGGTTGGCCAGCGTGGCCACCAGGACCCCCAGGATGACCGGGACGGGGGCCCGGAACCGGGCCGCGAGCACGAGGGCGAGGAGCTGCGTCTTGTCCCCGATCTCGGCCAGGGCCACGACGCCGGCCGAGACCAGCAACGCCTCCATCCCCAACTCTCCCTGGCTTTGTTTGCGAACCCCGGAAGCCGGGAGTAGCATGACACGGGCGTTCATATCCGTCGTGGATGAGTGCGCCTTGTTTGAATGTGTTGTTTTCGCATCCCTCCTCCCGCGCCCCCTCATCCGTGCGCGAACGCAGGTGCAGGCCTGCGGCCCAAGCGCTGCGCATTGACTGAAACTGCCGATCGTGTGCCTTGAAGCCTTGACCTGTTTATTTCACGCGGTACATGCGACCGACGCGTGCGGTACGCCGCTGTCCGCTTTTCCAAGAGAGAGTCCCGGATGACGACGATTTACGTGGGCAATCTGCCTTTCAACGCGACCGAGCAGGACGTGAAGGCCCTGTTTGAGCGCCATGGCAAAGTGGAATCAGTGAAACTCATCAACGATCGGGAGACCGGCAAGCCGCGCGGTTTCGGATTCGTCGACATGGGGCAGTCGGAAGCACAGGCCGCGATCCAGGCCCTGAACGGCTTCCAGATGAACGGCCGTCCGCTGCGCGTCAACGAGGCGCAGGAACGCCCGCAGCGCCCGCGTCAGGGCGGCGGTCCGTTCCGCCGCTGAACCGCACCTTAAGCTCCAGCACCGACGCTAAGAAACCCCGCCTCGCGCGGGGTTTTTTAGCTCGGGCTGGGTCCTGCGTTTCCCGCCCCTGAGCCGAAGGTCCGCCCATGCCGGTCAAGTCACTTAAAGCCCTCGCCATCGCCCTCGCGGTCCTCGTCCTCGCTGGCTGTCCCGCGCCCTCCACGCGCCAGGGGACGAGCGACGACCTGAACCGCATCCTCGGAGGCGACCAGCGCTCGAGCGAGGACCGGGCGCGCGATGCCTACCGCCACCCGCGCGAGACCCTGCTCTTCTTCGGCATCCGCCCGGAGATGAACGTCATGGAGGTGTGGCCGGAGCCGGGCTGGTACACCGAGATCATCGCCCCGCTGGTGCGCGAGCACGGGCACTACACGGCGGCCGTCATCGCGGCCGACCCTTCCAGCAGCTACGCCACCAAGCGCCTCAAGGCCTACCAGGACTTCCTCGCGAGCCGGCCCGACCTGTATGACAAGGTCGAGGTCGTGACGCTCCCCGGTGACGGCAGCGATGCGGTACCCGCAGGCTCCCAGGACATGGTGGTCACCTTCCGCAACCTCCACAACTGGATGTCGGCGGGGGATGCCCCGAACGTGCTCGCCACGCTCTACAAGGCGCTCAAGCCCGGCGGCATCCTCGGCATCGTCGAACACCGCGGCAACCCTGCGGTGCCCCAGGACCCCAAGGCCAAGAGCGGCTACGTGAACGAGGACGTGGCGATCCGGCTCATCGAGGGTGCAGGGTTCCGGCTGGCGGCCAAGTCCGAGGTCAATGCCAACCCGAAGGACACCAAGGACTACGAGCAGGGCGTGTGGACGCTGCCGCCGGTCTACCGGCTAGGCGACAAGGACCACGACAAGTACGCCGCCATCGGCGAAAGCGACCGCTTCACGATGCGCTTCGTGAAGCCGCCGCACTAGCCCGTCACCACATGTCGCGCAGGCGCGCGCCCACGTCCACCGTGACGGGGGCGGAGGCCTCCTGCAGCGCATCGCCGGCGGCGGCGGCGGAGCTGTGGAAGGTGAGCGCGTCGAGCGTCTTCTGCACCTTCTCGGTGATGAAGCGGCTGCGGCCGCCGTAGACGTGCGCATCCCCCTGGCGCGACTGCTGCGTCAGGTGGAACTTGAGCGGCACCACGAGCAAGAGGTCGTTCTGTGCCCGCGTGAGCGCCACGTACAGCAGGCGCCGCTCCTCCTCGAGCGCCTCGGGCTTGCCGGCGGCGAACTCGTTGGGGAAGCTGCCGTCGACCACGTTGAGCACGAAGACCGTGTCCCACTCCATGCCCTTCGCGGAGTGGATCGTGGAAAGCACCAGGTAGTCCTCGTCGAGCGAGGCGCGTGCGGAGCGGTCGCTGGTGGCGTTCGGCGGGTCGAGCGTGAGCTCGGTGAGGAAGCGCTCACGGGTGGGGAACTGGCCGGAGAGGAGCTCCAGCTGCTCGAGGTCCGCCTGGCGGGTCTGCACCTGCTCGTACAGGCGCTCCAGGTGTGGCTTGTACCACTCGCGGGCCTGCGACAGCTGGCCCGCCCAGGCGCGCTCCGGTTGCGCGATGTCACCGAGGAGCTTCACCAGCCGGTCCCAGTCGATCTGCGGGGTCTGCGGCGGCTTGAAGGTCGCGAGCGATGCGAACGCGTGGCCACCGGCCTCGAAGTGATCGAGCGCCGCGCGCGCGTTGACCGGCCCCATGCCGGGCAGGAGCTGCAGGGTGCGGAACGCGGCGAGCGCGTTGGCCGGGTTGTCGGCCCAGCGCAGCACCGCCAGCAGGTCCTTGATGTGCGCGGCCTCCAGGAACTGCAGTCCGCCGTACTTCACGAACGGGATCTTGCGCCGCCCGAGCTCCACCTCGAGCAGGTCGCTGTGGCTGCCGGTGCGGAACAGCACCGCCATGCGCTTGAGCGGCACGCCGGTCTCGCGGCGCTTGAGCACCTCGGCCGCCACGTACTCGGCCTGGGTGGCGAGCTCGTCGACCGTGACCGCGCGCGGGCGGGCGCCATCGCCGCGCACCGAGAGCAGGTACTTGCGGTGCTGGCGCGGCGCCTCGGCCATGACGGCGTTGGCGACATCCAGCACCGGCTGGGTGGAGCGGTAGTTCTGCGCCAGCGTCACCACCTCGGCGGCGGGCTGGAAGCGCTCGGGGAACCCCAGAATGTTCTCCACCGCGGCGGCGCGGAAGGAGTAGATGGCCTGGGCGTCATCGCCCACCACCACCAGGCCCGAGCCGTCGGGCTTGAGCGCGTGCAGGATCTCCGCCTGCAGGCGGTTGGTGTCCTGGTACTCATCGACCAGCACGTGGTCGAAGTGCGCCCCGACGTGGCCCGCCAGGCGCGGCTCCACCATCATGGCGTGCCAGTAGAGCAAGAGGTCGTCGTAGTCGAGCAGGTGCGAATGCTGCTTTTGCTCGACGTAGGCCCGGAACAGGCTCGTCAGTTCCTCCTCCCACTGCGCGCACCACGGGAAGTGCTGGGCCAGCGTGTCCTTGAGGCTCGCGCGCGTGTTGATGCGGTTGGAGTAGATCTGGAGGCAGGTGTCCTTGCGCGGGAAGCGGGTCTCCTTGGCAGCCAGCCCCAGCTCCTCGCGCAGGCTGTCCATGAGGTCCGAGGAGTCGCCCCGGTCGATGACGCTGAAGTGCGGGTCGAGCTGCAGGTGCGGGGCGTAGTGCCGCAGCAGGCGGTTGCCCACCGAGTGGAAGGTCCCGGCCCAGGACAGGCGCTGGGCGATGCTGTGGCTCACACCGCCCAGGGCATCATCGAGCGCCTTCTTGGTGATCTCATGGGCGCGGCGGCGCATCTCGGTGGCGGCCCGTCGCGTGAAGGTCAGCATCAGGATGCGCGCCGGGTCGACCCCGTTGATCACCAGGTGCGCCACCCGGTGCGCGAGCGTATCGGTCTTGCCGGTACCGGCACCGGCCACGATCAGCAGCGGCCCGTTGTGCCAGCCCTTCTCCGGCAGCGGCTCGCCGTGCGTGACGGCCTTGCGCTGCGCGGTGTTGAGACGGGTGAGGTGCGCGGTGGTCGCCATGATTAGCGGCCGATGATACGCGCCGGAGCTCGGGCGTGGCGATGCTCGGACCTGCGAAAGCGTGATGCGCGCCGCACCGCGGCCGTGCCTCCCCGCGGTTCGTCCCGGGCGACCGCGATTGGTTAGGATGCCGGGCCATGGAACCCGAAAAGCAGACCCTGCACTACCAGGGGCGTGTGATCAGCGTCACCACCGATGAGGTGGTGCTTCCCAACGGGCATCGCACCGTGCTGGAGGTCGTCCACCACCCCGGTGGCGCGGCGGTGGCCGCACTGGATACGCAGGGGCGCGTATGCCTCCTGCGCCAGTACCGTTACGTCGCCGGCGGCTGGCTGTGGGAGCTGCCGGCCGGCAAGCTCGAGCCCAACGAGCCGCCGCTTACGACCGCGCAGCGCGAGCTCATCGAGGAAGCCGGCGTGAGCGCCAGCGAGTGGTCCGACCTCGGCGTGTGCCTGCCCTCCCCCGGGGTTTTCGGGGAGCGCCTCTACCTCTACATGGCGCGCGACCTTGCGCCCGCGCAGCGCGCCCACGAGCACGCCGAGGTGATCCAGGTGCACTGGGTGGGGCTGGATGAGGCCTGCGGCTGGGCGCTCGATGGCACGATCAGCGACTGCAAGACCGCGCTCGGCCTCCTGCGCGCCCGCAATATGTCCGGCCTGCATCGCTAGGGTTTAGCGCTCCGAAAATCCGTGACGGCGGTCGCGGAAATGTGATGTCGCTCACGGTTACCCTGCTGTCGGGGAATAGCGACGCTGCACTGACAGGGCAGTACATAATCCGTGAACTTCACGACCAAAAAGAAAGTCGACGAATCCGCGGCCGTGCCGGAGGCCGAGCGGCGACGCATCGGTCTGATCGTGCACGACGAGCGCGGCAACGCATCGGTGAACTGGCGCGACGCGCCGGAGGATCACGAGCGCCCGGTGCTCGCGATCGAAGGGGAGGCCGCACCGCTCAGCCTGTACCGGGAAGAGCGCTCGTACGACCCGTACTCGCAGGCGCGCAAGCCGCGCGAGGCGGCGAAGCCCGCGCGCGGCGGCACCACCCGCACCGACCTGCGCAAGCTCTCCGAGCACATCAAGATGATGCGCGAGCTCGAGGCCCGCAAGCGCAACGGCGAGGACGAGGAAGGCTGACCGACCGCCGCCGGGGCCTACCGGGCGGCTTACGCGGTGCGCTCGATGTGGGCGCGCTTGCTGTGGGTATTGAGGCGGTAGAAGCGCCGCAGCTCGGCGAGCACCTCGCCGTCGGGCGCGCCCGTGCGCCGTTGCTTCAGCGCCCCCTCCAGGTGCCCGCAGAACCGCGCCGCATAGCGGCTCGCCTCCACGTACAGCTGCGCCCGCGCGGGCGGCAGCCGTGGGTCCAGGCGCGCGCGCTCGAACAGCACGCGCCGCAGCTCCAGCGGGAAGTGCCCGGGGCACTGGCGGCGCAGCAAGAGGTGCCCCGCCATGAACTTGTCGACCTCCGCCTGCATCTCGAGCTCCAGGAGCGAGACCGGGCGGTCGTGGCGCGCGTTCCAGGTGAGGTACACGAAGTGGCTGACGCCCTCGAGCGCGGTCAGGCAGTCCTCCACGTTCCCGGCGTTGAGCTCCCGCAGCGGATCATCCGCGGCCAGGCGCCTGAGCAAGCCCGCATCCAGGTACAGGGACAGCGCGAGTTCCGTGCCGTCGCCGGACTCGGCCACCAGGAGTTCCTCGGTGGCGTGACCGCCGCGCGCCCCGGGCGGCAGCTGGGCGCGATCGGTCACGAGGAAGTCGTAGACATCGTGGGCGACCGGCACGTCGTAGAGGCCGCCGATCAGTTCCTGCAGGTGCGACAGCAGCATGCGGCGGCGACCGGCGGTGCGTTCAGTGTGCGAGCGCGCCGCGCCCGGGGTGCGTGGGGTCGACGCCGAGGCGCTTCAGCAACCCGTGGCAGCGGGCGCTGCCGGTCTTAAGCCACACCTCGTACAGGCGCAGGATGTCGCGGTCGGAGTGGGTGTAGGAGGTCTCGCTGACCTCGTTCAGCGCATCCACCAGCGGCTGGAACTTCTGTGCGAGCTCGGCGAACACCTGCGCGAGCGTGCGCCCGCCGCGGCGCGCGCTGGCGTCGGCGAGCGTCCCGTAGGCGCGCCCGCCCATGGCGATGTGGTAGTCGATGTCGATGAGCTTGGCGGCGAAGCCGCGCGCGAAGAACCCGGCGATGAAGAGCGAGACGTCGCCTAAGCGCTGCAGCATGTGGTTGCGCGCGGCCGGCGTGGGCGCATCCAGCGCATCGCGCAGCATGAAGGCGAGCGGCTTCAGGGGTGCACCGGGCGGGGTGTCGGCGAAGAGCGCCTCGGAACGCGAGAACAGGGTGAGCAGGTTGACCACGTACTGCTCGGTCTGCGCCTCCACGCTGACGTGCTGTTTTTCGAGCGCGCCGTGCACCGAGTCCCGGAAGAACTCGCGCAGGTTCGCCACCGCCATCACCTTCTGTGCGCTCTCGCCCATGGTCCGTCCGCGCCTCCTCTAGGGTTGCAACGGCCTCTAAAGAGCCCGTCTTTAGGGTCACGCCAAAGGCTAGCGAATTCCGTGACGCACTGCGCCTGATCATTTTTTGATCATGGCGCGAGGGCACCGCTTAGCAGCGCGAGTGTGACAGTGCTAACAGAACGCGCCCCCGAAGGGCCGCAGGTCAGGTACCGAGTGCGTGCGCGAGCTCGGTGAGGTCCACGACGGTGAGGTCGGCCGGAGGCTGCCCTTCCGGCCAGCGGTGGGCGCGGCGATTGACCCAGACCGTGCCCAGGCCCGCGGCCCGCGCGGCGGCGACGTCGAGGTGCGGGTCATCGCCGACGTACCACAGCTCCCCAGGCGCGACCCCGAGGGCATCGCTTAAGCGCTCGAACACCCGCCGCTCGGGCTTCGCGGCTCCGATCTGGCGGGCGTTGAGTGAGACCTGGAACGCGTCGCCGAGCCCGATGCGATCGAGGTCCGCATTGCCATTGCTCAGGGTGCCGAGCCGGTAGCGGCGCGCGAGGCGTGCAAGCGCGGGCCGCACGTCCGGGAACAGCTCGACCTCGCAGCGCGCCGCCAGGAACACCTCGAAGGCGCGCGGGGCGAGGTCCTCGCCGTAGCCGTGCTCGCGCGCGTGGGCGGCGAGCGCGGCGGTGCGCAGGTAGGTGAAGTCGTGCGCCTGGTGCGGCTCGCTGCGGGCGAGCGCCTCGCGCGCGCGGCGCATGTCCTCGGGACTCAAGGCTGCGGTGATGCGGGGGCTCTCGGCGCGCAGCCATTCGTACAGGCGCGCCTCCGCGCGCTGCAGCACCGGCTCCACGTCCCAGAGTGTATTATCGAGGTCGAAGGCTATGGCGCGCACGTTGCGGGTCATCCTGCGAGAGGTTAGCACTCCATGGCGACGCTCACGCTCGTCATCGGCAACAAGAACTACTCGTCCTGGTCGTTGCGGCCGTGGCTGCTGCTGAAGCACCTGAAGGTCCCGTTCGACGAGGTGCTGGTGCCGCTGGACACCCCGGAGACGCGCGAGGAGATCGAGAAGCACAGCCCGAGCGGCCGCGTGCCGGTGCTCAAGCACGCGGGGCTCACCGTCTGGGACTCGCTCGCGATCTGCGAGTACGTGGCGGAGCTTGCCGGTGGGGGCTGGCCCAAGGCACCCGAGGCGCGCGCGGTCGCGCGCGCGGTTAGTGCCGAGATGCACTCCGGTTTCACGACGCTGCGCTCGCTGTGGCCCATGAATGCCCGCGCGCGCAACCGCCACACCGCCATGCCGGCCGCGCTGGAAGCAGACATCGAGCGGGTGGACGAGATCTGGAACGACTGCCGCGCGCGCTTTGGCGCGGCCGGCCCCTGGCTCTTCGGTGAGTACAGTATCGCCGACTGCATGTATGCCCCGGTGGTGCTGCGCTTCAACACCTACGGCGCAGGCTCCATCACGCCGGCGGCCCGCTGGTACATGGCGAGCGTGCTCGAGGATCCCGCCCTGCAGGAGTGGATCCAGGCGGCCAAGCAGGAAACCTGGAGCTACCCGGCCAGCGAGATCGGCCTGTAGCCAAGCCGTCCCGCGGTTCATTTTCGGCATCAAGAAGAACGGAACCCCACCCATGCGCCCAAGTCTCAGCCGCCTCGCGCGGCTCATCGCCGTTGCCGTACTCGGCACCCCGCTGATCGCACTCGCCGCCGGCTCGCCGCTGACACCGGAGGACGTGGTGAAGCTGAAGCGCGTCAGCAGCCCGCAGGTGTCTCCCGATGGCCACGTGCTCGCCTTCGTGCAGCGTGAGACCGACATGGAAGCCAACAAGGGGCGCACGAGCCTCTGGCTCCTCGACCTCACGGACCCGGCCGCGACCCCGCAGCGTGCCTCGGGGGGGAACTTCAGCGACTCGAGCCCGCACTGGGCCTCCGACAGCCGCACGCTGTACTTCCTCTCGACCCGCAACGGGAGCTCCCAGATCTGGCGGCTGAACCTGCCGCACCTCGCCCCCCAGCAGGTGACCGACTACCCGCTGGACGTCACCTCGTTCCAGCTCGACCCCAAGAGCGCGCGCATCGCGCTCACGCTGGAGGTGTTCTCCGACTGCGCGGACCTCGCCTGCACGCGGGCGCGGCTGGATGCGCGCGCCAAGGACAAGGCCACGGGGCGCCTCTACGACCGGATCTTCGTGCGGCACTGGGACACCTGGGCGGACGGCACCCGGGCACACCTCTTCATGAGCGCCCTGAGTCCGGGCGGCGCGGCCGGCACGCCTAGGGACCTCACGCCGGGCTTCGATGCGGACATCCCGAGCAAGCCCTTCGGCGGCGATGAGGATTACGCGTTCAGTCCCGACGGGCGCCAGCTGGTGTTCAGCGCGCGCATCGCCGGCAAGAGCGAGCCGTGGTCCACGAACTTCGACCTCTACCAGGTGCCTGCGGATGGCTCGGCCGCGCCTGCGAACCTGACCCCCGACAACCCGGCCTGGGATGCGCAGCCGGTGTTCCTCGCCAATGGCGACCTCGTCTGGCGCGCCCAGGAGCGGCCCGGTTTCGAGGCGGACAAATTCCACCTGGTGCTGCGCGACGCCCGCACCGGCAAGGTGCGCTCGCTCACGGGCGCCTGGGACCACTCCGTGGCCCACGTCGAAGCCTCGCACCAGGGGCGGAACCTGGTCGTGAGCTCTGACGACACCGGCCAGCGGGCCCTGTTCACGGTCGACCCGGGTACGGGGGCCACGAAGCGCCTGACGGCGGATGGCGAGGTCGAGGACTTCACCATCGCAGGCGACAGCGTCGTGTACACCCGCGCGAGCCTCGCAGGACCTGCCGACGTCTACCGCGTTCCGCTGCATGGCGGAGCCGTGCACCGGCTGACGCAGGTGAACGCGGATGTCCTGGACGCGCGGTCCCTGAGCGAGTTCGAGCAGTTCAGCTTCAAGGGCTGGAACGATGAGACCGTCTACGGCTATGTCATGAAGCCGTACGGGTTCAAGGCCGGGGAACATTACCCGATCGCCTTCATCGTCCATGGGGGACCGCAGTCGGGGTTCGGGAACCTGTGGACCTATCGCTGGAATGCGCAGACCTTCGCCGGTGCCGGCTACGCGGTGGTCATGATCGACTTCCACGGCTCGCCGGGCTACGGGCAGGCCTTCACCGACTCGATCAGCAAGGACTGGGGCGGCAAGCCGCTCGTCGACCTGCAGAAGGGACTGGCCGCAGCGATCGAGCGCTACGGCTGGCTTGACGGCGAACGCGCCTGCGCGCTCGGGGCCTCCTACGGCGGGTTCATGATGAACTGGATCGAGGGCAACTGGTCCGACCGCTTCCTCTGCATCGTCAACCACGACGGCCTGTTCGACCAGCGCATGATGTACTACGCCACCGAGGAGCTGTGGTTCCCGGAGTGGGAGTTCGGGGGGCCGCAGTACGAGGTCCCGGAGAACTACGAGCGCGTGAACCCCGTGGACTTCGTCTCCAAGTGGCGCACGCCGATGCTCATCATCCATGGCGAGCGTGACTACCGCATCCCCTACACGCAGGGACTGGGCGCCTTCACGGCGCTGCAGCGGCGCGGCATCGAGTCGAAGCTCCTGGTCTTCCCGGACGAGAATCACTGGGTACTGAAGCCGGCCAACAGCGTGCTGTGGTACCACACCGTCATCGACTGGCTCGACTCGCACCTGAAGCACTGAGCCCGATGGCCTCGCGCCGCTACCCGAGGAAGCAGCTCCTGCCGGACGCGGGAAGCCGCGACGATGCAGCGATGGAGGAGATCTGGCTGGTCGTGGCCGCCCTGCCCAGGGGCGAGGTCGCGACCTACGGGCAGGTGGCAGAAGCGGCGGGACTTCCGGGCAGGGCCCGCCTCGTCGGACGCGCCCTGAAGGCCAGCGACGAATCGCTGCACCTGCCCTGGCACCGCGTGGTCGGCGCGGGAAACCGGATCGTATTTCCACCGCGATCGGCTGCATTTCGGGAACAGGCGCGGCGACTGCGTGGGGAAGGACTGCGCGTCATCAACGGACGCGTCCATCGGGACTCGAAGCGTCCTTCGCGGTGACCGACGGAGCTCCTGCACGACGACGAGCAGGACCGGTCAGCTGTTGTGCAATGCATCACTCGCTGCATGACGACGTGATCGAACATAAGTCGCTGAAATTCTGGTGCACTCAACTCGACCCCGGGAGTTATGCGACAGTATCGGGGTGATGAATCACCCCGATTGGGTCGTATAAATATAGTTAGAAGTCAGCGAATGCAGCTCTTGTGAATACGTTCGGCTCGATCATCACGGCCATTGTCTTGGTAGCCCTCCTATACCAGGTGCTTGAGGGATGGGCGGTGCACCGCTCCCTCAAACGCGTGAGTGAGAAGCCCCTTCATGGTGAAGATTCATTGCTGGGTGTCCACGCGGAGGTGGTTGAGCCATTCAAGGCGGGACCGCCGGGGCTACCTGCTAGCGGACGCGTGAGACTCGGCGGAGAACTGTGGGAAGCACAACTTGCAATTTTGGGTACGTCCCTTCCTTCCGTCGGCGATACGGTTCGAGTCACGGGCACCGAGGGTCTACTGCTGTGGGTCGAGTGTCGCTGACTTCTAACCATCGCTGGAGCGGCCGTGATGGTTGATCAGGAGCGCCCTGCGCGCCGGGATTATTGTGCGCGCACGGCGCGTAACACGTGCATGCGTCCGGCCGCTCAGCTTCATCTCTAAGGACTTCGCCGTTTAGTCAACGTGTTTGTGACTTCTGGTTCTTGAGACT
>JAFEDU010000007.1 GCA_018241425.1 Pseudomonadota bacterium
GAAAGCATCTAAGCGGGAAGCCCCCCCCAAGATTAGATCTCCCTGGGAGCTCGACTCCCCTGAAGGGCCCACGAAGACTACGTGGTTGATAGGCTGGGTGTGTAAGGCCAGTAATGGCTTCAGCTAACCAGTACTAATTGCCCGTGAGGCTTGACCATATAACCTCAAGTGGTTTGCGATTCCACGAGAGGATTGATGCTGCTGATGGATGATTCCATCATTGTTGAACGCGACAAGCGTCGAAGCAGAAACGAACCGGATTGGAGGCGCTTGCAGCCGGACCGCAAGGTCCGGCTGCATGAACCTCAAAAAGCTTTCCTGGCGGCCATAGCGAGTGGGTACCACCCGATCCCATTCCGAACTCGGAAGTGAAAACGCTCTGCGCCGATGGTAGTGTGCCTTTCAGGCATGCCAGAGTAGGTCACCGCCAGGATTCAAACAAAAGCCCCTGAGATCGAAAGGTCTCAGGGGCTTTTTCTATTCCGCATAGGTCTTTCTGTACAACCGCACCGGCAAACTGGCTTGCCACCGGCCACGCCGCGCATAGCCTGTCTGAATCTATCTCTACGTCTATTACGGCGACTGTTTGAGCGCGCTGGCGTCCTACATCTCGGGTTATGTCGATGGCGAAGGCTGCTTCTGCGTGTCCTTCCAGCCAAGCGTCCGGCACTGTCTCGGCTGGGAGATCCGGCCGAGCTTCTCAGTCAGCCAGAATGCGGATCGGTCCGAGATACTCGAGTTGATCCGCGACAAGTGGAAATGCGGGTCGATCCGCCCCGACCGTTCGGACAAGACCCTCAAGTTCGAGGTGCGAAGTGTCACCGAGCTATTGCGGGTCGTGATCCCTCATTTCGAGGCCTTTCCCCTTCTCTCGACCAAGCAGCGGGACTTCGAGCGCTTCGCTGTCATTTGCCGAATCATAGGACGCGGTGCGCACCTGAGGCGAGGTGAATTCAAAAAGCTTGCGCGGATCGCGTTCACCATGAATCCCTCCGGGCGGCGGAAGTATTCTCTGGAAGAGATCCTGGGCTCCCTAGGAAGCGGAAAAACTTTGGCAGCGGCGGCTCTGTCGACCGAGGACCTGGCTTAGGGTCGGGACACCCTACGCATCACCCGGGGCTCATGTGCTTCTCGCGCGGGACCCTGCCTGCGGCCCATGCGGCGCCGAGAAGTCCTGCACGATCGCCCAGCTGGCTCACGGCGGTATTGATCGGCCGCGAAGAGAAGGTGGTCAGCGCCTGCCGGACACGATCATGAAGTTCGGGTCGGACCCCGATGCTGCCACCGAATACGATGAGCTCCAGGTCCAGGAGCGACTGCAGGGTCACCACGGCCACGGCGACGATGCGGGCCGTCGTGTCCAACACCGCGGACGCCACATCGTCCCCCTGTTCCAGCAGTCTGAAGATATCGCGCACCGTGGTGGCATCTTTCCCGCCCTGGCGCTGGTAGCGCTCCACGATGGCGGACGACCCCACCTCGAGCTCAAAGGTCGTGGCCGGCGAATTCTTCGATGCGGGCTCGTGTCCGATGGGCAGATCGGCGATCTCGCCCGCCGATCCGGATGCACCCCGATAGAGCCTCCCGTCAATGAGCAGGCCGAGCCCCGCGCCCGTTCCGAGCGACAGGAACGCCGCGTTGCGGCAATCGCGAGCGCACCCGAGTGCGTGCTCGCCGAGCATCGCGAGGTTCACGTCGTTCTCGATCGCGACGTCCGTTCCAAACCGCCCCTGCAGGAAAGCGCGGACGTCGAAGTTCTCGAGTCCCGGGATGTTCGGGATCAGGGATATGCGGCCGGTCCGGGGATCGATCGCTCCAGGGATCCCCACCATGACATGGCGTGCCTGCACGACCTCGATGCCGGCAGCCTGCGAGAGCTTGTCAGCGCAGGCGGCGATCTGTTCCGCCACGTGCGCGGCCCCGCGCGGGTCGGTGGGCTCCGTGCGCTCGGCGACGATGCGGCCTTGCGTGTCGGCGATGGCGGCCGCGAGCTTCGTGCCGCCGAGGTCCGCGGCAAAGCAGTAGTCAGCCTCGACCATCATTGACGCGCCGTGTCGCGGGCCGCGGCCTGCGGCAGCGGCAGCGGCGCCGTGAGCTCCGCGACGCCAAAGAACTCATCGTGCAGGCGGCGCAGGGCAACCGACAGGGCGCCCACGACCCCGGCGCGCCGCCCCAGGGTGCTGGTGCGGATCTCGACCGGGCGGGGCGAGAGCTGCACGAGCATGCGGGCGACCTTGTCCGCAAAATCCGGGCGCGCCCCGACCGAGCCCCCGAGCACGAGAAGCTTCGGGTCCGCGGTGGCGATGACGGTCGCGGCTGCGAGGGCCGTAAGTCGCGCGGTCTCGTCGACCACGCTCGCGGCGAGGGGGTCGCCGGCCTGCGCCCGCTCGAAGACTTCCCGCGCCGACTCCACGCCAGAACCGCCCGCCTCGCGGTGGCGCCGTACCACGCCGCTGGCGCCGACCTGGTACTCGAGGCAGCCCTGCGCGCGGGCTTCGGCCTGCATGGGATCGCCGCCGATCGGCAGGTAGCCGATCTCGCCGGCGGCGCCATTCTCGCCGCGTACCAGACGGTCGTTGATATAGAGGCCGAGGCCGATGCCGGTGCCCAGGGCGAGGAATGCCACGTTGCCCACGTTCTGCGCGCAGCCGTGCCAGATCTCCCCGAGCAATGCGAGATTGATGTCGTTCTCGCACACGACGGGGCTGCCGAGCTTCTCGGTGAGCAGCCCCACCACGTTGATGTGCGCAAGCCCGGTGATGTTGGGCGCCATCTCGATGGCGCCCGTCCGGGGGTTAACCACGCCGGGGGTCGCAAGCACGATGGAGCGAATGACACCCAGGTGCGTGTGATGTTCGCGGGCCAGGTGATCCGCGAGCCGCGCGATCTGCTCGATTACCTGGGTGCCGCCACGGCTGTCGGTGGGCTCATGGACCTCCGCGAGAACCCGGCCCGCGATATCGGCGAGAGCCACCGTCAGCTGCTGCGCCCCAAGGTCGATGCCCAGCACGTGACCGCCCGCCGGGCTCAGTTCGTACAACACGGCCGTCCGCCCGACATTACCGCGGGTTCGCCCCACGCGTCGCACCAGCCCCTGGCGCTCGAAGTCATCGATCACCTCGGACATCGTCTGCTTCGAGAGCCCGGTGACCTTGGCGAGGTGGGCGCGGGAAATCGGGCTGTGGTGCAGCAGGGCCTCGAAGGCGCTGCGACGGGAAAGCTGGCGGGAGACGCCGGCTATGGGCAGGGAAGGTAGGGCTCTCATGTTATTTGATTCGTCACCTATCCGAACAATCATAGCCATACTCGTTCTCAAATACAGCCATACTTGACGCAAGCGGTCTCAGCGTGCGAGATTGATTCGTCAAGCGACCGAATCAATAACGGCGTAACGACAAGAATGATTGGGGAACAGGTCATCGAAGCGGCGGCATCCTCCGCGCGCATCTCGTCGCGGGCTGCCTTCCATTGCATGTGTCCTGCGCCTGGGAGGGCGCACTCACCCATGACATTCCCCAACGCGACGGAGCGCGCATCGCCGTACCTCAAGAGAGTCGACCGACGCTGAACCTGGAGAGCTAAGCCCGTGTCACACGTACAGCGCAAGCACCCCGTCGCAATTGCCGTATCGATGGCGTTACTGGCAGCGGCGGCCGCGGCCATGGCCGCCGACAACACCGGGAACACGGCTGCAGATGCAGCGCCGACGCCGGACGCTTCCCCGGCGCCCGCCACGGCAGACTCGCCCAATCCGCCGAAGGGCAAGACCAAGCCCGATAGCGACGTGGACAACGACCTGATGACGGTCACCGTGACCGGCGTCCGGGCCTCGCAGATGCGCGCGATCGAGATCAAGCGCACGGCATCGAACATCCAGGACAGCATTTCCGCGGAGAGCATCGGGCAGCTGCCCGACGTGACGATCACCGATGCGCTGCAGCGCATCACTGGCGTGCAGATCAACCGCGACGCCGGCGTCGGCACTTCCGTGGACGTCCGCGGCCTGCCCCAGGTCGGCACGATGCTCAACGGCGAGATGTTCATCACCCCGGACCAGATCGATCTGCAGGCACCCGACTTCACGACCCTTCCCGCGACCCTCTTCAACCAGGTGGACGTGATCAAGTCGTCCACGGCCTCCCAGGCCATTGGCGGCATCTCGGGAACCCTCGACCTGCACACCTTCCGGCCCTGGGACCTGCCGCGCGGGTTCACCTTCAGCTACACCGCCGACGGGGAACGCGGCAGCGTCACTAACAAGACCGGCCCGGAGGCCAGTGGCCTCGTTGCCTTCAACGGGGATGGGCGCTGGGGCCTCCTGGTGTCCGGGGATTTCTCCGACACCACCCGGCTCGGGACGACCGGCGGTGCGAGCGCCGGCGGCAACATCACTGAGGGACTCGACCAGTACGGGGTGATCCTGCACGGCGAGAATGCCGAAAGTGCCGGCGCCTACAACGGGTTCCTCGGCGCGTGGAACGGCGCCCCCATCCCCGGGCAAATCCACCAGTACCCGGATGGCAGCGTGGACGTGAACGGTGACGGCAAGCGCAACGGCGTCTTCATCGGCAGCCAGAACATCGAACTGAACGACAGCGCCGTCGAGCGCAAGCGCCACGCCTTCAACGCATCCTTCCAGCTGGATCTCGACCACGGCCTCAAGATGACGGCCGATGGGTTCTATGCGCACCAGCAGCAGTGGGATCGTGATGAGGGCCTGCAGTTCAATTCCACCAACTGGCAGGGCGCGACCTACGTGCCGCTGGTGTCGCACGCCACCGGCGCCACGGCGCTCAGCCAGTACAACACCCCGCCCGTGGATCCCGCCTGGGCCGGCTCGCAGATCTACAGCACCCAGGTGTACGAGAAGTGGCCGGGCGACGTGGAGTCGTACTCGCAGGTCATCCGCCGGACCTCGACCGCCCAGAACCTCAATCTCCAGTTCGACTACGACAACGGCGGCCCGTTCACAGGGAGCGTGCGCGGCATCCGCGACACGGCGCACCAGGAATACATCGAGACCGACGTCAACATCTCCGATTCCGACGGCTGCCTGTGGGCCGATCCGAACACCAACCTGCCCTGCGGGACTTTCGTGTACCCCGCGCAGCTCGGGGGCAATCGCGTCTTCAACGCGAACGGCATCCCGCAGAACACCGTGCCGATCATCGCCGACTTCCGGGGGACGTCGCTGCAGGTGACGCTGCCGCCCTCGCTGGCCACCGCCTTCGCCAACCAGAACGCCTGGACGATGAAGACGCTCGAGTCCAGCGACGACTACCGGCGCGAGACGGCGATCACCGCGCTGCGCTTCGACGGGCACTACGCGTTCAACGACAGGTTCAAGCTGGATTTCGGCGTGCGCAACTCCATCCGCAGCGCCGACAACGACGGCTTCACGCTCGTGACCCCGGTGTATGGGGGCATGGGCGCCAGCGACCCGAATGGCTGCCTGGTGCGCTACGTCGGGTCCGACGTGATCCTCAGCGGCAATGCGACGGACACCACGCCGAACACCTGGTGTACGGCCGGCAACTCGCAGGGCTATTTCCGTGCCGGGCCCCTGTCCTCACAGCCGCTGTCGAAGACCCCGGCGCCGCTCGCCAACAACTTCCGGGAGTACGGCAACCTCCTCGGCACCGGGATCAACTTCTGGGCGATCAACCCCTACGCCATGGATGATCCGATGGCGTTCTGGAAGTCGCTCTACCCCAACACCACCACGCAGAATGCACCGAACCTCACCTGGAACGTGGACCTGAAGGAGCTGTCGACCTACCTGCAGGCCGATTTCGGCGGCGAGCTGTGGGGTTTCAAGTACAGCGGCAACGTGGGCACGCGGCTCATCCACACCAACCTCGACGTCACGCAGCATCTGACCGGCCTGCCCGGCCAGTACGGACTGGAGGCGGCCGACGCCGGCCCTCAGTACACCACCCGCAGCTACAACGACGTGCTGCCCGCCCTGAACCTCGCGGTGAACCTCACCGACAAGGTAGTGATGCGTCTGGCCTACTCCAAGAACATGATGCCGCTGGATTTGAGTACCTGGGGCGGGGGCCTGTCGCTGAACTACTCGCTGCAGGAGACCAAGACCGGCCCGATCTACCAGGTCGCGACCGGCAATTCCGCGGGCAACCCGAACCTCAACCCGTGGCGGTCCACCAACTACGGGGTGTCCTTCGAGTACTACATCAACCCCTCGAGCATCCTGAACCTGGAGCTCTATCGCATCAGCGTGCAGAGCTTCATCGTCAACGGCAGCGTGATCAACTGCAACCTGCCGGACGAGGACGGCGTGGTCCGGCACCACTGCATTGCCATCACCACTCCGCTGCAGGGCTCCGGGAGCAGCATCCAGGGGGCCGAGTTCGACTATCGGCAGGGCTTCACCTTCTTGCCGTGGCTGCTCCAGTACACCGGCATGGAGTTCAACTTCACGTACGCACCCAGCAAGACCGGTGAGACGGACCTGGCCGGGAACAAGATTCCCTTCCCGGACAACTCGGAAGAGAGCGGGAACCTGGTGCTGTGGTACCAGGACAAGCACTTCCAGGCGCGCGTGGCCTACAACTACCGCTCGAAGCGCGCCTTCGCGGAGGACGTGGGTGGCATCAGCGGCATGGAAGAGTACGAGGCGCCCCAGCACTATCTCGATGCCTCGGTCGCCTACAAGTTCTCCAAGTACCTCGAGGTGTTCGTGGACGGCACCAACCTGACCAAGGAGTACCAGCGCTTCTACCTGCTCTGGCCGGACCAGGTGGGCCACACGAACTTCGCCGAGCGTATGTTCACCGTTGGCGTCCGCGGACAGTGGTGAGGGCCATGGCGGGAGGGGCTGGGTGACGCGCAGCCCGGGCAGGCACTTAGGTTCGGTCAGCGCGGTAGGGGCGCTGCTGGGCGTACTCCTCGCATTGGTCAGCGCGGCGCGGGCCGGTGCGCCCGCCGCACCGACGACCGTGGGCGACGCAGGCTCGGTCACGGCGATCGCGCACTGGCAGATCCAGTCCAGCTCCAAGGCCCAGGAGGGTGGGGCGCAGATTTCCTCGGGCGGCTTCGAGCCCAAGGAGTGGTACCCGGCGGGCGGCCGCAGCACGGTCATGGGGGCCCTGGTCGAGAACGGCACCTTCAAGGATCTGTTCTACGGCGACAACCTGCGTACCGCCTCCGAGCCGGATGCGAGCGGCACGGTGTTCGTCGTGCCGTGGTGGTATCGCACCCAGTTCACGATCCCCGACGGGGCACAGGGACCGCGTACCACGCTGCGCATCAACGGCATGATTGCCGCTGCGGACGTGTGGCTGAACGGGTCTCAGGTCGCGGCCGCGGACGCCGTGAGCGGTGCCTACCCGGTGCGCGAAATCGACGTGACGGGCCAGGTGCATCCGGGCATCAATACGTTGGCGCTGCGCGTGCACCCGGCCGACCCGAGGTCCAGCCTGACGATCGGCTGGGTCGACTGGAACCCCTCGCCGCCGGACAACAACATGGGCCCGTGGCGGGGCGTGGACATCCTCCGGACCGGGCCGGTCCAGATCCGCTTCCCGCACGTGACGCCGAACCTGTCGCTCCCCGACCTCTCGCACGCCGCCCTGGGCGTCACCGTCGAGGCGCGCAACCTCGATGCGGTCGCACACGACGCGCTGATCACCGGCACGGTGGCCGGCGTCTCGCTGACGCGCAAGATCCATCTCGGTCCCGGCGAGCAGCAGGTGGTGTCGTTCTCCCCGCAGACGGATGCGGGCCTCAACCTCAGGCACCCCAGGGTGTGGTGGCCCATCGGCCTCGGCGAGCATCCGCTGTATACCCTCGAGATGTCGGCGGCCGTCGATGGCGCGCTCTCCGACCGGACGAGCGCGAGTTTCGGGATCCGCAGCGTCAGCTCGCACCTCACCCCGCAGGGCTACGCGCAGTTCGTCATCAACGGCAAGCCGCTCCTGATCCGCGGTGCCGGTTGGGCGCCGGACATGTTCCTGCGCGATGACCCCGCGCGCATGGAGGCCGAGTTCAGCTACGTCGTGAACCTCGGCCTCAACACTATCCGCTCCGAGGGCAAGCTCGAGGATGCCCGCTTCTACGACCTCGCCGACCGCAATGGCATCCTGGTCCTCGCCGGCTGGGAGTGCTGCGACAAGTGGGAGTCCTGGGCCAGGACCGGCGGGGCGCCCTGGGACGCCGAAGACGACAAGGTGGCGGCCGCCTCGATGGCGAGCGAGGCGCGCCTGCTGCGCAACCACCCCTCCGTGATCGGGTTCATGATCGGCAGCGACAACGCGCCGCCGCCGGCGCTCTCGAAGCTGTACGTGGATACCCTGCGCGCCGCCGACTGGACGCTGCCGATCATCTC
The DNA here is from genome assembly GCA_018241425.1 of Pseudomonadota bacterium. Classification (GTDB taxonomy): domain Bacteria; phylum Pseudomonadota; class Gammaproteobacteria; order Steroidobacterales; family Steroidobacteraceae; genus 13-2-20CM-66-19. The sequence continues at coordinate 8,348 of JAFEDU010000007.1, forward strand.
CGCCGCGGTGCCGCAGGGCACGCCCGAGACCGGCCCCTCCGGCATGAAGATGGACGGTCCCTACTCGTGGGTCCCGCCCGCGTACTGGTACGCCGACCGGCTGGGCGGCGCGTACGGCTTCGACTCCGAGGTCAGCGCCGGCGCCTCCATCCCGATGCTGGACGACCTGATTCGCATGCTCGCACCGCAGGAGCAGGAGGCGCTGTGGAAGACCCCTGCGGCGCGGCAGTATCACGCCTCCGCCGCCTGGTCGGTCTTCGCGAACGTCGAGCCGTTCAGCGTGGCGCTGGCGAAGCGCTATGGTGCGCCCACGAGCCTTGCCGACTACGCCGCCAAGGCGCAGCTCGACAACTACGACAATGCCAGGGCGCAGTTCGAGGCCTTCAACGCCCGCATGGACGCAGCGAAGCCTGCGACCGGCGTCATCTACTGGATGCTCAACAACGCGTGGCCGTCGCTCCACTGGCACCTCTACGACTACTTCCTGAACCCGGCCGGTGCCTACTTCGGCGCCAAGAAGGCCAACGAGCCGCTCCACATCCAGTATTCCTACGACACCCGCGCCGTCGTCCTGGTGAACCAGACGCTCGGCCATGAGCACGGCCTCGAGGCCCGGATCCGCGTGCGCAACCTGGACGGGTCGGTCGTGTACGAGCGTCGCGCCCGGGGGATCGACCTGCCCGGCAACTCCACCCGCATGGTGGAGACGCTGCCCGAGGTTCCCGCCACCTCGCGCACGTACTTCATCGAGCTCGAGCTCGCACGCGCGGACGGCGCCCCGATCAGCCGCAACGTCTACTGGCTCTCGACCCAGACCGACGTGCTCGACTGGGAGCACTCCAACTGGTACCTCACGCCGCTCACCCGCTATGCGGACCTCACCCCGCTCGCATCCCTGCCGGCCGCGTCCGTCGGGGCCGCCGCCACGGTGCAGCACGCCGACACCTACGACCTCATCACCGTCCACCTGTCGCTGGGCGGATCCTCCGGGGCTCCCGCGTTCTTCCAGCACCTGAGCGTGAGGCGCGCGCCCGGCCACGAGCCGGTGGTGCCGGTCCTGTGGAGCGACAACGACGTGACCCTGTGGCCGGGCGAGTCGGTCACCCTGACCGCGCGCGTCGCGAAAGGCGACGGGGCGCTACCGGTGGTCGAGGTGGCGGGATGGAACGCGGCGGCCCGCGAAGTCCCGGTCAGATCCGCGACCCGGCCCTGACCGGACCGGGTACCATCGGCGGGAACTGAGCCACCTCAGAAGGCCCTCATGCCTGCCTCACCCGCTGCCGCCAAGACCGCCCGCAGGTTCCACTTCATCTCCGGGCTGCCGCGCTCGGGCACCACGCTGCTCGCGGCGATCCTCAACCAGAACCCGCGCTTCCGCGCCGGCATGACCAGCCCGCTCGCCGACATCATGGGTGTCGTGATGGCCGAGGCGAGCAGCAAGAACGACTTCTCCTTCGACGTCACCGATGCGCAGCGTGTGGCACTGCTGCGCGGGCTGGTCGAGAACTTCTACGCCGGCGAGGCGCAGGCGAGCGTGGTATTCGACACCAGCCGCCTGTGGTGCAGCCGCATGCAGCTGCTCGAGACGCTGTTCCCGGAGGCCAAGGTGATCGCCTGCGTGCGCCAGCTCTCGTGGGTGCTGGACAGCATGGAGCGCCTGGTGCGCCGCCAGCCCGTCAGCGTCAGCAAGGTGTTCCGCTTCGACACCAACACCACGGTGTACTCGCGCGTCGAGGCCCTGACCGACCCGCGCGGCATGGTCGGCTTCTCCTTCCAGGCCACCAAGGATGCGTTCTACGGCCAGTACTCCCCGGGACGACTGCTGCTGCTGACCTACGAGAGCCTGGCACGCAACCCGGCGGCGGCGGTGCGCGCGGTGTACCAGTTCATCGGCGAGCCCTGGTTCGAGCACGACTTCGACCACGTGGCCTACAACGCGGACGAGTTCGATGCGCGGGTGGGGATGCCGGGGTTGCACAGCGTGCGGCCCAAGGTCGAGCCGATCGAGCGCGTGCCCATCCTGCCGCGCGAGATCTTCAGCCGCTTCGTGAACGAGTCCTTCTGGATGGACCCCAAGAACAACATCAGCCAGATACCGGTGATCTAGCAGCGATGGCGACGACAACCACGACGACGGTGCCGCTCACGACCGCAAGCCGCAGCATGCTCATGGTGGCGCTGGTCTTCTTCGTGTTCTTCGTGATCTCCTTCATCACGAACATCCTGGGTCCCCTGATCCCGGACATCATCTCAGGCTTCCACGTCTCGCTCGCCCTGGCGGCGGTGCTGCCGTTCGCGTTCTTCATCGCCTACGGGGTGATGTCGATCCCGGCCGGGTTCGCGGTGCAGCGCTGGGGGGAGAAGAAGCTCATGGTCGTGGCCTTCCTGGCGGCGACCCTCGGGGCCACGGGCTTCGCGGCCTTCCCCGGCTACGGTATGGCCGTGACCTCGCTGTTCGTGATCGGCGCCGGGATGGCCGTGCTGCAGGTCGCCATCAATCCCCTGCTGCGCGTCGCCGGCGGTGAGGAGCACTTCGCGTTCAACTCCGCCTTCGCGCAGCTGATCTTCGGGGTGGCCTCCTTCGTAAGCCCGCTGGTGTATTCGGCGATCGTGGGCCACCTCGGGGCGACCGGCGGGGACGCCGGCGGCCTGTACGGGCTGCTGCGCGGCCTGTCCGATCCCGCGCTTCCCTGGGCGTCGATCTACTGGGTGTTCGCCGTGATCTGCGCTGCCTGCGTGGTGCTGATCGTGCTGCTGCGCTTCCCCCGGGTGGAGCGGACCGACGAGGAATCGGCGGGCACGCTGTCCATGTACCGGGAGCTGCTGAGGGACCGGTCGGTGTGGCTGTACTTCCTCGCGATCATCGCCTACGTCGGCTGCGAGCAGGGCACCGCCGACTGGATGTCCCCGTTCCTCGAGCGCTATCACCAGGTCGACCCGCACACGGGCGGCGCCGATGCGGTGGCCTACTTCTGGGGACTGATGACGGTCGGGTGCCTCCTGGGCATGGCGCTCCTGAAGCTCTTCGACAGCCGCCGCGTCCTCGTCGGCTTTGCGATCGGCGCCCTGTGCACGCTCTCGGCGGCGCTCTTCGGCCCGGCGGAAGTCTCCCGGCTGGCCTTCCCCTGTGTCGGCTTCTTCGCCTCGATCATGTGGCCGACGATCGTGTCGCTCGGCCTGAACTCGGTACCGCGGCACCACGGGCCGCTGGCCGGAATCCTGTGCTCGGGGATCATGGGGGGCGCGCTCGTGCCCTTCATCATCGGCTGGCTCGGGGACCGCTATGGCCTGCGGTCCGGCATGCTGTTCCTGTACCTGACCTTCGGCTTCGTGCTGAGCGTCGGCATCTGGGCCCGGCCGCTCATCGGCAACGCGACCCGGCGTAGTAACTAAGAAGGACGCACGTGAGCCTAACCCTGACCCGCCGCATGGCCGGCCCGATGCTGGCCGCGTGGGTGGCCCATGCGCTCCCGTGCGGCGCCCAGGCCCCCGCGCCGGAGGAGCCGCCCGCCGCCGCTGGCCCGCGTGCGGCGCAGTGGGCCGCCGACCCGTACGTGTTCGCGACGACAGAGGGCATGACGAAGCTGCCACTCTCCGCCACCGCCGACGGTGTTCGCTTCACCTGGCCGCGTGGGCAGGCACGCGCGGACACCGTGCTCCTCGCCGTCCGCTCCCTGGGTGCCGAGAGGAATCCCTGGGTCGAGGTCGCGGTCGGCGAGTACCGCATCCAGCAGTACCTCGATGCCAATGCCCTGGGCGTACGCTGGCTCAACCTGAGCGGGCTCACCGAGCGACTGTCCCCGGGCGCCGAGGTGAGCCTCCGCACGCACGCCGTGACGCTCGCGGCCGAGGAGGCCACGCTGCGCGTGTTCGACAACCACCTCGACCTCAAGGGCCGCATCCTGGTGCTCGCGCCGCACCCGGACGATGCGGAGATCGCGGCCTTCGGCCTGTACGCCGACCGCGAGGCGACCGTGGTCACGGTCACCGCCGGCAATGCCGGCGACATGAACTACCGCGCCAGCGTCAGTGACCCGGCCGAGCACTACGCCCTGAAGGGCTACCTGCGCGCGGTCGACAGCGTGACCGTCCCGTGGCAGGGCCGCATCCCGCCCGAGCGCACGGCCAACCTCGGGTACTTCGACGGGCGCCTGGACGCGATGTACCAGAAGCCGGAAGTGACCTTCCCGGAGGTCTACGGCCCGAACACCGATGTCGCGCGCTACCGGCGCGCGAACCTCAGCACGCTGGTGTCGGGGGCGACGCGCAGCAATTCCTGGCGGCACCTGGTGGAGGACCTGACGCAGGTGCTGCGCAAGGTGAACCCGGCGATCATCGTGATGCCCGACCCGCGCCTGGACCACCACCTGGACCACGAGTTCGCGAGCGTCGCGCTCGATGAGGCACTCGGGCACTGGCAGGGGAACCCGGTGTTCCTGCTCTACACCAATCACAACGACGGCGACCACTACCCGTACGGTCCGGCGGGCACGGTGGTGTCGCTCCCGCCCGGCGAGCACCCCGTGCACCTGCAGAAGGTCTACTCGCACCCGACGACCAAGGCCCTGCAGGTGCGCAAGCTGTTCGCGCTGGAGTCCATGCACGACCTGCGGCTGTCACCGGATGAGCAGATGACCTGCAGCCAGACAGACGTCGCGCATCGCCCCGACTACCCGCGGACCCCGGAGGTGGACTACCTGCGGCGCGCACCGCGCGCGAACGAGCTGTTCCTCGAGTTCGACCGGGACGGCCTGCACGCGGCGATCGCGGACTTCACCGAGCACTTCAAGGCGGCCCCCGCCCCCGCTGAGAGCCGCTGAGCGGGAGCCGCCTGCGGCCCCAGGCGCAGCGCGCCGGACGTTACGAGGCCGTTCCCCTGAGCGGTCCGTTGCGACGTGAGCCCCCGCCCCAGCGCCGAAGCGACGGACATCCCCGGCGCTTTGCGCGAAAATGCGCCATCACGACCGAATTTTAGGGATCTATTCAATGGCTAAGAGGATTTGGCGCGTCGTCCGCTGGACGGCGCTGGTACTGGGGATTGTCATCGCGTACGCCGGCTACCGCACGCTCTGGGGCAAGCCGTTCAACATCAACATGCTGGCCAACCGCCAGGCAATCCAGATCCTGCTGCACGACCCGGAGATCTTCACAGACGTCGGAATCGCCGACGGCACGATCTTCGATCGCCACTCCGACAAGCTCACCCCCTCCACCCTCAAGAAGCGCGACGAGGACTACGCGGAGATGGCCACGTTCCTCAGGGAGGTCCGGGAGTTCGACCGCGCGAAGCTCAACCGGCAGGACCAGGTGACGTACGACATCCTGGTCGACCAGTACAGCACGCCCCTCAGGTTCCAGAAGTTCACCTGGCTGAGCTCGGAAGGGCTCTACCCGATTAGCCCGATGTTCGGCGTCGAGGCCATGCTGCCGGGCTTCATGGAGACGACGCACGTTGTCGGCAACGAGAAGACCGCCCGCAACTACGTCAAGCGCCTCGAGGCGATGGAAGTGAAGCTCGACCAGGCGACCGAGCAGATGCAGTGGCAGGCGAAGCAGGGCGTGGTCATGCCGCCGGCGCTGATCGAGCACTCGATCACCGTGATCAACGACACCATCGCAGGTCCCCCCGACAAGAATGCGCTGGTCACGAGTTTCGTGACGCGCATGGACAAGGTGAAGGGGCTCGAGGCCGGCCGCAAGCAGGAGCTCGGGCAGGCCGCGACGGCCGCGGTGCGTGACCACGTATATCCCGCGTACCAGCGCATGGCGGCGGCCCTCGAGGCGCAGAAGCCCGCGGCAGCGAACCGCCACGGCGCCGGGGTGGGCGAGCTGCCGGACGGGGCCGCCTACTACGCCGAAGCGCTGCGGCAGATGACCACCACCGACTACACCCCCGAGCAGGTGCACCAGCTCGGGCTGAGCGAAGTGGCGCGCATCTCCACCGAGATGGACGCGCTCCTGAAGTCCCAGGGCCTGGCCACCGGCACGGTCGGTGAGCGCGTGACCGCGCTCGGCAAGGACCCGCGGTACCTCATGCCCAACACGGACGAGGGGCGCAAGCAGTTCATGGATCGCTACCAGCAGATCCTGGACGAGGTGAACGCGAAGATGCCGGAGTACTTCCGCACCGTGCCGACCACCCACCTTGCGGTGGTGCGCGTGCCGGAAGGCCAGGAGAAGGGCAGCTCGGGCGCCTACTACATGCAGGCCGCGTTGGACGGCTCACGTCCCGGCACGTTCTTCGTGAACCTCCGCGACCTGAGCGAGAACCCGACCTGGAGCATGAAGACGCTCGCCTATCACGAGGGCATCCCGGGTCACCACTTCCAGATCTCCACGGCCCTCAACCTCAAGAACCTGCCGTTCATCCGCCAGCAGACGCTGTACACCGCCTATGCGGAAGGCTGGGCGCTCTATGCTGAGCGGCTCGCGGCCGAGATCGGCATGTACAAGGACGACCCGCTCGGGGACCTCGGCCGGCTGCAGCTCGAGCAGATGCGGGCGGCCCGCCTGGTGATCGACACGGGGCTGCACGCCAAGGGCTGGACCCGCGAGCAGGCGATCGACTACATGGTCGAAAATACCGGCATGGCGAGGGGCGACGTCACGACCGAGGTGGAGCGCTACATGGCAGCCCCCGGTCAGGCGTGTGCCTACAAGATCGGGCAGCTGAAGATCCTCGAGCTGCGCGAGAAGGCGAAGACCGCGCTCGGCCCGAAGTTCGACATCCGCGACTTCCACGCGGTCGTGCTGGAGAACGGCGGGGTCCCGCTGACGGTGCTCGAGCAGCTCGTGGACGAGTGGATCGCGAAGGTGCAGGCAGCCGGGTGATCAGTCGAGGGTCGCGGCCCCGACGCGCGCCACCTGCTCATCCTGCGGGGCGCTCATTCCGGATACGCCGACCGCGCCTACGCATTCGCCATGCCAGAGCAGCGGAAGTCCGCCCTGGAGCGGAATCCCGGCCGGGACGTTGAGCAGCCCCGGCATCTCGCGCGTGAGCTTCTCGATCTCCCCGGACGGCAGTCGCATGGCCGCGGAGGATTGTGCTTTGCCGATTGCTACGTTGGCCGCAAGCGGGAGGGCTCCCTCGAGGCGCTCGAACACCAACAGTGCACCCCCCTCATCCACGACGGCGATGGCGACCGGCCATCCGTTCTGAATGGCGTGCCGGTGACAGGCCGCGAGCACCCTCCGTGCGGCTTCGACCGTAAGGGTCGGCCGGAGCCGAACCGGTGCATCGGCCTTCGGCGTCGCCGCCGCGCGGGCCAGTAAGGGGACGCCCAGGTACCCGAGGAGCGCGCCGCGCCGGGTGATCATTCTGCGAGGCTCCCGGAACCGCCCGCCGGCCGCTCAGGTCCGGGCGCGCCTGGCGCTCGAATCGCCGCGCCGGTACGCATCCGGCGTAATCCCGGTGGTCCTGCGAAATGCAGTGCTGAAGCTGCTCACGTTGGCAAACCCGACGTTCGCCGCAATCGCCTTTTGCGGAAGTCGCGTGTTCACCAGGAGGTCCTTGGCGATGTTCATGCGCACCTCGCTCACGTGGCCGGCGAGCGTGATTCCCGTGGTCCCCTTGAACGCGCGGGTCAGGTGACGAACGCTGATGCCACACAGCGTGGCCATGCTGCTCAGGTGAACGTCCTGATGGGCATGTGCGTGGATGTAGTCGCGAATCAGCTCCAGTTGCTGGACCGAGAGGCGCGAGCGTCCGGAGGCCTCCGTGCGGCACCTCGCACCGAAGTAGCGTCGCACATCAACCGCGACCGTAGCAGCGAGTGAGTCCGAAAGGACTCCGGCGGCCATGCCCGGCGTCATCGCCTCCTGGGCCAAGCGCCGGGTGGCGGCCTGCAGGTTCGGGTCGTGGATGTCGGAGGTGGCCTTGAGGCTGGCGTGCGTCCATTCGATGGGGCCGCCCATCAGGTCCTCGAAGCGGTTCTGTGGGAAGAGGCAGAAGATGTCGCGGCGCAGCCCACGCTGTGGCTCGAAGCCCCCGCGCTGCGCGTATCCGGGCGGAATCAGCATCAGTTCGCCCATGGCCGCCAGGGGCTCGTGATCGAGACCGTCACCGAGTGTCGCCCAGGCTCGCGGCGGCCGCGGGGTGATCGCCATGGTGAGCATGTAGTGATCCGGACACTGGGAAGTGCAGCTGGCCGGCGGACTGTCGGTCGCACCGACGAAGACCGTCACGTTGTCCGAGCGCAGGGCGCTCTCGACCTGGATCTCGACGTCAAAGTTCACCAGCGACATCTTTCCCCCTCGCCACGCCCGCGGCAGCGGCATGCGCGCAACGCTGACTTTGGAGCGGGGATCGCTTTCCTGTCAACGGCGCTCCACGCCCTAGTCCGCATGAATAAAGGCCTCGGTGCACCCTGCCCATGGTTCGCTCGACCGGTGGCCGTCTCGCGTAAGAAATGACCGTTTGGCGAAAAAGCAACCGCCCCGGACGCTCCGGGTGCCGCCCTAAAATCGCGCTCTCCGCACCTCAATCATCGCGAGCGCCCCTCCGTATGCCCGGTCGCACCACACAGCTGGCTTCGAAACTTGCCCGCAGCGGGCCTCCGATGTTCTTCCCGGATCCACCGGATGTCACCGGATACAACTTCGACCAGGGATTGCCCGGCCGCGAAACCTTTCCGCGCGAGGACCTGCTGCGGCTGGCTGGCAAGGTTCTCGCCCGCGACGGCTCGGTCTGCCTGGACTACTTCGAGCCGCAGGTCGGATACGAGGAGCTGCTGTTCGGCAATCGCGCGCTGCGCGCCGCAATCGCCGCCCGCATCGGCCATATCCAGGGCAAGGCGGTGTCCCCGGAGGGCGTGATCCTTACCTCCGGTTCAGTTCAGGGCATTGCGCTCGCGGCGCACGGCTACCTCGACACCGGCGATGTCGTCGCGGTCGAGGCAACCACGTTTCCATACGCACTCAAGTACTTCCAGTCAGCGGGCGCCGAACTGCGCGCACTGCCCATCGACGACGACGGCATGGACGTGGCCGCACTCCAGAAGCTGATCGTGGAACTTGCCGGCCAGCACCGACGCCTGAAGATGGTGTACCTGGGGCCGACCTTCCAGTGCCCGACCGGCACCGAGCTTGCCGTCGCGCGGCGCGTACGCCTCGTCCAGCTTGCCCAGCAGCACGGGTTCCTGATTCTCGAGGACGACGTCTACAGCGAGCTGCGCTTTGAAGGCGCCTCGCTCCCGACTCTGCTCAGCATGGACGACAGCGGGCTCGTCCTACAGGCCGGCACCTTCAGCAAGATGGTGGCTCCCGGGCTGCGACTGGGCTGGATGGCAGGAGACCCGGCGGGGATCGCCTCGCTGGCCTCGGTCCGCGAGGACCTCGGGGTCAGCCAGTGGATCGCCCGGACGATGATCGAATATCTCGGCGAAGGACTGCTGGACCCGCACCTGAAGAAGGTCAATGCCATCTACCGTGCCAAGCGGGATGCGGCCATCGCGGGCCTCGCGTCGGTGCGTGACGACCTGGTGAAGTTCCGGACCCCACGCGGCTCCTTCTACCTGTGGATCGAGATCGATGACCGCGTTGACTGGCAGCGCGTCGCCGCCGAGGCCGCCAAGGCGCGCATCTACTTCAGGCCCGGCGAGCGGTTCACCCTGGAGGCGGACCCACGGCAGTATTTCCGCATGAGCTACAGCCAGGCGCCCCTGGAAACCGTGCGTGAGGGGTCTGAGCGGCTGGGCCAGATCATCCGCAGCTCTGTCCGTCGGACATAACGGGCGGCGCATGCACACCTGTTACGACTTCGAAGGCGTCAAGTGGCCGGGGACCTGCCAGATGAGCGGTGCCGGGGAGTGGCTCCTGGTGTCGGGGCAGCTGGCACTGAAGGACGGCAAGCTCGTGGGCGAGAACGACCCGCATGCCCAGGCGATGCAGTGCTTCGCCAACCTGTCCGCGGTGCTCTCGCTCGCGGACGCCACGCTCCAGGATGTTGTGAAGCTCACTTGTTTCGCCACGAGCTCCGCCGCCTACACCGGCTACGCCGCGATCAAGTCGACGCTGTTCACGACCCGCCCTCCCGCGGGGACCACCGTAATCGTGGCCGGGCTTCTGGTTACCGGCGCGCTGCTCGAGGTCGAAGCGTTGGCCCATCGCCGCCTCGTCCGTCGCCGTCCGAAAGTTGCACGCAGAAAGGGGCGCGGCTGAGCCGCGCGCAGGGGGATCGACACGTGAAGCTCATATATGGGATCGCAACGCTGACACTCGGGCTGGCCGCCGCGCAGAACGCGTCTGCACAGGAGGCGCCCCCGTCAGCGCAGGCCGCAGACTCCGGCGAGCTGGCCACCGTGCTCGTGACGGCCCAGAAGCGCGCCGAGCGCCTCGAGGACGTGCCCCTGTCGGTCGCGGTGGTCAGCGGGGACCAGCTCGCGGCCCAGGGCATCGTGAACACCACCGCGCTGACCCAGGCCGTACCGGGGCTCAACATGGCGGAGGTGGGCATATACCTCGTGCCCAACATCCGCGGCGTGACGACCTCGATCACGGGCCCGGGAGCCGACAGCAATATCGCCTTCTACGTCGACGGGATCTATCAGCCCTCGGAGGCGATGAACGTATTCGACCTTCCGGACGTGGACCGCATCGAGGTCCTGAAGGGGCCGCAGGGGACCCTGTTCGGGCGCAATGCCACCGGTGGCGCCATCCAGGTCTTCACGCGTGATCCGAGCTTCACCCCCACACTCTCCGTGCTGGGCAGCGCCGGCACCTATGCGGTCGGTGGCCTGGACTACCGCTCGAGCCTCTTCGTCTCGGGTCCCCTGATCGGTGACCGCGTCGCCGGAAGTCTCTCGGCGAACTACGAACACAGCGACGGTTTCGAGTGGAACGACATCTATGACCGGCGGCTGGGATTCCAGAACCTTACGCTGCACGGCAAGCTCCTGTGGCAGCTGTCGCCGGCCGCCAAGTTCATCCTGTCCGGAGCCTACGCGACGCGGGACGACTACTCGGCGCTGCCACTCTCGGCCATCAACGGCAACATGCTGGCCCGGTCGATCGACCCCTCGATCACGCCGCCGAGCGACGGCTATCACGTCATCCAGAACTTCCTGCCGCACCTGAAATCGCAGTACTTCGCGAGCAACCTGCGCGGTGAGTTCGACCTGGGCGTCGGCAAGCTGACCAGCCTCACCTCCTACCAGGACAGCAACGTCTACCTCAACAATGCCGACTCGGACGGCTCGCCGCTGTCCCTGCTGCACTTCTACAACCCCTCGTACGACGAGTCGGCCTCCCAGGAGTTCGACTTCGCTTCTGGGTGGTCGGGACCGTTGTCCGTCGTGGCCGGCCTCTACTACTTCCACGACGATGCGGCCTACGCGCCCCTGAACATCCCGGGTGTGATCGACTTCCAGGCGCGCAACACCACCACCGCCGAGGCGGTCTTCGCGGAGCTGACCTATGCAGCGACCTCGAAGCTGTCCTTCGTGGGCGGCCTGCGCTACAGCGACGAACACCGGCACGGATACGTGTCGGTGCTTCCGGCGCCCTACGGGACGCTCGGAGAAAAGAACTGGAACAGCGTGACACCGCGCGGGTCCGTCCGCTACACGCTGGCCGACCAGACCAACGTCTACTTCACCTACAGCACCGGGTTCAAGAGCGGCCTGTTCGACACGGTGGCCTTCAACCCTAACCCCATCAACCCGGAAAAGATCAAGTCCTACGAAGTGGGCTTCAAGACCCGGGGCGAGAACTACAGCTTCGATGCCGCGGCGTACTACTACGACTACACCAATCTGCAGGTCGGCGCCTTCGTGGGCGGACTTAACGTCACGCAGAACGCCGGCAAGGCCGAGATCGGCGGCCTGGACAGCAACTTCGCCTACCACTTCACCCGCGACCTGAACCTGCAGGCCGGCGTGTCCTGGATTCCGAAGGCGAGCTACGTCGAGTATCTGGATGCCGATGCCAGCGTGCCGCTGACCACGAGCCCGAGTACCGGGCTGCCGTGCACGGCGTGCGGCAATACGGACGTGTCGATCAATGCGAGCGGTTACCGCATGACGCGCACCCCGAAGGTGACGGCCAACCTGTCGCTTGCCTGGACGCATCACTACGGCCCGGGCGAGCTCGGCGTGACCCCGAGCCTGTACTACTCGAGCTCCTACAACCTCGAGATCACCGGGCGCATCCCACAAGCGAGCTATACGAACCTGAATGCGGAAGTGTTCTGGGCCCAGGATCACTGGCGCTTCTCGCTCTGGGGCAAGAATCTCACCGATAACCGGCGTGTTTCACTCGTTCAGCAGATTGGCGCCGACGGCGACTTGGTCAATTATCTGCCTCCGCTGGAGATCGGGGTCGCGGCGCGGTTCAGCTTCTAGGCCGGCCCCGATCGCCGATCGAACGGCGTCATGCGATACACGGGGGTCAGGATGAGGTTCAAGCGTGGGGCGGTGGTCCTGGCGGTGGCGATGCTCGCAGGCGCAGCGGGCGCTGCCGAGGGAGACTGGCCCACCTATAACGGCCCCCTGAGCGGGCAGCGCTTTTCACCGCTCAAGGCACTCAACCGCGGCAACGTCGCCGACCTGCGCCCCTTATGCGAGATCAGCCTCGGCGACCCGGGAATCTTCCAGGCGGGGCCGGTCGTGGTCGGGAACACCCTCTACGTCACGACCATCCACACGGTCGTGGCCCTGGACGCATCGAACTGCAGGCTTCGCTGGCGCCACGCCTTCGAGCCTCAGGGTGATGAGCCGCTGCCCGCGAATCGTGGCGCGGCGTTCCTGGACGGGCGGATCTTCCGCGGTACCGGGGACGGGTTCGTCATCGCTCTTGATGCCGCGACGGGGAAGGAGCTGTGGAAGGTACGCGCAGCGGATCCCGCGGCGGGTGAGTTCCTGAGCATGGCGCCGATTGCCTGGCGAGGTCTCGTGTTCATCGGGCCCGCTGGCAGCGAGTGGGGTATTCGCGGACGGATCCTTGCCTTCGATGCCGCCACGGGCAAGGAAGTCTGGCGCTTCAATACGATCCCGGAGAAGGGCGAGGCCGGGTACGACACCTGGCACATCCCGGACACTACGACTCACGGCGGTGGCGGTACCTGGTCCTCGTTCACGCTGGATGCCCGCACCGGGGAGCTGTTCGTCCCTGTGGGCAACCCCGCCCCGGACTTCACGCCGGGATTCCGGCCGGGCGACAACCTGTACACCAACTCGATGGTCGTGCTCGATGCACGCACCGGCAAGCTGCAGTGGTACTACCAGCTCGACCGCAATGACGCCTTCGACTACGACCTGGCCGCGGCGCCGGCGCTGTTCACCGACCGGATTGGTCACCGCCGGGTGGCCGTGGCCGGGAAGGACGGCTACCTCTACATCATCGACCGGGATAGCCATCGTCTCGCCTCCCGGACCGCGGTGACGACCGTGAAGCCGCCGGCGGGGCTACCGACTCCGCAGGGCGTATTCGCCTGCCCGGGCGCCGATGGTGGCGTGCAGTGGAACGGGCCGGCCTACAGCCCGCTCACCAACGCGGTCTACGTAGGCGCGGTTGACTGGTGCATGACCGTCCGCTCGGGCCCGGTGAAATATCAGGCGCCGCTCGTATTCATGGGGACCTTCCCGGACTTCAGCTCGAACACCGGCCCGCGCAGTGGCTGGCTCACGAGTGTCGATGCGGCCAACGGCGAGGTGCGTTGGCGCTATCACGCAGACACTCCCGTGCTCTCGGGCGCAACGCCGACCGCAGGCGGCCTGCTGCTGAGCGGGGATTCAGGGGGCAACCTCCTGGCTTTCGACGCCGCTGACGGGACGCTGCTCCTGAAGCTCCCGCTGGGTGGTTCACTCGGCGGCGGGGTCGTCACCTACCAGGTGGGCAAGCGGCAGTATGTCGCGACGACCACGGGCAACGTGTCCCGCTCGGGCCTTTCCACCGGCGATGACTACGTCCCGAAGCTCGTGGTGCTTGCAGCAGGCTTGCCGAAGGATTACGCGGCGACGCAGGAGTTCGCGGTGCCCGAGTCCGAGCTGAAGCACCGCTTTGGAAAGCAGCCGGGCAAGAGCATCTTCAATATCTTCTGCTCGAGCTGCCACGGGCAGGGCGGGGTGGGGGGCGAGGGCGGGCCCCAGCTGCTGCAGCCGGCGCTGCAGCGCTCGCGGGAGCAGATGGTCGAGTGGATCAAGCATCCGGCGCCACCCATGCCGAGCATGTCACCGCCGCTCTCCAACGGCGAGGTGGAAGAGGTTGCGGACTACGTGCTGAGCCTCAAGTAGTCAGCACGCGTGCAGCGCCGTATCAGTCCTTGTCCTTGCGCGTGAGCTTGGGCAGGCCGGCCAGCTCCCGGATCTTCTCGTCGAGGTACTCGAGCACCCGCTGGTCGCGCTCGGTTTCCTTGTGCGTGAGGAAGCTGATCGCCATGCCCTCGAGCACGTAGCGCGACAGGTCGAGCGCCAGGTCGAATTTCTCGCCGCGGCCGCGCCACTCGGGAAAGACGTCGACCGCCGCCTGGTGCCACTCGCGCTCGAAGGCTTCCTGCGCCGGGCGCAGGATGGAGGCGAGTTCCTTGTCCGAGCGGGCCGCGACCGCGAGCTCGAAGAACGCGACGAACATCGGGTGGCGCACGTGCGCCCAGTACGCCTCGACTCCCTGCCGCACGTGGTCGCCGTCCGGGGTCGGCTTCGTCACCGCCTTGCGGAAGGCCTTCAGGCGCTTCTGGTGCAGGTGCTCGACCGCGGCGCGCACCACCGCCAGACGCGAGGGGAAGTGGTGCAGCATCGCCCCGCGTGACAGGCCCGCCTTCTGCGCGATCAGCGTCGTGGTGGTGCCCGAGTACCCGTACTCGACGAAGCACTTGATCGCCGCTTCCGTGATCTGGGTGCGGGTGGAGGCGCTCTTCTGCGCCTGCCAGCCCAGGTTTTCCTGTTCTTCAGGGGCGGCTGCGGCTTTTTTTGCGGTCGTGGCCACTTAAATTCCTTTGCGCGACAAGCATGTACAGTCTGCTTGAAAAAGTCAAAACTGATTGAAACAGGCTTGATTGACTGCTAGCGTGAGAATTCCATCCCCCGGTACGGAGTACACCCATGAACCGCCTCGAAGGCAAGGTCGCGATCGTGACGGGAGCGGCCTCGGGCCTCGGGAAGGCCGATGCACAGGCCCTGGTCAGGGCCGGGGCCCGGGTGCTGCTCACCGATGTGAACGCAGCTGCCGGCGAAGCCGCGGCCGCGGCGCTCAACAAGGAAGTGCCGGGCAGTGCCGCCTTCGCCGTGCATGACGTGCGCGACGAGAAGCGCTGGGGCGAAGTGGTGGCGGAGGCGCAGCAGCGCTTCGGGCGCCTCAACGTCCTGGTCAACAATGCCGGCGTAGTTGTGGTGGCCAACCCCGAGACCACGACCCTCGAGCAGTTCCGCTTCGCCAATGCCGTCATGTCCGAGGGCGTGTTCCTCGGCTGCAAGGCGGCGATCCCCGCGCTGCATGCCGCCGGCGGCGGCTCGATCATCAACATGAGCTCGGTGGCGTCCCACCTCGGCTACCCGGTCTTCTTCGCCTACAGTGCGGCCAAGGGTGCGGTGCGCGCGATGACCAAGAGCATCGCCGTGCACTGCCAGATGAACAAGTACCAGATCCGCTGCAATTCCGTGCACGCCGGGGCCATCGAGACCCCGATGGTGGCCTCGGCGAACGAGGTGCTCGGGATGAAGATGGCCGACTACGAGGCCGCGCCCTGGGGGCTCGGGCGCCCCGAGGACGTCGCCAACCTCGTCGTATTCCTCGCCTCCGACGAGTCGCGCTTCGTCAACGGCACCGAGATCGTCATCGACAACGCGCTCACCATCCAGTAGCGGGACGTCGCGGCGCGTGCGCTACTACGAGGACCTAACCGAGGGCGAGACGCACGAGTCCGGCACCCGCAGCGTCACCGAGCGCGAGCTCGTCGACTTCGCGCGCCAGTACGACCCGCAGTACTTCCACTCCGATCCGGAAGCCGCGCGCGGCTCCTCCTTCGGCGGCATCATCGCCTCGGGCATCTTCACCATGGCCATCTGGCGCCAGCTCGACCACCAGGTGGCGCATGACATCGCCTGGATCTGCGGGGTCGCCTGGGATGACGTGCGCTTCCCGGTGGCGGTACGTCCCGGCGACACACTCAAGGCGCGCGCCCGCTGCCTCAGCAAGCGTCCCTCGGCCAAGGACCCGCGGCGCGGCGTCGTCACCTACCAGTACGTGCTCGAGAACCAGCGCGGCGAGACGGTCTTCAGCTGCCGCAGCACCAACCTCATCGAGCGCCGCGGCGCCGGTGCCTGAGGCGTGCGCGCGCTCTTCTCAGTCCTCGGCGTGGTAGCGCTGCCAGTTCGGCAGCGACTCCGGGAAGTCCGCCGGCCGGCGGTCGCCGTAGGCGCGCATGCGCAGGCGGTCCCCGAGTCCCTGCGCGTACTCCTCCACCGGCAGGTAGTAGAGGAAGGACAGCAGGCGGTCGGCGAAGCACCAGCGGCCGGACTCGCGGCGGTAGGCGTCCTCGTAGCGCAGCGCCGCGATCAGCGCGCGGCCGTTGCGCCACACCTCCGCATGTGCGGTCACGAGCCCGGTGGCCGCATCGGGGTCGCTCCCGAAACCGATGATGTGGTCGTGCGAGAAGTGGTTGCTCACCCTGAGCGCGGCGAAGCGGCCGCGGAACTGCTCGAGCACCGCCTCGCGTCCGCGCGCCTGCATCACGCCGTCCTTCGAGCGGAACGCCCCATCCTTCGTGAACAGCGCACCGATGCCCTCGAGGTCGCGGTCGTCGATGACCACCGCGTAGCGGGCCACCAGCTCGTGGATGGCGGCGCGGTCCTCCAGGCGGCGGATCCGGGCCTCGAGCGTATCGGCATCACCGGTCATAGCTTTCTCCCTCAGGGCCCGTCGCGGGCCGGAGTGCACGCATGAATCGACTCAAGGACAAGGTGGCTGTCGTGCTCGGCGCCGCCGGCCAGGACAACATGGGGCAGGTCATCGCGCGGCGCTTCGCCGGGGAGGGCGCGCGCGTCGTGGTCGCCGGCCGCAAGGCCGAGGCGCTGGCAATGCTCGCAGCCGAGCTCGGTGGCCAGAGCGTCGTGTGCGACATCACGCGCAAGGCCGACCTCGAGGCCCTCGCCCAGGCGGCGCGGCAGGCATACGGTCGCATCGACATCGCCATCAACTGCACCGGCTGGGGCCTCATGGCGAAGCTGCGCGACACCACCGAGGCGCAGATCGACGGCCTGATGGACCTGCAGTTCAAGGGCGTGTTCTTCTTCCTGCAGGTGTTCGCGGAAGCGCTCGCCGCCTCCGGGGGCGGCTCCATCGTCACCATGTCCTCGGCCTCCGTGTACGCGCTGCTCTACAACCATGCCGCCTACATCGGCACCAAGGCCGGGGCGGACGCACTGGTGCGCTGCTTCGCCAACGAGTACGGGGCGAAGGGCGTGAAGGTGAACTCGCTCGCCCCCGGGCTCACCTCGACCCCGATGACCGAGAAGGAGATGGGGATGCCGGGCCTCAAGGAGGCGTTCGTGCGCGAATACCCCCTGGGCAGGATCGGGACGCCCGAGGACGTGGCCGAGGCCGCCCTGTGGCTGGCCACCCCCGAGAGCTTCATGACCGGCCAGGTCCTGCAGGTGAACGGGGGCCTCACACTGCGCCGCAACCCCCTGCCGCGGGACATCAACGCGAGCCTGGCGGCCGCCCGGGAGGGCTCAGCACGGCCTGCTTGAAAAAAACAGTCATGACTGATTGTATCTTAGCGCTCCTCGCCTATAATTCAATCGGCTGCAACCCAACGAACTAGGGCGGGGGCTCGATCCCTCGCGCACCAGGAGCACGCGATGGATCTGGGTCTGAGGGGGAAAAAGGCGATCGTCACCGGCGCCACCAAGGGCATCGGCCGCGCCATCGTCGAACTGTTCGCCCAGGAGGGCGCCGACGTCGCGCTGTGCGCCCGGGCCGAGGACGAGGTCGCCAGTGCCGTGCAGGAACTCAAGGGCCGGGGCGTGAACGTCTTCGGCGATGCCGTCAACGTGCGCGACGGCGAGGCCTACAAGGCCTTCCTCGAGAAGGCGGCCGGCGCCCTGGGCGGGTGCGACATCTTCATCCCCAACGTCAGCGCCGGCGGCGGCTTCGACAGCGAGAAGAACTGGGTCAAGAGCTTCGAGGTCGACGTGCTGCACACCGTGCGTGGCTGCGAGGCGCTCATGCCGCACCTGGAAAAGAGCGGCTCGGGCTCCATCGTCATCATCGCCTCTACCAATGCGCTCGAGACCTTCGGCGTCCCGCAGGCCTACAACGCCATGAAGGCCGCCCTCATCACCTACGGCAAGCAGCTCGCGCAGCACGTCGGCCGCAAGGGCGTGCGCGTCAACTCGGTATCCCCGGGCCCCATCTACTTCGACGGCGGCGCCTGGGAGCTGGTGAAAGGCACCATGCCCAAGCTGTACGACTGGGCCATCAAGCAGATCCCCAACGGCCGGATGGGGACGCCGGAGGAGATCGCGCGCGTGGTCGCCTTCGTCGCGAGCCCCGCGGCATCGCTGATCAGCGGCTCAAACGTCGTGGCCGACAACGGCTTCACCAAGCGCGTGCAGTTCTAGGGCGGACAAAGCCCATGGGCTCGGCCGACGACTTCCTGAGGCGCTCGCAGTCGCCGGCCTTCACGCCGGTCAAGCGCGTGCGCCCGGAAGACAGCCCGGGCACCCCTGCGGGCAAGGCCCCCGACCCCGAGCTCGGCCACGAGGTCATCGACCAGCGCCGCTACTTCTCGGCCGAGTTCATGCAGCTCGAGTGGGAGAAGATGTGGACGCAGGTGTGGCTCCTGGGCCCGCGCCTGATCGACATCCCGGAACCCGGGGACTACGAGGTCACCGAGATCGGGCGCGAGTCGATCCTCGTCGTGCGCCAGGAGGGCGGCGGCGTGCGCGCCTTCTACAACGTCTGCCAGCACCGCGGCAACCGCCTGCGCGCGGCCGGCCTGGGCAGCACCGGCGACTCACGCTCGTTCGTGTGCGCTTACCACCACTGGGAATACGAGCTCGACGGCAGCTACCGCCGCATCCCCGACCTCGACACGTTCCCGCAGGGCTGCCCGAAGGGGGGCCTGAAGGAGGTGCACTGCGACACCTGGGGTGGCTTCGCGTGGTTCTCGCTCGCCGACAGGCCCGAGCCGCTCAAGAGCTTCTTAGGCCCGATCCCGCAGCACCTGGAGCCCTACAACCTCGACCGCATGGTGCAGACGCGCGACATCACGGTCGAGTGGAACTGCAACTGGAAGACCTCGGTGGACGCGTTCAACGAGAGCTACCACGTGCAGGGCATCCACCCGCAGCTCCTCTACTACCTGCACGACCTGGACATCCAGATCGACTGCTACGAGAAGCACAGCCGCTACCTGATCCCCTTCGGCACGCTCTCCCCGCGGGTGCGCAAGCCCCCGGCGATCCCCGAGCCGATCAAGACCATCATGAAGGGCGCCGGTATCGACCCGGCCGACTACGACGCACCGATCAACAACATCCGCCGCGACGTGCAGAAGCACAAGCGCCAGTACGGCAAGACCCAGGGGCGCGACTACTCGCGCCTGAACGACGACCAGCTGACCGACGACTACCACTACCTGATCTTCCCCAACCTGTCGCTCAACGTGCACGCCGACGACTTCTGGATCTTCCGCCAGCGCCCGCATCCCACCGACCCGGACCGCATGTTCTACGACATCCTCACCTACGACCTCGTGCCCGAAGGCCAGGAGTGGCCCGAGCGCGTGCGCCACCGCAACTGGAAGCACGGCGACAAGTCGATCGGCACGGTGCTCGACCAGGATGCCGCCAACCTGCCGGGCGTCCAGGCCGGCATGCACTCCAGGGGCTTCGGCGGCCTGTGGATCGGGCGCCAGGAGCTGCGCATCCGGCACTTCCACAAGGTGCTCGACGACTACATCTACGGCCCGGGCGGACACCCGCCCGGCGCCCCGTGACGGGAAAGCCAAGCCATGTCATTCACGAGCGAGCGCCTGCGGCACGTCTACCGGCAGATGAAGACCATCCGCGAGTTCGAAGAGCGGCTGCACACCGAGATCGCCACCGGCGAGATCCCCGGGTTCACGCACCTGTACGCGGGCCAGGAGGCCGTCGCGGTCGGGGTGTGCGAACCGCTCACGGATGCGGACTACATCGCGAGCACCCACCGCGGCCACGGCCACTGCATCGCCAAGGGCTGCGACCTCACCGGCATGATGAAGGAGATCTACGGCCGCCGTGACGGGCTGTGCAAGGGCAAGGGTGGCTCGATGCACATCGCGGACTTCGAGAAGGGCATGCTGGGCGCCAACGCCATCGTCGGGGGTGGGCCGCCGCTCGCGGTCGGGGCGGCCCTCGCGTGCCGCCAGCGCGGCGACGGCACCGTCAGCGTCGCCTTCGGCGGCGACGGCAGCTGCAACCAGGGCACGGTGTTCGAGGCCATGAACCTCGCGGTGGTGCTGAAGGTGCCGGCGATATTCGTGTTCGAGAACAACGGCTACAGCGAGCACACTGGCGTCTCCTACGCGGTGGGCTCGAAGGACATCGCCGGCCGGGCGCGCGCCTTCGGCATGCCGGCCGAGACCGTCGATGGCTCGGACTTCTTCGCCGTCAACGAGGGCATGCGGCGCGCGATCGCGCACGCGCGCGAGCAGGGCGGTCCGGCCGCCATCGAGGCCATCACCACCCGCTTCTACGGGCACTTCGAGGGCGACCCGCAGCGCTACCGCGCCAAGGACGAGGTCGCCCGTCACCGCGAGACCATGGATTGCCTGAAGCGCTTCCGCGCGCGCATGGCGAAGGACGGACCCTTGAGCGGCGCCGAACTCGATGCCATCGACCAGGTGGTGGTCGCCGAGGTCGACACGGCGGTCAAGGCGGCCAAGGCCTCCCCGCTGCCGACGGAAGCCGACCTCACGACCGACGTGTACGTGCGCTACTGAAGCCGCGGCACCGGAGCGAGCACCGCTATGCCCCAGCTTTCCATGCGCGATGCGATCAACCAGGCGCTGCACCAGGAGATGGCCCGTGACCCGCGGGTCATCGTGCTCGGCGAGGACGTCTCCGGCGGCGCCGGCGGCTCCTCCAACGAGCGCGAGGCCTCCGGGGGCATCTTCGGGGTGACCAAGGGCCTGCTGCCGAAGTTCGGCGCCGGGCGCGTGCTCGATACCCCGATCAGCGAGTCGGCCATCGTGGGGGCCGCCGCGGGAGCGGCGCTCGCCGGCCTGCGGCCGGTTGCCGAGCTCATGTTCGCGGACTTCGTCGGCGTCTGCATGGACCAGATCTACAACCAGATCGCCAAGTTCCGCTACATGTTCGGCGGCAAGAGCACCTGCCCGGTCGTCATCCGCATGGCGATGGGCGCGGGCATGAACATGGGCGCGCAGCACTCGCAGTCGATCTACGCGCTCCTCACCTCGGTGCCGGGGCTGAAGGTCGTCGTGCCCTCCAACGCCTACGACGCCAAGGGACTCATGATCCAGGCGATCCGCGACGACGATCCGGTGATGTTCTTCGAGCACAAGGCGCTCTACCCGCGCAAGAGCGAGGTGCCCGAGGAGGCCTACACCGTGAACTTCGGCGAGGCCAACGTGCTGCGCGAGGGGGACGACGCCACCGTGGTGGCCCTGGGGCGAATGGTGGTGTTCGCCGAGAAGGCGCTCGATGGCCTCGCCGCCGAGGGCATCAAGTGCGACCTCATCGACCCGCGCACCACCTCGCCGCTCGACCGCCGGACGATCCTGCAGAGCGTGGAGAACACCGGCCGGCTCATCGTCGTGGACGAGTCCCCGCCCCGCTGCAGCGTGGCGAGCGACATCGCCGCGATGGTGGCGAGCGAGGGCTTCGAGTCGCTGCAGGCCCCGGTCGAGCTGGTCACCACCCCGCACGCGCCGGTGCCGTTCTCCCCCGGGCTCGAGCGCTCCTACGTGCCCGGCCCGCAGAAGATCGCCGACGCCATCCGCCGCTCGCTCAAGGGCCGCCGATGAGCGACATCCACGCGGTGACGATGCCCAAGTGGGGCATCGAGATGACCGAGGGCACGGTGAACGCACTGTCCGCGCGCGAGGGGCAGTCGATCGCCAAGGGGGATGCGCTGCTCGAGGTCGAGACCGAGAAGATCGTGAACACGGTGGAGTCGCCCGCCTCGGGCACGCTGCGCCGCTACCTGGTCGGCCCCGGGGATGTGAAGCCGGTCGGCTCCCTGGTCGCGGTGCTGGCGGATGCCGCCGTCAGCGATGCGGACGTGAGCGCCTTCATCGACCAGTTCCGCGGCGCGAGCGTGTCCTTCGACCCGGATGCCGCGGCACCCGCCACGGCCGCCGCGGACGGTGCACCCGCCGCGCCGGCTGCGGAGCAGCTGGTGAGTCCCGTGGCCGCGAAGCTCGCGGAAGCGCTAGGGATCGACATCACGGAGGTCGTGGGCACCGGCCGCAACGGGCGGGTGATGAAGGAGGACGTCGAGGCGCACGCCGCAAAGCGCGCGGGCGGCGGTGCCTGTGCCAATCCCGCCACGCGCACGCGCCTGTCGGCGGCGCGCCTTACCATCGCGCGGCGACTGCTCGAGTCCAAGCAGCAGATCCCGCACTACCGGCTGGTGCGCGAGATCGACGCCGGAGCGCTCGTGATGCGGCGCGCGGCCGCGAAGGACCAGGGGAGCACTGCGAGCCTGAACGACTACATCGTGCACGCCTGCGCGGCGGCCCTGGTCCGGCACCCGGCCCTCAATGCGCAGCTCGAGGGCGAGGAACTCCTGACCTATCCGCACGCCGACATCGCGATCGCGGTCGCGACCCCCGCCGGGCTCCTGACGCCCATCGTCCGCAGCGCCGACACGCTCCCGCTCGCCGAGCTCTCGGGCCTCGCGGCGGACCTCGCCGCCCGCGCCCGGGCCGGCACGCTCAGGCGCGAGGAGATCACGGGCGGCACCTTCACGGTCTCGAACCTCGGGATGTACGGTCTCGACCGCTTCGACGCGATCATCAATCCGCCCCAGGTCGCGATCCTCGCGGTCGGCGCGCTGCGCGAGCGGGTCGTGGCCCGCGCCGGTAGCGCGGTGGTCGCCCCGACGCTGGTGCTCACGCTGTCCTGCGACCACCGCGTGGTGGACGGGGCCGCGGGCGCCCTGTTCCTGAATGCGCTCTCGGAACTGCTGGAGCATCCCGGGACCGGCTGAACGGCGGGCATTGCGCGCATGAGCCAATCAAGGGGGACCGAATGCTGAGACGCCTCACGCTGTTCGTCGTTGCCGCCTGCGCCGTCAGCGCGCACGCGGATCCCGCACGGCCGGCCGGCGGGTCCTCGTCCCTCAAGGACGTGAGCGAGCTGTCCGCCGTGAAGTCGGCGGTCGACCCGGAGACCCTGCCCGGGGCGCCCGTGTACCACCGCGTGTGTGCGCACTGCCACGAGGGTCAGGTCGCGAAGGCGCCGCACAAGATGTTCCTGCAGATGATGCCCGCGGCGAATATCCTCACCGCCCTCGACACGGGCCTCATGAAGGACCAGGCCGCGGGCCTGTCCGCCCAGGAGCGCCGGCAGGTAGCCGAGTACCTCGGCGGATCGCTGGCCGCGGCCGCCGGGCCGGCCCCGCCGCGTTGCACGGCTGCCGCGGCCACGTTCGATCTGAAACGGGCGCCGGCGGCGCTCGGGTGGGGACTGGACGCGTCCGGGTTCGTGCCGCAGGCCGCGGGCGGACTCGCAGCCGCGGACCTTGCGAACCTCACGCTCAAGTGGGCGTTCGCTTTCCCCGGCGCGATCCGCGCGCGCTCGCAGCCGGCGGTTGGCTGGGGCGCGGTGTACGTGGGTAGCCAGGACGGCACCGTGTACGCGCTCGACCTCGCCAACGGGTGCGTGCGCTGGACCTTCCAGGCGCCTGCCGAGGTGCGCACGGCGATCGTCGCCGCGCCCGGGGAGCCGCCGCGGCTCTACTTCGGGGACGTGATCGCACACGCCTATGCGGTGGATGCGCTCACCGGGCACCTCCTGTGGAGCACCAAGGTCGACGACCACCCGAATGCCACGGTCACCGGTACGCCCGCCTACCACGACGGCACCCTGTACGTTCCGGTGTCCTCGCTCGAGGTCACGAGCGCGGCCGATCCACACTACGAGTGCTGCAAGTTCCGCGGCTCGGTGGTGGCTCTCGATGCCGCCACCGGCACGCCGCGCTGGAAGGCCTACTCGGTGGCGCAGGAGCCGAAGCTCACGCGTACCACCGAGCGCGGCACGAAGGTATTCGCCCCGTCCGGGGCGCCGATCTGGGGCAGCCCGACGGTGGATGCGGCACGCGGCCTGCTGTACGTCGGCACGGGCGACAACTACAGCTCGCCGGCGGACGACAGCAGTGATGCCGTGATCGCCTTCAGGCTCGCGGACGGCTCGCGCGCCTGGGCGCGCCAGCTCACCGGACGCGATGCCTGGAACGTCGCCTGCATGATGCAGGCGAACCCCAACTGTCCCGGCGAGAACGGCCCGGACGTCGATGTCTCCGCCCCGATCATCCCGTACCGCAGCCCGCAGGGGCGCGAGCTGCTGCTGGTCGGCCAGAAGAACGGCATGGTGTACGGGCTCGACCCGGATGCCGGCGGCAAGGTGGTCTGGGAGCAGCGCGTCAGCCGCGGCGGCATCCAGGGCGGGGTGGAGTTCGGGATGGCGCGCGAGGGCTCACGGCTCTACGTGCCGATCGTCGACCTCGCCGACGGACACGACGGGCGCCACTACGACAGCGCCGCGCGCCCCGGCCTCTACGCGCTCGCGGCCTCGACCGGGAACCCGCTGTGGTCGGCGCCCGCGCCGCAGGCCTGCGGCGAGCGCAAGTTCTGTGACGGCGGGATCCTCGCGGCCGTCACCGCCATCCCGGGCGCGGTGCTGGCCGGGCACCTGGACGGCTGGCTGCGGGCCTACGATGCCGCGACCGGCAAGGTCATCTGGCAGTACGACGCCAACCAGGCGGTGAAGACCGTGTCGGGCGCACAGGCGCACGGCGGGTCATTTGGCGGCCCGGGCCCGGTGGTGCGGGACGGTTACCTGATCGCGACCTCGGGCTACGGGCTGTACTTCCACATGCCCGGCAACGTGATGCTGGTGTTCGGGCGTAACTGAGCGGTGCCGCGCGGCGCGCTCAGGGCCCGCGCCGCGCGGCCTCGAGCGTCGCGATGTCGATCTTCTTCATCTTCATCATCGCCTGGAACGCGCGCTTGGCGGCGGCCGGGTCGGGATCGGTGGTCGCCTCCATCAGTGCCCGCGGGGTGATCTGCCACGACAGGCCCCAGCGGTCCTTGCACCAGCCGCAGGCGCTCTCGGCGCCGCCGTTGCCGACGATCGCATCCCAGTAGCGGTCGGTCTCGGCCTGGTCCTCGGTCAGGACCTGGAACGAGAACGCCTCGCTGTGCTTGAACATGGGGCCGCCGTTCAGGCCCAGGCACGGGATCCCGAGCACCGTGAACTCCACCGTCAGCACCTGTCCCTGCTTGCCATTCGGGTAGTCCCCCGGGGCGCGGTGCACCGAGGTCACCGTGCTGTCGGGGAAGGTGCGGGCGTAGAAGCGGGCGGCTTCCTCCGCGGTGCCGTCGTACCAGAGGCAGATCACGTTACGGGCCATAGCCTGCTCCTCATCCGTTGCGTGGACCGACCGGTCCCATGCTACGACGAAAGAGTGCCGCGGAATTCGACCGCCGCGGGCCGGCAACGCTTAGCGGACCGTACCGCTCGTCCAGAAATCGTCGCGCGGCGGGGGCGCGAACTTCTTCTTCGCGAGCGAGCTCGTCACGCAGTCCCAGCGGGGCGAGCGGGGCTGCGCCATGATCTTGCGGATCGACCCGTCGAGTGCCAGCTGGAACACGAGCCGCACGTGCCCGTCGGGGTCGGCGGGGGTGTCGCTGCATTGCTTCATGCTGGCGCTCAGCGCCGGCCCCAGCGAGCGCACCATCTGCTGGATGTAGGCTGCGCCGGCCCCGCCGTCGTGCTCGTTCTTCTGCCCGGCGTCCCAGGCGGCGGCGAATTCCTTCTCATCGTCCGGGGCCAGCTGCGCCGCCGACACCGGACCCAGGAGGAGGGCCGCAAGGAGCGCTGCCGTGATCTTCTTCACCTGAACCTCCGCTCACCCGTGCCGGCGCATCATCCGCACTGGCGGGGAGCCCGGCAAGGTGCCGCAGCGCGCCTCAGGCCAGGCAGTCGAAGAACTGCAGGTCCATGTCCTGGGCGAGGGCGGCCAGGATCGGGGGCACGAGGCGGTCGTGGAAGGGAGCCTTCATGTGCGCCTGGAAGGCCGCCTCGTCGCGGAAGCGCGCATACACCACGTAGGTGCGCGGCTCGGTGCGGTGCCGGATGAAGTCGTAGACCAGGCAGTCGGGCTCGCTCTTCTTGGTGACCTCGGCCAGCTCGACCTGCAGCCGCTCGATCTCCTTCTCCTGCCCGGGCTTGACGATGAGCTTGGCGATGAACGTCGTCGACATGGGTCTGACCTCTCGGCGGTTCCTACAGGCTGAGCTCGCGCACGAGTTCGTCCCGCAGCCTGAATTTCTGGATCTTGCTGGCCGACATCGGCCACTGGCTGAGAAAGCGGACCTGCCGCGGCACCTTGAACCCGGCGATCTCGCGCTTGCAGAAATCGATGAGTTCCTGCGCGGTGACCTCGGTGCCGGCGGTGCGCTCGACGAACGCCGCCGCCACCTCCCCGAGCCGCGCATCCGGGATCCCCACCACCTGGGCGAGCTTCACGCCCGGGTGGCGCTGCAGGCAACTCTCGATCTCGGCCGCGGCGACGTTCTCGCCGCCGACCTTGAGCATGTCCTTGAGGCGCCCGTGGAACATGAGCGTGCCCGCGGCATCGATCGAGCCGATGTCGCCGGTGTGGTACCACCCCTCCGGGTCGATCGCGGCGGCGGTCTTCACCGGATCCTTGTAGTAACCCTCCAGGAGCGAGTAGCCGCGCACCAGCACCTCCCCGCGGCCGCCGGGGGCGGCGTCCTCGCCGGTGGCGGCGTCCTGGATGCGCACCTCGACCCCGGGCAGTGGCCGACCTAGGCGCTGGATGCGCTCCTCCAGCGGGTCATCCAGGCGGCTGGTGCTGACAGTCCCGGCGGTCTCCGTCATGCCGAAGGTGCCGACGTAAGTGGCGTGGGGCATCGCCTTCAGCATCGCGGTCGCGATGCCGGGCGGCTGCACCGCGAAGTTCGAGTTCATGAGCGTGATGCGGGACAGGTCGGTCGTCGCGAAGTCCGGGTGGTGGATGAGGTCGGACATGATGGTTACGAAGCACGGGTAGGTGGCCGTGACCCTCTCCGTGGCGAGCATCTTCAGGGCCGCGCCCGCCTCGAAGTAGCCCATGGTCGCGTATGCGCCGCCGACGTCGAAGATGGCGCACATCGGCAGGATGGCGGCGATGTGGAACAGCGGCAGCGGCGACCAGAACACGTCCTCGTGCCTGAGCGCGTAGCGGTGGCGCCCGAGGGAGATGGAGTTGCGTACCATCGCCTCGTGCGTCAGCAGGCACCCCTTGGGATTCGAGGTGGTGCCCGAGGTGTAGAGCATAATGGCCACGTCGCGCAGCCGCACGCGCAGCCGGCTCTCGTGGACCTGATCTTCGGCGACCTCGCCTGCGCGCGCTTCGAACTCGGCCTCGCTCACGAACCCCGGCACACGCGTGGTGCCGAGCAATACCAGGTTGCGCAGCCGCGGCGTGGCGGGGAGCGCGAGGTGTGCGGGATCAGCGCTCGCGGCGAGTCCCGGCAGCGCCTGGTGCAGCCGCTCGGTGAAGTTCACCTGCTCGGCCACGCGGTCGGTGGTGATGAGGGTCACCAGGTCGCCGTTCTCGATCGCGTAGGCGAGCTCGCTGTACTTGTAACGCGCGTTCAGCGGCACGACGACCGCGCCGGCGAGCGCGATCGCGAACAGGAGCTCCACGAACTCCACGCAGGTGGGGAGGAGGAGACCCACGTGCTCGCGCGGGCGCACGCCGAGCGCCTTCAGGCTGCGTGCCCTCGCGAGCGCCCGCTCGGCGAGTTGCGCGTAGGTCAGGCGAACGCCGGGGAGGATCAGCGCCGGGGAGTCCGGGTAGCGGTCGGCCGCGGTGAGCAGCAGATCGCCCAGGGTGGTGACCTGGATGCGGGCCTGTCGCAGCGACTCGCTGCGGGAAGCGGAAGACGCCATGGCGTGTCAGGGCAGGGGGTCGAAGTACTCGCGTTCCCAGGTGCCCTCGAGGCACCCGGCGATCTTCGGGGCGAGCTCGGCGAGCTTGGCCGAGCTCATGTGCCGGTGCTCGGCGGCCTCGTCCTTGAAGGACTCCAGCACCGCGTAGCGGTTGGGTTCGCGCAGGCGGAAGAACTCGTACCCGAGCACCTCGGGCTCGTGCGCGCGCACGTACTGCTCGAGCTCGCGGCAGTGCCGGACGAACTCCGCCTCCCGCCCCGGCTTCACGGTCATCCGGGCAATGAAAGTGATTTTCGCCATCCGCCGCCCCTCGAGCCGTCGCGCGAAGATGGTAGCACCGGCCTCGTTCTGAAAGAAACAGTCACGACTGTTTTTTTCCAACCCTGGCCGGTACAGTGCCGCGGCAGCGAAAATCGCAGGTCCGCGGGGTACGCGGCCTTTCGGGGAAGACGGTGTTGGCCTATGACTGAAGCATTCACGGCGGTGCTGCCGCTGGCCCAGCTGGCCGCGGGGTCGATGCGCGCGGTGACCGTGGCTGGGCGCGAGGTGCTCCTGTGCCACACCAAGGACGGGATCGCGGCGCTGGACAACGTCTGCACCCACGCCTACGCGCGCATGAGCGAGGGGCGCCTGCGCGGCACGCGCCTGATCTGCCCCCTGCACGGGGCCTCTTTCGATGCGCGCACCGGGCAGGTGCTGGCCGCGCCTGCCACCACGCCCCTGTGCCGGCACGCCGTGCGGGTCACGGACGGGATGATCGAGGTGGCGCTCGACCCCGCAGCGCCGCCGCAGGCGCTGGTGTGAGCGCCTCAGCGCCGCTGGTCGAAGCGCCGCCCAACCATGGCCGCGGCGATGTTGACCTTCTGGATGTCGATGGCGCCGCCGGCGATGCCCCAGCCCCAGGCGTCGCGCATGCGGCGCTCCATGGGGAACTCGCGCGAATAGCCGTAGCCGCCCATCAGCTGCACCGCGTGCCCGCACACCTCGCGTGCGATCTCGTTGGCGAAGCACTTGGCGACCGAGGACTCAAGCACGTCCGGCAGCCCGGCTTGAGCGTTGCTGGCCGCGCGCCAGATCAGGAGCCGCGCCGCCTCCACCTTCATCTTCATTTCCGCCAGCCGCAGCTGCACGGCCTGGAAGTCCACCAGCGGCTTGCCGAACTGGCGCCGCTCCTGCACGTAGGCGAGCACGTCCTCGAGCGCGCCGCTCGCCTGTGCCAGCCCCATCGTCGCGTTGCCGCAGCGCTCGAGGTCGAAGGCCTCCATCAGGCGCCGGAACCCGCCCGCCGGCACGATGACGTTGGCCGCAGGCACCGTGCAGTTGTCGAAGTACAGGTCGGAGCTCGGCACCCCACGAAAGCCCATGAGGCTCTCCGGCGCTCCGAAGCTCAGCCCCCGGGCGCCCGCCTCCACGTACACCGCGCCGATCCCGGCCGCGCCCGGCGCCTCGCTCATGCGGCAGTACACGACGTAGCCGCCCGCGTGGCCGCCGCCCGAGCACCAGCGCTTGGTGCCGTTCAGCACCACCTCGGCACCGCGCACCTCGGCGCGCGTGGTGAGGTCGGTGAGTGCGGAGCCGGCCTGCGGCTCGGACATCGACACCGCCACGATGAGCTCGCCCGCGCACACCTTGGGCACCACGCGCAGGCGCAGCTCCTCGGGCGCGAAGCGCTCGATGGCGCGCACCGGGCCGACCGAGGACTCGAACACCGGGAAGGCGAGGGCGGCGGAGACCTTGGCGAACTCCTCCAGCACCACCAGCGCCTCGATGTTGCCGAGGCCCAGGCCGCCGTAGCGGGCGTCCACGTTGATGCCGAGGAAGCCCATCTGCGCGTACTCGTGGATCAGCTCGTGCGCGGGCGGCTCGCCGCTGCGCTCGGTCGCGGCGGCGAGCGGCAGCAGCTTCTCGCGCGCATACTTGCGCGCCGCGGCCTGCAGCGCGAGCTGGTCATCGTTCAGTCGGAAGTCCACGTGAGCTCCTTGGGAACATGCACTCGGGGGTTGAGATGTCGGTCCTGAATGGCATCCGCGTCCTGGATTTCGGACGCTACGTCGCAGGCCCCTACTGTGCCACGCTGCTCGGCTACCTGGGCGCGGACGTGATCCGCATCGAGCGGCCGGGCGGCGGCGAGGACCGCTTCATCGCGCCGGTCACCGCCCAGGGCGAGGGCGCCGTGATCCTGCAGACCGGCTGCAACAAGCGCTCGCTGGCGCTCGACCTGCGCGCGCCGGCCGCGGCGGCGATTGTGCGCCGCCTGGTGGCGAGCGCCGACGTGGTGGTGGCGAACCTGCCGCCGGCCGCGCTCACCGAGCTCGGCCTCGACTACGGAAGCCTCCGCGCGATCCGCGCCGACGTGATCCTCGCCACCCAGACCGCCTTCGGCGCGGCCGGGCCCTACCGCGGCCGCGGCGGCTTCGACGGCATCGGGCAGGCCCTGTCGGGGGCGATGTACATCACCGGCATGCCGGGCGCACCGGCCAAGGCCGCCGCGCCGTACGTCGACTTCACCACCGCCGTGCTGGCCGCGTTCGGCACGCTCGCGGCGCTCATGCACCGCAGCGCCACCGGCGAGGGGCAGGAGGTCGGCACGACGCTGCAGGGCACCGCGCTCGCGGTGTTCGCCTCCCACCTGATCGAACAGTCGGTCACTGGGATCAACCGGGTGCCGAGCGGCAACCGCGTCCAGACCTCCGCCCCCTCCGACGTGTTCGCCACGCGCGACGGCCACGTGCTCACGCATGTCGTCGGCAATCCGCTCTTCCGGCGCTGGGCGCGCCTCATGGGCGAGGAGCAGCGCTGGACCGAAGATCCGCGCTTCGCGACCGACCAGTCGCGCGCGGACCATGCGGAGCCGATCCTCGAGCGCATGCGCACCTGGTGCGCCGCGCGCACCAGCGCCGATGCCATCGCGACGCTCGAGGCTGCCGGCATCCCGGCAGGTCCCGTGCTCACCCCGCAGCAGGCACTGGAGGATCCGCAGGCCGCCGCCATGGGCTTCCTGCGCACGGTGGCCGACTACCCGGGGCTGCCGCGTCCGGCGCAGGTGAGTGACCTGCCGGTGCGCTTCAGCGCACTTGCGGGCGGGATCACGCGGCGGCCGCCGCGCATCGGCGAGCACAGTGCAGAGATCCTGGCGGAGCTCGGGATGAGCGCGACGGAGATCGCGCAGCTGAAGGCGGCGGGGACGGTCGGCTGAAGCTGCCCGGTACGGCGCTGCGCGCCGTACCGGGCCACCTCGTGCCTTACCGGCTGTTCTGTCCGAAGCGGATGCCGCCTTCGGCGCCGATGTAGCGCGGCTCGCCATAGAACGCCCACACCCACAGCGGGTCCACGTTCTGCGAGGACTCGATGTAGGTCTTGTTGGCAAGGTTGCGCCCCAGCACCCGCACGAACCAGCGATCGTCCGGGGCGTTGTAGGTGATGGAGGCGTCGATCAGGGTGCGCGCGTCCGCGTAGGTCTGCGTGAACGGCGCGTATGGCAGGGCGATCGAGTACGTGTCGAGGTTCTTGGACACGTAGTTCGCCGACACGTCCAGCACCATCTTCCCGGGCATCGGCAGCGTCGGGGTGTAGTTAAGGTCCGCGGTCGCCGTCCACTCCGGGCAGCGGTTCACCGGCAGGCCCGAGAGGTCGACCACCGCACCGGTGCTGGTGAGCGTGGTGAACTCGTTGTACTTGCAGTGCTGGTAGCTCAGGGGCAGGTTGAGCAGCAGGCCCGGGGCGAGCTTCGCTGTCAGCTCGTTCTCGATGCCATACACCGTGAACTTCGCCGCGTTGCGGAACAGCGTCTCCTCGCCCGGCTTGCCGTTGGCGTTGGTCACCGGCACCACCACCTGGCGGATCGCGTCGATGTACTGCACGTAGAACAGCGCCTCGTTCAGGCGCAGGCGGTGGTCGGCGAACTCGCTCTTCATGCCGAGCTCGAACGAGTTGGCCTTCTCTGGATTGGTCGGCTTCTTCTCGTCCGCCGTGATCGGGTTGCCGCTGGTGCCCACCTGGTCGTTGTAGCCGCCGGCGCGGAAGCCGTGCGAGAACGTGCCGTAGCCGAAGATCTCCGGCGCGAACTCGTGCGACAGGGTGACCCGGTAGGTCGGTTGCGTCCAGGTGTGGCTGTCGCTCACCACCCCGAACGGGTAGGCGGCGAAATTGGACGCGTTCATGAGGTTGCCCAGCGACTGCCAGGTGAAGTTCGGGTCGATGGCACCCGTGGCCGAGGGCAGCTGCTGCACGAACACCTGCTGGCGGCCCTCCCAGTCCTTGCTGTCGCGCGTGATGCGAGCGCCGACGGTGAGGGTGGTGGCATCGGTGAACTTGAAGTTGGTCTCGCCGTAGGCGGCGGCCGACTTCTCCACCTGCATGTTGCACAGCACCTGCGGGTTGTTGTTGTAGCCGCCGGTGAGCGGCGCGGGCGGGGCGAGCCCGAAGAGGTCGTAGATGCCCAGCACCTGCGAGACGCAGAAGTTGGTCACGTCATGCTGGTAGAAGAGGCCGCCCACGTAGTTGAAGCGCCCCTCCTGCTTGGAGGCGAAGCGCAGCTCCTCCTGCCAGGTCTTGCGCAGGTCGGAGCGGTTGGCGTCGAACACCGAGAGCGGGCCCACGACGCCGGTGTAGTCCGACGGCAGGCTCGAGTCCTGCGAGCGGTAGCCCTGCACCCAGGTGAGCGTGCCGGCCTCGAGCGTCAGGTCGGTGTTGAGGTGGAAGCCGTCGGCGTCCACGCGGTGGCCGCGCTGCGAGTCGAGCAGGAAGCCCGAGCGCAGGTCCACGCCCGCCTGATTGAGCGGATCACCGGTCAGGTGGCCCGGCAGGCCCAGGTTCGGGAACACGAAGTAGGGCGCACCGCCTGGGGTGGCCGAGTCGCTCGGCGTCACGTTCACGGCCGCCGGCGTCTGCGAACGGTCGCGCAGTGCTTCGTAGGTGAACAGCACGCGCAGGTTGTCGACCGGCTCCCACAGCAGCTTGGCGCGCCCCGTGAACACGTCGGTGCCGCCGGCGCGGGCACCGTCGCCGGTGTAGAGGGTGCCGAAGATGGTGTTGGAGGCGCCGTTGCGCATGTAGCCATCCTCGCGCTCCTCGCTCGCCACGAGGCGCAGCGCCAGGTGGTTGTCGATGAGCGGGAAGTTCACCGCGCCCTGCACGGTGACGGCGTTGTAGCTGCCGCCCTGGGCCTGCGCCTCGAAGCTCGTCTCATCGAGAATCGGGGCCTTGGTGCGCACCACGACCGCGCCGCCGGTGGTGTTCTTGCCGAACAGCGTGCCCTGCGGGCCGCGCAGCACCTCGATGTCCTGGACATCGAAGGGGTCCAGGAGCTGCGTCTGCACGGAGGGCATCACGAAGTCGTCCACGAGCACGGCGACCGGCGATTCGTTGTAGACGATGATGTCGGTGTTGCCGACGCCGCGCATCGCGAAGGAGGCGGCGTTGAAGCCGTTGATCTTGTTGGCCGAGAAGTTCGGCACCAGCTTCGCGACGTCCGCGAGCGTCACCGGCGCGAGCTGCTCGATCGCGTTGGCGTCGATCGCGGTGACGGCGATGGGCGTCGTCTGCAGGTTGGACTCGCGGCGCTGCGCGGTCACGACGACCTCGGTCAGCGACTCGGCCCCGCCCGAGGCCGCGCTCGCGCCCTCCGGCGCGGTCTGGGCCGTGGCGCCCAGCGGCAGGCCAGCGGCAGTGATCACGAACCACACGAGTCGGCGCCCCGAACGGAACGCGGACGTAATGGAAGCCCTACGCGTCATACCTCCCCCTCTCTCGTTTTGGTTGGCCGCGCGGCTGCTCCGCCGCGGGCGTGCCCCAGCCGCAACGTACTCGGGGTATTTAAAAAAAACAAGCATGATTGCTTGTTTTAGAAATTCATGTCTGTCGCGTGAAAGTCTGACCGGGAAGGGCCCGGGGGCGCCTATACGCCCGTGCAGCGCGGCGGCGCGGGCGCTCGGGAGCATTGTTGCAGGCACGCATCACTGACGGATCATGCCCTCGGGCCGGCACGGCGCCCGACCCGCCTGCAGGCCCGGCGTGCTGCGCTTGAAAAAAACAGTCAGGACTGTTTCTTTTTGGGGTGCCGAATCTATAATGAGAATCGGCGGCTCATCGGCCGTCTTCTTTGGGGGCCTCAGGCGGGCAGCGCGATGGATCAGGCGACCGTACAACGCTTCCTGGACGGGATGAAGTACGAGGCGGGGCGCACCGCTCCGCCGCCGGGCTTCCCGCAGCTGCCCGACATTCCGGCCGGCCGCTACACCGACCCGGATTTCCTGGCGCTGGAGCGTGCGCACGTGTGGAAGCGCAGCTGGCTCTATGCCGGGCACATGGACGAGTTCCCCAAGACCGGCAGCTACCTCTTCACCCGCAAGACCGGCTCGCCGATCGTCGTGGTCCGGGACAAGGACGACACCGTGCGGGCCTTCTACAACACCTGCCGGCACCGCGGCGGCCCGCTGGTGAAGGACGCCTCCGGCTGCGTGCCGGGCTTCGTGTGCGGCTACCACGGCTGGACCTACGCCCTCGACGGCACGCTGGTGAACCTGCGCGACAAGCGCGACTTCGTAGGTCTCGACCCCGCGCAGCGCTCGCTGGTACCGGTGCGTTGCGAGCGCTTCTACAACTGGATCTTTATCAACGAGGACCCGCAGGCGCAGCCGCTCGCCGAGCACTTCGCGCCCTTCACGCAGTACTTCGAGCAGTTCCAGCCGGCCACCTGGCGCTTCGTCATGCAGGAAGGCTTCGACGTGAAGTGCAACGTCAAGGTGCTGATGGACGCATTCCTCGAGGTCTACCATCTGAAGTCGATCCACACCAACACCGTGGACCGCTTCCTCGACCACCGCGGCACCACCATCGCCCTCTACCGCAACGGCCACTCCCTCATGGTGACGCCCAACCGGCGCCCGGACTGGAGCGATCCCGGCACGCGCGGCATGCGCCGCGTCGAGACCGCCTCGGAGATCTCCGCGAAGAACAATCCGTCGTTCAACTTCTTCCCTAACCTCGTGACGCCGGTTGACCCGACCGGCGCACCGTTCTTGCTGTTCTGGCCGACCTCGGACACGACGATGCGCATCGAGTGCCACTGGTTCGCTCCCGACTGGGGCGGCGGGCCGCGCTCGCCGCAGTGGGACGTGCGCATCGAGAACTTCGACCGCATCCTCGCGGAAGACCTGCAGTTCGCCGAGTCGATCCAGCAGTCGCTGCAGTCCCCCGGCTTCAAGGGCATCCCGCTCAACTACCAGGAGCGCCGCATCTACCACTGGCACGAGGAGCTCGACCGCCGCATCGGCGCCGAGCGCATCCCTGCGGCGCTGCGGGTGCAGCCGTGCCTCGAGCGCTACTGGGAGAACTGAGCCCCTTGTCCACGCTCGGCAGCCTCATCGCCTGCGGCGCCTACGTGCCGCGCCTGCGCCTGCCGCGCGCCGCCATCCAGGACGCCTTGAAGTGGCTGTCGCGCCCCAACGAGCGCGCCGCACCCGGCGCGCGGGCGGTCTGCAACTGGGACGAGGACTCGCTCACGCTCGCCGTCGAGGCCGCGCGCGGCTGCCTCGCGCGGGCGAAGTCCCCGCCGGCCGCGGTGGTGCTTGCCTCCACGACGCTCCCGTTCCTCGACCGCAGCAACGCGACCCTGCTCGCCGCGGCGCTCGACCTGCCGCGCGCGACCGAGACCCTCGACGTCACCGGCACCCTGCGCAGCGGCACCGGCGCGCTCGCCCAGGCGGCACGCCGCGCCGACCAGCGCGCAACGCTCGTGGTCGCCGCCGACACCCGCGCCGCGCGTCCCGGGAGCGAGCAGGAGATGACCTTCGGGGCGGGGGCCGCGGCGTGGCTGGTGGCCCCCGGCACCACCGTCCCCGGCGCGCTCGCGCAGCTGCGTGCCGCGGTGCACGTGGCGGCCGACTTCGTGGACCACTACCGCATGAGCGGCGCGCCCTTCGACTACGCCTTCGAGGAACGCTGGGTGCGCGACGAGGGCATCGGCAAGCTCGCGCCCGCCGCCATTGCGCAGGCCCTGGAGGCGGCGGGCCTCAAGGCCGGTGATGTGCGGCACCTGGTGCTGCCGCTGGCCCGCGGCACCGCGCAGCGTCTGGCGAAGGCGGCCGGCCTCGAGGGCGCGAAGCTCGCGGACGACCTTGCCGCCGACTGCGGCGATACCGGCTGCGCGCATCCGCTCCTGATGCTGGCCGCGGCGCTCGAGTCGGCTGCCGCCGGCGAGCCGGTGCTGGTGCTGGGGTTCGGCCAGGGCGTCGATGCCCTCGTGCTCGAGCGCGGTGCCGGCGCAGCAACGGGACCGGTGCGGGCGGCGCTCGCGCGCCGGCACGAGGAGCCGAGCTACACGCGCTACCTGTCGCATCGCGGGCTGCTCGAGGTGGATTTCGGGATGCGCGCGGAGCGCGACCAGAGGAGCGCACCGAGCGTCATGTGGCGCAAGGAGCGCCAGGTCACGGGCTTCGTCGGCGCCCGCTGCCGCGACTGCGGCACCGTGCAGTACCCGCGCAGCCGCGTGTGCGTGAACCCGGACTGCCGCAGGACCGATACCCAGGAGGACCTGCGGCTTGCGGACCTTCCCGGTCGCGTGAAGTCCTTCACCGAGGACTGGCAGGCGTACGCGGCGCGCCCGCCGTTCATTTACGGCAACGTCGAGTTCGAGGGCGGCGGCAACCTGCTGATGGAGTTCACTGACGCCGACAGCGGTGACGTGCGCGTCGGCATGCCGGTGCGCTTCGTGTTCCGCGTCAAGGACATCGACCGCGCGCGCGCCTTCCGGCGCTATTTCTGGAAGGCCACGGGAGCCTAGGACAGTGGCGAGCGGCATACGCGACAAGGTGGCGATCATCGGCATGGGTTGCACGCGCTTCGGCGAGCGCTGGGACCTGAGCCCCGAGGACCTGATGGTCGAGGCCTTCGGCGAGGCGCTCGCCGATGCCGGCATCGAGCGCGACGAGCTCGGCGCGGCCTGGCTCGGAGTCTTCTTCGACGAGCAGTCCACCGGCAAGAGCGCGCTGCCGCTGTCGATGGCGCTGCGCCTGCCCAACATCCCAGTGACGCGCGTGGAGAACCTGTGCGCCACCGGCACCGAAGCCCTGCGCGGCGCGGTGTACGCGGTCGCCGCGGGCGCCTGCGACGTGGCGCTCGCGCTCGGGTTCGAGAAGCTCAAGGACACCGGCTACGCGGGTCTCCCGGAGCGCACCAAGGGCACCTTCGAGGACCTGTTCCTGCCGGCGAGCACCGCGCCGGGGGCGTTCGCGCAGCTGGCCAGTGCCTATGCCGGGCGCCATGGGTTCCCGATCGCGAAGCTGCGCGAGGCGATGGCCCACGTCTCGGTCAAGAGCCATGCAAACGCGGCGCGCAACCCCAAGGCGCACCTGCGCAACCGCATCACGACCGAGCAGGTGCTGGGGGCGCCGCTCATCTCCTACCCGCTCGGGGTGCTGGACTGCTGCGGGGTGAGCGACGGGGCAGCATGTGCCATCGTCACGACGCCCGAGCGTGCCCGGGCCCTGGGGCGGGGCGACTTCGTGACCGTGAAGGCACTGCAGCTCGCGCCGTCCAACGGCGTCGAGATGGGCCACCAGTCCTGGGACGGCAGCTACACCCTGACCACGCGCCTGGCGGCCGAGCGCGCCTACCGCGAGGCCGGCATCGACCGTCCGCGGGAGGCGATCAACCTCATGGAGGTGCACGATTGCTTCTCGATCACCGAGCTGGTGGTGATGGAGGACCTCGGGATGTCCGACCCGGGACGTGCCCCCCACGACATCCTCGAGGGGCGCTACGACCGCGAGGGCCGCATTCCCTGCCAGACCGACGGGGGACTGAAGTGCTTCGGCCACCCGATCGGGGCGACCGGGCTGCGCATGGCGTACGAGATCTACCTGCAGCTGCTCGGCCGTGCGGGCGAGCGGCAGCTGAAGTCGCCCTCGCTGGGGCTCACCCACAACCTGGGCGGCATCCCGAACCGCAACGTGGCGAGCGTGGCCATTTTCGGCCTTGCAGCGTGAACTGAAGAAGACAGGAACAAGAAAAGTGAGCCTGCCGTGAACGACAACGCGAAGAGCGCCACCGAAACTAAGCGCTGGGGCATGGCGGACGAGGAACTCGCCTCGCGGCCTCTGGCCTTCCGCGACGACCTGTTCGCCGGCCAGACCTTCCTGGTCTCCGGTGGCGGCTCCGGCTTCGGGCGCGCCATCGCTTACGTGTGCGCGCGCCTGGGGGCAAACGTCATGATCTGCGGGCGCCGGCCCGAGAAGCTCGAGGAGACCGCCGCCGGCATACGGCGCCTGCTCAAGCGCGAGATCGGCACGATGGCAATGAGCATCCGCGACCCGGAGGCCGTGCAGTCGCTGATCGACGCCACCTATGCGCGCTTCGGGCGCCTGGACACGCTGGTGAACAACGCCGGTGGGCAATTCCCGCAGGCGGCCATCGACTTCAGCGTCAAGGGGTGGCTCGCCGTCATCGACACCAACCTCAACGGCACCTGGTACATGATGCAGGCCGCGGCGCGCCGCTGGCAGAAGGAATCCCTGCCCGGCAACATCGTCAACATCGTCGCGATGGTGTGGCGCGGCATGCCGCAGGTCGCGCACACCTGCGCCGCCCGCGCCGGCGTCATCTACCTGTCCAAGACGGTGTCCACCGAGTGGGCGCCGCTCAAGATCCGGGTCAACTGCGTGGCCTCGGGCTCCATCGACAGCGAGGGGCTGAACGTCTACGAGCGCGAGGACGCGGAGATGTTCCGCTACTCCAACCCCATGCACGAGCTCGGCGACATGTTCGACATCGCGCAGTCGGTGGTCTACCTCTCGGCCCCGACCGGCAAGTTCATCACCGGCGAGGTGCTGGTGGTGGACGGCGGCAACAACCAGTTCGGCGACGTCTGGCCGGGCGGCATGCCGGACTACTACAAGGTTCCACAGCGCTGACGGGGCGCGCCGCGGGGCGGCGCACACGGGCGGGATTTAAGGAGTCGCACATGAGCGTGAACTACAAGGTCGAGTGGCCGATGTCGCTGAACGCGCCGGCCGACTCGCTGGAAGCCAAGCAGCCCGCGGTCGATGACGGGCTCGACGTGCCCGACCCGGCGCGCTACTACTCGCGCGAGTTCATGGCGCAGGAGTGGCAGCGCCTGTGGCCGCGCGTGTGGCTGCTCGCCGGCGTCGTGAGCGACATCCCGGAGGAGGGCGACTACTTCACCTTCGCCGTCGGCCACGAGCAGTTCATCCTGGTGCGCCAGGCCGACCAGACCGTTAAGGCCTTCTACAACGTCTGCCCGCACCGCGGCAACCGGGTGGCGCTGAACGAACGCGGCAGCGTGGCGCGCTTCACCTGCGCCTTCCACGGCTGGCAGTTCGGCTGCGCCGGGGCGCTCGAGCGCATCACCGACGAGGAGACCTTCAACCCGAAGCTGATCGCGCACCGCCCGGGCCTGACCGAGGTGCGCTGCGAGGCCGTAGGCGGGATTCTCTTCATCAACATGGACGGCAAGGCGCCGCCGCTCAGGCAGTACCTCGGGCTCCCCGAGGGCTACATCGAGCGCTACCAGGTCGACAAGATGCACGTGGTGCACCACGTGCGCAGCGAGTGGAAGGCCAACTGGAAGACCGGCGTCGACGCCTTCTACGAGACCTACCACCTGCCCTGGGTACACCCGCAGACCCAGGGCGTGATGGAGGACTTCAGCCAGTACGACCTGTACCCCAACGGCGCGAGCCGCATGATCGTGCCGATCTGCGTGAAGTCGCACCGCGTGGCCGACCAGGAGTCCGTCGACCCCTACCTGCAGTTCATGCTGAAGGAGGGCGGGATCGACCCGGCCACCTTCAAGGGCAGTGCACGCGAGGTGCGCGAGGCTATCCAGAGGTCCAAGCGCGCCCGCGCCCGCAGGGTCGGGCTCACACACTACGAGGCCTTCACCGACGGCCAGCTGACCGACAGCTGGGCGACCGGCCTGTTCCCGAACGTGCAGATGGGCATGCACCCGGAGGGCGTGTTCATCATGCGCTTCCTGCCGCACCCGAGCGATCCGGAGACCTTCTACTACGACACCATGATTCTCTACCGTCACGTCGATGACCCGGACTACACGGTGCCCGCCTGGATGGGGCTGCCGCAGGGCATCGACGTGACGGGCGAGACGCGGCCCGCCACCACCCACGTGCCGATGGGGCAGAAGCCGAACCTGGGAGAGGTGCTCGACCAGGACTCCGAGCTCCTGCCCGTGCAGCAGCAGGGACTGCGCTCGCGCGCCTTCAAGGGTCCGCTGTGGAGCGACCAGGAGCAGCGCGTGCGCCACTTCCACCGCGAGCTCGACCGCTACATCCAGGGCAGGAAGTGATGCCGGGCGGCCGCCGCAACGTCCACTTCGTGGTCGGCGGCCGCTACCACGACTTCGACTTCGCGCGGCTGGAGATACTGAAGCTCCTGCACCCGTACGAGGCGCTGCGGGTGAGCGTCAGCGGCGATTACCGCGACACCGAGGCGCTCGCACGCGCGGACGCGCTGATCACCTACACCTGCGACCTGCGTCCGACGGAGGCCGAGCAGGACGCGCTGCTCGGGTACCTCGAGCGCGGCGGTCGCTGGTTCGCCCTGCACGGCACCAACTCGCTCATCGAGTTCACCGCCGACGGCCACGTGACGACGCCGCGCGCGCTGCCGCGCCTTATGCGGGCGCTTGGCAGCCAGTTCGTCGCGCACCCACCCCTCATGGAGTACGAGGTGCGCATCACCGACCCCGCGCACCCACTCGTGCAGGGACTCAAGCCCTTCACGGTCAACGACGAGCTGTACCTGTCCGAGTTCCACGGCGAGAGCCGAGTGCTGCTGCACACGCACTTCAACGGCAAGGCGCAGCGCGGATTCATCGAGCGCGAGTACTTCTCCGACGAGCCGCGCCCGGTCCTGTACCTGCACGCACACGGCCGTGGCGAGGTGCTGTATTTCACCCTCGGGCACTGCCGGGGCCGCTACGACATGCAGCCGCTCATGGAGGAGTACCCGACCGTGGAGCGCTGCAGCTGGGGGTCGCC
Source organism: Pseudomonadota bacterium (assembly GCA_018241425.1). Taxonomy (GTDB): domain Bacteria; phylum Pseudomonadota; class Gammaproteobacteria; order Steroidobacterales; family Steroidobacteraceae; genus 13-2-20CM-66-19. The sequence goes on from JAFEDU010000007.1 coordinate 49,485, forward strand.
GCAGTATCGTGAAGTCCTGGACCGCGGCATCCGCTGGGTCGCCGGGCTCTAGGGCAGCGCATGGCTACGGCATCCCTGGGCCTGGGTCCCGTGATGCAGAACGCGTTCCTCGTGGCGGACGTGCCCGCCGCCATCGAGCACTGGGCCCGCACCATGCGCGTCGGACCGTTCTTCGTGTTCGAGCGCGTGCCGTTCACGGAGTGCTGGTTCCGCGGCCAGCCAGCGACCGACATCGACCTCACCGTGGCGATCGCCTATTGGGGAGAGGTGCAGATCGAGCTCATCCATCAGAACAACGACGTGCCCTCGATCTACACCGAGTTCCGTGAGCGCGGCGGCACCGGGATGCAGCACATGGGTGTCCTGAGCGCGGACCTCGATGCGGACCTGGCGATGCTCGCCGCGCGCAAGGTGCTGCCCGTGCAGCACGGCAACGCGGCGGGTATGCGCTTCGCCTACGTTGCGAGCGACTTCCACCCGGGGGGCATGGTCGAGCTCATCGAGGCACGCCCGGGGACGCTCGCGTTCTTCGAGCGCATGCGCACCGCGGCGCGGGAGTGGGACGGGCGCGAGGCGACTGCGCCGCTCGGCTGAAGTCGCAGCGCCGCTCGCCGCGGCGGGGCGGGCGAGGGTCTTCGGGGTTGACACGCGGTCCTCTGCGTGAAGGATTGCGCACAGCCCACGGCGTAAGTGTCCCCTGACAGTCGCACGGACGATTCTTCCGATTCTGGTGGACCTCGAGCCTCGCCGACACTTGCACCATCGCGACCTGTCGCGGCGGAGCTGAGTATCGTGCGTCCCTACCGAGCTTTCTTACCCAACGGTGCGAGTCATGCCCGTGCATGCCGTGCCACGATTCCCCTTATGACCCTGGCGCTCGCGGTGAGCCTCGGGGGCTGCGCTTCCGAGGGTCCTGCGCCCACCGACGAGCTGGCGCGCGCGCGGGCGGTCGTGCAGCAGGCCGACAAGGCCAGCGCTCAGCGCTACGCGGCCGCCGACCTGCAGCGCGCCCACGAGGAGCTGCAGAGCGCCGAGCGGCTCAACGGTCAGAAGAAGTTCGACGAGGCGCGGCGCGCGGCGCTTGCGGCCTCGGCGGACGCCAATCTCGCGATCGCGCGCGGCAGCGCCGGTGAGGCGCAGCAGGCGGCCCAGGAGATCGCGAAATCGAACGACACGCTCCGCCAGGAAGCGAACCGCCCGGCCGCGGCGCCGCCCACCAACTGAAGGGCCCCAACGTGAAAAACCCCATTCTGGTTCCCGCGGCCGTCAGTGCGCTGCTGCTCGCAGCGTGCGCGAGCGCGCCGCCCCGCAGCGATGAACTCGACCAGGCGCGGGCCGCCGTAAACGCGCTCGCCGCCGAGCCGGACGCCCAGCAGGCGGCGGCCTCCGACCTGCAGTCGGCGCGACGGTCGCTTGAGGGCGCCGAGACCGCGCAGCAACAGAAGCGGCCGCCCGAAGAGGTGGACAGCCTCGCGTACCTCGCCCTGCGCCACGCGCAGGCCGGCCACGCACGGGTCGAGGAGTTCGAGGCTCGCCAGCAGGTGACGCGTTCCGAGGCGGAGCGCAGCAAGATCGTCGCCGATGCGCGGCAGCGCGAGGCGGATGACACGAGGCGGCAGCTCGCGCAGACCCAGCAGCAGCTGGCGGACCTCAAGGCGAAGCAGACCGATCGCGGCATGGTGGTCACGCTGGGGGATGTCCTCTTCGACTCCGGCCAGGCGACCCTCAAGCCCGGCGCGCAGCTCACCGTGCAGCGCCTCGCGGCCTACCTCATGAGCAATCCGCAGACCCGGGTGCGCATCGAGGGCTACACCGACAGCTTGGGGTCCGATGACTTCAACCAGGCGCTCTCCCAGAACCGCGCCGACGCGGTGGCCAGTGCGCTCACGCGCCAGGGCGTCGCGGCGGACCAGATCCAGAGCATCGGCCGCGGCAAGGGTTTCCCGGTGGCCAGCAACGCCACGGCCGAGGGCCGCCAGCAGAACCGCCGCGTCGAGATCGTGTTCTCCGACGGCGACGGCCGGTTCGTACAGCCGGCGGCTCCCTGAAGCCCGCCATCGCGGCGCTGGTGCGCCGGGCTTCGCAGGTATTGATCGCGTTCCTGGCGCTCGGCAGCGCGGTGGCGCAAGCCCAGACGCCCTCGCCGCTGCAGGAGTGGCAGTACTCCGGCGGCATCATCCTCGCGCGGCTCTTCCAGCCCGAGCTACCGCGATGGCGCACGGTTGCGGGCGCCGCTGCCGAGGTCCAGCCGGCCTACGAGGGAGCGCGTGCCTATCGCGGGAGCGCGGGCCCCGTGATCGACGTCCACTATCGCGACATCGCCTTCTTTTCCACGGGCGAGGGGCTGGGCTACAACCTGCTGCGGGGCGATCACTACCAGCTCGGCGCAGGGATCACCTATGACCTCGGCCGGCGCGAGCGCGACGACCTGACGAACCTCCACGGCATGGGCGACATTTCCGCGGCCCCGGTGGCCAAGGTCTACGGGTCGGTGGTGTTGTCGCGGCACCTGCCGCTCATCCTGCGCGTGGACGCGCGCCAGTTCATCGGCGGGGCGGGCGGCGCCGTCGGCGATGCCGCCATCTACACGCCGTTGCCCGGCAGCTCCGAGCGCTTCGTGATGTTCGCAGGTCCCTCCATCACGCTCGCGACGCGCCATCACCTGCAGAGCCTCTTCGGGGTGTCGGCGCAGCAGGCGGCGAGCTCCGGCCACCCGGAGTATGAGATCACGCGTGACGGGACCGAGGCCGCGGGCGTGGGTTTCAGCGCCACCCGGTTCATCGGCAGCCACTTCCTCGTGAACCTCGACGCGGCGCTCAGCCAGGTCCGGGGCCGTCCTGCCTACAGCCCGATCCTCGAGCGGCGCACGCAGCGAGCGCTGGCGCTGTCGTTCAGCTACCACCACGAGTGAGGCCGACGGTCCGGCGCCGCCTTTGCGGCACCGTTTGAGCCCCCGTGTCGGCGGGCCCCGGCAGGGGTACGCAACTGGCGCCGGCAGTGCGCGGCATTCCCCCGTGCGATGCTGGCATCCGTCCCTTCAGCGAGCCAACCACCCCGCCTCAGGCAAGGAGAGCCCCGATGAGCACCGAACCGAATCAGCAACCCCAGAGCCCCAAGCAGTCAGCGCCCCCGCGCAAGCCGTACGGGGACAAGCCGAATACCGGCACGCGTCCGCAGGACCAGGAAGAGCCCGCGACGTCGGATCCGGTCGATGGCGGCGGGGCACGCAACCCTTCCGACAGGTCAGCGGCCGCGGCACCGGGTGAGCGACGTGCCAACGCGTCGCCGGGCGCAACCCCGAAAGACAAGGAGCAGCCTGCCTCCGGAGGCAACTGAGCCCAGGCCTTTCCCGCGCGCTCCGTCCCGATGAATATCGGGGCGGGGCGCCGGTCCGGTGACACGACGGCGCATACCGCCGCGGCACCGTCGCGGCGCTCAGGCCGCGCGATCGATGCGGTAGCCGATGCGCGGGAAGTGCGTCACCACCGTGCCGGTCTCGGGAGTCTCCCGGCGCACGGCAACCTCGGTGAGCGAGAGCGTGACGAGCTCGCCTGCCACCGGCACCTTGCCGTAGTCGCACGGCGTCACCGTGACGCTGTCACCGGCTTCAAGCCGCAGCGGGTCTTCCGGGTCGACCCCTGCTGCGGGCGCAGGGCTGGCTGTGCGCGCAGCCTCGAGCGCGGCTTCCGCGCTGATCCCGGTGCGGGTGCCGTGACCGATGCTGACCATGCGATCTTCCCAGGCCCGCGTGCGCGAGTTCGCATCCAGCACCCGGTTGAGTGCGGGGACGAATTGGCGCGCCATCCACAGCGGGAAATACGCGGTGATGTCCGCCCAGCCGCAGTCCCCGCCCAGGAGATAAGCGCGGCCATCCGCGAGCTGCGCCTCCAGGAGCTCTAGGTTCGCGCGCAGCTGGCCCTCCATGTGCGGGATGTCGACCTTCAGGCGTGAGAAGTCCATGAAGGCGAAGAACTGTCGCCGGTCGGCGAGTACGGCCTCGGGCACCTCGGTGGCGAGCGCCATCGACAGCCCCGCGCCGGGCTCGAACAGCGCCGTGTCGCTCCAGCGCGAGAGCGCGAGCGCAAGTCCGCGATTGCCCGCCGGGAACAGGGTGGGGGAGGGGAAGCGCCGCTCCAGTTCGGCTGCGATCAGGCGCGTGTCGCAGTAGACGTCGGCGCCGATCTGGAGCACCGGGGTCTTGCGGTAGCCGCCGGTCAGGGGCATGAGCTGCGGCCGCGGCATCACCATCGGGATTTCGACCGAGGACCAGGCGAGGCGCTTCAGCCCCAGTGCCAGGCGCGCCTTCTCGGCAAACGGCGACCAGTCGAAGTGGTGCAGGATCAGGGTGCTCATGCCATCCATGGTGCCCCGGCAAGAAACAAACAGACAAGATTGTTTCTTTTTGTGCGCTCTCTATACTGGGGCGAGCTTTCGGTGGATCGGAGAGCGCTCATGAGCGAGACCCCGCTGACCCGCACCGCGCGGGCCAACCTCGAACCGGCCTGGCAGCCGGCCTGGGACATGCTGAACGGACTGACGGGCTCGGCCACCTTCGTCGAGGTGTTCGCGCAGGCGCCGCAGCTCCTGACCTTCGTGATGGGGGAGTTCTACCAGAAGGTGTTCTTTGGAGGCGAGGTGCCGCAGCGCTACAAGCAGCTCGCGCGGCTGCGCCTGTCGCTCCTGCACGGCTGCCAGACCTGCAACCGCCAGAACATTCCCGGCGCCCTTGGGGCCGGGTTCACGCAGCCGCAGCTGGACGCGCTCGCACGCGAGGATTTCACGCCCTTCACCGAGGCCGAGCGCGCCGTGATCGATTACGCCTCCCAGGTGGCGCTCACCAACATGGACGGCGAACTCACGCCCGCGCGCTTCCGTGCGCTGCGCGCGCACTTCACCGAGGCGCAGATCCTGGAGCTCGGCGTCGCCATGGCCGTGATCTCCGGCATGGCGAAGCTCTCGTTCGTGCTCAACCTGGTCGACAAGGAAAGCTACTGCCCGTTCGCCACGGAGGGCGTGCGCGCCCAGGCCTGAGGACGCGCCTCGTGCGCTAGAAGAGCGCGGACGCCACCAGCACGATCCCGGCGAACGACACGCCCCACACCAGCGAGCGCACCACCGGAATGCCGATCACGTACACCGGCAGGTAAGCCAGGCGCGCCCAGAAGTACAGCTGCGCCCCGAGCGCCGTGCGCGGAGTCTCCAGGTGCAGCGCGGCGACCGCCAGCACCGCGGCGGCGAAGAACGCGAAGGTCTCGAGGAAATTCTGGCTGGCGCGCTGGGCGCGGCCGCCGGCACCCTGCAGCGGGCTCGTCGGCTCGTCGCGGTTGCCCGCGTTCCACGGCAGCCCGCGCCGCGCGGTAGCGAAGTACGCCGCCGTGAACACGTACGCGAAGCCAAGCGCGATCGACCACGCCAGCATGTGGATCTCGGTCGTCATGAAGTCTCCCCTCGAGGTCTTGGCGCGCTCAGAAAAAGGAACCCCCGGGAAGCGCGCGCCGCCCGGGGGTCGTAGACTGATCTACATGAGAGGGCCGGGCTTCAGGCCTTCTTCACCCATACCTTGCACCAGCCGTTCTGGTTGACCAGCTTGCCGGCGAAGATGTTGCACGGCCGCCATTCGTCGCCGGGCTTGCCCTGCAGCTGTGCGCAGGTGTTGCACATCTGGCCCGCCGCGTAGGTCGGGAAAGCCTTGGCGTCGACGGTCTTGGCGCTCTCGTGGTAACCGAGGGCCTGCGCGGTGGGGTCCGTCGGGCTCAGGTGCGCGGGCGCATCGGCACGCGCGGTGCGGACAGTGCTCGCAGCGCCGGCCGCGCCGACGACGACGGCAATCCCCTTCAGTGCATCGCGACGTGAGAACGTTTGACTCATCTGACTATCCCCTGGTGAGTGTTGACGAGAGAAGCGCTGATTTTCAGCGAGATGGGGGCGGCGCGTCCATGAGCATTTGTGGCACGCCCCGCGCGGCGTTCCAGATGAAAGTAATTATCATTTCGGATGCGACCCCGGCTCGTCGTGCGACAGGCTGAAGTCAACACGAAGAGGCACAAACCCGTTGAACCGGGCATGAACCGCACGCTACAGCTCATTGCCGGACTCGCCGCGATCACGGTCACGCTCGCAGGCTGCGACACCCTGGGCGTTGCGCTGGGCCTGCGCATGCGCCTCGCCAAAGCGCCCGTTACCGCGATCATCCCGGCCCTGGTACCCGATACGCTCTCCCCGGGGGCGAAGGGAGAACTGGTGGTGACCGCCACGACCGCCGACGGGCACACCTACGCCACCGAGGGTGTGGGCAACGGCAGGGTCACCTGGGACAGCTTCATCTTCACGCCCACGGTCGTCGCGATGAAGGGCGGCACCGTGACCCTGCCCGCCGATCCGCGCGCGAGCGATGGGCAGAAGCCCCGCATCGGTGTTGCCGTCGTGGGGCACCCGGAGGTCACCGCAACGCTCAACATCCCGGTTCGTTACGACGTCGCGTTCGCCTCGCATCACTCCGGTGCCAATGGATTCCCTGGTATCGACGGGACACCGGGGATGGACGGCAGCAGCGGCATGAGCGGTTCGGCCGATCCCAACAACCCGACGCCCGGAGGCAACGGGGGTGACGGCAGCCGCGGCGGCGACGGTGGCAACGGGGGCGACGGTGCACCGGGCCCGGCGGTGGCCGTGGCGATGCGCCTGCGCGAGGGCTCCCCGGCACTCCTCGAGTTCCGGGTGAGTGCCGCGGGCAAGGATCAGTACTACCTGGTCAATCCCGCCGGCGGCTCGCTGGCGATCGATGCGAATGGCGGCGCCGGTGGGCGCGCGGGTTCGGGCGGGCGCGGGGGGCGCGGGGGAAGCGGAGGCAGCGGCTCACCGCCGGGGATGTCCGGGTTTGACGGCATGAGCGGCAGCGACGGACGGCCCGGCAGCGCGGGCGCCGCCGGATCGTTCACGGTGACGGTCGATCCGGCCGCGCAGCCCTATCTCAACGTGCTCACGCTGACCAACCACGACGGCAACGGCAGGGCCGGAAAGCTCGCGCTCATCGAGGTCGCGCCGGTGGCGACGCTATGGTGACCGGGGCGCAGCCACGCTACTTGCGGCCCGGCTTTTTCGGCTTGACGGCCTGGTTGTACGGGTCGTAGCCACCGCCGGTCGAGGGCTCCGGCATGATCCGCAGCTCCTCGTCCTTCGTGTCCTCCATCTTCAGTTCCGGCGCCTCGAGCTTCTTCATCAGGCGCGAGGTCGCGTCGATGCAGATCCGACTCGTCTGCGCGATGAACTCCCAGACCGCGTTGCCACGATCATCGTGACGGACGCGTCCGCTCGGGTTCTCGGACGGGTCGGGGACGGCGGAGGTCGCCGGCGCGGCGGGCCGCAGCGGGGGCTTGGGGGACTTCGGGTCTTGCATGGACGTCAGGGTCGGATCGATACGCCGTAAAAGCGCACACCTTATATAGTGCTCCGATCCTGTATCGGCCGCGATGTTCCGGTCAGCGTACCCGGATCGCCGGACTGTGCGACGTTTCACACTCGGGACCAACCGCCGCAGTCCGCGCCGGAGCGGCGGGCGTTCACCGTCGCCCTGTGGCGACGCGAATTGCCTGCCGCCTCGCGCTTAACCCCCGGACTCAAGGGGAAATTTTCCCCAATGGCGAAGCTTGCACCTGTCATGGGTGCCGGAGGAGACTTAACTCGGCGCGGATAACAGACAAATTCTCACAAAGGGTGAAAATCCCAGGGGCTGGAGCGGGTGCACGGGCAGGCTTACAAGCACGCCCGGCTCATGGATGAGTCCGAGTGGCGAATTGAACTCGCGGCGGATTCCTCCGAGCCGGAGGATCGGATCGTGCACCGGATTCTGGGGAACGCCACGGCCTACCGCCGCTGGGCGAGCGAGCACGACTTCCTCCTGCGCACGATCTCCGGCCAGGGGAGGCTCGAGGGCCAGGTGCGGGCACTGAGGTCCGCGGCCATGAACCTCGTCCATCGAAAGTCTCTCTACCAGTACGTGAAGGAGCGCCAGCTGACCGGCCCCAAGCGCCGGCGCCTCTTTGAGCTCTTCTATGGCTACCGCGACTACACCAACGCCGTGCTCGCCGAGCACGGCAACTACGTGCGCTGCACCTCGAGCCTGGTGTGCGCGGAGTACCTGGCCGAGCACCTCATGCACGATGCCGCCATCGTCGACCCGATGGCGCTCTACGAGGAACGCTACGCGGAGTACTTCCGCGCCTTCTGCGACGGGGAGCTGGCCGAGACTGAGGAAGAGCGCGTGGCCGCCGAACCACTCGATGCGCTGCGCCCGCTCCTGAAGTTCCAGCTGGCCGAGGCGCGCACCGCCATCCTTTCCCTGCCGCTCGCGCCCGCACGCGAATGGCGCGAAGTCGAGATCCGCCGCCCGACCGGCCAGACCCAGAAGATCCGGGCGCTCGATGCGAGCAAGCTGCCGCGCTGATATCGGCTAAGCTCCCGCCCCGGGCAGCGCTCCGGGGCGGGTTGTGTCGGATCAATCCAAGGCCGTCTTCATCAGCTACGCATCTGAGGATGGGGATGCCGCGCAGCGCATCGCCGATGCGCTGAAGAGCGCGGGCGTCGAGGTGTGGTTCGACCGCAGCGAGCTGCGCGGCGGGGAGGCCTGGGACCACACCATCCGCCAACGCATCCGCGACTGCCGGCTGTTCGTCGCGATCATCTCCGCCAACACCGAGCAGCGGCTCGAGGGTTACTTCCGCCGCGAGTGGAAGCTCGCCGCGGACCGCATGGACGACATGGCGAGCCGGGTCGCCTTCCTGCTGCCGGTCCTGATCGATGGCACGCCGGAAAGCGTGGCCGAAGTGCCTGACAGATTCCGCCAGCTGCACTGGACGCACCTGCCGGGCGGTGAGGCGACGCCCGCGTTCGTTGCGCGCGTCAGCGCACTGCTGAGCGGGGAAGCCTCCGGTGCGGGGCCGGTCCGACCCGCGCCAGCGCCACCGCCCACCGTGGTCGTGCGGCGCCCGCGGGTCGCGCTCGCCGCCGCGGTCGTGCTTACCCTGATCGCGGCCGGCGCGCTCCTCGTCGTGCCGCGGTACCTGCACCGGAGCGCTGTCGCCAGCGCGGCGCCGGAGAAATCGCTGGCCGTGCTGCCGTTCGTGGACCTGAGCGAGAAACACGACCAGGAGTACTTCGCCGACGGGCTCGCCGAGGAACTCATCGACCTGCTGGGGCGCAGCTCGGGGCTGAAGGTCATCTCACGCACTTCTTCGTTCTCCTTCAAGGGCCGCAGCGAGGACATCCCGACCATCGCCGCGAAGCTCAATGTAGCGAACGTTCTCGAGGGCAGTGTGCGCCGCGCGGGCGACCGGCTGCGCGTCACGACGCAGCTCGTCGCCGCGGCGAACGGGCAGCGGCTGTGGTCGCAGACCTACGACCGCGACATCAAGGACGTGTTCGCGGTCCAGGACGAAATCGCGGGTGCGGTGGCGGTAGCGCTGAAGGCGCAGCTTGCGGGCGCGGCGCCCGCGAGCGCGCGCGGCACCTCCAACGCCGAGGCCTACGACCAGCTGCTCCTGTGCCGGCAGTTCATGCGCCGGCGTGTCACGGAAGGCTACCGGCGGGCCGTCGAGGAGTGCGGGCATGCCGTCGCGCTCGATCCTGCCTACGGCGCCGCCTACGGCGAACTCGCGCTGGCACAGGCCACGCTCGGGGACCAGAGCGGTGACCGTGCTCTCCTGGAGCAGTCATTCGCCACCGCAGACAAGGCCGTGGCGCTCGCCCCGCAGGATGCGGAGGCCTACGCCGGGCGCGGGGCGGTGCGCCTGTTCCGCTTCGACTGGAGCGGCGCGCGCGCGGACTTCACACGCGCCCTGGAGCTGGCACCGGAAAACGGCGAGGTGCTGAGCCAGTACGGGCTGCTGCTGCTGGCACTCGGGCATTACGGCGAGTCCATGGCTCAGCTGAAGAAGGCGCTCGAGATCGATCCGCTGTCCCCGGATGCCTGGACATTCATGGGCTACGACCATCTCGCCCTGAAGGACCTGGATGCCTGCACCGCTGCCCTGCGGCGTGCGCTGGACCTCGCGCCGCAGAGCGCCTGGGCGGGCTACGGGATCGGCATGAGCCTCTTGCTGCAGCGTCGCTTTGCGGACGCCCTGGCCCAGGGGGAGTCGATCGTGGAGCCGACCCTCGCGCTGGCCATCCGCGCTGCGGCGGAGTTCTCGCTCGGCCACGAGGCGCGCTCCCGGGCGCTCCTCGAGGAACTGATCCGGGAGCACGCGGACTCCGGGGCCTACCAGGTGGCCGAGGTCTACGCCTGGCGGGGCGAGCACGAGGCGGCGCTGCAGTGGCTCGAGCGCGCCCGGCGGCAGCTCGACGGCGGCCTCCAGTTCGTGAAGTTCGAGCCGCTCGTCGACTCGCTGCGCGGCGACCCCCGCTTCGCCGAGTTCCTCAGTCGCATGAACCTCGCCGACTGACCGTTTATGTCCGGTCGGGGACCGCCGGGAACGTGCCGGTCGGGAGATGGCTGCGGCCCCCCGGGCCGGATACACTTTCGCTCCCCTGCAACCGGCCGTCCCTCGGGACGTGCCGCAAGGCCTCCGAGGATCCTGACGTGAAGCTGCACCCGACCGCGCTCGCGCTTTTCGCCCTGGTGGCCACCGTGGCGCTCGCCGCCTCTCAACCCTACGACGAGAAGGCCAACGCCCGGGCCGAGGTCGAGCAGGCACTGGCGGCGGCGAAGACCGACCACCGCAAGGTGCTCCTGGTGTTCGGGGCGAACTGGTGCGGCGACTGCCGCGCGCTCGATGCCGCGCTGCACGGCAAGAGCGGTCCGCTGATCGAGGGCAAGTTCGACGTCGTGAAGATCGACGTCGGCAACTTCGACAAGAACCTCGACATCGACGGCCGCTACGGCCACCCGATCGGCAATGGCATCCCGGCGGTCGTGGTGGTGGATGCGGACAACAAGGTCCTCTACTCCACCAAGGGCGGCGAGCTCGCCAACGCCCGCAAGATGGGCGAGCAGGGCATCTACGACTTCCTGTCCGCGAAGGTGGCAACGCCTTCGGGCTGAAGCGGCCGCGGTCGCCCTACCAGCCGATGCCGTAGTCCTCGCCGTGGTTGCTCGAGCCGCCCCAGAGCGTGCCGTGTGCCCGGTCCAGGAGGATGGCATTGATCGGCCCTGAGCTGCGCTCGACGTAGTCCAGCGTGTATCCCATGCGCTCGAGTTCCTGCCGCACTTGCGGCGGCGTGGAACTGTTGACCGTCATGCGCCCGGGGAAGGATTCATGGGCGCCGAAGGAATCGCGCATCTGGTAGCTCGTGATGTTGGCGGCCTCGGTCGCCTCCTGCACGGTCATCCCGAACTCCTCGACGTCGAGGAAGAACTGCAGCAGGTTCTGGTCCTGCGTGTCTCCGCCCTGCACCGAGAACACCAGCACCGGCTTGCCGTCCTTCAGTGCCAGCGTCGGGGTGAGCGTCGCGCGCGGCCGCTTGCCCGGCGCGAGCACGTTGTAGGGATTGTCCCTGGCATCCAGCACGAACGACTGCATGCGCTGGGAGAGCCCGATGCCGGTCCTGCCGGCGATCACCGCCGGCACCCAGCCGCCGGAGGGCGTGACCGAGACCGCCCAGCCTTCCGCGTCCGCGGCCTCGACACTGGTGGTCCCGAGGCGGAACGTGCGGTTGAACTCCGCGAGCGCCGTGGGGGTCGCCTGCGGCACCTTCGTGTGCCATTCCCTCAGAAGCTTCGCGAACGGGTTCTTGCCACCCTGGTAGGGGTACGGGTCGCCCGGCTTCACATCCGGGTCGTTGTGGTCGGGGTTGATGAGCTTCGCGCGCGCGCGGGCGTAGTCCTTGGAGAGCAGGCCCCGGATCGGCGAGAGCGGCGGGAAGTCGGGGTCGCCGTAGTAGAAGTCACGGTCGGCATAAGCGAGGTTCATCGCCTGGTAGAGCGTGTGGATGTAGCGCGCCGAGTTGTAACCCATCGACTTCAGGTCGAAGTTCTCCAGGATGTTGAGCGTCTGCAACATCACCGGGCCCTGCACCCAGGTGGTGAGCTTGTACACCTCGATGCCCCTGTAGCTGGTGTGCACCGGCTGCTCGATCTTCACCTTCCAGTGGTCGAGGTCCGCCAGCGTGATCAGGCCGCCCGCCTCCTGCACGCCGCGCACGAACTCGCGCGCGATGTCGCCGCGGTAGAAGCGGTCGTAGGCGGCGTAGATCGCGGTCTTGCGGTCCTTGCCGGCCGCGAGCGCCTGGCTCTCCGCCTCGACCAGCTTGCGCAGGGTGGCCGCAAGGTCCGGCTGGTGGAACATCTCCCCCGGCTCGGGGGCCTCGTGCGCGCTGCCCAGGTGCGGCAGCAGGATGCGGCGTGACTCGGGCCAGCCCTTGAGGCGCTCCTTGTTCTTCTCGATGGTGCGCACCAGCTCGGCTTCCATCGGATAGCCGTCCGCCATCTGGATGGCGGGCGCCAGCACCTCCTTGAGGCTCATCGTGCCGTACTCGGCCAGCATGGTCATAAGCCCGCCCGGGGTGCCCGGAGTCACGGCCGAGAGCGGCCCGAACTCGGGCGGCACCCGCATGCCCTGCTTCTTGAAGAACTCGGGCGTGGCCCCGGTGGGGGCGACCCCGAGCCCGTTGATGCCGATGACCTCCCCGGTGTGCGGGTTGTAGATCAGTGCCTGGGTCTCCCCGCCCCAGGAGAGCGTGTCCCACATGGTCGAGGTCGCCGCGATCATGGCGCAGGCGGCATCGACCGCGTTGCCGCCCTTCTGGAAGATCGACGCGCCCGCGGTCGCCGCGAGCGGCTTGCCGGTGACGGCCATCCAGTGGGCGCCGTGGAGCGGCGGCTTCTGGGTCTGCGGGCGCGCAGGCGCGGCGCTGGCCGCGAGCAGGGCGGCGGCGCCGCAAAGGCAGGCCGCCAGGATCTTCCGGGGGTGAGCCAGGTTCATGCGGAGCCTTCGGTGTGTGCGGCGGCAGCGGCGCGCACGCAGCATAGAAGAGGTGTGCCCGCCGCGCACGCCCGGGCGCGGATATTCAGGTATCTTGAGGCTGGGCCTGAGGATCTTCCCGATGGTCACGACTTCAACCCTGACGCGCCTGTTCTACTACCCGGTGAAATCGGCACGCGGCATCGAGACGCGTGCGGCGCCGGTCACCGCCGCGGGTCTCGAGCACGACCGCCGCTGGATGGTCGTGGACTCGGAAAACCGCTTCCTCACCCAGCGCACCCATCCCCACATGGCGCGTATCGTTCCCGAGGTCCGGGGCGGTGCACTCACCCTCACGGCCCCGGACCTGCCGGAGCTGCACGTGGCCGCCAGCCAGGGCGGGGCCGGCATCACCGTCACCATCTGGGACGACACCTGCCGGGCGGTCACGCAGGGAGAGGAGGCCGATGCCTGGGTCTCGCGCGCGCTCGAGGAACCGGCGCGCCTGGTGAAGGTCACGCCGGACATGGGGCGCACCGCAAGCAGCGAGTACGCGCAGGAGCTGGCCGCGCCGCTCGGGTTCCCGGACGGCTACCCGATCCTCGTCTGCAGCGAGAGCTCGCTGGCGGATCTCAATACACGACTGCCCCAGGCGATGCCGATCGAGCGCTTCCGTCCCAACCTCGTGCTCGCGGGGCTGCCGCCCTGGGCGGAGGATCGCATCGAGCGCGTGACCGTGGGCGCGGTGACGCTGCGCCTGGTGAAGCCGTGTACGCGCTGCTCGATCCCGACCTTCGATCACCTGACGGGCGAGCCGGCATTCAACGTATTGCGCGTGTTGAAGGAATTCCGCTTCAACCGCGCGCTGCACGGGGTCACTTTCGGCGAAAATGCGGTCGTGGAATCCGGGGCCGGCAACGCGCTCGCGGCCGGCAGCCGCTGCGAGATCAGCTACCGTTCCTGAAGAAGGCTGCAGCAGCACCTTGCTGCACAGCCACATAGGCCACCCAACACGCGGTCGCGGGCTTTGCCCTATCCGACAGGCCCCCGACGGTCCGAAACTGTGCGCCCCGCACGACCTACCCGTGGGCTGCTCCGCCACACTCGCATTCGACAATTGCGGGGCAAAGTGTGAACCAGTTGGCATTCGGTCTTGGCGCGCTCGCAGGGCTCGCGGTCGCCGCCGTCGCAGTTCTGCTGCTGCGCCTGAAGCGCCCGAAGGCGCCGCCGGCGTGGCTCCAGGACTACGACGAGACGCACCTGGCCGCCTTCGAGCAGTGGCCGACCACGGCCCTGGTGCTCGACCCCGCGACCGAGAAGGTGCTCGCCATGAACCCCGCCGGCCTGCGCAGCCTGGGGTACACGCTCGCCGAGGTGCGCGCGTCCCGCTTCGGTGAACTGTTCGCCCCCGAGGAACCCAACCCGCAGGCGCCCGAAAAGCCCCTGATCAAGCGCGTGCAGGAAGCCAGCGCCCGTGCGCCGCTGGAGCTCGCGCAGCGCTGCCGCGATGGCAGCCGCCGCGCGGTTGAATGCACCTGCTACCCGCTGCAACTCGGCACACGCTCGCTGCTGGCTGTGGCAGTGCACGACGTGAGCGTGCGGCGGCAGGTGGAATCGCACCTTCTGGAGAAGCACCAGGAGCTCGACCACCTCGCGCACCACGACCACCTCACGGGGCTCCCCAACCGCCTGTACCTGCAGGCGCACCTGCCCGACGCCATCGCGGACGCGCGGCGCAAGAACACCGTGCTGGCGGTGCTGTTCCTGGACCTCGACCGCTTCAAGCACGTCAACGACTCGCGCGGCCACGAGACCGGCGACAAGCTCCTGAAGACCGTGGCCCAGCGCATACGCTCCACCATGCGCGCCGAGGACGTCGTGGTGCGCATGGGCGGCGACGAGTTCGTCGTGATCCTCAAGGGCGTGCAGAGTTCCGAGCAGGTGAGCGAGGCGGCCGCGCGAATCAACCACGCGCTGTCCGCCCCCATGATCGTGGACGGGCGCACGCTCGTGACCACGGTCAGCATCGGTGTCGCGCTCTACCCGAACGACGGCGCGGACATGGGCGAGCTGCTGCGGCACTCGGACACGGCCATGTACCAGGCCAAGGATCGCGGCCGCAACAACTTCCAGCTGTTCTCGCCCAACATGGACAAGCGCCTTAAGGAGCGCATCGCGATCGAGTCCTCGCTGCGCACCGCGCTGTCCTCGCGCCAGCTCGACGTGCACTACCAGCCGATCGTCGACATCGAGTCGCAGCGCGTGGTGGCCCTCGAGGCGCTGTTGCGCTGGAAGCACCCCAATCACGGCTACGTGCGCCCGGAGCGCTTCGTGAGCGTGGCCGAGGAGGCCGGGCTCATCGTCCCGATCGGGGAATTCGTCATGCAGCGCGCCATCGAGGACACGGTGCGCTGGCGCCAGGCCGGGGCGGCGATCGTGCCGGTGGCGATCAACATCTCGGCCGTGCAGCTGCAGCGCACCAACCTCGCCGAGAACATCTCGCGCCTCACCAAGCAGCACGGCCTCGAGCCCTCGATGCTGCAGATCGAGCTCACCGAGAGCGCCGTATTCGAGCGCCGCGAGGCGCGGGCGCGCGAGGCGAGCCAGGACACGGTCGCGAAGCTGCGCGAGCTCGGTGTCCACATCGCCATCGACGACTTCGGAACCGGCTACTCGAGCCTCTCGTACCTCAAGCGCTGGCGGGTGGACACGCTCAAGATCGACCGCAGCTTCGTGCGCGACCTCGTGACCGACATGTCCGACCTCGCCATCGTCAGCGCCATCATCGCCATGGCGCGCTACCTGCACATCAAGGTCGTCGCCGAGGGAATCGAGGGCTGGCCGCAGCTGGAGAAGCTGCGCCAGCTCGGCTGCTCCTACGCGCAGGGATTCCTGTTCGCGCGGCCCGCCCCGGCCGACGAGTGCCTGCGCTACCTCAACAACACCCCGCTCGACCTCACCCAGCGCCTGCCGGCGCTCGACCTGCTCGAGAACACCGGCAGCGGCGAGCACGTGCGCGCCCTGCGCGCCTGACCCCACGGCCCCTGGACTCGTTTTAGGCATCGGTGCCCGCCGGGCGCGCGCCGGCACGCCTGGGGCAGCCGCGCGCCGTGTTGCCATGCGACAATCGGAGGCGATGGCAGCCGAAGTCTCAACGGGGGCGCCCGGGCGCAGCCTGCCCGCGCAGTGCGCGGACGCGGTGCTCATGGTCCGGCCGGCCGCCTTCGGCTTCAATCCCGAGACCGCCGCCACCAACACGTTCCAGCAGCCGGCGGCTCCCGCCGCCGGTGATCCCGAGCGCGCCGCCCTCGCGGAGTTCGATCGCATGGTCATGGCGCTGCGTTCGGAAGGGGTGACCGTGGCGATCGCGGCCGACAGCAAGTCGCCCGCCAAGCCCGACGCGGTTTTCCCCAACAACTGGGTAAGCTTCCACCACGACGGCACGCTCGTCCTCTATCCGATGGCCAACCCGAGCCGGCGCGCCGAGCGGCGCCAGGCGGTCATCGACGCGGCAATCGGCCAGACCGGATTTGCGGTGCGCCACCTGATCGACCTCAGCTGGCACGAGGGCGAGGGCCGGTTCCTCGAGGGCACCGGCAGCCTGGTGCTCGATCACGCCAACCGGGTCGCCTATGCCTGCGCCTCGCCGCGCACGCACCCGGAGCTGGTCGCCGAGTGGGCGCAGGAGCTCAAGTACTCTGCGGTGGTGTTCCGCGCCGCGAATCGCGCCGGCGTGCCGCTCTACCACACCAACGTCGCGCTCTGGATCGGGGCGCAGGTGGCGGTGGTGGCGCTCGAGGCCGTCGAGCCCGCCGACCGCGCGCGCGTCCAGCAGTCACTCGCGGCCAGTGGTCGCGAGGTCATCACCATTGGCCACGACGAGCTCGAGGCCTTTGCCGGGAACATGCTGGAGCTTGGGACCTGGGATGAAGCCCTGGGCGATGCGCGCGTCCTGGTGATGTCCGAACGCGCACGCCGGGCCCTGCGGCCGGACACCTATGCGCGCCTGGCGGCCTGCACCGACACGATCCTGCCGGTGCCCGTGCCGGTCATCGAGACCCTGGGCGGCGGCAGCGTGCGCTGCATGATGGCCGAGGTCTTCCGGGCTGCCCCATGACGGAACTGGCGGTCAAGGCCGTGCTCGCCTACCTGCTTGGGTCGCTCGTGGGAAGCCTCATCCTCGGCCGCTTCAGCGGCGTCGACATCCGCACGCAGGGCAGCGGTAATGCCGGGGCCACCAATGCGCTCAGGACCCAGGGCAAGGCCATGGGGCTTACCGTGCTGGTCATCGACCTGGCGAAGGGCTGGGTGGCGACCGCGTGGCTGGCGCGCGTTGCGCTGCCGTTCGTGCCGGCGGCGACCTTGGAGTACCGCGAGTGGCTGGTGCCGGCCTGCGGCATCGCGGTGATGCTGGGGCACATCTACCCCTTGTGGTACGGGTTCCGGGGCGGGAAGGGCGTCGCGACCCTGGTGGGCGTCATCCTGGGCGTCGGCGGTGGGCTGTTGCTCGCCTTCCTCGTGACCTTCCTGGTCGCGGTCATGATCTTGGGCTGGGTCAGCCTGGGCTCCATGCTGGGCGCGGCGGCGGTGGCGGTCGCGATCGCGGTGGGTGACTACGCGCCGCGGGTTCCGCTCCTGACGTTTGCGGTGCTGGCGGCCCTCCTGATCGTGTACACCCACCGCGGCAACCTCGGGCGCATCCGCGCCGGCACCGAGTCG
The DNA here is from genome assembly GCA_018241425.1 of Pseudomonadota bacterium. Classification (GTDB taxonomy): domain Bacteria; phylum Pseudomonadota; class Gammaproteobacteria; order Steroidobacterales; family Steroidobacteraceae; genus 13-2-20CM-66-19. The sequence continues at coordinate 67,100 of JAFEDU010000007.1, forward strand.
CGTGCCCGGAAGCTGTGGCTGTTCCGGGGCCGGGCCGCGGGATGAAGCGCGCGAAGCAGGCAGCACGGCCAGAAGCGCGCGGGCGTCCGGCCGCACATGCGGCGCGGCCCCTGGTGCGGCGGGTGTTTGCCGAACTCGCCGACGGCGGGTTCCATTCCGGCGAGGCCCTCGCGCGGTCGCTGGGGGTGAGCCGCAGCGCGGTCTGGAAGGCCGTGAGGGCATTGAAGGCCCTCGGCGCGCCGCTCGAGGCCGTGCGCAACCGCGGCTACTGCCTGCCGGGTGCAACTCCACCCCTGGAGGCGGAACTGATCCGAAAGGCGTTGCCACGCGCGCAGGGCGACCGCGTCTCCCGCATCGACGTCGAGTGGACGCTCGACTCGACCAACAGCCGGCTGCTCGCGCGCGCCAATCCGCCGCCGGGTACGAGCGAGGTCCTGCTCGCGGAGGTGCAGACCTCCGGTCGCGGCCGCCGCGGCAGGCAGTGGCTCGCGCCCCCCGGCGGCTCGATCTGCCTGTCCTTCAGCTGGACCTTTCGCGAGGTACCCCGGGAGCTCGGAGCGCTGGGCCTCGTGATCGGGGTATGCGCCCTGCGCGCGCTCAGGGCCCACGGCGTCCCGCGGCTGGAACTCAAGTGGCCGAACGACCTGCTCATGGATGGCCGCAAGCTCGGTGGGGTGCTGATCGAGCTGCGGGCCGAGAGTACGGGACCTGCGTGCGTCGTGATCGGCATCGGCCTCAATGTCGCACTCGGAGCCAGTGTGCTCGGGGCGATCGCAGCCACGGGTATCGCCGCGGCCGACCTCGCTTCCGCGCTCCACCGTCCACCGGACCGCAACGAGATCGTCGCCGCAGTGGTGGGCGAGTGCCTCGAGGGACTCGCCGCCTTCGAGCGCGAGGGACTGAAGCCGTTCATCGAGCACTGGCGCGCGGCCGATGCGCTCGCGGGTCGTCCGGTGGCGGTCAGCGGGGCACAGGGGACCGCGCAGGGGCTGGCGCGCGGGATCGACCTGCACGGGGCGCTGCTTCTGGAGACCCGCGAGGGCGTGCAGCGCTTCATCTCCGGCGACGTGAGCGTCCGGCCGGCGGTTACGCGATGAGCGTGCTCGTCATCGATGCCGGCAACACCCGCCTGAAGTGGGCGCGGGTGACCGACGGGCGCGTGGGGAAGTCCCGTGCGCTCGCCCACGGCGGCGCATCGGCGGCCACGCAGGTCCTGCGGCTTTTTGGGTCACGGCCCGCGCCCGAGTGGGCGCTGGTCTCCAGCGTCGCCGGTCCACGCGTGCACCGCGCGGTGGAAGCTGCGGCGCGGACGGCTGGGGTGTCCCTGAGGTTCGTGAAGACCCCGAAGCGGGGCGCCGGGATCACCGTCGGATACCTCGAGCCGTGGCGGCTCGGCGTGGACCGGTACGTGGGGATGGTTGCGGCGCATCACCTGTTCCCGCGCCTGCCGGTGCTGGTCGTCGGGGTGGGCACCGCCCTGACGCTTGACCTGGTGTCCTCGGGCGGGCGGCACTTCGGCGGTGCGATCGTCCCCTCCCCGACGCTCATGGTGGAAAGCCTGCTTAAGGAGACCTGGGGTATCCGCCGGCGCGCCCAGGGCGGCCGCAACCGCGGCCGCGGCCCGTTCGGCCGCTCGACCCGGGATGCGATCCTCGAGGGGTCGCGCTACGCCGCGGCGGCCCTGATCGACCGGACCGTCTGCGAGGGCATGGCCTTCACGCGGCGGCGCGCCCTGGTTGTCCTGACCGGCGGCGGCGCGGCGGCGGTGCGCCCGCTGCTCACCGCACCCTGTGTCACGGTGCCTGACCTGGTCCTGCGGGGGCTGGCGGTGCTGGCACAGAGCGCGGCGCGCGCGCCTTGATCTAGAATCGGGCCCCGTGCGACGGGTGTTCTTTGCACTGCTGTTCCTCAACCTGGCTTACCTCGGCTGGGCGCTGTGGGTGACGCCGCCTCCCTCGGTGCCGGCCAACCCGCAGCTCGCGCACCTGCCCTCGCTCAAGCTGCTGACGGAACTGCCCGCGGACAAGCGCCCCGATCCGGATGCCGTGGCCCGGAAGCCCGAGCCGGTGGTGACGACCACCTGCATGTCGGTCGGGCCCTTCCCGGATGTGACCAACAGCGCCCAGGCCGCCGCAATCCTCAAGATGAAGGGATTCGAGCCCAAGCAGCGCGCTGCCGAGGGCGACACGCTGCAGGGCTACGCAGTCATCGTGTCTGGACTGAAGAGCGAGCAGGAGGCGGACAAGACGCTGGTGATGCTCGAGCACGCCGGCATCAAGGACGCACTCGTGATGCCGGCCGGCACCGACGGCCTGCGCCGGATCTCGCTCGGGCTCTTCACCGAACGGGGGCGGGCCGACAAGCGGGCCGAGGCGGTGAAGTCGCTGGGGCTGAAGCCGGACATCACCGAGCGCAAGATCCCGGGCACGCTCTACTGGGTGGATCTCGCGCCGCAACCGGGGATGTCGTCGGTGCCGATGACGGACCTGTTCGCCGAGGGTGTGAGCTCCAAGGTCTCGGTCACGCCGTGCCCGGGGCCGCAGCAAACCGCGGGGGTCGCATCACCCTCTGCAGCTCCTGCTCCGGCACCGGCTTCCCCGGCCACGACGACCACTGCGAGCGCGCCCACGCCGGGCGCAGTTCCGAAGCTGCCCTGAGCCGGACCTGCGCGGGCGGGTCAAGCTCGAGCGGCAGCGCTCCGGGTGACTCCGGCATGCGGGCCGGCTTCGCCGCGGTCTGAGCTTGGGGAGGCGTCCTCCCAGAGATAGACTCGGTGGTTCCTGCCGGCATCCACACTCCTGATAGCAGATCTGCGCGACAGCCCGGCAATCCCCAGTGTAACCGGAGGAGGCTCACGTGAAGTTGCTAGTGCAGGCGGGGTGTCTTGTGATGGTGTGCACGACGCTGGTTGCCTGCGACACAAAGAAGTCCTCGCAGGTCGACGCCACGCTGGCGCTGCAGAGACGAATCGCGCAGATCGCCGGGCAGGCGAACGGCGCTGCCCCCGCCGCGGTCGACCCCGATACCCGCATGGACGGCGCGAAGGCCGGCCCCGGACTGAGGCTGACGGTCCAGTACACGCTCGTGAACCCCGAGGCGAATGGCGTCGACAGCGCGACCTTCGGGCCGAAGTTGACTCCGAAGATCGAGGAGGGCAGCTGCACAAATCCTGACCTGCGACCCCTCATCGATCAGGGGGTCGTTGTCGTTCTGGAGTACCGCGGCCTGCAGGGTAATCCCATCGGAACCGTCAGCATCAATCGTGACACCTGCGGTGCGCACAAGTGATCCGGCTCGGCCGGATTCACGGTCCCCAGCTTGAATCTGCGAGGTGCTCGTCCCATTCCTTGCCGGGCGCGCATTGCGCCGAGTAATAGGCGGCCTGCATGATGCCGCTGACCGCCCGCTGCTGGTAGAGGTTGTTGTAGTAGTCGAGCGCATTCTTCTTCGCGACCGCATCGGCAACACCCAGGAGCTTCGCGGTCCGGTAGTTGCGCTGTACCGCCTGGCACTCGGTGCGGGCCTCGTTCGCTTCCCCGCGGACGTGCATGCTCTCGTGCGTCAGCATGCCGAGCGACCACAGCTCCTCCTCACTCGCCCGCTGCGGGTGATGCAGGTAGGACTGAAGCGTGCTGCACCAGGGGTGCTGCAGGCCGATCTCGCCGGTCGAGATCACCGCATGGCCCGCCGCCAGCATCTGGGTATCCAGCATCGTGTCCCAGACCGTATTGCAGTGGACCTTGGCGTTACGGCCTTCGGCCAGATCGGTGGCGATCCGCGAGAGGTAGTGCTCGAAGTACCAGCGGTGAACGGGGGGCCAGGCGAACGCGAGCGCCAGCGCGATCACCATGGCGAGGTAGGGTTTCGTGATGGGCTGGGGATCGTCGTAGCCCGGCGGCGCGACGAGGCTCGAGCGGATCTCGCGGTAGGCGCACCAGACGAAGAAGAGCGAGATGGCGAGCCACAGCATGCGATCCGAAGTTTAGACGCCGCTTGAGCGCGAGGCTGGCGATTTCGCCGACGCCGCGGGTTCGCAGGGCGGGTCGGGTGGTGCCGCCGGTCTGGATCGAACAGACGACCTGCCGCTTACAAGGCGGCTGCTCTACCAACTGAGCTACGGCGGCAAGGGGGCGGATTCTACGCCAAAAACCCGCTTTTCCCGTGCTGCCGGTAGCAAAGCCCCCATCCGGCGTCAATCGTTCCGAGGTAGCGCTCCGCTTCCACCCTTGGAACCGGCTCCGCCGTGCCGCAGCCGTGGCAGCATTGCCCCACCGGAGCTTCCGGTGCCGACAGGGGTCCCTCAGGTGGACAGCGCCCGGCGCTTTGCCGCCGCCCGTGACCAGCTGCTTTCGTGCCGCGGGGACTACGCGGCCACCGCGGGGTTCCGCTGGCCCGAGCTTTCCCACTTCAACTGGGCGCGTGACTGGTTCGATCAGCTGGCGCAGGGTCCGGACCGTGCCGCGCTGCGCGTGGTCGACGACGCGGGAGGCGACCAGTCGCTTACCTTCGCAGAGCTCGCGGCGCGCTCGCGCCAGGTGGCGGCGTGGCTCCAGGGACTGGGGCTGGCCCGCGGCGATCGCGTCCTCATCATGCTGCCGAACTGCGTGCCGCTGTGGGAATCGATGCTCGCCTGCATGCGCCTGGGGGCCGTCATCATCCCGGCCACCACGCTCCTCGAGCGCGATGAGCTGGCCGATCGCCTCGGCCGGGGTGAGGTGCGCGCCGTCATCACCACCGCGGGGCTCACGGGACGCTTCGCTGACCTGCCCGGGGCTTCCCTGCGCATCAGCGTCGGTGAGGCAGCCGGCTGGACCTCCTACGCGGCATCGCAGGCCGCGCCGCGCGAGTTCGTGTGTGCCGACACGCGCGCCGACGAGCTGTTGTTCCTCTACTTCACTTCGGGCACCACGGCGCGCCCGAAGCTCGTCGCCCATACCCACCAGAGTTATCCCGTCGGGCACCTCACGACCATGTACTGGCTGGGACTTAAGCCCGGCGACGTGCACCTGAACCTGAGCTCGCCCGGCTGGGCCAAGCACGCCTGGTCGTGCTTCTTCGCACCCTGGAATGCGCACGCCACCGTGCTCGCCTACCTCTACGACCGCTTCGATGCCCGGCACCTGCTCGACCAGCTGGTGCGCTGCCGGGTGACGAGCTTCTGCGCGCCGCCCACGGTGTGGCGCATGCTGATCCAGCAGGACCTCAGGGCCTGGCGCGTCGCGCTGCGCGAGGCGGTGAGTGCCGGCGAGCCGTTGAACCCCGAGGTCATTGCACAGGTGCAGTCGGCGTGGGGGCTCACGGTGCGCGACGGGTTCGGCCAGACCGAGACCACGGCCCAGGTGGGCAATCCCCCCGGGCATCCCATCAAGTTAGGATCCATGGGACGGCCGCTGCCGGGCTGCCCGGTGGTGCTGCTCGACGCGACGGGGCGCGCGGCGCAGGAGGGCGAGATCTGCATCGAGCTCGGCCGCAGGCCCATGGGACTCATGCAGGCCTACCACGATGACCCGGAGCGCACCGCCGCGGCGATGGGGGATGGCTTCTATCACACCGGTGATGTGGCCGCGCGCGACGCCGACGGCTACCTCACCTACGTCGGGCGCATGGACGACGTGTTCAAGTCCTCCGACTACCGCATCAGCCCGTTCGAGCTCGAGAGCGTGCTCATCGAGCATCCGGCCGTGGCCGAAGCGGCGGTCATCCCGAGCCCCGACCCCGTAAGGCTCGCCGTGCCCAAGGCGTTCGTCGTGCTCACCGCCGGCCAGGTGCCCGATGCGGCGACGGCCGCCTCGATCCTGGCGCACGTGCGCGCGCGCGTCTCGCCCTACAAGCGCATCCGCCGGCTCGAGTTCGCGGCCCTGCCCAAGACCATCTCCGGCAAGATCCGCCGCGGCGAGCTGCGCCAGGCCGAGACCCGCCGCGAGGCGGGCCAGGCGCGCCGCGCCCAGGAGTTCTGGGAGGAGGATCTGCGCGGGGAGGGCGGTACTCAGTGAGCGGCGCACGCGCCCCGATCCTCACCGTGAGTACCTGCGCGGCCGATGCCGCAGCGGCAGCCCAGGACATCCTCAAGGCCACGCCGGGCAAGGGCTTCACGGTGCTCTTCTGCACCGCCGGCTACGACCTCGGCAGGCTCGGACGGGCGCTCGCGGCGAAGGGGCGCAAGGACGTGGCAGCGGCGGCGACCAGCCGCGCGATCGGCCGCGAGGGGTTCCTGGCGCACGGCATCACCGGGTTCCACCTGCCCGCGGCGCGGTTCAAGGTCGCGGACGCCATCATCGACAACGTGAAGAGCTTCGGGCTCGCCGACGCCCGCGCGCTGGTGCGCCGCCTGCGCGGCCGCCTGGCGCGCGGCGCCGACGCGGCGCTCCCGCACCTCTTCGGCATGCTGCTGGTCGATGCCGAGCCGCGCTGCGAGGAGCGCGTGATCGCCGCGCTCGGCACTGAGCTCGGCGGGGTCCCGGTGGCGGGGGGCTCCGCGGGGGACGTGTACTTCAATCCCCGCGGGCAGAAGCCCGGCTCACCACGGCTGATGCACCGCGGGCGGGCGCGGCGCGGAGCCGCGGTGTTCTGCCTGGTCGCCTCCGCCGATCCGGTGCACGCCTTCAGCCACTCTCACCACATCCCGGGCCGCCGCCGCTTCGTCATCACCGCGGCCGACCCGGAGCGGCGGCTGGTGCACGAGATCAACGGCCGCAACGCGCTCAAGGTGTATGCGGCCGCCTGCGGGCTGAAGAGCGTGGCACCGGCCGCGGCCGCCTTCGCGCCCTATCCGCTCATGATGCGCATGGGGGACCAGTACTTCGCGCGCGGGATGCAGCGCGTCTACGAGGACGGCACCATCGAGTTCGCCTGCGCCATGGAGCCGGGCCTGGTGGTGACGGTGGCGCGCCCGGCGGACATGGTGGCCAAACTCAAGGAGAGCTTCGCGAACATGCGCTCCGCGATGGGACGCACGGAGCTGGTCATAGGGTTCGAGTGCGCCGCGCGCACGGCCTACATGGAGCAGGCCGGACTCACCCCGGCCATCTCGGCCCAGCTCGTGGCCCACGACGTGGTGGGCTTCTCGACGCTGGGTGAGCAGTTCAATACGATCCACGCCAACAACTCCTTCACCTGCCTGGGCGTGGCCAGTCCCCGATAGTCCATGGCTGCCAAGCGCAAGAAGCCCACCCGGCGCACTGCCGGGGCGGTCCCGCTCAAGCGCCTGCGCGAGGAGAACGCGGCGCTGCGCAAGACCGTGCGCGCCCTGATGGACCGCGTAGAGCGCGCGGTCGACAGCCAGGGGCTGTCGTTCTCCTGGTTCCAGGCCGCCGCGAAGCTGGAGCAGACCGTGCGGCTGCGCACGCGCGAGTCCGAGCTCCTCAACGACCGCCTCAAGCGCGAGCTGCAGTCGCGCCGCGAGATCGAGCTGGCGCTGAAGCAGGCCAAGGAGCAGGCCGAGCTCGCCAACCAGAGCAAGACGCGCTTCCTGGCCGCGGCCAGCCACGACCTGCGCCAGCCGCTCAACTCGGCGCTGCTGTTCCTCGAGTCGGTGAGTGAAGAGGGGCTGCCGAAGAGCGACCGCGACCTGGTGCGCCGTTCGCGCCTGGCACTGGGCGCGCTCAACAACCTCCTCGGGACCCTCCTCGACGTGGCGCGCCTGGACTCCGGCGACATCCGCGCGCACCTGACGGACTTTCCGATCGCGACATTGCTCGAGCGCCTCGGGCCGGAGTTCCAGGCCCTGGCGCGCGCGGCCGGCATCGAGCTGCGCGTGCGCCCGAGCGCCGCCTGGGTGCGCACCGACGTGCACCTCCTGGAGACGGTGCTGCGCAACCTCATCAGCAACGCCATCCGCTACACGCGCCAGGGCGGGGTTCTGGTGGCATGCCGCGCGCAGCGCTCAGGGCTTCTCATCTGCGTCTACGACACCGGCGTCGGCATCGAGGGCGCGCACCTGGAGGCGATCTTCTCGCCCTACTACCAGGTGCCGAACGAGGCGCGCCGGATGAACACCGGGATCGGGCTCGGGCTGTCCATCGTGAGCCGCATCGCGGCGCTCTTGTCCCTCGAGCGCTGGGTGCGCTCGCGACCCGGCCGGGGCTCGCTGTTCGCGGTGCGTGTTCCCTATGGCAAGGAGCAGCCGCTCGCGGCGCGCACCGAAGCCTGGGCTTCTCCCCCGGCCCCCGAGGACCGCGCCCCGCTGGTCGTGGTGGTCGATGACAACGAGGACGCACTCCTGGGCATGGCGGCGGTGCTGGGCAAGTGGGGCTGCCGCGTGCTCACGGCGCAGTCCGGCACCGACATCCTGGTGCAGCTGATCTCGCAGGACCTCACCCCCGACCTCATCCTGTCCGACTACCACCTCGGCAACGGGGTGAAGGGCGACGAGGCGATCCGCGAGATCCAGCAGGAGTTCGACCGCGCGCCGCCGGCAGCCATCATGACCAGCGACCCGGACCCGGACTTGCGCAAGCAGCTGCAGGGACGCGGGTTCACGGTGCTCGACAAGCCGCTCAACCTCGCGCAGCTGAAGGCCATGCTGCGCGTGCCCGCCTAGCGCTTCAGCCCTCCAGGAGCTTGCGTGCCTCGATCGCCGCCTGGACGCGGTTGGCGACGTTGAGCTTCTTCAGGATCAGGGAGACGTGCGCCTTGACCGTGATCTCGCTGATCTCGAGCTCGCGGGCGATGCGCTTGTTCGACAGGCCCTGGGCGAGCAGCTTCAGCACCCGCATCTGCCGCGCGGTCAGCTCCTGGGTCGGGGCGGCAGGGGCCGGGGAGGCACCCGGTCGCGCAGCGCGCAGCGCCACCACGGCGGCCGCGGGCAGGTAGGTGCCGCCCCCCATGATGGCGCGCAGGGCGTCGAGCAGCACCTGGCGCGGGGCGGCCTTGGGCACGTAGCCGGCAGCGCCCGCGATCACCACCTCGCTCATCGTCGCCGGGTCGTCGTTGGCGGAGACCACGATCACCGGGGTCAGCGGGGCGGCTTCCCGGGTCTGGCGCAGGCACGAAAGGCCGGTGGCACCGGGAAGCTTCAGGTCGAGCACGATGAGATCGAAGCCACCCACTTCCTGGAGCTGCGTGGCGACTTCCGCCGAACTGGCCGCCTCCCGGATGTCCGCACCCGGAAAGGCCTGCGGCACGATGGCCCGCAGCGCCTCGCGGTATAGCGGGTGGTCGTCCGCGATCAGGACGCGGCGCGCGGCCGGTTCACCGGTCTCCATGGCTGCATCCTACTTGAGCCCCGGGACGACCCGGGAGGGGCGCCCCCTACCAAAGTAGGGGGTCCCCACCTTAAGCCTCATGGGAGCGCGCCGGTCCGCTCGTCGATACTCGGGACTCAAGGGTCTCATCCAATCAGGTCACGGGGGATCACCATGCCGAGCACTGCCGCGCAGAGCCGCTCCGCACCAGACGCGCTTGCCAACGATTTGAGCCGCATCCATCCGGCGAACGCCGCGTTCCTGAAGGCCCCGAAGCGCCTCCTCATCGACGGCGCCTGGGTGGAGGCAACCTCCGGGAAGACCTTCGAGGTGCGCGACCCCTCCAGCGACGAGGTGGTGGCGCACGTCGCCGCCGGCGATGCCGCCGACGTCGACCGCGCGGTCGCCGCCGCGCGCCGCGCCTTCGAGGACTCGGAGTGGTCGCGGATGAAGCCCACCGACCGCGAGCGCCTGCTCCACCGGCTCGCCGACCTCATCGAGGCGCACGCCGATGAGCTCGCCGAGCTGGAGGCCATCGACAACGGCAAGTCGGTGCTCATGGCACGGCACGTCGACATCAAGCACGCGCTCGAGGTCTGGCGCTACATGGCCGGCTGGCCGACCAAGCTCGAGGGCCAGACGCTGCCCATCTCCGGCACGCTGGTGCCCGGCCAGCAGTACGTGGCGTTCTCGCAGCGCGAGGCCGTGGGTGTCGTGGGTGCGATCATCGCCTGGAACTTCCCGCTGCTGCTCGCCACCTGGAAGAGCGCCCCGGCACTCGCCGCCGGGTGCACGGTGGTGCTCAAGCCCGCCGAGGAGACCCCGCTCACCGCCCTGCGCCTGGGGGAACTGATCCAGGAGGCCGGCTTCCCCAGGGGCGTGTTCAACATCGTCACGGGCATGGGGCCCACCGCGGGCGCAGCGCTGGCGAAGCACCCGGACGTGGACAAGATCACCTTCACCGGCTCCACCGAGGTCGGCCGGCTGATCGTCCAGGCGGCCGCCGGCAACATGAAGAAAGTCACGGTGGAGCTCGGCGGCAAGTCCCCGGTGCTGGTGCTCGAGGATGCGGACCTGGATGCCGCCATCCCGGGGGTCGCCGGGGCCATCTTCTTCAACCACGGCCAGGTCTGCAGCGCGGGCTCGCGCCTGTACGTCGCCGAGCGGCACTTCGAGCGCGTGCTCGAGGGCGTCACCGCGCAGGCGCGCGGCATCAAGCTCGGTCCCGGGCTGGACAGTTCGGCGCAGATGGGGCCGCTGGTCTCATCGGTGCAGCGTGAGCGCGTCATGCGCTACGTGGCGCAGGGGCTCGAGAGCGGCGCGCGCGCCGCCGCGGGCGGCAAGGCGCTCGGGTCGCGCGGCTACTACGTCGAGCCCACCGTGTTCCACGGCGTGAAGGACGACATGTCCATCGTGCGCGAGGAGATCTTCGGGCCGGTGGTGGTGGTCAAGCCCTTCACCGACCTCAACGAGGTCGCGCGCACCGCCAACGACTCGATCTACGGCCTCGGGGCCAGCATCTGGACGCGCGACGTGCACAAGGTGTTCACGCTCGCCCCGAAGCTCAAGGCCGGCAGCGTGTGGGTGAACTGCCATAGCATCCTGGACGCGACCATGCCGTTCGGCGGCTACAAGCAGTCCGGGTGGGGGCGCGAGCTCGGCAAGGAGGCGGTTTACTCCTATACCGAGTCCAAGTCGCTGTGCATCAACTACGCCGGCTGAGACGCGCGCCGGCGGTGGACCAAAGAATCATTCGAAGCGCTTGCGGGGGATCGACGTGGGAGGCAGACCGATGAAGGTAGCAATCGTGCGCGGTGCGTGGAGCGCCGCGGGGGCAGGGGTGGCACTGGCGTTGTCGATGCCGGCTCTGGCACAGCAGTCGACCGAGGCGACCGCCGGGAGCGAGGGACTGCAGGAGGTGGTGGTCACCGCCAACAAGCGCGCCGAGAACCTGCAGACGGTGCCGCTGTCGATCACAGCCCTCACGGCCGGGCAGCTCGCCGAGACCAAGATGGACTCCCCGTCTGCACTCGCCGCGCAGATCCCGAACCTGCAGGTCGGCGGCGTGAACGGCGAGGGCTCGCCGATCTTCTCCCTGCGCGGCGTGTCGATGTTCGACTACAGCCTCAACCAGTCGAGCCCGGTCGCCTCGTACGTGGATGAGGTCTACAAGGGCAACGTGGTGCTGTTCGGGGTCGAGATGTTCGACCTGCAGCGCGTGGAGGTGCTGCGCGGCCCGCAGGGCACCCTCTACGGCAAGAACAGCACCGGCGGCGCGATCAACTTCGTCACCCACGACGCCGGCTTCGACACCGAGGGCAACGTGAGCGTGGGCACCGGCAACTACGGGCGCGTGGAGGGCAGCGGGGCGTTCCAGACCGCGCTGGTCCCGGACCGCCTGGCGGTGCGCGCCGCGGTCACCTACACCAAGGTCGACGGGTTCATGGAAAACGTGCTGCCCGGGCACCCGGACATGGAGGGGGTGCGCCAGTGGGCGGCACGCGTGACGCTCCTGTGGAAGGTGACCGACGACCTGACCGCGCACCTGCGGCTCTCCAAGAGCAAGCAGGATCCCGTCGACTACGCCATCATCGCCGGCAACATCGCCCCCGGCGGCGTCGGCGGCCTCGGCTACTACCGCACCAGCGACGGCACCGCGACCGGCGTGCCGCTGCGCAACGACCAGGTGGCGCAGAACTACACCCCGGACCGTGAGCAGAACAACGAGGCGGCCGCCCTCACGCTCGACTGGCACCTGAACGACCACTACGGGGTGAAGTCCATCACCTCCTGGGACGAGGGGTCGCTGTTTAACCCGGACAACACCGACGGTGCGCCGCTCAACGTCTTCAAGATCCCCTACTACGGCAAGACGCGCCAGGTGACGCAGGACCTGCGGCTCACCTCGACCCTGGGGGGGCCGCTCGAGTTCATCGCCGGGGCCTACTACCAGCACGAGATCATCTACAACTCGACCGAGAATCAGCTGTTCAACCTGGACAGCACCAGCTACCAGGACTGCGCGAGCTCCTCGTTCTCGGCCGGTTCCGGTTACTACGCCGGGAGCCTGCTCAACCCCTACTGCCGCTACTACAACTCCTTCGACCAGCTGCGCAACAGCTGGGCGGTGTATTCGGACGGCTCGTACGCGCTGTCGCAGCTGTTCAAGCTGCGGGCCGGCCTGCGCTACACGCACGAGAACGCCATCCAGAAGAACGCGCTCGACCAGCTGCGTGGCTCCGACGACGTGCCGATCGCCAACATCGGGTTCTTCAGCGAGCAGAACGGCCCGGGCGGCCCCTACTACGGGCCGACGCTGGCGCTGCCGGGCTCGCCCAACTACGCCGCGATCGTGGGTGAGACCCGCCAGCAGGCACTCCACAACACCGCGGTCACCGGGCATTTCGGGCTGGATTTCACGCCCACCGCCGACTCGCTCCTGTACCTGAGTTACAGCCGCGGCTTCCGCGCCGGCGCCTTCAACGCGCAGTTCCTGTTCTCGCCCACCGACTTCTCCACCGTGCAGCCGGAGACCGTGGACTCGGTCGAGGGCGGCTGGAAGACCGCCTGGCTCGACAACCGCCTGCAGGTGAACGGAGCGATCTTCCACTACCAGTACAAGAACCAGCAGATCGTGGACGTGCGCCCCGACGGAGAGCAGCCGCTGATCAACCTGCCCAAGTCGGAGATCACCGGCGGCGAGCTCGAGGTGGTGGCACGGCCGGTGCGCACCGTGACTGTACGCGCCGGACTTGGCATCCTGCACGCGGTGGTGCAGGAGGGCGCGGTTGCCGGCGGCGCCATACCGGTCGACGGCCACAAGCTGCCCGAGGCCCCGGATGTCTCCGGCACGCTCTCCATCGACTGGGCGGCCCTCAGCCTGCCGGTCGGACAGCTGACCGTGCATGCCGACGGGAGCTATGCTTCCAAGCAGTACTTCGAACTGGTCAACGAAAACCGGATCGCCCAGGAAGCCTACGAGGTGATCAACGGGCGCATCGCCTGGCACGGCGTGGACGACCGCTGGGAGTTGGGGGTATGGGGCAACAACCTCTTCAATCGCTTCTATCTGACCAACGCCTACGACCTGCAGGCCCTGGGGTTCGACTACCTGCACCGTGGCGTGCCGCGCATGTACGGCGTGGATGTGAGCTACCGCTTCCACTGAGCGAGACGTCACGCGGGGGCTGGGTTGAGCGCCGGGCAGGCTGAGGGGAGTTTCGTCAGCGGCGCCGGTACGCGTCCGCTGATGCACCGCACGGTCGACGGCGTGCTCGCCGCGGCCGCGGCGGCCGGCGGCGAGCGGCCCGGCCTCGCGGTGGTCCACCAGGGCGTGTCCTTGAGCTTCGCCGAGCTCGACCGCGAGGTCGACCGGGTGGCGCGCGGCCTCCTGGCACTCGGGCTGAAGCCGAAGGACCGGGTGGGGATCTGGGCCCCCAACTGCCGCGAGTGGATCCTGACGATGTTCGCCGCCGCGCGCGCCGGGCTGATCCTCGTCAACATCAACCCGGCCTACCGCGCCACCGAGCTGCGCTTCGCGCTGCGCCACGTCGGCTGCCGGGCGCTGGTGTTTGCGCCGCGCTTCAAGACCTCCGACTACGGCGCCATGCTGAGCGAGCTGCTGCCGGAGCTCGACGAGTGCGAGCCGGGGCGGCTTGATTGCGCCGACTTCCCGGAGCTGCGCCTGCTGGTGCAGACCGGGCCCGAGGCACTGCCCGGCACCCTGAGCTTCGCGCAGCTGGAGGCCGCCGCGCCGGGCTGTGCCCCGGAGACGCTCGCCGCCGTGCGCGCCTGCGTCGACCCGGACGACGTGTTCAACATTCAGTTCACGAGCGGCACGACCGGGCACCCGAAGGGGGCGACCCTCACGCACTTCAACATCGTCAACAACGGGTTCTTCATCGGCGAGGGGATGCGACTGACCGCCGCCGACCGGGTCTGCATCCCGGTGCCGCTGTACCACTGCTTCGGGATGGTGCTAGGGGTGCTGGCTGCGATGACTCACGGCGCGCTCAGCGTGCTCCCGTGCGATGCGTTCGAGCCGCTCGCGGTCCTCAAGGCGGTGGAGAGCGAGCGCTGCACGGCGCTGCACGGCGTACCGACGATGTTCATCGCCGAGCTCGACCACCCGCGCTTCGCCGAGTTCGACCTGGGCTCGCTGCGCACCGGCATCATGGCGGGCTCCCCCTGTCCGATTGCCGTCATGCGGCGGGTGGTGGCCGAGATGCACATGCCCGAGGTCACGATCTGCTACGGCATGACCGAGACCAGCCCGGTGAGTTTCCAGAGCGACGCGGACGAGAGCCTCGAACGTCGCGTGGGTACCGTCGGGCGCGTGCACCCGCACGTGCAGGTGAAGATCGTGGATGGCGACGGCCGTGTCACCCCGCGGGGGGTGGCGGGCGAGCTCCTGACGCGCGGCTACAGCGTCATGCGCGGGTACTGGGGTGAGCCGGAGCGCACTGCCGAGGCCATCGATGCGGCCGGCTGGATGCACACCGGGGATCTCGCGGTGATCGATGCGGACGGCTACTGCAACATCGTCGGGCGGGTAAAGGACATGATCATCCGCGGCGGGGAGAACGTCTACCCGCGCGAGATCGAGGAATTCCTGTACCGTCACCCGCAGGTGCTCGACGTCGCCGTGGTGGGGGTGCCCGATGCCCGGTTCGGGGAAGAGGTGTGTGCCGTGATCCGGCTGCGCGAGGGCGCGCAGCCGTGCGCCGCCGAGATCATCGCCTTCTGCCGCGGCCAGATCGCGCACTACAAGGTGCCGCGTTACGTGCGCTTCGTGGAGGCCTTTCCGATGACGGTGACGGGCAAGGTGCAGAAGTACCTGCTGCGCGAGCAGATGCGCGGGGAGCTCGGGCTCAGCGAGACCGCCACGGCATGAACGTCCTGCGCCCCATCCGCTGCGACGTCGCGGTCCTCGGGGCAGGTCCCGCAGGCGTTGGCGCGGCGGTGCAGCTGGCGCGCGCCGGCTACGCAGTCACCCTGGTCGGCAGCCCGCGCCGCGCCGCGCTCGAGGGGCTGTCGGTGCGCGCACAGGCGCTGCTCCGGGAGCTGGCGCTCGAGCATGCCGCCGCCGCGGCCGGACCGCCGTACCCGCGCCGTGGACGGTGGGGCGGGTCCGCCATCGATGGCGGCGCCGAGCACGTCCTCACGCGCGGCGCCTTCGATGCGGGGCTCCTTAAGGACGCGCGCAAGCAGGGCGTCACGGTCGAGACCTCGCGCGGCATGGTGCTCGACCAGGGTGGCGATACATTCCGGGTGGCCCTCGGCAGCCGCGTGCTCGAGGCGCGCGCGCTGATCGACGCGCGCGGACGCGCGCGCCGCGGCGCCCTCATCAAGGGACCGAAGCTCGTGGCGGTGGCGCAGGCGCTCAGGCGCTGCCGCGAGCTGCCGCGCGGGACCTTCATCGTGCCGCTGGAGGGCGCGTGGTGCTGGTCCGCGGTCGGCGCGCAGGGCGCTGCCGTGCTCCAGGTCGTCACGGCCCCGACCGGCCTTGCACGGCGATTGCCGGTTCCGGACCTGCTCAGGCACGCACTGGGCGCGCTTGCACGCGAGGAGCCGGCGTTCACCGGCGCGCAGTTCGCAGGCCGGCCCGCAGCGCGCGCGGCGCATGCGCAGTGTCATGCCGAGCTGGGGCAGACCCCGGGGCAGCTGTGCATTGGCGATGCGGCGGTGGCTGCCGAGCCGCTCTCCGGGCACGGGATGTTCGAGGCGCTCGCCTGGGCGCCGGCCGCGGCCGCGGGGATCCGCACCCATCTCGAGGGCGGGGCGTGGGCGCCGGTGCGGGAGTTCCTGCGCTCGCGCGCGCTCGAGCGCTGGGACCACGCGGTGCGCCTCGCCGCGGGGTTCTACCGGCAGCAGGCGCACGCGGCGCAGGACTCCTTCTGGGACGCCATCGCCACGCAATACGAATCCCTCGCCGGTCGCGCCGCGCGGCCGCACGCGCAATGGGTCGAGCGCGCCGTGCTCAATGGGACGCGCATCGAGCGCCGCCCGGTGGCGGTCACGCCCCAGCACCCGCGGGGCGTCTGGCAGCTGGCGCGCGTCGATCTCGCCGCCCTCAGGGGCTTCCTCGAGCACGCGCCGCGCGCGGCAGTGCACGAGGCCGCGACGCACCTGCGCTGCGACCCGGATGCCGTGGCGCAGGCGTTGAATTTTCTCAGTTCCTACGGCCTTCTCACCGCGGGCTGCGACGGCGGCGCCGCGGCACGACTTTCGGTTACGGGATGAACCCATGAAACACCTTCTCCTTCGGTGCCTCGTGCTCCTCGGCCCCGCGTTCGCGCTGCCGGCGCTCGCCGCCCCGCCCGACCCGTCCGCGGTGCGCGCGCACTGCTCCGGGTGCCACCGCGAGAGTTCGCCCGGGCACTTCGATCGCATCAGCGACATGCGCAAGACACCCGAGGGCTGGGAAATGACGCTGTTCCGCATGCACCAGGTGCACGGCGTGGTGCTGGACGACGACGCGCGTACCCAGGTGCTCAGGTACCTGACCAGCGTCGGCGGGCTCGCGCCCGCGGAAGCCGCCCCGGCGCGCTTCGCGCTCGAGCGCCGTCCCAATGTCCAGGACCTCTCGCTCGGGGATGAGATGGGCGTCATGTGCGGCCGCTGCCATTCGCTGGCACGCGCAGCGCTGCAGCGGCGCGACGCCCCCGAGTGGCTGAAGCTCGCGCACACCCACGTGGGCCAGTGGCCGACCCTGGAGTACCAGCAGTCCGGACGCGACCGGTTCTGGTGGGAGAGCGCGACCAAGGAGCTGCCCGCCAAGCTTGCGGCGCTCTACCCCCTCGACACCCCCGCCTGGCGCAAGTGGAGCGCGGGCACCCACGCAAGCCCGGTGGGACGCTGGCTCGTCTGGGGCCATGCGCCGGGGCGCGGCGACTACCACGGCACCGCGGTCATCGCCGCCCGCGGCACCGACGGATACAGCGCCACCTACACGCTGACCTACGCCGACGGCACGGCCCTGAACGGCACCTCCAAGTCAGTCGTCTACACCGGCTACGAATGGCGCGGCAGCGCCACCCTGGGCCAGGATGACGTGCGTGAGGTCTATGCGCTGTCCGAGGACGGCGCGCGGCTTTCCGGACGCTGGTTCGTGAACGGGCACGCGGAGGTCGGGGGCGACTGGCACGCGGCCCGCGCGGAAGGGGCGCCGGCGGTGTTCGCGGTGCTGCCGCGCGCGCTGCGCGCGGGCGCGGCGACGGAGGTCGTGGTCGTGGGCCGTGGCTTGGGGACTTCGCCGGCATTCGGCGCCGGCGTGACCGCTTCCGCCGTGAAGGCGCTCCCGGACGGCCTGCATGCGACCCTGGCGGTGGCCGCGGACGCCGCGCCCGGGGTTCGCCCGGTCACTGCCGGGGGCGCACGGAATGCGGACGCGGCGGTCGTGTACGCGAAGATCGACCGCGTGGTCATCGAACCCCAGTACGGCATCGCCAGGGTGGGTGGCGGCAAGGTCGCCCCGGTGATCGGGCAGTTCGAGGCCGTCGGGTACATCGATGCCGCCGGCAAGCCCGGCGGGATCGCGCTCGGGCCGCTGCCCGCCTCCTGGTCCGTCGCGCCCCACGACGAGCAGGCGAAGGCTGCCGAGGACGTGAAGTTCACCGGCACCATGGACGCGAGCGGCAAGTTCCTGCCGGCGGTCGCCGGCCCCGACCCGCAACGCCCGTTCTCGGGCAACAACGTCGGGGACCTCGCCGTGATCGGGACCGTGAAGGACGGCGATCGCAGCGTGTCCGGCAAGGCCCACCTCGTCGTCACCGTGCAGCGCTGGAACACGCCGCCCATCTACTGAACCCGAAGGAATCGCCATGCAGTTCAACCCTGCCAACGGTCATGTGGTGCGCCTGCCCGGGCGCTCGCTGCTCTTCCACGTACCGACCTCGGCGCTGTTCGAGCTCGACGACCTGGGCGAGGCGGTCATCGAGGGCACGCGCGGTGGCGCGGAGCCGCAGGCGCTGGAGGCCGGGCTCGCCGGCCGCTTCGCGGCCTCCGAGATCCGCGCCTGCATCGAGCGGCTCGCCGCACTCGAGGTGCTGCAGGACGTCCACCACGGCCGCGGCGCCATCAACCCGCGCGCGCCGGACATCACGAGCTACCCCCTGAGCACGATCGTCCTCAACGTGAACACGGGCTGCAACCTCGGCTGCCGCTACTGCTACAAGGAGGACCTGGCGACTCCGAAGCGCGGCGAGAAGATGAGCTTCGAGGTGGCGGCCCGCAGCGTCGACCTGCTGCTCGCCCAGTCCGCCGGACGCGAGCGCATCGGGATCGTGTTCTTCGGCGGCGAGCCGCTCACCAACGTGCCGCTCATCCACCAGGTGGTCGACTACGCGCGACCGAAGGCGGAAGCCTCCGGCCGCAGCGTCGACTTCTCGCTGACCACCAACGCGACGCTCCTCGACGAGGAGCTCATCGAGTACTTCGATTCACAGCGCTTCGGGCTCTCGGTCAGCATCGACGGGCCCAAGGCGATCCACGACCGCAACCGCCGCACGGTGGGCGGGCGCGGGACCTACGAGGTCGTCTCGCGCAAGGTGCGGATGCTGCTCGAGCGCTACCGGTCGAAGGCGGTGGGCGCGCGCGTCACGCTCACCGGCGGGACCACCGAGGTCGAGGCCATCCACGCGCACCTGCGCGACGGGCTCGGCTTCCACGAGGTGGGCTACGCGCCGGTGACCGCCGGGGACACCGAGGGACTGGCCCTGAGCCCCGAGGAGCTCGGCGAGGTGTACGCGGCGTTCGAGCGCATGGGGCAGTCCTACCTCGAGGCCGCCCTCGCGGGCCGCAATACCGGGTTCTCGAACCTGCACCAGCTGATGACCGACCTGCACGAGGGGCGGCGCAAGACGCTGCCGTGCGGGGCGGGGGTCGGCCTCCTGGCGGTGGACCGGCAGGGCGGCCTCAACCTCTGCCATCGCTTCACCGGCTCGGAGCTGCCGACCTTCGGCACGGTGACCGAGGGCATCGCGGGAGAGCGGCTCGGGGCGTTCCTCAGGCAGGCCGCCGACCGCGAGGGGACGCACTGCGCCACCTGCAGGATCCGCAACCTGTGTGCGGGGGGCTGCTACCACGAGTCGTACACCCGCTACGGCAACCCGCACCACCGCACCTACCACTACTGCTCGCTGCTGCGCCGCTGGGTCGACTACGGCATCCGCGTCTACAGCGAGATCGTGGCGCGCAATCCGCGCTTCCTGAATGCACACATCGAGACGAGGAGGGCCATCGGATGAGTGGACTCAAGCCCGTGAATGAAAAGGCGCGGCTGCTGGAGAAGGCGGCTGCAGAGGGGCATGTGGAGGAGGTGACGGCAATGGAGAGCGTCGCCGGATGCGCGACGACCTTCGACCCAGGCTGGGAGGTCGACCCGTTCGGTGGCGTGGCCTCGCTGTGCCAGCCGATGGAGGCCGATCTCTACGGCTGCTCCGACCCGTGCTGGTGGCCGGCGCAGGTCCCGGACACGCTCAACACCTATCCCGCGTGGGATGCCGGCAAGCCGTCCGCGCAGAACGACTGGCGCGAGCTCGATGCCGTGTTCCCGGAGAAGTGACGTGAGTATCCCGTGGTCGCAAACGCTGCGTGCCCTCGCCTCCGGCACGGCCGCGCTTCTGCTCGCCTCCTGCGGCGGTCACGCAGGCTCTTCCAACCACGACATCCTGATCACGGCGGCCAAGCCCGACCGCCTGTTCGTCATCGACGCCGGCTCACGCAGCATCACCCACGAATACCGCATCCCGGGTGCCGACGGGTGGCTGGGCGGGATCGTGCTTTCCCCGGACGGCAGGATTGCCTACGTGCTGGTCAACCACATGGAAAGCATCGCCGGCATCGAGCTGTCGAGCGGCAAGCAGGTGTTTCGCGCCGACCTGTCCGCTCCGGGAGAGCGCGTGAAGTGCCTGTTCGCGTTCGACGTCAGCCCTGACGGGAAGGAACTCGTCGTCTACGAGAATCCGACGCAGCTCAAGGCCGACGAGTACGTCGTGGAGGAGCCGCGCTTCGCGGTGTTCGCGACCAACGCGGGACTTGAGGCCAAGGCGGCCCGCACTTACCCGGCGCCGCGCCGGGTCCACATGATCCTCTCGAAGCAGGACGGCAAGAGCTTCTACGCGCTCGGGTTCGAGCTCTACGAGTACGCGTTCGGCGACGGCAAGCTGCTGGAGCAGCGCGGCATCCGCAGCTGGGACCACCCCGGCCACTCCATCCCCGACCTGCTCGCGGTGTGGCCGGTCACCGAGGGCACCGGGGAATTCGTGACCCCCATCTACTCGAACGCCACGGTTCCCGGGGGGCCCGCGGGCGGTGTTCCCACCACCTCGCTCATGACCCTCGACCTCAAGAACGGCGCGCTCACCTACCAGGACTTCGAGCCCACGGCGGCGCTGATCTTCTCGGCCGTCGGGAGCCCGGTCCGCAAGGAGGCCTTCGGCGTGTACTCGGCCCTCACCAAGGTCGACACCGCGCAGGGCAAGCTCGCCAAGCGGGTCAACCTCGACCACACCTATTACGCGGTGAACCTCTCCACCGATGGCTCGGAGGTCTACATCGGCGGGGCAATGTGCGACGTGGGGTTCTACGATGCGATCACCCTGGAGAAGAAGGGCAACCTGCGGCTCCCGGGTTGCCCGGACCAGGCCCTGGCGACGCTGCGTGTCATCCACCACCCCTGAGACCCACCCGGTGGGCTCCAGCCGCGCGTGGCTGTGGCCCTACGTGCGCGCCGAGCGCGCCGCACTCGCGCTGGTGCTGGCGCTCGCCATCGCGAGTTCCGCGCTCGCCGCACTGCCGCCCTGGCTGTCCAAGCGCATCATCGACGAGGGGCTGATCGCGCAGCGCCTCCCGGTCCTCATCCGGTTGTGCGCGCTGATGGTGGCGGTGGCTGCCGCCGGGTTCCTGATCGGGGCCGTGAACCGCTGGGCCTACGTGCGTGCCTCGGGGCGGATCCTGTTCTCGCTGCGCGAGGCGGTGTATGCGCACCTCATACGCCTGGCACCGGAGTTCTTCCGGGCGCGGCCCGTGGGCGACCTCGTAACGCGGCTGGACGGGGATGTGGCCGAGGTGCAGCGCTTCAGCACCGACACGCTGCTCGCCTTCGTCAACGGCAGCCTGACGCTGGTCCTGGCGGGCGCCCTCATGGTGGCCCTGAGCCCGCGACTGGCGCTGATCGCGGCCGCGATGCTGCCGCTGCAGCTCCTGGTGCGGCACCGCACGCGCCACTGGGTCGCCGACGCGACGCGCGCGGTGCGCGAGCAGACGAGCGAGGTGGCGCAGTTCTTCGTGGAGACCCTGGGAGCGGTGCGCACGGTGCAGGCTGCGGCCGCGGAGTCCTGGGAGCAGGCGCGGCTCACGGCGCTCAATGCCAGCCTGCTGCGCCGGATCACGCGCCAGCAGTTGATCGGCTACGGGGTAGGGGGCGTGTCGGCGCTCCTCTCGCACGTCGGCACCGCGCTGGTGTTCGTCGCCGGCGGCGTCATGGTCATCCACGGTTCCCTCACCGTCGGCACGCTGGTGGCCTTCACCGCTTACATGGCGCGCGGCACGGGCTCGGCGACTTCGCTCCTCGGCCTCTACACGGCCTGGCAGCGCGCGGCCGTGAGCCTGGCACGCGTGCGCGAACTCATGGAAGTCCGCGGCGATTCCGCGGCCGGTGCCGGCGGCGCGACGCCCCCCTCACGGGGGCTGGTGGAGTTCACCGAGGTGACCTGCCGGCGCACGGGCCTCGCGCGGCCCCTGTTCGAAAATCTGTCCCTCACGCTGCCCCCGGGATCGAAGACGGTCCTGTACGGCGACTCCGGCAGCGGCAAGTCGACCCTCGTCGACCTGCTGCGACGGTTTGCGCCGCTCGAGTCGGGAAGCATCTGGCTGGACGGCGTGGGCGTGGGCGAATGGCACGTCGCGACCCTGCGTCGCCGGGTGTGCGTGCTCGAGGCCGAGCCGGTGCTGTTCCGGGGCACCATCGCGCACAACCTGCGCTACGGGAACTTCGATGCGCCGGAGGAGGCCGTGCTCAACGCCGCGCGGCGCGCCGGCGTGGACCGGTTCGTGCTGCGGCTCGAGCGGGGCTACCAGACGCACCTTGGGGGGCCGGGGTACGGGCTGTCCACCGGTCAGCGCCAGCGCATTGCGATCGCCCGGGCACTCCTTTCCGAGCCCTCGGTGCTGGTGCTGGACGAGGCCACGGGCAACCTCGATGCCGCCTCCGCCCAGGCGATGCACGCGCTCATCGACGAGCACTTTCCGCACTGCACGCGTCTCGTCATCACCCATGCACCCGAGCGCGTGCCGGGCGCCGCGCGCGTGCTCGAGCTGCGCGAGGGCCGCCTGCACGAGCACGCGCCGATCCAGGTGGCACATGGCTGAGGGGCGCTGGCGGGTGGCCGTGATCGACAGTGGCATCGCCGCGGGCATCCCGGTGTCCGGGGCGCGGCGGTTCGTCGACCAGCGCGGCGTGGTCGAGGCGCTCGAGGTGACCGCCGATGTCAGTGGACACGGCACTGCGGTGGCCCGGCTGCTGCTCGAGAGCGGTGCTGTCGAACTCCTCGTGGCGCAGGTGCTCGATGAACGCGGGCGCTCGACCCCGGCGAGTGTGGCGGCCGGGATCGACTGGGCCGTCGCGACGGGCGTGCACCTGGTGCATCTCAGCCTCGGGCTCGCGGCGGACCGTCCGGTGCTGGCTGCCGCCGTAGCGCGGGCGGTGACGGCCCGGGTCATCGTCGTCGCCGCAGTTCCGGCACGCGGTGCGCAGACCTGGCCGGCGGCCTATCCCGGAGTCGTCCGCGCCACCGGCGATGCGCGCTGTGGTCCGGGGCAGATCTCGCACCTGGCTTCCCCGTCCGCGGACTTCGGCGGATGCGCGCAGTTCACCCTTCCCGGGGGCCGCACCCTGCGGGGCGCGAGCATCGGAGCCGCCCGGGTCACCGCCTCGGTCGTGCGGGCCTGCGCGCCCGGCATCCCGCGCGGCGAGGCGATTGATGCCCTGCAGCGAGGCGCCTCGTACACCGGGACCGAGCGACGCTCAGTCGCCTGACGCCATCGCCGCCGACTTATTTCCCAACCCGAGTCAACCGTAGCTCGCCTGCCGCGATTAGTGGAGGTTGCCGAACGTCCGTTCTGGGTGCGGAGCCCAGGGGGACGATCTGGCGATTTAACTCAACGAGCTGGGAGCGCGCATATGGATCGACCAGGGGCAGCCGGTGGGGACAGGCCCGATGCGGCGCGTGCGGTGGAGAAGGCCGAGCAACGCCTGGCGCAGGCGGATGTCCGCTACGAGGAGGGCATTGCGTGGCGCAATTCCCTGCGTGCCGAGGACCTGTCGTGGCGGCAGTCGGCGCGTCAGGAAGACAAGGACTGGCGCGCGCGGGTCCGGGACGAAGACCAGGAGCACCGGCGCAGGGCGGAGCTGGCCCAGAAGCGCTGCGCGGCACTCTCCGCAGCTGCACAGGCGCTGCCGCCGGGGACCGCTCCCGAGTCCATCCTGACGCTGGCCCGCAGGTTCGAGAAGTGGCTGATCGACGGCCAGTAGCCTTCCGTCCCCGCTGAAAGCCGCCGGGGGACGTGCGTCCCCCAAGGCGGGCGACTGCCCGATTTCGCCCGAATTGCGCCCGCTCGCGGCCGCAATGCGCTTACAGACTCCTGTGCCTGGATCACAGGAGTGGCGCCATGACTTCCGAGGACCTGCAGATCTGGCTCAATCACTTCGAGCACCACGCCCTGCACCTGCGCAGCATTCCTGCGGAGCTCGCCGACAATCTGTCGGATGAGGAGCGGCGGCTGATCGCCCGTTCCATCGCGACCTTCCAGCTGGGTGAGCAGTCCGAGGGCAGGACCCTGGTGCGCGCGGCGCAGCGCTTTGCGCAGGCGCGCGCGATGCCGCACCTGGTGCGCATCGTCGAGCTGTTCATCCGCGAGGAACAGCGGCACGCGGCCCTCCTGAAGGAGTTCATGGAGGACCACGGGATTGCGCTCAGGCAGGCGCACTGGAGCGACTGGGTGTTTCGCCGCGTGCGGCGCGTGGCCGGCTTCGAGCTCTACCTGCACGTGCTCGTCTGCGCCGAGCTGATCGGCAACGTCTACTACCGCGCGCTCGAGGCGGCCACCGAATGCACGCGGCTGAGGATCCTTTGCCGCGTGCTCGTCTGTGAGGAGCTGGCGCACATCGGGTTCGAGTCCCAGCTGCTGCTCGGCCTGCAGCGGTCCCGGCCGGCCCCCGTGCGCCTGCTCATGCGCACGGCGCACCGGGCCTTCATCGCGAGCGCCGCGTGCGTCGTCTGGTTCACGCACCGGGACGTGCTGCGGCGTGCCGGCTATCGCCGGCGTACCTTCCTCAGCAGCTGCCTGGCGCAGCACACCTTCTACCTCGAGCCGACGCCGGCCGGCGGCCTGCGGGAGCTCGTGCCCTGAAGGCGGCCGCCCGCGGGCCGGCTCGAGGGAGGGGGCGGGGGAGGGATGGCCGCAGCCGCCCGTGACGGACTGGTACGATTCACTCCCCCGCAGTCCTGTTGGAGAGTCCCATGACCCCCGAGGATCTGGTCGAGTTCGAGAAGATCAAACGTGTGAAGTACCGCTACCTGCGGGCGATGGACACCGGAGATCACGGTGAGCTCGCGCGGCTCTTCACCCCCGATGTGACCGCGCGCTTCATCGGTGGCAGCTACGACATCACGGTCACGGGCCGCGTGGACCTCCTCGAGTACCTGGCGGCCTCCGCGAACGCGGACGTCGTGATCAATCACAACTGCCACCACCCGGAGATCGACCTCACCGGTCCCGATACGGCCAACGGGCTGTGGTACCTGCAGGACTGGTACTTCAACCAGCGCGACCGGCACATGGTGCGCGGCGCCGCCTTCTACCGCGACCGGTATCGCAAGGTCGAGGGGCACTGGCTCATCCAGCACACCGGCTACGAACGGGTGTTCGAGATCGTCGAGGACAACGTAGGTCCGATCAATTTCACGGCCAACGTTCTCGGCCAGCGCGGGCGTCGCGTCGGCTCCCCCTGAGCGCGGCTGCACGGACCCGTCATCCGGGAGGTACGGGGGCGCCATCGCGGATCGGACGCGCGGCGCGGCCGCCCGCGCTCATCCCATGATCGGCCGGTAGCCTGGGCTCTTCCGGCTATACTCGGGACCCCATGGTAAACACCCAGCCGAACGGGACAGCGGACCAGAACGCCCTGAGCCGCTCCCTGCGTCCCCGGCACGTCGCCATGATCACCATCGGGGGCATCATCGGCGCAGGCCTGTTCGTCGGCAGCAGCGTGGCGATCTCCGCCGCGGGCCCTGCGATCCTCATCAGCTACGTGCTCACCGGGACCCTCGTGCTCCTGGTCATGCGGATGCTCGGGGAGATGGCGGTCGACATGCCGCAGGTGCGCTCGTTCACCGAATTCACCCGCGCGGTGCTGGGGAACTGGGCCGGGTTCTCGGTCGGCTGGCTGTACTGGTACTTCTGGGTGGTCGTGATCCCGCTCGAGGCGATTGCCGGCGCGGGCATCATCCAGCGCTGGTGGCCGCAGCTGCAGATGTGGGAAATCGGCACGGTGCTCATGCTGCTCATGACCGCGGTCAACCTCACCTCCGCGCGTGCCTACGGCGAGTTCGAGTTCTGGTTCTCGTCCATCAAGGTTGCCGCGATCATCTGCTTCATCGCATTCGTCGGCGCCCATGCCTTTGGCTACCGCTCCGCCACCGGCCCGACGTTCTCGACCCTGACGGCCTACGGTGGCTTCGCGCCGCGCGGCCCGTTCGCGGTCCTCGCCGCAGTGACGACCGTCATCTGGTCCATGATGGGGGCGGAGGTGGTCACCATCGCCGCCGCCGAATCGCCCGAGCCCGCCAAGGCCGTGGCGCGCATGACCTCGACCATCATCTCGCGCATCCTCATATTCTACGTGGGCTCGATCTTCGTGATCGTCGCCACCGTCCCGTGGACGCAGGTCGTCTCCGGCCAGACCCCGTTCACGCTGGCGCTCGACACCATCCACTTCCCGTACGCCGCGGACGTGATGAACGCGGTGATCCTCACGGCCGTGCTTTCCTGCCTCAATTCCTCGTTCTACGTCGCATCCCGCGTGCTGTTCGTGCTGGGAAGCCACGGCGATGCGCCGCGCTGGCTCGTCAAGACCAACCGCAACCACGTCCCCGCGCGCGCGGTGCTGCTGGCGAGCGTGTTCGGGTTCGGCGGCGTGGTCGCCGCGATCGAGTCCCCGCACGTGGTGTACGCGTTCCTGCAGAATTCTTCCGGCGCGATCATCGCCATGATCTACCTGGCCATCGGCGTCTCCCAGGTCCGCTCGCGCCGGGCGCGCGAGCGCGCGGGTGCCCCGCCGCCGACGCTGCCGATGTGGTGTTTCCCCTGGCTGAGCTACCTCGGGATCGCCGGCATGGCGATGGTCCTGATCGCCATGGCCTTCACCGAGACCCACCGGGCGGAACTGTGGGCCAGCTCGATCTCCATCGCGGTCGCACTCATTTGCTATGCGGTGTTCCGCCGCGGCCGCGACCAGACGCCGACCCCGACGCCCTGACGGGCGCCGTCGCCGCCTCTAGACCTCGCGCAGTGCGCGCAGGCTCGAGTCGGGGAGTTGGTGTCCTGCGAGCTTCGCGGCGTGCACGGCCGCACCGACGTGGGGCGGCAGGCGCGCCTCGATGAACTGGTAGTCCGGCGAGCGGCGTACGAGTTCCGCCGCCAGGGGCTTGAGCAACCGGTCGCCCAGCTGGAACATCCCGCCCGAATAGGAGACCGCGACCGGTGTGCCCGCCGGGATCCGGAGCTGGGCGCGCACCGCGTCCAGCATGTCCGCCATCTCCACCGCGGCCTGCGCGAAGAGTCCCTGAGCCTCGGCATCGCCGGCACCGGCGGCCTCCGCCACCACCTTCGACAGCTGCGCGAACTCGCTGCGCTGGGCGGCGCTCTTGCCGTAGATGGCGGCGCACAGGTCGAGGTCGTACTCGAGCGCGAAGTGCCTGCGGACGGCCTGGTACAGCGGTCCCCGCGCCGTGCGTCCGTCGCTCATGCGTGAGAAGAGGCGCAGCCCCTCGCGCGCCAGCCAGTAGGCCGAGCCCTCGTCGCTGAATAGCTCCCCCCAGCCGCCGCAGCGCGCGCTGCGACCCTGGTACTCGCCATAGGCGATCGAGCCGGTCCCGGCGACGATGTTGATGCCGTCGGCACCGGCGAGCGCCCCCGCCCAGCCGCAGACCATGTCGTTGTCGCAGCGGTAACGACGGTGGGGCAGGCCCCCCGCCGGCGCCGCATCGAGCTGGGCGACCAGGGCGCGATCCTCGCCGTACGCCGGCAGGCCGAGGAACGCGTAGGTCAGCTGTTCCTCGGGCACCCGGCCCGCGGCCAGGGTCCTGCGGATCCCGCGGGTCAGCATGTCCGCAAGGCCCTCGAGCCCGATCTCGAGGTAGTACGCGGGACCTTCCAGGTGGGAGGCGAGCACCTTGCCCTGCTCGTCGATGAGGAGGAAGCGGGTCTTGCTGCCTCCGCCGTCGACGCCCAGGAAGGTCTTCACGGCGCGGGCGGGCAGGGATGGATGATGACGCCCTGGACGACGCGGTTCACGGTGCCGGCGGCGTTCGGGCTGTCGGGCGAGAGGCCGAGTGATAGCGAACGCAGCAGCGCGAGCGATTGTGCGAACACGATGTACACCAGGCACAGCTCCAGATCGAGCGGCACAGTCTGGATCGGCGGGCAGGCCTCCGTCACCCCCAGCACCACGGTGTCGCGGTCCTTGGGTAACTCCGGTCGTCCGGCGAGCGCGATCACGCGTCCCGCCACCGAATCCCTCTGCAGCTCCTTGAGCAGGTCGAGATCGTACTTGTGAGTGTAGGAGTCGTTGCTGAGGAAGACCACCACCAGCGTGCTGCCGTTGACGATGGTCTTCGGTCCGTGGCGGAACCCAAGCGGCGTTTCCCCGATGCTGACGACCCGGCCGTCGGTCAGCTCGAGCATCTTGAGCGCCGCTTCCTGAGCGAGGCCCTTGAGTTCGTTGCTGCCCAGGTACACCACGCGCTCGAATTTCGCCCGCACCAGGCTGGACAGGAGCGGCTCGCAGGTGTTGAGCACGTTCTGGCCGAGGCAGGCCAGGTGCTCCAGCGCGGCATCGTCCTTGCGCAGGAGCCGCAGCGCGATGCCGGCCGCCAGCATCATGCCGGTGAAGCTCGAGGTCATCGCGAAGCTCTGGTCGTTGACGGCCTCGGGCAGCACCACCGCGTAGGCATGCCGTAATCCTGCGACCCGGCGGTTCAGCTCACCGGCCGCGTTGCAGGTGATGATGAGGTGCGCACAGCGGTGGATGCGCCGCTCGGCAAGGTCCAGCGCCGCGACGCTCTCCGGCGAGTTGCCCGAGCGCGCGAAGTGGATCACCAGCGTCGGGACATCCGGTGCGAGCGTGCTCGCAGGGTCGGCCACGATATCGGTGGTGGCGATGGCTTCGGCCGGTGTACGGCGGGTGCGCGACACAGCCGGTGCCAGGCAGCGGCCGATGAAGGCAGAGGTTCCGGCGCCGGTGAGGATGATGCGCAGGGCCGGATCGGCAAGCAGCGGCGCGAGGAAGGCCTCGAGTCCCGCATCCTGCGCCACCTGCCGCCCGATCTGGGGCCAGAGCCTCGGTTGTTGCGCAATCTCACGCGAGGTCCAGTGTCCGCCGGCGGCACGGATCTGCGTGGAGCTGATTCCCAGCACTTCTGCAGTGTCGTTCACGATCTTCCTTGATTTAGGTCAGCGGCGATAGGAGACGCCGAGGATGTAAGTGCGTCCAAATGCACTGTACCCGTAGCCGACACCGCTGACGCTCTCCCCGACGAGTTGCCCGGGCGCCCACGGAAGGTATGGGTTGCCATTGAGGTAGGTGCGGGAAATCGAGTTGCTGAGGTTCTCGCCTTCTGCATAAACCTCAAATCCGCGCCCGATGCGATAGTGCAGGCTGGCGGTCACCCAGTTGAAGGGGTCGGAAACCGCGGGCCACCCGGGAACCTCGGTGCAGAACCGGCAATAAGCCGTGTAGCTTGACTGGTGATCCCAGTTCACGTCTGCCGCGATCGGGCCGCCCTTGTCGTAAAGGAATCCGATCGTGAAGGTCGTCGGCGGGGTGGCATTGATGCTCCCCGCGTAGACGCCATTCTGGTCCCAGCTGCGTGTTTTTGTGGCAGTGAACGACATGCGGGTGCCGAGCCCATTCTCAAGAATGTGCTGCCAGGTTAGTTCGACACCGGAGAACTCGGTCTTCGCCCCGTTCGCTGGCGCAAAGACAGTCCACAGGAATGGTGTGCCCGGCACCGTCCCAGGGGGCCCGCCAACGTACTTGATCGTTCCAAGGTCTACATTGGCCGTGGCACCGGTGTAGATATCGTTCTTGATCTCCTTGGCGAACACCGCCACCGTTAGTGCCGAGTGCGCGGCGTAGTACCACTCGAGTGACAAGTCAGCTTGGTTGGCTTTGACTGGCTTGAGGCCAGCGGTGCCCGAGTAGTTAATGGTGGGGTCGCCATTGATGGCATTGTTGGTTGAGGTGGGGGCCAGCGCGCTCAAGTCCGGGCGGGCCATGGTCTGCGCGACGCTGAAGCGCGCCTGTAGCTGGTTGGGTACAACCCAGTAAGCAAAATTCAAGGACGGAAGCGCTAACGTGTAGCTGCCATTTGCGCCGAGGGCCTGCGAATCGCCGTACTGGACCTGGTAGGTCACCGTGGTGCTGTTGGGATTCAGCGTCCATAGCGAGACGGGTACGGCGGAAGCGGTCTGCGCCGTGGTCGTCGTGTGCACCACGCGTACTCCCACATTGCCGGACCAGCGAGAGGACACAAAGTCCCCCTCCAGGTAGCCGGAGAAAGTCTTCTCGGTGACCGCATAGGAGTTGTATGGATTCTCCTGGGGTTGCGTGAGCGCGTAGTTGAAGAGAGTTGAGCACGGGAGGCCCGTGCAAACGAGTGGGTTCGGCTTGCCGTTGAGACTCTTCATGAAATTGATGAGTTGGCCCAGGTTCAGTACCGGGAGAGTCGTCGGGTACGAACCGCCGGCCCCCTGCATGAAGTTGGGAAGGTTCATCATCGAAATCACGTTGAAGCCCTGAGAGCCGAACGAGTATGGGGCGCACTGCACCGGGCAACCGGCGGTAAGGTAGAGGCTGCCGTACTGACCTGAGCCATTGGTCCAGTCGTTACTGATGTCCTGACGCTCCTTGGCGCGATTGGTACCTAAGACGCCGAAGAGCAGCTGGTTGAACGGCCCCATGTCGGCTTTCCACTTACCGTCCAGGCTGAAACTGGTGATCTTGTCGTGGACAGAAAAGCCATTGAGGCCGTCGTAATGCGTAGACCAGTACTTGTTGTTGTTTAGAAACCCGGAGTTCATGAGCGCCGTGTAGGAGCAGTAGCCCGAGTTCGTCTTGCTTGCAGTCCCCGACGGGCAAGCGCTCAAGCCCAGCTGCGCGGGCGGGACGACCACGTTCAGACTTGGAAGCGAATTTGGAATATCGGTGAGATTCAGGATGTCGCGAGCGACGCTTCCGCTGTCGACAAGCCCCGCGGTCACGAACGCATCCTGCCCACCCTCGGGGCGGCTCGCCGTGGAGCGGTAGACGTCGAATCCCAGTGTCAGACGGTCGGTGGCCTTCCATTCGCCTTTGAGGCCGTACAGCCAAGTATCCACCTTGCGGTTGATGGTGTTATTGACCATCTCGGGCTGGAACTGGTCGACGGACACGGAAGTAATCACGCCATTCTTCACTACTGCGTTGTTTTCCCACGGCGTTCCGTCGGGGTTAGCGGCGAAGTAGTAAGACTCGTTGTAGCCCAGCTGAGGATCGTTCAGATGGGTATAGAGAACATCACCGGTGAGCTTGAGGGTGTCGCTTGGCCGCCATTCGAGAGAGCCCGTGAATGCGTCACGCTTCTTGTTGTCGAAGATCGAGCCAAAGGTGATGCAGCACGGGGTTGCCGCGAGTGCGACCGAGCCGGGGCCTCCGGCGTACGGGTAGGTCGTCGGTCCGTAGATGTTCTGGTTGTAGGCGTTCAGTGAGTCAGTACGGATGTTGTTGTCCGAGTGAACCGCGCCGATCACGAATCCCAGGGTACCGCTGTCGTTGGTATTAGTGGCAAACAGTGAGAACTTGGTGCCGTGCAGGCGGGACATGTCGTTCCAGTTTCCCTCGGCGTCGGCTCCGAAGTGCAGTCCAGGGTTATCGAAGGCATTCACCTGATGCAGATTCACCGTACCGCCGATGCTGCCTTCAACGGCGGAAGCCTGAGGAGACTTGAGGACGTCGGCGCCTGAAATGAGCTCTGACGGCAGCAGGTCGAAGGCCAAATCGCGCGTATCGTCGTCGCTCGCGAGGATTCGATTTTCCAGAGTGACGATGTTGTAGCCCTTGCCGAGACCTCGGATGCTGATGGCAGCCCCTTCACCCCCGGTGGTGCGCGTGATGGTGATGCCAGGCAGGTGCTCGAGAGAGTCGGCCACGTCGGCGTCCGGAAACCGCCCAAGCTCTGTGGAGTCGATCGAATCCATCACCACGGTGGCGTTCTTTTTCGACTCAAGAGCCTTCTCGAGGTTGGCGCGGATGCCGGTTACCACGACCTCTTCAAGCTCGTCCTGCTTCGGTGGCTTGGTGGCGGCCGTCGCGCCAGTGTCCGCCGCAGTGGCATCCGTCGCGGTATCGGCGGCGGTCGCACTCGTCAGTGCAGCGAACTGCAGCGCGAGCAGCATCAGGGTGGCGTGGCCGGCATTCACCATCCAGGTGGTCGTCTTCATGGGGATTTTCTTTCGTGGCTGGATTGGACTTGGCAGGCACTCGAGTACTGCCCGAGGACCTGGCGGACGTGATGGATGACGAGATCGGGGACGTGGGGGGGAATCTCACCGCGGCGTACGGCTGCGTAGGATCCGGGCAGGTACTGGCTGAGCAGGGCCAGCGGCACCGAGCCGCCCTCGAAAGTGACGGCTAGTCTCTTCAGCGACGCTACGACGTCGGGCACCGGCCAGTAGTAGCGGATGCGGTCGCTCAGGCTGTATTCGAGCTGCAGCTCGAGCGCCTGGCCCTCGCCGTGGTAGTACTTACGCCAGTGCTTCGGGTCCTGGCGCATGGCCTCGAGGATGGTGGCGCGCACACGGCCGCGTGCAGCCGGACCCTGCCACTCGTGCTCGATGCGATCGAGTGCCCACACGGCTTCGCGCAGCGCGTAGGTGACGCCCGGCCCGACCTTCAGGATGGCGAAGTGATCCCGCACCAGCGCGGTGAGCGCCTCCTGGGTCTGGTAGTCGGTGGAATGGGCCTCGAATACCAGGCGCGGCAGCTGCTTGATGCTGGCGCTCAGTGCCCGGGCTTTTCCGGGGGCGTAGTCGATCACGCGGTCGTGGTCGAACTCCACGCCGGGCTGCACCACGAGCCCGATGACGCGCTCCCAGGCTGCCGTCAGGCCCTGCTTCTCGAACGCGCGCCGGTGTGCCTCGACGGTGGCGAGGGCCGCTGCCGGCGCCGTGACGGCGAGCTCCTGCAGTGCTTCCTGCGCGCCGCCGGGCACCGGCACCTCGGTGCCGACCACATAGACCGGCGGCTCACCGCCGGCCTGCTTCCAGGCCACCTCGGTCAGGGCGGCCAGCTGCGCGGTGCGCTCGGCGGTGACCTCATCCGTCAGGACCTTCGGGTCGCCGCCACAGGACATCGAACAATCGAGGTGGATCTTGCGGTACCCGGCCGCGACGTACTCGCTCACCATCACGCCTGCGCGCTTCAGGGCCTCGGCCGCCTCGAGCGACTGCCAGGCATTGGGGCCCAGGTGATCCCCGCCCAGCAGCACCCGCTCGCGCGGCAGCGACGCCTCGTCGGCGAGTTTCATCACCATGTCCCGGAATTGCGCCGGGCGCATCCCGGTGTAGCCGCCCTCCTGGTTGACCTGGTTGGAGGTGGCCTCGATCAGCGCATGGCCACCCGTCGCGCGGGCATGCGCCAGGGCCGCTCGCAGGACCAGCGGGTGCGCCGAGCACACCGAATAGATGCCAACCGGCGCACCGGCGCGATGGCGGGCCACCAGGTCGAGCAGGACCTTCACGCGTTTTCCTCCGGCTCGATGGCAAGGCACGCGGCGGCGAGGAAGGCGAGCACGATGCCGGCAATCTTCAGGGGCTGCGGCACGACTCCAAGCAGCGCCAGGGCCAGGAGCGCGGTGATGAGCGGTGCACCGGCATTGGTGAGCGGCGAGACGACGATCGCCTTGCCGTAGCGGAAGGCATAGACGATCGTCAGCGCGCCGATGGCATTGAGGATCTGCGTGATGGCCGCAAGCCCGGGTCCCGAGAGGCCGTAGTTGATCGGCTGCGTGAAGTCGGTCATCGCCAGCGCCGCCGGGATCAGCAGCAGGCCCCAGATCGTCATGTAGATGAAGATGCTCTCCGCGTTCATGGTGCGGTTCGCGAGCTTCATGAAGAAGGCCTGCACGCCCCAGGCGACGAGGATGACGAGCGCGTAGAAGAACCACGCCACGCCGTGACCTGCGAGTCCCTGGCCCGGCTCGTAGTCAAAGAGCGGCAGCGACAGGAGCGCGAGCAGGATGCCCACGGCACCCAGGCGGCTCACGCGCTCGTGCAGGAAGGACAGTGACAGCGCGATGGTGACGACCGGCGAGAGCGCAATCAGGGGAAAGATGAGGTAGGTGGGCCCGGTGTGCACGGCGTGGAAGAGCAGCATCTGGCCGCCCGCACCGGTGAGCCCGATGAGGGCGCCCAGGAAGAGGGCCCTGGAATCCGTGGGCAGCTTGCCGCCGATGCGGCGCAGCGCGTAGAGCGCGGGGGGAATCATCGTGAGCGCCCACACCACGTAAATGAGGGTCTCGGGAAAGCCGTGCTCGGCGGGAAGGCCGGCAAAGGCACCCCATACGCCCCATAGTGCGGTCGTGATCAGCGCATAGATCATGCCGGCGCGTCGGGTCATGGGGCGTCGGTCCCCCAAGCCCGCGGCAACGCGCGGACGGCGCACTTCAGCATCGAGTCACCCTGCTCCCCTAAACGAAAGTAATCGAAAGGCCCGGAACGCGTTTGATTTTTCGTTTTGTTTTATTCACTATTTCGAAAACTTTCGGTCATGTCAAGGCTCTGGGCCGCGGACCGGACTTCCGAAAGCGAATGACTCAGGGCCGCAAGGGATCGAAAGAATCCCGCGGCGGCTTGGTTAGACTCTGGAAGGGGGATCCAGGCGATGAAGGCTTCACCCACGTGAGCCCCGTGAATACCAGCCGGCGTCGGTTCCTGAAGCTCGTTGCGGGCGCAGGCGCGGCACCCTATGCGTTCAGCACCCTCGCGCTCGCCGGCACACCCGATGCCGCAGGCGCAGTCATCGGCGATGGCGTGCTGTTCCTGGAGTTCGATCCCGCCCTGCGGTCCCGGCTCTCGCATGTCCGGGGCGCCGAGAGGGTGGCCCTGACCGAGTGGGCGGCCACCGAGACGCTGGAAATCGCCGGCGGCCACCGAATCGAGGCCTACGCCCTGGAGACGGTCGCGCGCGAATCCATCGACGGACCCCACGGCAAGGGCGTGCGCCTCAAGGTCTCGGGCACCGGCACCGTGGGTGCAGGGGATCCGACGCGCATCGAAAAGACGGTGACGGCGGAGCTCTTCGAGCGCTACCCGGGGTTTACCTTCCTCACCGTCACCTATCGCAATGCCGCCGCCGCATCGGTGGCCCTGAAGGAATGGCGCAGCGCGTCCCTTGAGGTGCCGGCCCAGGCCGGCAGCGAGGAACCGCCGTTCTGGACCTACTCGGGCAGTACGCACGCGGATCGGCGCAACTGGGTGCAGCCCCTGAAGCCCGGCTTCGACCAGGAGAATTTCCTGGGGATGACCGCCTCGGACTACGGCGGGGGGATCCCGGTCTCGGACGTATGGCGCCGCGACTGCGGTGTCGCAGTCGGCCATCTCGAGCCGCGCCCCAGCCTCCTGTCGCTGCCCGTGAAGCGGACCCCCCGCGGTGCGGCCATCGGCATCTCGGGCAAGCTCAAATCCAGGCTCGCCGCCGGGGAAAGCTTCACCACGGCGCGGACTTTCCTCGCGCTGCACACCGGGGACTACTTCGCCACTCTCGATACCTATCGCCGCGTGATGGCGGAATCCGGGGTGTGCCCGGCCAAGCCCCCCGAGTCGGCCTACGAATCGATCTGGTGCGCCTGGGGCTACGAGCGTGAATGCACCGTGCCCCTGATCGAGGGCACGCTGCCGAAGGTGAAAGAACTGGGCCTGAAATGGGCTGTGGTCGACGACGGGTGGCAGAACAACGTCGGGGACTGGAACCTCGATCCGAAGAAGTACCCGCGCGGCGACGCCGACATGCAGGCGCTCACGGCGAAGATCCACTCGTACGGCCTGAAACCCCGGCTGTGGATCGCCCCGCTGGCGGCATCGCCGGGCTCCGACGTGCTGCACGACCATCCGGACATGCTGCTGCTGAACCGGGACGGTGCGCCGCAGCTGGTGTCGTGGTGGAACAGCTTCTACCTGTGCCCGGCCTACGCCAAGACCGTCGGCTTCCACGAGGTCATCGTCCGTCGCATCCTCTCGAGCTGGGGTTACCAGGGGCTGAAGATCGACGGCCAGCACCTCAATGGCGTCGCGCCCTGCTACAACCCCGCGCACAAGCACAAGCGTCCCGAGGAGTCAGTCGAGGGACTGCAGGACTTCTTCCAGGCCCTGTACGCCGTGGCGATGAAGGCCGACTCGCAGACGGTCATGGAGCTGTGTCCCTGCGGCACCGGCTTCTCGTTCTTCAACTTCGAGTACACCAACCAGGCCCCCGCCTCCGACCCGGAGTCCTCCTGGCAGGTACGCCACAAGGGCAAGACCCTGAAGGCACTCATGGGACCCGAGGCCCCCTTCGCAGGCGATCACGTCGAGCTCAGCGACGGGCACGACGACTTCGCTTCCACGGTCGGTGTCGGTGCCATCGTCTCGACCAAGTTCACCTGGCCCAGGGACCCCAAGCCGAAGGACTCCTTCCTCCTCACGCCCGAGCGCGAGGCGCTGTGGCGCAAGTGGATTTCCCTCTACAACGAGCGGATGCTTCCCAAGGGGACCTACCGCGGGGAACTCTATGACATCGGGTTCGACAAGCCCGAGGGGCACATGGTGGAGAAGGGGGGGACCCTGTACTACGCGTTCTATGCAAAGCACTGGAGTGGGCCGGTGACGCTGCGGGGACTCAAGGGCGCGCGCTACCGGATCCGCGACTACTTCAACGGGCGCGACCTGGGCGAGGTCTCAGGTCCTGCGGCGCCGCTGCAGGTCACATTCGAGCGCTTCCTCGTGCTCGAGGCGGTGCCGGCCTGATGGCCGCGGTGCACGAGCGCGGCCTGCTGGTGGAAGAGCGCCGGCGGCGCATCTGCGAACTGCTGCGGGACGAGGGGCGGGTCACCGTCGAGTCCCTCGCCGCGCGCTTCTGCACCTCCCAGGTCACCATCCGCGCCGACCTTGCGATGCTCGAGTCGGCCGGCGCGCTCACCCGCACCCATGGGGGTGCGCTCGCGCTGCCGGAGGCCGACCAGTCGCTCAACGTCAAGCAGCTGCAGCACCACGCGGAGAAGGCGCGGATCGCCGAGGCGGCCGCCGCCCTGATCCAGGACGGGGAGACCATCATCCTGGACTCAGGGACCACGACGGCCGAGATCGCCCGCCGGATCCGCTCGCTCGAGCTCAAGTCCATCAACGTCATCACCAACGCGCTCAACATCGCCGCGCTCCTGATCGACGTGCCGTGCGTGCGGCTCATCGTGCCGGGCGGCATCCTGCGCCGGGAGTCGAACTCCCTGTCCGGCCCGATGGCCGAGGCGGCCCTCGGGACGCTGCAGGCCAATCGTCTGTACCTCGGGGCCGACGGCGTGGATCCGCAGGTCGGGGTGATGACCCCGCACCTCGCCGAGGCGGAGCTCAACGCCAAGATGATCGCGATCTCGCGCGAGGTGGTGGTGGTGGCCGACTCGTCGAAGTTCACGCGCCGCAACATCTCGCTGATCGCCCGCACCGAGCAGGTGAACCTGCTGATCACCGACCGCGCCGCCCCGGCGGAGGCCGTCGAGCAGCTCCGGGCCCGCGGGGTCGAGGTCCGGCTGGTGTGAGCACGCCGCGCCTCACCGCGCTCCTTGCGGGCGCCGCACTCCTGTCGCTCCTTTCCGGGCCGGCGGCCGGCGCCGATGCGGGGTACTTCAGTCTGCAGGACTTCCCGCACGTGCCGAAGATCGACGCGCACGTACACGTGCACGGGGATGCCTCGCACTTCATGGCGCAGGCGATCGCCGATGACTTCAGCATCCTCACCATCAACGTCGACTACCCCGACTTCCCTCCGATTCCCGACCAGGAGCGCGCCGCCGCTTCCCTGCGGGCCCGGTACCCGGGCCGGGTGGCCTTCATCGCGACCTTCTCGGTGGAGGACTTCCAGTCGCCGCGCTGGGCGCAGGAAGCCGTAGCGCAGCTCAAGGAAGCCGTGGCGCAGGGCGCGGTCGGCGTGAAGATCTGGAAGAACATCGGCATGGCGCTGCGCGATCCGGATGGGCGCTACGTCATGCCGGACGACCCGCGGCTCGAGCCGGTGTACCGGTACGTCGAGGCACAGCACCTGGTGCTGCTCGGGCACCAGGCCGAGCCGCTGAACTGCTGGCTGCCGCTCAAGCGCATGACGGTGCGTTCGGACCGCGAGTACTTCACCGAGCACCCGCAGTACTACATGTACCGCCACCCGGAGATGCCCTCGCACGAGACCATCCTGGCGGCGCGGGACCGCATGCTCGCGGCACACCCGGACCTGCAGTTCGAGGGCGTGCACCTGGCCTCGCTCGAGTGGGACGTGGATCGGGTGGCGGGGTTCCTCGAGCGCTTCCCGCAGGCACGGGTCGACCTCGCCGCGCGGCTCGTGCACCTGGAGTATCAGGCGAGCCGCAACCGGGACAAGGTGAGGAGGTTCCTGATCCGCTACCAGGACCGCGTCCTCTACGGGAGCGACGACTCCTACGGACCGGACGATTCAAAGCCCGAGGCCGTCGCCGACGTGCACCGCGGGTGGGTTGAGGACTGGCGCTTCCTAGTGACCGGCGAGGTGATGCATTCGCCGGACTTTCCGGCGCCGTTCGCGGGCCTGAGGCTCCCGCGGACCGTAGTCGAGAAGATCTACCGCACTAACGCCGAACGACTTTTTCCACGCGCCTGGGCTGCGGACGCGCCGCGAGGGCGCGGGCCGCCAGCATCACCAGGAACCCCAGCGTCAGGAGACTCAGCACCCCGGGTTCCGGGACGCTCGCGGCCGTAAGGCTGAAGTCGAACGAATCGCGGCTCGCATAGTTCGCCGCACCCGGGTCACCGCTGCTGGCGGAATCCTGCACGGCGACCACGCCTGCGAGCAGGTACTGCCCCGGAGCGAGCACGCCGCTCCAGGAGGTGCTCTGCTTGCCGTCGCCCATGGTGATCGCCTCCAGGATCGCGCTCGAGTCCGGACCCTCGAGCACGGCCGCGGCGATGTTCTGGGCATTACCGAGGGTGTCCATCGATGCGGTGGTGAGGTCGACCGTGACCTGGATTGCACTCGTGACCGTGAAATAGACGTTCAGGTCGAGGAGGCCATTGGTCATCACCGAGCCGCCCGAGCCGAGGCTCGCGCCGCTCTTGAGCACGCCCGAGCCCACGATGCTGTCGCCGGTGAGCGTGGTGTTAACGGAGAAGCTGCCGCTGCCCGTGACGGCGCCCCACTGCGAGGCGGCAGCGCGCGCCAGAGCGAAGCTGCCATCGATCGACTGGTTGTACGTGCCGGTCGAGCCCTGTGGGCCCGCCGTCCCGCCTGCGCCGACCTGCACCTGTATCCCCGTGTCGTAGATGACCGGCGGTGAGGTGGACAGGTAGTTGAGATTGTCGGCGCGCGCCAGCGATGCGGCAGCGCACAGGCAGGGCAGGAGCAAGTACTTCATCGGTCCCTCGATTGGCTTGGCGCCCTTAAATTTCTCGTGCGGCGCTCGAGAAATATCTTAGCCAATCGGGTCGCCGCTTCCGGCGCGGCTCACCATAATGAAAATGCGAATTTCATTTCGCGCAGCGCGTCGCATGCGACTTAAGCCGCACTGTGTGACGCAGTTCGCGGAAACCTACCGGCTGACGAGCGTGAAGCGATCCGGCTCGGTCCAGGGGTCCCCGGAGGCGGGTGCTCCGGCGTCGAAGCGCACCATCACGCAGTCGAGGCGGTTGCCCGCGAGGGTGAGCCGCAGATAGTGGTAGTTGACGGTGGTATGCAGGTGCGAGAGCTCGCCGAACAGGCGCAGTACCGGGTGCGGCTTGGCGCCGCCGCCGCCGCTGACCAGGTACATGACTCCGTTCTTGCGGAAGCGCTCGTAGTTGTGGACGTGGCTGCCGATCACGAGCACCCGGGCACGCAGGGCGCGCGCGTGGGCCGAGAAATAGCTCGCGATCTCGGCCTCGTTCTTGCCGCGCGGGAAGATCGGGTCGCGCACCGGCGGGTAGTGCAGGGCGACGATCAGGAACTTGATGTTAGGTCCCGCCGACTGCACCTCGCGTTCGAACCACAGCCGCTGCGGACTCCCGGGCTTGAGCTCCGAATCCGAGTCCAGGAGCAGCACGCGCGTGCTGGTGCCGACGGTCACCGAATACCAGCGGAACGGGCGCAGCGGCTCGAAGGTGCTCCACCAGTTCGCAAGGCACGGGGCTGCATCGGCATCGCAGCCGCGGAACTCGTGATTCCCCAGCGCGGGATATACCGGGATCGCCGCGTCCGCCCACTCGGCCGTTTCGTGCCGGTACGTTTCATAGTCGGCACCATCCGAGCCCTGGTAGACAAGGTCGCCCCCGATGAAGATCGCGGCCGGCCTCTCGGCGGTCATCCGGTGCACCAGCGCCCGCCGTGCATCCGGGTTGGCGACGCCCTCGCGCCCCGTGAAGCGGGTATCACCATAGGCGAGGAACGTTATGGCCCCGTCCGCGTTCGCCGCTACGTGGAACTCCGGCGGCCCTTCCGCGGCCGGTTGCGCGGAGTGCTGGTCCCCGGCATCGCCCGCGATGCACGCGGATGCCTCACCGAGAACGGCCAGGGCCGCGGCCGCAAGGAGCAGCCCAGCCCGACTTCCCCTCACGGAGCGCGGCCCTTGACGACCTCGCCCCCCTTGATGACCACATCCACGTTCTCCAGGGCGCGGATGTTCGTGAGCGGGTCCCCGCTGACGGCGATGAGGTCCCCGTAGCGCCCCTGGGCGATGGCGCCCACGTCGGCCGTCTGGTCGAGCGCCTCGGCGGCACTGCGCGTGGCGGCCTGGATCGCTTCCATCGCTGTCATGCCCCACTCGACCATCTTCGCGAACTGCTTTGCGTTGTCGCCGTTGGGATAGACGCCGCCGTCGGTCCCGAACAGCATCTTGACGCCGGCGGCGTGCGCCGCCTTGAAGGTCTGGCGCTGCTTCAGTCCAATGGCGCGCTCCTTCTCCAGGCTCTCCGGGTAGACGCCGTTCTTCGCGCCCTCCGCCAGGATGTAGTCGTCGTCGTAGATGTCCATGTCGAACCAGGCCCCGTGCTCCTTGGCGAGGCGGAAGCTCTCCGCGTTCGCAAGGCTCGCGTGCTCGATGGTGTCCACCCCGGCACGCAGGGCCTCGTTGATGCCGTCGGTGCCGTGTGCGTGCACGGCGACCCGCAGCCCCAGGCGATGGGCCTCGTCGACCACCGCCTTGATCTCCTCGTAGGAGATCTGCTGGGCGCCGACCGTGTCGGCCTTGGACAGCACGCCGCCGGTCATGCAGACCTTGATGACGCGCGCGCCGTACTTGTGGACCTTGCGCACGAGGGCGCGGTACTCGTCCGGTGAATTGGCGATGTTGATGCCCGGGGTCGTAACCGAGGGCGGCAGTTCGGTGGAGTCGCAATGACCCCCGGTGGCGCCCAGCGCGTAGGTGGCCGGCACGATGCGCGGGCCCTCGATGTAGCCGTGCTCGATACCCTGCTTCAGGCCCACGTCGAAGTATCCCTGCGTGCCGACGTTGCGAACCGTGGTGAAACCGGCGAGCAGCGTGCGGCGGGCATTGGCCACGCCGACGGTCATCCAGAAGCTGTCGGTGAATTCGAGCTTGCGATAGCCGCTGTAACGCGGGTCCGACGTCAGGTGCACGTGCATGTCGATGAGCCCGGGCAGCAGCGTCCGGTCGCCGAGGTCGAGCGTGCGTGCGCCTGCGGGTACCGGGTCGCCCGCACGTCCCACGGCGCTGATGCGCCCGTCCGTGATTACCACCTGCGGGTGATCGATCTCGCGCCCGGCGAGCACGTCCACCATGCGCGCTGCGGTCACGACGAGCGTATCGGCGCGGGCGGCTGCAGTGCCTGCGACGGCGATCAGGGCCAGGGCGACGGACAATCGGGTACGCATCTAACCTCCCATGGAGTGAGCCCGGCGCTCCCGTAAAATTACGCGGCGACGGTGGTGTTGTCGGGGCAGAGTGCATGACCCGCCCGAGGCTTTACAAGCGCGCCGCCACAATGGGCCACAATTGCCCCCGGCTGACGTCACAATGCCCCTCGATCCTCGGTACCTGCGGCACACCCTGCACGGCAGCCTCAGACGGAGCTTGGCATGAAGTCTTCCCGGTTCGGCGGCACACTCGCAGCGACGCTCCTGGTTCTCTTCGCGGCGCCCGTGCCCGCGGCCGACATGGCCCCCGTACGGCCGGGCATCGAGAGCTTCACGCCACAGGGCACGGCGAAGGACGTGCGCCAGGTCACCGTGCGTTTCACCGTACCGATGGTGGCACTCGGGGATCCTCGTCTCCCCGATCCGTTCAGCGTGGACTGCGCGGCACCCGGCCGGGGCCGATGGGCGGACCCGCGCAACTGGGTGTATGACTTCGACGAGGATCTCGAGGCGGGACTCAAGTGCTCCTTCACCCTGCTGCCGAAGCTGCGGACCGCTGCCGGCGAGCGCCTCGTCGGCTCGACCCGCTTCGGCTTCGACACCGGCGGACCCGCGGTACGCGCAACCCTGCCTCACGAGGGATGGGAAGAGATCGACGAGTCGCAGGTCTTCCTGCTGCGCACCGATGCGGCAGCCACGGCGGTCTCGGTCGAGGCGCACGCCTGGTGCGCCGTCGACGGACTCAACGAGCGCATCCCGCTGCAGGTGCTCACCGGTGCGGCGCGCCAGCAGGTGCTCGATGCGCGCAAGGCGCTCGGGTACGACGACTTCCAGCTCCTGTGGAAGACGGGCGAGGTCAGCCGCGCCCGCGTGCGCAATCGCAGTTTCGAGAAGACCGACGCACTGGTGAACGTCGTGCGCTGCGGCCGCCCCCTGCCGCCGGGCGCCCAGGTGATGATCAACTGGGGCGCCGGCATCGCGACGCCCACGGGGATCGCGACCGCCGCGGATCAGACGCTCGCCTTCAAGGTGCGTCCGGCATTCCTCGCCCAGGCCGAGTGCACGCGCACGAACGCCAGGGCCGGCTGCATGCCGGTGCTGCCGCTGACCGTGACTTTCAGCGCCCCAGTGGCGCGCGACAAGGCCCTCGGCGTGCGCCTGCGGGATGCCTCCGGAAAGCTGTGGGAACCCGACGCGACGGCCGATGGCAAGGCCCCGACCTTAGAGCGCGTGGATTTCTCAGGGCCCCTGCCTGCGTCC
Source organism: Pseudomonadota bacterium (assembly GCA_018241425.1). Classification (GTDB taxonomy): domain Bacteria; phylum Pseudomonadota; class Gammaproteobacteria; order Steroidobacterales; family Steroidobacteraceae; genus 13-2-20CM-66-19. Next base: position 109,919 of record JAFEDU010000007.1, read on the forward strand.
TCGACCGTCACGATCCTCATCCCGCCGGGGTTCACCGACGATGCCGGGCGCTCGCTTGCGAACGCCGCGCGGTTCCCGCTCGCCGTGCGCATCGATGCCTTTCCGCCGCTCGTGAAGTTCACGGGCAATTTCGGGATCCTGGAGGCGCGCGAGGGAGGCGTCCTCCCCGTGACGCTGCGCAACGTGGAGCGCGCGCTCCCGGCCAGGAGCACGGACATCCCGGCCCGGCTCCTCAAGGTCGGGTCTGACCCCAAGGCGATCCTTCAGTGGCTGCGGCGCGTCGAGGAGTCTCAGGCCCCGCGCGGCAGCTACGTCGGCGGCACGGCGCGGGTGTGGCGCGATCAGACCGGCAGCACCTCCGTGTTTGGCAGCGAGCCAGGCCTGACCCGGTTTGAAGTGAAGAAGCCGCTCGGCCCGAGGCCGGAGGAGGTCATCGGCATTCCGCTGAAAGCTCCCGGCTTTTACGTGGTGGAACTGAGAAGCGAAGTCCTCGGCGCCGCGCTCCTGGGCGAGGCGCGGCCCCGGTTCGTGTCCACCTCGGCCCTGGTCACCGACCTGTCCGTGCACTTCAAGTGGGGCCGCGAGGGATCGCTCGCCTGGGTGACCCGACTGTCTACCGGGGCGCCGGTCGGCGCAGCCGCCGTGCTGGTCGCAGACGGTTGCGACGGCCGCACCCTCTGGGAGGGACGCAGCGATGCCTCCGGCCGCGCGACGATCCCGGATCAGCTGCCCGCCCCGGAACAGGGGAGCTGCAACTGGGGCACGCATCACCCTCTCATGGTGCTGGCACGCACCCCGGATGACTTCGCCTTCTCGCTGAGCACCTGGAACCAGGGCATCACGCCCTACGACTTCAGCCTCCCGGTGGGCAGTGCCGAGTCGGCCGACATCTACACCACGGTGCTCGACCGCACGCTGTTCCGTGCCGGGGAAACGGTCTCGATGGAGCACGTACTGCGCCGCCACGTACCGAGCGGGATCGCGCTGCAGCCGAAGGCGACCCACCGGGCGAGCGTGCGCCACACCGGCTCCGACCAGCGTTACGCGCTTGAGGCGAGCTTCGATCCCAGCGGTGTCGGCACCTCGCAGTGGCAGATCCCCAAGGAGGCGAAGCTCGGCGACTACGAGGTGAGCATCGACAACCATGTTACCGCGCACTTCCGGGTGGAGGAGTTCCGCCTCCCGAGCATGCGCGCGAGCGTCGTGGGGCCGGCGGCGCCCCAGGTCGCGCCGAAGAGCGTCGACCTGGACCTGCACGTGGCCTACCTCGCCGGGGGTGGCGCGGCGGGGATGCCGGTGAAGCTGCGGACCTTCGTCGAACCCCGTCCGCTGCACCTCCCCGACTACGCCGACTACCAGTTCGGGGGCGAGCCGGTCACCGAGGGCATCACGACCGGTGGGCGCGGCGCCCAGGACTACGACTTCGACTCCGACTCAGAAACCGGTAGCGGGGGCGGTACGACGCGGACCCGGACGGTGCCCCTGACCCTCGACGACGCCGGTTCCGCGCGGGTCGCGGTGGGCGACCTGCCAGTCCTGGCGGGGCCTGCGCGCCTGGTCGCGGAGCTCGAGTATGCCGACGCCGACGGGGAAATCCTCACGACCACCGGGACGGTCGCCCTGCGACCCGCGGCGCTCTCGGTCGGGATCCGGCGCGAGGGCTGGGCCGGCAGCAACCGCCAGGTCCGCTTCCGGGTGCTGGTGCTGGATGCCAGCGATCACCCCAAGGCCGCGCAGCCGGTGCAGGTCGCCCTCTACCAGTCGAGCGACTATTCCTATCGCCGGCGGCTGATTGGCGGCTTCTACGCCTACGAGACCACCCACGAGACCCGCAAGCTCGCGGCCAACTGCGCGGGTACCACCGATGCGCAGGGCCTCATCACCTGCCAGCTTGCCCCGGGGGCATCCGGTCAGGTGATCGTGCGGGCGGAGACTCACGATTCCGCGGGCCGCCTCGCGGCCGCGACCAGCACGGTGTGGGTCTACGACGAGGACGACTGGTGGTTCGGTGGCACGAGCGGCGACCGCATGGACGTGCTGCCGGAGAAGAAGGAATACGAGGCGGGCGAGACTGCGCGCCTGCAGGTGCGCATGCCCTTCCGCACCGCGACCGCGCTCGTCACGGTCGAGCGCGAGGGCGTGCTGAGCAGCTTCGTGACGCGCCTCTCCGGCCGCGACCCCGTGGTCACGGTGCCGATTGCGGCCGGTTACTCCCCCAACGTCTACGTGTCGGTGCTCGCGGTGCGCGGCCGGGTCGCGCATGCGCAGGCCGATGGCACCGTGCTGCCCGACTCGCGTGCCGTCACGGCGCTCGTCGACCTCACCAAGCCGGCCTACCGCCTGGGTACCGCACAGGTGCGGGTCGGGTGGCAGCCGCACCGGCTGGACGTACGGGTCGAGCCCGAGCGCCCGACCTACCGGGTGCGCGAGCGCGTGCCGGTGAAGGTCCGGGTCAGCGCGGCCGACGGCACGCCGCTTGCGCCCGGGAGCGAGGTCGCCGTGGCCGCGGTGGACGAGGCCCTCCTTGAACTGTCGCCAAATCCGACCTGGGACCTCCTCCAGGCCATGATGGGCCAGCGGGGCCTCGAAGTGTGGACCTCGACGGCCCAGATGCAGGTGGTCGGCAAGCGCCACTATGGTCGCAAGGCGCTGCCGCACGGCGGTGGCGGTGGACGCGAGCCGGACCGTGCGCGCGAGCTGTTCGACAGCCTGCTGCTATGGGCCCCGCACGTGCAGCTGGATGCGAATGGCGAGGCTGCCCTGAGCGTGCCGCTCAACGACTCGCTGTCCTCGTTCCGCATCGTGGCGGTGGGACGCAGCGGCGTCGATCGGTTTGGCACCGGGTCGGCGGTGGTCCGCACCACCCAGGACCTGATCCTCGTCTCCGGGCTCCCGCCGCTGGTGCGCGAGGGCGATGCCTACGCCGCCGTGGTGAGCGTTCGCAATACCACCGACCGCCCGTTGACCGCGCGCGTGGAGGCCGCAAGCCGCGCCCTCGGCGCCGCGCTCGCGCCCCAGGAGGTCGAGATTCCGGCGGGCCGCTCGCGCGACCTGACCTGGCGCGTGCTCGCGCCCGTGGGCGTCACCGCACTCGACTGGGAAATCACGGCGCGCGCGGGCGACGCGCACGACCGGTTGAAGGTGACCGAGACCGTGATCCCGGCCGTGCCGGTGCGCACCTACCAGGCGACGCTCGCGCAGCTCACCCAGCCTCTCACGCTGCCGGCGCGCATCCCGCGGGGGGCCATCCCGGGACGCGGCGGCATCGAGGTGACGCTGCAGGGCCGGCTCGCCGAGAACCTGGACGGCGTCACCGACTACATGAGCCGCTACCCCTACATCTGCCTGGAGCAGCAGACCTCGCGGGCCATAGCGCTCAGGGATCGCGCGGACTGGGAGCGGATCTCGAGGCGGTTGCCCGCGTACATGGACGCAGACGGGCTGCTGCGGTACTTCCCCATCGAGTGGCTGCCGGGGGACGACGGCCTCACGGCGTACGTGCTCAGCATCACGCAGGAGGCGGGGTGGCCGCTCGCCGATGCGGACCGCGACCGCCTGCTCGGCGCGCTGACGCGGTTCGTCGAGGGACGCCTGACCCGGGATTCCGCGCTGCCCACGGCGGACCTCACTATCCGCAAGCTCCAGGCCCTGGATGCCCTGTCGCGCTATGGCGCGGCGCGCCCCGAGCTCCTGGCGACGCTCGCCGTGGACCCGAACCTGCTGCCGACCTCCGCGCTCATCGACTGGGTGGGCGTACTCTCGCGTACCGAGGGCATACCGGAACGCGAGTCCCGGATCGAGCACGGCCTGATGCTGCTGCGCTCGCGCCTCAACTTCCAGGGCACCATCATGGGGTTCTCCACCGAGCGCTCCGATGCCCTGTGGTGGCTCATGATCTCGTCGGATTCGAACGCCAACCGCATGCTCCTGGCCGTGCTGGACCGGCCGCAGTGGCGGGAGGACATCCCGCGCCTGGTGCGTGGCGCGCTCGGACGACAGAAGTTCGGGCACTGGAACACGACCGTCGCCAATGCGTGGGGAGTGCTGGCGCTCGACAAGTTCTCGGCCGCCTTCGAATCTGTCCCCGTCACCGGCACCAGCAGTGTCGCGTTCGGCTCGGATACGAGGACCGTTTCCTGGCCGCACCCGGCGGGCGCACCGGGCCTAGAGCTGCCGTGGCCGAAGGACGCGGCAACGCTCGACATCCGGCACTCAGGAACCGGTGCTCCGTGGGCGCTCGTGCGGGCCACGGCGGCACTGCCCCTCGACAAGCCGCTGTTCACGGGCTTCAAGCTGAAGCGCACGCTGGTCCCGGTGGAGCAGCAACACCCCGGCTCCTGGACCCGCGGCGACGTGGTGCGCGTGCATCTGGAGCTCGAGGCCCAGGCGGACGCCACCTGGGTCGTGGTGGATGACCCGATCCCGGCCGGCGCCACCATCCTCGGCGGGAGCCTGAACGGCCAGTCGGCGCTGCTGCGCCGTGACGAGCGGCGCAGCGGCTACGCGTGGCTCGCCTATGAGGAGCGCCGTTTCGAGGGTTACCGCGCCTACTACCGCTTCGTGCCGGCCGGCCGCTGGAGCGTCGAGTACACCGTGCGGCTCAACGACCCGGGGACCTTCCAGCTGCCGGCTACGCGCGTCGAGGCGATGTACGCCCCGGAGATGCTGGGTGAACTGCCGAATGCGCCCTTCACGGTCGCGCCGTCCGGTGCGCCATGAAGGCAGGGCCGTTCAGGCGCGCCGGCGTCGCGCTCGCAGTCACCACAGCGGCCCTGGCGCTGGGCGTGCTGGTGCTGCTTGCTCTCCCGGTGAGCGCGCCGCGCTACGGCGACGTGCGCGCCGCGTTCGTTCCCTCCGACGCCTTCCTCCTCGACCGCCACGGGGCGGTCATCGACTCGCGACGCCTGCGCTTCGATGTCCGCCGCGAGCCGTGGGTACCGCTCGATGAGATCTCGCCCGCGCTGGTGCAGGCCATCGTCGCGGGCGAGGACCAGCGATTCTGGAGGCGCGGTGCCGTGGACTGGGAGAGCGCGGCGGGGGCGGTGCGGGACGAGTTGATATACCACCGCCGCCGCGGCGCGAGCACGATCCCCATGCAGCTCGCGTCGCTCCTCGGTCACCGGCACGGCACGCGCGGCGCGCAGGCGCTCCTGGACAAGATCCGGCAGGTGCAGCTGGCGCGCGCGCTGTCTGCGCACTGGAGCCGCGACGAGATCCTCGAGGCGTACCTGAATCTTCTGGAGTATCGGGGTGAGCTCCAGGGGATCGGCGCTGCCGCCGCCGAGCTTGCCGGCAAGACCCCGGCCGGGCTCACGCAGGCGGAGAGCTTGGTGCTCGCGGCCCTCTTGCCCCAGCCGCAGGCGGACCAGGGGCGGGTCGTGGTGCGGGCCTGCGCCCGCGCACGGGCGCTACCGGCTCCGGTGGATTGCGCGGCGGTCCAGGGCGCGGCTCGCGAGGTCTTCGCCGGTGGCCATGAGCCGGCGCGTGTCCACCTCGCACCCCAGCTCGCGCAGCAGCTCCTGAGGCACCCGGGCGAGCGCGTGCAGACGAGTCTGGATGCCGGCCTCCAGCGGCAGGCCATGACGAGCGTCCGTACCCAGCTGGCGTTGCTGGCGGGGAGCAACGTGCGCGATGGGGCGGCCCTGGTCGTCGACAACGAGTCCGGCGAAGTGCTCGCCTACGTGGGCTCGGCGGCATCGAGCTCGCGAGCCGCGGAGGTCGATGGCGTGCGTGCCCCGCGCCAGGCGGGCTCAACCCTGAAACCCTTCCTCTACGAGCTGGCGCTCGAGCGCCGCTACCTCACCGCCGGCTCGCTGTTGTCGGATTCGCCGCTGTCCGTGGACACCGCAGGCGGCCTCTACATCCCGCAGGACTACGACCACGACTTCAAGGGACTGGTCAGCGTGCGCACGGCGCTCGCCGGTTCGCTGAACGTGCCGGCCGTACGCACGCTGGTGCTCACCGGCGTGGAGAGCTTCCGCGACCGGCTGCACGAACTCGGGTACGGGTTCGTCCGCGAGGACGGCGCGTGGTATGGCTATTCGTTGGCGCTCGGGTCGGCCGAGGTCAGCCTGTGGCAGCAGGCACAGGCCTATCGGACGCTCGCGCGCGGCGGCCAGTTTGCGCCCCTGACCCTCAGCGCCGCGGGCAAGGCGGCGGCACGGCCGCTGCTCGATCCGGCTGCCACGTTCGTCGTGGGGGACATGCTCGCCGATCCGGCCGCGCGCGCGGTGACCTTCGGCCTCGACAGCCACCTGGTGACGCCCTTCTGGAGCGCGGTGAAGACCGGTACCAGCGAGGACATGCGCGACAACTGGTGCATCGGCTTTTCGCGGCACTACACCGTCGCGGTGTGGGTCGGGAACTTCGAAGGGGACTCGATGCACGCCGTCAGCGGTGTCACCGGCGCCGCGCCGATTTGGCGCGAGATCCTGACGACACTAGAGCGCGGCGGTCAGGGTATGGCGCCGGCCGCACCCGCGGGGGTGAGTGCGGTCGCGATGCGGTTCGCTCCGGCTATCGAGCCGCCCCGGCGCGAGTGGTTCCTCGGCGGGACCGAGCCGAGGGGCCGTGAGAGCGCACTCGTCCCCAAGGACGCCCTGCCGCGCATCGACAGTCCGGCCGACGGCATGGTCGTGGCACTCGACCCGGACATCCCACCGCTGCGGCAGCGGGTCCTGATCGCGGTGAGCGGCGTGCGCGCGGGCCTCACGCTGCGCCTCAACGATGAATTGCTCGGTCCCGCCCAGCGCCAGCTGCTGTGGCGGCCGCGCTCAGGCACGTTCCGGCTGCGGCTCCAGGATGAACGCGGACAGACCGTGAGCGACGTGCATTTCACGGTGCGGGGTAACGAGCTCCCCGATCAGGGGTGATCGGAGCGGGCGAGCATGGAGCTCTCCTGCAGGCCGCCTGCGCCCGCCGCCGCGCGTGCGATCCCGGGGAGCTGCCCGAACTTGCGCTCGCGACGCGCGTATTCGGCGAGCGCGCGCGACAGGGCCGTGCTGTCGAAGTCCGGCCAGAGAGTATCGGTGAACAGCAGTTCCGCGTACGCACATTCCCACAGCAGGAAGTCACTCAGGCGCCGTTCGCCGCCGGTGCGGATGAGGAGGTCGACCGCGGGGGCGACGGGCTCGGAATGGGTTACGCGCGCCAGGCATGCGAGGTATTCATCGGGACTCATGGGATTCGGGCCCCCGACGAGGCGCGCCGCCTCCATGAGCGCCCAGCGGCTCGAATAGTCGATTGCCAGGCGCAGGTGCATGCGGGCACATCCGGCCGTCACTTCCTCGCTGTGCCGGATCTGCTTGAGGAGCGCTTCTCCCAGCCGGTCGCGCCGGCCGATCACGTTCACGCGGATCGATTCGGCGCGGCAACGCTCGGTCTCGGTGAGCAGGAAGCGGCGCATGAGACGCAGCAGCGACACCACTTCCAGCTGCGGGCGGTGCCAGTTATCGGAGGAGAAGGCGTACAGCGTGAGGGTGTCGATGGCGCGCCGCGCGGCACTGCGCACGATGGCCTCGACCGCGCGTGCGCCGGCGCGGTGGCCGGCCTGCCGGTCGAGGCTGCGTGCCCGGGCCCAGCGACCGTTGCCATCCATGATGATTGCTACGTGCATCGGGAGAGTACTCTGTACCGCAGAGTTACAGGAGAAAAAAATCAGCGGCCGCGGGTGGCCTTGATCACGGCTTCCACGTGGTCCAGGTAGCGATTCAGGGCAGCGCGGCCGGCGGCCGTGAGACGGTATACGGACTTGGGGCGGCGACCGTCGAAGGACTTGGTGCAGGTGACGTAGCGCGCCTCCTCGAGCTTGCGTGCGTGCGCGCTGAGGTTTCCGTCGCTAACGTTGAACAGGGCCTTGAGCTCGCTGAAAGTGAGCTCCTCGCGCACCGCGAGCGCACTCATCATACCGAGCCGCACGCGCTCGTAGACCAGGCGGTCGAAGTTCGAGTCGTCGGCCTGGGCACCGCTGCCGGGTATCACGACGGGCCGGCTGCGCCGGGAGGGGGCCTCGGTGCTGCGCGAACGGTTGGCGGCGCGGGAACTAGAGCGTGCGGGCATGGTTCTTCAGTCCGATGAACAATCCGAATCCGAGATGCAGCAGACCGAACCCCACCCCGAGAAGGGTGAGCTGAACGGCCGCCGGGAGCAGGCAGGCGACCACACCGAGCAGCGTGAACAGTCCGCCGAGCACGGCAACCGCGCGGGTGGTCGGGGCGCTGGAAGCGATCATGGCGCAGCCGTAGAGCAGCAGCCACATCCCGGGAATGGCCCCCGGCTGCGAAGCGGCGAGCACCGCCGTGAGGACGGCGCCGGCGAAGAGCGCCGGCAGGAGGCACAGGAGGAGCTTGCGTACTGGCGCGCCGAAGAAGGTGAATCCCTGCCGTGCCGCCTGGCGCAGCATGACGAGTCCCCCGGCGCTGGATGCGATCAGCGCGGCACACAGCCACACCGCGAGCCAGTGAGGCGCGAGCGCGCGTGTCTGCGAGAGCACCGAGGCCGCGACCCCGGTGACTCCCATCGCGATGCCGGCCGATCCGGGGACCGTCAGGGTAGCGGCGGCCTCCATCGAGGCGCGGATGTAGCGCAACGTCGCTGCCGCGTGAGTGTTCAGTGATGCCGTGTCGGAGCGCATGCGGACGAGGACTGTACGCCGTGAAATGAGAGAGCGGCAAGTACTCTGCAATGCAAAGTAGATAGCCTTGAGGTTACTTGAGACTGAGTATCGTTTTGGTTCGTAAGGATATGCGGCTGGCATTCGGGAATTCTTCCCGAGGGTAAATCCCCATGCGCCCTTTTAGGGTGCGCGCAGCACCCGGCCCAGCACCAGTCCCGCGATCGCCGCCAGCGCGGAGGCTACGAGGACCGCGAACTTCGCGGCGGCCAGCAGCGCCGGCTCCGCGAACGCGAGATTGGAGATGAAGATCGACATCGTGAAGCCGATGCCGCCGAGCAGTCCGAGCAGCCACACGTGCGCCCAGCGCACCTGGGCGGGCAGCGCGCATAGGCCCAGTCCCACGGCGGCGCCGGCCGCGAGCGCGATGCCGAGCGGCTTGCCGAGCACCAGCCCGGCGACTACCCCGGCGGCGACGGTGAGCGGCTGGCCTGCGGACAGGTCGACGCCCGCAAGGCTCACCCCCGCGTTGGCGAGCGCAAACAACGGCATGATCCCGAACGCCACGTAGGGGTGCAGCATGGCCTCGACCTCGTGCACCGGGGCGACGGCATCCGGATCGGTCGCGCGGTAGCGCCCGAAGTCGGCAGTGGCCGGGGTCAGGAGCCCGAGGATGACGCCCGCCAGCGTCGGGTGCATCCCGGCACGCAGCATCCCGTACCACGCAAGCGCGCCGGGGAGCAGGTAGAAGCGCGCGCGCCGGATCCTCAGCCAGTGCATGAGGAACACCAGCAGCACGGCGCCGGCGACCAGCAGCAGCGCGCCGTAGTCGAGGCCCCCCGAGTAGAAAAACGCGATTACGAGGATCGCTACGATGTCGTCGATGATCGCCAGGGTGAGCAGCACCATGCGCAGCGCCGGCGGCACGCCACGGCCGACCAGCGACAGGATGCCGACGGCGAAGGCGATGTCGGTGGCTGTCGGGATGGCCCAGCCCCCGCGGGTGGCCGGGTCGCGGTTGATCGCGACATAGATGACCGCGGGGAGCAGCACCCCGCCGATCGCGGCGATGATCGGCAGTGTCGCCACGCGCGGGTCGGACAGGGAGCCGTCGTGCAGCTCGCGACGAATCTCCAGCCCGACTACCAGGAAAAAGACGGTCATCAGGCCGTCGTTGACCCAGAAATGCAGGTCGTGCTGCGGGAGCAACGGCCCGAGCGCGGGTACCGGGCTCAGGTGCCACAGCGCCTCGTAGGCGTGCGACCAGGGCGAGTTGGCCCACGCCAGTGCCAGCGCCGCGGCCACGAGCAGCACGATGCCGCTGAAGGCCTCGACGCTGATGAAGCGCAGGGGCCAGAGGCTCTGGTGGGCGGCGTGGGGATTGCTCATCGACGGGCAATGTGCGCGCCACGTTGCGCGGATATCAAGAACTTTCGATGAGTCCTGCACCCGGCCGGCCTTTGAGCGCCGCGTGTCGAAACATGGCGGCGTCGCTCGTCGTGGTCATAGTCACCCAGGAACGAGGATCGCCCCATGAAGCTCATGCCCCACCTGCACTTCCGCGGCAACTGCCGCGAGGCGTTCAACCAGTACGCCGAGCTGCTCGGTGGCCGGGTCGCCTTCGCCATGACCTTCGGCGAGGCGCCGGGGGAGCATCCGGCGGCGCTGCGCGGGCAGATCATCCACGCACGCGTGGAGTTCGCCGGCCAGGCCCTGACCGGCTGCGACGCGCCCCCGGAGCGCTACGAGAGACCGCAGGGCTTCAACCTGCTGCTGGATGTCGCCTCGGCCGCCGACGGCGAACGGATCTTCAATGAGCTCGCCCGGGGCGGCCAGCTGGTCATGCCCTTCGCGCAGACCTTCTGGGCGCATCGCTTCGGGATGTGCAGCGACCGCTTCGGGATCCCGTGGATGGTGAACTGCGAGAAGCCCTGAAGCGCATCGATCCGGAGCCGGAGCGTTGACTTCCTCAGGCCTGCGGCAGGATCTCGCGCACCCGCTCGGGCGGTCGGCACAGGCGCACGCCGCGTGCGGTGACAACCACCGGCCGGTTGATGAGGATCGGGTGCGCGAGCAGGTGGCCGATGAGTTCCTCCTCGCCGACCTCGCTGTCGGTCAGCCCGAGCTCGGCCGCGAGCTTCTCCTTCTCACGCAGCAGCCCGCGCGCGCCGGTGCCCATGCGCGCGAGCCACGAGGCGATCATCGCGCGGTCCGGCGGATGCTTCAGGTACTCGACGATCTCCGGCTCCATGCCCGCGGCGCGGATGAGCGCGAGCGTATTGCGCGAAGTGCCGCAGGCCGGGTTGTGGTAGATCGTGACGGCATTCGACGCGGGCATCCAGCATTCTCCTCGGCGGTGAGTGCCGATGATAAGTCCTGATGGGCATTCCGGCACGCATGCTCGTCGCGCCCGGCGCACGGTTGGCCGGCGACGCTTGCGGGGCGACTGCCGCAGTGTTGTCATCGTCAGTCATGGAGAATGCGGATGTCCGACGGGCGATCGAGGCGGTCTGGCGCATCGAGTCGGCGCGCCTGATCGCCGCCCTCGCCCGGCGCGTCCGCGACGTCGGGCGCGCGGAGGAACTGGCGCAGGAAGCCCTCGTCACCGCGCTCGAGCAGTGGCCGCGCACCGGCATCCCGGAACGGCCCGGGGCCTGGCTCATGACCTGCGCCCGCAACCGCTTCATCGATCAGCACCGGCATGCCCGCATGGCGAGCGAGCGCCACGCGGCCCTCGCGCACGAGCTTGAGATGGACCAGGAGCACAGCGGCGGGCGCATCGAGGAGGAGGCCGACGATGCGATCGGCGATGACCTGCTGCGCCTGATCTTCATCGCCTGTCACCCGCTGCTGCCGACCGCCTCGCGCACCGCGCTCACGCTGCGCCTGGTGGCAGGGCTTTCCACGCCGGAGATCGCGCGGGCGTTCCTGACCTCCGAGGCGACGGTCGCGCAGCGGATCGTGCGCGCCAAGCGCACGTTGAGCGAGGCGGAGGTGCCCTTCGAGCTGCCTCCGCCCGCCGAACTGGGCGAACGTCTCGGTTCGGTTCTAGAAGTGGTCTACCTCATTTTCAACGAGGGCTACTCGGCCACCTCTGGAGAAGACTGGACCCGGCCGGCGCTGTGCGAGGAGGCGCTGCGCATCGGCCGCATCCTCACCGGACTCGCCCCGCAGGAGAGCGAAGTGCATGCGCTGGTGGCGCTCATGGAGCTGCAGGCCTCCCGGCTGCGTGCGCGGTGCGGCCCCCTGGGCACCCCGGTACTGCTCATGGACCAGAACCGTGCCCGCTGGGACCGGTTGCTCATCCACCGGGGCCTGCTGGCCCTGGCGCGTGCCGAGGCGCTTGCCCCCGAGCCGGGCCCGTATTTCCTCCAGGCCGCGATCGCGGCCTGCCATGCGCGCGCGGCACAGCCCGCCGAGACCGACTGGGTGAGCATCACCGGCCTCTACGATCAGCTCGCCCGCCTCACCGGGTCGCCGGTCGTCGAGCTGAACCGTGCGGTCGCGGTCGGCATGGCCTATGGGCCGGCCGCGGGACTCGCCCTCACCGACACGCTGATCTCCAGGGGCGCACTCGCGGACTACCACCTGCTGCCCAGCGTGCGCGGCGACCTCTACATGCGCCTCGGCCGCTACCCGGAGGCCTGTGCCGAATTCGAGCGCGCCGCGGAACTCACCCGCAACGCACCGGAGCGCAACCTCTTGAAGTCGCGCGCGGCACAGTGCCGCGCGCACGCCACGTCCTGAACCGGCCGCCTGCGGAAAGGTCCGACCCATGACTTACATGATGCTGATTCTCGAGCCTGCCGGGCAGCGCGCGGCCCGCACGGATGCGGAAGGTCGTGCTGCGTACCAGCGCATGCTCGAGTACGCCGCCGACCTGCGCCGCCGCGGCGCGCTGGTCGCTGCCGATGCCCTGAAGACCGCGGGCGTGCGCTTCACGCCGCAGGCCGGGGGCCCGCAGCGGCTCGACGGCCCCTTTGCGGAATCCAAGGAGCTGATCGGGGGCTTCTTCCTGATCGACGCACCGTCGCAGGAGGAGGCCCTGGTGCTGGCACGGGCCTGCCCGGCCACCGAGTGGGCGACCGTCGAGGTGCGTGAGATCGGTACCTGCTACGAGTGAGCGGGGACTGCGGCCGCGGCGCTCACATCTGAGCCGCCCAGGAGCTGCACCAGCCGGCGGCCTTGACGCTCTTGCCGGGGAAGATCTGGCAGGGCCCCTGCGCGGAACCATACTTGCCCTGATAGAGCGCGCAGCTCCCGCAGTTGGCGCCTGCGGTGGCGGCCTTCGCCGTGGCGGCGTTCTCGGTGTACTTCACGGCCTTGGCCTCGGGAGCCTGCGGCGACAACAGCGGGGGGTCGGCCTCCGCCGCAGCGGGGCGGGCCACGAGGGCGCCGGCGGGCAGCAGGACAGCCAGGCTCAGCAGGAGGTCGCGGCGGGTTCGCGGGTGATCGCTGGGCACGTGAAGTCTCCGGTGTGGGGCTGCGCGGCAGGTTAGCGTAACCCCGCCTGCGTTGCGTAATCCTCATCTCCCCCCGGCGCCGCCCCGCTATGATCGTAGGCGTGAGCGCTGACCTAGAGATCCGGCGACTGAGCGTCCTGCGTGATCCCGAGATCTCCGCGCTGAGCGAGGTGCTCGAGGACTGCGTGGCGGGTGGGGCCTCGGTCAGCTTCATGTGGCCGATGACGCGCGCCAAGGCAGAGACGTTCTGGCGCGGCATGGCCGATGCGGTCGCACGGGGGGAGACCATCGTCCTCGGCGCCTTCGATTCCGGCGCGCTTATCGGCACGGTATCGCTCCTGCTGCAGCAGCCGGAGAACCAGCCCCACCGCGCCGACGTCGCCAAGATGCTGGTGCACCGCCGGGCGCGACGCCTGGGTGCCGGGGCGCTGCTCCTTGCCGCCGTCGAGGGCGAGGCGCGGCGCGCGGGCAAGACGCTGCTAGTGCTGGACACCGCCAGCGTCGAGGCCGAGCGCGTCTACCTCCGCGGCGGCTGGCAGGCCGCGGGCGTCATCCCGGACTATGCCCTGTGGCCGCAGGGCGGCACCTGCTCTACCACCGTCATGTACAAGCGCCTGGCGCCGCCCTAGGCCCAACCCGACATTTCCCCCGTCTACCAAGGAGACTTCGATGGCATACACGCTGCAACAGCTTTCGGATCTCGAGGAAATCAAACAGCTCAAGAGCCGCTACTGCCGCGCGACGGACCTGTGCGACGTGCCGATGCTGCGCTCGATCTTCACCCCCGACGTGAAGGTCAGCTACCGCGGCGGCGCCTACACCGCCACCGCCGACGGACTGGAGCAGATGCTCGACTTCCTCCTGAACGCGCATCACTCCGACATGATCACGATGCACCAGGCGCACCTGCCGGACATCGAGTTCATCTCGGCCGACCGCGCGCGCGGTACCTGGTATTGCGAGGACTTCCACATCGCGCGCGACCGTGGGCAGATCACGATGGGATGCCTCATTTACAAGGACGAGTATGTGCGCTCAGATGGGCGCTGGCTCATCTGTGCGACCGAGTACGACCGCGTCTGGGAGGCGTTCGAACCCCTGCGCGCCGGGATCACCATCACCGCGCACGCGCTCGCACGGGCGGGGCTCAAGCCTGCCGACCGCCGCGACATCGGACATCTGCTGAAGTGGAACGCGCAGCGGCCGGCCGCCTGATCGGGCGCGCAGCGCCCGCGCGGCCCGCCGGCTAGTTGTGAGGTTTCAGTAGGTTGTTCCCTCGCCCCGGGGGAGAGAAGCTGATG
>JAFEDU010000008.1 GCA_018241425.1 Pseudomonadota bacterium
CAGCATGTATTGCTACACCTGTTACCGCTCGACTTGCATGTGTTAAGCACGCCGCCAGCGTTCAATCTGAGCCAGGATCAAACTCTTCACTTGAAGATTTTGAGAATCAACAAAAAGAGTAAATCCAAAATGGCTCCAACTTACTGCTGGACATCATCTTGGTCACTCGGTCATTTGCACTAAAGGCCAAAGACGCGAGTCCCCACACAAATTACCTATCCGATTTTTAAACAGCACCCCACGAGCGCGATGGCTGGGGGAAAAAGGGCCGGGGAGTATAGCGACTCGCCATATTCCGTCAACCGATTCGGTTGGCCCACACACCTACATCCCGTGCCGCAGTGCGGCCTCAGGCTGCAAGGGGCGCGCAGTATAGCCCCGATTAAGGGGTTGTCAACGCATTGTCATGATCCGGGGCAGACCCCCCTTTTTGAGGGGTTAGGCCTTCCCGGCCACTAGGAGGCGGCTTATTCGCTTTTAGGACCGAAAGTCCCGCCGTCCTCCTTATATAGGGGCGGAAATTCCGGCCTTCAAGGCGAGCTTGAGCTTAGCCTTTAGTCTCGAGCCGGAGCCTGGCAAAGCGCTTGGAGCCCACCTGGAAGACATGCTCCGCCCCGGACTTAAGCGTCAGAGCGCGATCGGTGACTTTGGTTCCATCGATGCGGACCGCGCCCTCGTCGATCTTGCGGTTGGCCTCCGAGGTGCTCGCCGCGAGGCCCGCCTCCTTGAGGAGGTTCGCAACGCGAAGGCCCGCGGCCTCCACCGCGATGACCTTCACCGGCAGGTCATCCGGCACCGCCTTCTCGCTCACGCGCGAGGTGAAGTTCTTCTGCGCGCGCTCCGCGGCGGGGGCATCGTGGAAACGCGCGGTGATCTCGCGCGCGAGCTCGAACTTGATGTCGCGCGGGTTGCGGCCTTCCCCGGCCGCGCGCTTGAGAGCCGCGACGTCTGCGAGCGGCCGGAACGACAGGAGTTCGAAGTAGCGCCACATCAGCGTGTCGGAGATCGACATCACCTTGCCGAACATCGTGTCCGCATCCTCGGTGATGCCGATGTAGTTGCCGAGTGACTTCGACATCTTGTTCACGCCGTCGAGGCCCTCGAGCAGCGGCATCGTCAGCACCACCTGCGGCTCCTGGCCGTAGGCTTCCTGCAGCGAGCGGCCCACCAGGAGGTTGAACTTCTGGTCCGTGCCGCCGAGCTCGACGTCGGCCTTCATGGCTACCGAGTCGTAACCCTGAGCGAGCGGGTAGAGGAACTCGTGGATGGAGATCGGCTGCCCGGCCTTGTAGCGCTTGGCGAAGTCGTCGCGCTCCAGCATGCGCGCCACGGTGTAGTGCGCGGTGAGCTTCACCATCTCCGCGGAGCTCAGCTTGCCGAGCCAGCGCGAGTTGAAGTCGATGCGGGTCTTCTCGGGGTCCAGGATCTTGAAAACCTGGGTCTCGTAGGTGCGCGCGTTGGCCTGGATTTCCTCCGGGGTGAGTGCGGGCCGCGTCGCGTTGCGCCCGGTCGGGTCGCCGATCATCCCGGTGAAGTCCCCGATGAGGAACGTGACGTCGTGGCCGAGCTGCTGGAACTGGCGCATCTTGTTGAGGAGCACCGTGTGCCCGAGGTGCAGGTCGGGCGCGGTCGGGTCGAAGCCCGCCTTCACGTGCAGCGGGCGGCCTCGCCTGAGCTTCTTCACCAGGTCCGCATCGACCAGCACCTCGCTCGCCCCGCGGTGGAGCTCCGCGATCTGTTCCTCGAAATTCATGTGATTCCTGTGAGACGGTTCGAAGCCGGCGGCGGCCGGCAGCCTGTAGCGTTCCAGTGGACGTCGGGTGCCCTTCCCGGCACTTAACATACATTGACCCCACGCCCGACCCCCGGTACGGTGCGCGCTTTTAAATCCTTCGGGTAAGTGTAGACGATGCCGCCAACCGAGCCGCCGCCGAAGAACGCCTCCCCGCGCTGGCCTTCGGCTGCCTTCTGGCTCAAGGCCGCCGCCTGCACCATCGTCGGCTGGTCGCTCCTGCACGGGGCGCTCAGCATCCTCCCGGGGGCATCCCCGGCCCCGGCCGTCCCTGCCCCGCAGCCGGCCGCCACGGCGCCGGCGGCCGCCCCGGCGCCCAACCCCCTGGCCGTCCCCGCGCAGCTCGCCGCCGTCCCCGACCTCGGCAAGGCCGCGTTCTCCACCATCGATGTGATCGTCACCCGCAACGACACGCTCGACCGCATCTTCCGTCGCCTGAAGCTGAACCTGGCCGACCTCGCCTCCATGCGCAGCCTGCCCCGGGCGCGCGAGGCGCTCGACTCGCTCAAACCCGGGGACGCGCTGCACTTCGAGCACAAGGACGGCTCGCTCTACTCCCTCGAGCGCCGGCTGAACGAGAGCGAGACCCTCAAGGTGTCGCGCGACCCGCAGGCCGGGCTCAAGGCGGACGTGCTGGTGAACCCGCTCGAGACGCGCATGCGCACCGTGCACGGCGTGATCGACAGCTCGCTGTTCGAGTCGGTGGAGGCCGCCGGCGCCCACGACCAGACCGCCGTGGCGCTCGCCGACATCTTCGCCTGGGACGTGGACTTCGTGCTCGACGTGCGCCCGGGCGATGAGTTCGTGGTGACCTACCCCGAGATCTACCGCGACGGTGCCTACGTGAAGGACGGCCCGATCCAGGCCGCCGAGTTCGTGAACCAGGGCCGCACCTTCAAGGCGGTGCGCTACACCGACCCGGA
This sequence comes from Pseudomonadota bacterium, assembly GCA_018241425.1. Classification (GTDB taxonomy): domain Bacteria; phylum Pseudomonadota; class Gammaproteobacteria; order Steroidobacterales; family Steroidobacteraceae; genus 13-2-20CM-66-19. The sequence continues at coordinate 2,716 of JAFEDU010000008.1, forward strand.
CGGCGGCTCGCACTACTACACGCCCGAGGGCAAGAGCCTCCACAAGGCGTTCCTGCGGGCGCCGCTGGAGTTCACGCGCGTGAGCTCGCGCTTCAACTCCGCCCGCCACCACCCCATCCTGAACCTGATCCGCGCCCACAAGGGCGTCGACTACGCCGCCCCCATGGGCACCCCGGTGAAGGCCGCCGGCGACGGCCGCATCCGCTTCGCCGGGCGCCGTGGCGGCTACGGCAACGTGGTGGAGATCGAGCACTCCGCCAGCATCGTCACCGTGTACGGCCACCTGTCGCGCTTCGCGCACGGCATCCGCGACGGCGCCCACGTCACCCAGGGCGTCATCATCGCCTACGTCGGCATGACCGGCCTTGCCACCGGACCCCACCTGCACTACGAGTACCGGGTCAACGGGGTGTTCAAGAACCCGCAGACCGTGGTCCTGCCCGGGGCCGACCCGATCGAGGCCCGCTGGCGCGAGGACTTTTTGACCAAATCTGCCCCGCTGCTCGCGTCCTTGAGCCCGGTGACCGGGCCGATGCTGGTCTCGCGCTGAAAGCTCGGTAACAGTTCTTCGCGCGGGCCGCTGGTAACATGGGGCGAACCCTTCCACCCCAAGGCCCAGGGCCCCGCGATGGACGCGCCGGATCTCAAGGCACCCCAGCACTACATCAACCGCGAGCTCTCCTTCCTGGAGTTCAACCAGCGGGTACTCGACCAGGCCCTGGACACGCGGGTACCCCTGCTCGAGCGGCTCAAGTTCCTGTGCATCTCCTGCTCCAACCTCGATGAGTTCTTCGAGATCCGGGTTTCGGGGCTCAAGCAGCTGCAGGAACTCGGCGGCGGCCAGCTGGCCGCCGACGGCATGTCGATCCCGCAGCAGCTCACCGCCATCCACGAGCGCGCCACGCGCCTGGTCGACGACCAGTACCGCTGCCTCAACGAGCAGCTGCTGCCGGCCCTCGCCGCCGAGGGTGTGCCGCTGCTGTCGCCGGGCGACTGGAGCCCGGCGGCGCGCGAGTGGCTCGAGGGCTACTTCGAGCGCGAGGTGGAGCCGGTCCTGAGCCCCTTAGGGCTCGACCCCGCGCGCCCCTTCCCGCGCATCCAGAACAAGAGCCTCAACTTCATCGTGCGCCTGGAGGGCAAGGATGCCTTCGACCGCGACAGCGAGCTCGCCATCGTGCAGGCGCCGCGCTCCCTGCCGCGCGTGGTCCCGCTGCCCGGGGCGGGCGCGAGCCGCGGCTGCGTGCTGCTGTCGGCGATCGTGCAGGCCTTCGTCGACAAGCTCTTCAGCGGCATCAAGGTGATCGGCTGCTACCAGTTCCGCATCACCCGCAACAGCGACCTGTTCGTCGACGAGGAGGAGATCGACGACCTGCGCCGCGCGCTCGAGGGCGAGCTGCAGCACCGCCGCTACGGCGTCGCGGTGCGGCTCGAGACCTCCAACGACTGCCCCGAGGACCTGGTGAAGTTCCTGCAGGCGCAGTTCGCCTCGGCCTCGCTCGATTTGTACTCGGTGGCGGGACCGGTGAACCTGAACCGCCTCTCGGCGCTGTACGACCTGGTGCAGCGCCCGGACCTCAAGTACCCGATCTTCACCCCCGGGATCCCGCGGCGCCTGGTGGGCGCACCGGACATGTTCGGCGTCATCCGCCACAAGGACGTGCTGCTCGAGACCCCGTACCAGAGCTTCACGCCCGTGATCGACTTCCTGCGCCAGGCGGCCGCCGACCCGCAGGTGCTCGCCATCAAGATGACGCTCTACCGCGCCGGGCACGGCTCGCCGCTCGTGGATGCGCTGGTGGCCGCGGCTAATGCAGGCAAGGACGTCACGGTGATCGTCGAGCTGCGCGCGCGCTTCGACGAGGAAGCCAACATCGAGCTGTCCAACCGCCTGCAGGAAGCCGGCGCGCACGTCATGTACGGGGTCGTGGGCTACAAGACCCACGCCAAGCTCGCCCTGGTGGTGCGCCGCGAGGGCAACGCCATCCGCCGCTACTGCCACCTGGGCACCGGCAACTACCACCCGCGCACCGCGCGGCAGTACACCGATTACGGCCTCTTCACCTGCGAGGACGAGATCGGGCAGGACGTGCACGAGCTGTTCCTGCAGCTCACCAGCCTCACCCAGACCCCGAAGCTCAAGCGCCTGATCCAGTCGCCGTTCAGCATGCACGAGATGGTGCTTTCCAAGCTGGCGCGCGAGATCGAGCACGCCCACGCCGGGCGCCCGGCGCGCGTGATCGCCAAGATGAACGCGCTGGTGGAGGCCCAGGCCATCGAGGCGCTGTACCGCGCCTCGCGTGCCGGGGTGAAGGTCGACCTCATCGTGCGCGGCGTGTGCGCGCTCAGGCCCGGCATCCCGGGGGTCTCCGAGAACATCCACGTACGCTCCATCGTCGGGCGCTTCCTCGAGCACTCGCGCGTGTTCTACTTCGAGAACGGCGGCGAGCCGGAGCTCTACTGCGCCAGCGCCGACTGGATGGAGCGCAACTTCTTCCGCCGCGTCGAGGTCGCATTCCCCGTCCGCACCCCGCGCCACCGCGAGCGCATCCTGCGCGACCTCGACCTGTGCCTGAGTGACAACTGCCAGTCGTGGAAGCTGCTGCCCGACGGCGCCTACGAGCGCATCCAGCGCGGCGCGGCGCCGGCGGTGAACGTGCAGGACGAACTGCTCGCCACCTACGCCGCAGGACCCACGGCCCCGGTGTGACGCGCCCGTGACGACCCGCACAGCGCGCCGCCTGCTGGCGCTCCTTGCCCTGGCGACGCTCGCGCCGCAGGGGCACGCCGCCGGCGCCGACTGCATCCGGCACACCCTCACCCCGGCCGAGGAGCTGGATGCCAAGGCGGCCGCGGGCGCGGTGGTGCCGCGCACCACGCCGTTCCAGATCGTCGACCGCTGCGTCACCGCGCAGGACACGTACGCCTGGATCGCCACCGAGCGCGTGCGCACGCGCGAGGCGCAGAGCTGGTGGGAGTACACCTGCCGCAAGGGGCTGTCGCGCTGGAACTGCGGCGACGGCGAGTTCCACCAGCTGATCTCGGTGCGCGTGGAGAACGCCGGGCGCACGCAGGGGGTCGAGGCGATCGCGCACGACAACCTGGCGCCGGAAGCGGCGCGCGAGTTCGCCGCGGCCGCGACCCGTCTCTACCTGAACCCGTCGGCCCACCTGCCCGAGTGCGGGCGGCGCGCGCAGGATGCGCGCGACTGGTCCTCGCTCAAGGCGAGCGACCGCCCCGTGCCCGCCGACGGGGCGCTGGTGGCGGACGTGTGGAGCAAGGCAGAGAGCTACTACGCCGACTTCAATCTCACCCTGCGGGTGGTGTTCGCCGCGAAGCAGGCGGATGCGCGTGCGCCGCAACCGCAGTGCTGGGCGTTCGTGCCGGCTTCCGGCTAGTCAGCCGCGGCCGCCGCTGAAGACGCGCAGCCGGAACCCGCTCGCGCGCAGGTAGTCCACTTCCTGCTGCAGGTCCGCGGCCGTCAGCGGGTGCTCCTTCAGCCAGCGCGCCGGGAAGCGCGCCTCGAGAGACTTAGGCGTCGCCGACAGCTCTATGGCCGGCAGCGCCGTGGTGCTGCGGCCGCGGTGCAGGAGCACCGCCAGGCGCAGCAGCACGATCAGGTGCACCGCGGCGCGGTCCCAGGGCGGCACCAGCTCCTCGATGCGATCGAGCGTGAACTTGCGGCGGTGGGCACCCACCAGGCGCGCCAGCAGCCGCTGTTCCTCGCGCGGGAAGCCCGGCATGTCCGCGTTCTCGAGCAGGTACGCGCCGTGGCGGTGATAGCCGCTGTGCGAAACGTCCAGGCCGATCTCGTGCAGCCGCGCCGCCCACTTGAGCGCCAGGTGCGCGAGCGGCTCCTCGAGCCTCCAGGTCTCGCGGGTCTGCTCGAGGAAGTCGCGCACGGTCGCCTCCACCCGCTCGGCCTGGGTGGTGTCGACGTGATAGCGCTGCTGCATCGCGCGCACGGTGCGCTCGCGCGCGTCCTCGCGCTTGAAGCGGCCGAGCATGTCGTAGAGCAGGCCCTCGCGCATCGCCCCCTCGGCGATCTGCATCTCGTTGATCTCGAGCACCCCGAACACCTCGGCGAGGATCGCCAGTCCCCCCGGGAACACCGGGCGGCGGTCCTCGGTGATCGGCTCAAGGTTGAGCTCGCGGGTGTGCCCGGCATCGATGCTGTAGTCGATGGCGCGCTTGATGCCCGCGGCGGTGATGGTGAGCGCCTGGGGGTCGAGCGCCCGGATAGCTTCCCCGATGGCGCGCACCGTGCCGGAGCTGCCGGCCGCGTGCTCCCAGCCGCGGCGGCGGAACGCGGCCTGCACGGGCTCCAACTCCATGCGCGCGGCCAGCCGCGCGCGCTCCATGCGCTTGGCGGAAATCTTGCCGTCGCGGAAGAAGCGCTCGCTGAGCGCGACGCAGCCCATCTGCAGGCTCTCGAGCTCGAGCGGCGTCAGGCCCTCGCCCACGATGAGCTCGGTGCTGCCACCGCCGATGTCGACCACCAGGCGCTTGCCGGGCGAGGAGGGCATGGTATGCGCGACGCCTGAGTAGATGAGGCGCGCCTCCTCCATGCCCGCGATGATCTCGATCGGGTGGCCGAGCGCCTCGCGGGCCCGCTCGAGGAAGGCCTGCTTGCGGTGCGCCAGGCGCAGCGCGTTGGTGCCCACGCAGCGCACGCTGTCGGCGTGCATGGCGCGCAGGCGCTGGCCGAAGCGCTCGAGGCAGGCGAGCGCGCGTGCCGAGACGTCCTTGTCGATGCGGCCGTTCTCGGCGACGCCGGCGGCCAGGCGCACCATCTCGCGCAGACGGTCGATGATGACCAGCTGGCCGTGCGAGTAGCGCGCGACCACCATGTGGAAGCTGTTGGAGCCTAAGTCCACCGCCGCGAGGACGTCGGGGACGGCGCGGGGTGCGGAGCGGGTGGAGGTGCGGGTGTCGGGAGAGCGGGCGGTAGCGGCCTGGGCCACGTCGGTTCAGGCGGCGGTGAAGGACGAGCCGCAGCCGCAGGTGGTGACCGCGTTGGGATTGCGGATCACGAACTGCGCCCCCTCGAGCCCCTCGCGGTAGTCGATCTCCGCGCCCGTGAGGTACTGCACGCTCATCGGGTCGACCAGCAGCTTCACCCCGAGGTTCTCGATGCAGGTATCGCCATCCTGCAGCGCCTCGTCGAACTCGAAGCCGTACTGCAGGCCCGAGCAGCCCCCGCCCTGCACGAACACGCGCAGCATCAGCTTGGGGTTACCCTCGCCGCGGATCAGGTCCGCGACCTTGCGGGCCGCCGCATCCGTGAAAAGGAGTGCGGGGGCTTCCTGGAGGACTTCGGGCGTGCTCATGGCTTTGAGTCTAGAAGCTAAGGTTGGGGGAGGTCAAAGAAGCCCCTCTTAAGGGGCCGTCAGCCCGGTGCTTCCTGCGCGGCCGCGACGCGGCCGTCGGGCTCCAGGCGCACCAGTTTCCCTACTATCTGGGCGCCCAGTGTCATTTCAATGACACCGTAATAGACGTTGCCCTCGACGCGGGCGGTGGCCCCGAGCACCAGGCGCTCGCGGGCGTGGATGTCCCCGCGCACGCTGCCGTTCAGGACCACGGTCGGCACGGTCACCGGGCCGGCGATCGAGCCGGTCTCGCTGACCGAGAGGCTCGAGTCGCGGGCGTCATCGGAGCGCACCCCGCCCAGGACCTGGCCGTCGAGGTGCATGCCGCCCTGGAACTCCAGGTCCCCGTGCACCCTCGCCGTCCGCCCCACCAGGGTGTCGATGCGGGGCTGCCGGGAATCGCGGTTGAACATGTTCTGGCTCACGTTAACGGGAACGCAGGCTCAACAGCATCTCAGGGACCGGACTCGACCGTCCACAGGAAAGACTGTGACAGGGGTGGCACATCCTTCTTCCCGGAGCGCACCTCGACCTGCAGCTGCTCGGGCTTGAAGCCGGGCGGCACCTTCAGGGGCTGGTCGAAGTCCTGGAAGTAGCGGAACGTGTAACGCAGCTCGTGCACCCGCCCCGCCGTCAGGGCCGGCAGGTCGAGGGACTTCGCGGCGCCCTCCGCCGTGCCCTCGACCTCCATGACCAGCGTGCCCTGCGTGTCGGCCTCGGCGCGCCCGGAGCGCACCAGCGACAGGTGCACGTTGAAGGTGCCGGGCTCGAGCGCCGTGATGCGTGCCTGGCCGATCTTGAGGCCGATGCTGGCGGCGTTCTGCTGCACCACGCCGCGATAGAAGGCGAGCTCCTGGGACTGCTGCGCGACCTGCGCCTGCAGTGCGCCGAGTTCGCGCGCGAGCTCCGCCTGCTCGCGCGCGCGGCCGACGCGCACCGTGTCGAGCTCGGCGAGCTGCGTGCGCAGCTCGCGCCGCTCCTTCTCCATGTGCTCGATCTTCACCTCGAGCTCGGTGCGCTGCTGCGCGGCGGCCTGGCGGTCGTAGCCGGCGTCGTAGCGGCCGAGCTCGTAGATGACGTAGAGGGCGAACGCCCCGATCAGCGCAGCCGCCGCCCACAGCGCGGTGCGCAGCGCCGGCGCATGCGAGCGCACCACCTGCGGTGCGCCCGGCCGGCGGCCGAACAGGGCGGCGAGCGAGCGCATCGGTCCCTCAGTCACCGCTCTCGGACCCGACGCGCGGATCCGGTCGCGTGTACTCGTCCCACCACTCGGGGAAGGGCGGCTGCTTGCCGCGCGGGAAGGCGAGCGGCGCGAGCTCGGTGAGCGCGCGCACGTACACCGGCCGCTTGAAGTAGATCACCTCGCGCACCGGCTCCCAGTAGTTCGACCAGCGCCACTGGTCGAACTCCGGCTCGCTGGTGCGGGCGAAGTCGAAGGTCACCTCGTGCCGCAGGCGCAGGAGGAACCAGCGCTGCTTCTGGCCCGTGCACACCGGGCGCTGGTTGCGGCGCACGTAGCGCGGCGGCAGCCGGTAGCGCAGCCAGCGCTCGGTCTGGCCGATGAGGTCCACGGCCGACTCGCGCACGCCGATCTCCTCGTACAGCTCGCGGTACAGCGCCTGCTCGAGGGCCTCCCCGCTGCGCAGGCCGCCCTGCGGGAACTGCCAGCCCTTGCCCCCGGTGCGGCGGCCGAGAAAGACCTCCACGCCCTGCATCAGGATGATGCCGACGTTGGCACGGAAACCGTCCGGGTCGATGACGTCCGTCATGGTTGAGCCTGAGTCTGCCACAGAGTACGCGCGGTACCGTAACCGCCGCGGGGGATGGCGTTTTCCGGCGGTTTGGCCGAGGCTAGCCGACCCAACCTCCCAGGGATGGTCCCTAACTCCCGTGGCGCGCGCCGCAACCGCCGACTCCCTGCCCGTCCCGGCCACCCCCTGGCGCAGCCTGGGGGTGCTCCTCGTGCTGGCGGCCGCGGTATTCCTGGCCGCGCTCCTCATCGGCAGCTCCGGCATCGGCCTCAGGGCGGGACTCGCCGCCCTCGCGGGCGGCGGGGACGAAGCCACGCGCAACGTCCTGCTGGAGGTGCGCCTGCCCCGGGTGCTGGCCGCCTTCGGGGTCGGGAGCCTCCTGGCGCTCTCTGGCGTGCTGCTGCAGGCGCTGTTCCGCAACGCGCTCGCCGACCCGTACGTTCTCGGGGTGTCCGGCGGCGCCGCGGTCGGTGCGCTGCTCGCCATGATCGCCGGTGCCACCGCGCTCCTGGTGCAGTCGGCCGCCGTCGCCGGCGCGCTTGGGGCCGTGGGCCTGGTCTACCTGCTCGCCCGCGGCGGAGGCACGCCGCGCCTGCTGCTCACCGGCGTCGTGCTCGCGAGCGCCTGCGGTGCGCTGGTGTCGGTGCTGCTCGCGCTGGCGGATTCCTCGCGGATGCGCGGCATGGTGTTCTGGCTGGCCGGCGACCTGGAGTGGGCCGTGCGGCCGTGGCTGAGTGCCGGCACCGCGCTGCTTGCGATCGCCGCTGCGGTGGTGCTCGCCCGCCCGCTGAACGTCCTGGCCGCCGGCGAACTGCGCGCCCGCACCGTGGGTCTCGCGCTCGAGGGCTGGCGCACGCTCCTCTTCATTACCTGCGCGACCCTGACGGCGCTCGCCGTGGTGAGTGCCGGCACCGTGGGATTCGTGGGGCTGATCACCCCGCACGCGGTGCGCCTGAGCTTCGGCACCAGCGACCACCGCATCGTGGCCCCCGCCGCGGCGCTGGCCGGCGGCATGCTGCTCGCGGCTGCGGACCTCGCCGCGCGCACCATCGCGGCCCCGCGGCAGCTTCCGGTGGGGGCCATCATGGCGCTCGTGGGGGCCCCCCTGTTCGTGGTCCTGCTGCGGCAGCGACGCTGATGCACGCCCCCCGGAGCCGGGCGCTGCCGGCGCTCATCGCCACCCTCGCCGCCGCCGCTTCCCAGGCGGCACACCCGGTGGCGCGCCCCGACCACCCGATCCTCGGCACCTGGCAGCTCGCCATTCCCGGCACCGGGTGCCTCGAGACCTACGAGTACCGCGCCGACGGCACCGTGCACTCTGTGAGTGCGGCGGAACTGATCGACAGCGACTTCCAGATCGGCGCGCAGCCGAACGAGGCAGGGCTGTACGTGCTCGAGGAAACCATCACCAGGAGCAACGGCAAGCCCGACTGCAGCGGCCGCATCACCCCGACCGACAAGCCGCTCACGCTCTACCTCGCACCGCTGCGCGGGGGTTTCCTCATGTGCTTCGATGCGGCGCTGCGCCGCTGCCTGGGTCCCATGCTGCGCCTCACGCCCGCCCCCGGCAGCAGCGGGCACTAGACGCTTCAGGCGACGACGGGGTTGGGCGAGACCGTGTAGCGGTTGCGGCCGGCGCTCTTGGCGCGGTACAGCGCCGCGTCGGCTTCCGCGATCAGCCGTTCGGCGAGCACCTTGTAGTCACGCGTGCCCGGCCCGGGGCGGGCGACCGCCACGCCGATCGACAGCGTCACGGTCTCGGAGGCCTGCGGGCTGACCGGGACGGGGTGGTTGCGCACGCTGTGCAGCACGCGGGCGGCCACCTTCTCCCCGTCGACGAGCTCGGCCTGCGACAGCACGATCGCGAACTCGTCCCCGCCGAAGCGCGCCCCCGTGTCGCTGATGCGCATCTCGGCGTCGATGCGGTGCGCCACTTCCTTCAGCACCGTGTCCCCGCACAGGTGGCCGTACTGGTCGTTGATGCGCTTGAAGTGGTCGACGTCGATCATCAGGCACACGAGCGACTGGCGCGCGCGCTGCGCGCGCGCCAGCTCTTCGCGCAGGCGCGCGTGCAGGTAGCGGCGGTTGTGGAATCCGGTGAGGAAGTCGGTCAGGCCGCTGCGCAGCAGGCGCGCACGGTTCACGGCGTTCTCGATACAGATCGCCGCCACCACGCCCAGGTGCGCGAGGAAGTCGCTGGCGAGGTCCTGAGTGAACCGCAGCGCGTCGCGGCTGTGGAACACCAGCACCCCGTCCAGCTGCTCGTGGCGGCGCAGCGGGATGAGCGCGATGCTCGCCGGCGCCGGTGCCCCGCGGCCGATGAGGAGCTCGTGGTCGGCCTTGTGGAAGGGGCCGAGCCAGGGCTTGTCGAGGTTGTGCAGCTGCGGGGCGACCGTGATGAGCGCATCCACGAACGCGACGCCCTCGGGCTCGAGCCCGTCGCCGGCCAGGAGGTGGCGGATCTCGTGCTGCGGATCGTTGATGACGAGGGTCACCCCGTCCAGCTGGTAGGAGGCCCTAAGGCCGCCGATCAGCCGCTCGAACAGCTGCTGCAGCGAGTTGGAGCGCAGCAGCTCAAGTTCCCGCTCCTGGGTCTTGCGCAGGAGCGCCTCGTTGCGGCCCACCTCCTCGGTGAGCATCGCGAGGCGCGCCTTGAGCAGGCGCACCTCCCCTTCCGGGGCCTGGGGCTCCCCGCCGCCTGAACCCTGCGTGTCCGGGTGTTCCCGTGCCATGCGCGTTCCTTAGGGGATTCCTGTCCTGGCCGGCCTCAGGCGCGGCGCTCGGCCACGCTGCGCCGGTCCTCGAGGTAGTCGTGGCCGCGCTGCATCAGTGAGCGGAAGGTGGCGAAGTCCTGGCTGAGCACCGCGGTGCGCAGCCGCTCCACCGCCTGGGCGAGCGCCTCCAGCGACTCGGCGCCGTAGTCGTTCAGGCTCTGGATCTCGTAATACAACTCCGGGCTCTCCTGCGCCACGCGGCTCGCCACGTCGAGCTGCGCATCGAAGGTGGTCGAGGACATGCGCGCGAGCCTGGGTGCCGCTTCCCCGCTCTCGGCGAGCGCGGTGAAGAAGGCGATGTTGAGCGCGTGGCTCAGGCCCAGCACGTAGGCGATCAGGCGGTCGTGGTCATCGAGGCTCATGACCACCTGCTCGGCCATGGTGGGCGCGAACAGCTCGCGCGCCGCGGTGAGCGCCCCGGCGTGGCCCAAGTCCACGAACACCACGTGGCGCCCGGAGAGCAGCTCCGTGTCCGGCCCGAACATGGGGTGGACGGAGGTGACCTTGCAGCCGTGGGACTTGAGCGCGAGGAGGCCCGCACGCAGCGGGGACTTGAGCGACCCTACGTCGAAGATGACGCCCGGCGGCCGGCGCAGCGCGAGGTCCTTGAGGATGGCTTCCGTGGCCCCGAGCGGGGTCGCGAGCACGATGAAGTCGTGGCGCAGGTCGGTGCTGCGCCAGTCCGCGACGCGCGTCACGCCCTCGGGTGCCGGCGTGGGATCGGCGACCTCGACCGTGAACCCCTGCGAGGCGAGGAAGCTCACGAACCAGCCGCCCATCTTGCCGGCGCCGCCGATGACGAGGGCGCGACGCCCGGACCCGGTGCCGTGCGCCACCACGCTCGCGTGCTCCTGGGTCGTGAGGCTCGAGCGGATGAGGAGCCGCAGCAGCTGCTCGGCGAGCTCGGGCGAGACGCCCTGAGACTCGGCGAGCGAGCGCACGCCCAGGATCACGTCCCGCTCGCGCTCATAGTCGCGCGTGGGCTTGCCGATGGCCCGCTTGACGCGCGCCACCTCCTCGCTCACGGCCTTGCGCTCGGCCACCAGCGCGATCAGCTGGCGGTCAATGGCGGTAACACGCTGGCGCAGGTCCTCCAGCGTCACGTTCTCCTGGGTCATGACGGCTTCGATCCTCCTTAAGACCCCACCTTTCTATCGGTCGGGCGGTGGGGCCGCAAGGGCGGCCGCTCCCTGGGGGCTGCCGGGGTCGAAAACCGGCACGGTGAAGCGGTGGTTTTCCTACCCCCGGGCCACGGTGAGCACCCGTAGCCTGGTGGATCTCGGGACCACTGGAAGCTGCGGCCGTCAGCGGGGTGGGTCGACCATGCGGGGTGCTGCTTCATGAAGTCCGGCACGCCGGCCGGGGCAATACCCTGCCGCCGGATCTCCACGGCGAGGTAAGACGGAGCGGCTCGAGATTACCGGCGTTTATTGCGAGTACCCGTCTCGAGCGGGACTTGGATTCTCCGCCCTCTTCTCCCATCGGGGCGGTCCCACAGATGGAAATCTGGAGACCGAAGCGGCGAGCTTCGTTGCGGCCGTGAAGCCCGCCCTGGAAAACCAAGGCAGGAGACTAGTACTCCGACGGTGCCCGGACCAAAGCTACGCGCGCGTACCTCGGCATTTAGGGCAGCCACTGCATCCCCAGAACTCTCGCCCTGCATAAGTGCCCTGCTTCGCCACTCGCCGAACCATCGAGCTCCCGCACTTGGGGCACGACGGACTCCGGGGAGCCGGAACCTGCGCCGGTCGGATCGACGCACTGAGCGCCCGTCCATCCACCACAAAGCCGCCGGCTGCCTTTTGAGCGGCAACCACGCCGTTCAGCTCACGAATCACCTGCACCCCTACCCGCTCGACCTTCCAGTGTTTGCACTGCACCAAATAGCGCTCCAGAGCCCTTGCACCGCACCAGGTCTACGCCTCCATCCGGCGCTGCCCTGCCGGTCTCCTGAACCTTGTAGCCCTGCCGCCGGAACCACTCCGGTCTGTGACGCAGATTCCACGAAACGTGGTCCCGCTCCCCGGGTGGCGGGTGGCCCCGCGACCGCCCTCATTGCCTGTGCCAGTCTCTCGAAGGCATCCTTTCAACGACAGACAACACGATAGGAACTCCGTGAGACAGCTATGTCGGGTCAGCACGCTGCTCGTGATTTGCGGGGCATTGTTTGTCGGGGCGTCCGCGAGAGCCGCGGTTACCCCAGAGATGGAGAAGCTCGTTCGAGCGGCAACGTTCGAAGTAGTCCTGAAGAAGCCTGTTAGCGATCCGCTCACTTACGAGAAGCCCCTGCCGCTCGAGCTGATCCCGTTCAAGGAGCGTACAGATCCCTATCGCTCGCTAGGGACCGCTTTCTATTTGGGCGCCAATACCTACGCGACCGCCGCTCACGTATTCCTGCTGGCCGTGGACAGCCAGTACGGCGCGCCGCTCATCCGCAGTTCCAGCGGTCAGGTCTACGCCATCAGGTCGATCCTGAAGCTATCGGTCCACGAAGACTTCGCGCTCTTCTCCCTGGCGGAAGACCCGTCACCGCCGGCGCTTGAGACCAACCGTTCGCCTAAGATCGATGATCCGGTGTTCGCCGTCGGCAATGCCCTCGGTGAGGGGATCGTGATCCGTGATGGACTGTTCACGTCGCAGACCCCGGAGATCCAGGACGGTCGCTGGCAGTGGATACGCTTCTCTGCGGCCGCATCACCGGGTAACAGCGGAGGCCCGCTACTTGACGCGCAGGGGCGGGTGATTGGGCTCGTCACTGCCAAATCGCCGAACGAAAACCTCAACTACGCGCTACCCGTCGCCAATATCCTCGACGCACCGGCTGGAAAAGCTCGTGCTGACCTGCGCTTTCTGGCGTCGGTACCTTTCATGCACAGCACGAAAACCTACCGCGTGACCGATGAGTTCGCGTTGCCCCTCGATTGGGCTTCGTTTCAGCGGGCGTATCAGAACCTCGTTGATCGTCACGATGCGCAAGCCCGGCAGCAACTTCTGACGGAATACGCCGCTTCCCAGTTTCCTAAGGGCCCGGGCAGTGATGCGGTCATCTATGAAGTGGACTCCAGGTCGGATCCAGCGGGAATCCTCATCCAGCAGCCCAATGGGCAATGGACGATCACGGCCGCGGAGTTCGACACCACCGATCTTCCTCAGGACGGGAAGCTTGGCAAAACTGTAATCCAGGGAGTGACGGTCGTGCGCCTCGAACGCGGCGCAGAGGCGGCCGACGACGCGTTCTACGCCGACTCGAAGGCATTCATGGATCTTGCCGCCCAGACCCTGGACATTCGACGACAGGTGGGAACCGACTCCGTGCGGGTGACGTCCCTAGGTTCGGCCAGCTCCGATTCGGTGTGGACGGATCACTATGGTCGTAAGTGGCAGTTGCGGACTTGGCCCTTGCCCTTCATGGACGGCTACGCCGTCGCGCTGCTGTTACCCACCCCGGACGGCTACCTGGGGCTGGTCAGCTACACCTTGTCACCCTTCCTGCGCCAAGCGAAAGACACTCTTACGCTGCTCGCAGGCCAGGTAACAACCCCCTATCAGGGCACGTTGCATCAATGGCAGACCTTCCTGCACCGCCGCGCCCTCCTTCCGCGGACGCTCGAGCACGTTACCCTGGACTCAAGCCCCGTCTGGCGGCTCTCGACCCCCCGCTTCGAATCCGCGGTGCCCGCAAGCGTATTAGGGCTGACCGAGCGCAGCCGGCTCACGCTGAAGATGGGCTATATCGCCGGCGGCCCCGACCTGACCTGGGAGCCGCTGGGGGTGCGTTGGTACCGTGACCGGCAAGAAAAGGCCTCGGTCAACCTGTGGCGGCAACCGCGCCCGCCGGACACGACCAAGAGTGAGCTGAAGGACGTGTTCGACGACATCCAGGAAAGCCACAGCCCTTACGACGGGAATCCCGTGCGAATCAGCAGTGACGCAATCGAGGTCACTACGCGTCTCGAAGCGCCGGGAACAAAGGAAGGTATGGCTTCGGCCGATCTCGTGTACGGGCTGCGATTGCAGGTGGATGGGCACCCCTCTCCACAGCAATTGGCGGGCGATCTGACCGAAACCCTGCAGGCCACGAAAATACTCGAGCACGGAGGTGGACAGGATGTCGCAGCGGCGGCTCCGGCCACATTATCCGGGCAATTCGACGGGTTCCTAAAGGCCACGCGAGAGATGGCACAGAAATTCGACGCTGCAGGCCGCGACGTCCGCGGCCGCTTATTCAGCGAAGACCTTGAGCAGTACATCACCCCGCTTTACCAAGAGGCATACAAGACCCGCTATGACTCGGCGGAGCGCGAAGAGTTGCATAAGACCTTCAACGAACGTTCGCACGCGCTCTCGGAATACTGGGGTTTTGCGCGGGGGGTGGTTGAAAACCGCGACATATGGGTCGCGTTTCTCGCTCATAACCATCTGCCCGCCGACACGCCACACGGCGTCGGCATAGCAACCGCCGAGGCGAATCTGAACGCCTCTCTCAAGGAGCTTCCGAATCCGTCGTGGGCCCGGGATGCACAAGCCCTGACCGATGCCTACGTCGGCGAAAGATCGGCGATGGCTCGAAAACTCGCTGCCGCCACCTCCGAAGCCTCCGTTAGCGTTCGCGCACGACAATCCCCCTGTCTAGCACCGACCTCCCGAACTTCCGGTAATACCAAGCCATCTCCCGGTGTGGGCTCGCGACCACTGACGGAATTCTATCCAGAGGATCTCAGGCGACGAGGCGTGGAAGGGCTGGTCGTTTTGGCGGTACAGGTGAACAGCACAGGCTGTGTTGAGCAGGCGGGCATCGAGGTTTCGTCCGGCGCTGATGAATTGGACCAAGCCGCCCTAAGATGGGTCGAAACTAACACCTTCTATCCGGCCGAAAAGGAGGGTAAGGCGGTGGACGGCCTGGGGTCCGTAGCACTCAACTTTAAGTTGCATCAATAAGATGCAACGGTTTGAGCGTGATCCACCCGGGGGCCAATTCTAGGCAGGTCGAATCTGTGTGTCGCTCGTGAGGCATCCTGGGAAAGCGGGGATCCGTGCGATCGCTGCCTATTAAGCCGTCTTCAACTCGTAGGGAACTGTGTCGACCCCCGGGACTTCAAGGCCGGACATTGAGCCCTCAGCAGCCTCACTTTGGTCGGTTCTTTTGGCCGTAGTCGAGCTCCCCTTTGCCCGGCTACCTTGGGGATCGAGGGCAATGCACTTTTTGTACAGGGCCTCCGCTTCGTCCCACTTGCACAGCCCTACCAGAGAGTACCCCTGCCCCTGCCAGGCCGGCGTCAGGTCGGTGGTGTTGGTGGAATCATCCGACGCCATTTCCATATCTGAAGCCGCTCGCGCGTACAGCGCGATCGAGCGCTCGCGGTTCTTCTGAATTTGCTAGGTATACGCCAGTTCCGCCTTGAACTGGGATCTAATCGGAGACAGCGCCATCGCCTTCTCGAGAGCCCTCTGTGCCTCGTCGACCCGACGCAGTTCAGTAAGGGCATTCGCCTTCATGAGATATGCTGCCCACACGGCCGAACATAGCCTGCCGCCGCGGGCGCGGCCTGTGCGCAGCCCCCGAAACCTTCTACCATTTGAGCCATGGCCGAGGATTTCACCGAGATGCTGCCCGAGCCGCTGCCGGCGGACCCGCTGGCGGTCACCGCCCAGTGGCTGAAGGAGGCCTTCGCCGCGAAGTGGCAGCCGAACCCGAATGCGATGGTGCTCGCCACCAGCAGCGCCGAGGGCCGGCCCACCGCCCGCGTGGTGCTGTGCCGGGACATCGTCCCCGAGCCCGGGTACGTCGTCTTCTACACCAACTACCTCTCGGCGAAGGGCAAGCAGCTCAAGGACAACCCGCGTGCCGCGGCCGTCATCCACTGGGACGCCATGCACCGCCAGGTGCGCCTGGAGGGGCCGGTCACCTTCACGCCCGGGGCCGACAGCGACCGCTATTTCGCGCAGCGCGCCTGGCCCAAGCGCATCGCCGCCTGGGCGAGCGCCCAGAGCGAGCCGCTCGCCTCGCGCGCCGCGCTGCTGCAGTCGGTGAACGAGGCCGCCCAGCGCTTCGGCACGCCCGTGCCGGGCGCCCCGGGGACGGACGAGAGCATCGACCACGACGTGCCGCGCCCGCCCCACTGGGGCGGCTACCGCCTGTGGGTTGAGGCGATCGAGCTGTGGGTCGAGGGCGACTCGCGCGTGCACGACCGGGCGCGCTGGGTCCGCGAGCTCAGCCGGCAGGGTGACGGCACGTACCGTCCCTCGGCGTGGTCGGCGACCCGCCTGCAGCCTTAAGCCGGCAGACCGGAAAAGCACCGCCTCAGGAGGGCTCCCCGCGCGTGTGGAAGACCGTCCGCATCCTCATACTGCTCCTGATCCTCGCCGTGGTCGCAGGTCAGCAGCTCATGGACCGCTTCCGCACGCAGAGCTGGAAGGAGACGCTCTGGGTCGGCGTGTACCCGCTCAACGCTGACGGCTCGCAGACCGCGCAACGCTACATCGAGGCGCTGAAGCCGCAGGATTTCGCCGACATCGAGGCCTTCCTGACCCGCGAGGGGCACCGCTACGGCCTCACGCTCGAGACGCCCGTGCACATCGAGCTCTACCCGCAGGGCGACACGCTGCCGCCGGTGCTGCCGCCCGACCCCGGGACGCCGGGCATCGCCTGGTGGTCGCTGAAGCTGCGCTGGTTCGCGTGGCGTCACTCGCACTTCGCCGGCCACGCGCCCTCGCGCATCCGCATCTTCGTGCTCTACCACGACCCGTCCACGCTCGAGCGCGTGCCCGACTCGCATGGGCTCCAGAAGGGGCTCATGGGGGTGGTCCACGCCTACGCCGACGATGCCATGACCGGCAGCAACGGCATGGTCATCGCCCACGAGTTCCTGCACACGGTGGGCGCGAGCGACAAGTACGACCTGGGAGACGGTGCGCCGCTCTACCCGCAGGGCTACGCCAACCCCGACCAGAGGCCGCTCTACCCGCAGGAGGAGGCCGAGATCATGGCCGGGCGGCGCGCGGTCTCGGCGACCGAGTTCGAGATCCCGAAGAACCTGCGCCACGTGGTCGTGGGGCCAGCCACCGCGCTCGAGATCCGATGGACGCAGCCGTAGCGGGCCATGCCCTGAGTGCCCGCGCGCTCACCGTGCGCGCCGGCACCCGCACCCTGGTGGCGGACCTCGACCTCGACCTGGCGCCCGGCGAGGTGCTCGCCATCCTCGGCCGCAACGGCTCGGGCAAGACCCTCACGCTGCACACGCTCGCAGGCCTCATGCCGCCGGCGGGCGGCGGCGTGCAGCTTGGGGGCCGGCCGCTTGCGTCGCTGTCGCGGCGCGAGGTGGCGCAGCGCCTCGGCCTCCTGCCCCAGGACCTCGAGGACGCCTTCGCCACCAGTGTGCTCGAGACCGTGCTGATCGCGCGCCACCCGCACCTGAAGCTGTGGCAGTGGGAGGGCGCCGAGGACGAGCGCCTGGCGCGCGCGGCGCTGGCGCAGGTGGACATGGCCGACTGCGCCGCGCGGCGCACCGACACGCTCTCCGGGGGCGAGCAGCGGCGCGTGGCGGTGGCCGCACTGCTCGCGCAGCAGGTGGCGACCTACCTCCTGGACGAGCCCACCAACCACCTCGACCCGCACCACCAGCTCGCGGTACTCGCCCTGTTCCGGGGCCTGGCCGACCGCGGCGGCACGGTGCTCACCACGCTGCACGACCCGACGCTCGCGGCACGCTTCGCGGACCGCGTGCTGCTCTTGTACGGGGATGGCCGCTGGGAGCTGGGACCGGTGGCGACGGCACTCACGGCCGCGAGCCTGAGCGCGCTGTACCTGACCCCGATGCTGGAGCTCGGCCAGGAGGGCCGGCGGGTGTTCGTCAGCGCCTGAAGAGCTCGAGCAGCCGCCCGTGCAGGGCGGCATTCGCGGCCAGCACGCTCGTGGTGCCGAGCCCCACCGGAGCGCCCTCCAGGTCCGTCATGACCCCGCCTGCCTCGCGCACGATCACGGTCAGCGCGGCGATGTCGAGGATGTTGACGTCGCTCTCGAGCACCGCGTCCAGTGCGCCGCGCGCAAGCAGGTGGTAGTGCACGAAGTCGCCGTAGCCGCGGATGCGCGCGAGTTGCGGGATGAGCGTGCCCAGGCGTGCCCAGCGCTCCGAGCGCGCGAGCTCGGCGAGGTTGCCGGTGGACAGGAATGCCTGTGACAGCTCGCTCACCACGCCGACGCGCACCGGCTCGCCGTTGAGGAAGGCACCGGACCCCTCCTCCGCCCAGGCGATCTCGTCGTACAGCGGGGCGCAGGACACCCCGAGCACCAGGCGCCCGCCCCGTTGCAGCGCGATCTGGGTGGAGAAGAACGGGGTGCGCCGCACGAAGCTCTTGGTGCCGTCGATCGGGTCGACCAGCCACACCGACTCGCGCTCCATGCCCGAGCGGCCGCCCTCCTCGCCATAGAACCCATGCCCCGGGAAGCGCTGCGCCAGGTGCGCGCGGATCACCTCCTCCGCGCGCTCGTCCGCCTCCGTCACCGGCGAGCGGTCCGCCTTCACGCGCACGGCGAGGTCCTGCCGGTACAGCGGGCGGATGACCGCGGCGGCGGCCCGCGCCGCCTCGAGCGCCGCCTCGAGCTCCGGGCTCACGCGCGCGCGCCGCCCGTGGCCAGCGCGCTCCCGGCGGATACTCCCTTGATGAGGCCCAGGCGCGCGAGGCTCTCGACGGTGGCCGTGATGGCCTCCTCGTTGGAGCGCGGCTGCCAGCCGAGCAGCGTGCGCGCCTTCTGGCTGGAAGCGTTCTTCTGCTGGCCAAGCTGGGAGAGGATTTCCCGCGCCGGGGCATTGCGCAGCGCCGCGAGCCGCACGACCCAGTTCGGCAGCGTGCGCGTGGAGACCCGCGCGGCGGCCGGGCCGAAACGGGTCTTCAGGAAGCGCGCGATCTCGGTGAGCGTCATGGCCGGCTCCGCGAGCGCCAGGAAGCGCTGCCCGGCGGCCTGCGGGTGGGTCATCGCCCGCACGTGCAGGTCGGCGACGTCGCGCACGTCGACCACCCCGAAGGACAGTTTCGGGATGCCCGGCATCTGGCCCTCGAGCATGGCCTTCAGGATCTGGATCGAGGTGGAGAAGTCCGGGCCCAGCACCGGGCCGAACACCGCGGTGGGGTTCACCACCGCGAGCTCCAGCGCGCCACCGTCGCGGGCGATGAAGTCCCACGCCGCGCGCTCGGCGAGGGTCTTGGACTTGACGTACGCGGACAGCGGGGCCGACAGGTCCGTCCAGTCGCTCTCGTCGTAGGGGGCGCGCCGGTTGCGGTGCCCGTAGCCGACGGCCGCAAACGAGGATGTGATGACCACGCGCCGCACCCCGGCCGCGCGCGCCGCCTTCAGCACCCGGAGCGTGCCGGCGCGCGCCGGCAGGATGATCTCGTCCTCGTGCTTCGGGACTCCCATCGGGAAGGGCGAGGCGATGTGCTGGACGTACTCGCAGCCGAGCATCGCCTGCGCCCAGTTGTTGTCGCTCATGAGGTCCGCGGCGACGAAGCTCAGGTCCTCCCCGGGATCCGGCCCCGCCTGGCGCAGCATGGCGCGCACCTCGCCCTCGCGCTTCAGGTCGCGGACGGTGGTGCGCACCTGGTGGCCCTGCTCAAGAAGCCTGAGGATCGTGTGGCTGCCGATGAATCCCGAGCCGCCCGTCACCAGTACGATCGCCATGCGTGTCGCTGCCCTCGAAGTGCGTGTCCGGTCTTGGAGTGTGTAACGCCGGCGCGCCGGGCGGCAAGCGCGGCCGCGCCGTCATCTGAGGTAGAGTGCGCCCATGGGCAACCGACTGAGCAGGATCTACACGCGCACCGGCGATGACGGCACCACCGGCCTCGGCGACGGCAGCCGCGTGCCCAAGGACAGCCCGCGCGTGGAGGCCTACGGCACCGTCGACGAACTCAACAGCGCCATCGGGGTGCTGCTGGCCGTGCCCGGCCTGCCGCCGGACGTGGCCCACTGCCTCACCCGCATCCAGCACGAGCTGTTCGACATGGGCGGGGAGCTTTGCATCCCGGGCCACACGGCCATCGGCGCAGCACAGGTGAGCCGGCTCGAGGAGGAGCTCGACGCCTTCAACGACGCCCTGCCGGCGCTGAAGGAGTTCATCCTGCCCGGCGGCGGCCCGGCCGCCGCCGCCTGCCACCTGGCGCGCACGGTCGCGCGGCGCGCCGAGCGGCGCGTGTGGAGTCTCCACCGCAGCGAGCCGGTGGGCGCGGAGGTCGCGAAGTACCTGAACCGGCTTTCCGACCTGCTGTTCGTGGTGGCGCGGGTGCTGGCGCGCCACGAGAACGGCACCGAGGTGCTGTGGCGGCACGACCGGGGCCGCTAGCAACGCCGCCGCGCGCGGCGCGGCTCCTCCTCAAGCGATGGAATACTTCACGCGCCTCTCGGGCGCGGACCGCAGGGCGCTCCCGCGCATCATGCGCACGCGCCACGCACGGCGTGGCGGCGCTCAGGGAGCGCTGAGGGAGTTCAGGCGAGCCGCGCGGCGAGCGCGGCGCGCAGCCGCGCCCAGTCGAAGGCCGGGCCGGGGTCGGTCTTGCGCCCCGGGGCCACGTCGCTGTGGCCGGCGATGTGCTCGGCCGAGAGCGAGGGATAGGCGGCGATCAACGCCGCGATGAGCGCCGTAAGGGTCCCGTACTGCACGTCGGTGTACGGCGTCTCGTCCGCCCCCTCCAGCTCGATCCCCACCGAGAAATCGTTGCACCCCTCGCGCCCCCGGTAGCGGGAGGCCCCGGCATGCCAGGCGCGCTTGCCGAACGGCACGTACTGGGTCACCGCGCCGTTACGGTCGATGACGACGTGCGAGGAGGCCTTGAGGCCCTCGATGCGCTTGAAGTAGGGATGCGCCTCCCACGGGAGGTTGCCGGTGAACAGGCGGTCGATCCACGGCCCGCCGAACTCCCCCGGCGGCAGGCTGATGCCGTGCAGCACGATGAGCTCGGGCGGGATGCCGCCCGGACGCTCGTTGAAGTACGGCGAGAGCACCTGGCGCGCGCCGACGAGGAGGCCCGTGGCCGTCTCGACCCGCAACTGCTGCGGCGCATCCGCACCCATGGGCCGTCCTGCACACCTCACGCGCACCGCGGGATGCGGCGCTGCCGATCATGACACAATTGGCCCATGAGCTCCGCCAACACGCCCTGGATCGAGCGCGACCTCAAGCACGTGTGGCACCCGTGCACGCAGATGAAGGACCACGAGGGGCAGATCCCCCTGATCCCGGTGCGCCGTGGCGCCGGCGCGTGGCTCGAGGACTACGACGGCCGGCGCTACCTGGACGCGGTGAGCTCCTGGTGGGTGAACCTCTTCGGGCACGCGCACCCGAAGATCAACGCCGCCGTGCGCGAGCAGCTCGAGCGCCTCGAGCAGGTGATCCTCGCCGGCTTCACCCACGAGCCGGTCATCGCGCTGTCCGAGGAGCTCACGCGCCGCGCCCCGCCCGGGCTCACGCGCTGCTTCTACGCCGACAACGGCTCCTCGGCCATCGAGGTGGCCGTGAAGATGAGCTTCCACTACTGGCGCAACCTCGGGCGCACCGGCAAGCGCCGCTTCATCACGCTCGCCAACAGCTACCACGGGGAGACCCTGGGCGCGCTCGCGGTCGGCAACGTCGAGCTCTACAAGGAGATCTACCAGCCGCTCCTGATGGACGTCGTGACCGTGCCCTCCCCGGACTGCTACGGCCAGCCGCGCGCGTCCTGGGCCGCGCACAGCCGTGCGCAGTTCCGCTTCATGGAGGAGGCCCTCGAGCGGCACGCGCACGAGAGCGCCGCGGTGATCCTGGAGCCCCTGGTGCAGTGCGCCGGCGGCATGCGCATGTACGACCCGGAGTACCTGAGGCTCCTGCGCGAGGCCTGCGACCGCCACCAGGTGCACCTGATCGCGGACGAGATCGCGGTCGGGTTCGGGCGCACCGGGACGCTGTTCGCCTGCGAGCAGGCCACCATCCGCCCCGACTTCATGTGCCTGTCCAAGGGCCTGACCGCCGGCTACCTGCCGCTCTCGACCGTGATCACCACCGAGGAGGTCTACCGGGCCTTCTACGACGAGTACGAGAAGCTGAACGCGTTCCTGCACTCCCACAGCTTCACCGGCAACCCGCTCGCCTGCGCCGCGGCGCGCGCCTGCCTCGCGCTCTTCGACGAGGAGGACGTGCTCACGGCCAACCGCGCGCGCGCCGCCCACCTCGGCGCCCGCGCGCGCGAGCTCGCCGACCTGCCGCACGTCGCCGAGGTGCGCCAGACCGGCATGATCGTCGCGGTGGAGATGGTGCGCGACAAGGCCCAGCGCACCCCCTACCCGTTCGCCGAGCGGCGCGGGCTCACCGTCTACCGCCACGCCCTCACGCGCGGGGTCGTGCTGCGCCCGATCGGCAACGTGGTGTACTTCATGCCGCCCTACGTGGTCACACCCGAGGAGATCGATCTCATGGTCGACGTCGCCCGCGAGGGAATCGAGCGTGCCACATGCGACTGAGCCGGGTGTACGTGGACGCACCGCTCGGGAGCGGCGCGCGCGTCCAGCTCACCGGCAGCGCCGCCGGCCACGTGGTGCGCGTGCTGCGGCTGCGCGCCGGGGATGCGGTCACGCTGTTCAACGGCACCGGCACCGAGTTCGCCGGCCGGATCGAGAGCGCGCGCGGCACCGAGGTGCACGTGCTGGTGGGCGAGGACCGGCAGATCCGCCGCGAGTCCCCGCTCCCGCTCACCCTCGCCCAGGGCGTCTCGCGCGGCGAGCGCATGGACATGGTGGTGCAGAAGGCCACCGAGCTCGGCGCCACCGACCTCGTGCCGGTGCTCACCGAGCGCAGCGTGGTGAAGCTCGATGCCGCCCAGGCCGCGCGCCGCCTCACGCACTGGCGCGCGATCGCCATCGCCGCCTGCGAGCAGAGCGGCCGCAACCGGCCGCCGGGACTCACCGCGCCGCAGTCGCTGAAGGACCTACTCGCGCAGGCGCCCGCCGAGGCCACCCGCCTGGTGCTCACGCCAAGCTCACGCCTGCGCATCCCCGACGTGCCGCCCCCGAAGCACGGCGTGTGGGTGCTCATAGGCCCCGAGGGCGGCCTCACCGAGGAGGAGCAGGAGCGCGCGGTCGCGGCGGGCTTCATCGGCGTGCGCTTAGGCCCGCGCATCCTGCGCACCGAGACGGCCGCGTTTGCGGCCCTCACCCTCCTGCAGCGCGAGTTCGGGGACCTCTAGGGCGGCCTCCGGGCTTTATGTAGAACCGGCGGCCCGCAGTCGAGCACCGAAACGCAGAACTTGGTACCTTCTCCCCCCTAAACGGGGGCGCCAGGACGGTGCCGCACTGCGGAGCCTTCCATCAGCAGGACGCCCCGCCGCCACAACAAGATCACGGGGATCCCGCGCTTTTTCCGATGATGAAGTCTGCCCGTCGCGCCGGCGTGCCCGGCCGTATTGCCACGATCCTGTTCGTCGTGTGCGCAGCGCTCGCACCGCTGTCGGGCGCCTATGCCCAGAGCTCGGACCCCGCCGATGCCGTGTGCCCGCGCTCGGCGCCGGGTGCTGCGCTGCCGGCGCCCGCGGACCTGTACCCGAGCAACCACGCGCTTGAGCTCACCCTCACCCTGAAGACCGTGACCGACGCTGCGGGACTCGTGCGCTACTGCTACCTGAGCGATGCCGGCTACGAGTCCCCCAACCTGCACGTCAGTCCCGGCGACCAGCTCACCATCCACCTGGTGAACGCCCTGCCGGCCACCGGGGGCACCGGCGCCTCTTCCGACTGCAGCAACGACCCGATGGGGCCGTCGACCACGAACCTGCACTTCCACGGCCTGAACCTGCCACCGACCTGCCACCAGGACGACGTGCTGAACGTGCTGGTGCAGCCGCAGACGACCTTCAACTACTCGGTCCAGATCCCGGCGGATGAGCCGCCGGGGATGTACTGGTACCACCCGCACCCGCACGGCTTCAGCGAGGCGCAGGTGCTGGGAGGCGCGGCCGGCGCGCTCATCGTAGACGGCATCGACACCGCCGTGCCGGCCACCGCCGGCCTCACCCAGCGCGTGTTCGTGCTGCGCGACCAGCGGCACCCGGGCACGCCCGCCCCGGGCCAGCCGCGCCTGGACCTGTCGGTGAACTTCGTGCCCGTGCCCTCGCCGTCCTATGTGGCGCCGGTGCTCGCCACCCCCGCCGGCGCGCAGGAGCTGTGGCGGGTGCTCAATGCCTCCGCGGACGAAATCCTCGACCTGCAGTACCAGGTGAACGGCACGGCGCAGCCCGTGCAGATCGTGTCGGTCGACGGCATCCCGGTCGGCCAGGGCACGACCGGCACGCTGCAGCCGGTCACCGACACCCACGTGATGCTGCCGGCCGGGGCGCGCGCGGAAATCATCGTCACGACGCCCGCCGCCGGGGCCAGCGGGCAGCTGGTGACGCTCGCGGTGAACTCAGGCGGCGGCTTCCTCTATCCCGCCCGTCCGCTCGTCAACCTGACCCCCGCCGCCGGCGGCAGCAGCAGTTCCGCCACGGGCGTGCGCCGCCGGGTGCGCACCCTGCCGCGCATGCGCTTTGCAGGCCTGTCCGCCGCGAGCCCCGACGCGCAGCGCCTCTTGTACTTCTCGGAAGGCCCCGAGGCGAACGGCCACTTCGGCTACTACATCACCCTCGACGGCCAGACGCCCAAGTCCTTCGCCATGTCCGACCCGCCGGCCCTGGTCCTGCGCCAGGGGACGGTCGAGGACTGGACGATCGAGAACCGCTCCAACGAGGACCACGTCTTCCACATCCACCAGCTGCACTTCCAGGTGCTGGCGGCGAACGGGACGGCGGTCACCGACAACGCGCTGCGCGACACGGTGAACGTGCCGCACTGGAGCGGCACCGGTGCCTACCCGAGCGTGACGCTGCGGATGGACTTCCGCGACCCGGGCATCGTGGGCACCTTCGTGTACCACTGCCACCTGCTCGCGCACGAGGACAACGGCATGATGGCGGCGCTGCAGCTGCTGCCGGCCGGCATCACGACGCAGACCGTGCTCGCAAGCTCGGCGGCCAGCGTGCTCGCGCAGGCCCCGCTCACCCTCACCGCCACCGTCAATGCGAGCGGCGCCACCGCGGCCGGCGGCACCGTGCAGTTCAGCCTCGACGGCGCCCCGCTCGGCGCGGCGGTCACCGTGGTCAACGGCCAGGCGGTCCTGAAGACGCAGGTCGCCGCCGGCGGTGCGCACACCCTCACGGCGGCGTACTCGGGCGATGCGACCCACAACGAGTCGCTGTCGGCCGGCCTCGCCCTCGCCGTGCAGGACTTCACGGTCAACGTCGCGGCGATCAGCATCCCGTCCGCCGGGCAGAACGGCACCGCGCCCGTCACGATCGGCGCCCTGGGCGGGTTCACCGGGAATGTCGCGCTCGCCTGCACGCTGCCCGGCGAACTCACCGCGGCCCACTGCAGCATCAGCCCGGGGAGCATCGCCGGCAGCGGCCAGGCGACGCTGACCATCCAGACCAGCGCCGGTTACACCGCGGCCCTGGGACGGCTCGCACCCCCGGGGCTCGCGCTCCTCGCGCTCCTGACGGTCCGGGTGCGCCGCCGCCGCCTGCTGCGGCTCGCCTGGCTCACCGTGCCGCTGTTCCTCCTCGGCTGCGGGGGCGGGGACTCGAGCCCGCCCACGCCGTCCGGTGACTACACGGTCACGGTGACCGCGCAGACGACCGTCGGTGGCGTGCAGCTCACCCACCAGGTGCAGACCCCCTGTACAGTGCACTGACCGCGGCCGCCCGAGGCTAAGGAGCGGAAGGTGAGTTCACCGGATCCCCTGAAGGGCCGCCGCCGGCTGCGGATCGGCATCGGCGCGCTGCTCATGATCCTCGCCGTTCTGGTCCTCGTCGTGCGTCCCGACCGCGCAGCCCGCGTCGGGGCCGGTCTTGCCGCGCACCTCGCCTGCTCGATGCACTACGTGAGCGGCCAGGGCCCGCAGGCGAGCGAGGAGATGCTGCGCGCGATGGCGGGCCCCCTGGCCCACCTCATCGGCAGCCGCCTCACCGGCGAGCCGCCGGGCGCGAGCGGCTCGTTCCTCGGCATCACGCTCGCGCACGCGAGCTACACGCCCGGCTACGGCTGCCGCCTGGACTATCCCGGCCAGCTGCCCGCGCCCCCGGCCCGCGCCGCGGAGGCGGAACCGGCGGCGGATGACTTCGCGAGCGCGGACCACCTCGTGATGCCCGCGAGCCCCGCGCTGGCGCAGGCGCTCGAGGGCGTGTTCGCGGAGCATCCCGGCCAGAGCGCCAAGCACGTGAAGGCCGTGGTGGTCGTCGCCCACGACCGCGTGATCGCGGAGCGCTACGCGGACGGGGTGGGCCCGCAGACCCCGCTCCTGTCCTGGTCGGTCGCGAAGTCGCTGGTGAACGCGCTGGCCGGCATCCTGGTGCGCCAGGGCCGGCTCGCGACCGCAGCCCCGCTGTCGCCCCCGGAGTGGCGCAGCCCGGGCGACCCGCGCGCGGGCATCACGATCGAGGACCTGATGCGCATGCAGAGCGGCCTTGCCGCCCTCGAGAGCGGCTCGCCGGGGGACCCCGTGGCGCGCATGGAGTTCACGCAGGGCGACATGGCCGGCTTCGCCGCCTCGCTCCCGCCGCGCATCGCGCCGGCCCGCACCTTCGAGTACACCTCCGCCGACACGCTGCTCGTGGCGCGGCGCGTGGGCGAGCTGATCGGCGGGGGCGCCGCGGGCGTGCGCAACTTCGCGGAGCGCGAGCTGTTCGCACCGCTGCACATGCACCACGTCACGCTCGAGTTCGACGGCGCCGGCACGTTCGTCGGTGCCTCCTTCGCCTGGGCACCCGCGCGCGACTACGCCCGCTTCGGCACGCTCTACCTGCATGATGGGGCGACGCCCCAGGGGCAGCGCATCCTGCCACCCGGCTGGGTGGCGTGGTCGGCGCACTCGCAGCTCGGCGCACCCTACGGGGCGGGCTTCTGGACCAACGACGGCGACAGCCACTTCGCGCGGCTGCGGATCAAGGACGGGTTCCCGAAGGACGGGTTCTTCTCGAGCGGCGTCCTCGGGCAGCGCATCTACATCGTGCCCTCGGCGCAGGTCGTGGTGGCGCGCTTCGGCGACTCGGCGCCGCCGGACTACGGCATTGAGGACGACCTGCCGCTGATCGCGGCCGCCATCCACGAAGCCTCCCGACTGCAGAACCAGGCCGAGTGACCCTGCGGCCTTAAGGCCGCTTCAGTCGCCGCCCCCGCCACACCCACCGCCGCAGCCGTGCCCCCCACAGCTGTGGCCGCCGCAGGAGTGCCCGCCCGAGCCCGAGCCGCTGGAGTCCCCTGCGGTGCCCCCGCAGGCGGTCGCCGCACAATCCGATCCTGAAGCGGCCGCATCCGGGGCACGCCGCGCCGCGGCCGCGAGCTCGTGCGTCAGGTAGCGCGTGCCGCCGGTAACGGCGAGCTTCTCGTCGATGGCGAACAACAGCGGCAGCCGCGTGGGTCGCTGCGGGTTGATGTTCTCCTCCAGGCACGCGAAGCGGAACGTGACGCGCATCGCCGTGTCGATCGCCTGCCCCCGGGGCGTCATCGCCGCGGGCACGTGATGGAAGAACCCGCCGAACGCGCCACCGCAGAAGCGCTGGTAGGCCCGGGTGTCGAGGATGAACTCGTGCCACAGGTCATCGACCACCCGCGAGGGCATGCCGATCAGGCGCCGGCCGGCGCGCGCGCGCACCAGGAAGAACTCGCGCAGCGCCCGGGCGACGAGGAAGTAGTCCTTCTCGGTGAGCTGCGGGTGGAGCTTGGCGAGCGACTGCAGCAGCGCCTCGGGGAATACGTACTGGCGGATGAAGCGCTCGCGCTTCAGGCGGCGCGCATTGCGCGCCTGCACCACGAGCCCCGCCGCGAGGAACAGGCAGAGGATCGCCAGCGGGAACACCAGGTCGTGCATGGCCTTGCCCTGAAGGCCCGCGGAGGCCCGGTCAGCCCGGGCTGATGCTGGTCTCTTCCGCGATCATCTCCTCCAGGCGCTGCAGGTCCGGGACCAGTGGGGTCTCGTTGACCATGCGGATCTGGCAGATGACCGGGGCGCGGTCGGGGAAGACCCGCGAGTTGTCCGGGCGCACCACGTCGCTGCTGACCCGCACCAGCTGCGGGAACCCCTGGCTCACGAGCGCGAAGTTGCCGCCCTCGATCTGGGTGCCGAGCGCATGCAGGATGACGATGCGGGTGCGTCCGGAGGCCGGCGGGATCATCTGCCCGCAAGCGCCCTCGAAGGAGATGAGCGGCACCGCGCGGCCGTTCCAGGGCACGGTGCCGATGTACCAGGGCGGCGCCCCGGTCATCTCGGACGGGGTCTGGAACCCGATGACCTCCGCGACGCAGGCGCGCGGGATGATCAGGCGCCCGTCGACCAGCGGGACCAGGAGGCTGTAGATCTCCGCGACGCGCTCGGCCATGGCTAGTTTCCCGCCCCGCCCGCGAAGCGCGCGCGCTCACGGCGACGTTCCACCAGCGGCGCGATGGCATCCAGCAGCTGCGCCTCCTGGTAGGGCTTGCCCAGGTAGTCATCCACGCCGAGCTCGATGGCGCGCGCGCGGTGCTTCTCGCCGACGCGCGAGGTGACCATGATGATCGGCACGTCCTTCAGGCGCGGGTCGTTGCGCACGTGGGCGGCAACCTCGTAGCCGTCCATGCGCGGCATCTCGATGTCGAGCAGGATGACGTCGGGGATGTTGTCCTGCAGCAGCGCCACCGCGTCCATGCCGTCGCGCGCGGTGATGACGCGCATGCCGTTGCGCTCCAGCAGGCGCTGGGTGACGCGGCGCACGGTGATGGAATCGTCGACCACCATGGCGAACACGCGCCGGTCGCCGCCGCGCTCGCGCGGGGGCTGCGGTGCCTGTGCCCGCGTGCGCCACTCGGCGCGCACCAGCGCCCCGATGTCGAGGATGATGACGATGCGGCCGTCGCCCAGGATCGTCGCCCCGGAGATGCCGCGGATACCGGAGATTTGCGGGCCCACCGACTTCACGACGATCTCGCGGCTGCCGACGAGCTCGTCGGCCACGAGCCCGGTCGAGTGCTCGCCGGCGCGCACCAGCACCACCGGGATGGTCACGTCCTGCCCCGGCAGCTCCGAGGGCGGCAGCCCCACGAACCCGGCCAGGTGCTGGAAGCGGTATTTCTGGCCGCCGTAGTCGAACGCGGCGGCATCCTTACCCAAGTGCGCGGTCACTTCCTGCTTGGACAGGCGCAGCACGCCCTCCACGGTCGGCAGCGGCAGCGCGTAATACTCCTCGTCCACGCGCACCACGAGCGCGTGGCTGATGGCGAGCGTCAGCGGCAGGCGGATGGTGAACACCGTGCCCTCGCCCTGCTTGGTCTCCATGTGCAGGGCGCCGCCCAGGCGCTTGATCTCGGTGGCGACCACGTCCATGCCCACGCCGCGGCCGGCGGCCTGGGTGATGCTGCCGGCGGTGGAGAAGCCGGGCTCGAGGATGAGCTGCATCGCGTCCTCGTCGCTCAGCGTGTTGCCCTCCGCGATCAGCCCCAGCGACAGGGCCTTGTCGCGGATCGCCTTGAGGTTCATGCCGCCGCCGTCGTCGGTGAGGCGCACCATGACCTCGGCGCCCTCGCGGTGCAGCTCGAGCACGATGTGGCCGCTCTCGGGCTTGCCGTGGGCGAGCCGTTCCTCGGGCTTCTCGATGCCGTGCACCACGGCGTTGCGCAGCATGTGCTCGAACGGGGGCAGCATGCGCTCGAGCACCTGGCGGTCGAGCTCGCCGCTCGCGCCCTCGACGGTGAGCTCGGCGCGCTTGCCGGTGTCGGCGGCCGCCTGGCGCACGATGCGTGACAGGCGCTGCACGTGGCGCTGGAAGGGCACCATGCGTGTGCGCATGAGGCCGTTCTGCAGCTCGGTGATGGTGCGGGCCTGCTGCTGCAGCAGGTTCTGGGTGTCCTTGGCGAGGTTCTCGAGCAGGCCCTGGATGCTCGCCACGTCGTTGGCGGTCTCGGCGAGCGCGCGCGAGTACTGCTGGATCGAGGAGTAGCGGTCGAGCTCGAGCGGGTCGAAGTCGCTGCGGTGCGTGCCGCCCTCGTCCTCGTGCTTGTGCAGGATCTGCGCCTCGGTCTCGATCTCCAGGCTCCGCAGCTGCTCCTTCAGGCGCGTCACGGTGCGCGACAGCTCCCCGAGGTTGAAGTCGAAGCTGCCGAGCTGCTGCTCCAGGCGCGCACGCGCGATCGAGGCCTCGCCGGAGGTGTTGAGCAGCACGTCGAGCAGGTCCGCATCGACGCGCGCCATCTCCTTGGGCTCCCCGCCGAGGGCGGGCTCGCGGCCCGGCGGCACGGGCGCCGGCGGTGCCAGCGCCTCCTCGGGTTCCGCGCGCAGGCGCGCGAAGGGCGAAGCGGGCGTCACGGCACTGGCGGCGGACCAGCCGGACTCGGCCGGTGCGGCAGCGGCGGAGGCAGTCTCCGCCGGCGCACTCTCACGCGCCTGGGCGGCGGCCGCCTTCTGGCCCTCGAGCCGGATCTCGGCGTTCATGCGCGCGACCAGCGTGTCGGCGCCCTCGGTGTCCTCCTCGAGGACGATCGGGGCGGGGGCAGGTGCCGCGGCGACCGGCCTGGGGGCCGGTGGCGGTGCCGGTGCGGGGGCAGGCGCTGCCGCCACCGGGGCGGGCGGCGGCGGGGCCGGGACCGGTACGGGTGCGGGTGCGGGTGCCGGCGCTGCGGCACCGCCCGGGCGCGACAGGCCCTTGAGGCGCGCGATGAGCGCGCGCGCCGGCGTGACGCGGCGGCCGTTGATGACGTGCTCGCGCATGCGCGCGAGTTCATCGAGGCTCGCCTGCAGCGCCTCGAACAGCGGCGCATCGGCGGTGACGACACCGTTCTCGACCAGCATCACCAGGGTCTCGAGCTCGTGGCTCAGGTCTCCCATCGGCATGATGCCGGCCATGCGGGCGCCGCCCTTGAGGGTGTGCAGCGGGCGCTTGAGCGCGAGCCGCAGCTCCGCGCTCGAGGGCGCGCCGCGCCAGTCGCTGAGCGCGCGCTCGGAGGACTCGATGAGCTCGGTGGCCTCGTCGGTGAAGATCGCGGCGACCTCCGGGTCGAAGTCGGCGGCGGCCTCCGCGTCGGCCTCGGCGTCCGCCTGCGGCTCCGGTTCGGCGGCGGCGGCCGGTGGGGCCGCGGCATGCTGGGCGGCGCTCGCGGCGGCGATGCGCGCCTCGAGTTCCTTGTCGGCGCGCTCGATGCGTTCGAGCAGCGTCCAGTGGTTCACGAAGTAGCCGGTCGACTCATCCAGGTGCGTCGCCACGGACTCCATGGCCGACATGCAGTCCGAGAGCAGCGCGAGGTCGGCGGTGGCCAGTCCCAGGCCGGAGCCGAAGGCGCGCCGCAGCCAGTGGTCGAGCGGCTCGGCGAGACGGATGCCGTGACGGGCCTGCGCCATCTTGGAGCTGCCCGAGAGCGTGTGGCAGGCGCGGTAGACCTCCTCGGGCAGCGTGTGCGGCTCGGTGAGCTTGGCCTCGCGGGCGAGCCAGGCACGCACCGCGGAGACGTGGGTGGCGGTCTCGCGCGCGTAAATGTCGCGCAGCGTGTCGTCGGTGATCTGCGGCTTCGCCGGCGCGGGCGGCGCGGCGGCTGCCGGGGGCGGTGCGGGCGGCGGTGGCGCCGCGGCGGCAGGGGCGGCCGGTGCGGACGCGGCGCGGCGGATGCCGGTCGCCGACACCGGCGTCTCGGAGGTCTCCTCCAGCGAGGGGCCGGCGGCGGACTTGCCGGCCGCGAGCGCGTGCGCGCGCGAGGAGATGCCGAGGATGTCGGCGGTGACGGGCGAGCCGTCCTCCAGCTGCTTCACCAGCTGCGGCAGCGCCACCACCGCGGCGCGCAGCGTCTCCAGGATCGCCGGCGAGCGGGTGAGCGTGTTGTCGAGCACCCGGTTCAGGAGGTTCTCGATCGACCAGGCGAACTCGCCCAGGTCGCGGGCGCCGACCATGCGGCCGGAACCCTTGAGCGTGTGGAACGAGCGGCGCACGTTGACGACCGCCTCGCGCTCGAGCGGGTTCTCGTCCCACACCGGGAAGCCCTGGCGGATCTTCGCCAGCTCCTCGTTGGCCTCCTCGATGAAGAGCTTCACGAGCTCGGGATCCGCGTGCTCGGCGAGTGCCGGGGCCTTCGGCGCCGGCTGGGCGGCGAGCACCGGGGCGGCGGCGTTCAGCCCCTCGATGTTGGCGCGCTGGTCGGGGGTCGGGACCGAGGTGATCTGGACCGTCTTGGCGTAGGCGCCGGGCTCGAGCGGCGGCACGAGCGGCACGGAGGGCGTGGGCTGCTCGGCGAGCGCGCGCACGCATACCTGCGCGTTGTCGAGCATGTACCAGGGGTCGGAGCGCCCCGCCTGGAGCGTCTCCATGTAGTACTCGACGCTGACGATGGCATCGGCCAGCCGATCGATGAACCCCGGCGGCAGCACGTGCACGCCCGGCTGCATGACGCGCTTCAGCTGCGTGGTGATGGCCTCGATGACGTCGACCGCGCGCGCCTTGCCCAGGAGCAGGAGGCCCGCCTTCATGCCGCGCATCAGGTCCTGCCAGGAGTCCAGCCCCGCCGCATCGAGCGTGCCGCCGACGGACTGGGTGATGGCCTCCTTGATGCGCGCGAGGTTCACGATGCACTCGCGCAGCACGGCGGACTGCACCTGCTGGAACTCGGAGTCCTCGCCGGCCGGCGCCAGGCCCGCGTCCCGGTCCTTGGGCAGGATCATGCCCACGAGGCTCTCGTCCAGCCGGTCCTCGACACCGATGAGCGTCGCGGCGATCTCCACCAGCGTCTGCTCGTCGGCCCTGAGCGAGCCTGCGACGATCTTCGCCAGGCGCTCGGTCTCGAACTGCACCTTGGCGCGCAGGTCGCCCAGGCCCAGGACGCCGAGGGTGTCGCCGATCTTGCGCAGCAGGTCGACCTGGGAGGCGAGCTCCTGCGGCTGGCCCGCGCCGCGGCGCACGAAGATGTCCAGGACATCCTTGACCTTGGCCAGGTCCTCGCGGATCGCGGCGGCCACGGTCTGCATGAGCTTGATCGAGGGCGCGGACAGGTTCTCGCGCTCCTGCTCGATGCTCTCGTCCACCGGCAGGAGCTCGGTGAGGCGGAACGAGGTGCGCACCGCCTGCACGCGCGGGCCGGCGGACTCCGCCCGGCCGACGTAATAAAGGAGGTTGTTCAGGAGCTCGACCGGCGGGGCCTGCGCGTAGCGCGCCTCGCCCTGCTCGTACAGGCGGCGGATCTCGCGGTCGCCCAGACCCAGGAGGCGCTTGATCGACTGGCCGCCCTCGAGCCCGTGCTGCTGCAGGCCCTCGATCACCGCCCCGATCACCCACCACAGCTGGAACACCGGCTGGCGCGTGGCGATCTGCTCGAGCTTCTGCGACACGTGGGCGATGGTCTCGAGGTTCTGCTCGACCCGCTCGCCGCGGATCCAGCCGATGAGCCCGACCTGGTAGCGCGCGCGCAGGCGCCGCGCCCACTGCTCCACCGTCAGCTGCGGCTCGCCGGCGCCGCCCTCGACCGGCTGGGGCTGCTGGTCGGACTTGAGGTTGAGCACCAGGAGCGTGCCCTCGGACAAAAGCGAGCTGCCGCGCACCGCGCGCAGGTCGTTGAGGAGCGGCAGCAGCACCAGGGCGAGGTCGCGGCCACCGGCGAGCACGCGCTCCAGGTAGCCGGGCAGCTGCACCATGGCGCGCATGAGCGCATCCAGGCTCTCGGCCTGGCTCTTCCTCTCGCTGTGGGTCGCGATCAGGTACTGGGTGACGTGCTCCATCTCCTCGGCGAGCAGGGAGGCGCCGTAGATCTCGAGCATGCGCAGCACGCCCTGCACCTGGTGCAGTTCCTGCGCGCACTTCTCCAGGAGCTGCACGTTGTCAGGCTGCTCGACGTAGGCCTCGAGCGCCGCACGCGCCTCGCCGAGCGTGGCGTTGATCTCGCGTCCGACGAGATCGAAGGTCTGGGATACGACTTCAGGCATGCCTTGGGCTTTCGCTTCGCTTAAGCGTCTCAGCTGCCGCCGAGCGCGGAGATCTGCCGCACCTTGACGGTGTTGAGCGGGGCGTCCTCGACGCGCTTCGGCGCGGCCGCCGGCGTGCGTTCACTGCCGCTCGCGCCGGGCAACCGGAACCCGGCGGCCGAGCGCCTGAGGCCCGCCGACAGCTCGGCGAGCTTGGCGATGGCCGCCGACGTCGCGGTGGTCGTCTCGGCGGTCTGCGCGCTGATTTCCTTCAGCACGCCCATGTTGCGGGCGATGTTCTGCGCCGCCCCGGTCTGCTGGCGGGAGCTCCCGGAGATGTTCTGCACCAGGCTCGCGATCTGGTTGGAGACCTGCTCGATCTCCTCCAGCGCGGCGCCGGCGTTCTCGGCGAGCAGGGCGCCGCCTACCACGTCGGTCGTGCTGCGCTCCATCGAGACCACCGCCTCGTTGGTGTCGGTCTGGATGGTGCGCACCAGCACCTCGATCTGCTTGGTGGCGTTGGCGGCGCGCTCGGCGAGGCGCTGCACCTCGTCAGCCACCACCGCGAAGCCGCGCCCGGCCTCGCCCGCCATGGAGGACTGGATGGAGGCGTTGAGCGCCAGGATGTTGGTCTGCTCGGCGATGTCGTTGATCAGCTCGACGATGTTGCCGATCTCCTGGCTCGACTCGCCCAGGCGCTTGATACGCTTGGAGGTCTCCTGGATGGTCTCGCGGATGGTGTTCATGCCGTCGATGGTGCGGCGCACCGCATCGCCGCCCTTGTGCGCGACCTCCACCGAGTGCCGCGCGACGTCGGCGGCGCGCTCGGCGTTGCCGGAGACCTCCTCGACCGAGCCTGCCATGCTGGCGGCGGACTCGGTGGCGGAGGCGATCTGCTTGGACTGCGCGCCGCTCGCCTTGGCGAGGTGCTGCGCGAGTGACTGGGTCTGGCGGGTGGCCGAGTCCAGCTGGATCGCGGAGCTGTTGATGGTGGTGACCAGGCCGCGCAGCGCATCGACCGCGTAGTTGATCGAGTCCGCGATGGCGCCGGTGATGTCCTCGGTGACGGTGGCCTGCACGGTCAGGTCCCCGTCCGCGAGGCTCGACAGCTCATCGAGCAGGCGCAGGATCGCCTGCTGGTTGCGGTCGGTCTCCTTCTTCTGCGCATCCACCGACAGGCGCTGGCGCTGCATGGTGCGCTGGATGCGCAGCGCGGCGATGAGCGCGCCCGCCAGCAGCGCGAGCCCAATCCCCAGCAGCACGAGCGGCAGGTAGGCGGCAAGTCCTAAGGCCGCCGCGGCCGCGGGCGCCGGCTGCGTGGCGGCGAGGTCGCGGGCGTCCGCGGCGATGGCGTGCGCGGCGTTCTGGGCCGCCGGCAGCGCCGGGGCCGCTGCCACCGCGCGCTTCACCGTCGCGGCGAGCTCCTGGTAGAGCGAGTCCATGTTCTTCAGGTGCTTCAGCCCCTCGGGCGTGGACACCTTCGGCAGCTGCAGCGCGGAAGTCCCCCCCGCGAGTGCCGAGATCACCTGGCCCAGGTAGTCCGAGCTCTCGGCGATGCGTTGCGCGGCCTGGGCGGGGTCGGCCGCGCCCTGGGTGAGGGCGGCGACGTCCAGCTGCAGGCGCTGGGCGCGCGACTCGAAGCGCTCGAGCGCGCCGTTGCCGGCGCCGGGACCGGCCGCCGGCAGGCTCTGGCCGAGCGCCTGGGCCTCGGCGATGAGCTTCGGGGTGATGGCGGCGGTGTCGTGCGCGGCGCTGCCGGCATCGGCGAGCGAGCTGCGCGCGCGCAGCACCGCGGTGGCGTTGCTCATGAGGCGCGAGTAGCGCGCATCGCTCACGAACGCAGCCCCCGGATCCTTCGCGGCGGCCTCCTCGAGCTGCTTCTGGCGCTCCTGGAACCGGCCGAGCGCGGCCGCATCGCCGGCGATCGCGCCCTCGGCATCGAGTGCGAGCCCGAACAGCGCCTCCACGGGCACGGCATGCGTCGTGCGCTCGGGCGCGCGGCCCAAGGCAAGCCAGTAGGTGACCCCGCTCGCGATCAGCAGCGCCGCGGCGAGCCCCAGGAGGAGCGCCAGGGCCTGGGAGGGCGTGTCGCCGGCGCTCTTCATGCGGCGGCCTCGGCGAACGCCGGGCTTTCCAGGATGGTGCGCAGGCTCAGCACCGGCCACTGCTCCTGGCCGCGGCGGAAGGCCCCGGCAAGGTAGCGCTCGCAGCGCGCCACGGTCGGCGGCGCATCGGCGCTGAACTCGGCCTCGGCGAAGCGCCGGAACCCGAGCACCTCGTCCACGATGAGCCCGGCGGGGATCTCGCGGTGGTTGACCACCACGATGCGGGTGTTACGGGTGACGGGGGTTACCCCGCTCCCCAGGAACTGGCGCAGGTCGACCACCGGCAGGAGCTGGCCGCGCACGTTGGCGAGCCCGCGGATCCAGGCCTTGGCGCCCGGCACCCGCGTGGTGCTGTTGGGGATGCCGAGCACCTCGCGGGTCTCCTCGCGCGCCACCAGGTACAGGTCCCCGGCCATGCGCAGCGCGACGCCCACCCACTCGCGCCCGGCGGAGGCCTCCGGGTTCGCCTGGGCCGAGACCGTGCGGCCGCGGCGCTCGAGCTCGGCGAGCAGCTCGAAGGGCCGGTCCCTGAGGGACTTCAGCGCGGGCTCGGATGCGGTGTTCGGTTCGCTCATGAAGTGGGTCGGAAAACCTTCGCTCGCGCGCACCCTTCAGACGGGTGCCTGCGCATCAGGAGGACAGGGTCGCCTGCGCCTTGGCGACCAGCTGGTCAGGGGATACTGGTTTCACCATATAGTCGATCGCCCCCTGGCGCAGGCCCCAGATGCGGTCGGTCTCCTGCCCCTTGGAGGTCACCATGATGATGGGAATGGAGCTGGTACGCGGGTCGGAGGACAGCTGGCGCGTCGCCTGGTAGCCGTTCATGCCCGGCATCACGATGTCCATGAAGATGAGGTCGGGGTTGATCTCCCGCGCCATCCGCACCCCCTCGGCACCATCGACCGCCGCGGCGGTCTGATACCCGTGCTTCTCGAGCGCTTTCTGCATGACGTGCAGCTCGGTCGGGGAGTCGTCCACGATCAGGATCAGGGGCATGGCCGTGCTATCTCCCGATGTGCGTCTCGATCGCCGACAGCAGCTCGTCTTTGGTGAAGGGCTTGGTGAGGTAGTGCTCCGAGCCCACGATGCGGCCGCGCGCGCGGTCGAACAGGCCGTCCTTGGAGGACAGCATGATGACCGGGATCGATCGGAAAACCTTGTTGTGCTTGATGAGCGAGCAGGTCTGGTAGCCATCCAGGCGCGGCATCATGATGTCGACGAATACGATGTCCGGCTGGTGGTCGGCGATCTTGGCCAGGGCGTCGAAGCCGTCGATGGCCGTGAACACTTCGCAGCCCTCCTTCGCGAGCAGCGTCTCGGCTGTGCGGCGGATGGTCTTGCTGTCGTCGATGACC
Organism: Pseudomonadota bacterium; assembly: GCA_018241425.1. GTDB lineage: Bacteria > Pseudomonadota > Gammaproteobacteria > Steroidobacterales > Steroidobacteraceae > 13-2-20CM-66-19. Next base: position 40,018 of record JAFEDU010000008.1, read on the forward strand.
AGAACCTTCAGTCCCTGGAGCTTGGTGTTGCTGCCAGTCACGGGTCAGTGACTCCTTCCTTAACAGGCCGCGGGGGTTACCGGGGCGTTCCCGGCGCGCGGCACCGCACCCTCGATATCGGCACGTCGACCGCAGGCCAAAACCCTCGCGACCCCTTGAAAAACCCTAGGGGCAAGCGCAGCGCGGTTTTAACATATCGGTATACCCCCGGCTATGCCATGCACGTCACGTTTTTCGAAAGCGATGGCGGGGATTTGCACCGCGCCGGGCCCGGCGGCGACATATTCGCGCGCCACTCGCCATAATCGGCATTCTTTTGCGGTACCGGCGCATCACGGGACTTGAGCAGGCAGGCAATGACGAAGGCTAAGCGACTGGGCGTGGTCATGGACCCGATCGGTGCCATCAGCTACGCGAAGGACACGACTCTGGCGATGCTCCTGGCCGCCCAGGGGCGGGGCTTCGAGCTCACCTACCTCGAGATGGCCGACCTGTCGCTGCGCGACGGGGTGGCCTTCGGCCGCATGCGCCCACTTACCGTGCGCGCGGACCCGAAGTCCTGGTTCACCCTCGGCGAGCCCAGCCTCGCCCCCCTGGGCGCGCTCGACGTGCTCCTGATGCGCAAGGACCCGCCCTTCGACACCGAGTACATCTACAGCACCTACATCCTCGAGCGCGCCGAGGGCGCGGGGGTGCTGGTGGCGAACCGCCCGCAGGGCCTGCGGGACATGAACGAGAAGGTCTACACGGCCTGGTTCCCGCAGTGCTGCGCCCCGACCCTCATCACCCGCGACATGGGCGACATGGGGGCGTTCCTCAAGGAGCACGGCAAGATCGTCGTGAAGCCCCTGCACGGCATGGGCGGCCGCTCGATCTTCGTGCTCGGGGCGGCCGACCACAACGCGCGCGTGGTGTTCGAGACCCTCACCGACTATGGCCGGGGCTTCGCGATCTGCCAGCGCTACATACCCGAGATCGTCACCGGGGGGGACTCGCGCGTGCTCCTGATCGACGGCGAGCCGGTGCCCTATGCGCTCGCCCGCATCCCCTCGCCCGAGGACCACCGCGGCAACCTCGCCGCCGGCGCCAAGGGGGTCGGGCGCGAGCTCACCGAGCGCGACCGCTGGCTCGCCGGCCAGATCGGGCCGGAACTCGCCCGCCGCGGCATGCTGTTCGTGGGCCTGGACGTGATCGGCGGATTCGTCACCGAGATCAACGTCACGAGCCCGACCGGCATCCGCGAGCTCGAGAAGCAGTTCCCGGTCCAGATCGCCGACCTCTTCATCCAGGCCCTCGAGCGGCACCTGGCCGCGCGCGGGCGCTGACGGCTGACGCGGCCAGGCACGGTGGCACGGCGCGCATTGCAGTTGCGGGAGGGGGCGGCCCCGGTGTGGGACCGCCTGCTCACCATGGTGTTCCTGGCCGGCCTCCTCCACGGCCTCGTGATCCTGGGCCTCACCTTCAACGCCAACGCCAAGGACAAGGGCGACCCCCCGGGGCTGGAGGTGATCCTGGTCTCCGACGAGCTGCCGGAGGCGGACAAGAACCCCACGGCCACCTACCTCGCGCAGCGCACCCAGGTCGGCTCCGGTAACACCCGGAAGGCCGTTGCCCCGCGCAACCGCACCTCCTCGCTCCCGAGCCTCAGGCACAAGGGGACGCCCGAGGGCACCTCGCTCGCGAGCGAGGGCCAGCGCGCCGGCAGCGCCGCGGACGAGCGCGTGCTCACCACCATCGCCTGGAGCACCAGCATCCACTACCTGGCCGACGAGGGTGGCGAGGGCAGCGCGCGCGACCAGCCGCTGCTCTTCGACCAGCCGCAGACCGCCGAGCCCGGGCCCGACGAGGAGGGCCCGGCGCAGGTGCGCGGCGACAAGCGCGACGAGCTGTGGGTCACCCCGGACACGCGCGCGGCAACGCTCGCCCCGTACCTGGATGCCTGGCGGCGCAAGGTCGAGCGCATCGGGACCCTCAACTACCCCACGGTGGCGAAGGTAGCCGGCGCCGTGGCGAGCCCGGTGGTCGAGGTCGGCATCGGCGCGGACGGCAAGCTCGACCGCGTGCTCATCCGCCGCACGAGCGGCAGCCCGGAGCTCGACCAGGCGGCGCTCGAGATCCTGAAGCTCGCCAGCCCCTTCGACCCCTTCCCGCCCGAACTCGCGCGCCAGTACCGCGTGCTGCGCTTTGCCTACGAGTGGCAGTTCTCCGACGGCCGCACCGGCCGGGGGGCGGTATCGGTTCCTTGAGACTGCCCAAGGCCATGCCCATACTGTCGGCATGGTGAGCGGGTGCGGACCGGACGAGGACGAGGACGAGAGCGAGGCGGTGGCCGAGGCCGAGGACGCACCGTCCGGCCCGCCGTTCGCGGAGAGCCCGCCCGGGAGCCTCACGAACCACCTCCTGATCGCGATGCCGCAGCTGAACGACCCGAACTTCGCCCAGACCGTGGCCCTGATCTGCGAGCACACCGACCGGGGTGCCCTGGGCATCGTGCTCAACAAGCCCCTGCCGATGAAGCTCTCCGACGTGCTCTCGCAGATGAAGCTCGAGCCCTCCACCGAGCACATCGCCGAGCAGCCGGTCCTGCGCGGCGGCCCGGTGCACACCGACCGCGGCTTCGTGCTGCACCGGCCGGGCGGCAACTGGGACCACACCCACAAGGTCTCCGAGGACATCCAGGTCACGACCTCGCGCGACGTGCTCGCCGCCATGGCCCGCGGGGAGGGTCCGGGGGATGCCTTCATCGCCCTGGGCTACGCGGGCTGGGAGTCCGGGCAGCTCGAGCGCGAGATGAAGGACAACGCCTGGGCCTCCGTGCCGGTCGACCCGCGCGTGGTCTTCGAGCTGCCCTTCACCGAACGCTGGACCGGCGCCTGGCGCCTGCTCGGCATCGACGTGCAGCGCCTGGGTCCCGAGGCCGGCCATGCCTGAGCGGCACCGCCCGCCAGCATGACCTCCCCGGAAACCGTCCTCGCCTTCGACTTTGGGCTGAAGCGCATCGGCATCGCCGCCGGTGACACGCTCACGGGCACGGCCGCACCGCGGCCCGCGGCCACGAACGGCCCGGCAGGCCCGGACTGGGCGGCGATCGGGCGCGAGGTGCGCGCCTTCGGCCCCGGGCGCTTGGTGGTCGGACACCCGTATAATGTCGACGGCAGCGAGAGCACCGTGGCCCCGGCCGCGCGCGACTTCGCCGCCGCACTCGCGCACCGCTTCGCCCTGCCCGTGCACCTGGTGGATGAGCGCTTCTCCTCGCTCGAGGCGACGGCGGCGCTCAGGAGCGCGCGCGCCGACGGCAGCCGGCGGCGGCGCGTGGCGAAGTCGGACATCGACAGTGCGGCGGCCGCGGTGATCCTCGGCCGGTTTTTCCAGGGGGAAGGCAGTCCGTTGAACGTGGATACCCAGGCGCCATGACCGATCAGCTGCGCACCGACGGCACGCTGCGCCACCTGCTCACGCTCGAGGGGCTGCCGAAGTCCCTGCTCGAGCACCTGCTCGAGCGCTCGCAGAGCTTCGTGCGCCCGCTGGGGTCGCCGCCCGCGCTGAGCAACGTGCTGAACGGCGCCACCGTGGCGAACCTCTTCACCGAGCCCTCCACGCGCACGCGCGTGAGCTTCGAGCTAGCCGCCAAGCGCCTCGGCGCCCAGGTGGTGAACCTCGAGTTGCAGCTGTCCTCGCGGGTCAAGGGCGAGAGCATGCTCGACACGGTCTACACGCTGGAGTCGCTGCACGTGGACGCCTTCGTGATCCGCGACGCCGAGGTGGGGGTGCCGGCCCTGGTCGCTGGGCACGTCGCCCCGCACGTGAGCGTGCTGTCCGCGGGCGAGGCGCACGTCGCGCACCCCACCCAGGGGCTGCTCGATGCGCTCACGATCCTGCAGCGCCGCCAGCGGTTCGCGGGGCTCTCGGTGGCCATCGTCGGCGACATCCGCCACTCGCGCGTGGCGCGCTCGGGCTGGCACGTGCTGAGGACGCTGGGGGTGACGGACCTGCGCATCGTCGCCCCGCCGGCCCTCATGCCGGCCGCGGAGGAATTCCCGGGGGTGGCGCGCTTCACCAGCCTCGACGCCGGGCTCGACGGCGCCGACGTCATCATGATGCTGCGCATCCAGAAGGAGCGCATGGGCGATGCCGACCTGCCGGAGGGCACGGGATACTTCCGCGCCTGGGGACTCACGCCGCAGCGCCTGAAGCTTGCGCGCCCGGATGCCATCGTCATGCACCCGCAGCCGATGAACCGCGGCATCGAGATCGCCTCGGAGGTGGCCGACGGGCCGCAGTCGGTGATCCGGGACCAGGTGCGCAATGGCGTCGCCGTGCGCATGGCGGTGCTCGCGGAAGCCCTCACCTCGCGCGGGGGCCGCGCATGAGCCGCGCCGACCGCGGCACCATCTTTCTCGAGGCCGGGACGGTGCTGAGCCACCTGGCCTACGACGCGGAGCAGTTCGTGCTGCGCCTGGCGGCCCCCAAGTGCGCCGCGCACGCGCGGCCGGGGAGCTTCGCGCACCTGACCTGCGATGCCGCCATCCCCATGCGCCGCCCGCTGTCGATCATGCGCGCGGATGCCCAGGCGGGCTGGATCGAGATCCTCTACAAGGTCGTGGGCCCAGGCCTGCACGCGCTCGCCGCCCGCAAGGCGGGCGACACGATCTCGGTGCTGGGCCCGATCGGGCAGCCGTTCAGGGTGAGCCCGGAGCGCCCGCGCACGCTCCTGATCGGCGGCGGCGTCGGCATCCCGCCGATGGTGTTCCTCGCCGAGACCCTGAAGGCGGACGCGCGCTACAAGCCGCTCGTGCTCATGGGCTCGGAGGTGCCGTTCCCGTTCCGCACCCGGCCCTCCTCCATCCTGGTCGGCGGCGTGCCGGAAGGCTCGATCGCCTGCATGCCGCTGCTCGAGGAGTGGCGCGTGCCGAGCCGCCTTGCGAGCAAGTCGGACTTCCCGGGCTGCTTCCCGGGCTTCGTCACCGAGCTTGCCGACCACTGGCTGTCCTCGCTGGCCCCGGCGCACCTTCGGGAAGTGGAGATCTTCGCCTGCGGGCCGACGCCGATGCTGAAGGCGACCGCGGCGCTGGCCCGCCGCCACGGAGTGAAGGCGCAGGTGTCGCTCGAGGAGTTCATGGCCTGCGCGGTCGGCGGCTGCGCCGGCTGCACGGTCGAGGTGAAGACACCCGCGGGACCTGCGATGAAGCGCGTGTGCGTCGACGGGCCGGTCTTCGACGCCGAGGCGGTGTTCGGGTGAGGGGACGTCGCCTCCCGGCCTGGCGCACCCTCCTGGCCGGCGGCGCGTTCCTCGCCCTCGCCGCGGGCTGCGAGACCGGCCGCGAGCCGCCGCTCACGCGCCCGCAGGCGATCGCCGAGCTTGCCGCGATCGCCGACATCGACGGGGTGATGGCGCGCACGCAGTCCGACGCCCTCGCCCGCAGCCGCGTCGCGATCGACCGCGCGCGGGCGCAGTTCGCAGGCCAGCTCGACAACCTCAGCGCCCCGCAGCGCGAGCGCCTGGAGGCGGCGACCGACCGGTTCGTGAGCGCCTCGCGCAGCATGCTCGACCCGCAGGCCGCCGCGGCCGTGTGGGCCCAGGCCTTCGCCGGAAACCTAAGCGACGAGGACCTGCGCCAGGTCGTGCAGTTCGCGCACACCCCGGCGGGTCGCCAGGAACTGTCCGGCAGCGTAGCGGCGACCGCGCAGCTGCAGGACTACCTCACCCGCCAGCGCGAGGCGGCCACCGACAAGGCCTACCAGCAGTACCTGTCCGACCTCGCCGCGATCGCCCGCGGGCGCTGAGCGCTCTGAGTTGGGGTCTCGCCAGGCATCAGTGGCGGCTAGGCCGGCTGAGACGCATCGTTTGCAGGACAGGACGCGCGCCGTGCTTGACCTGCGCAGTACCTGCGGGAATGGAGATGAAGGTGCCGGCGAGGATCTGCACTCCGCCACCTCGGTTGAACGCCACCCCGTTACTGCCCCAGGTAAGCATGTGGGTGTGCAGCATCGGGTCGAAATCGTCGTAGCCGAGGTCAATGATCGAGCGGAACGCGAGCGTCGCGGCATCGTAGGTCAGCAGATAGAGGTGCTCGACGGTCGCGAGCACGAAAACACGTTGATTGGCCAAGTCGGGCAGCACCGCCACGAGATTCGGCAGACCCAGGACAGTGCCCATCTGCGGCGGCAGCTGCAGTTGCCCGACGATGGCCCCGCTCGCGGCGTCGCGCACGTAGCCGGATTGCTCGTAGATCATCCCCCCAGCGTAGGCAATGCCCACCACGGCATCCGTGGCACTGGTCGGCGTCAGGTCGATGCTCGAGGAGACCCCCAGCCCGCCGCTCCCCAGAGCCACCTGATCGAGCGCTTCGACGAAGGGCAGCTGATAGGAATAGCGGTAGGCGTAGAGAGTGGTGGCCGTGGAACCTATGCTGAGCGAGTCGGGACTCGCATTGGGACCGAGGGAGCCGAGGCCTTGCGCGCGGGGAGTCGCGTCGTCGAAGACCCAGGTGCCCCCGGTACCCAGCCCGCTCGGATAGCGTAGCGCCGCGATCAGCGTGTGCGGGGCGCCGGGAGCCACCAGCAGCTGCGCGGCGATGTTCGGCTGCGCCTGCGGGTTGCCCGAGGATCCCAGCGGAATGTCGATGTCGGCACTCAGGGGCAGCGTGGCCCGGTGAACCACCGGGTCCACGGCCGAGCCGGCGTAAATCAGGCTGCCGTCGTCGGAGACCGCCAGCGTGGCCAGCCCCTCGGCGAACGTCAGCTGCGTACCGAGGGCCCCGGTGGCCGGGTTGATCTGGGTGATGGCTGCAGTGAACGGGCTGTTGAGATAGCCGGCCAGGGCGCTGGCATAGAGCCTCTGGCCCGCACCGTCGTAGGCAAGGTCCGTGACGCCACCGCCAGCCGCGGTCTGCAGGGTGTATTCCTTGCCCTTCGTCAGGTAGACCGTGTAATCGATCGGCTCGACGACGGGACTGCCCTGGACCTGCTGCGTGCACGCCTGGTCGTAGCACAACTCGAAAGTCACTGACGAGTTGAAATAGCCGGAGCCCAGACTGGCGGGACTTACCAGCGATGCCGTGAACTCGACATCGACACCGGTCTGAGCGCCGAACAGCGGCTCCTCGACGTAACTGAGCTGAGTGACGAATCCGGAAGTCGGTTGGGTCAGGCGCAGAAAGAGCCCCGCCGCGGGGAGGTTGTAAACCGCGACGTCGAATGTCGCCTGCTGCGGTGTCGTGGTCGCGGTCACGTCCGTATAGCTTGCGAACGGGGGTGTCACAGTGAACGTGACCGGTCCCAGCGAGCCGTTATTCGTCACCGTGTATGAGACCTGCACCGAAAGCGGCGCCCCGCTCACGGGCTTGCCGCAGGCCGCATCCTCACAGATGTTCAACTGTACCGTGCCCTGGTAGGTCCCGGCCCCGAGCGCGGCCGGCACGGGAAAGTCCACGGTGAGAGCCCCGGAACTGCTCGAGCTCCAGGCGAAACTCGCACTGGCGATCGCGGTACCGCTGTACGTGAGCTGGTAGAACAGCTGCCCCGTGGGAGGATTGGCGACACTCACGTCGAGGATTGCCGCGGTGGGAGCGCCCTGCGATGTATCCGCCGTGACCTGCACGACGTTAGCGCTGAGGGAAACGATGGGGGTCAGCGCGGGAGGCGGCGGGGGCGGTGCCGTGTTGTCGGTGGTACCCCCACCACCCCCACAGCCGCCGAGCACGAGGCACGCCGCGACCATGAGGTACAGGAAGGAATTGCGCATACCCACAGATCCTTGGCACGCGTACGCGTATGGAACCACGCGGCGCTTCTTGTTGTTGCGCCCATGATGGCGCACCGAACTGACGCCGTCCACATTGCAGCTACCGCGGCGCAGCAGTCGCAGCCGGATCGCAGGTTGCGTGGCTGCCAACGACCCCCCCCCAAAAGAAAACGGGCGGCCCGTCCGAAGGCCGCCCGTCCTCGTCTGCTTCGCGTTACGCGATTACTTCGTGACGCCGTTGTGCTTCTTGTTGTAGATGCGGTTGCTCTGGTGGTTCTCGGAGCCCTGGATGCGGGCCTGCTCGCCGGCGCTCACGTGGCCGTTGGCGGCCGCATTGGCCTCCTTGCGGTCGACGTGCGCCTGGCCGCGCTCCAGTGAACCGGCTTCCTTGTTGGTGAGCGAGCCGTTGCGCATGCCGTTGTTGATGCGCTCCTGCTGGTTCACGTTGCGCTGCACGTCGGCCTGCATGCGCTGCGAGGAGGCGGAGTTGGGGTTGCCCTTCACGGCGTTGTGCTTGTCGTTGTAGATGGCGTTGCTCTCCTTGTTCTGCATGGAGTTGAGCTTCGCCTGCTCGCTGGCGCTGATCGAGCCGTTCTTGAGGTCCTTGGCCTCCTGGCGGTCGATGGCCTGCTGGCCGCGCTCGAGCTGGCCGGCCTCCTTGGTGGACAGCTGGCCGGACTGCAGCCCCTGCTCGATGCGGGACTGCTGGTTCACGTCGCGCTGCTGATCGTCGGTCGCGCGGGTCTGCGCGAGCGCCGTACCGGTGAACAGGGCACCTACGATCAGGCTCGCCCCCACGATCTGCTTAACCATAAGTAACCTGCCTTGCGTGTATACGGGTGTAAGCACCCGCGATGAACCCTAGAACGTGGCACCCGGGAGCCGGATGACAAGGGAGTGGGCGGCCGCCGCGGCCGCGGCCGTCGTTCAGCCGAAGTTAATCTTCGCTTCCAGGTTGGCGCGCGAGTCGGCGTGCAGCAGGGCCTCTTCCATGCCGATGCGGCCCTGCTTGAAGAGCGTGTGCAACGCCGCATCGAAGCTCTGGATGCCCTTCTCGCCCGAGAGGTTGATCGCCTCCTTGATCGAGACGACGTCGCCCTTCTTGACCAGCGTGCCGATGTGCGGCGTGTTGATCATGATCTCCACCGCTGCGAGGCGGCGGCTGTCCTTACCCATCACCAGGCGCTGCGCCATGATGGCGCGCAGGTACTGCGACAGGTCGAGGAAGATCTGGTTGTGCTGCTCGCGCGGGAACATGTTGATGATGCGGTCGAGCGACTCGGCGCAGTTGTTGGCGTGCAGCGTCGCCAGCACCAGGTGCCCGGTGCCGGAGAGGTTGATCGCCGCCTCCATGCCGTCCTTGTCGCGGATCTCGCCGATCAGGATCACGTCCGGGGCGGCGCGCACCACGCCGCGCAGTGCGCGCGCATAGCTCTTGGTGTCCAGCCCCACCTCGCGCTGGTTGACGATCGAGCGCTTGTTGGTGTGCAGGAACTCGATCGGGTCCTCGATGGTGACGATGTGGTCCGAGGAGTTCTCGTTGCGGTAGTTGAGCATCGCCGCGAGCGTCGTGGACTTGCCCGAGCCGGTCGAGCCGACCATCAGGATCAGGCCGCGCTTGAGGAGCACGAGCTCGGAGATGATGTCCGGGAGCCCCAACGAGTCCAGCCGCGGCATGTCGGCGGTGATGTAGCGCATCACCATCGCCGGGTAGCCGCGCTGCATGAACACGTTGACGCGGAAGCGGCCGAGCCCGGGCTCGGAGACCGCGAAGTCCAGCTCCCATTCCTTCTGGAAGTGCTCGCGCTGCTCGTTGCTCATGAGCGCGAACGCCGTCTGGCGCACGGTCTCGGGGGTCAGCACCTGCTTGTTGACCGGCAGGATCTGGCCCTCGATCTTGATCTTGATGGGCGCGTTGGAGGTGAAGAACAGGTCGGAAGCCTTCTTCTCCACCATCAGCTTGAACAGCGGCTTGGTGTTGAGCGTCGGGTGGCGCCCGGTGACGGCCGCCGCCACCGCCTCCGCGGTCCCCGTGGACGAGGAGGACTGCGCGGCTTCGGCGGCCTGCTCCTTGGCCGCCTTCACAGGCTGCGACCCTGCTCTTCCTCGACGATCTTGAGGGCACCGCCGTCGTCGATGTTCTTCTGCTCGCGCTTGCTCTCGAGCTTGATGCGCAGCCGCAGCTCGTTCTTGGAGTCGGCGTTGCGCAGCGCATCCTCGTAGGAGATGTAGCCGGTCTCGTAGAGCTCGTAGAGCGACTGGTCGAAGGTCTTCATGCCGAGGCGGTTGGAGCGCGCCATGACCTCTTTGATCTTGGCGACCTCGCCCTTGAAGATCAGGTCCTGGATCAGGGGCGAGTTCAGCATGATCTCCATGGAGGCGATGCGCCCGGTGCCGGACTCGCGCGGGATGAGGCGCTGCGAGATGAGGCCGCGGATGTTGAGCGACAGGTCCATGAGCAGCTGGTCGCGCCGCTCGTCCGGGAAGAAGTTGATGATGCGGTCGAGCGCCTGGTTGGAGCTGTTGGCGTGCAGGGTCGCGAGCACCAGGTGGCCGGTCTCGGAGAACTGGATGCCGTACTCCATGGTCTCGCGGTCACGGATCTCGCCGATGAGGATGACGTCCGGGGCCTGGCGCAGGGTGTTCTTGAGCGCCGCCTGCCAGCTGTCGGTGTCCACGCCCACCTCGCGGTGCGTGATCACGCAGCCCTTGTGGGTGTGCACGTACTCCACCGGGTCCTCGATGGTCACGATGTGGCCGCGGGTCTTCTCGTTGCGGTAGCCCACCATCGCGGCGAGCGAGGTCGACTTGCCGGAGCCCGTGCCGCCCACCAGGATGACGAGGCCGCGCTTGGAGAGCACGACCTCCTTCAGGATCGGCGGCAGGTCCAGTTCCTCGAAGGTCGGGATCTTGGCGTTGATGAGGCGGATGACGCAGCCGACCGCGGCCTGCTGCACGAACGCCGAGACGCGGAAGCGGCCGATGCCGGGGGGTGCGATGGCGAAGTTGCACTCCTTGCTGGCGTCGAACTCCTTGGTCTGGCGGTCGTTCATGATGGCGCGCACCAGGGTCGCCGACTGCTCGGGCGTGAGGGCGCGCTCGGACTGCGGGCGGATCTCCCCGTCCACCTTGATCGCCGGCGGGAACCCCGCGGTGATGAAGAGGTCCGAGGCCTTCTTCTCTGTGACCCGCCGCAGCAGGTCCTGCATCAGCTTGATGGCTTGATCGCGATCCATGGCTCGTGGCTCTTGGCCTTAGGCGTTGAGAGGGATTAAACCGCGTCCTTGTTCTGCGCCTTGTAGCGCGCCTCTTCCTTGCTGACGACGCCCTTGGCGACGAGCTCGGTGAGGCACTGGTCCAGGGTCTGCATCCCCGCGGCGCCGCCGGTCTGGATCGAGGAGTACATCTGCGCGATCTTGCCCTCGCGGATGAGGTTTCGGATCGCGGGGGTGCCGATCATGATCTCGTGCGCGGCCACGCGGCCGCCGCCGTTCTTCTTCAGCAGGCTCTGCGAGATGACCGCGCGCAGCGACTCGGACAGCATCGAGCGCACCATGTCCTTCTCCTCGCCGGGGAACACGTCGACGATGCGATCGATGGTCTTGGCGGCGGAAGAAGTGTGCAGGGTGCCGAACACCAGGTGGCCGGTCTCGGCGGCGGTGAGCGCCAGGCGGATGGTCTCGAGGTCACGCATCTCGCCGACCAGGATGACGTCGGGGTCCTCGCGCAGCGCCGAGCGCAGCGCCTCGGAGAAGCCGAGCGTGTCGCGGTGCACCTCGCGCTGGTTCACGAGGCAGCGCTTGGACTCGTGCACGAACTCGATCGGGTCCTCGATGGTGATGATGTGGTCGGGGCGGTTGTCGTTGCAGTGGTTGACCATGCCGGCGAGCGTGGTCGACTTGCCCGAGCCGGTGGGGCCGGTGACCAGCACCAGGCCGCGCGGCAGCATGCACAGGTCGCGGAAGATCTTGGGCGAGGCCAGGTCGTCCAGGGACAGAATGGTGCTCGGGATGTTGCGGAACACCGCCCCGGCGCCGCGGTTCTGGTTGAAGGCGTTGACGCGGAAGCGCGCCAGCTTCGGGATCTCGAAGGAGAAGTCGGTCTCGAAGAATTCCTCGTAGGCCTTGCGCTGCTTGTCGTTCATGATGTCGTACACCATGGAGTGCACTTCCTTGTGCGACAGCGGCGGCATGTTGATGCGCTTCATGTCCCCGTCGACGCGGATCATCGGCGGCACGCCGGAGGACAGATGCAGGTCCGAGGCATTGTTCTTGACGGCGAAGGCCAAGAGTTGCGCGATGTCGACGGCCATTGATGCTCCCTGGGGACGGCGGCGCGCGCGGCCTGCGGCAGTGTCGGGATGACGGAAAGTACCGCCTGCTGGCTGCGAGCGCGCCGGCAGTATAAACGAGGGGTTACACGTCCAATATGTTAATGAATCCGCAGAATTTGGCGCTGCGCATCGAGAGTGTGCGCGAGCGCATCGCACGGGCCTCGGCGCAGAGCGGGCGGAGTGCGCAGTCGGTCACACTCCTGGCGGTCAGCAAGGGCCAGGACGCGCAGTTGGTGGCACAGGCCGCGGACCTGGGGGTCAGGAGCTTCGGGGAGAGCTACCTGAACGAGGCGCTGGGGAAGCTTGCGGCATTGCAGGAACGCGACCTCGAGTGGCACTTCATCGGTCGCATTCAGGCCAACAAGACCCGCGCGGTCGCCGAGAGCTTCGCCTGGGTGCACGCGGTCGACCGCCTGAGGATCGCCGAGCGCCTCTCGGCGCAGCGCCCCTTCCACGCCCCGCCGCTGAACGTGTGCCTGCAGGTCAACATCGCGGGCGAGGCCAGCAAGGGCGGCGTCGCGCCCGGGGAGCTCGGCGCGCTTGCCGCGGCGGTCGCGACGCTGCCGCGCCTGAAGCTGCGGGGCCTGATGTGCCTGCCCCCGCAGGAGGACTCGCCTGAGCGCCAGCGGCACTGGTTCCACGCCCTCGCGGAACTGCGCGCCGGGCTGAACGCCGGCGGCGCCGGCCTGGACACGCTCTCGATGGGCATGAGCGATGACTTCGAGGCCGCGATCGCCGAGGGCTCGACGCTGGTGCGCCTCGGCACGGTGTTGTTCGGCCCGAGATCCGTACAATAGCCCCCTCATGACCACGCGACTGTGTGTTCTCGGCGCCGGCAACATGGGCCGCGCCCTGGTGAGCGGCCTCCTGCGTTCGGGCACCCGGCCCGAGCAGGTCGCGGTCGGGGAGAGCCACCCGGCCGCGCGCGAGCAGCTCGCCCGCGAGCTCGGCATCACCGCGGTCGCCGACAACGAGCAGGCCGTCAGCGGCGCCGAGATCGTGGTGCTCGCGGTGAAGCCCCAGGATGCGCAGGGCCTCCTCAAGGGCCTCGCCAAGGCCCTCACCCTCAAGCACCCGCTCCTGATCTCGGTGTGCGCGGGCACCCGGGTGTTCGACCTCGAGGCCTGGACGGGCGGCGCGGTGCCGGTGGTGCGCGCAATGCCGAACCGGCCCGCGCTGGTCGGTGCCGGGATCAGCGGCCTGTACGCGCCGCTCAAGGTCGGCTCGCCGCTGCGCCAGGCGGCGGAAGCGGTCCTCAAGGCCGTGGGCGAGGTGGTGTGGGTGCCGACCGAGGACGCCCTGGATGTGGTGACCGCGCTGTCCGGCAGCGGGCCCGCCTACTTCTTCCTGCTCGCCGAGTGCATGGCGGAGGCCGGCGCGCAGCTCGGGCTCGAGCACCAGGTGGCCCAGCGCCTGGCGGCCGCGACGCTCTACGGCTCGGGCCTGCTCGCGCAGGGCGCCGGGGCCGACCTCGCGCGGCTGCGCGCGGAGGTGACCTCGCGCGGCGGCACCACGGATGCGGCGCTGAAGACCCTGGAGGGCGGGGGCTTCAGGGCCCTGGTCGCGAAGGCGCTGGCGGCCGCCGCGGCGCGCGGGCGCGAGCTCGCCCAGGCCAGCCGCAGCTGAACCCGCCCTGCCGTTAGGATAGCCGCATGAGCCTCGTCACCTTCCTGGTCAGCTACATCATCGACCCGCTGCTCGCGCTGGCGCTGTTCGCGGTCATCGCGCGCCTGCTGCTGCAGCTGACGCGGGCGGACTTCAGGAACCCGCTGTGCCAGCTGATCGTCAAGGTCACCAACCCGCTGATCCTGCCGCTGCGGCGCGTGCTGCCGCCGATCGGCAAGCTCGACACTGCCTCGGTGCTCGCGGTGCTGCTCGTGGCGGCGGTGCGGGTCGGCGCCCGCGCCATCGCCGAGGAAGGCATCGGTGCGCCGTTCTCGGGCAGCGGCATGCACCTGACGATCGCGTGGGCGAGCGCCATCGCCGCCGAGATCTACCTCATGGTGCTGTGGACCTACTTCTACGCGATCCTCCTGTATGCCCTGCTCTACATGATCGCCCCGAGCGGCTACTCGCCGCTGCAGTCGGTGCTCGCCACCCTGTGCGAGCCGGTGCTGCGCCCGATCCGTCGCGCGATCCCCTCGATGGCGGGCATCGACCTGTCGCCCCTGTGGGCTGGACTGATCATCCAGGTGCTCATCCACCTGCCGCTCCTGTTCTGAAGAGCCTGCAAATCCAGGCGCATACGTACAAGGCGCAAGCGTGCGCCCGCGACCCGTGTGCGCGCAAAAACCGGCGCTTAGCGGGCAAACTGAAGTCGCTTTCGCACCCGCAGGTTGCGCGCGCCCCGCTCCCTCGCGCACGAAATGGCTGGAAAAAAGGGATTTTCGCGATCCTCGAAAGCAAAAAAGCGCTTGCGAAAGTGTGCGCATGTGCTATTTTCCGCGCCGATTCGCATCGCGCGGACCGCTGACAGGCCGCGTTTTTAAAACTCAATTTTCGAGGAGTAGCGCAAAATGGCGAAAAAGGGTGGCGCTCCGACCAAGTCGGAAGTCCTGACTCACATTTCCAAAGACACGGGACTGTCCCGCAAGCAGGTCGGCAGCGTCTTCGATTCGCTGAGCGGCGTGATCAAGAAGAGCCTGCGCTCGAACGGGCTGTTCACCGTTCCGGGGCTGCTGAAGCTGAAGGTCGTGAAGAAGCCCGCCACCAAGGCGCGCGAAGGCGTCAACCCGTTCACGGGCGAGAAGATGACCTTCAAGGCGAAGCCGGCGAGCAAGAAGGTTCGTGCGCTCCCGCTGAAGAGCCTCAAGGCGATGGTCAACTAAGACCGCTGCCGCGCGTAGGACACTTCCACGCGTCGTACCAGGGCCCGGACGGATCTTCCGTCCGGGCCTTTGTTTTTCCGCAACTAGAGGGATTTGCTGGGGTTATCAGCCGGCCGGCGCGGGCGCCGCGGTGCCCGGCTGCCCCTGCGCGACCGGCACGATGGTGATCTCGACGCGGCGGTTCGCGGCGCGGCCGTCCGGGGTGTCGTTGGAGGCGATCGGGTGGTTCTCCCCGTCCCCCACCACCATCAGGCGCTGGATGCGCACGCCGCGGCTCACGAGGTAGGCGGCCACCGAGTGCGCGCGGCGCTCCGAGAGCGCCTGGTTGTAGGCGGCGCTGCCGGTCGAGTCGGTGTGGCCTGCGACCTCGATCATGGTCTGGTCGTACTGCACGAGCGTCGCGCTCACCTTGTCCAGGATCGGGTAGAAGGCGGCGTTCAGGTCCGCGCTGTTGGTGGCGAAGGTGATGCTGCCGGGCATGTCGAGGGTGATGTTGTCCTGCTTGCGCACCACCTCCACGCCCGTGCCGGCCATGGCCTGCTTGAGCTGCGCCTCCTGGCGGTCCTGGTAGTTGCCGATGGCGCCGCCGGCGACCCCGCCGAGCGCCGCGCCGATGAGCGCGTTCTGGAACTTGTCCCCGCGCGTGAGCAGGCCGATGACCGCGCCCACCCCGGCGCCGATCCCGGCCCCGGTGCGGGTCTTCTGGTAGTCCGGGCTGGTGGCGGCCTGCTGCACCGGGACGCAGGCGGTCAATAGCGCCACCGCCGTGGCGAGCGCCGCGGCGCGCGAGCTGTTCATCATTCCGTTCTTTCGCATGGGGGGTTCTTGAGGCGAGTCTAGCGGCACTCCTGTCGGGGAGGCCGCGCGGGCCGATGAGCGGTGGCTCAGGACGGGATGAACCGCAGCACCGCGTCCTTGAGGTCGGTGATGCGGCCATGGAAGAAGTGGCCGGCGCCGGCGAGCAGCGCGAGGGTGGGCGCAGGCGTGAGCGTGCGCGCCCAGTCGAGCACGAAGTCCGCGGGCACCACGTCGTCGGCATCGCCCTGGACGATGAGCCACGGGCAGGCAGGACCGGGCGCGTGCGTGACGTCGATCTTGGTGACCCCGGGGGAGATCAGCACCAGGAGGTCGGGGTGGCTGGTCGCGGCGGCCAGCACGGCCACGGCCCCGCCGAAGGAGAAGCCGCCGAGCCAGAGCGGCAGGCCCGGCCAGCGGCCGCGGGCGTACTCGATGACCGCGAGCGCGTCCCGGGTCTCGCCCCGGCCCTCGTCGTAGGCGCCGGCACTGGCCCCCACGCCGCGGAAGTTGAAGCGGATGCTCGCCGCCCCGCGCTCGCCGAAGGCGCGCGCCACGGTGTGCACGACCTTGTGGTCCATGTTGCCGCCGTAGAGCGGGTGCGGATGGCACACCACGCCCACGGCGCGCGGCGGACCTTCCGCCGGGGTCTCGATGAGCGCCTCCAGTGGGCCCTGGGGTCCACTGAGGGTGGCCCGCTCGGCGCGTGGCGCCGGCACGGCGCTAGGCCGCCGCCGTGCCGCCCTGGCCGGTGAGGCGCACCAGCAGGCGGTTCAGGCGCGCCACGTACTCGGGCGGGTTCGCCAGCTGGCTGCCCTCTGCGAGCGAGGCCTGCTCGTAGATGAGCTGGGTGAGCTCGCCGAAGTCCGCGGACTCCTTCAGTCCATCGAGGTACTTCACCAGGGGGTGGGTCACGTTGAGCTCGAGCACCGGCACCGCTTCCGGGGCCTTCTGTCCGGCGGCGGCAAGGATGCGGCGCATCTGGTCGCCGATGTCGTGGTCGCCGAGCACCAGGCAGGCCGGCGACTCGCGCAGGCGCTCGCTCACCTTCACCTCGCTCACGCGCTCCCCGAGGGCGTCCTTGACGCGCTTGAGCAGCCCCTTGCTCTCCTTGAGCTCCTCCTCGTGGGTCTTGCGGTCGGCCTCGCTGGCGAGCCCGGCGAGCCCCAGGTCCCCGCGCGAGGCGTCCTTGAACTTCTTGCCCTCGAATTCGGTGAGCTGGCCCATCACCCACTCGTCGATGCGCTCGGACAGCAGCAGCACCTCCAGGCCCCGTTCCTTCAGGCGCTCGATGGCCGGGTGGGCGCGGGCGGCTGCGACGCTCTCGGCGATCACGTAGTAGATGCGCTCCTGGCCGCCCTGCATGCGGCCGACATACTCGGCCAGGGTCACGGTGGGGGCGTCCTCGGCGCTGTGCGTGCTGGCAAAGCGCAGGAGTCCGAGGATCGTGGCCTGGTTGGGCAGGTCCTGGACCACGCCCTCCTTCAGCACCGCCCCGAACTCCTTCCAGAACGTGGCGTACTTGGCGGCATCCTCCCGGGCAAGGCGCCCGATGAGGTCGAGCACGCGCTTGGTGAGGCCGTTGCGGATGGCCTCGACCTCGGGCTCCTGCTGCAGGATCTCGCGCGAGACGTTCAGCGGCAGGTCGGCGGAGTCGACCACCCCCTTCACGAAGCGCAGGTACAGGGGCAGGAACTGCTCGGCGTCGTCCATGATGAACACGCGCCGCACGTACAGCTTCAGTCCCCGCGCCCCCTCGCGCTGGTTGAGGTCGAAGGGCGCCCGCGAGGGCAGGTACAGGAGGCTCGTGTACTCCCGCTTGCCCTCGACGCGGTTGTGGCTCCAGGTCAGGGGCTCGGTGAAGTCGTGCGCGAGGTACTGGTAGAACTCGCGGTACTCCTCGTCCTTGATCTCGGCGCGCGGCAGGGTCCACAGGGCCTTCGCCTGGTTGACCGCCTCGTACTCGAGGGAGGCCTCGCCCTCCTTGCGCATGCGCACCGGGAAGCCGATGTGGTCGGAGTAGCGGCGGATGAGGCCGCGCAGCCGGTAGGGGTCGGCGAACTCCTTCGCATCCTCCTTCAGGTACAGGGTGACCTCGGTGCCGCGGGCGTCGCGGTGCACGGTCTCGACCGTGAAGTCCCCGTCGGCGCGGGATTCCCAGCGCACGCCGGCCTCGGCGGGCGCCCCGGCGCGGCGCGAGCGGACCTCGACGCGGTCGGCCACGATGAAGGCGGAGTAGAACCCGACGCCGAACTGGCCGATGAGGGCCGAGGCCTTCTGCTGGTCCCCGGAGAGCGAGCGGAAGAACTCGGCAGTGCCGGAGCGGGCGATCGTGCCCAGGTTCTTCACCGCCTCCTCCCGGCTCATGCCGATGCCGTTGTCGGTGATGGTCACGGTGCCGGCGGCGGGGTCGCCGTCGATTCGGATGCCCAGCTCCGGGTCCTGGGCCAAGAGGGCGGCATCGGCGATGGCGGCGAAGCGCAGCCGGTCGCAGGCGTCCGAGGCGTTGGAGATGAGCTCACGCAGGAAGATCTCCCGGTGGCTGTAGAGGGAGTGGATCATGAGCTTCAGGAGCTCACGCACCTCGGCCTGGAAGCCGTGGGTTTCCTTGGAGGCGGCCCCCGCGGGGCTCTCGGTGGTCTCTGCCATGGTTTTGCGCGCTTGGCCTTTGGAGGGACAGGGTTGCCGTGCGGGCCGTCAGCGGCCGCATCTTGTGGGGTGCGATCTTGAGGGCCGGCGCGGGAATTTCAAGCGCGGCGTGCGCCGCGCGCCCCGCCGGCGGGGCGGGTCAGCCGGCGAACGCCAGGGCGGTGCGGTGCGCGATCAGGAGGGTCAGGGCGCCACCCAGGAGGGCGGCGAGGAACGGGGCGGCGGTGGCGAGGGTCTCGGTGGCGGCCCAGGTCGCGAGGTGGCGACACGTGCACCAGACATCGTCCAATTCGTCCCACAGATGCAGAAAACGTTCTTCCATCGCGGGGCGTAATCTACGCACGCGCACATGTCGCGGGCGTGTCCGCGCTCACAGTGCTCACCCTGCGCTTGCAGGAGTTAAATAGCGTGCGTAGGCTTGGCTGCGACCCGCGTCACGCGCACGCGTCAAGCCAAGGAAGCCATGCAGCGTATCGTCGTCCTGAACCCCAAGGGAGGGTCCGGCAAGACGACCATCGCAATCAATCTGGCAAGCTACCTGGCCTCGCGCGGCCATACCCCGGTCCTCATGGACCACGACCCCCAGGGCTCCTCCCTGCGCTGGGTTAAGAAGCGCAAGCCCGCCCAGCCCCCCATCCACGTGATCGCGGCCTACGAGAAGGACACGCGCACCACGCGGGCCTTCCAGCTGCGGCCGCCGCCGAATACCTCGCACATGATCATCGACACGCCCGCCGCCCTCACCCCGGCGCAGCTGCCGGACATGGTGCGCGATGCGGCGAAGATCATCGTGCCGGTGCTGCCCTCGGACATCGACATCCACACCTGTTCGCGCTGCATCCGGGACCTCCTCCTGGTGGCCAAGATCCGCCGCGAGGACGACCGCATCGGGGTGATCGCGAACCGCGTGAAGCGCAATACCCTCATCTACCAGGCGCTCATCCGCTTCCTGCACACCCTGGGGATCCCGATCGTGGCGACGCTGCGCGACTCGCAGAACTACGTGCGCGCGGCGGAGCTCGGGGTCGGGCTGCACGAGATGAAGGCCTACGTGGCCGCACCGGACACCGAGCAGTGGGCGCCGCTGGTGGAGTGGCTGACGCGCCCGAAGCCGGGCGCAGCGAAGCCGCCGGAGGCTCCCACGGAGGGGGGTGCGACTCCTCCGGCGGGCGGGGACGGCAGCTCCACGGGCACCGGTCCCGCGCTGGAGCAGGCGATGGCCGAGCTGCCGCCGCTGCCGGCGCAGGTCTCGAACGCTTAAGGAACTCTAGGGGAGCCTCGGGCGCGCGGCGGGACGCTTAAGCGCGCGTTCATCGCAGGTCCGGTGCCGTGCGCGAGCCCTTGAGGCCCGTGCCGCCACCGTCGGCGACTCATTTCTTCGGCTTGTTGGCGGTGTTCGGGCCCGGGCTGTCGCCGGCGTCCCAGGAACCGCGAACCTGTTCGGCCCAGCTCTTGTAGTTGGACCAGGTGTAGAGGTTGCGCGTGATCGCCGCCTGGCGGGCACGGGCACGCTGCATCCGGTCCAGCCAGCTGGCGTACGCATCCGCGCCGCCCGGCCCGTTCGGATTCGGCGGCGGTTCGCGCTGCGCGCCGGGTGCGTCGTCGCGCCCCCTGTCACTCGAGCTCATGAGAAGCTCCCTGATACCTTGCGAACGAGCGTACGTGTTCGCCCTCAGCGCCGCAGGAACTGGTTCACAGGCATGTCGCCTGTGGCGGACGCCGCGGCGCCTCACCTCGCGCAGCTGTGGAGCGCGTGCACGCGCCGGGAGCGTTATGTGAAGGCGCCTGGAACGCGCTAGCCGACCAGGCGATATACCGGCCGGTAGGTGCTGCCGGGCAGGCGCATGCGCTGCTGCGCGACGAACGCCGCCAGGAGCTCATCGAGCGCGCGCATGAGCGAGGGATCGCCGGTGAGCTCGTAGGGGCCGAGTGACTCGATCGCCTGGATGCCGGCTTCCTTGACGTTACCGGTCACGATCCCGGAGAACGCGCGCCTGAGGTTCGCGGCGAGCTCGTGCACGGGCTGCTCACGGTGCAGGTTGAGCTGGCGCATGCTCGCGTGCGTCACCTCGAACGGGCGCTGGAACTCGGGACGGATGCTGAGCAGCCAGTTGAAGTTGTAGGAGTCGCTCGCCTTGCGCCGGAACTCGCGCACCGCGTCCATGCCGCGCACCATGCGGCGCGCCACTTCCGGCGGGTCGTCGATGATCAGGGTGAAGCGGCGCACCGCCTCGCTCCCGAGTACCCCCTCGACGAAGCGCAGCACGTGCTCGAAGTAGGCCGCGCTCTCCTTCGGTCCGGTCAGCACCACCGGGAACGGCTGCGCCTTGTTGGCGGGGTCCAGGAGGATGCCAGTCAGGTACAGGATCTCCTCGGCCGTGCCGGCCCCGCCCGGGAACACCACGATACCGTGGGCCATGCGCACGAACGCCTCGAGGCGTTTCTCGATGTCCGGCATGATCGCCAGCTGCGTGACGATGGCATTGGGGGGCTCGGCGGCGATGATGCCGGGCTCGGTGATGCCGATGTAGCGGCTGTGCTCAAGGCGCTGCTTGGCGTGGCCAATGGTGGCGCCCTTCATCGGGCCCTTCATGGCCCCGGGCCCGCAACCGGTGCACACGTCCAGCGCCCGCAGCCCGAGCTCGTAGCCGACGTTCTTGGTGTACTGGTACTCGCGTGCATCGATCGAGTGGCCGCCCCAGCAGACCACGAGGTTCGGGCGCGCCTTGTAGTCGAGCAGGCGTGCGTTGCGCAGCACGTGGAAGACGGCGTTGGTGATCGAGGCGGAGTCGGTGAGGTCGAAGCGGCCGCTGGCGATGATCTCGTTGGCGATGAACACCACGTCGCGCAGCACGGCGAACAGGTGCTCCTTGATGCCGCGGATCATCTGGCCGTCGACGAAGGCCGCCGCCGGCGCGTTGTGCATCTCGAGCTTCACCCCCCAGGGGTGGCGCACGATGCGGATGTCGAAGTCGCGGTAGCGCTCGAAGACGTCCTTGGCGTTGTCGGTCGGGGCGCCGGAGTTCAGGACCGCCAGCGCGCAGCGGCGGAACAGCGGGTAGACCCCGCCCTGCCCGGTGTCGAGGAGCTTGTCGATCTCGCTCTGGGACAGGTTCTCGAGGGAACCGCGGGGACCGACGCGGGCGTCGACGAACTCGGAAAACTCACTCGACACGGGTCGGCTCAGGGCAGGATGTCGATCGGGGCGTCGTCCGGAACCAGCATCCAGATCTCGACCATGTCGGCGTTGGAGACGGCGATGCAGCCGTCGGTCCAGTCGTGGTTCGCGTAGTACTCCGGGTCGTGCTTCAGGGTGTTCGGCAGCCCGTGGATCATGATCGAGCCCCCGGTCTGCCAGTGATGGGCGCGCGCCCGGCGGGTGTCGTCCGCGTTGGGATAGGACACCTGCATCGACAGGAAGAAGTCACTGCGCGGGTTGCGGCGCTCGAGGCGGTAGGACCCTTCCGGGGTGCGGAAGTCGCCCGAGCGCTCCTTCTGGCCGGTGGGGTTGAGCCCGAGCTGCACGTGGTAGGAGCGCACCACGTTCCCGCCGTGCATCAGCACCAGCGTGCGCTGCGACTTGCGCACCACGATGCGGTCGACGGTGGGGAGCTTGTCCAGGGTGGCCGCAGGCGCGGCGCTGCCGCCCGCGATGTCGGGCATGCCGTCGGCGCGCGCGAGCATGCTCAGTCCACACAGGACCGCGAGCCCGCTCAAGCTCCTGAAAGACCTCATTTTATGGGCGCCCAACCACACGACTGGCGCGGATTATAGGCGCCATGAGGCCGCCGCGGCACGGGCGTCCGTCACAGCAGGCCCGCCGCCCGTCAGCCATTGCCGGCGACCTCCTCCACCCGCGGCAGCACGATCTGCGTCCCGGGCCGCAGCTCGGCGAAGTCGACCTCGGGGTTGTACTGCTGCAGCAGCCACAGCGGGAGCGGGATATGCGCGCGCTGCAGCAGGGTCCAGGCCGAGTCGCCGCTGCGCGCGATGTACACCTCGGTGCCGACGATGCGGTGGGAGGCGAAGTAGCTCGCCTGCAGCTCGCGGTGGTACTCGTGGCGGTGCGCCTCGAAGGCCTCGCGGGTGACCTTGCGGAACTCCAGGTGCAGTCGCTCGCCCACGCGCACGGTGCGCTTGGTGCTGAAGTGGTTGAGCTCGCGCACGCGCTGGGTCGAGAGGCCCGACCAGTCGGCGAAGTGCCCGAGGGTTTCATCGACGGCCACGCGGATCGTGTCGTCCTTGGCCACCGAGTAATCGGTGGGATCGGCGCTCTGCTCGGCATCCGCGCCCGGGCCGACCGAAGGCCCGGCGGCATCGGCCTGCGCGGCGCTCACGACTTCGATGGTGATGACCGGGTGCTTGTCGGGCGCGTGCGCCGCCCGGGCGGCGGCCGCGTCCTCGGCGCTCTCGCGCTGGGCGACGTCGGCGCTCACGGCACCGCCACCCGAGGGCGGGGCGACGGTGGCGGCCACGGGTGCCGAGGCCGGCGCTACCGGCGCCGGGGCCGGCGTGGTGGTCGATGCGATCGCACTGGCAAGCGTCGGCGCTGCCGGCTCGGGCAGCGTGAGCAGCCGGCCCGGGGAGACATGGGCACTGGTGCGCAGGTGGTTCAGGCGTGCCAGCTGCTCGACGGGCACGTTGAACTCCCCGGCGACGCTCACGAGCGTGTCGCCCTTCTGGGTGCGGTAGCGGCGCGGGCCGCGCTGGCCTGCGAACAGCTCCCCTGGGCCCAAGCGCTGCGCCAGGAGCTCGCTGGTCCAGACATCGCCCTGCAGGGGCAGGCGCAGCCGGTAGTCCTTGGGCACGCGCTGCGAACCGGTCCACACCGGCGGCAGGAGGGCCGGGTTGAGCTCGTGCAGGAGCCCGCTGTCGATCTTGAGGGTGTGCGCGAGGGCCCCGACGGCCACGAAGGCCGGCAGCGCCACCTCGCGGAAGCGCGCCTCGCCCTGGCGCTGCAGCGACCCGAAATACTTCTCGGGGTTACGGTCGATCTCGAGCGCGGCCAGGAAGGAGACGTAGAAGTTGCGCGAGGCGAAGCCGAAGGTGCGCCCGCTGTAGCCGCGCACGATCTTCACGATGTCGTCGGTCCCCATCTGCTCCTTGGCGCGCAGCATGCCGGCCGTGCCGTGGTTGTAGGCCGTGAGCGCGAGCGGCCAGGTGCCGAGCAGCCGGTAGTTGTAGGCGAGCAGCTGGGCGGCGGCCTCGGTGGAGCGGAATGGGTCGAGGCGGTCATCGACCGCGCTGTCGATGCGCATGTAGCGCCGCCCGGTCGAGCGCATGAACTGCCACAGGCCCGCGGCGCCGACCTTGGAGTACGCCGAGGGGTTGAAGGAAGACTCGACGTGCGGGAGGGCGGCGAGCTCGGCCGGGAGGCCGAGGTTCGCGAGCGTCTCGGCGATGTGGGTCTCCCAGGCGCCGGAGCGGACCAGGCCCGCCCGGAAGCGATCCGCTTGCCCAAGCTGGAAGCGGATGTCGTCGATCGCCTCGCGCAGGCGCGCGGGCGTGGCGTCAGCACCCCACAGCTCGCGCACGTGCTGGTCCTCGGGCGAAAGCTGCGCGTCACCGGCGTCGGCGATGCGTTTCAGTGCAGCGGCGATCGCCTCGCGGGCGGAGTCGACCTGGCGCTGCCGCTCGCGGGGCGGGGTATCCGCATCGAAGTGCAGCGTCTGATAAACGATCGCGAGGTTGTACTGGTCGTGCAGGACGCCGGAGTTGGTGTCGAGCTGCGAATACACGCGCACCCAGAACTGCACGTCGCGCTCGAGCTCCGGTGGCCGGGGCATCGGGTTGTCGGCGAAGGCGGGCGCGAGCGCGAGCAGAGCGCCCAGGAGGAGCACGATGGAGGCGAGCAGACGGGAATTGAACTTAAGACGTCCTGTCGGGTTCATTTACACCTGGTACCGGGTACGGGTTCTGTCAGCACATCAAGGAGTTGCGGGGCCAAGCTGCCCGAAGCGCAGTCTCGGCGGCCCGGATAATACGTCGATGCTTTTGACACTTCGAGCGCAAAGCGGTTGCCGGGCCTCGGCCGCTGGATCGGCCACACCCGGCGTTGCGGGGCCGTAACTGCGGACTGCGTCACACTTGACAGGCACTTCGACCGCAACATGTTACATGGACGGGCGCGCGCGCCGCATTGGCATGAGTGTTGCTCATATCTACTCACCGACGGCAGATACCGCCGGGAAGGAAGCCACGAAGCCACGGGATAACCGAAACAAGAGCGCAAAGTCGGATGCTGTCGAGGGACGACTCGCCGATTCCCGCGCCTGACCAGATAACGATAACTACAAAGACACTCCTCCACACACAAGCAAGCGACCGACACCCCGCCTTCAGCGGGGTTTTTTTTGCCTGGCCGCCGCGCACGGGCAAAAAAGAAGGCGGCCATGTGGCCGCCTTCGACAAAGGGTTCGCCCGGAGTCTGTCAGTCTTGCGTTCGTCGGATCGGACTCACCCACACTTCGAGTCGCCGCAGTTAAGGCAGGTCATGCACCCATCCATCATGACCACCGCGGCGGTGCTGCAACGGCCGCACAGCTGTGCCCCATCGGGGAAGTGCGACTTGGCAAAGGCATCGGCCTGCTTGGTGCGTGCCTCGAACTCGGCGCGCTTCTCGTCCACCATCTTCTGCTGGTGCTCGTCGAGCTGCGGCTTGCGCATCAGCCCGATAGTCTGCAGGTGCTTCTCGATCACGTGGCCGAGCTCGGCGATGATCGAGGGCATGAACTTGCCGCCCGGCTGCCAGTAGCCGCCGCGCGGGTCAAACACCGCCTTCAGCTCATCGACCAGGAAAGTGACGTCGCCGCCCTTCCGGAACACGGCCGAGATGATGCGCGTCAGCGCCACGATCCACTGGAAGTGGTCGAGGTTCTTCGAGTTGATGAACACCTCGAAGGGACGACGCTGCTCGTACTCAGTTCCCTCGTTCAGCACGATGTCGTTGATGGTCACGTACATCGCATGGTCTGAGATCGGCGTCTTGATCTTGTAGGTCGAGCCGACGAGCACCTCGGGGCGCTCGAGCTTCTCGTGCATGCGGATGACCTTGGCCATGTGGCCATTGCGGTCGCGCACGGTCTCGCCGTCACCTGACTTTGCCTCGGCGGGCTTCTCGGCCGGCTTGTCCTCCGGCCTCTGCACCGCGTACTTGACGATCTTGCGTTCGATCTTGATAGCCATCGTGATTACCTGCTCGGGGAAGACGCTCAATAGCGCCCGTAAAAACCGTCCTTGATCGCATCGAATAGATTTGCCGCCGTATGAATTTCGCCGTCGTAGTCGACTTCTTCGTCACCACGAACTTCGATCACGCTGCCATCGTCAAGGGTGAACTTGTAGATGGTGTTCTTGAGGTCCTGTTCCTTAACGAGGACGCCCTGGAAGGCTTCGGGGTTGAAGCGGAAGGTGGTGCAACCCTTCAGCCCCTGCTCGTGTGCATACAGATAGATGTCCTTGAACTGCGCGTAGGGGAAATTCGTAGGCACGTTCGCCGTCTTAGAAATCGACGAATCGATCCACTTCTGGGACGCAGCCTGCACCTCGACATGCTCTTTGGGAGTGATGTCGTCCGCGGAGATGAAGTAATCCGGCAGTCTCTCTGCATCGCTGGTGGCTCCAGGCTTGGCGTTCGGGTTGATGAGCTCCCGATAAGCCAGTAGTTCGAAGGAATAAACGTCGATCTTTTCCTTGGACTTCTTGCCTTCCCGGATCACGTTCCTGAAGTAGTGATGCGCAAAAGACGGCTCGATTCCGTTCGATGCATTGTTGGCAAGCGACAGCGAGATCGTGCCGGTCGGCGCGATCGACGTGTGGTGCGTGAAGCGCGCCCCAATTTCTGCGAGTTCATGCACCAGCTGCGGCGCCACGGAGGCAACGCGCTGCATGTAGCGGCTGTATTTGGCGTGCAGGAGTCTCCCGGCGATCTTGGAACCGGGCTTCCAGCCATCGCGCGCCATCTCTGGGCGCTTGCGCAGCAGCTCCTTGGTGACCGTGAACTCTTCGTTCATGATCGGCGCCGGCCCTTTTTCACGCGCCAGGTCGAGAGCGGCTTCCCAGCCCGCGACCGCCATCTCACGCGATACGTCCTCGGTGAACTGGATCGACTCGGGCGATCCGTACTTCATCTTCAGCAGCGTCATCGTGCTGCCGAGCCCGAGGAACCCCATGCCATGGCGGCGCTTGCGCATGATCTCGTTGCGTTGCTGCTCGAGCGGCAGCCCGTTCACCTCGACTACGTTGTCGAGCATGCGGGTAAACACGCGCACCACCTCGCGGTACTCGTTCCAGTCGAACTCCGCGAAATCGGTGAACGGATGCTTCACGAAGCGCGTCAGGTTCACCGAACCTAACAGGCACGAGCCGTATGGCGGAAGCGGCTGCTCGCCGCAGTTCCCTGTCACGAGCCCGTTAAAGATGAGATTGTTCTTGTCCGCCTGCGTAGTGTCGAACACCGGCTCGCGGCCGACAAACTCGATCGCCGCGATCGGGCTCACGAACTTCTCTCGGTAGGCAGTCGGATGCTGCTCCTTCCATTCGTGGTACTTGCGGTTCTTCGACTCTGAGATGAAGCCGATCTCTTCCATGAAGCGATCGCGCGAACCCGACCCTATGATGAGCTCATAGTCAGCCTTGCAGTCGTAGAGCTTCTTCCCGCCCTTCCCGTCCGGCAGCAGCCGCTGGCCCGCTTCGCGGCGCTTGAGCACGCGGCAGAAGATGCCGAAGTTCGCCAGCAGCACCTGTACGTCCTTGAGGAGCGAGGGCTGGCTCGAGGCCAGCCGGATCGTGCAGTAGGCGTTCTTGTCATCGCGCTGCACGGTCCCGTCGGACTGGAACAGTCCGCGCAGGTAGCCGCGCACGAAGCCCTCATTGCCGCGCCAGATGATCTCCGGCACCTGCGTCTTGGCGCTGGCGTTGAACCCATAGAACTCGAGCAGCATGCGCGCAAGCAATACGGAGCGGATCTGGAGCAGGTTGCGGTCGGGCACTGCGACGGTGCTGACCGTGTACTGCCGATGGTTGTGCGACCAGCCGCGAATCATCGTGTTGATGTACTGCGCCAGCTCCTCGGCGTATTCGCGGTCTTCGCCCCACAGGTCGATGACGGCCGCAGTCTTGCCGTCACGGCCGGTGAAGTGCCCATCGCCAGTGATAAGGCCGAGGACGACACCAAGTTCCTCCTCTCCGCACCCGCCGAACTGGCCCTTGCCGGACTGCACGAGCAGTTCGTCACCGGACTTCAGGTCCTTGAGCTTCAGCTTGCCGCGGGTGGTATAGAACTCGTGCCACTCGGTGGCCTTGATCTCGTAGCCATCGGCGGTCGTGACCCGGTAGACGTCAGCCGAGGTGGCGGTCATGAAGGCCGGCACGGCTTCGCGCACCTCGGTGCCGAGCTCACTCTGGCCCAACGCACGCTTGTCGACTGTCGCCAGGATGTTCACCCGAGCGTCGTACAGGTCGCCGATGCGAACCACGCCGTAGCGGGTGTGCAGGCGGGTATCTGCGGTGACGCACGGGTTGGTGGCGCGGATGTTCTCGCACCACCAGTTGTTGTTCATCTCGTTGACGCGATCGATGAGGATGAATCCCGGCTCGGCGAAATCGTAGGTCGACGTCATGATGACGTCCCACATGCGACGCGCCGGCAGCGTCTTGTAGATCTTGCAGGCGACGAGCCCCTCTTCGTTGACGACGTAACCGTCGTGCACTGGCCACTCGCGCCAGCTGAACTTGCTGGCGTCACCGAGATTGGGCTTGTCGGATTCGTACTCTTTCAGGGAGAGCGGGAAGGCGAGTTGCCAGTCGCGATCCTCGCGCACTGCCTTCATGAATTCGTCGGTAATCAGGAGCGAGAGGTTGAACTGGCGCAAGCGCCCGTTCTCGCGCTTCGCGCGGATGAACTCCATGGCGTCCGGGTGCCCGACATCGAAGGTCCCCATCTGCGCGCCACGGCGACCGCCGGCCGAGGAGACGGTGAAACACATCTTGTCGAAGATATCCATGAAGGACAGCGGACCGGACGTGTAGGCGCCCGCGCCAGAAACGTAAGCGCCACGCGGCCTTAGCGTCGAATGCTCATAACCGATCCCACAACCCGACTTCAGCGTAAGCCCAGCCTCGTGTACTTTCCGCAGAATGTCGTCCATCGAGTCACGGATCGTTCCTGACACCGTGCAGTTGATGGTGGACGTCGCTGGCTTGTGCTCGAGCGCGCCCGCGTTCGAAGTCACGCGTCCTGCAGGAATGGCGCCACGACGCAGCGACCACAGAAAACGCTCGTACCAGTGATCGCGCACTTCCTCACGCTCAACGTCGGCGAGCGCGCGTGCGACGCGCTGGTACGTCTCGTCCATCGTCTTGTCGACGGGCGATCCGTCCTTGGCGGTCAGCCGGTACTTCTTGTCCCAGATGTCGAGCGAGGCTTCCTGGAAAGGAATGGCATCGACATCCTTGGGGTCGATCTTCACGACAGTGTTCATTGAATCCGCGGCGCTCCGAAGTGTTGTACGCCTTGTCCAACGGATTGCAGGGAATGCCGACGAAGCGCTTCCGGAAAGCCCAAAGACCAGAGCCCCGCGCGCCTTACCGGTACCCGCTGTCTTTGGTGGTACAGACAGTCAGGTCCCTGAAACCTCCCCCCGACCGCGTGACCTCTGATCGCTCGTGGCGAACACAAGATCTTGTGTCGGGGTCAAAAGCCTAATGACGCTCCATATGACCGTCAAGCGTCGCGGCCAGATTCTGTCCAGTCGATTTTATATCGATTTTTCATGTGCTTACGCCGTTCTGCGCCGTGGAAGACCCGCGAATTTTTATACGAACGGGTCGCTTTCACCTGGTGTCCGCCGACCCCATATCTTGTGCCCAAGCCAAGCACAGGTTTTGCACAGGCTGCCCACAGGCCGCTAGAAGGCCTTAACCCCCTGATTCAGGCACTGATCACTTTCTGACCAGTCGCCGAAGCCCGAGAGCCTCACGCCTGGCCTCCTCCTTATATGAGGACTCGGACGCCCCTCCCCAAGGCTGTGCGAACGCCGTTCGTACAAACCGGCCCTTGAAACTCCCCGGGCCGAACACACATCAGGCTCAACAGCGCACGAACGCACCCATTTTCAACAGTTCTTTTTTCAGGAGGTTTTTGCCATGGCGATTCTTCGTTACGAGCCCTGGGCGCTCGTGAGCCGCTTTTCCCAGCAGCTCGATCAGGCCCTGAATTCGGAAGTCGAGTCCACCGTCAGCTGGATCCCGCAGGTCGACATCCGTGAGGAAGCCGAGCGCTTCGTCGTCACCGCGGATGTCCCGGGCGTCGAGCCGAAGGACATCGAGGTCACCGCCGAGAAGGGCGTGCTGACGGTGCGCGGCCAGCGCTCCTCGGAGAAGAAGTCCGAGAGCGACGGCTACACGCGCGTCGAGCGTGCCAGCGGCACGTTCCTGCGCCGCTTCACGCTGCCGGAAACGGCGGATGCGGAGGCCATCAAAGCCACGCACGTGAATGGCGTCCTCGAGCTGTCCATTCCGAAGCGTGCCCAGGTCCAGGCCAAGCGCATCACCGTGCAGGCGGCCTAACCCGCTTCAACTCAAGTCGGGCATAACGGGGCCGGCAGCGGGCAATCGCTGCCGGCCCTGCTCTTTTGGAAGCCCCGCACCGGGACCCTGCACCGCCCGGGTTAGAATTCCCCCAGCATGACGCGCGCCCTCCTCCTCGGCCTCATCCTCGCGCTCGGTCCGGCGGCGGTGCCCGCAGCCCTGCCGCCGGTCGGCGCCGATGGCCCCGTGCCCACGCTGGCACCGATGATCAAGAAGGTGTCCCCCGCGGTGGTCAACATCGCCACCCGCGGCACCGTCCGCGAGCGCGGCCCCCAGAACCCGCTGCTCGATGACCCTTTCTTCCGCCGCTTCTTCGACGTCCCGGAGGCCGGCCCGCGCGAGCACCCGTTCCAGAGTGCCGGCTCAGGCGTGATCTTCGACGCGAAGAACGGCTACATCCTCACCAACGCCCACGTGATCGAGAACGCGAGCGAGATCACCGTGACCCTGCAGGACGGCCGCGACCTGAAGGCCGAGATCGTCGGCAAGGACGTGCCCTCCGATGTCGCCGTCCTAAAGGTGAAGTCCGAGGGACTCACGCAGATCACCCTCGGGGACTCCGCACGCACCGAGGTCGGGGACTTCGTGGTGGCGATCGGCAACCCCTTCGGCCTGCAGCACACCGTCACCTCCGGAATCGTGAGCGGCTTGTCGCGCTCCGGGATCAATCCCGACGGCTACGAGGACTTCATCCAGACCGATGCCTCGATCAACCCGGGTAACTCCGGCGGCGCGCTCGTGAACCTGCGCGGCGAGCTCATCGGCATCAACACCGCCATCCTCTCCCGCACCGGCGGCAACATGGGCATCGGGTTCGCGATCCCCGTGAACATGGCGCGCAGCGTGATGGAGCAGCTGGTCCGCTACGGCGCCGTCAGGCGCGGCCAGCTGGGCGTCAGCATGTACAGCGTCACCCCCGAGATCGCCCATTCCCTCGGGCTTGCCAGCACCGCAGGCGCGCTGGTGTCGCAGGTGGTCGACGGCTCGCCCGCCGCGCGCGCCGGCATCCGGACCGGGGACGTCATCACCGCCGTCAATGGCCAGGCCGTGAAATCCAACAGCGAGCTGCGCAACGCCATCGGCCTCCTGCGCGTCGGCGACAAGGTCGACATCGGGCTGGTGCGTGACGGCAAGCCGCTGAAGCTCACCGCGGTCATCGCTGACACGCCGTTCTAGTCGGAACCCTCATCCGGCGCGGCCGGCACCGGGCCGCACAGCTGTGCGTGGCGCTCGCGGCGCGGCAGTTTCGCAAGCCTGCGCGCGGCCTCGTAGAAACGCCGCAGGTCCCCGTCCTCGGACGCGAGCAGACGCTTGAACCCCGGCACGCAGTCGTAATAGGTCGCCACCGAGGCGAGCCGCGCATTGTTGAGCCCGGCGCGGATCCACTCATCGTAGAGCGGGTAGCTGACCCCCTCGCGCTTCTCGAACTCGTGGATCTCAGTTCCGAGCTGGTCGAGGATCTGCGCCTTGCGCGCGCGCATGTCGGGCACGGGTACCCTGCCCGCGTACAGCACCGCGAGCTTCACGCGTGCGGCGGACAGAAGGCGCAGGAAATCCGCCTCGCGGCGCTGGTCCTCCAGGTACTGCGCCGTCCGCGCCGGCGTGCCCCGGTGCGCAAGCCACAGCTCCAGCCCCGCATCCTCCACGGTGGTCGCGAAGGCCTCGTTGAAGGCCGAGTCGTCCTTGACGTAGAGCAGCTGGTGCGCGAGCTCGTGGAAAATGGTCGCCACCAGTTCCTCGTTCCCGTAGCGCATCATCGAGGAGAGCACCGGGTCCGCGAACTTGCCCAGCGTCGAGTACGCCGGGACCCCGTCGATCGCGACGTCCAGCCCCTCCCCTCGCAGCCGTGCCGCAAAGCGCTCCGCGGCGGACTCATGGAAATAGCCCCGATAGGCCACGCAGCCGGCCACCGGAAAGCACCAGTGCTCCGGCACGACCGAGAATTCGGGCGTCGCGACCACGTTCCAGACCACGTAGGGGCGCCCGATGTCGGCGTAGCTGCGGTAACTGGCATTGTCCGGGAGCCCCAGGTCGGACACCGCGAAGGCGCGCGCCTCGCGCACCTGTTCCAGCCGCTCCCGCAGGGGCGCGGGCGTCGAAGGATCCGCGATCACCCGTTCCAGCGGCCGGCGCGCATGCATCACGTGCCACTCGCCGGAGGCCGCCTGCATCAGGTAGGGGGTGCCGCAGCCGGCGAGCCCGGCGCACAGGAGCGCCAGCAGCACGCAGCGCGTGCCCTTCGGCGTCTCGGTTAACATGCGCATCATGCGAGTCTACTTGGTCGGTGGCGCGGTCCGGGACCGCCTGCTCGGGCGGCCGGTGCACGAGCGCGACTGGGTCGTGGTCGGCGCGACGCCGGAGGAAATGGTGCGCCTGGGGTACGAGCCGGTGGGCCGGGAGTTCCCGGTCTTCCTGCACCCGGACACCCACGAGGAGCACGCGCTCGCGCGCCTGGAACGCAAGACCGGTCCCGGCTATCGCGGCTTCACCACCCAGTTCTCCCCGGAGGTCACCCTCGAGGAAGACCTGCGCCGCCGCGATCTCACGGTCAATGCCATGGCCGAGGACGACCAGGGCACGCTCATCGATCCTTATGGCGGCGCGGTCGACCTCGAGCACCGCGTGCTGCGCCACGTGTCGGAAGCCTTCGTGGAGGACCCGGTGCGGATCCTGCGGGTGGCGCGCTTCGCGGCGCGCTACGCGGGACTCGGATTCACCGTGGCCCCGGAAACGGTCACGCTCATGCGGCGCATCGTGGACCAAGGCGAGGCGCGCACCCTGGTGCCGGAGCGCGTCTGGCAGGAGACCGAGCGCGCCCTCGGCGAGCCCCACCCGCAGGTGTATTTCGAGACGCTGCGCGCCTGCGGGGCGCTCGCGGTCGTGTTCCCCGAGGTCGATGCCCTGTTCGGCGTGCCGCAGCCGCCGCGCTGGCACCCGGAGATCGACACCGGCGTGCACGTCATGATGGCCCTCACCTACGCCGCGCGCCTCGGGTTCCCGACACCCGTGCGCTTCGCGGTGCTGACGCACGACCTCGGCAAGGCCGTCACGCCGAAGTCCGCGTGGCCCAGCCACCACGGGCACGAGGAATTCGGCGTGCCGCCGCTCGAGGACCTGTGCGACCGCCTCAAGGTCCCCAACGACTACCGCGAGCTCGCCGTGCTCGCGGCCCGCCAGCACACGCGCGTGCACCGGGCGCTGGAACTGAAGGCCACCACCCTCATGAAGCTCCTCGAAGAGTGCGACGCCTTCAGGCGCGCCGAGCGCTTCGAGGGACTGCTGCTCGCGTGCGAGGCGGATGCCCGCGGCCGCGCGGGCCTCGAGAACCAGCCCTACCCGCAGGCCGATTACCTGCGCGAGGCGCGCGCCGCGGCCGCGGCCGTGGTGCTCACGGCCGCCGATCGGGCGGGGCTTCCGGGACCTGCGATCGGCGAGGAACTGCGCCGGCGGCGCCTGGCCGCGGTCGCAGACGTGAAGGAGCGTCGTGCCCCGGGGGCCGCGGCGGACTGAACGGGTGGGTGCCTGCGCACCTACAGCAGGTGCGAGAGATCCTGCAGTGCGAAGCCCGAGAGCGGCTGCGCGATCGCGCGGGTGAGGGCAAGCACCTTGAACGCCTCGCCCATTTCCTCCGGCATAACGAGCCGCCGTGCCTCCCCGGCGCGCCGCGCCCGCTCCACATCCGAGGGCGCCTCCGCCACCGCCGCCTCGAGCCCCGTGGCGAGGAGGAACGCGGCCTGCGTCGTGAAGCCCCCGAGCGACAGTCCGGCGCCAGTGCCAGCGAGCGCGAGGCGCGTGAAGTCCACCCACGCGGTGATGTCCTGCACGCCGACGTTCACGTAGGGATCGTCGTGCACGAGCTGCCGGAAATGGCAGTGCAGCGTGCCGGTGGCGCGCTCGGAATGGTAGTAGTGTCGCCGCGGCAACCCATAGTCAAAGAGGAGCAGCGCACCAGACTCCAGCGCGTGGGCAAGGCTCGCCACCCAGGCATCAGCGCGCAGGCACACTTCCGACACGTAGCCCTCCGGCAGCGCCGCACCGAGCTCCGCCTCCAGGCGCCCGATCTGCTGCGCCAGCGCCGGGGCGGCGTCGGACTCGGCTTCACCCAGGGCACCGGAGGGACCTGCGACGACGCCGAGTTCGCGCACCCGGCCGCCGCGCACGACGAAGCGCCGGCACGGCAGTGCGTCGGCCACTTCGTTGGCGAGCATCACGCCCCGGAACCCCGAAGGCAGGCCCGTCAGCCACCGCACGCGTGCGCGCAGCGAGGCCGGCAGCGCTTCCAGGCGCGCGCGCTGGCGCTCGGCAAGGTCGGCGCTCACCTCGAGGATCGAGTAGTGCTCCGGCAGGGGGCCGTGGGCCGCCAGGGCCGTGAGGATGGCTTCCGCCATGCGCCCGCTGCCCGCACCCAGCTCCAGGATGTCCCCCCCGCTGGCGGCGAGCACCTCTGCGCACTGGCGTGCCACGCAGCCGCTGAACAGGTCGGACATCTCGGGTGCGGTGGTGAAATCCCCGCCAGCACCGATCTTGTGGCTTCCGGCGCTGTAGTAGCCGAGCCCGGGGGCATAGAGGGCGAGCTCCATGAAGCGCTCGAACGACAGCCAGCCGCCGGCCGCGGCGATCTCTGCCGCGATCGCCGCCGTCAGCGCTGCACTGTGACGCGCCTCATCGCCCGTGAGCGCGGGCAGCATTTGCCCGGCCGATGCCCTCATAATCCTTCCCCATGACCGACTCGCCCGCCCGCCCGATCGCCGCGACCCTGACCGGGAAGACCGTCCTCGTCACCGGGGCCGCGCGCCGCGTCGGTGCCGAGATCGCACGCGTGCTGCACGCGGCCGGCGCCAACCTGCTGCTGCACTACCACAGCTCCGCGGAGGACGCCGCGGCACTGGCCGCCGAACTCAACGGCCGCCGCGACGGTTCCGCGCAGACCGCCACCTGCGACCTCCTGGACGTCGCGCACCTGCCGGCGCTCATCGAGAGTGCCATCGCCGCCTTCGGCGGCCTCGACGTGCTCGTCAACAACGCCTCCACGTTCTACCCGACCCCCGTCGGCGACATCACCGAGATCGACTGGAACGACCTCACCGGTACCAACCTCAAGGCCCCGCTGTTCCTGTCCCAGGCCGCGAACACCGCATTGCGCGAGCGTAACGGGCTGATCCTCAACATCGCCGACATCCACGGCATGCGGCCGCTGCGGCGCTACCCCGTGTACAGCGTGGCCAAGGCCGGGCTCATCATGCTGACGCATGCGCTCGCGCGGGAGCTCGGGCCGCACGTGCGCGTCAACGCCGTCGCGCCAGGACCTGTGATGTGGCCTGCCGACGGCCTCGACAAGGAACTGCAGGACAAGATCATCCGCCGCACTGCGCTCAAGCGGCCCGGCTCCGCCACCGAGGTCGCCCACGCCTGCCTTTACTTCGCCGGCGACGCCCCCTACGTCACCGGCCAGGTGCTGGCGGTGGACGGCGGACGCAGCATCGGCTGGTGACACGGGCGCGCCCGGGCCCCGTCAGCCCGGCGGCAGCGCGATCAGGGGGTGCGCGGCGCGGTCGAAGCTCTGCCACAGCTCGCCTATGGTGCGATGCTCGACCGGGTGCATGACCTCGGGCGCGAGTGCCGCCAGCGGTCCCAGCATGTAGGCGCGCTTGAGCAGGTCCGGCCGCGGCACGCGCACGCCGGGCACCTCGCCCACGAAATCCCCGTACAGCAGCACGTCCAGGTCCATCGAGCGCGGCGCCCAGCGCGGCGCACCGCGCGGCCGCCCGCACAGCGTCTCGATGGCGTGCAGCTTCGGCAGGAGGTCCGGCAGGGCGAGCGGCGTCTCGAACTCCGCCGCGAGGTTGATGAAGTCGTCGCCCTCGAAGCCCACCGCGGTGTTGCGGTACCACGGCGAGAACCGCGCGCCCGGGAAGGCACGCCGGAGCTCGCTCACGGCGAGCGCGAGGTGCTTCTGCGGCTCGACGTTGCTGCCGGCGGCGACGTAGACGGCCGGCATGCTCAGGTCCCGGACGGGCGCGTGCCCTCGGACTCGAGGTCCGCGCGGGTGCGCTCGATCTGCACCCCGACGTCGCGCGAGTGGCGGATCGCGCCGGGCTTGTTGAGCGACAGGCGCACCCAGGGGAGCGAGAACTCCGCGAGCAGGGTGAGCGCCAGGCGGTGTGCCAGGGTCTCCACCAGCTTGAACTCGGAGGCCTCGACGAAGGCGAGCACCCTTTTCGCGACCCGCTTGTAGTCGAGCGTGTCCTCGACCTCGTCGTTGCGCGCCGCGAGCCGGCAGTCGACCGGCAGCTCGAGATCGAGCACGACGGTCTGCCTGACCCGGCGCTCCCAGTCGATGAAGCCGATGATGCACTCGGTGGTCAGGCCGCGCAGGAAGATGCGATCGCCGGTGGCGCGCGTGTCGGTCATGGGTGTGGGGTCTTGCAGGTCCTGGAAGGTGGGGGACTCACGCACCGACGGCGGTGAGCGAGGCGAGCGGCCACTGGGCGCGGGCGCCGATGGCGAGGGTGTCGTGCTCGCCCGCCTTCAGGCGCGCGAGCCCCGCGACCGCGATCATCGCCGCATTGTCGGTGGAGAACTCGATGCGCGGATAGTACACGCGCGCCCCGCGGGCGCCGACCGCGACCCTGAGGCGCTCGCGCAGCGTGCGGTTGGCGCTCACCCCGCCGGAGACCACCAGCACCTGGAGGTCGGTCTCCTCCAGCGCCCGCAGCGACTTGCCGATGAGGGTATCGACGATGGCGTCCTCGACGCCGCGCGCGATGTCGGCGCGCAGCGCCGGGGTGAGCTCCCGGCCCTGCACGGCGTGCAGCACCGCGGTCTTGAGCCCCGAGAAGCTGAACTCGAGCCCCGGGCGGTCGAGCATGGGGCGGGGGAAGTTGAAGGCCCCGGTCCGCCCGCTGCCGGCGAGCTGCGCAAGCTGCGGGCCGCCCGGGTAGCCGAGGCCCAGGAGCTTTGCGGTCTTGTCGAAGGCCTCCCCGGCGGCGTCGTCCCGGCTCGCCCCGAGCTCGCGGTAGCGGCCGATGCCGGACACCTCTATTAAGAGAGTGTGGCCACCGGAGACCAGCAGCGCGACGTGGGGAAAGGGGGGCGGATCGGGCTCCAGGAGCGGCGCGAGCAGGTGGCCCTCGAGGTGGTGGACCCCGAGGGCTGGCACGTCCCAGGCGAAGGCGAGGCTGCGCGCGAGCGCCGCTCCGGTCAGGAGGGCGCCGATCAGGCCCGGGCCGGCCGTGTAGGCGATGCCATCCACGCGCTCACCGCCCGCCTGCGCCAGCACCTGGCGCACCAGGGGCAGCAGGCGCTGCACGTGGTCGCGCGAGGCGAGCTCGGGGACCACCCCGCCGTAGATGCGGTGCAGCTCCACCTGGCTGAAGAGCTCATGTGCGAGGAGGCCGCGGTGCTCGTCGAGCACGGCCGCGGCGCTTTCGTCACAGGAGGATTCGAGGGCTAACACCCGCATTGCACAATTTTACCGTAAGCCGGCTCCACGTAACCCAATGCTATAGTCCAAGCTCAGGATGAACCGTCCCGCCAGCTTCGAGTACGTGCGACGCTCCTTACGGGCGGTTGCGGTGTTTGTGGTCTCGCTGCTGGGCGTCGCGGCGTCGTCCGGAGCCGCAGGCACCTGCCACCTCAAGGCCTATGAGCTGGCAGTCACCATGTCCGGCTCAAGACCGTTGGTGCACGCCAAAATCAACGGCACGGATGCGCTCTTCATCGCCGACAGCGGCGCGTTTTACAGCTCTCTAACGACTGCCGCGGCGCGGCGGTTCAACCTCTCGCTCGAGCCATTGGGTCCGAACTTCACTGTCCAGGGAGTTGGCGGCAGCTCCCAGGCATGGGTCACCCGGGTCAAGACTTTCACCCTGCTGAATGCCGACATACAACGTGTCGAGTTCCTCGTGCTGCCTAACGACCTCGGCGAGGGAACGGTTGGTGTCCTGGGTCAGAACATATTCCGCATAGAGGGCGACGTGGAGTACGACTTGGCAAACGGCATGATCCGCCTGATCCGCACCGACGGGTGCCGCAAGACTGACCTCGCATACTGGGCCGCCGCGGACAACAAGATGGTCTCCGTGATGGACATTGAGTATGCAAGCGCGAGCCGGCCACACACCGTCGGGGTGGCTTATCTCAACGGCGCCAAGATCTCGGTGATGTTCGACACCGGGGCATCGAGTTCGGTACTCAGCCTCGACGCAGCTAAGCACGCAGGCATCACACCCACCAGCCCTGATGTCACTCCGGCGGGCTACAGCTACGGCATCGGGCGCCATGTGCACGAATCCTTCATCGGGCGCTTCGCTACCTTCCGGATCGGCGACAACGAGGAGATCAAGAACGCGCGCCTGCGCTTTGCTGACCTTCCTCTGGACGTCGACATGCTCATCGGAGCGGACTTCTTTCTCTCGCATCGTATCTATGTCGCGACCAGTCAGGGAAAGCTGTACCTCACCTATAACGGCGGCCCGGTCTTCGATCTGCGGCACGAGGGCAGCGCGGCGCCGACGGCCACGGCCGACCAGCATGCCAGCGCAGCTCCGCCGGACACCGTGGCGGGCACCACCCCACCAACTGAGAGTCAGGATCCGGGACGCCCGCCCGCGACGAACGGCGCACAGTCGGAGGAGCCCAAGAGTGCCGCAGCCTTCGCGCGCCGCGGCAATGCATCCGCCTCGCGCCACGACTATCAGCACGCGATCGCCGACCTCACGCGCGCCTGCCAACAGGAGCCGACCAATCCCGAATTCCTGCGCGAGCGCGGCATGGCCTACCTGGAAAACCGGCAAGCGGATCTCGCCCTGAAGGACTTCGAAAGCGCGATCGCCCTCAGGCCGGAGGACCCGGACGCCCGCTTGGCTCGCGCAAGCCTGAGGCTGTCGCGCAATGCGCCGGCCGCCGATGTTGCCGCCGACCTCGAAGTTGCCGACCGCGTACTGCCGAAGCAGCACCCAGCGCGGCTGACAATGGGGGGCATGTTCGCGGCCATCGGTGACTTTTCGACCTCGGTGTCCCAGTACGACCAATGGATCGACAGCCATGACAGCAACGACATCGCGATGGGCGAAGCCCTCAATGGGCGTTGCTTGACACGGGCCTTGTGGGGCCGCGAGCTGCAGCAGGCGTTATCCGACTGTAACTCTGCCCTCAAGCTAAGCAAGCGCGATCCGGGCTTCCTGGATAGCCGTGGTCTTGTCTACCTTCGCCTGGAGCAGTACGAGAAGGCGATCGCGGACTACGATGCGGCCCTGGCGCAGGACCAGCGCATCGCGTGGTCACTCTACGGGCGCGGCATCGCACGCCTGCGCAAGGGGCAGACCGCGCAGGGCGAATCGGATATGGCCGCCGCTCAGGCGATCGACGGGAACATCACCGAGCACGCGAAGCAGTACGGCATCCAACCCTGAAGCGCAACGGGAACGCGCAAAAGATGACAGCCGACAGAGTGACCACGACGCGACACACCATTAAATGAACACCGTCGCGATACCGCAGCCCTACGAGAGCCCGCGCACGGGCCACGGTGTCTTCCTCGCGCTCACGGCGCTGGTGTGGGTGGGTGTCTTGTCGGGATTCGGTACCGACAGCTACCACCACATCCTGAAGAACGGGCTGGATTACCCGCCCATCGTGCACGTGCACGCGGTGGTGTTCGTGAGCTTCCTGCTCATCTTCACGACGCAGGTCATCCTGGTGCGCACCGGCCGGCTGGCCACGCACCGGCGCCTCGGCGTCGCGGGGGCCGTACTCATCGGGGTGATGCTGGTGCTGGGACCTGCCACCGCAATCCATGTCGATGCGCATCGTTACGTTGCAACCGGCCGCACGCCCGAGTTCCTCGCGGTGCAGCTGAGTGACATCCTCGCCTTCGGGACCCTCGCGGGGGCGGCCCTGTGGTTGCGCACCCGTCCCGAGTTGCACAAGCGGCTGATGATGCTGGCGCTCATCTACATCAGCGACGCCGGCTTCGCCCGCCTCATCAACGCGGGGCCCAGCGCCTACCTGGGCGAAGGCTTCTGGGGGGACATGGCGGCGCTGTACTTCGGCAGCGACCTTCTGATGCTGGGCCTGGGCGCCTACGACCTAATCACCCGCCGTTCGCTGTATCCGGCCTATGTCGCCGCAATGCTATGGGTCGTCGCGCTGCAGCTGACCGCCCGCGCCGGCCTTTACAGCCCGGCGTGGAAGGCGTTCTCACTGCAGCTGATTGGTCACCCGGCCAGCTAGCCGCGCGCGAGCGGCGTCAGTTCCTCGGCCGCAACACGCGCGACCACGCGTAGGCTGCGAACAGCGCCATCAGCGTCGCGCCGATCCCGAACGCGATCCGCGGCACGAGTGCCGACCCGTGTGAGGTCACGCTAAGACCCCCGACGCTTAGGGAGCTGCTGAATCCCCGGGAGTCCCCGAAGAACGTCACCCACCCGAAGAGCACCGCCATCGCCGTGATGATCATGGAGCCCACCGCCTCGGGCAGCCGGCCGGAGGCGCCGGCCCACTGGCCCACCTGGATCCCGGTGCAGGCCAGCATCACCCCGAGGCACCCGACGAAAACGCGCGAACCCTCGAGCGACCGGTGAAACGGGATCACACCGGAGTCGATGCCGAGCAGGTAGATCCCAAGGCCGGCGAGGATGACGCCGAGGAATCCCCGTACGAGCGGGCTGGGGCTCTGCGGGCTCGAGGCGTCGATGGGTGGCATGACTTCACTTTCCCGAGGGAATCCGGACCTTCTGCCCGTGCAGGGGCCGGTGCCAACTCCGGGATCAGGGTTTTGTGACCCAGCCCAAGGCCGGGTGGCCCTCCGACGGCCTGTTTTGCCTTATGCCCGGCGCTCCTTTAGAATCTCGCGCCCCGATTTCGGCCGTGACCTTTGGCAGTGCGGCCCGGGCTCGTAGGATCTTCAACCAGATCAATGACTTGAGGTTTCGATGCCGAGCGTCCGTGTGCGTGAGAACGAGTACTTCGATGCCGCCCTGCGGCGTTTCAAGCGCGCCTGCGAGAAGGCCGGCATCCTCACGGAGCTCCGCCGCCGCGAGTTCTACGAAAAGCCGACCCAGGAGCGCAAGCGCAAGAAGGCTGCCGCCATCAAGCGCCACATGAAGCGCGTCTCCCGCGACGGCATGCGCAGCTCGCGCTAAGCCGCGCCTCTCCCAAAGCGCACGCATGGCGCTCAAGGACCGTCTCACCGAGGACATGAAGACCGCGATGCGGGCCGCCGACAAGGAGCGGCTCGCCACGGTCCGTCTGGCGCTGGCGGCCATCAAGCAGCGCGAGGTCGACGAGCGCATCACCCTGGACGACGCGCAGGTGCTCGCGGTCCTGGAGAAGATGATCAAGCAGCGCCGCGAGGCCATCGTCCAGTTCAAGGCCGGCAACCGCGAGGATCTCGTGGCCAAGGAAACCGCGGAAGTCGCGGTGCTCCAGGCCTACCTCCCGGCCCAGATGAGCGACGCCGAGGTCGACGCCCTGATCCAGGACGCGATCCGCGAGACCGGTGCCACTTCCGTTAAGGACATGGGCAAGGTCATGGCCGCGGTGAAGCCCAAGGCGCAGGGCCGCACCGACATGGGCGCGCTCAGCGCCCGGATTAAGCAGAAACTCGGCTGATTCCCCCTCTGCCACGGCGCCCGGTTGCCGTGTCAGGCTTGCCCCTCGAAGAGTCACTTCGGCCGTGAGGCCAGGCGGTCGGCACTTGGGACGCATCCCGCAGCACTTCATCGACGAGCTGATCGCCCGCGCCGACATCGTGGAGATCATCGGCGGCCGCGTGCAGCTGAAGAAGGCCGGGCGCGAGTACAAGGCCTGCTGCCCGTTCCACAACGAGAAGACGCCCTCGTTCTGGGTGAGTCCCGACAAGCAGTTCTACCACTGCTTCGGCTGCGGCAAGCACGGCACCGTGCTCGGCTTCCTCATGGACCACGACCACATGGCCTTCCCCGAGGCGGTCGAGGAGCTGGCCACGCGCTTGGGGCTCGAGGTGCCGCACGAGGGCGGCGATGCGGGGCCGAAGCGCGCCGAGGAACCGCTCTACGACCTCATGAAGCAGGTGGCGCAGCACTTCGTGGAGAACCTCGCGCGCGATGCGCGCGCGAAGGACTACGTGGCGCGCCGCGGCCTCACCAGGGAGACGCTCGAGCGCTTCCAGATCGGCTACGCGTCGAACTCCTGGAACGAGGTGCTGCGACGCTTCGGCGGGAGCGAGGCGGCGCGCAAGGCGCTCACCGACACCGGGCTCATCATCGAGCGCGAGCGCGGCCAGGTGCGCGACGGCGAGCGCCACTACGACCGCTTTCGCGACCGGCTCATGTTCCCCATCCGCGATTCCCGCGGGCGCGTCATCGCCTTCGGCGGCCGCATCATCGACCAGGGCGAGCCCAAGTACCTGAACTCCCCCGAGACCGTGCTGTTCCACAAGGGGCGCGAGCTCTACGGCCTCTTTGAAACCCGCCGCGCGCGCACCAGCCTCACGCGCCTCCTGATCGTCGAGGGCTACATGGACGCGGTGCGCCTGCATCAGTCCGGGATCGACTACGCGGTGGCGACGCTCGGGACCGCGACCACGCCCGAGCACCTGCGGCGCCTGTTCCGCCTCGTGCCCTCGATCGTGTTCGCCTTCGACGGCGACCGCGCCGGCCGCGCGGCGGCCTGGCGCGCCCTGCAGCAGGCCCTGCCGGAGGCCCGCGAGGGTCGCGAGATCCGCTTCCTGTTCCTGCCCGACGGGCACGACCCGGACAGCCTCGTCGGCGAGGAAGGCCGCGAGGCCTTCGAGGCCCGGCTCACCACCGCACTGCCGCTGTCGGAGTACCTGGTGCGGGAACTGACGCGCGAGGCGGAGTTGAGCCACGCCGACGGCCGCGCGCGCTTCGCGGAGGCCGCGCGCCCGCTGTTCCTCAAGATCCCGGAAGGGGTGTACCGCGAGCTGCTGCTCGAGCGCCTCGCCGAGGTCGTGGGCCTGAGTCCCGAGCGCCTCGGGCAGCTGTGGGTGCCGGGCGCCGCAGCACCCGCACCCGAGAGTGCCCTGCCCCCGCGCCGTCCCGCCGCGCGCGCCAGCGTCGGCAGCGGCCGCGGGAGCCTGGTGCGGCAGGCGATCGTGCGCCTGGT
Source organism: Pseudomonadota bacterium (assembly GCA_018241425.1). GTDB lineage: Bacteria > Pseudomonadota > Gammaproteobacteria > Steroidobacterales > Steroidobacteraceae > 13-2-20CM-66-19. The sequence continues at coordinate 83,063 of JAFEDU010000008.1, forward strand.
GCACTTCCCGCAGATCGCCGTCGAGGTGAGCGAGGGCGAGCGCGAGGGCATCGAGGCCAGCGAGGAACCGGGCGCCGCCCTGCTGCGTGAGCTCCTCGATGACCTGCGCCTGCACCCCGCGCACGTGCCCGCCCAGGTGGTGCAGCGCTTCGCCGACCGCGAGGGCGGGGATGCACTGCAGAAGCTCCTGGAGCGCGAGGAGGTCCTCACCGATGCCCCGGGGGCCGCCGGCGAGCTTCGGGGGGCGCTCCTCAAGCTCGCCGAGCAGGCCGCCGGGAGGCGCCTGGAGGCGCTGGAGGCAAAGAGCCGTTCCGCCGCCCTGTCGGGCTCAGAACTTGAGGAATTCCAGAGACTTATGTCCAAACTGCGGACCCGCAATGCGCGCAGCGGGTGACTTTCCGCTTGGTGATTCCAGGGTTGTCAAATAAAATTGCGCGCTTTGCCTTCGCCCCCCTTGAGCCGCCCCGTGCCGGGCTGCACATAGGGGGGTATCACCAGTTCACCGCCACTCCATGACACGCAAGCAAAAACCCCAGACTGTCGCCCACAAGAAGCGTCCCGCAGAAAAGCCCGCCAAGACCGTGAAGTCGGCGGCGACCGAGAAGGCGGTCGCGGCCGTGCAGAGCCTGCGCGACAAGGGCAAGGCCCCGGCCGCCGCGGTCGCGCCGCCGCGCAAGGGCGCAGCGCCTGCCGGTAAGCCCGCCGCCGCAGCCAAGGGCGCCGAGCCCGCTCCGCGCACCCCCGCCGAAGTTCGCGCCGCCGGCAAGGCTGGCGCCGACAAGCGCCCGCTGGGACTCGAGCGCCGCGTGCCGGTGATGCCCGAGGACCGCCAGTCGCAGCTGAAGCTGCTGATCGCGCGCGGCAAGGAACAGGGCTACCTCACCTACGCGCAGGTGAACGATCACTTGCCCTCCGAGATCGTCGATCCGGAGCAGATCGAGGACATCGTAAACACGATCAACGACATGGGCATCCCGGTGTACGAAAAGGCACCGGATACCGAGTCGCTGCTCGCCTCCGAGCCGTCCGCGCCCGCGGACGAGGAGGCGATCGAGGAGGCCGCCGCGGCGCTCGCCGCGCTCGATGCCGAGCTCGGCCGCACCACCGACCCGGTGCGCATGTACATGCGCGAGATGGGCACGGTGGAACTGCTGACACGCGAGGGCGAGATCCGCATCGCCAAGCGCATCGAGGAGGGCCTGGACGCTGTGCGCCGCGCGCTCGCGCTGTACCCGCCGACCTTCGACTTCCTGCTGCGGGCCTACGAGCCGGTCAAGGCCGGCCAGGCGCGCCTGGTCGACGTGATCGTCGGCTTCATCGACCCGAACGCCCCGGACGTGATCGCGCAGCCGCAGAACCCGACCAAGATGGAACCGGTGGTAGCGGCGCAGAAGTCCGAGGAGGAGGAAGAGTCCGAGGAGGCCGACGGCGAGGAAGAGGAAGCCGTCGACACCGGCCCGGATCCGGTCGAGGCCGCGCAGCGCTTCGCCTCGATCGCCAAGATCCACGCCCAGGCGCTCGGCTCGATCGCGAAGCTCGGGCTGAAGGATCCCAAGACCCTGCGCCAGCGCAAGAAGCTCGCGGACGAGTTCATGGAGCTGCGCCTGTCGCCGCGCATGTTCGACGCGCTGATCCTGAACCTGCGCACGCACGTCTCCGAGGTCCGCCAGCTCGAGAAGGAGATCATGATCATCGCCGTGCGCGACGCGGGCATGCCGCGCAAGGACTTCATCGCCTCGTTCCCGAAGAACGAGACCAACCCGCGCTGGCTCTCCAAGCACGTCAAGGGCGGCAAGAAGTACTCCGCCCCGCTCGCGAAGTTCAAGGACGAGATCGAGCGCCGCCAGAAGAAGCTCGAGTCGCTCGAGGTGGTCTACCACCTCACGATCAACGACATCAAGGACGTCAACCGCGAGGTCTCCATCGGCGAGGCCAAGGCGCGGCGCGCCAAGAAGGAGATGGTCGAGGCGAACCTGCGCCTGGTGATCTCGATCGCCAAGAAGTACACCAACCGCGGGCTGCAGTTCTTGGACCTCATCCAGGAGGGCAACATCGGCCTCATGAAGGCGGTCGACAAGTTCGAATACCGCCGCGGCTACAAGTTCTCGACCTACGCGACCTGGTGGATCCGCCAGGCCATCACGCGCTCGATCGCCGACCAGGCGCGCACCATCCGCATCCCGGTGCACATGATCGAGACCATCAACAAGCTGAACCGCATCTCGCGGCAGATGCTGCAGGAGATGGGCCGCGAGCCGACGCCCGAGGAGCTTGCGGTGCGCATGGAGATGCCCGAGGACAAGGTCCGCAAGGTCCTGAAGATCGCCAAGGAGCCGATCTCCATGGAGACCCCGATCGGTGACGACGAGGACTCGCACCTGGGGGACTTCATCGAGGACACATCGGTGGCCTCGCCGATCGACCAGGCCACCATGGAGTCGCTGCGCGAGACCACGCACTCGGTGCTGGCGCAGCTGACCCCGCGCGAGGCCAAGGTGCTGCGCATGCGCTTCGGCATCGACATGAACACCGACCACACCCTCGAGGAGGTCGGCAAGCAGTTCGACGTCACCCGCGAGCGCATCCGCCAGATCGAGGCCAAGGCGCTGCGCAAGCTCCGCCACCCGAGCCGGAGCGAGCAGCTGCGCAGCTTCCTCATGGATGACTGACCGCTGACGGCCGGGCCGCCGCCGCCCCCGTAAAGCACACGAGGCCCGGTGTCGCTCAGGACACCGGGCCTCGTGCTTTCTGCCCCTCGATTGTTAGATGCCGGCCTTGCCGAGCAGGTCGATGAGCTGCCGCAGGCTCCCGGCGAGCGCCGGGTGCGTGGCCTGGAAGCGCACCGCCATCTGCTCCAGGCGCGGCGCACTGCCGGAGGCCTCCCCGCCGACCCCGAGCGCGCGCTCGATGTCGTGCAGCACCGTGGTGAGCTGCTGCCGCTCCTCCTGCACCGCCGGTGCGGCGGCGCTCAGGTGCTCATGCACCCGCGCGAGCAGGTCCCGCAGGTTCTCCCCGGCCACGGCGACCTTCTTACAGGCCCCCGCCCATGGGCAGGTCGGGGCTGGAACCACCGCCGGTGCCGCCCAGCAGTTCCTTCCAGCTCACTTCCTTGCCGAGGCGCTTGCCCTTCTCGGTGAGCTTCAGTCCCTCGGGCGAGAGCGCGACCATGTAGGGCTTGCCGTCGACCTCGATCTCGCGCTTGAGCACTTTGGTGAGTTTGGTAGCCATTCTTATCCTCTCAGGTGCGGTGTTTGCGCACGCTGTTGATGGTAACAGCAAACCGCCGGGCGACCCGTACCGGTCCGCGCGTTGAATACTTCGGTGCCGCCTACTTGGCGAGCCCCTCGGACCTGAGCGCCTCGATGACGTGCGGGCGCGCCCGGATGCGGTCCAAGTAGCGCTTAAGCTCCGGCCACTGCCCGAGGTCGACCTTCACGTGCCCGGACCACCCCAGCACCACGCCCAGGTAACAGTCGGGGACGGTGAACTGCTCGCCCATGAGCCAGGTCTTCGAGCCGAGCGCCCGCTGCAGGTAGTCCAGCCGCTTGGACAGGTTGCCGATGGCGTGCTGGCGCAGCTCATCGCCGGCATCCTTGCGGAACAGCACCGAGTAGTTCTTGTGGATCTCGGAGCTGACGAACCCCAGCCACTCCACCAGCCGGTAGCGCTCCATCGTGCCCCAGGCGGGGGCGAGCTGCGCGGCCGGGTTGCGGTCGGCGATGTACTGCAGCACGCAGATGTTCTCGGTGAGCGTCTCGCCGCTGTCGAGCGTCAGGGCCGGCACGTAGCCCTTGGGGTTGACCTCGTTGAAGTCGAGGCCGTCGGCCGCCTTCTTGGTGAGCCGGTCGACCTGCACCAGCTCGAACTTGAGGCCCGCTTCCCGCAGGGCGATGTTGGAAGCCTGCGAGCAGGCCCCCGGGAGATAGTAGAGCTTCATGATCCTCACTCCTTGGCTGCCCGCCAGGGTCCCGCTGACCGCTGGTCGCTCGCCGCGGCCGGCTGCGCCGCGCCGCGGGACGGCCATGCTAACTGCGGGCGGACGCACCGGCAAAGGGGCAGCTCGAGGGATCGTCCGTCCGGAGGACGCTCGAGGGCGGGAGTTTCCCGCCCGGACGGCCCAGCCGCTACAATCCTTGAGGTTGGGCCTGTAGCACAGCGGTTAGTGCAGGGGACTCATCAACAATGGTGCCTGCGCGCGGAAACGCGCGCAGTGGACGGGATGAATTCAGGGAAACCTTCGGGCGGCGCCCATGGCAACCCTGAGCCGAGCCGCCGGTGCACCGGCGGAAGGTGCAGAGACTACCTGAGGGCTTTGAGTGCCCTTGATGACAGGCATCGAGCATCCCGCACCCTCCCGCACTCACGTGCGCGGGTGAAGAGATAGTCCACTCCCGCCGGAAACGGCGGGGCCAAGTGAATCCCTTGGTCGTAGGTTCGAATCCTACCGGGCCCATACCAGAACCTGCCGTGTCCATTTCCGGACACGCGGGTAGCGGTGCATTTGCGGAGACATGGGTAACACTTCCCGGGGCCGATCCCCGAACCCTCAGGTGAACTCGCCCAACCCCCAGGAATTGCTGCGCATGGGACGCGCCGAGGAGGCGCGGGCACTCGCGGCGCGCGCGGTCGACGGCGCGCGCAGCTGCCTGCCGATGCACGGCTTCCTCGCATCCGTGCTCATAGTCCTGGGGCGCCGCGCGGAGGCCGCCGCCACGGTGGACGCAGCGCTCGCACTCGGCGGCGCCAGTGCGGATGCCTGCGACGGGCTCGCCTTCGCGTGCGCCGAGCTCGGCCGGCACGAGCTCGCCAACACGCTCTACCGCCGCGCCACCGAGCTTGCCGCCGGCGACCCGCGCTTCTGGTACAACCTCGCCTGCAGCGAGCGCAACCTGGGGCGCCTCGCCGCGGCCGGGGATGCGTGCACGCGCGCCATCGCCTGCGATGCCACCCAGTACCCGAGCTGGCTCCTGCGCTCGGAACTGCGCGTGCAGACCGACGCCGACAACCACGTCGAGGCCCTTGAGCAACAGCTCGCGCAGGCGCGCGCCGACTACCGCGCCCAGGTCTTCTTAGGCTACGCGCTCGGCAAGGAGCTCGACGACCTCGGCCGCTGCGACGAGGCGTTCGCCGCCTTCGAGGGCGCCGCGCACGCGCGCCGGAGCCGGCTGCGCTACGAGGTGGCCGACGACGAGCGCAAGCTCGCGCGCATCGCCGCGTGCTATCCCCAGCCGGGCGCGGCGCCGGGCGACACCGCGGCGGGGGCCGGCTGCATCTTCGTGGTCGGGCTGCCGCGCTCGGGCACGACCCTCGTGGAGCGCATCCTCACCGGGCTCCCGGGGGTGCGCTCCAACGGCGAGACCGCGAACTTCTCGCGCGCGCTTCTCGAGGCGGCGGGTGACGGCACGGCCGACGTGTTCGAGCGTGCCGCGGGCGCGGACGCGGGTGCCGTCGCCGCGCTCTACGGGCGGTACGCGGGAGTGGACGGCCGGGAGGCCGTGGTGGAGAAGCTGCCGCTCAACTACCTCTACCTCGGCGCGATCCATCGCGCGCTGCCGGCGGCGAAGGTCCTCTGGGTCACGCGCTCACCGCTCGACAGCTGCTTCGCGATGTACCGCACGCTGTTCGGCGCCGCCTACCCGTTCAGCTACGACTTCGGCGAGCTCGCGCGGTACTACGGCGCCTACCGGCGCCTCATGCGGCACTGGCAGGCGACGCTCGGGCCCTGGGTGCACGAGGTGGTCTACGAGGATCTGGTCGCCGACCCGCGCACCGTCGGCGCGCGCATCGCCCGCCACTGCGGGCTCACCTGGGACGAGGCGGCGATCGAGATCCAGAACAACCGCGCCGCCTCGCTCACCGCGAGCGCCGCCCAGGTGCGGCGCCCGATCTACGGCAGTTCTTCCGGCCGCTGGCGGCGCTACCGCGCGCACCTGGGTCCCCTGCGCGAGGCCCTGCACGCCCAGGGCGTGCCGCTCCCCGAGTAGCCCTAGAAGGCGTAGCCGAGGCGCACGCCCACCTCGCGCGGCGGGTTCACCAGGTAGTCGTTGGTGAGGTTGTCGAGCTGGTTCGGCTGCGAGGGCGGCGCCAGGATCTCCTGCTTGTCGAAGATGTTGGTGACGTAGACGCTCGCATGCCAGTTGGCGTGCCGCAGCGTCACGTTGAGGTTCGCGATCTCGTAGGTCGAGGAGTGCTGCACGGTCGTGGTGCCGACGCTCGGGGCGACCTGCAGCGCGACCGCGCTGCGGTACACGCCGTTGACGGAGGTCGTCAGGTCGTACCCGGGCGCGAGGCTCAGGTCCCAGATGAGCGCCGCGCTCAGGCTGTTCTTGGGGCTGCCCGGCAGCTGCTCGCCCGCCTTGCCCGAAAGCAGTCCCGGGACGATGGTGCCGGTGCCGTTGTTGGCCGGGAGCGAGAAGTCCTCGGTGAGCTTGGCATCCGCGTAGGCGTAGGACAGCGAGTAGCTCAGGTGCGGCACGAACAGCGGGCCCTGGGTCTCGATCTCGAACCCGACCGAGCGCGCCTTGTTGGCGTTGTAGACCGCGAGGTTGCCCGAGGGGAGGCTCGAGGAGATCTGCGGGTTGTCCCAGTCGATGTAGAACGCGGCCAGCGTGTAGGTGAAGCCGTTGGCGAAGCGGCCCTTGAGCCCGGCCTCGTAGTTGTTGGTCTTGTCAGGCGCGTAGGTGCGCAGCAGCGGGCTCTCCTCGAAGATGCCGCTCTGCGGCACCGAGTTCGCGCCGCCGCGGCGGAACCCCTGCGACCACAGCGCGTACACGTACTGGTGGTCGGCGTACTCGTAGGAGGGGTTCACCTTGCCGACTGTCTTGGAGGCCGGCGCGTAGCGTGGCGTCGGCGGGATGAGCGTCGGGAAGGTGAAGTCCTGGTAGAGCTGCTCGTCCTTGAAGTGCTGGTTGAAGTAGCGCGCGCCGAAGGTCACCTGGCCGTGCGTGAGGAAATGCCAGGTGAGCTCGCCGAAGATCGAGCGGTCCTCGAAGGTCTGCGTGTCCAGCTGCTGGAAGGTCGTGTCGTTCGGGCCGGACAGGAGCAGGCAGTCGGGGAAGCTCGCGCCGTAGTAGTAGTAGCCGGTGCACCCCTGGGCGACCGAGCGCTCCGGCGAGCCCGGGTTGGTGACGTACCAGTTCCCGTGGCGCACCGCGCGCTGGTAGAAGACCCCGAGCACGTAGTCGAACATGTGCGAGGGGTCGGCCTTGGACACCAGCCGCAGCTCCTGGCTCACCGTGTGCTCCTGGTCGGTGAACAGGAACGGGTAGATGAAGCGCGGGTTGGTGGGCACGCCCGCGTAGTACGGCAGGAAGTAGCCGCCGTCGAAGCCGCCGTAGTCGAAGCTCGAATCCTGGACCAGCGACCCGTCGGTGGTCTGGTAGGAGGTCGTCGAGGACACCGTGGCGAAGCCCGCGTCGTAGCTCAGGTCCACGCTGTAGAGGTCGGTGGTGCGGTTCCAGGGCTCATCCACGAGCGCGAACTCCTGGAACTGGCCGCCGGCCGGGAAGTTGGTCTTCGGGTCGAAGGGCGAGGGGCCGCCGGCGAAGTCGGTGTTCACCTGCGGGCCGCCGTCGCCGCGGGCGCGTGCGTACAGCCACGCGACCTCGGCGCTGAAGGCCTCGGTCGGCTTCCACAGCAGGCTCGCCCGGCCACTGAAGGTGCGCTGCCAGTTCCAGTCGTTGCCCGAGGTGTAGATCGGGGAGCTGTTCACGAGGTCCCCGGGGGTCGCCAGCACCGGCACCCCGAAGAGGCTGTCGTTGGTGCGCGGGAATACCCCGAACACCTTGATCCAGCCGGGCTCGTAGTCGTACTTGCCGGCGAGGCGGAACGCGATCGTGTCCCCCACCGGCACGTTGAGCATGCCCTTGAGCGCGTAGCCGGTGCCGTCCGAGTGCGCCGTGCGCGAGCCGCTCGCCTCGATGGACCCGCCGAGGGTCCCCAGCTGCGGGGACGTCGGGATGAGGCGCAGCGCGCCGCCCAGGGCGCCCGCGCCGTAGAGGGTGCCCTGCGGACCCTTGAGCACCTCGACGCGGCTGAGGTCATCGAGCTGGAAGTAGCCCTCGATCGGGGAGTTGCCGATGTAGGTGCCCACCGGGTCCTGCTCGAAGGTGCGAAAGCCGCGCGCGGGGCTGCCGGTGGCGTTGATGCCGCGGATGATCGGCGAGGTCGCTCCCGCGAAGCGCGCGCCGTAGTCGTACATGCTCACGCCCGGCACGGTGGAGGCAAGGGTCGCGACGTCAGTCGCCCCGCTGGCCTCGATCTGCTGGGGCGTGACGACCGAGATGCTGTAGGGCACCGATTCGAGCGACTCCTGGCGGCGGGTCGCGGTGACGGTGACTTCCTGCAGCACGCCGCTGTCGGCGGGTTCGGCGGCGGACACCGGCGCGCCGTAGAGTGCGGTACAGACGGCCGCGGCGATGCTGCCGGCGGCCTGTGGCACGAGCCACTCGCGCCGCAGCGGGCGCACGCAATTCCTCGCCATGAGTTCTTCTCCCCTTTAGATCCGTTCTCGCGCCCGCGGCCTCGCGCGGCGCGCCGTTAAATCAGAGCGCAGGCGAGCGCGCCCGCGCGCCCCGGTTCAGGGCGTCCAGCGGTAGACCGCGCCCGGAAACGGCGGCTTCCACTGCTCGAAGGCGCCGGTCACGAACACCGCCCCGCCGGGCCCGAAGGCCACGTTGGTCACGTACGGGGTCGGCACGTCGATGCTGCGCACGAGCTTGCGCGCCTCGTTCACCACCAGCACCCGGCCGGAGCCGTTCTGCGCGATGTAGACGTTGCCGTCGGGCCCGAGCTTCACGCCGTCGGGGCCGTTGTAGGCATCCTCGTTCGGGGTCGGCGGCGCGAGGTCCTGCAGGCGCGCCCACACCGTGCGTGCGCCGAGGCTGCCGTCGGGGCCGACCTCGAAGGACAGCACGCGCCCGGCGAGCATCTCGGCGACCAGCAGGTGGCGGCCGTCGCCTGCGAGCGTGAGCCCGTTGGAGTAGTGGATGGTGTCGGCGACGACGCGGATGTCGCCCGCGGCGGACAGGTGCAGCACCGCCCCGCTGATGGGTGCCTTGATGTCATAGACGCCCGAGGCGGAGAAATACACCCCGCCGTGGCCGTCGGAGCAGAAGTCGTTCGGGCCCGCGAACGGCTTGCCGCGGGAGTCGGTGCTGATCACGCGCACGGTGTGCGCGGCGGAATCGAGCTCGACGAGCGTGTTCTCGTCGTAGCAGGCGACCAGCAGGTGGTCCCGGTACGGGATCATGCTGTTGGCGCCGCACTTGTCGCGGTGCCAGTAGACCTTCGCGGCCTTGCCGTCCCAGGTCTTGATGTTGCTCGCGGAGTACTCGACGTAGAACAGGCGCCCGTCGCGCCACACCGGGCCTTCCGGGTAGTGCGCATCCGGATCGATCGCCACGGGGGCGGCCGCGTGCGTGACCGTGGCGGCTGCGAGGACCAGGCCCGCGAGGATCGCGCGCGGGCCCCCGGCTAACCTGTTCGGACGAGCGAAGAACTTGAGGCGCATGAAGACCCGCGGCGGCGTTCCCGAGTGCGCCCGATGTAAGCACGGCGTTCTGCTGCGGTGCCATAACTTTTTCGCATGGGCCAATCGATGATTTCGCTAAGCGCGCGCACCTCGCGCGCGGCGCGGCGACGAGACCCGGGGGTACCGACGCAGGGCTGCGCGCCTCAGGCGAGCTCGCGACGCGTGCCGGCGGCCGCGCGATGGCGCGCAAGCCAGGCGAGGAAGGGCGCTATCGCGAGGTCGTAGAGCACGGCGGCCGCGGCGTGCACGCCCGGCAGCGACACGATGCGCGCGAGCACGCGGTAGCGCGGCAGCTGCTGCCACACCCCGATGAGCGCCTCGAGCCCGCTCACCACCTGGCCGCTGGGATCGCGCAGGTAGAGCCGGCCCTCGAGGTGCTCCGAGCGCAGGCCGCACGCGGCGAAGGCCTGCGGCGCGCGCATCGAGTCGACGAACTTCATCGGCAGGCCGTCCTCGCGCGACAGCCTCGCGTAGTGGCTCATCTCGGCGTTGCAGACCGGGCAGTCGCCGTTGTAGTAGACCTCCGTGCCCGCATCGGCGAGCGACAGCCGGCGGCGCGGGAAGAGCGCCGCGAGCGCGGCCCCGAGCGTGCGGTAGCGGAACTCGAATCCCAGCGCGAGCGCCTTGCGCGGGATGACGCGCTGGCCGTCGGCGAGCAGCTCCGCCATCTCACCGAGCCCCAGCCGCAGTACCCACGCCGGCACCCGCATCCACACCGGGCGCCGCAGCTGCGCAGCCAGGGCGCGCTGGAAGTCGGCGTGCCGCACCGGCTCGGGCGCGGTGCCGTTGAGGGCGCCGCTCACCGCCGGGTGGTCCAGGGCGAAGAGGATGAGGCGCACCAGGTCCGCGACGTGGATCCAGCTCATCCACTGCCGGCCGCTGCCGAGCGTGGCACCCGCGAACAGGCGCACCGGCAGCGACAGGCGCGGCAGCGCACCACCGCTGCGCCCCAGCACGAGGCCGGTGCGCAGCCATACCACGCGGGTCCCTAAGGGCAGCGCGCGTGCGGCGAGCGCCTCCCACTGCTGGCACAGGTCGCTCTGGAAGCGCGTCTGGGGCGGGGACTCCTCGTCGCACTCCTCGTCCCCGCGCACGCCGTAGAAGCCGATGGCCGAGCCGCTGACCAGCACTGCGGGCGGCTGCGCGAGGCGCCGGCACAGCGCCACCACCGCCTCGGTGGTGGCGAGGCGGCTTGCGAGCAGCAGCCGGCGGCGGGCACGGAACCACGGCAGCGCGAGGATCCCGGCGCCGGCGAGGTTCACGATGCCGTCGATGCGCTCGTCCGCCGCGATCTCGGCGAGGCTCTCGACGATGCGCACCTGCGGCCCGAAGCGGTCGAGCGCCTTCTCGCGGCTGCGCGACAGCGCCGTCACCGCATCCCCGCGCATCAGGAGCTTGCGCACCAGCGTCGAGCCGATGAAGCCGGTCGCCCCGGTGATAAGGATGCGGCGCGGCTGCGGCCGCACCGCGGCCACGAGCGGTGAGCGCACCCAGCCGGGCGGCCGGTAGTGCCGCGCCGCGGCGGCGAGGTTGCGCAGGCCCATGAGGAGCACGCCGGCGGCGGCGAAGGTCAGGAGGCGCGAGGCGAGCCCGTGGTCCGCCGGCACCAGCTGCGTGGGACTCACCGCCCACGCGTACAGCACCGGGGCGAAGAGCGCGAGCCAGGCGCCGTAGTTGAGCGCCAGCACGGTGTGCAGCACCCGCTCCATGCGCGGCAGGCGGCGCGTGCGGTCCTCCTCCAGGAAGTCCGCGAGCGTGATCACGACCTCGAGCCCGAGCAGCACCGCGAGCGCGAGCGCCCACAGGCCGTGGAGCTCGCGCCACGCGAGCGCCGCGAAGATCACCGCGTAGATCAGCTCGCGCGCGCCGTGCAGCAGCAGCTCGCGCCGCGCCGAGCGCCGCGCCGGCAGTGCCTGGGTGAATTCGTGGTGCCAGAGGCTGTCGTAGGCGCCGAGCACGCACTGGACGAGGAGCAGGCCGAGGATGAGGCTCATGGGGACTCGCTTGCCGCGTGGAAGCGGCCGGTCTGGTAGAAGACTTCGCCGAGGAGCGCGTGGCTCACGGTCATGGTGAACCGGAACCAGCCGCCGCCCTCGTCGTGGTGCTCGACGTGGGTGGTGCCGGGCGGCAGGAAGGCGGGGATCGGCACGCGCCAGGGGCCCAGGCGCAGGTGGTAGCCGGTGCTCCGGAAGTGCAGCGCCCCGCCGGACTCGTAGACCTCGAGGCTCATGCGCAGGCCGCACGGCAGGCGCTCGATGAGCTCGCCCGCATCCCCGGCACACTTGGTGCTCGTGACCCGGCACGCCCGGTGTCCCGGGAAATAATACAGCCGCTCCCACAGGATCCCGCCGCAACCGTCCGGCCGCACGTGCACCGTGGCCGGCACGCCGGCACCCACCCAGGGCGTGACCGGCGTGCCGATGACACGGCACAGCTGGCCGAGCAGCCGCCCGGCGCGGCTCGCGCGCACGATCTCGAAGCTCCCCAGGTACTCGGCGCAGGCCACCGAATCGGCGAAACGCGCGCGCACCGCGGGCGGCAGGCGCAGCCAGCCGCCCTCGCCGACGGCGCCGCGGACGCTGAAGTGTCCGGTCGCCGGCCGCGCGGCCGGCCGGACCGTCCACCCCGCTGCTGCGCTGCCGGCCGTGGTCATCGGGCCTTCAGCCCACGATGCGGGCGATCTTCTCGCCCAGGCGCATCATCTTGATGAGCGTGGCCCGCGGCAGGGTGCTGATGCGGGCGTACCACTGGCTCAGGGACTCGAGAAACTCGAGCTGGGCGACGATGCGCTTCTTCACCGCCTCCGGGGTCTCGCCATCCTGCGCCAGCATCGCCTGGCACTCGCGCAGCGCGGCGATCGTGGGATCGAGCTCGCGGCGCTTCCTGCCCTCCACCACGGTGCGGATCATCTCCCAGGTGTCCTGCTCGGCCCGGAAGTAGTCGCGCCGGTCGCCCAGCACCTGGGTGGCGTGCACGAGCTTCCAGGTGGTGAGCTCGCGCAGGCCGACGCTGACGTTGGAGCGCGCGATCCCGAGGGTGTCGCTGATCTCGTCTGCGTGCAGGGCCTCGGGCGAGAGGAACAGGAGCGCGTGGATCTGCGCCACCGAGCGGTTTACGCCCCAGCGGGTGCCCATCTCGCCCCAGTGGACGATGTAGCGCTGCATGACGGGAGTGAGCTTCATATCGAACGTTCCGTTATTTCTGTCTTGACTGAAATTATAGACGCGACTGACCGAAGATCAAGAGGTGGCCGAGAGGACCGGCCCCCGTTCGCTCATGAAGGTGGTGCGCTAGGTGTGGAGCCTCAACAGGTTGTTCCCACGCAGGGGGAGTCTGCTGATGGGTGGGTT
>JAFEDU010000009.1 GCA_018241425.1 Pseudomonadota bacterium
TATCCTTGCCTCGAAAAATGGCCTGCGGTGCAGGAAGTACTGGCCCAGTACAGTTCCTTGACTCCGGCGCAGGCAATCCCCGAGAATCCGCGGCCTTCGATTTGCCCGCCTGTTCCCCGGTAGCTCAGCGGTAGAGCGTCGGACTGTTAATCCGTTGGTCGTTGGTTCGATTCCAACCCGGGGAGCCAATTAAAACAATAAGTTATATAAGTTTATTAAGGCAGAATCTCGCAGGCCAAGTGCGACGATAGTGCAATGAGGACATTCGGCGTCAAATTTCATCGCATGGCCTGATCTTGCAGTGCTGCTCGCCCAGTTACGTCTGCGTCACGGACACATCAGGCGATAGTGATCAGAGCGCACGTGCGCTAACCTGACCGTGTGAGGAATCAGGTCGCGACTCGTTGGGCTCGCAATCCGTGGCTAGCGGCCGCACTTCTGTTTGTATTCCTCACCCGTGCAGTCATTCCGACGGGCTTTATGCCCGGCCCCGGCGGATTGGTCATATGTCACGGATTTGCCCCCAGGTTCAGCTCATCACCGGCTCACGACATGGGGGCCATGGACATGTCCACGATGGACATGTCCCACACGGCGGGCCACTCGAACCACAGTGGCACGATGCCGGCCCACGAGAGCATGGGCATCTGTCCCTTTGCGGCCGCCGCCACCGCGATGGCCTCCTTGCAAGCGTCGCAGTCCCTGGTCCTAGCTCATCTCGTGTCCACCGCGGTGGCCATTCCTCCGCCGCTTCCTGTTCCTCGCGGCGCGATCGTGCCGACTCGTCTGCCTCGCGGACCTCCGACACCCTTCATCTGACCTAGCACCGGCGGGTTGACCTCTAACCCGCAGATCTACCGGCGCGGCACAGGCCGCTGCCGTGACCATTGCGCGTGCTTAAACATGTTCAGGCAAAGACTGCTGACGTGCGCCGGCATATTGCTGGGACACGTACTGCTTTTGGTCGTCCTCAGCGCGTCCCACCCCAGGGTGCCAATGCTGGAGGCGCCGGCGATCGCAGTACAACTTCTTGCTGAGGTGGCGAAGCCTAACCCGTCGGCTGTGGCGCCCGCCGTCGTGGTGAGCCTGGCTCGCGTACCGATCGTGCTGCCCGAATTGAGCCTGGGTCCACCACCCGAGGCCCGTCCGCTTGAGGCTGCTCTACAGGTTCCGGAAGTACCGGCGTCTGAGGCGAAGCTCGGCAGGACGAATACGGAGGTTGCCGCATCCCCGGAGCTCGCGACCCTCTGCCCGCAGCGCAACCCGCCTGAGTACCCGCCCGCGGCCCGGCGTGAGCGGGAACAAGGTGAAGTCCGGCTGCGCGTGGAGCTCGACGACCACGGCCGCATTGAGCATGTGAGCGTTGTTTCCAGTAGCGGCTCCCGGCGCCTGGATGAGGCCGCTCGCTTGGCAGTAGAGACCTGGCGCTGCCGGCCGGCTGAACGGGACGGTCACGGCGTGCGGTCGATCGCATTGCAAACCCTCGCCTTCGTCCTCGAACACCGCTGAGCCGAGTTTCAGCGTTTGACACCATTCTGGAGCTGAATATGAACATTCCACGAACGGCAGCCGCTCTCAGCCTTCTGACGCTGACGCTGCCCGCCTACGCCGATGAGCCGCCGAGTGCGGAGTTTTCCAAGCTGACGGTGAAGGCGGCCGAAGAAAGCCCCTACGCAACCGCCAGCGCCACGACGGGTACCAAGACCGACACCCCACTGATGGAAACTCCGCTGTCGGTGCAGGTTGTCCCACAACAGGTCCTGGTCGATCAACAGGACATCCGCATTGACCAAGCGCTGCGCAACGTCAGCGGTGTCGCGTTCACGGCGGGCGGCGACACGAGCTTCGGAAATGCCTTTGATGCGGTCGTGGTGCGAGGCTTTCAGACCGATTCACATCTGCGCAACGGTGTGCGCCTCGACAGCTTCGGCTCGGACTCGGAACTCTTTACCCAGCAGCTGACCAACGTCGAGAGTCTCGAAGTACTGAAAGGGCCTGCGGCGATTCTCTATGGGGCCGTTGAACCGGGCGGCGTCGTGAACGTAGTCACCAAGCAACCGCAGGCGACGAGTTCGTTCAGTGTGCAGCAGCAGATCGGTTCTTACGATCTCTATCGCACGACCCTGGATGCCACCGGACCGGTGACGGAGTCGGTCTTGTACCGGGTGGATGCCTCTTACGACACCAGCCAGTCGATCGTGGATCTGGCGTTCACGCGCGACCTTTTCTTCGCACCCACTCTGAAGGTTCTCCTTGGCGACGCAACGCAAGTCACGCTCGAATACGAACACAAGGATTCGAACTTCAACGGCAACTACGCCATCTCCCCCCTCGTTCAGATTCCAGGCGGCGCGTTCGTGCCCCTCTACAACGACCCGCACCTGAATTTCGGTGAGCGCTCGGGACTACAGGAGCGCACTGACCTGGGCGGCATCAACTGGTCGACGGCTCTCACAGAGAACTGGATGGTCCGCCAGCAGTTCCTGGCCAACCTCGTGCACGTCACCGCGCCCCAGGTTACCTCTGACGGCGTGGGCCCCCTGACGGCCGGCGACCCCAATAGTCCTCCGGCGATCTACCGCGTCATGGCGCCGCTCGACAATCGCGATGATCTGTACGCCTCGTACCTCGACTTCACGGGGCACATGGATACCGGACCCCTCCGCCATACCCTGCTCGTCGGTGGCGACTGGTATCGGTTCAACTCAAAGTACGTACTCACCATTTCCAACCCCACATTTTCCCCGGACCCGACCCTCGACTCCGTGATTGGCGTTTTCGACCCGGTGCACCCGGGTACAGCGTTCGGCCCCTTGCAGCCCTACACGGCAGGCACCGGACCCACCGTCAGTTGGGGCGTTCATCTCCAGGATCAGGTGGCATTGGGTGAGAGGCTTTTTCTCCTCGTCGGCGCGCGCTACCAGCACGTCTACGAGGCCAACTACACCGGCGTTACCCTCGATTCGCTGACCCCAGCACCCTTGACCGGAAGCGCCACGACGCCGCGTATCGGTGTCGTATTTCGGCCTGAAACATGGGTAAGTCTGTATGCGAATTTCGCGAAGAACTGGGGCCCGAGCAATGGCTATCCGTACGTCGGCGGTGGACTGGTGCCGCCCACGAGCGCTAACCAGAAGGAGATTGGTGTCAAGTTCGACCTGTTGGCCGGCCGCCTGACCTCCACCCTCGCGGTGTACGACCTCACCAAGACGAACATTCCGACCCCCGACCCCGCCAATCCGAACGTTTTTCTGGTCACCGGCAAGGTGCGCAGCCGCGGCCTGGAGTTTGACCTGCAGGGTGAGTTGCTCCCCGGCTGGAACCTCATCGCCAATTTCTCGGACGATGACGCTCGGATCACGGCGAACAACGATCCGTCCAATCCTCCTGGAACCCAGTGGCCGCAGACGCCCCGGCTCATCGCCAACCTGTGGACCACTTACGAGTTCACTCCAGCGCCCCGCAGCAGCCTGAAGGTCGGCGCGGGGGTGAATGCCCAAGGTCGCCAACCCGCGCTCAACTACACCGGCGTCCTCGCGACGCAAACCAGTGACTACACGAACATCGGTGGCTACGCCACGGTCAACGCCATGGCCGCCTATCGCCGCAAGGTCGGAAGCTATTCACTCACGGCGCAGGTCAACATCAGCAACCTGCTGAATGGACGCTACTTCAGCTACATCTCTCTCACCGACCCGCAGGCGTCGAACTCCTACAGCTACCTGGGCACCCAGTACAACTTTGACCGGCGCCTGTACGGCGATCCGCGCACGGTGATTGGCTCCTTAAGTCTCGAGTTCTAGGGTTCGTCCGTGCTGCGCCGTCCTCTCGTCTGGTTGCATCGCTGGGTCGGACTCGTGATCGCCGCGTTCCTGATCTTGGAGGGCCTGACCGGGAGCGTGCTCGCATTTCGCGTGCCGCTCGAGCGAGCAATCAATCCTGAGCTTTTTGGAGTACCTGGCACCAGTTCACCCCCCGATCTTGCGACGCTGGCGGAGCGGGCTGAGGCGCAAGAGCCTCACGCGCGCATCGACTACTTCTCCGTCGATCACGATCAGGTCGTCGTCCGGGTCTCGCCCCGAGTCAATCCGAGCAGTGCGAGGCCCTGGCCGATCGGATTTGATCGAGTATTCCTGGATCCCTCTACGGGTCGAGAACTCGGCCGTCGGCGCGAAAGCGATCTGAGCCAGGGATCCCAGAATGTCGTCTCGTTTCTCTACGCCCTGCACATGGAGCTCGCCGCCGGCTCGGTCGGCTATTGGACCCTGGGCATCGTGGCGCTCGCCTGGACCGTTGATTGCTTCGTGGGACTCTACCTGACGATGCCGGCTGGACTGCACAGGTTTGCCTGGCGCTGGGCACCGGCTTGGCGGATCAAGACTCGCGCCAGTGCAGTTCGGGTCAATTTCGATCTACATCGCGCCGGCGGCCTTTGGCTGTGGCCGATCCTCTTTGTCTTCGCCTGGTCGAGCGTGATGTTCAATCTGAATCCCGTCTATGTGCCTGTGATGAGCGCAGCCATGGACTACCGAGACCCTTCTTCCGTGATCAACCAGCCTGGACTCCACGAAAACCAGCACCCCAAGCTCGGCTGGCGTGACGCACAAGACCTCGGCGCCCGCGCGATGGACCGCATCGCGGTGGAGCGAGGCTTTCGAATTCTTCGCCCCTATGGGATGGCGTACATCGAGAGCTTTGGTGTCTACACCTACGCAGTCGAGTCCAGCCTGAACGTGCAACAGAACGCCTGGAGCACATCAGTATGGGTCGATGGCGACACCGGCGAAATCCGGGATGTCAGCATTCCTCGCGGGGAGCATTCCGGCAACACGGCCGAGACCTGGCTTCGAGCACTACACTTCGCCGACGTTCATAACTCAACGGCCTATCGTGTCTTTGTCGGCACAGTCGGCATCGTCGTCGTGATGCTGTCTATAACCGGGATCTACCTTTGGTGGAAAAAGCGGCGCGCGCGTCACTGGGGACGGGCTCGCGCTGAGGCTACCGGGACAGCAAGCCGCGTGAATCGCGTACTTATTCGACGATCTAAGGGAGAGATCTAAGTGACAAACGGTATTCGGGCGCTGTTGAGACTCTCAGCCTGCGCCATGGCGCTTGCCTGGTCGCTCTGCGTAAACGGCGCAGATATCGAGAACGGCCGCATAGTCAGTGACGCCCCCTGGCCCCCACTGCCGCAATGGGCCGAGCTCGACGACTTCACGCATGGGTATTTTACGCAGACGGCGTACGATCACGCGCGCACGCAAACTGCGTTCGACGTTCGCGACATCCGGTACTTGAGTGACGGGCTGACGATCCGCGGAATTCTCATTCGGCCAAAGAGGCCGGGAAGCCAGAAATGGCCCGCGATCATCTTCAATCGTGGGGGGACCGGTGACTACGGCCGAATAGGCAACTATGGTGTTCCCTGCAAGGAGGAAAATGACTCGTGCCTGTACCTGGTGGATCTACTCATGCTGGCCGAGAAGGGATTTGTCGTCATCGCCTCCGACTATCGCTTCCATGGTCCGCCCGGCAAGCGCGACGAGTGGGGTGGGGTCGAGGTGGATGACATCCTGAATCTCTTTCCGACACTTCAGGGCATGGATTTCGTGGACTCGACGCGGCTCTACATGCTGGGTCAGTCGCGTGGCGGCACGATGACCTATATCGCTTTAAAGCATGGCGCACCCGTACGCGCCGCGGCAGTCATAGCAGGGCCATCGCTGCTCAGCGCAGAGACCCGAACTTTCATCCACGGAGACTGGTTTCTGAAGGGGAATGAGTGGTTCGACGGCGCACCGAAGGTATGGCCTGACTACACACATCGGGCGAATGAGTACTACCAGGAGAGATCTGGGGCATTATGGCCGGATCAAATCAATGCACCTATTCTCATAATGCATAGTCGTACCGATAAGCTGGTACCAGTTAGTCAGGCGTTAATGATGGCCGAGGCGCTTCAATCTCATGACCGGGTGTACTCTTTGGTTATCTACGGCTCCGATAGTCATTCGCTGTCCAACAATTCAGAGGATCGCACGCGTCGAATCGTTGACTGGTTCGACCAGTACGGAGCTCATGCTGCACCTAAGTAGCCTCGGCGGAGAACGTGACCGTTGGCGGGCAGGGGTGGCGGTTCGACCCAACGCTTTAATTCGGGCGAAGCGCCACAACGGATCATCTGGTCTCAGCAAGTTCATGCGCGCAACACCGCAGCCCACTACTGGGGAAACCGATTGGGTTGAGTTGGAGAATCCCGAAGCCGGAACTCTCGGCGAATCAGAGCGTTGCACCGTATCGCCCTCTACAACCCGGGGAGCCATTAAATCCACGAGTTACGCCGCTCCGAAGCTATGTTCAGTCCGGTGTCCCCACGAATTGGGTGCAGGTGGCTACCCTTCCGGCCACGGAACATCCGCGGCAGATGCGCTCGCTACGCCCGACCACCGACTCGGTGAATTGTGCGAAGGCGCCTTAACACTCCAGAACACTGGCCACTAGCCGCCGGTCACCCATCAAGGAATTGTTAACGAGGCATACCTGCTCGGCTCGCTCGAGGAGCTTATTCGCCGTTCCGTGATCGGCTCCGGACTTCACCGTCAAGATGGCCCGATTCGTGTACCTGGAGAAGCGCGTTACCCCGTCGATGCGCTCCAACACCCCCTCGACCCTACACTCAAGCTTGTCCCAGTCGAATTTTGCCGCCCGGGAAACACCGCGGAACGTGAGAACGTAGCAGTCCGCGATGGCTGCGATTAGCAGTGTCTCAGGCGACCAGACATCGCCAGGACCGTCAAACTCCCTGGGAGGCGCCGTCTTCAGGCTAGGGACGCCTTTGGATTCGATTCTCACTTCACCCGTGAGTGCCCCGGTTGCAGATGCAACGTAGGTATGCGGGTACGGCTGCATAGCGGTGACCCGACCTCAGGTTCCGGAGACGATCACTGGCAGACCCGCCGCTTTCCAGGCGGCGATGCCGCCTGCCATGTGAGCGGCGCGCAAGTGCCCAGCCCCCAAGTGCTTCTCCGCCGCGGCTAACGACCGACGACCACCGGCACAGTGAAATATCACTCGCGGGATGCCATCCGCAGGGATGACCTGTGCGTTGAACGTGGATAGCGGGTGGAGCAAGGCACCCCGGATCCGCTCGGCCGCGAACTCGTCTGGCTCACGTACGTCGATCAGAAGCACGCGATTCTCCTCGAGTAGTTGTGAAACCTCGCTGGGCTCGAGTGTCTCAATCTTTGAACTCTCTGACGACATGGTTGCATTCCTTGTGTGGGAACAGGCATTCGCGCGCTGATCACTCTGGGCCGCGCGATCTGCAGGATGCGGAGAAGTGCAGCCGCCACGCGCGGCCCCCGCCGATCGCATCAAAAAACCTCTCGGTTGGCATTACGCATCGAGTCGCTTGATTCCAAGCGCCCGCAGCATGAATTTTTCGTACAACGGCTCTGAGTTGCCGCGCTTCATCTTGTAGATGAAGTACTTCTCGAAGCCCACCTTGACCCAGTGAACCCAGCGGCTCTTGCGGAACCAGTTGACGTTGCGGGGCGGAATCTGGGGTAGCGCGACAAATGCGGCACCGGTATCGCCCATGTCCGCGAGGCAGATCGCGTTCCAGGTGCCCTTTGCGGTCGCCTGCACTCCGGCAATGTCGGCCGCGATGTTCTGCACAATCGCGGTCACCATGGTTTCGATCATGTATCCGGTCTTGGGGGCCCCGGTGGGCACCGGCGTAGCTTCCACCGGCGGAATGGCAATGCAGACTCCTGCCGAATAGATATTCCGGTACTTCCTGCTGCGCTGGTTCTCGTCCACCAGCACGAAGCCGCGCGGATTACACAGGCCTTCAACCGCGGCGACCGCATCCACGCCCCTGAATGCCGGCAGCATCATGGAGAATCTGAATGGCACCTCGTGCTCCTTGAAGGGCTGACCGTTCCGGTCCAGCTCAGTGGCAAACAGCTTCCCCGCCTCGAGCTTCGTCGTCTTGGCGTTCGTGATCCACTTGATGTCGTTATTGCGGAACTCCGACTCGAGCAGGCTCTTGGAGTCACCGACCCCTCCCAGCCCCAAATGCCCGATGTACGGCTCGCTTGTAACGAACGTTATTGGCACCCTGCTACGTATCCTGCGGCGTCTGAGGTCGGTACTGAGGATGAAGGCAAACTCATACGCGGGGCCGAAGCAGCTCGCCAGGGGCATGGCGCCAATCACAATCGGACCCGGATTCTCTAGGAACTCCTGGTAGGCTTCCCAGGCCTTTTCGGCATGATCCACCGTACATATGGACTGCGAGTTCCCCGTCGCCGGGCCTGCGCCCGGTACTTCATCGAAGGCGAGCTTGGGCCCGGTAGTGATCACCAGGAAGTCGTAGGACACCGCCGACCCATCCGCCAGAGTCAAGGTGTTCGCTACGGGCTCGATTCTGTCTACACGCTGGGGAATGAAATCGATATCTCGCCGCTTCAGATAAGCCGCAATCGGAAACGAGATGCCTTTGCGCTGGCGCCAACCTACGGCGAGCCACGGATTGGACGGCACGAACTGAAAGTAGTCGACGGAGTTGATGACCGTGATCCGGTGTTCCGCCGCGAGCTTAGCCCGGAGTTCATAGGCGGCGGGCATCCCGCCGACGCCGGCGCCGATGATTACGATGTGTGCCATAGAAACTCCCGTGTTGAGTTCGCGCCTTGATACTTAATCCGATGCTGACCGTTGCTCGACGAGCTGACGGTCGATCCGCTCGAGGTCAGCCTCAGACAGCGCACCTGCCAGCGCGGCCAGCTGCAGATCCGCGAGCAGCCACTCCGATTCCGCCGTCTGAAAATCGGTACCTGACTGCAGGTAATCGGCTTGAGCATTGAGGAGGTCCAGCGCCGTGCGGTCCCCTAATTCCATGCCCAGGCGCGTCGCCTCCAGCCGATCCCGCGTCGAACCGCGCAGGTGCTGTAGCGCATGGACACGTGCAGCGGCGGTCGTGAGGCTGAGCCATGCAGCCCGTGCCTGCTGGTGCACGGACTGGTCCGTAGCCTCAAGATCCGCCCCCGCCTTGCGCTCGAGTGCATGGGCTTCGTGGCGCTGCGCGGAACGCATTCCTCCGGTGAATAGGGGGATCGAAGCCTGAAGAAATATGCTGGCCTGTCTGTCCGTAATCTCGGCGGCACCAAAGTCGCCGCTCCCGGCAAGGGAGTCACGCCCAATGCGCGCTACCAGGCTGAGTTTTGGGGCCGTGAGCACTCCATAGCGGTCAACCTCAGCCGACGCGGTAGTCAGCGTCAGTCGCTGAATCGCCAGAGCGGGACTCCCCTCAACCGCCCTTCGCGTCCACGACTCCAGGGATTCGGGAGCAGGCCAGTCTGCGGGCTCACTTTCGGGCAGTTCTTTAAGCGCCAGGGGCTCGAGGCCGGTTAGATCAGCGAAAGCTGCTTCGCTCAGCGTGACCGCGGTCTGGGCGTCCAGCTCCCGCACACCGATTGCGTCGGCGCGCGCCTGAGCCTCTCGCATGTCCGTGACCGGGATGTCGCCACTTTGGTACCGTCCCTCAGCAACAGCGCGCGCCTGCTCTGCAGCGGCATGTAGCCGGCGCAATGCGACGAATTGCGCGCGCGAGTTGAGGACGGCGAAATATGCCCGCGCAGTACGCAGCACCAGTTCCTCCTTGGCCTGCAGGAACTGGGCTTCGGCAATGGCAGACATGTTCTTCTGAACCGTGAAATCCGCCAATCGTCCGGCGTCGTACAACGGCTGCTCAGCCACGAACGCCCACTGTCGGGAGTCTCCGTTGCGGATGCTGGTCTGGAAATCGGCACCATTGGTGCTGCCGAAGCCCGGGGCGGCGAACGCAGCACCGGAAGTCTGAGATTGCTGATCTGCTCGCCCAATGCCGCCCTGCAGTTCGACTGAGGGCAACCACAGGGCGCGGCCCTGAGTGGAGTGGGTTTTGCCCGCCTCCCATTGTGCGCGCGCGGACTCAAACTGCGGATCGTGCTGCGTAGCGGCTTTCCATGCATCGGTGACGCCCAGACCCCCCGCTCCCGCGCCGCCCGAGAGCAGAGCCAGGAAGACCAGCACAGCCGACCTTCTGATGCCCACCTCATCCACCCTTGATTTGTCGGCACGTGGCTCAAGGCCCCCTGGATTTGGCGCCCTGAATGTAAAAGTGGGATACACGGCATGCGGCTCCGGGCAGCGTCAGTCGGCACTCGCCCTGAGACCCAAGCCACGAAGCATCCGCTCCATCAGGCACCAGCGGGTCATACCGCTCTGGAGGAGGTTGAGGCCAACAAAGGCGGTGAACCATAGCCAATAGCCACTCTGGAAGAGCGGACTACCCTGGACCCCGAGCGCGAGCGACAGAAGGATGAACGCGCCCGCAATCACGCGGGTCAGTTGCCAAGAACTCATGATGTGTGCTCCGTCAGTGAGTGGGTTGCAGCCGGTGCTGAAGGCGATGGGCGATATGCCGCGTAGTACAAGAGCGGGATCACCACCAGCGTCAGGACCGTGGAGACCAAGATCCCGAAGATCAGTGAGATCGCGAGGCCATTGAAGATTGGATCATCGAGGATGAAGAAAGCGCCAAGCATCGCGGCCAGGGCCGTCAGAACAATCGGCTGCGCCCGAGTGGTCACAGAGCGGACCACGGCCTCCCGAAACTCGACCCTAGTCTCTACCTGCAGGTTTATGAAATCCACCAGCAGGATCGAATTGCGTACGATGATGCCCGCGAGCGCGATCATCCCGATCATGGACGTCGCCGTGAACTGGGAGCCCAGCAGCGCATGGCCCGGCATCACACCAATGATGGTGAGCGGAATCGGCGCCATGATGATCAGTGGAGTCAGATAGGAACCGAACTGCATCACCACGAGCAGGTAGATAAGGACCAGGCCCACAGCGTAGGCGATACCCATGTCGCGGAAGGTCTCGTAGGTGATCTGCCACTCGCCATCCCACTTCAGTGCATAGCCGCGGAAAGCATCGCTTGGCTGGCGGATGAAATACTCCCTGAGATGCGCGCCATCGGGAGTGGCAATTCGGCCAACAGCGCCGCGAGTCGCGAACATGCCGTAAAGGGGACTGTCGACCCGGCCTGACTGATCGCCCATAACATAGACCACCGGGAGCAGGTCCTTGTGGTGATGGGGCTGCTCGACGCTCGAGCGCTCCACGTCCACGACGGACGCGAGCGGGACGATCGCACCGCTCCCCGAGCGCACTCCGAGGCTCAACGCTCCATCGAGGCTCCCACGCATGTTGTCGGGTAACTGCAACTGCAGGGGTGCCGGATATTTGGTCGCGTCCTGCAGGAAGGTGGCGTCCTCTCCTGCGATTCCGGCCCGCAACGTCGATACCACATCAGCGCCACTCACTCCGAGCAGCGCGGCCTTCTTGCGATCAACCGACACGATCTCACGCGGCGCCGCCTGGATGTAGGAAGCATCCACATCGACGAGTCCCGGGGTCGAAAGAAACGCCTCACGCACGGCCTGAGCCACGGCCAGGCGTCCAGCATCGTCCGGGCCGTAGACCTCGGCAACGATCGGTGCTATCACCGGCGGGCCGGGGGGCACCTCCACCACCTTCACGACCGCCCCGTTGCGGGCGGCTATTGCCGCAAGCTGCGGGCGAAGTCGCGTGACGATCGCGTGGCTCTGTTTGCTGCGCTCGTGCTTCCCGACGAGATTGACCTGGATATCCCCGAGTTCGGGCCCGGACCTCAGGTAGTACTGCCGCACCAGGCCATTGAAATTGATGGGTGCGGCGAGTCCGGCGTAAGCCTGGTAGTGGCTGACCTCCGGAACGGTCGCGAGGTAGTGGCCGAGGTCAGAGAGCGTTGCCGCAGTCCGCTCCAGCGGGGTGCCGGTGGGCATATCCACGATGACCTGAAATTCCGACTTGTTGTCGAAGGGCAGCATCTTCAAAACGACCCATTGCATGGCCGGCAACGCGAGCGAAAGGAGAATCAGCACACCGATCCCGGTCCAGAGCCAGCGCCGGTTGCGCTTTCCATCCTCCAGGTCAAGGAATGGCCGGAACAGGCGCCGAACGGCGGGCTCGATGCGAGCGGCCATTCCGCGCTGCCCCGCGGCGGAAGCTGGGCGCAGCCACAAACGCGCCATCCACGGGGTGAGCACAAAGGCGATCCCGAGGGAGATGATCATGCCCATCGATGCGTTGATCGGGATCGGGGCCATGTACGGCCCCATCAGGCCGCCGACGAATGCCATCGGCAGGAGCGCTGCAATCACCGTTAGCGTGGCAAGGATCGTCGGGCCGCCGACCTCGTCGACCGCCTCAGGAATGAGCTTGTCGAGCGGGCGCTCCGGCGACAGATGGAGGTGGCGGTGAATGTTCTCGACGACCACGATCGCATCGTCAACGAGAATCCCGATCGAGAAGATCAATGCAAACAGGCTGACTCGATTGAGCGTGAATCCCCACGCCCAGGAGGCGAACAGCATCGCCGCGAGCGTCAAAGTTACTGCGATACCGACGATGACTGCCTCACGACGTCCCATGGCGACGAGCACGAGCGCCACAACCGAAGCCGTTGCGAAGAGCAGCTTTTCGATTAACTTCACCGCCTTGTCATTCGCGGTCGCGCCGTAGTCTCGTGTGATCTCGATCCCTACGCCATCCGGAATCAGCGTGTTCTGGAGCTCCGTAATACGTGCGCGCAAATGCCGGGCGACATCGACCGCGTTTTCGCCCGGCTTCTTGGTGACGCTTATCGTGACTGCCGGGTATTCCGCCGACTGCCTGCCCGCAGTCCCGTACCACACATAGTGTTCTGGCGAAGGCGCGCCGTCGGTGATCGTCGCCACGTCCCGGAGGAACACGGGGCGACCGGCCCGCACGCCCACAACGAGGTCGGCGACGTCCGCGGCGCTGGTGAGCATCCCTCCGCCATCGATCGCCACAGATTCGCCGCCACTCAGTAGGCTGCCGGCTGGAAGACCGCTGTTTGCCGACTGCAGGGCGCGCTTCAGCTCCCCTACCGTCAGCCCCACCGCGCTCAAGGCCTGAGGATTGAGAACAATATTTATGGCGCGGTGGGGGCCTCCCAGCGTGGCGATCGCACCGGTGCCCGGGACGCGCTTCAGCTCCGATTCCATTGAATGCGCGATCCGCTCCAGTTCCAATGCGCCACTGCCGGGTCGCCTGTCGTACAGGGTTGTGGTCAGGATCGGCACGTCGTCGATCCCTTTTGGCTTCACGAGGGGTTCTTCCACGCCAAGCCCCGCTGGGAGCCAGTCGCGGTTCGACTGCAACGTGTCATAGAGCCGGACCAGGGCTTCGGTACGGGGTACGCCGACCTTGAACTGGACCGTGATCACGGCCAGTCCGGGCCGCGAGTCCGACAAGACATGATCGAGACCCGCCATCTGGCCGAGGACCTGCTCCGCAGGCCCTGCGACTGCCTGCTCCACCTCACGAGCAGAGGCTCCGGGAAAGGGAATCAGCACATTGGCCATGGTTACGTTGATCTGCGGCTCCTCTTCCCGCGGCGTGACCAAGGCCGCGAACAAGCCCAAGAGCAGCGCAACCAGCGCGATCAGTGGCGTAATACGCGCCGTCAGAAAGTATTTGGCGATGCGGCCGGCCGTGCCCATGAACGTCAATGCCCGGCGGCCGCCACAGGATCGAGCGCGATTTTTTCACCACTCTGCAGCCCGGACAGGACCGTGACGCTCCCGTCCACCACGGGCCCGAGACGGACCTGGCGCAGGTGAACCGCTCCGCCGGCATCAACGACGTAGACGGCCGTCACCTCGCTGCGCGTCAGCACCGCCTGGTCCGGAATCCGAAGCTCACTCGCCTCGCTCTTGAGCGGCAGCTGCAGGCGCGCAAATTGTCCCGGTTGAAGCTGTGCGCCTCCCGGCAATTCCACCCGCACCTCCACGCTGTGCGTGGCGGGATCTACGGCCCTTACCTGCGCCCAGTTGCTGACCGGTTGCAGTGCTGCACCGGACTCCCCACTGTTTACGACCACAGGCTTCGAGGTCTGCAGCCTCCTCGCCACTGCCTCGGGGACCTGGGCGACGACCCGTAAGGCGCCGGGATGGTAGAGCGAGATGAGAGGCCTGCCGGTGGTGGCGAGATCCCCAGCCGCCACCTGCACATCCGTCACGTTCCCGTCGTAGGGGGCCACAACCACCCCCCAGGCCGCGCGTGTGCGGGCCGCTGCGGCCGCAGCGCCTGTCGCCCTGGCGTCCGCTTCGGCCGATCTCAGCGCTGCCTCACTACGCTGCAGTGCCGCTACGCTGATGTAGCCCTGCGACTCCAGGCGCTGAGCACGCTCATAGTCCGCTCGCACGCTCACGAGCCGCGCGGCGGCGCCGCTCGCGGTTGCCGCCCCTGCTGCGGCCGCCTGCACAGCCTCATCAGCATCGATTCGTATGAGCGCTTGCCCGGCCTTGACCGAATCGCCACTACGCACCAGCACTTCGAGGACACGGCCCGAGACCTGCGCGCCCAGTGTGCCCTGCCGGACCGCTTCAACTACCCCTGTCGCGGTATAGCTGTCTTCCTGGCGTGTAGCGGCGACAGTCAGTGTCGCAAGAGCCTCTGCCCGAAAGGCAATCGCCAGCCCTGCCAAACCGACCAGAAGGGGAAGTTTCATTGAGTTTCCTCTAGCTGAGGATTACTATATCGCTATATGGTGATTGTCGCAACTGGCATCGATTGGTAAACTGTGATTGTTCGAACCAAACGGGACTGCGTGCCATTGAAAGCACTGGATGACCGGGCCCTCGGGCACGTCGCGGAGTATTTCCGCGCCCTCTCCGAACCGTTGCGCCTCAAGATCCTGAACGCACTGCGCGATCAGGCACGGAACGTGGGCGAGCTCACAGAGCTGCTGAACTGCAGCCAGGCTAATGTGTCGAAGCATCTCGCGACGCTGACCCGATACGGGTTCGTCGAACGCGCCGCGCAAGGCACCAGTGCGTACTATCGGATTGCTGATCCCCGCGTCTACCAGCTCTGCGACCTAGTTTGCGGCCAGATGGCGCAGCACTTCGCGAGCCAGGCCCAGCTGCTTGGCGCGCCGCCGGCCCCCTCCCGCGCGCGGCGCTGACTCCCGAGGCTGCAGCCCGTCCGCGGGGAGCCCGCAACATCTGCGTCACCTCATGCCCTGCGCTACTCTCGATACCCTGCGCCGGAACTTCGCGTGCTCTCCCCGAGTCTCGCCGGAATCTCGATTGGACCACGAGGTCTGGCGGTTATCGATACGACGTGCGGCAGCAGAGCGGCGTGCGTGAGGAAGTATCGCCGCGACGCAGCCGGTCCGTCGCGACGCCCGCCGCGCACTGCCCGCTAGACCGCGGCACTATCGTCCGGGCTGCTTCCGGGATCGGCGCTCCGCCGACCTAAGATTCAGACGCGCTGTGGCACGACGCGGCGGCCCTGATCGTCCAGGACGCGCTCGCCGTCCTCCTTTGTGAAGGGACCCTTCTGCGGCACCGGGAGGATGTCCAGCACCACCTCAGACGGTCGGCACAGTCTCACCCCCCACGGCGTGACCACGACCGGTCGGTTGATGAGGATCGGATGCGCGAGCATTTGGTCGATCAGCTGCTCATCGGTCCAGTGTGCGGCCGCCAAATCCAGCTCGGCGTACGGGGTCCCCTTCTCGCGCAGCAAGTGGCGCGGCGGCATCCCCATCTGCGCTAGCAGGCGTTTCAGGGTGGCACGGTCCGGTGGGGTTTTCAGGTACTCAATGACCGTGGGTTCGATACCGGCATTTCGGATGAGGCCAAGCGTATTGCGGGAGGTCCCACAGGCGGGGTTGTGATAGATCGTGACCGCGACGGTTTGGTTCATCGTGAGCCTGCCGGAGCCCCGCTGCTCTGCGGTGAGACGATCTGATCACCGGCTTGTGCGGTGCCCTCAGGGAACAAATACCGGCCAAGCCACAGCGCCACAAGAGCGCCGGCCAGCTGGGCGGCAATGAATTCGGGCACGTCCAACGGCCGGATGCCCGCGAAGGTATCCGACAGCGATCGGGCAATCGTGATAGCAGGGTTGGCGAAGGAGGTCGAGGCCGTGAACCAGTAGGCCGCCCCGATCCACGCGGCCACCATCCAGGGGGCGTCATGGGACCGCCGATGCCCAAGCACGACCAGCAGGAGTCCGAACGTCGCGACGGCCTCGGCGAGCCACTGAGCTGGACCGGTTCGCACGTGGCGGGACGCCTGGATCCACGGCAGCTCGAACATGGCGTGCGCCAGGATGACGCCCAGGCAGCACCCGGCAACTTGCACGACCACGTATCCGGAGACCTGGGTCCAGGAAAGTTTGCCGCGCAGGCCCTGGACAACGGACACAGCCGGGTTGAAGTGCGCCCCACTGAGCGGCCCAAGAAGCGCAATGAGTGTCGCGAGCACGGCCACGGTCGCACCCGTGTTCGCAAGCAGCGCCACCGCAACGTTCCCGGCCGCGAGTCGCTCCGCCATGATCCCCGATCCCACGACCGTAGCCGCCAGAAGGAGCGAGCCGAAGCCCTCGGCGACCAGCGCGCGCGCGTCGCTCATGTCGGTTCCGTCGGGGACTTTCCGATCGCGTTGAGGCGCTCCTGGAGCTTGATCCGGTCGAGCGATGCCAGCGGCAGGCTCGTGAAGAGCTTGATGCGGTTCTCCAGCGCCTGGAAGGTCCCCCGGAACGCGCTCCACTGGTCGGCCTCGGTGCCCGTGACCGCCGCCGGATCCGGTAACCCCCAATGCGCCGTCATGGGCTGGCCCGGCCAGTAGGGACATACCTCGCCGGCGGCGTTGTCACAGACCGTGAATACGAAATCCAGGGGCTGTGCGCCCGGCACGGCAAACTCATCCCAGCTCTTGCTTCGCAGGCCCTCCGTGGGAAGGTGCATACGCTGAAGAAGTTGTAGCGCAATTGGATGGACCGTGCCCTTGGGGTGGCTGCCCGCGCTGTAACCGTTGAACCGTCCCCGGCCCCAGTGATTGATCAGGGCCTCGCCGAGAATGCTGCGCGCGGAATTTCCGGTGCACAGGAACAGGACGTTGTACGGACGATCCGTCATGCGGAGTGCGCCGCCGTCAGGACCTTGCCCATGCATACCGCGGTACTGGGACAGAGGGATCGGAATTCGGCACTCTCCTGAACGGCGGCCGGCGCACGGCTGCGCTCAATGAGGCGATACCCCGCCCGCTCAAAGAAGTCCGCGGCGGTTTCCGTCAGGAGTATCAGCTCGCCGACACCTTGCTCAGCGGCCCGCTGCTCGAGCGCCTCGACAATCTGTCGCCCGAGGCCCCGCTTGCGATGACCGTCCGCGACGACAAGGGAACGAAGAAGCGCGGCAGCTCCAAATCGCTGCAAGGCGCCCGCACCGATGACTGCCTTGCGCTCGCGGACGACGAGGAACTGCGGACGCGCGACTCCAAGATCGCTGGTCGGCAGGCCGGCTTCACTCAAGAGGCCCTGGACGACCTCAAGATCAGCCGGGGATGCCGCATCGATCTGAAACACGCTGCAACACCTAGGGCGCGGAGGGTTTGCAGCAGCTGGGCGCGCAGCACGCCACCTTCAAGGCTTCCGCCTTGGATCGAATCTGGTCCGAGCCGTAGACGGTGCTCTCCCCGGTCGTCAAGAAAGCCTCCCACTGGACACCCTGGGGGTCGTCAATCCAGCACTTCTCGCTGTTCGCATAGCAGCAGGTCGTCTCGCCCTCTTCGATCACCGGGCGTTCCGCGCGCTGGAGCCGCTCGTAAACCTCGGAGAGTTCGTCCCGGTCCTCGACCTGGATGCCCAGGTGCTGAACGCCCGGCTTCCCGTCGCGCTCGCTGATGGCGAAGTTCACCCGGGGATCATCGAGCATCCACTTGGCATAATCGGGCCTTTTCACCGTCGGCTGGGTTGCGAACAGTTGCGAATAGAAGCGGATGGACGCAGCTAGATCCTTGACGGAAACGTGCACGTGAAGTCGCTTCATACTTTTCTCCTTCGCGCGGGAGGTGTCGTGGCGGCCGCCTGGGGCTCGCAGGAAGGGCCGCAACCGACCTCGGCCAGACTGCAGCAGTTCTCCGTCAGAAACCCGACCAGATGGTTCATGCGTTCAAAGTTCGGGCTGTAGTAGAGGTTCCGACCGTCACGGCGGCTCTCGATGAGCTGCGCTTGAATCAGGCCCTTGAGGTGGAAGGACAACGTGGGCGCGGGAAGTGCGAGACGCTCAGCGAGTTCCGAGGGTGTGTAGCCCTCCGGGCCCCGCTTCACCAGCAGTCGGTAGACGGAGAGCCGGGCCGCAGACGCCAAAGCGCTTAGCGCAGAAATTGCATCGCTTTCTTTCACATTTCCAATTATATGGAATGACTTTGCGAACGCAAGTTCGAAAGATGTACCGCGGGTTTCCGGGGCGCTCAGCCTAACAACCGTCCCGTTGCAGGCATGAGCTAGCGCAAGGCGTGAAGTCCGCCGCTCAGGTGCGATTCAAGCCCGCCGCCCTCCGGCGTGCGTCGAACATTCTCAGCATCTCGTGCGATCCGGGTCAGCGCTCCACGAGACCGTCCCTCACGATCTGCCGTGAAACCGCGTCTGCGACCTTCTCTACGAGGTCCGGCAGATTCTGAGGATTGGTGGTGCGGCTCGTTCCGGCCCACAGGAGCTTTTCGTCCTTCACCGAGTAGATAAGCGTCTCGATCGGTCAGTGCGCTCGTATCCGGTCGAATACGAAACGGCCATGCCGTAAGAGGAATAGTAGGAGCCGAACGAGCCGTACGCGCTCCCGGACCATCCACCCGGTTTCACGATCGTCGTCTGGTCCTTACCCAACACGCGCATCACCACCACGCCGTCTACTCCTGCAGCCTTGAGGCGCGCGCGCACGTACTCCAGACCGGGGTGGTCATAACCGATCAAGGTATATGAGGCGACGCCCTGCATCCCCCGGTTCGTGAGATCATTCGCGAGGTAGACCTCCGCATCGCGGCGGCGATTCCGGTCGTCGATGAGAACCAGGGTGGCGATCTTCTTTCCCGCCGGTGTCACCGGCTGGGCGTCCGGCGCCTTCCAGGTGGCCACGAAGATTGTGCTCGTACTGCACGCCACCAGACCGATGACGCAGGCCACGAGAATCCAACGAACGATATGCGTGCGCAATGACACTCCTTGGTCCCGGAAGGTATCTCGCGGTCTTACGCCCGCGCGGCCGGACCATGGTCGCCTGCGCGAGCGCTTTAGTCGAGATCCCGAGTCACCGTCGGGGCGCGCGTACGATTGCGTCGGCTTTGGCCAGGAGCGCCTCGGCCATGCGGATGCTGGCGATGTCGATCAGCCGGCCGTCGAGGGAAACCGCGCCCTTACCCTCCCGGGTCGCCTGTGCCATCGCCTCGACGATGCGGCGAGCCCTCGTGACTTCGGCCTCAGCGGGCGTGTATACCTCGTTTGCGAGCTCGATCTGCGAGGGATGTATCGCCCACTTGCCCTCGTAGCCGAGCACCGCCGCGCGCCGGGCCGCCGCGATGTAGCCATCCGGATCGCTGAAGTCTCCGAAGGGACCGTCGATAGGCCGCAGTCCATAGGCCCGGCAGGCCACGAGCATGCGGGTTTGCGCTGCGTGCCAGGGATCCGCCCAGAAGTACTGCCGGACACCCTTTTCGTCGGTATCCGCGAGCACCCCGTAATCCCGGTTTACCCCGCCGATCACGGTCGTGCGGGCGCGCGTGGAGGCCGCGTAATCCGCCACCCCGAAGCTCATCGCCTCGAGGCGTCGCGAGGACTGCGCGATGGACTCGACGTTGGCCATGCCGAGCGCCGTCTCGATCAGCACCTCAAAGCCGATCCGCCGGGTACGCTTGCGGGCCGCCTCGATCTGCGTGACGAGCATGTCGAGTGCGTAGACGTCCTGAGGTACGCCCACCTTCGGGATGAGCAGCATGTCCAGCCGCGGGCAGGACTCCACGATGTCCACCACGTCCCGGTACATGTAGTGGGTATCGAGCCCATTGATGCGCACCATGAGCGTCTTGCTGCCCCACTCGATGTCGTTGAGTCCCTGGATGATGTTTTTGCGCGCCTGCTCCTTGTCGTCGGGCGCCACGGCATCCTCGCAATCCAGGAACACCACATCGGCGGCAGAGCGGGCGGCCTTCTCGAACAGACCGGGGTTCGACCCGGGAACGGCGAGCTCGGAGCGTTGCACGCGGGCAGTCGGTGGCTCGATCGTGGTGAAACTCATGGTCGTGCTCCTTAAGGAATTCAGCCAGTCGTGCCAAACCCGCTGGCAATGCAGTTAATGGATAGCAGGAGCGGAGCCCTGAAGGGCTCCCTCGCCGCGGCATCCGGGGCACTGCGATAACGACGCAGCAGCTCGACCTGCACACGGTTTGCCTGGCCGATGGCGGGAAGCTTGCGGGCAAGGCGGGCGCCGAGCTGCGGAAAGCGTCCGCCGATCCGGGTGCCCCCGCTGACTTGCAGCAGCATCGCGCAGGTGAGCGCGTGCTCGCGCTCGATCATTCCGAAGATCGCGTCCCTTACTCCGCCATCGGCCACGAGCCTCGCGTAGTCCCGGGCGATCGCCAGGTCCACCTGCTGCAGGGTCTTCTCGACCTCGTCGACGACCAGGCGAAACAGGCGTGACTCCCGGAACATGCGCCGCAGGAGGGCAAGCCCGGCGTCTCCTCGCACCTCGATGAAGGCAGCGATGCCGCTGCCGACCCCATACCAACCGGGAACCACGTGGCGGTTCTGCGACCAGGCAAACACCCACGGGATGGCGCGCAGGTCCGCGAGGGTCTCGGCACCAAAGCGCCGAGCTGGGCGCGACCCGATATTGAGCAGGGCCAGCTCATCCAGCGGGCTGGCCGCGCGCAGGTAGGTCACCAGATCCGGCCGCTGCGTCAGGCGCCCGTAGGCTGCGCGCGAGGTCTCCGACAGCGCCTCCATGGCATCGTCAAACTCCGCCACCGGTACGAGCGCCTGCTCGTCCTCGGACTTGAGGCTGTGCTCGAGGACGCTCGCGGCCAGGAGCTCGATCTGGTACGCAGCCGTGCCGCGGTTGGCGAACTTGAATGAGACGACCTCACCCTGCTCGGTGATGCGAAACCGGCCGTGGATCGAGCCCGCCGGCTGCGCCGCAATGGCCCGACCCGTCGGCACGCCACCGCGGCTCACGGAGCCGCCCCGCCCATGGAAGAAGGCGATGGGAATCTTCAGCTCGCGCCCCAGGCGCGTCAGCTTCACCTGCGCCTTGTGCAGCTCCCAGTTGGAGGCCAGGAAGCCCCCGTCCTTGTTCGAGTCGGAGTAACCGAGCATGACCTCCTGGACGCCGCCCTGCGCACGCACGCTTCGCCGGACCATGGGGACGCTGAGCAGCTCCGTCATGATCGCGGGGGCCGCCCGCAGGTCCTCGATGGTCTCGAACAGCGGCACGATCGGCAACGTGCAGGTCTCGACGGCCGCAGCATCCGCGTACAGGCCCGCGCGCTTGGCGAGCAGGTAAATCCCGAGCAGGTCGCCCGCGCTGCGGGTCATGCTCAGTATGAAGGCACCGATGGCCTCACGGTCGAACTGCTCGCGCGTCTCCCGTACGAGCTGGAAGATTCCGAGGGTCTCCTGCGTGTCCGCCGACAGCGTGAGATCCGGACGCGTACCCGCCCGGGGGCGTGACAGCTCATCGAGCAACCAGGCCTTCCACGCCGCGCTCTCCGGTGCCGGAGGCTCCCCCACCGCGCCACCCAAGCGCCACAATTCCTCGAGCGCCGAGGTCGTGCGGGTGCTGTTCTCCCTGAGGTCCAGCCGCACGGTGCAGAACCTGAAGGTCTCGACCCCCCGACGCAAGGGCCGCAACAGCCACGCGGCGAGGTCGGGAGTGCGCGCGGCGGCCAGCGCCTCCTCCATCAGCCGCAGGTCCGCGGCCAGGCCACCGGCGTCGGCATAACCAGCGGGCCCCGACGCCGCAGGGCCACCCGCCAGCGTGCGCTCGAGCTTCCCCGAAATGCACACCAGGTATTGGCGGTACAGCTCGCCCGGGTTGCGGGCCGCGATCCGCTCGCCCTCGCCAGACTCCTGCAGCGCGCGCTGCAACGCGGTCCGCAGGGTTTCAGGGACACTGAGCGCAGCCTCGGCGAATGAGGCCGTACGAATCAGCTCCTGCACGCGGGCCTGGTAGTGGGTGAGGCTCGCCGCGCGGTTGGCGCGCAGCGCCTCGCGGGTCACCTCGTTGGTGACGAACGGGTTGCCGTCACGGTCCCCGCCGATCCACGCTCCGAACTGGAAGAACGGCGGCACCTCGAGGTGCTCGCCGGGATACCCCTGCGCCAGCGCCGCATCGAGCTTCTCCAGCACCAGCGGCACCGTCTCGAACAGTGTCTCGTTGAAGAAGTGCAGGCCCCAGTACACCTCCTGAGCGACGGTGGGCTTCTGCAGGCGCAGCTCGCCGGTCAGCCACAGCAGCTCTACCTCGTGGCGCAGCCGCTGCACGAGCTCGGCGCGCTCACGACGGGTCCAGCGGGGGGACTCGAGATCCATCAGGCCCCGGTAGAGGCGCCGGTGCCACTCGAGCACCGTCACGCGCTTGGACTCCGTCGGGTGGGCGGTGATCACGGGCCGTATCCGCAGCCCGTGCAGGGTCGCGGAGAGCTTCTGCGCCGACACTCCCTCGCGTCCCGCCTCCCGGATCAGACGCGCGAAAGTGCCCCGGGCTCCCCCATCCACGGCCGCGTCCTCGGCCTCGCGCCGCCGGCGCATGGCGGCGTTCTGCTCGGCGATGCTGAGCAGCTGGAACCAGATGCCCTGCGCCTGCAGCGCCCGCGCCAGCAGGTGCGGCGCAAGTCCCAGCGTCGGCAGGTCCCCGCGCAGCGCCGACAGGACTTCGGGCTGGTGTCGTTCGACCACGTCGGAGAGCAGGCCGAGCAGCAGCTCCGCCACCTGCGTCTCATAAGCATCGCCGCCGGCGGGGAGGTGCGACTCCTTCAAGCTCTCGTCCGGGCCGGGCTCTTCCTGCTCAGTACCGCCGCTACCGTGGACCCGAGCTCGCATGCGCTTGGGGCTACGGTGAGGCCATACGACTTCATGATCTCCGCCTTCTCCGGGGCGGTGTCCCCAACGGAGGAGATGATCGCCCCCGCGTGGCCCATGCGGCGACCCCGCGGGGCTGTGAGGCCGGCCACGTAGCCGATCACCGGTTTGGTCATGTTCTCCTTCACCCACCTGGCGGCCTCCGCTTCCTGCGGTCCGCCGATCTCCCCGATCATGACCACCGCCTCGGTCTCCGGATCCTGCTCGAACAGGGCGAGGTGATCCAGGAAGGAGCTGCCGTTGATGGGGTCGCCACCAATGCCGACGCTGGTCGTCTGCCCGATGCCGAGGGCGTTCATCTGCGCGGCCGCCTCGTAGCCCAGGGTGCCGGAGCGGGAGACGATGCCGACGCTGCCACGGCGGTAAATGTGTCCCGGCATGATGCCGAGCATCGCCTTGCCGGCACTGATGATGCCGGCGCAGTTCGGCCCGACCAGCAGCGTCCGCTTCTCGCGCGGATAGCGCCTGAGGTAGCGCTTGACCCGCATCATGTCCTGCGCCGGGATGCCGTCGGTGATGATGCACACGAGCCTGAGGCCCGCATCCGCCGCTTCCATGAGCGAATCGGCTGCGAAGGCCGGCGGCACGAACGCGAGGCTGGTCGTGGCCCCCGTTGCCTGCACGGCGTCCTTCACCGTGTTGAAGACCGGGCGTTCGAGGTGGGTCTGGCCGCCCTTGCCGGGCGTCACGCCGCCGACGACCCGGGTACCGTAGGCGATCATCTCCTTCGCGTGGAAGGTAGCCTTGTCCCCGGTGAACCCTTGCACGATGACGGGCGTCTTCTCGTCGATCAGAATACTCATGGCGGTGTCCTCAAGGCTCAGTGCGGGCGCGCGGCGGCCACGACCTTCTGGGCCGCCTCGGCGAGCGTGTCCGCACTGATGATCGCAAGGCCGCTCTCGGTGATGATCCGGCGTCCTTCCTGCTCATTGGTACCGGCGAGCCGCACCACCAGCGGCACCTTCATCCCGATGGACTGCACGGCCTGCACGACGCCCTGCGCCACCCAGTCGCAACGATTGATGCCGGCGAAGATGTTGACGAGCACCGCCTTCACGTTGGCGTCCGAAAGCACGAGCTGGAAGGCCTTGGTGACGCGCTCCGGTGAGGCGCCGCCGCCCACGTCGAGGAAGTTGGCCGGCTCGCCGCCCGCATACTTGATGGTGTCCATGGTCGCCATCGCAAGCCCGGCGCCGTTGATGATGCACCCGATGTCGCCCGTGAGCCCGACGTAGTTGAGGTTGTCCTGCGAGGCCTCCGCCTCGCGCGGATCCTCCTGGGAAAGGTCCCGCATCTCCGAGACCTCGCGGTGGCGGAACAGCCCGTTGTCGTCGAAGGACATCTTGGCATCGAGCGCGATCACGCGATCGTCCGGCGTCACCACCAGCGGGTTGATCTCGACCATGGTGGCATCGAGGTCCCGGAACGCGCGGTACGCTCCCAGGATCGCCGTCACTGCGCGGCTCACCTGCTTGATGTTCAGCCCGAGTCCGAACGCGATCTCCCGCGCCTGGAAGGCCTGCAGCCCGACGGCCGGCTCGACCTCCGTCTGCAGGATGGCCTGCGGGGAGGTCCGCGCCAGTTCCTCGATCTCCATGCCGCCCTGGGCGGATGCGATCACGCGCACCCGCTCGGCCTTGCGGTCCAGGACGATCCCGAGGTAGAGCTCGCGCTCGAACTTCTCGGCGATCTCCACGTAGACGCGCTGCACGACCTTTCCCTCCGGGCCGGTCTGCGCGGTGACCAGGCGCTTGCCCAGCATGGCGCGGGCCGCGTCGTGCACTTCGTGGTAGGTGCGGCACAGCTTGATGCCGCCCGCCTTGCCGCGGGCTCCGGAATGGATCTGTGCCTTGACGGCCCAGTGCCAGCCGCCGAGCTCGGTGGCCGCGAACGAGGCCTGCTCCGGGCTGTAGGCAACTGCCCCCCGCTGGATCGGGACCCCGTAGCCCGCCAGAAGCTCTTTGGCCTGATACTCGTGTATGTCCACTGTGTTTCCCCCGGGGTCATCCGCCGCCCGCTCGCTGCCGTGGTGGACGAGGCCCCTGAATCGCGAATTCCTGCGCCGCCCTCGGCTTCAGGTCACCAGATTGCGCGGTGCACCCGCGACGAAGGCTTCAATGTTGTCGATCAGCTGGTCGGCGAGGAACTGCATCGCCCCGTCACTCGCCCACGCCACGTGCGGGGTGAGGATGAAATTGGGCATGCGCAGCTCGAGCAGCGGGTTGCCGGCCTTGGGTGGCTCGGTCGTGAGCACATCGAAGCCCGCGCCGGCGATCAGCCCCTCCTTCAGGGCCTGCACCAGGGCTCGCTCGTCCACGAGGCCACCGCGGGCGGTATTGATGAGGAGCGCGGTGCGCTTCATGCGCCGCAGCTCCTCGAGGCCGATCATGTTGCGCGTCTCGGGCGTCAGGGGGACGTGGAGCGAGATCACGTCGCTCTCCTGAAGCACCTGCGCGAGCGGCGTGAACTCGACGCCCGCAGCTTTCGGCGGCGCGTGGTCGGCGAACAGCACCCGCATGCCGAACGCCTGCGCGATCCGCGCCGTGCCCTGCCCCAGCACGCCCTCGCCCACGATCCCGATGGTCGAGCCGTGCAGGTCGCGGATCGGGTGGTCGAAGAAGCAGAACTGGTCGACCTGTTGCCAGCGCCCCCGCTCGACGTCGGCGCGGTAGGCAAGGAGGTTGCGTCGCAGCGCCGTGATCAGCGCAAAGGCATGCTCGGGAACCGTATGTACCGCGTAGTTGCGGATGTTGGACACCGCGATTGCGTGGTCGCGGCAGTACGCGACGTCCACCACGTCATAACCGGTGGCAGCGACCGCGATCATGCGCAGCTTCGGCAGCACCTTCAGGGTCTCACCGCGCAGCGGCACCTTGTTGGTGATGGCAATCGTCGCCTCGCCCAGGCGCTGCGGCAGCTCGCCGACGGCACTCACCGGGTACTCCTGCCAGGTGTGCGGAAACGCCGGGCGGCGCACCTCGGCCTTGAGGGTCGAGCGATCGAGGAACACCACCTGCTGCGGCGCCGGCGCGTTCATCCCTGGATCGATCCGGTCGAATGGGCGCCGTAGAACTGCTCCTGCTGGCTGACACGGCGCTTCGGCGCCGGGTCGTTGGCGCGCCAGTAGGTGGAGGCGGCACCGACGCCGCTGCCCGGCGTGAGCTTCATGCCCACATCGAGCATCGCCATTTCGGCCCCGGCGATCGCGCCCATGAGCATCAGCTCGTTGAGGTCACCCAGGTGCCCGATGCGGAACAGCTTGCCGGCCACCTTGGCGAGCCCCGCACCGAGCGCCAGGTTGTAGCGCCGGAAGGCCACGTCGATGACGTGCGCACCGTTGATCCCCTCGGGCACCAGGATCGCGCTCACGGTATCGGAGTACCACTTCGGCTCCTTCGCGCACAGCTTGAGGCCCCAGCCCTTCGTCACGGCCGCGCGCACGCCCTCGGCCAGGTAGCGGTGCCGGGAAAAGATGTTCTCCAGCCCCTCCTCGAAGATGATGTTCAGGGACTCCCGCAGCCCGTACAGCATGGGAAGTGACGGCGTGTACGGGAAATAGCCGGTGGCGTTGGCCTTGATCATGTCGGCCAGATCGAAGTAGCAGCGGCGCGCGGTCGATTTGGGCATGGCCTCGAGCGCCTTGCGGCTGACCCCGAGAATGCCCAGACCCGCCGGCAGCATCAGCCCTTTTTGCGAGCCACTGACGGCGAGGTCCACGCCCCACTCATCCATCCGGAAGTCGATGCTGCCGAGCGAGCTGACCGTATCGACGAACAGCAGCGCCGGGTGCCCCGCGGAATCCATCACGCGGCGCAGCCCCGCGATGTCACTGGTGACGCCGGTGGCCGTCTCGTTGTGGCAGGCGAGCACGCCTCTGATCTGGTGACGGGTGTCCGCCCGCAGCCGCTCCGCGTAGCGCTCGAGTGGCACGCCCTCGCCCCACTCCACCTCGAGGACTTCGACGTCGTAGCCCAGGCGCTGCGCCATGTCGATCCAGAGGTGGCTGAACTGACCGAAGCGCGACGCGAGGATCTTGTCTCCGGGGGAGAGGGTATTGGTGAGCGCGGCCTCCCAGGCCCCCGTGCCCGAGGACGGAAAGATGAAGACCTGGCCGGTGTCCGTCTTGAACACCTTGCGCAAGTCGTTGAGCACGCTGGTGGAGAGCTCCGGGAACTTGGAGGACCGATGGTCCTCCATCGCCACCAGCATGGCGCGCTGCACCCGGTCGGGAATATTCGTAGGCCCGGGAACGAACAGGAAATTTCGGCCGGTGATCCGCGCTGTCATTGATATCCCCTCCGGATTCGTCAAGGCCGTGAGGCCTGGTCTTGCGTACGTTAGCGGGCCATCCTCCCTGACTCAGGGCTAAGCAAGAGTCAGAAATACTGACCTCAATGTTAAGACTTACTTAGCATTGGGCACCTTGCCCTGCGAGGGCAGTGGAGCTGCAGGTG
Source organism: Pseudomonadota bacterium (assembly GCA_018241425.1). Classification (GTDB taxonomy): domain Bacteria; phylum Pseudomonadota; class Gammaproteobacteria; order Steroidobacterales; family Steroidobacteraceae; genus 13-2-20CM-66-19. Next base: position 27,498 of record JAFEDU010000009.1, read on the forward strand.
ATAAAGCCGAAGCACAACCTCGGCAACGTACTCCTGGGCGCAGCACTCCCAACTGCCCAGCTCGAGGCGCTGCCCCATGGATGTCCCTCGCCTTCGGCCGCCGGCCGCACCCCGAGCAGTCCGGCAAGCCGGCTCGCGCCGGGCGCCCCCCCCTTAGGAGGCGCGAATCTCCTCCCGAAGGCGGACCAGGAGCAATGCGAGCGCACATGATGCGAGTCGCGGAACGAGCTTATCCGCGCGGCTCGTTAGCACGATAGGCAGACGAGCACCCAGAACGATCCCCGCGGTCTCTGCGTGCGCGAGGTACTCAAGCTGCTTGGCAAGCATGTTGCCCGCTTCCAAGTCCGGCACGACGAAGATATCCGCGCGACCGGCGACGCTACTGTGCAGCCCCTTCGCCCGGGCCGCTTCATCGGAAACCGCATTGTCGAATGCAAGCGGCCCGTCCAGGACGCCACCGGTTATCTGCCCTCGTTCCGCCATCTTGCACAGGATCGCCGCATCCAAAGTCGAGCGGATCTTCGGTGAGACCGTTTCGACTGCGGATAGTATGGCGACCTTCGGTAGGGCCACGCCCAGAGCCTGGGCTAACTCAATCGCATTCTGGACGATGTCGACTTTTTCCTCGAGCGTCGGATAGATATTGACTGCCGCATCGGTAACGAACAGAGGGCGGGGATAGGCAGGCGCGTCGATTACGAATACGTGGCTCATACGTCTGCTGGTATGCAGCCTCTCATCCTTGAGTATGGGGCTCATGAACTCATCAGTATGCAGGCTACCCTTCATCAACCCCTCCACCTTGCGCTCAGAGGCCAGCGATGCCGCCGTCGCCGCAGCCGCGTGGCTGTGCTCCGTCCATAGCGTTTCGTAGGCAGAAAGGTCGATACCCGTCTCACGTGCAGCCGCGCGCAACTTGGTCTCGGGGCCAATCAAGATCGGGACAATCAGCTTTGATTTGGCCGCCTCGACCGCGCCACGCAGGGATAGTTCGTCCACCGGATGGACCACGGCCATACGCAGAGGCTTGAGCCCCTGGGCGCGTCGAAGTAGCGCTTCGTGATGATGACCTTTGGATTGGACCGTCATAACTGCTCGCTGGGCGCGGTGGCCCCGTTGCTTCCGTCTCGGTGCACAGCCGGCGCGGCATTCGACCGCCCGCCTGCGGACAACCCTACCGGAGAGGCTTTCCGGCCGCAGCATTCCTGTGTCACCGGACATCCCGGGAACGCGGCTCTACGCATAACCCCGACTGCCCGAATCAAGCAAGTTGGACCGAGAATCCGAGCATCGGATGAAAACTCGCAGTCCCAGGTCGATTAATCGAAGTTCCTAGCCACAAGGAGACGATCATGAGCCTGATACGTTGGGATCCGTTTGGGGATGTGGACACTTTATTTAATCGGGTGATTTCTGGCCGGTATTGGCCCCGCGGCGCCCAGGAAGGCGACGGCAAGAAGCTACAGTGGGCCCCCTTCGCCGATATCAGCGAGACCGAAAAGGAATATGTGATCCGCGCCGAATTGCCGGCCGTCGATAAGGACGATGTTGAAGTTACGCTGGACAGCGGCATCATCACGATCAAGGGGGAGCGCAAGCAGCATAAGGAAGACAAGACCGAGCGCTTTCACCGCATCGAGAGCTTCTACGGTAGCTTCGAGCGCAGCTTCACGATCCCGGAAAATGTCGATTCGGACGCCATCAAGTGCGACAGCAAGGACGGGGTATTGACCGTGCATATTCCGAAGACTGAAGTCTCGAAGCAGAAACCGAAGCAGATCGCTGTTCAGTGAGTTCGCAGACCGTACGCGGCACCATGCCGCGTACGGTCCCTTGGCTTTTCCTGCTGGCGCATGCGCGCAAGCGCAGCATCTGCGCGGCTCCTAAGCGGCGCGCCAGCTCGGCCCTCTGCCACCGTACGCACAAGTGCGTATACGGCAGCATCATCCGCGTATGTCCCGCCGTCCGCGCGCCCCGGATAATCGCCCCGACAGCCGGCAACCAAGCTGCGCCATACGCACAATTCCTCAGGCAGCCGCACAATGACCGCCGAGATTCCAGGGGCCCTGCGCGTGGCCTACAAGCTGCTCGTGAACGACCGCACCAAGTTCACGGCACTCGTCCTCGGGATCACATTCGCCGTGTTCCTCATGATCGAGATGACATCGTTGTTCGCGGGCATCCTCAGTCGCGCGTCATCGACCGTCATCAACATCGGCGCCAGCCTGTGGATCATGGACCCGTCCGTGCAGACCGTCGCCAATACCATCCCCCTGCCGGATTACGTTCTGGATGAGGTGCGCAGCATTCCCGGGGTGAAGTACGCGGTTCCCTTCTACTCAGGAGCGGCGCTGCTCAAGCTTAGTGACGGCACTTACCAGGCCGCGAACGTGATTGGCCTTGACGACTCAACGCTGGTCGGACGCCCAGGTCTTCTCAAAGGCAAGATCGAAGACATCTTCGCGGAGAACGGCTTCCTCGCCGTCGAGGACTCCGAATTCTACAAGCTCAAGGGTGCCACGCTCGGAAGCGAGTTCGAACTCAACGACAATCGCGGCAGGATCGTGGGCATTGCAAAGGTCTCCTCCAGCGGTCTGTTTGGAGTCCCCACCCTCTATACGACCTATTATCGCGCGTTGCAGTACATCCCCAACACGCGCTTCACGATCTCCTACGTTCTCGCTGAACCCAAGCATGCCTCCGACGTGACGCAGATCAAGGCCCGCGTAGCGGCCGCAGGGTACCTCGCGCTAACAAAGGAGGAGTTCACCGCGAAGATCTCCGATTTCTATAAATATCACACGGGCATCGGCACGAACATGCTGCTGATGACTCTCTTCAGCTTCGCGGTCGGGCTGCTGATCTCCGGCCAGACCTTCTACACGTTCATCCTCGAGAATATCGACAAATTCGGCGCCCTCAAGGCAATCGGAGCCAAGGGAAGCGCGCTGGTCACCATGATCCTGTTCCAGGCCGCCTTCGTGTCACTCACCGGCTACGGCATCGGTGTCGGCTTGTGTGCCCTGGTCATCTGGCTCGCCCGCCTCCAGCTGCCCGACTACGCGGCGATCATCACGTTTCTGAACCTCGGCGTTGCTTTCTTGATGGTGGTCGTCATTGCCTCGATCTCCAGCTATGTCGGCGTGCGCAAGGTCCTGCGCATCGAACCGTTCGACATCTTCCGGGGCTGACCGTGGTCAACGCCGCAATCCAGGCCACCCAGCTGAACAAGTGGTTCGGCGAGGGCGAGGCGCGCACGCATGCAGTCAAGGATGTCTCCTTCGAGGCGCGTTTCGGCGAGATGCTCTACGTCGTCGGCCCATCCGGCAGCGGCAAGACCACCATGCTGAGCATGATCTCCGGAATCCTGCGACCGAACAGCGGGACCGTGCGAATCGAGGACACCGACATCTGGGCGATCACGAAGGATCAGCTCGCGGATTTCCGCCTCCACAAGATCGGCTTCGTATTTCAGGACTACCACCTGTTCCCTCGGCTAACGACGGCGGAGAATGTCGCCATCCCGCTGATTCTTCAGGACCGCCCGTGGGATGAGGCCGTCCGTGAAGCCGTCCGCAATCTCGAAGTCGTCGGACTGAAGAACCGCGCTGGGCTGCCCCCGGTCAAGCTCAGCGGCGGCGAGCAGCAGCGTGTCGCCATCGCGCGCGCGATCGTAAGCCGGCCGGACATCATGATCTTCGACGAGCCCACGGCATCCCTGGACGGCGACACAGGACGGAATATCGTGCAGTTCGTGCGTCAGGAAGTGCTCAGCGAGCATCGCTGCATCGTCATCGTGACTCACGACACGCGCATCTACGAGTTTGCCGACCGCATCATGCGCATGGAGGACGGCAGGCTGGCCGGCTTTGAGCGGGGCGACGGGAGTCTCGATGCGCAATAGCATCGTCTTCGGGGTATCCGCTGCGGGACTGCTGCTAGCGGTGGTCAGCGCCCTGATTTTCAGCGAGCAGCCGAAGCCTTCAGCGCCGCTGTTCGGACCGGCCGTAAACCCGTACGCCCGCGGCATCTACGCGCAGGGGATGATCGAGAGCGAGCAGTCGCAGGGATCCAATATCAACATCTACCCGGAGGTCGCCGGTCCCATCACGCAGGTTCTGGTCGCTGAGGGCCAGGGGGTGCGCGCCGGCGATGCACTGCTGACGATCGACGATTCGGTCCAGAGCGCCAATTCGGAGCAAATCAAGGCCCAGGCGGAGGCCGCCCTCTCGACCCTGAATGAACTCAAGGCGCAACCGCGGCGCGAGGCACTGGCCGTCAGCGCAGCTCAGGTCGACAACGCCCGCGCGACTCTGAAGAGCGCTGCGGACCAGCTTTCCAAGCAGGAGCAGTCGCTCCAGATGGATGCGCACTCGGTGAGCGAGGATGCCATAGACAATGCGCGCAACGCGGAGAAAGTGGCTGCCACGAACCTCCTGGTCGTCCAGCGCCAATTCGAACTGACCCGCGCCGGCGCCTGGAGCTACGACATCCAGAACCAGGAACACCAGTATCTCGCCCTGACAAAAGCGTATGCGGCCGCAGCGTCCCTGCTCTCGAAGTACACGATACGGGCACCTTGCGACGGCGTGGTGCTCGCTGTCCAAGCCGGCCGGGGCAGCTATGTGTCCGCGCAGGGAACCTACGATACCTATACCCAGGCATATGTGCCGCTTATCACGATGGCCACCCCACAAGGCCATCTTCAGGTGCGCGCCTACATCGATGAAGTGCTGATCAGCCGCCTTCCGAACCCTTCCAGTCTCAAGGCCCAGATGTCGGTACGGGGGACTGAGATCCGCATTCCGCTCACCTTCGTCCGCATACGTCCCTACGTTTCCCCCAAGATCGAGCTCTCGGATGGACGCCAGGAGCGGGTCGACGTCCGGGTGTTGCCGGTCATCTTCCGCTTCCCGAACGACCCGCACCTGAACCTCTATCCCGGGCAGCTGGTGGACGTCTATGTGGGCGAGTAGCACTGCCGTCCGCGCGATCACGGTCGTCGCGCTGTCGGTCGCAATGCCCGGTTGTGCGGTGGGGCCGAATTTCGTCCGACCGCCCGCTCCGGCGGTGAGCCATTACGCTTTCGGCGCGGACCCCACCCAGACCCCGAGCGCGCTGGGCACGGCTCAGCGCTTCGTTCCCGGCAAAGAACTCCGCGCAGACTGGTGGCACCTGTTTCGGTGCAGCGCGCTCGACGATGTGATCGCAGCTGCACTGGCACGAAATCCCGGCGTGCGGGGCGCGCAGGCCAGCCTGCGGCAGAGCGAGGACAGCCTGCGCAGCGGCTACGGGGTCTTCTATCCGCAGGTGTCGGCCGGCGCGGCCGCCACCCGACAGCGATCCGAGCCGCTTCAGTTCGGACAGCAGGCTGCGCCGACGCTGTTCAATCTCTTCACCCTCTCGACCTCAGTGCACTATGCGCTCGACGTGTTCGGAGGCCAGCGCCGGATGATCGAAGCCCTGGGCGCGGGAGTCGATCTGCAGCGGGCGACGCTGCAGGCCACGTACGTCACGCTGATCTCGAATGTCGTCAATACCGTGGTGGCGCGCGCAGCCTATCGGGCGCAGATGGAGGCGACCCAGGAGCTGATCCGGCTCGAGACCCAGCAGGTTGCGATCGCCGAGGTCCAGGCCCGCGCGGGAACACTCCCGTATTCCGGCGTTCTCAGCTTGAGAGTGCAGCTCGCTGCGAACCGCGCCACGATGCCGGCGCTCGAACAACGGGTGACTCAGAGCAATGATTTGCTCGCGAGTCTCACTGGCCATGCCCCCGCGCAATGGCAGCCGCCCGACATCGCCCTGGGCGATCTGACGCTTCCGGACGAGCTACCGGTCACGGTTCCCTCGCGGCTGGTGCGCCAGCGACCCGATATCCTGGCTGCGGAGGCGACCGCCCACTATGCCAGCGCCAATGTCGGAGTCGCGACCGCCGCCCTGCTTCCGGACGTCGCGCTCGGTGCCGCGTACTCGGCGAACGGACCGGCTCTCGCAACGCTCTTTTCCCCACCGGGACGCGCGTGGGACATCAGCGCTGCCGCGACGCAGCCGCTGTTCGCCGGGGGCACCTTATGGTTCAAGCGCAAGGCTGCCGTCGACAGCTACGAGCAGGCCGCAGCGCTATATCAGCAAACCGTATTGGATGCGTTTGCACAGGTTGCGGACACGCTTCGGGCGCTCGAGCATGACTCGGAAATGCTCGCGGCCCAGGACGAGGCCTTGGGCGATGCGCGGGAGGCGCTCAAACTGGTGCAGGTCAACTACGCCGCGGGTATCGCCTCGTACCTGGATGTGCTGACAGCCGACGCCCAGTATCAGACCTCATTGATCGACGAGTTCCAGTCGGTGGCGCTTCGCTATCAGGACACCGTGGCGCTCTATGCCGCCCTGGGCGGAGGCTGGTGGAAGCAGGCCCCCGGTTGACAGCGCCAAAACGCGGTGCCGAATCAGGGCGTCTTGAGCCCGGGGCCCAGCCATCGGCTAAGTCGACAGCTCATCTGACGCGATCCCCGGTCCCGCCCACCCTGTCACAGGCTTGCGGTCCACCGTGCGCAGTGATGCTTTAATAGCTGCGGCGCGTCCCGCGTCAGCCGCGCAGCGGGCCCGCGCGCAACCCGTGCTGGCCACCTAGTGGGAAGGATTCTCGGCGTGCCGTGCGCGCGGGCATCGGTCTACCCAAGGGGCACTCGGGCGTCGGCCGACTAGCTGCGCGAGCTGGCAGCACTCGCCCAGTACGACGCCACAACCCTCTCGCAGCACCCATCAATGATGACGTTGCTGGCATCGACGTGCAGCAGCACGATCGCGGCGCCCACCTTCACTCCCTGGGCGATCGCCTGATCCTTGTAGAAGGAGTCTTCGATGGGCCCGGAAAGGAGCTGGCCAGTGATGAAGCGGGATGCCCCGATCAGAACATAACCCTCACGCTCGAGCTGCCGAGCATCGGCTTCCGGGTTCTGCGTATCCAGAAATAGCGGCGGCCTCGAGGCAACGACGGAGCTGACCGGCGCGGTCGCCCTTGGCTCGTAGTACCGCGCGAACAGACTCGTGCAGCCCGTCAAGGCGCCGAAGCCGCCGCATAGGCCTACGAGGCACATGACAGGGAGATAATTGCGCACCGCGTGAAGCATGCGCCTCCATTCCGTCCGTCACATCACGACGCTTCAGACGCTAGCACTCCGGGGTCGAAACGCAAGCGTCTTAATCCCTCATTTACCTAGGCTTAATGTGAAGCAGTCGGTTCCCCGCAAAGCTGTACGGGACGGCCGGGGGCCGTGCGACTCACGCAGTGTCCGGTGTGGTGGCCGCCTCAGCGTCTCTCGGCGGAGTCGGTGACTTCAGCGCTGCAACCCGGTGCCTGTCACGGCGCTCGCACAACGGCGAGACTGAAGTTTGGAGACGCCACTACGAGGACCTCGACCGGCGATTTGGTTTAGTGCGCGCATACGCTTGATGATGCCTGGATCCGCGTCGGCGGGACCCGTGGCTCTGCGGGGCCGCCTACAACTCGGGGGTCGGGCAGATGCGAATCAGAGCGCGGCCCTGCGGCCGCCGGCCCGGGCTTTGGGGCTGCGCCATCGAGCAGGCCCTCAATCCCTCGATCGAAGGTTCGCTCGGTCTCAGTCCTTGAATCCCTTCGCCACCAGATACACCTCGCGCGATTCCTTTCGCGAGGCCTCGGGCTTGCGGATAGACACCTTCTCGAAGTGGGGACGCAGCTCCTTCAGGTACTGATCCGATCCCGAACCCTGGAACATCTTGGCGACGAACGTCGCACCGGGCTTCAGCGTCTTGCACACGGTGTCCAGCGCGAGTTCGAGGAACCAGATCGACCGCCCCTGGTCGGCTGACTCGATCCCGCTGATGTTCGGGGCGATGTCGGAGATGATCAGGTCGAATTTCGTCCCGCCAAGCCAGTCGAACACCTTCTGCACCGTGGCATCCTCGGTGAAGTCCCCCTGTATGAAATCGACGTTCCTGATCTCGTCCATGGGAAGAATGTCAGTCGCCAGCACCCGTCCCTTGTCGCCAACCAGCTTGCCGGCGACCTGGGACCACCCGCCCGGGGCGGACCCCAGGTCCATGACCCGCATCCCGGGGCGGATCAGGCGGTCCTTGTCGTTGAGTTCGATGAGCTTGTAGGCCGAGCGCGACCGGTAGCCGTCGCGCTGGGCTTGCTTTACGAACGGGTCGCTGAGATGCCGGGACATCCAGCTGCCGCTGCTCTTGCTTCGGGCCATCTTTCCAGGGCGTCATTGGCTAGAATCGGGTCATTGTAATGCCCCTCTGCCGGGTAAACCGGCCAGGATGGTCCCGGTGATCCGCCTTACCGAGTTGCAGCTGCCGCTCGACTACACCCCCGAGACTCTGCGCCAGGCGGTACTCCAGCGCCTGGGCCTTGCCGATACCGACCTGACCGGCCTCACCCTCTACAAGCGCAGCTACGACGCGCGCAACCGGGCGCGCGGCGTGGTCTTCATCTGCATCGTGGACGTCAGCGTCCGGGACGAAGCGGCGGTCCTGAAGCGCCTGGCCCGCGACCGTCATATCGGCGTCGCTCCCGACACGACGTACCACCCGGTTGCTCGCGCCCGGGACACGCTCACGGATCGCCCTATCGTGGTCGGCTTTGGCCCTGGGGGCCTGTTCGCGGCGCTGCTGCTCGCCCAGATGGGGTTCCGGCCGATCGTGCTGGAGCGCGGGCGCGAGGTCCGGCGCCGGACCGGCGATACCTGGGCACTGTGGCGGCGGCACCAGCTCACCCCTGAGTCCAACGTCCAGTTTGGCGAAGGCGGGGCCGGGTTGTTCTCCGACGGCAAGCTCTACAGCCAGATCAAGGACCCGAAGTTCTACGGGCGCAAGGTGATGCACGAGTTCGTGCGCGCGGGAGCCCCTGCCGAGATCCTCTACGTCAGCAAGCCGCATATCGGGACCTTCCGGCTGACCGGGGTGGTGTCGGCCATGCGCGAGGAGATCCGGTCCCTCGGCGGCGAGGTCCGCTTCGAGAGCAAGGTGACTGACCTGCTCCTTGAGGCTGGCCAGATCGAAGGCGTGAGGCTCGCAAGTGGCGAGATCCTCTCGAGCCGGCACGTCGTGCTGGCGCCCGGGCACAGCGCACGCGACGTGTTCCGGATGCTCGAGCACCGCCAGGTGCACCTGGAACCCAAGCCATTCGCGATCGGGTTCCGCATCGAGCACCCCCAGTCCATGATCGACCGGGCGCGCCTTGGCAGCTTCGCCGGCCGCCCCGAGCTCGGCGCGGCCGACTACAAGCTGGTCCACCATGCGCGCAACGGACGCTCCGTCTACAGTTTCTGCATGTGCCCCGGCGGTACGGTCGTCGCGGCTACCTCCGAGCCTGAGCGCGTGGTGACCAACGGCATGAGCCAGTATTCCCGCAACGAACGCAATGCCAACGCCGGCATCGTCGTGGCCATCGACCCGCAGACCGACTTCCCGGGCGGCGCACTGGCCGGCGTCGCCCTGCAGGAGGTGCTGGAATCACAGGCCTACCTGCTCGGCGGCAGCGACTACTGCGCGCCGGCTCAGCTGGTCGGCGACTTCGTTCGCGGCACAGGCTCGACCGGGCTCGGGGAGGTCGTCCCCTCGTACACGCCGGGCGTGAAGCTCGGTGACCTGTCTACGGCGCTGCCTGGCTATGCGATCGAGGCAATACGCGAGGCGCTGCCGGCATTCGGGCGGCAGATCCGGGGCTTCGATCGCGACGATGCGGTGCTTACCGGAGTGGAAAGCCGCACGTCTTCCCCGGTTCGCATCACGCGCGATCCGCAGACGCTGCAGAGCCTGAACGTGCGCGGCCTGTACCCGTGCGGTGAGGGCGCAGGCTACGCCGGCGGTATCCTGTCGGCCGGGGTCGACGGGATCAGGGTGGCGGAAGCCGTGGCACGGAACCTGACGTGAAGCTCGAGGAAATCAGGAAGCTGCACCAGAAGAAGTTCCGGCAGGAATTCGGCTGCTTTCTGATCGAGGGCGAACACCTGGTGCTGGAGTTGCAGAGGGCGCTGCCCGGCGATCCGCGACTGAACGCCAGCGAGATATACCTGACCGCGGAGTTCGCGCACTGGCAAACACCGCTGCCGGTCCACCGGGTGAGCGCGCGCCAGATGGCGCAGCTGAGCGAAACACGCTCGCCCCAGGGAATCGTCGCCGTCGTCCCGCTGCTGCCGGCCGCGGAAATATCCCCCGCCACGCGCGCCCTCTACCTCTACGAGATCCAGGATCCGGGCAACCTGGGCACCATCCTGCGCACGCTTGCCTGGTTCGGCGGCTTCCGCTGCCTCCTCAGCCCCAACAGCGTCGATGTCCATAATGCGAAGGCGGTGCGTGCTACGGCAGGCGCCCTCTTCCACGTGCCGATCGAAGCGGACGTGCCGCTGGAGACGCTGCCAGCCCGGTTCCGCCGGATCGCGCACCTCGGCCTTGCCGGGCAGAGCATCAGCACGCCGGGATTCCGGGACTTCGATTGCTACGTCTATGGCAATGAGGCGCGGGGCCTGCCGCGCGAAGCGCTGGCGGGGATTCGGTCGGTGGCCTTCACGATCGCAGGTTCGGGGGCCATCGAGTCACTGAACGTCGCCGCATCCGTGAACATCTGCCAGTACGAACTTGCACGTGCGCGGACGTAATCCGCGCTCCCGGAGCCACTTCCAGTTAAGGCAGTATGGCGCGCGCCCGTAGCGGGGACGCGCGCCGCAGGCCTGCTAGTCCAGATCCTCCAGCGCCTTGAGGAGGTTCGCGACGTCGGGCACACCGATGCCGGTCACCTGGTCATAGCCCGCACGGGCGTCCCAGAACCAGTTGTCACCCTTGCTCATGTCCCGGAACGGCGGCTTGTTGCCGCTGTAGGCCGCACCGCTCTTCAGCAGCTGGTAGGCCGGCACGTTCAGGAGCCCCACCCGGTGGCCGAGGGCCTGGTTGTAGAGCGAGGTGATGCCGTTCAGCTGCGGAGCGACAAAACTCGTGCCGCCGAGCTGCTCGGTGATGAAGCCATCGCTGCTGGAGGTGTAGGGCACGATGTAGCCGGTCTGGGGGTCGGCGTTCAGGGAAATGTCCGGGACGTTGCGGCCCGCGAAATTGCCCGGCAGCTTGACGATGGTGGTCGGCGGGCTGGTGCTGCTGTCAACCAGGGCCTGCCCGGTCAGCGTCTTCTTCATCCCCGGGATGCCCTGCTGGTAGAACGGCAGCGCGGTGAGGTAGCTCACGCCGCCCCCGCTGCCGCCGGCGAAGATGCCGCAGGCCACCGGATCGAAGCCCTGCGAGGCACACACCGGGATGAGGTAGTCCCAGCCCCAGCCCTGTTCCTGCTTGATGTTGACCTTCACGTTGTTCGCGTACTTCTGGACACCGGGCAGGGTCGTGCCACCGGCAGAGGTCATGAACCGCTGGCTGCTCGGGTCATCCACCGAGAGCACCAGGCTGAAGTCCGCCGGCACCTCGTCGGCGGCATCGAAGGCGCCGTTGTCGCCGGAGGCCGCGAACATGCTCTGGCCCTGGATCGCAGCCTGCGTGAGAAGGTCGTCCTCGGCCTTGAGCACGGTGGACTGCTTGCCGGTCACGGGGTTCGTCACCGGGCCATCCGCATTGGGGTTGGCGCTGCCGAAGAACTCCCACGCGCCCCAGCTCGTCGAGACCGTGTCCGCCTTGTTGGCGTCGATCGCCGCGGCAAAGGCATCCACGAACCCCTGGTCGGTGTTCGGAGCCTCGTAGACCAGGATCTTCGCACCCGGGGCGATGCCACCCGACTGCTGCACGTCGAGCGTCGTCTCATCCGATCCGGCTGCATCGCTCGGTGGCCCAGAGCCGCCGTCGACCTGGATCTCCGTGATGCGGTTCTTCTTGACGCCGAGCCCGAGCGAATTCCAGTACGTGAACGCGTCGCTCGGCGTGAAGCTGGCCAGCGTCACGATCCCGATCGTCTGCCCGGTGCCGTCGAAGCCCTTCTTGTAGACCGGGTTCACGTCGTAGTAGATCGCCAGGTCCTGCACGGTCCAGGACCCGGGCAGGTCCGGCGTGTCGGGAGTGTTGTCGTTGCCGGGCTTGAGCGCCGGCAAGCCGACCGGGACGCGGCGCACGTGCGGCGCAAACACCGGGCGGTTGTCCAGGCCGAGCACCGAGTGCACGGCGCCCGCAACCGCGGCAGGGATCTGCGGCGCACCGGCCGGCGCATGGAAGTGCAGCGCGGGCGCGAAGCTCGTGGCGGGAACCTCGTAGGCGTGCAGCTCGACGCCAAAGGCGCGACCGAGCTGGGCCGCCGAACCGGTGAGGTGGAGCTGCGCGGTGGCGCTGCGCGTAACGGTGAGCCCCAGTGACTCGAAGTGCCGGGTCACCGCGGCGACGGTGGCAGCGCTCGGGCCGAATTGCGCGGCGAACTGGGCGGTGGTCAGGAACTTGTGATAGCTCGGGCTGCCGTGCGTGTAGGTCGCCTCGACGAGCTGCTCGAGCTGGTCGCGATTGCGCAGGTTCAGGGCGACCGTCACCGTGAGGTCGGACTTGTCGGACGCGCTCACGGGCCCGAGGTCGTACGCCGTCATCTTTCCATGTGGATACGGCTCTGCCGCAGCAATCGAGCAGACCGATGCGGCAACGACCGCCGCGAGGACGCGCTTGTTGAAGCTCATTGAGTTCTCCCTGTCTTGGCCGCTTGTTGTTCGGATTGCGGCAGGCGCAGACGATGCGCGCCGACGCCTGCGAAAACAAGCACGGCCTGCGTTCCCGCGGGGCGCGCACGCCAGCGCGCTACAGGGTTCTTAAGGCCGTAGCGCACGAGCATCGGAACCGCACTGTCAAACGATCGAGATCCCCTCGGTCGCCGCATCGAGGGAATGCCGAAGATGATCCTTTCAACCACCTGAGCCGTCACGGGTTTGGGGGGCCACTGTCCGTGGCGAGGATGACGAGCCTCGTTTCCGCGGATCGCCGAGCCCCGCACCGGTTTCGCAATGCGTTACGATTCACGCCGGCACGCGTTCCCGCCCGCTTCACGGAGCCACCATGGCGCAAGTCATCGACCGAGCCCTCCTCGAGAGCGCCTGGACCACCGTGCGCGGCGCGGTGCGCTGGACACCCCTGCTGCATTCCGAGTACCTGGACTCGCTCCTCGGGGCGCGGGTGTACCTGAAGGCGGAATCGCTGCAGATCGGCGGCTCATTCAAGATCCGGGGTGCCTGGTTCCGGGTGAGCCGCCTGACCGATGAGCAGCGCCATACGGGCGTCGTCGCCTTTTCCTCCGGCAACTTCGCGCAGGGCCTGGCACTCGCCGGTCGCAGCGCCCACGTGCCGGTGACCATCGTGATGCCGGCCGATGCGCCGCGCCGCAAGATCGAACTGACCCAGCGCGCCGGGGCCACCGTGGTGCTCACCGAGCACGGCGAGCGCAACCGCGAGGAGGTCGCGAGCGAGCGGGCGCGGCAGATCGCCACCGAAGACCAGCGCGCCCTGCTGCATCCCTTCGATGACCCCTTCGTGGTGGCGGGCCAGTCGACCCTGATGCGCGAGGTGCTGGTCGATGGGGAGCGCGAGGGCATCCGGTTCGATACCGTCCTGTGCCCGGTCGGGGGCGGCGGCCTGATCGCGGGCACCGCGCTCGCGGAAAAGTACTTCGGCCAGGGTGCGGAGGTGATCGCGGTGGAACCGGAGGCGTGCGACGACATGCGCCGCTCGCTCATCACGCATCGCCGCGAGCAGAACGCCGGTACGCCCAAGACCATCTGCGACGCGATGCAGGCCAAGAGCCCGGGCGCGATCCCGTTCGAGGCCGCCAGCCACCTGATCTCGCGCGGCATCACCGCGGACGATGCGGCCGTACGCCGTGCGATGCGCCTCGCGTTTGAGGAGTTCAAGATCGTGCTTGAGCCCAGTGGCGCGATAGCACTCGCCGCGGCACTGGAACACGCCCCCGAGTTCGCCGGGCGGACGATGGTCCTCCTGTGCTGCGGGGGAAGCGTGTCGGTCGATGACCTCTACCGGCTGACCGCCACCACGCACTAGGATGCCCGAACCGAGCGGCGAGCCCCTGATCGTCCGGCCGATCGGGTATGTGCGCAGCGCACTCGCCACGAAGGTGGAGGCGGCCCGCCAGGCGAGCGCCGCAACCAATGCCCCGGCGCGCATCGAGCTGCTCCCCGGCCAGAACTTCGAGCACGCCCTCGAAGACCTCGAGAGCTGGAAATACATCTGGGTGCTGTTCTGGTTCCACCACAACGCTGGCTGGCGGCCCAAGATCCTGCCCCCGCGCAGCACCACGGGGCGCAAGGGTGTGTTCGCTACCCGCGCCCCGCACCGCCCGAACCCGATCGGCATGTCGGTCGTCGCGCTCGAGCGGGTGGAGGGGCTCACCGTGCACGTGCGCGAGACCGACATGCTCGATGGCACGCCGGTGCTGGACATCAAGCCCTACGTCCCCTACAGCGACGCGCTTCCGAACGCCGGCAGCGGCTGGCTTGGGGACCAGCCCGCGGACCCCGGAAACCGGTTCCTGGTCACCTTCGCTCCGCTGGCCGAAGAACAGGCGGCATGGGTGAAGGCGCACACCCAGCTCGACCTGCGCGAGCGCATCGAAGCGACGCTCGCACTCGGCGCGACCCCGCACCCGTACCGCCGCATACGCCCGATGGGCGGGTGGATGCAGCTGGCCGTCAAGGAGTGGCGCGTGCGGTTCACCGTCGACGGATCCAAGGTCAGCGTCCATTCAGTTGCCAGCGGGTACCGGGATTCCCAGCTGGCCGCGGCAACCGGGGAAACGCTCGCGGCCCACCGCGCGTACCTTGCCCGGTGGCCGCGCGAGGGAAGCTGATCGTCTGACGATCGCAATCCCGGGGCAGGTGGCCGCGGGCGGCGCGTTGTGGCGAGACGAGCTCCCCGCTGCGCTCCAGATGACTATCGCACCCGAATTCCGTAGATTGTCGCCGGCCCGCCGCGGGCGGTGGCCGCGGATTGCAGCGAGTTCCTTAAACAATGCGACGCACGTCGCTCGGAGCACAGCGATGACAGTGCGGTTGGTCCTGGTTCTGTGCCTGGGAGTCTTCACGATGGCCAATGCAAGCACGGCGACGGCGGACGAGCCGGCCGGACATGTCACCGGGGTCGGCGGGATCTTCTTCAAGGCGAAGGATCCGAAGACGCTCGCAGCGTGGTATCGCGACGTGCTCGGCGTCCCGCTGGAATCCTGGGGAGGTGCGATGCTGCACTACGACGCCCCGAAGCACCCCCCGATGCTCGTCTGGAATGCCTTCCCGGCCGCGACCAACTACTTCGCCCCCTCGACCAGTTCGTTCATGATCAACTACGCCGTCGACGACATGGATGCGATGGTGGCCCGACTGCACGCCAAGGGCGTCGAGATCCTCAAGCGCGACGACAGCGACGAGAACGGCCGGTTTGCGTGGATCGTCGATCCGGAAGGCAACAAGGTCGAGCTCTGGGAACCCAAGCGCTAGGAGTGCCGGAGCGGCGGGACGCCGTCCGGCGCAGGGCGCTGCCGGCACGGCCCGACCCCGCGCCGTCAAAGGCGCCTCATCGCGCCCTGAAGTCTTCTACACTGCTCCCCGCCGCTTCCGCGGCAGTTACGGGTCGCCTGCGCCGTGCGCGTTCTGCTCATCACTCCGCCCATGACCCAGCTCAATACGCCGTACCCGGCCACGGCGTACCTGACGGGGTTCCTGCGACAGCATGCCGAGGGCCTCGGCCTCGAGGTGGCGCAGGCCGACGCGTCCCTCGGCCTCTTCCTGGAACTGTTCTCCGCGCCGGCCCTGACGCGCATGCGCGACGTGCTGAACGGGCGGCGCCGCAGCCAGCGCCCGCGCATCGCCCCTCCCCCCGCCATCGAACATTTCCTCCAGCACGCCGGGCAATACATCGACACCGTCGAGCCGACGGTGCGCATGCTGCAGCGGCGCGACCCGAGCCTCGCATTCCGGGTCGTCGGGCGCGCCTTCCTTCCCGAGGGCCCGCGCTTCGCCCACCTGTACGCTGACCCTGCGAGCCCCGAGGAGGACCCGCTGTTGTCGGCCTTCGGCGCCCTCGGGACGACCGAACAGGCCCGTTACCTCGCGAGCCTGTACGTGGACGACCTGGCCGATGTCTGGCGGCTGGGGATCGACCCGCGCTTCGAGCTGGCACGCTACGGCGAGCGGCTCGCCGCCAGTGCGCCCTCGTTCACGCCGCTGCAGGAGGCCCTGGACGCCGAACCGACGCTGGTCGACTCGATCCTCGATGCGCTCACGCAGAAGGTGATCGGGGACTCGCCCGATGTCGTTGCCCTGACCGCGCCGTTTCCGGGCAACGTCTACGGCGCTTTCCGGATGGCACGAACCATCCGCGCCCACGCGCCCAAGGCCACGCTGATCCTCGGGGGCGGCTGGGTCAACACGGAGCTGCGCTCGCTGAGCGATGCGCGGGTCTTTGATTACTTCGACTACGTGACCCTCGATGATGGGGAGCGGCCGCTGCTCAGCATCCTCAGGCGCCTGCGCGACCGGAGCACCCCGCTGGTGCGGACTTACGTCCGCGAGGGGTCGGCCGTCGCACTGCGCAACGACCCCTCCCAGCCCGACTTCCCGCAGCGCGAGACCGGCGTGCCGACCTACGACGGCCTGCCGCTCGACCGCTACGTCTCGCTCCTGGAGATGTTGAATCCCATGCACCGGTTCTGGTCGGACGGGCGCTGGAACAAGATCACCCTGGCGCACGGCTGCTACTGGAAGAAGTGCTCCTTCTGCGATGTCTCCCTGGACTACATCGGCCGCTACGACCGGCCGGGCGAGGACCGGGTCATGCAGCGCATCCGCGCGCTGATCGCGGAAACCGGCGAGACCGGCTTCCACCTGGTGGACGAGGCGGCGCCGCCGGCCGGCATGCGGGCGCTGGCGCGCCAGCTCCTCGATGAGAAGCTCGCCATCACCTGGTGGGGCAACATCCGCTTCGAGAAGACCTTCACGCCCGAGCTGTGCCGGCTGCTCGCGAGCGCAGGCTGCGTCGCGGTCAGCGGCGGGCTCGAGGTTGCC
Organism: Pseudomonadota bacterium; assembly: GCA_018241425.1. Classification (GTDB taxonomy): domain Bacteria; phylum Pseudomonadota; class Gammaproteobacteria; order Steroidobacterales; family Steroidobacteraceae; genus 13-2-20CM-66-19. The sequence goes on from JAFEDU010000009.1 coordinate 44,519, forward strand.
TCCGACCGGCTGCTCAAGCTCATGCACAAGGGCGTGACGGTGCAGCAGGTCGCCCGGGTCACCCGGGCGTTCAGCGATGCCGGCATCATGGTGCACGCCTACCTGATGTACGGCTTCCCGACCGAGACCGTTCAGGACACCATCGATGCCCTCGAGCGGGTGCGCCAGCTGTTCGCGGCCGGCTGCATCCAGTCCGCCTACTGGCATCGCTTTGCCGCGACCGCCCACTCACCGATCGGGCTCGAGCCCCGCAAGTTCGGCATCACGCTGCGCCCGCCTGCGGACATCACCTTCGCCCACAACGATGTCGAGTTCGCGGACCCGACCGGCACCGACCACGACTTCCTGGGCCGGGGGCTGCGCAAGGCGCTCTACAACTACATGCACGGGGTCGGCCTGGATACCGACGTGCGCGAATGGTTCGAGGAGTCCCCCGCGCCGCGCCGGCGCGCCAGGGGCAGGCCGGCGCGGCAGCGGCGCGCGGTTCCAGCCACCGCCGTGCCGCCACACCTGATCGAGGACTTCCTCGGCTGAAGCGCCCGCGTGCTGATCGCCTTCAACAAGCCCTACGGCGTACTGTGCAAGTTCAGCGCCGAGCCGGCGCGCCCGACGCTCGCGGACTTCATCCGCGTACCCTCGGTGTACCCGGCCGGGAGGCTGGATGCGGACAGCGAGGGGCTGCTGCTGCTCACCGATGACGGTGCGCTCCAGGCCCGCATCGCGAGCCCGCGCTTCAAGCTCGCCAAGACCTACTGGGCCCAGGTCGAGGGGACCCCGACCGAGGCTGCGCTGGAGCGCCTGCGCTCCGGGGTGAACCTCGGGGATTTCACCACGCGGGTGGCCGGGGTGCGCCAGATCGATGAGCCTCCTGAGCTGTGGCCGCGCGATCCCCCGATCCGCTGGCGCGCGAAGATCCCCACCAGCTGGCTCGAAATCACGCTGCGCGAGGGCAAGAACCGCCAGGTGCGACGCATGACGGCCGCGGTGGGACTGCCCACGCTGCGGCTCATCCGCGCCGCCATCGGTACGCTGAGCGTCCGCGGCGTGGCCCCCGGCACCTGGCAGGAAACCGACGAGCGTTCGCTCTTCGGCAGCGCCAGCCCCTGCTAGCCGGACGCCGCGGCCCGCCCTGGGTCTAAGGTGCGTGGAAGGCGGCCTTGACCTGCCGCAGCAGCGACTTTGCCTGTTCCGCCTGGCCGGAGGCGCGCCGGGCCGTCTCGGCGCTGCGGGCGGGAACCGCCGCGATGTACGCCCGGTTGGCGCTCTGCAGGTCACCCGCAACCTGGTAGCACTCGGCCGCTTGCTGGTATTGCCCCTGGGCGTAGAAGGCATCCGCGAGCCACTGCGCCTGGAGAGGGTCCGCCACCGGACAGCTTGCAGCCGGCCCCGCTACGTCGGCGTGCGCGCTCAACGCGCACAATAAGAGAACGGCGGGGACGAGAACGGATGTAAGTGAGCGGGAGTTGCGCATGCTCCCCTTGATGGGGCCGCCTGCCACTCACCCCATGCGTCGCGCGATGGGCCTCAGGCTCACCCTCCCGAGGGAGATGCCGATCGCCCTCAGCGCGTGCGATAGGAGTCGGCGACCACCCAGGCCGCCGAACTCAGCGCACCCGACAGCAGGAACTCGCTCCACGGCTCCCAGCGCGCGGCGCCGGAGGCAACCTGGGGAAGCCATACCAGGACAGTGAATCCCGCCATCTGCAGCGCGGTCAGCATGGCGGCACCGGATGCCCAGAAGCCGGTGAGCATGGAGACACCGGCGGCGAGGTAGAAGGAGCCGGTCAGGCGTGCCCAGGCCTCGTGCGCGGGGAGCCACGCCGGAACCAGGGATGCGGTTTCCTTCAGGTACACCAGGTGGGCGAGCCCCAGGGGAATCAGTGCCAGGCCGAAGATCACCCGCCCGGTCCGGATCCCGCCGCGCCCGGTGAACATCCGCGGCGCCCCGGCCGAGTCGCGGGCCCGCTGCGCGAACACCACACAGGCACCGGCGACCATCACCGCGATCTCCCCGCAGCTCTCCCAGGCGACTTCCACGCCCGGCGCACTGAGGATGACCGGCACCCGGAATGCCAGCATCCATACCCAGAGACTTCCCAACAGCAGCCCGGCGGCCCAGGCCTCCGCCCGGGCCACCAGGAGCGCGACGCCGGCCCCGACGAACACGAGCGCCGTCAGGTAGACCTGTACGGTGCGCCCCGGGATCCCGGCCGGTGCCGGATCCCACACCGGTGCAAAGTCGCCGCGGACCAGCCCCGATATACCCAGCACCAGGAGGATGGCCGCGAAGGCGACCTGGCTGCGGTTACCCGCGTAGGCAGATGCTCGGTTCATCGGCCTCAATCCCTCGCGAGTCCCGGCGCGAGCGTGCCGGCATCTTCAGGCCAGGCCGTGTGCCGAGATCGGGAGTGAGCGCACCCGCTTGCCGGTCGCGGCGTAGAGCGCGTTGCACACCGCCGGTGCGATCGGCGGCACCCCGGTCTCCCCGATGCCGCCGGGCTTGCCCACGCTCGGCACGATGTGGATGTCGAACTGCGGCGTCTCGTTCAGCCGCAGTACCCGGTAGGCATTGAAGTTCCGCTGCTGTACCTGGCCGTTGCGCACGGTGATATCGCCCCACAGGGCCGCAGAGAGCCCATACACCATGCCACTTTCGAGCTGGGACTCGATGATGCGCGGGTTGACGGTCTGGCCGCAGTCGATGACGCAGGTCATGCGGTGCACGCGCAGCGTGCCGCGCTCGATGGACACCTCGGCGACCTGCGCGATGAGCGAGGTATAGCCCTCCATGAACGCGATGCCCTGGTAGTGCCCCGCCGGGGGATGGCCCCACTGGGAGCGCTCGGCCGCGAGCCGTAAGACCTCCAGGTGCCGCGGCTTGCCGGCGAGGAGCTCGCGCCGGAACGCGAGAGGGTCCTTGCCCGCCAGCTGTGCCAGCTCGTCGATGGAGCTCTCCACCGCGAAGCAGTTCGGGCCGTGGCTCACCGAACGCAGGTATCCCACGTCGATGCCGATCTCCTGCCGCGTATAGTTGAGCCCGAAGTTCGCCACGGCGTACGGGAAGTTCTGGACGTACTCGATCACCGAGTCGAAGGGATCCTTGTTGGTGGGATCAAAGCGCGCCGTGATGGAGGGACTGGTGACGTGGAGTGCCCAGGCACTGAGGCGTCCCTGGGCATCCAGGCCCGCCCGCACCGCTTCCAGCGCCGGCGGCCGGAAGTAGTCGTTCGTCATGTCGTCCTCGCGCGTCCAGACGACCTTCACCGGCACGCCGAGTGCCTTGGACGCGATCACCGCGGCCGGCACGAAGTCCACTTCCAGTCGTCGCCCGAACCCGCCGCCGAGGAGCGTCGTGTGCACGTCCACCTGCGCGGGCTTCAGCCCCGCCGCCTCCGCCGCGATCGCCTGGGCAATGGACTGCACCTGCGTGCCGACGTACAGGTCGCAGTGGCTGCCCTTCACGTCGGCCGTGCAGTTCATCGGTTCCATGGTGGCGTGCGCCAGCATCGGCAGCTCGTACACGGCCTCGAAGCGCTTGGCCGCCTGGCTCAAGCCCTTCTCGGCATCCCCTCCCTTGAGCGGTGCGGCCACGTCGTCGCTGGTGAGGGCCGACAAGCCGGGCTTCTTCGCCGCCTCCAGGAGCCGGGCGCGGATGGCGGCGTTGTCCAGTTGCGCGTTCGGGCCCGGAGCCCACCTGATCGTCAGGGCGTCGCGCGCCTTGCGCGCCTGCCAGAAATGGTCGGCAACCACGATCGCCTGCGTGTCGCTCGCGATCACGCGCCGCACACCGGGCATCGCCTCAGCCGCCTTCGCGTCGATGCTCTGGATCCTGCCGCCCAGCTGCGGGGCGAGCGCCACGGTCGCATACAGCATCCCGGGCAGCCTCACGTCGAGCCCGAACTCGGCGGTCCCATCGACCTTGGAGGGTGTGTCCAGCCGTGGCTGCGGGCGTCCGATGATCCGGAACTGCCCCGGGTCCTTGAGCTTCACGTCCTTGGGCACCGGCAGCCGCGCGGCGGCGGCGGCCAGTTCGCCGTAGGTTGCGGTACGACCGGAGGCGGTCACCCGGCCCTCGGCGGCCTGGCAGGCCGACGCCGGCACGCCGAAGCGCTGCGCGGCCGCGGCGACGAGCATCAGCCGTGCCTGGGCGCCGGCCTTGCGCAGCTTCTCCCACGCGTCCGGCACGCTGTTGCTGGTGCCGGTGACCTGCCCGCCGTTGAGTGCGTTGACGTAGGCATCCCCGACGGGCGCAGCGACGACGCGCACGCGTGCCGGGTCGATCTCGAGTTCCTCGGCGATCAGCATCGGCAGGGCGGTATAGACGCCCTGCCCCATCTCCGAGCGATCCACCAGCATGGTGATGGAGTCGTCGCTCCCGATGCGCAGCCAGGCATTGAGCTCGCTCACAGGGCGGCCGGGGGTGCGCGGACCGGTGGCGGGCGCGGCAAGGCTCACCCCGAGCACCAGGCCCCCGCCGGCGAGCGCGCTGTGCTTCAGGAAGTCGCGACGCGACCAGCGTGACGGCGGGTGCCCGGGAGCGCGCGCACTCATGACCCGCTACCGTCCCGCAGCAGCTCCGCGGCGCGGTGCACCGCGCGGCGGATCCGGGCGTAAGTGCCGCAGCGGCAGAGGTTGCCAGAGAGTGCCGCGTCGATCTCGGCATCGCTCGGGCTCGGGTTGGACTTCAGCAGCGCAACGGCCGACATGATCTGACCGGACTGGCAGTAGCCGCACTGGGGGACATCGATCTCGATCCAGGCACGCTGCACGGCATGGCTGCGATCGGCGGATATCCCCTCGATGGTCGTGATGGACTTGCCCTCGACGGCACTCAGGGGCAGGAGACAGGAACGCACGGGTGCACCCTCGAGGTGCACCGTGCAGGCACCGCACAGCGCCATGCCGCATCCGTACTTCGTGCCGGTCAGCCCGAGATGGTCCCGCAGGACCCACAGCAGCGGCGTGTCCGGAGCCGCATCGACGGCCTGCTCGTGACCGTTCAGTGTGAACTTCGCCATGCCGATCCGTAACCCCCGATTTTCAGTCACAAAAAGATGCTACGCGATTCGCCATGCCGGGGACAGGGGACCGGAGTTGCGCACCCGGGGATCCGACCAGGTTGGACTTCCAGGGGGCTCAACACAGTAGTTCTTCAGGGGCGTCCATGGCGAGCGGCCTCATCTGTCAACATGCGGTGCACGTGAGGCACCAACGGGGGAGCGATGGCACTCGATGGCGATCTTGACTGCTTGAAGCTGGACACGTCCCAGATCGAGGACGGTCTACGGCACATCGACCGCCAGCGCTTCCCGCTCAACTATCGCAAGCTAACCGACGAGCTGGCCCGGCGGCGCGCCCAGGAGCAGGCGACCATGGCCCCCACCCCGGTACGCGCGCCGCTGCGCTTCGAATTCCGCGGCGAGACCCGTGAGTACTTCCGCATCTGGATCGTGAATCTCGCGCTCACGATCGTGACGCTCGGGGTGTACTCGGCCTGGGCCAAGGTGCGCCGCCAGCGCTACTTCCACAGCAACACCTTCCTCGCCGGGAGTGCCTTCGGCTACCACGCGGACCCGGTGCGCATCCTCATCGGGCGCGCCATCGCGGCGGTGCTGGTCGGCAGCTACTTCGTGGCGGTGCGCATCTCGGTGGTCGCGACACTTGCCGCAGGCGCCGTGATCTTTCTCGCGCTGCCGTGGCTCGTGGTCAAGTCGCGGATGTTCTCGGCGCGCGTGACCTCGTGGCGGGGGCTGCGCTTCAACTTCCGGCCGGACTATCGCCGCGCCTACCTGATCTTCGCGGGCGGCCTTATCCTCACCATCCTGACCCTGGGCCTGTTCGCGCCGCGGATGTCGCGTGAGCGCTACCGCTTCATCGTCACCCGTACGTCATACGCCGACACCCCCTTCGAATCCGACCCGGGCATCGGGCGGTTCTACCAGACGACCTTTGGCGCCATAGGACTGGCCGTGGGCGTGGGGATCTTCGTCATGATGTTCATGACCGCGCTCATCAAGGGACTGGACTTCAATCCCCACAGCTCCCATACCGCGGCCAAGGTCGTGCCACTGATCTCGCTGTTCTTCAACTACGCGATCCTAGGGCCCGTGGTCCTGGGTTACACCCAGTCCCGCAACCTCAACGAAGTCCTCAACCATACGACGCTCGGTCCCCACGCCTTCTCGAGCGCGCTCGGCGCCCAGCGCCTGATCGGGCTCTACCTCGGAAACGTGTTCGCCATCGTCGGCACCCTCGGGATGCTGACACCCTGGGCGGAGATCCGCCTGATGCGCTATCGCCTGGAATCAGTGCAGCTACTCGCGGGCCAGTCGCTCGACGACTTCGTGGCCCGCGCCCCGCAGTCAGTGCCGGCCGCGGCGGCCGAGGAGCTGGCCTCGTTCCTCGACCTGGACTTCGGCTTCTGAAGACGCATGGCTTCCGAGGGCATCCGCGCGCTCTTCTACGACGGCCACAGCTCCCGAGCACGACCGGTACGGCTGGCCTTCACTTCGAGCAGCACTGACGCCGCACTCACGATCGACGACGGTACACAACCGCACACCCTGCCGCTGCGGGAGCTGCGCCTGGGCGAGCGCGTGGGCGGCACCCCGCGCCTGGTGACCCTGCCGGATGGGGCGTCGCTGGAGATCCAGGACAACGATGCCTTCGATGCATGGCTGCGCGCGGCGGCGGTGCGCACGCCCGAACAGGCGGTACGCTGGCTGGAGAGCCGCTGGCAGTACGCCCTGTTCGCCACCGCGCTGACGGTCCTCGTCAGTATCGCATTGCTGCGCTGGGGACTGCCGGCGCTCACCACGCGCGCGGTCCGCTTCGTCCCGCCGAGCGTGGATGCCCTGATTGCACGCGATTCCCTGCGGGCCCTCGACCTCACGACCTTCGGCCCGTCGCAGCTGTCGCAGGACGAGCGCCAGCATCTCACCGCGCTGTTCGCGGAAGTCGCGCATGATGCCCAGCCGCCGGGGCTTCAGTTCCGGATCGAGTTCCGCAAGGGCAACCGCGTGGGCGCCAACGCCTTCGCGCTGCCCTCGGGCGTGGTCGTCCTCACCGACGAGCTCGTGGGCTTTGCCCGGAATGACGATGAACTGCGCGGAGTCTTCGCGCATGAGGTCGGCCATTTGCGCAACCGACATGCGATGCGCATGCTGATGCAGGGCTCGGGCAGCGCGCTCCTGCTGGTGGGCGTATTCGGGGACGTGAGCGCGGCCTCCTCGCTCACCGCGGTCGCGCCCACCCTCCTGGTGAGCCAGGGCTATTCGCGCGATTTCGAACGCGAGGCCGACGCCTTCGCCTTCACCTGGCTCGCCGCACACGGCATCGGCCCCGAGCACCTGTCGGCGCTGCTGCGCCGCCTTCCGGGCGCCGGGTCGGGTGGGTACCTCGAGAGCCACCCCGATCTCGAGGAGCGGGTCGAGGCGGCGCACCAGGCGGCCGCGCCGCCCACACCAGGCCCAAAATAATCTATCTTCGGACCGCAGGAAGCGGACCCGCCATGCGCCCAAATTGCATGGAATGGCCGTGAACGCACCCGCCGCATATCACGAGGAACGACTCTCATGCCTGACGCTGCACATGCCGACGACTGGCGCGCCATCGAGCAGGTCCTGTATGCCTACGCCTGGATGGTGGACCGGCGCGAGTGGGACCTGATGGACTCGGTGTTCGCACCCGATGCCACCATCGACTACACGAGCACCGGCGGGCGCAAGGGACCGTACCGCGAGACGCTCGAGTGGCTCGCGCGGGCGCTCGCGCCCTGGCCGATCAACCTGCACCACATCACCAACGTCGCGCTCACCCTCGAGGGCGACCGGGCCCGCGCGCGCTGCTACTTCAACGCGCCGATGGGGCGCAGGCGCCCCGACGGCAGCCAGGACGTGATCGTCAACGCCGGCTTCTACTTCGATTCCCTGGTGAAACTGCCGGCGGGGTGGCGCATCCGCGAGCGTGTCTGCGAACAGACGGTGATGATCGGGCAGCTGCCGGCGGGCTACGTCATCCCGGGCTGAGCGTGCCGGGCGGGGCTTAAGCTCAGCTGGCGAGGAACAGCCGGTGCAGGCGCTGCGACTCGTCGTTGGCCAGACCCTGGAGGATGCCTTCGAGCGGCTCGGGCATGCCGAACGCATAGCCCTGTCCGTAGTCGACCCCCAGGGCCCGCACTGCCGCCGCGATCTCCTCGGTTTCCACGAACTCCGCGACGGTGACCACCGAGAAGCCGCGCGCGAGCTCCACGATGCCGCGCACGGTCGCCTGGCAGCGGGGGCTCTTCACCACCTCGCGCACGAAGCTGCCGTCGATCTTCACCGCGCGCAGCGGCAGGGCGTTGAGGTAGGTGAGCGAGTTCGCCCCGGTCCCGAAGTCATCGAGCGCGAAGTGCGCCCCGAGCGGGCGCAGGCCCTGCATCAGCTGGTTGGCGCGCTCGAGGCTGCGCACCGCGGCCTGCTCGGTGAGCTCGACCGTGATGCAACCTGCTGGAAGTTGCGCCGCGCTCAGGAGCTCGGCGAGCTCGGTGATCAGGGCCTCATCCCCCATCGACTGGCCGGAGAGATTGATGGACATCGAGATGCCGCGGGTCTGGAGCATGGCGCGGTAGGCGCCGAGCTGCTCGAGCGCCCGCCGCATGACCCAGCGGTCCACCGAGGGCAGGAGCTGGTAGCGCTCCGCGGGCTTGATGAGCGGGCCGGGTGAGGAGACGCTGCCGTCCGGGTTCTTGAGGCGCAGCAGGATCTCGTACCCGCCCGGCAGGCCCGGGTCCTGGAGCGGCGCGATCCGCTGCCCGTAGAGCACCAGCCGGTCGGTCTTCAGGGCCTCGCGCAGGCGCCCGACGGCCACCACGTCCTCGTGCTGGCGCATCATGCTGTCGTCTTCGCACGCGTACATCTCGATGCGCCGCCGGCCACGACCCTTGGCCACCTTGCAGGCGAGCTCCGCGGCCGCGAGAGCGCGCTGCAGCCCCTGGGGCATGCGCACCAGGGCGGCGACCCCGCAGCTCACCGAGATCTCGACCGGGTTCGTCGCGGGCCCCACGACGAGGCGCCCCACCGACTCCTGGACGCGCTCGGCGACCTGGCGCGCCTGCGCGGTGTCCGAGTGCGCCAGCACGATCGCGAAGCGGTCACCGGCAATGCGGCCGATGAGCGCGTCGCGCGGCACGACCGGCGCCCCCAGGGCGTCCGCGACGCGCACGATGACCTCGTTGCCGAGCTCGAAGCCGTGCAGCTCGTTGACGACGTGCATGTGGTCGACGTCGACGTACACGACGCTGCGCTCGGCGCCCTGCGCAGCCTCGCCCTGGTTGCGGTACATCTCCTCGAGCCCGTCGCGGGTGTACAGCCCGGTCAGGAGGTCGAACTGGGCATCCACCGCCGCGGCTGCCTGGCGCCCAAGGTGGCGCGCGAGGAACACGTGCCGGGTCTCGTAGTCCGGTGCCGCGGCCGGGTTCAGGAAGGTCAGGAGGCCGATCACGCGCCCGGACTCCCGGATCAGCGGCACCACGAGCATCTTGCAGGGCAGGCCGTGCGGGGCGTGACCGGCGGTGCTGTTGATGACGAGCGGGCGGCGCTGGCGCTGCGCGTAGTTCAAGAGGTGCTGCCGCGCCCGCCGCCACTCGCTGCGCAGGGCCTCGGCGGTACGTTCCTCGCGGACGCACTCGAGGTAGAGGCGCCTCTCGGTGGCCACCAGGACGCCGAACGTGCTCTTCAGGCGCTCGGTCGCCGCCCTGAGCATGCCCTCGAGCACGCGCCGCTCGTCGGTCGCGCCCTTGAGGTCGCTCGTGACCTTGAAGAGCCACTCGAGCTCGCTGGTCCGCTCGGTGAGGGTCTGCAGGCGCGAGCGGCTGCTCTGGCGCGCCGCGAGCTCGCGCCCGAGGCTCGCGAGGACCGGCTTGAGCTGCTGCGCCAGGGCGCGGACGTGCGCATCGCCGATGCGGGCCTTGGGCGGCACCGGAAGTTCCACGCACAGCACCCCGAGCAGGCGCCCCTCCGAGCGCTCCAGCGGCACGGCGACGGCGAAATGGCGGGTCGAGTTCTTAAGGAGGGCCGGCTCGCGCCGACCCTTCTGCCGGTTCAGCCAGCCGAGCGCGCGGATGCGCTCCTGGGCCGCGGACACCGCGAGCGTCCCGGCATGGCCGATCTCGGCGAGGCGCGCATCGAGCAGCACCAGGCCACTCAGGTTCTTGACCAGGGCCCGGGCGATCTGTGCGTAGGAGGCGAACATCGCCTCCCCCGACGCCACGGTACGCATCGTCTGATCCACTGAGGGGCTTACTTTCCGGACACCGCATGAGTCGGCACGTCCGTAACGGCCGCCGGCGCGGGTCCCTGAAGCTTCCATTGCCGCAGGCGCCCCGGGAAGGTGACGCAGTTCACGTTTGGGGCGGAAGCCGCGGGCTTCGGGGGGGGCTAGAGGGCCGCGCGCAGGCGCGCGATGTGCTCCGGGCCCACGCCGCAGCAGCCGCCGATGAGGGAGGCGCCGGCGGCCCGCCACTGGCGGGCCCACTGTAGGTAGGCCTCCGGCCCTAAGTCATCGCGCACGGTATTGATCTCGGCGTTGGCCTGGGCCTCGACGGTCTGCGGCGCGAAGCCGTTGGCATAGGCGCCGAGTGCGACCGACCCGAGGCGATCCTCCGCCGCGAGCGCCGCGCGGGATGCCTCTAGCGCTGCGCCGATCACCTCCGGCTGGCAGCAGTTGAAGAGCACGGCCTGCGCGCCGCTCCGGGCGGCCGCGAGTACCGCCCCGGCGACAGGCTCCCCCGAACGCAAGCGCGCATCGCCGGGAAGCACGTTCTCGTCGGCGAGGGTGTAGGACACCCACCACGGCTTGGGACTGCCGCTCACGACCTCGTGCATGAGGTCCATCTCGGCTGTGAGACTCAGGGTCTCGCTCAGCCACAGGTCCACGTAGGGTTCGAGCGCACGACGCAACGTCTGGAGCACCGGCCGCGCGCGCCCCGCATCGAACAGGTCGGCACGGTAGGAACCGCACACCGGCGGCAGGGAGCCGGCCACGCGCACCGGGCGGGGCGCGGCGTCGGCGGCCTCGCGCGCCAGGCGCCCGGCCAGGGTGGCAAGGCGCGCGCCCTCGCGGGCGAAGCGCTCCTCGCCGATGTGAAAGGGCACCAGAGCGTAGCTGTTGGTGGTCACGAGGTCCGCGCCCGCCTCGATGTAGCCGCGATGAACCGCGGACACGAAGTGCGGTGCCTCCAAGAGCGCGAGGGCCGACCATTCCGGCTGCCGGAACGGGGCACCCAGGCGCAGCAGTTCGCGGCCCGTGCCGCCGTCCAGGAGCGTCAGGGAAACGGAGCCGGTCGCAGGTGAGTTCATGGAAGGAGTATGACACCCGTGCTGCAGGCGCCGCCGCCTTGCCGGTCCAGGCGCCCGCGGCGCTATGATCGGCACAGAACAGGTACGAGGAGCCGGCGCCCCATGCACGCGCACATTCCCGCCGCCCTCGCGGCACTTCTCGCCCTCGGGACCACACCGGGCCTGCGTGCCGCGGCGGTGCCCGACCTCGACTCGCCCGTCGGGCGCTGGCAGCTGATCGATGACGAGACCCACGCCGCCCGGGGGGTCATGGAGCTCACGCGCAATGGGGATGAGCTGCAGGGGCGGTTCGTCGAGGCCTACCTGCAGCCCGGTGAACAGCCGCACGCCCTGTGCGTGAAGTGCAGCGGCGAGCGGCACAACCAGCCCATGGTGGGGATGGTCATCCTCTGGGGCCTGCACCGCGAGGGCTCGGAATGGGTGGGCGGACATATCCTTGATCCCACCCAGGGGCGCATCTACGGCGCCAGTGTCACCCTCGCCGACGGCGGCCGGCGCCTGCGTGTGCGGGGCTACCTGGGGATCTCGCTCCTGGGGCGCACGCAGTTCTGGAATCGCATGCCGTAGCGAACGCCGATACGCATTCACTCAAGATTTTCACTAGAAGCGCCGGCGGCGCGGACTGTGGACGCGGTCCGATTTGCGGGTTTGTCGGTGCTGCGCCTACAGACTCGTACCACGGGTACTGAAATCATCGCGACCGTGAAACCCAGGGGGACTTGCTGATCGTGGCCGAACGGACCCTCCGGGTGCTCCTGGTGGAGGACTCGCTCCTGCTCGCCGGGCGCCTCGAGGAGTTGATCCGCCGCCTGCCGAACGTCGACCTCATCGCCATCGTGGATGCCGAGCAGGACGCGATCCGGCGCATCGGGGAGACCCACCCGGACGTCCTGATCCTGGATCTGCACCTGCGCCAGGGGTCCGGGTTCGGGGTGCTGCGCGCCCTGCCGCGAGACGGCGCGCGCCCGAAGGTCATCGTCCTCACCAACTACGGCATCCCGCAGTACCGCCGCGAGGCCGAAGCCCTGGGTGCCACGGCGTTCCTCGACAAGGCGCGCGACTACGGCCGCCTGCCCGCGCTGCTCCTGGACATCGCCCGCGAGCCCCCGGCCGGCGACACGCCCGCACCCGCAGCGCCCTGAAGACCTGCGCGCCCTGCGCAACCCCTAGAATGGCACCGCCGGACCTGAGGGGCCGGCGGTGCCTTCCTTACGATACGAGAGTTCCGCCATGAGCGACCGCCTGAGTCCGCTGGCCGGCAAGCCGGCCCCCGCCTCGATCCTGATCGACGTGCCGCGGCTGCTCGCCGCCTACCACGAACTGCACCCGGACCCGTCGGTCGCCATCGAGCGCGTGGCGTTCGGGACCTCGGGCCATCGCGGCACCTCCACCGAGCGCAGCTTCAACGAGGATCACATCCTCGCGATCACGCAGGCGATCTGCGAGTACCGGGCCCGCGAGGGGATCACGGGACCGGTGTTCCTGGGCGCCGATACCCATGCCCTGTCCGCACCCGCACAGCTCACGGCCCTCGCGGTACTCTCGGCGCACGGGGTGACGAGCCTCGTGGCAGCGCCGGGCAGCTTCACGCCTACGCCGGCCGTCTCGCACGCCATCCTCACCTACAACCACGGGCGCAGGAGCGCCCTGGCCGACGGCATCGTGGTCACGCCCTCGCACAACCCGCCCGACAGCGGCGGCTTCAAGTACAACCCGACGCACGGCGGCCCGGCCGACACCGCCGCCACCGGCTGGATCGAGAAGCGGGCCAACGCACTCATCGAGGGGGGGCTCAAGGAGGTGCGGCGCAGCGCACGCCCGGCGCCGGACACCGTGCGGGTGCATGACTACCTGGCGCACTACGTCGAGGACCTCGCCCAGGTCATCGACTTCGAGGTCATCCGCGCAGCCGGCGTCAAGCTCAGCATCGACCCGATGGGCGGCGCCGGGGTCCACTACTGGGGCCGCATCGCCGAGCGCCACGGCATCGCGCTCGAGGTGGTGAGCGCGGTGGTTGACCCCCAGTTCGCGTTCATGACCTGCGACTGGGACGGCAAGATCCGCATGGACCCCTCCTCGCCCTACGCCATGCAGCGCCTGCTCGGCCTCAAGGAGCGCTTCGACATCGCCGCCGGCTGCGACACCGACCACGACCGCCACGGGATCGTCGCCCGCACCGCGGGCCTCCTGCCCTCCAATCATTACCTCGTAGTGATGATCGATTACCTCTTCTCCCACCGCCCGGGGTGGCCTGCCACCGCCGGGGTCGGCAAGACGGTGGTCTCGACTTCGCTCATCGACCGCGTGACCGCCGCACACCGTCGGCCACTGCGGGAGATGCCGGTCGGGTTCAAGTGGTTCGCGCCGGGGCTCTTTTCATCCGAGCTGGGCTTCGCCGGCGAGGAGAGCGCCGGGGCGGCATTCCTGCGCCGCGACGGGCGGGTGTGGACGACGGACAAGGACGGGCTCGCGCCGGCGCTGCTCGCCGCCGAGATGACCGCGCGCACCGGCAGCGATCCCGCGCAGCGCTACCAGGACATCGTGGCCCGCTACGGGCCCTCGTTCGCCGACCGCATCGAGGGGCAGGCAAGCCCCGAGCAGAAGGCGAAGCTCAACCGCCTGACCCGCGCGCAGCTGCCGGGCAGCACGCTCGCGGGCGAGCCCATCGTCAGCGTGCTCGAGCGGGCGCCGGCGAACGACGCCCCCTTTGGCGGCATCAAGGTCCTGAGCGAATCCGGCTGGTTCGCCGCGCGCCCGTCCGGGACCGAGGCGCTCTACAAGATCTACGCCGAGAGCTTCCGCAGCGCGGCGCACCTCACCGAGCTGCTCGCGGACGCGCGGCGCATCGTCGATACGGCGATCGCGGTGTAGGCCTCACGGCGCCGCGGGCCGGGCCTGCGGCGCCGGGCACGACGCCCGCTGCACCTGCGAGAACTGGGGGTAGAGCCTCAAGAGCCGCCGGGTGACGCCGTTGGTCCAGCCGAATCCGTCCTGCAGCGGGTACTCTCCCCCACCGCCGGCACGGTCCGGGTCGCTGACGTCGTACTTCTCCACGAGCTTGCCGCTCTGCGCGTACACCCGCTCGACGCTGGCGAGGAAGCGGCAGGCAATGACGGCGGCGAGCCGCTCCTCGCCGTAGCGCCTGAGGCCGGCGACTGCGATCCACTGCAGCGGCGCCCAGCCGTTCGGGGCATCCCACTGCTGACCGGACACCACCGGAGTGGTGAGCAGACCGCCGGGAGCCAGCAGCTGCGCCTCGAGTACGCGCGCGACCGAGTGGGCCTCGGGCCCGGTCGCCGCGCCCACGAACAGGGGGTACAGCATCGCCGCCGACACCCCGGGGCGCAGCTCCCGCCGCGAGAGGCGGTAGTCGAGGAACGTCCCGCCCTGGGGGTCCCAGAGAATGCGGGTAAGGGAATCGCGGCGATGCGCCGCGGCCTCGCGAAAGCGTTGCGCACACGCGGCGTCGGATTTCTCGCGGCACCCGGCGGCGATCGCCTGCTCCAGGCCGAAGAGCAGGCTGTTCAGGTCCACCGGCACGATGTCGGTCGTCACGATGCTGCCGCGGTTGGCCGGGTCCTCGAACCAGCGCGTGCCGAAGTCCCAGCCGCTTTCGGCGGCGGCGCGGATGTCGCGGTACAGGCCCCCGGGATCGCGGCCGCTCGCGCGGGCGAGTTCGGTGTCTTCGCGGTAGGACTCGTCGCGCGGCGTGTCGCGGTCGTCGTAGTAGCGATTGAGGAGCGCGCCCTCGGGCAGCCGCACGACCCGGCGCCGTGCGGACGACTCCTTGAGCTCCTCGGCGCCCGCCATCCAGAATCCGTATTCGCGCCTGAGCTGCGGCAGGTAGCGGGCCCAGGCGCGCTCGGGGTGCGCGGGATCGAGGAGCCCCACCATGGCGAAGAAGAACGGCGGCTGTGACCGGCTGAGGTAGTACGTGCGGGTGCCGTTGGGGACGTGCCCGTAGGCGCTGATGAGGTGCGCGAAGTCCTCCACCATGTCCCGCACCTCCCGCGCCCGTCCGCTGTCGGCAAGACCCAGCATCGTGAAGTACGAGTCCCAGTAGTAGATCTCGCGGAAGCGCCCGCCCGGCACCACGTACGGACGCGGCAGTGCCAGCAGGGACCCGAAGGCCGGCACGACCGGCGTGCGCCGCGTGAGCACCGGCCACAGGGCGTCGATGTGCGCCACCAGCGGCGCTGCCTGCGCGGGGGCGGCGACGGCCGGATCTGCATCCGGCAGGGCGAAGTTCTCGAGCACGAAGGCGCGCAGCGCCGGCGCATCCGCCGGGGCCTGCGCCCGGTAGCGAGCGAGGATCTCCTGCGGGGGGGACTTTGGGACGGCGTCGGCGAAGGTCTTGCCGTCGGGAAAGAGCTGGGTCTCCTGCACGCGCACGAACAGCTCGCCAAAGAGCTCCTGGGGCGGGGCCGGTGCACTCCCCTGCGCCTGGGTGGCACTGCACAGGCACGCGAGCAGCAGCGCGCGGAGGCCGCCTCTCATGCAGGCGCAGCCGCGCGCGGCCGGCGGGCGTAGATCCCGAACGCCACGATGCCCGCGTAGCACAGCGCCGGCACGATGAGCGCGAGCTTGAGACTCGCCGCCAGGTCCGCCGTGTGCCCGGTCACCCACGGCACCACGGCACCGCCGACGATGGCGACGCAAATGATCCCCGAGCCCTGCGCGGCCCGCGCGCCCAGCCCCTCGCACGCCAGCGAGAATATGGTCGGGAACATGATGGAGTTGCACAGCCCGATCGCGAGCAGCGCCCACCCCGAGATGTCGCCGGCCGAGTTGGCGGAGATGAGGATCAGCGCGATGGCACTGCTCGCCGCCACCGCGAGCACCTTGCCGGGAGAGAACACCCGCAGCAGGTAGGCGCCGATGAAGCGCCCGACCATCGCCCCGCCCCAGTAGAACGGCACGTGCTTGCCGGCCGCCTCCTGGCCAATCCCCATGACGGAGGACTGCATGAGGTAGTTCACCATCAGCGAGCCGATGGCGACCTCCGCCCCCACGTACAGGAATATGCACGCGACGCCGAAGGCGAAGCGGTGCTGGCGCAGGAGGTCCAGGCCGATGCGGCTGCCGCTGTCGTCCTCGACGCGGCCGGGCAGGAGGCGACGGCGGCGCCACACCAGCGCCGCCACGATGCACAGTGCCGCGGCAAGCCCCAGGTAGGTGGTGACGATCGCGTGCGTCTCGGCGGTGCGCAACGCGGTGAGGGCGGGGCCGCTCAGGGTCGCCGGGTCCACCTGCGAGACCGCGCCCAGGATGAGGATCGAGCCGACGTAGGGAAAGATCGTGGTGCCCAGTGAGTTGAAGGCCTGGGCGAAGGTGAGGCGGCTGTGCGCGGTGGCGGGCGGGCCCAGGAGCGAGATCAGGGGATTGGCGACCACCTGCACGATCGTGATGCCGGAGGCGAGCACGAACAGCGCGGTGAGGAAGATGCCGAACTGCGCCGCGGCGGAAGCCGGGATGAAGAGCAGGCAGCCCACGGTCATGGTGAGCAGCCCCACCACCGCGGTGCGCATGTAGCCGAGGCGCCGCACCACCGCCGCGGCCGGGAGCGAGATGAGCCCATAGGCCATGAAGAAGGCGAACTGCACCAGCATCGCCTCGCCATAGTTCAGCGTGAACAGCGACTTGAGCTTGGGGATGATGACGTCGTTGAGGCTGGTGATGCCCCCGAAGATGAAGAACAGCGCCATCACGAACAGGCGCAGCCGCTGCGCCTCAACCGAATCGGCGGCCGCAGCAGGGCCCTCCGCCCCGGCCGGCGGTGAGACAAGAGTCGACGTCACGGTACCCCCTTTTTGTAGGACGGGGGCGCGCGGCCGGCCCCGGATGGGCCCGGCCGCGCGCCGGTGCGTGAGGCGATTGTAGCGGCTAGAACTTGTAGCGCAGCTGTACGTTGACCTCGCGCCCGAAGATCGGGCGCGCCATCTCGAAGTCGCTCGAGATGCCCGAGCCGGAGCCGACCGCGATGCGGGCGTTGCCCTCAGTCAGCCCCAGCTGATTGGTGAGGTTGGTGCCCTGCACGCGCACCTCGAAGTGGCTGCCGATGGTGCCGATGATGCCGGCATCCAGGGTGTAGTACTGCGGCAGGACCTCCTCCTCGCCGGGGTTCGAGTAGCGCAGGCCCACGTAGGTGTAGGTCGCGAACACCCGCACTCCGCCCCAGGTCGTGGGGATGTCGTAGCCCGGCGTCACGCGGAACTGCAGCCGCGGCTGGCGCTGCAGCGTCGAGCCGGTGAAGTCAAAGCCGCCGGTGCCGGAGGAGGACCAGTTGGTATAGACCGCGTGCTGCCAGTCCCCGGTCAGGTCGAAGGTCAGGTGCTCGATCGGCTCCCAGCGCGTCTCGAGCTCCAGTCCGTAGGAGGAGGCGCCGTAGCTTGCCGTGATGTTCTCGCCCGTGCTGGTGAACTGCTGGAACGGCACGCCGTCGAACTTGCGCCGGAAGACGTCGGCCACCACGTACAGGGTGCTGGTCTGGCCGCGGAAGCCCAGCTCGTAGTTCTGGATGCTCTGCGACTGCGGCGTGCCGCTGCGCAGGTCGTCGAACCCGGGGAAGTGCACGCCGTGGTTGATGCGCCCGAAGAGCGCCATGCTGGAGGTGAGCTCGTAGTTGGCGCCCAGGGTCCAGGAGCCCAGGGTGTGGTTGTACTCGGTGCACTCGTTGCTGCCGGAGGTCTCGCAGCTCACGTTCGAGTTGAACGTCCCGTTCGGCACGCTCACGCCCTTGTTATAGAGGTTGAGGGCGTTGTTATCCAGGTTCACCGAGGAATCGTTCTCGATGGTGCCGTGGTCGCGCTGGGTCTCGATGCGGTAGCCGGCATCGAACAGCCACGAGTTCAGGTGCCAGGAGTCGGACAGGAACAGGGCCGTGTTCAGCCCGTTCCACCGCTCGTTCAGGGTGTAGAACGAGGCGCCGAGGAGCCCTGCGTTGTTGGTGACGTTGGCACCGCTGTTGAGGGTGAGGTTGATCGGCTGGGCGTTCGGCGTGGCCGTCACCAGCTCGTTGTTGCCGAGGTACCACTGGTCGTTGGAGGAGTACGCCGCGAAGTAGGCGCCCGCGGTCAGGGTGTTGCCCGGTACCAGTTGGAAGTTGAAGCGCAGCTCGTCGGTGAAGGACTGGATCTGCTTCTGCACCATCCAGAAGCCGAGCGATGCCACGTAGCTGTCCGGGTTGAGCGTCCCGCCGCCCACCAGCGTCGCGGTGCCCGCGGTCGCGAACGGGATCACCTTGCCGGTGGCCGGGTTGATCGTGCCGCCGATGGAGGCGTTGGTGCTCGCGATCTCCCCGTCGATGAAGGAGGACAGGGTCTGCGGGGCCAGGTTGTTGAACAGGCAGTAGCAGGTGACGGTGCCCGCGTTGTACATGAGGTGGTTCGACAGCCCGATCGTGTCTGACAGGTCAAGGTCGAGGTTGCTGCCGAACATGTGCAGGTCCGCGCCGCGGCCATCGGCGAGGTCGGCCGTCACCGGCGGTGCACCGGGGGCCTCCTGCACCGAGATGCCGCGCAGCGCGCTGCCGGCGAAGGTTCCCGTGTTGGGATTGAAGCCGGGGAAGCCGGAGACGCTCTGGCCGTTGCCGGTGCCGCTCACGGTCACGGGGATGTCCGTGACGAACAGGTTCTTGTCGTTCAGGGCGCGCGCGAAGAACATGATCTTGCCGGTGTCCCAGGTGTGGCTGAGCGTCGCGGTCAGCTGGCCGCCGTTGTCGGCCGGGAACTGTGAGTCGCGCACCCCGTTGGAGTAGCGGTAGAAGCCGCCGATGCTCATGAACCAGTCCTGGTTGATCGGGCCGCCGTAGAAGGCATCGATGCGGTACATTCCCTCATCGCCGTAGGTGATGCCCATGTCGCCGGTCGGCGTCGCGGTCCCCTGGCGCAGGATGAAGTTCGCGGTCGCGCCGAGCTGGCCGTTGGAGAACACCACCGCGGGACCGCCCTGGACGACTTCCGCGCGCTCGATGGTGTCATCGAGGCGGAAGAGCGAGGAGTTGTCCATGAAGGAGATGTTTCCGGAGGACGGGAACACCGGCGAGCCGTTGATCGAGTAGGTCACGTACGGGGCATCGCCGTTGCCGGGGAAGCCTGCCAGCTCGATGTTGGCGCCCGACTGGCCGCCGCTGGTCTCCGCCCAGACGCCGGGGACCACCTTCAGGAGGTCTGCGGCGCTGGCGGGGCCGACGTCGCGGATCTCCTCGAGACTCGCGGTGGTGATGCTGTAGCTGGCATCCAGCTTCTTGCGGCCGGTGCCGGTGGCGGTCACCACCACTTCCTGGAGGTTGTTGGTGTCGGCCGAACTCTGGTCGGCCGCCGCGGTGGCCTGGGTCGCATCCGCCGTCGCGGCGGCCTGGCCGTGCGCCGGCGCGCCGGTGACGAGTGCGCCGCCGACGGCAAACAGCCCGGCGAGGCGTGTGAAAAATCCCCGATGATTCATGGTGCTCTCCCCTTGAGGCGCTTCCTTCGTCTCATCCGCGCCTTTCGGCGGCGGATCCGGGGAGTTCTCCGGCGGGCTCGCCGGACTTATGGCTATGGTCGCCGCGCTCACCTGCTTGAATGCCAGACCTGTGCCATCCAAGAGGCGCCGGAGTCCCTCCATCACCGTGAAATCACCCTGTATCGCGGGTGTCCGGTGCCGGGCCACGAGGTCCGACGAGAACACCAGGGTGATATCCGCCTGACGGGCAAACTCCTTCAGTGCCAGCGCCGCATCCTGGGTCGGTATGTCGAAGTGCCGCTGCGCATCCTCCGCGCATGCCTGCGCGGCGATTGCCGTCAGTGCCAGACAGCGCATCAGCGCGAGCAGCCGCCGCGACCTGGGCCGCGGCCGTCCTGGCAGACCGGTCCGCACTACCTCCCCCTCACCGGTCCGTTCGCCGACGAAAGCGCGAAAAGGCGAACGGCCGAAGCTACAGACGCTCCGGCGCCAAAAAACCGCCATACGGGAGAGGATGCCGGCCCCGGCCGTGGCGGCGCGGGGGTGGCGCGGGCCGGCCGCCATGCGGCTCAGCGGCGGGGCTCTAGGTACAGGACGCCACCCTCGCCGCGCCGCACGGTCACCGGCAGCGCCGTCTGCAGGCCGTTCAGGAAGCCCTGCAGGTCATCGGTGCGAAACCGCCCACCGAGCCGCAGCGCGGCCGTCTCGGGGTCGCTGACCATGATCCGGGTGTTCGTGTAGCGCTCGATCTCGGCCACGGCCTGCGACAGCGGCTCGTTGTCGAACACGATGGCGCCCTCGCGCCAGGCGAGCTCGCTCGAGAGCTCCGCGGTGCTGACCGGGGTCACCGCATAGTCGGCACCGCGGCTGGAGAGTGCCTCGCCCGCGGTCAGTGCCCGCACCGTGGCGGGCGCGACCTGCGTCCCGGGGGCTCCGGGCGCCGGCTCGGTGCGCACCTCGACGCGGCCCTCGTTCACTACCACGTCCACGCGCTGGTCCCCGTGCAGCCGGACCGCGAACTCGGTGCCGACGGCGCGCACGACCGCCTCGCCCGCCTGGACCAGGAAGGGCCGGGAGCGGTCATGGGCGACCTGGAAATGCGCCTCGCCCTGGCGCAGCTGCACGTGCCGTGCGCTGCGCGCGAGGTCGACCTCCACGATGGTGTTGGTGTTGAGCGTGACCACCGAGCCGTCGGCAAGGCGGAAATCGCGGTGCTGCCCGACCGCGGTGGCGAGCGTCTGCGTCTCGTGCCCGGGCCACAGCGCCACCAGGGTGCCGAGGAACACCAGCAGCGCGGCCGCCCCGGCCCACAGCCACGGGCGCCGGGCGCGCAGCATGTGGCGGTAGTGCGCATCGGTGAAGGTGGCGATCTTCTCCTCGCGCCGCACGTCCGCGAGCGAGTCGAGCGCACCCCAGACGCGCCGGAATTCCTCGACCGCGACGGCATGGCGCGGATCCTGGCGCAGCCATGCGAGGTAGGCCTGCTCGTCCTCCGCGGTGTACGCGCCCGGCTCCATGCGCCACACCCAGGTGGCCGCCTCCTCGTCGATCTCGGCGCGGGTCCGCAGGCGGATGACTTCGCTCATGCGCCCTCTCCGCCGTCCTGTACGCGCCGGGGGCCGCGCTCGCGTCGGTTCACGTCCTCATCTCCGCTCTCCAGCAGGCCGCGCTCCTTCAGGTAGTCGCGGCAGCGCATCAGCCCCTTCGCCACGTGCTTCTCGATGGTGCTCGGGGCCACGCCCAGCACCTCGGAGATCTCCGCATGCGAGAGCCGGTAGACCTTGCGCAGCACGAACACCCGCCGGCAAAGGGGCGGCAGGCGGTCGACCGAGGCACAGAAGGACTCGAAGCGCCGCCGGGCATCGATCTGCTCATCCGGCGGGGCCTCCCGGGAAGAGACGCTCAGGCTGTCCAAATCCCCCACGCTGTCGGTGGCCTGGCTCTGGTAGCGCCGAGCGCGCTCCACGGCGAGGTTGTGGGCGATGCGGAACAGGAGCGCCTTGGGGGAGTCGACGGCCTGGTAGTCCGGCAGCGCGTAGACCCGGATATAGGTCTCCTGCACGAGGTCGTCGATGTCCTGGGTACCGGAGGTGAAGGAGCGCAGGTAGCGGTAGAGCGCAGCCCGATGGCGGAAGATCTGGTTCAGGAACCACTCGTGACGCTCATCGGCCATGTCGCACCCCCCGGCCGGGGAGTCTACTTCACGGGGCCGCGGGGCGGCACGGCGCCGGCGATGCGGCTTACCTTAAGGTGTCCGCGACCGGCCCCGGTGGTTTAGATTGCCCACCGCGGCTCCCGCCGCCGATGTCATTCCGAGGATGCCCATGCCCAAGGCCGCCCTGTCCCTCGCCGGTGTCACCCTCGCCGCCCTGCTCCTGGGGAATGCGGCCCTCGCCCAGTCCGGGCCGGAGTCGGCCACCCTCGCCCGTCCCGCATGGGGCTTCAATCCCGACACGCGCTGCCCCGAACTGCACACCGCCGATGACGGCCCGCGCGCGGTGGTCCGCTTCAAGGTGTCCCCCTACGGCACCCCGTCCGAGGTCCAGATCCACACGTCCTCGCAGTCCGACGCCCTGGATGCCGCAGCCGTGAAGTGCGTGGAACGGCTGAAGTTCCAGCCGCGCACGCGGCTGGGCGATGCAACGCCGGTGGAGTCCTGGCAGGAAATCGCCTGGCGCTGGCGCGTACCGCCCGCCCCGGCGCCCACGGCGGCCGCTGCGGTGCCCGCCGCGGGGAGCGCAACCGCTGAGGCCGCGAGGTTCCCCCGCGCAGGGGCGTCCGGCCCGGCCGTCGTCCGCGCCTGCACGGACGCGAAGGGACAGATCGACGGGAACCCGACGCTCGTGACGTCCTCCGGGAATGCGCTGATCGATGAGGAGGCGCTGCAGATCGCGCGGGAGAGCGCCTCCTACTACGGGACCAAGACCCCCGGCGGTGCCGGCGGCTGCATTCGCCTGAGCTTCGGCCCCGAGTCGCACTGAGGGGCCGCGGCGTCCCTGACCCGGCCGGTGTTGCGCACCGCAGCCCTGATCGCCCTCGGCATGGCGCTCATCGCCGGGGTCGCGCGCGCCCCCGCTGCGGAGGGCGGCAATACCGAGTACGTCGGCGGTTACACCGGATTTGCGGCCGGCTACGTGCCGCCGGATCCGGGCACGTACCTGACCAGCGAGTTCTACTACTACGACGGCCGCACCCGGATCCTGGCCGCACAGGGGAAGCTCGCCCTCGAGATCAGCACGCAGATGTACTTCGAGACCGTCCAGCTCACGCAGCTGACGTCCTGGCACCTGCTCGGCGGCGAGTTCGGCTTCGGCATCGCGGTGCCCTTCGGCTACTGCGGCGTGCGTGCGGCGCTCGCGCCGTTCGACATCGAGCGCTCGGCCTCCACCCGCGGCTTTGGCGATCTGGCGCTGGCACCGGCCGTGCTGGGCTGGCACACCGGGCCCTGGTACGCGAATGTCGCCCTGAGCGTCTTTGCCCCGACCGGGGAATACGACCCCAACCAGGCGGTGAGCCTGTCCAAGCACTTCTGGGCCGTCGACGCGGCGGCCAGCGGCAGCTATCTCAATGAGACCGGCCTCGATCTGAGTTTCAGTCTCGGCTACACGGTCAACCTCGAGAACCCCGACACCCACTATCGCAGTGGCGACGTCGTGCACCTGGACCTGGCGCTCGGCCAGTACCTGACCCGGCGATTCAAGGTCGGCACGGTCGGCTACGCCGTCGTGCAGGTGACCGGGGACTCCGGCGCCGGCGCAATCCTGGGCCCTTTCAAGTCCAACATCTACGCGGCGGGGCTCGGGATCGAACTCGACCCCACGATTCTCGGGCACGAGGTGAGCTTCCAGCTGCGCGGCTACCGCGAGTTCCAGGCGCAGAATCACCTGGCGGGCAACGCTGCGTACCTCACCACCGACCTGAAGCTCTGAGGGCCCGGCGTCTCCCTGCGGCTCGCCGGCTCGCGTGCAGGGCGATGAATCCAGGCTCCCGAGCGCATGCTTGAGCGCAGCCATTCAACCCCCTGACCGTTCCCTTCACTTGATGCCATCATCTTTCCCGAAGATGCCGTCCCCGATACCCCTCTCGCGCCTCGTCCGCACGATCGCGCTCCTCGCAGCGCTGCTCGCGCTCACCGGCTGCTCGCTCCTGTCCATCAAGAGCCCCGAGCGCCCGCTGACACCGCGCGAGCTCAACACGCGCATCGTGACGCGGCTGTTCGTCGCCGAGTTCAACGCGGACCTCGAGCAGTGCGCCGATGACATCGCCCGCGGCAGCAGCGAGCTGCCGGTGAGGATGAACGCCCTTCGCTGGAAGATCGCCGCGACAACCCAGAGCGAGCACGCCGCCCTGCAGCTCGCGCCGCTCATGGGTCTCATCGACGTATGGGCGTTCACCGACCAGATGCAGGCCTTCCTCGCCCCGGGCGGGGCGGGCGCTGCGCTCTTCGGCCCCGCGCAGTCCCAGGCGAGCGGACTCGCGGACCGCTATGCCACGCAGGCCCGGGAGCTCGCGCAGCGGCTGCTCACCCCGGGGCAGTTCGCGAAGGCCGCCGACTTCATCGGCGGCTACGTGCGCGAGCACCCGCT
The DNA here is from genome assembly GCA_018241425.1 of Pseudomonadota bacterium. Lineage (GTDB taxonomy): Bacteria > Pseudomonadota > Gammaproteobacteria > Steroidobacterales > Steroidobacteraceae > 13-2-20CM-66-19. Next base: position 68,886 of record JAFEDU010000009.1, read on the forward strand.
CGTGGACGTGCGCTTCGCCCGCGTGTCGGTGGTGCAGGCGTGGGCCGAGCGCGGCGGGGCCGACACGCCGCTCGCGGCCTCCCTCGGCACGATCCCCGAGGCGCTGGCCGACACCTCGGATCGCGTGCAGATCCTCAGCCAGTCGCTGCCCTCTGAGGGCATGTGGCGCACCCAGCTCGAGCTCGAGGAGTCGGGCGTCTCCGGCGATGACGTGAAGGGCGCCCTCAGGCGCCTCGATGAGCGGCTCGAGCGGCTGACGCGCACGGCGGAGAGTTCGCCGGAGCTCGTGCACGAGGCCGTCCGGGACGTGCGCCGCAGCGTGCTCGAGATCATCAGCCGGCTGGATGGCTCGACCGCCGAGACCCTGAAGACCCTGCGGGCCGAGCGGCTCGCCCTGTCCGAGACCCTGAGCAGCGAGCGCGCGGCCGTGCTCGCGGCGGCGGACACGGAGCGCCAGGCGATCGCCGTCGACGTCGGGCACATTGCCCAGGACGTGGTCGCCGCCTCCGCCGCGCAGGCACGCAAGCTCGCCCTCGAGGCGACGCTCCTGATCATCGTGCTGGCCGTCGTACTCCTCGGCCTGCCGTTCGCCGCCGGCTACTACGTCGGCCGGGCGCGCGTCCGCCGCGGCAGCGCGCCCTCCTAGTTCACGCCTTCAGGGCCCGCGCGAGGTCCGCGCGCTCCTCGACCGAGACCGGCCAGTACTCATCGCAGCTCATGCAGTGCGCCTCGATTTCCGCGCCGGTGCGAATCAGCTGGCGCAACTCGTCACGATCGTAGCCGGGCTGCAGGCGCTCCTGGCCGCAGTGCGGGCATTCAGAGGCGAACGGGTGCGTGTCGCTCATCGGGGCTCCTCGCGGCTCAGGGCTTCGGGATCGGCTTCGCACCCGAGTCCGGCCCCACCACCACCTGCGCGGCATGCACGCGGCCGGCGTCGGGATAGAAGAGCGCGGCCACCCTGAGCGCCAGGGTGTAGGGTTCCGGGTCGTTGCGGTTGGTGAGGATGATGACGGTGAAGTGGTGCGCGGGCCAGCGCACGATCACGTTGCGGAACCCGATCGTCTCGCCCGAGTGCCAGACCGTCTCCCCGGTGATGCGCCAGCCGAAGCCGTAGGCGACGTTCGGGTCATCGGTCGGGGTGAGCGCCGCGAAGGCGAGCTGCCGGGACTGCGCCGAGAGCAGCCGGTCGCCGTAGAGCGCCTCGTCCCACAGGGCGAGGTCCGTCACGCTGGAATACACCCCGCCGTCCCCGAGCACCGCGCTCGTGAGGCTCTGGTCGGTGCGCACCCAGCGCTCGCCCTCGCGGCTGTAGCCGTAGGCCCGCTCCGGCACGCTCGAGATCCCGGCCTCGAAGGCGAGCGAGGCGCGCATGCCGAGCGGCAGGAAGATGCGCTGGCGCAGGAACGTCGCGAAGTCCCCGCCGGAGACGCGCGCCACGATGAGCGACAGTAGCGCGTACCCGGAATCGCTGTAGCGGTAGGCGGAGCCGGGCGCAAAGTAGGTCCGGTCCTCCTTCTCCAGCAGGTGCAGCACGTCGATGTCGTGCAGCGGCGCGGTGGTGCCGGTGGGGATCAGATCCTCGTAATCGATGAGCCCCGCGGTGTGCGTCAGGAGCTGGCGGACCGTGACGGCGGCGGTCGCGGGCGGCAGTCTGGGAAGGAAGCGGTGCACCGGGTCGTCGAGCCCAAGGCGACCCTCCTGCACGAGCAGCAACACGGCCGCCGCCGTGAACTGCTTGGTCATGGAGGCGAGCCGGAAATCGGTGGTCGCGGTCACGGGTGTCGCCTGCTCCAGGTCCGCCTGTCCGTAGGCCCCGCTGAAGAGCACCCGTCCGTCCCGCAGCACCGCGACAGCCGCACCGGGCACCGTCCCCTGGTAGGCCTGCATGAGCCGGTCGATCTGCGCCTTCATGTCCGGACCGGCGGGCTTGCAGGAGGCCCACAGCGGGCACAGGACGACGAGCGCCGCGATGAGCGGCAGGCGCAGGTTACGGGCGGGCATCGGCGCACGATAGCGGCTCGAGCGGCGGCCCGCCACGGCGAGGCGGCCCTGTGCGGGTCTGGCGCTATACTCCTTGGCAACACCTAAGTCCCACCCCCGCCGTGGTGCCCCATGAATGCCAGCCGTGAGCTCAAGTTTCCGCACAGCGAGGCCGAGCGCCAGGCGCGCGTCGACCTTGCGGCCTGCCACCGGCTGGCGGCCCGCTTCGGGCTGAACGAGGGCATCGACAACCACCTCACCCTGCTGGTCCCCGGATGCGCGGACCGCTTCTACCTTGCGCCCTTCGGTCTCCTGTGGTCGGAAGTGCGCGCCAGCGACCTCATGGAGCTGGATTTTTCGGGCAACGTGGTCGCCGGCCGCGGGCTGGTGGAGGATACCGCGCTCTACATCCACCTCTCGCTCCACCGCCTGCGCCCGCAGGCGCGCTGCGTGCTGCACACCCACATGCCCCATGCCACCGCCCTGAGCACGCTGGAGGACCCGCGACTGATGATGTCGGTGCAGAGCGCGCTCGGCTTCCACGAGGACATCGCCTACGTCGACTACAACGGGCTGGCCTTCGACTACAGCGAAGGGGAGCGGCTGGCGCGATCGCTCGGGGACAAGTCCGTGCTCATGCTGCGCAACCACGGCGTGATCGTGGCCGGCACCTCGGTCGCGGAAGCCTTCGAGCGGCTGTACTTCCTGGAGCGGGCGAGCCAGGTGCAGCTGCTGGCGCTGGCGAGCGGCCGCAAGGTGAACGTCCTGCCGGACGCCGTGGTCGAGGCCACCGCCGCGCAGTTCCGCAGCGGATCCACCGTCGGCGGCGAGAGCCGGGTCGAGCTGCACTTCAGTGCCCTCAAGCGGCTCCTCGATCGCAGCGAAGCGGACTATGCGAGTTGAGGTCCGCGCCCGCTGATCCTGCGGCGCAACCCTCGCGGCCCTGGACCATCGTCGGCCTCCTGGCTGCGGTCCTCTTCATCAATTACGTCGACCGCGGCGCACTGCCCACCGCCGCGCCCCTGATCGAGGGGGACCTCGGCTTCAACCCGACGCAGCTCGGGTACCTCTTCTCCGCGTTCTACTGGTCCTACGCGCTGTTGCAGATCCCCATCGGCGTCATCGCCGAGCGCGTGGGCGCACAGCGGGTGCTGGCTGCTGGGCTCACGCTGTGGGCGTGCGCGACGCTCCTCATGGGCTTCGCGCACCAGTTCACCACCCTGCTCTTCCTGCGCCTGCTCCTCGGGGTCGGGGAGAGCGCGGGCTTCCCGTGCGTCTCGAAGCTGCTCGCGGTCTCGGTGCCGCCGGGGCGGCTTGGGGCCGCCAACGGCGTGGTCGGCTTCGCCTATCTCTTCGGGCCGGCCGTCGGGACCTTCCTCGGCGGGATGCTGATGGAGCACTTCGGCTGGCGCTCCGCATTCTGGTGCTTCGGGGCGTTGCCGCTTTTGTGGCTGGTCCCCTGGTCGCGCGTACGGCTCCCGGCCGCGGCGCAGGTGACGGCCGCAGCCGGCTCCCCCGGGTACCGCGAGGTGCTGCGCCAGCGGGCGCTGTGGGGCACGAGCCTCGGGCACTTCTCCGGCAACTACACGTTCTACTTCCTCCTCACCTGGCTCCCGTACTACCTGATGCGCGAGCGCGGCTTCTCGCTCACCGCCATGGCGAGCTTCGCCAGCCAGGCCTTTCTCGTGAACGCACTGGCCGCACTCGGCGCGGGCTGGGTGATCGACCGGCTGGGGGAGCGCGGCGGCAACCTGACGCTTCCCTACAAGGTCTCGATGGGCGCGGCGCACCTCGGATTCGTGGGATCCATGGTGTGCATGGCCTACGGCTCGCTGCCGCTCGCCCTCGGGGCGATCCTGGTGTGCCAGTTCCTGAGCGGGATCTCCTCGCCCGGTACCTTCGCGATCCCGCAGATCATCGCGGGACCGAAGGCCGCCGCGCGCTGGGTGGGGACACAGAACGCGATCGCCAACATCGCCGGGATCGTGGGACCTGCGCTCACCGGCATCCTCTACGACCACACGCATCGCTTCACGGTGCCGTGCCTGGTGGCCGCGGCCATCAGCCTCCTGGGATTCATCGGCTGGATCTTCGTCGTGCGCGAGGTTGCGCCGCTGCACTGGGAGGCTCCCTCCGCCGCGGCCGCCTGAGGCTCGGGATACGACGTGTCCGAATCGCCCATGCGCTACCATGGGTTACATGAGCACCAGTACCTACACCCTCTATGCCCGCCACAACGCGGGCTCACTCGCCGTGCAGATCGTCCTCGAGGAAGCCGGTGCCCCCTACTCCATCCAGTGGATCGAGCGCACCGAACAGGCCGTCGAGGCCTACCGGCGCCTGAACCCCGCGGGCAAGATCCCCGCGCTGCGTCTGCCCCCGGGCACCGTGATGTCCGAGTCCGCCGCCATCCTGATTTATCTTGCGACCACCCACCCCGCCGCGAAGCTGTGCCCGGCGCCAGCGACGGGTGCCTACGGCACGTTCCTGCAGTGGATGGTGTCCCTCTCGGCGAATACGTACGAGAGCGCGCTGCGCTACTTCTACCCGGATCGCTACTGTGCCTCCGGCGCCGCAGGGGCCGAGGACGTGAAGGCCCAGGCGCTGAAGGACTACACCCGTCACCTGGAGACCCTGGGTGGGCAGCTGCGGCCCTACGTACTCGGGGACGAGTACTCGGCGGCCGACAGCTACCTCTACATGCTGGTCGGCTGGTACCCGGACAACCTGGAAGCGCTGCTCGCGCGTCTCCCGGCACTGGGCCGCCACCGCGAGCTCATGCGGGCACGCCCGGCGGTGCAGCGCGCCGAACGCGATCACGCCGAACCGGCCTGAAGGCCCGCGGGGTCAGCTGGAAATCAGGCTGCCCCGGCGCTGCGGCGCCGGATGGCCTTGAGCGCCCGGAAGCGCCCGGTCGCGGACATTTCCCCCGGGCTCGTGGGCGCCGTCCACAGCGCGTTGCGCCGCGCGACGAAGTGACTGTCGTTGAGTTCGGAAAGAGCGCCCGCCTTGGCGAACAGGAATCCCTGCCCCGCCACGCAGCCGAGCGCCAGCAGGGCCGCGACCTGCGGCTCGGACTCGATGCCCTCGGCCACGGTGTCCAGGCCCAGGGTCTCCCCGAGCGTGATGACCGCGCTCGCCAGCTCCGGGCCGTTGTCGGAATTGGTGAGCCGGCTCACGAATGAGCGATCGATCTTGAGGATGTCGATCGGGAAGCGGTGCAGGTAGGAGAGCGAGGAGTAGCCGGTCCCGAAGTCATCGATGGCGAGGCGCACGCCGAGCCCCTTGAGCCGGTGGAAGCGCTCGAGGTTGGCGTCGGTGTTGTACATGATCGTGCTCTCGGTGAGCTCAATCACGAGGTTGCCAGCCTCCAGGCCCGACTGCTGCAGCGCCTGTGCGACGTCGTGCACCAGCTCGCCGTGCTGCAGGTGCCGCCCGGAGATGTTCACCGCCAGTCGCAACCCGGACCCGCCGGCGACCGACCCGCGCCAGGCGCACAGGTCCTGGCAGGCGCGGTGCAGCACCCAGCGGCCGAGCTTGTCGATCTGCCCGCACTCCTCGACCACCTGGATGAAGCGCGCCGGCATGAGTACGCCGGCTTCCGGGTGGCGCCAGCGAACCAGGGCCTCGACACCGAGGAGGCTGCGCGTCCCCAGATCCACGATCGGCTGGTACTCGAGGAAGAACTCCTCGCGGGCGAGCGCACGACCGATGTCGGCCTCGAGGCGCATGCGCTCCTGCAGCATGTCCTGCATCTGCGTCTGGAAGGTGACATGCCGGTTCTTGCCCGCCGCCTTCGCGTGATACATCGCGATGTCCGCGTTGCTGAGCAGGGTCTCGGTGCCGGACTCGCTGCCGGAGAAGGCGACCCCGATGCTGGCCCCGACGCGCACTTCCATGCCGTTGAGCGGGAAGGGGATGTTCAGGGTGGCGATCAGCCCGTCGGCCAGGCGCTGCACCTCGGCGATGGTCGCGATGCCCTCGACGAGGACCGCGAACTCATCCCCGCCCAGGCGCGCCACGGTGTCCGAGGAGCGCGTGGTCTTGATGATGCGCTGGGCAACCGCCTGCAGCAGCCGGTCGCCCGCGTCGTGGCCGAGCGAGTCGTTGATGTTCTTGAAGTTGTCGAGGTCCAGGAACATGACCGCGACCGAGCTCGGGCCGCGCTGCGCGAGCGTGAGGGCGTGCTGCACGCGGTCGCGGAACAGGTTGCGGTTGGCGAGCAGCGTCAGCGGGTCGTGGAAGGCGAGCTGGCGCAGCTGCTCCTCGAGCGCCTTGCGCTCGCTGATGTCGCGGAAATTGAGGGCGAGGCCCTGCACCGCCGGGTCGTTGCTGAGGTTGCTGCCGACGCTCTCCAGGACATAGCGCTTGGTGGCACGCTCGATGCGCAGCTCCACCGGGCCCACCGTCCCGCTCTCGGAGGCGGCGACCTCGGCGAGGAACATCCGCAGCCGCTCGCGGTCATCCCCGGCCCACAGCCCGGCAAGGTCCTTGCCGATGATCTCCTCGGGCTTGAGTCCCAGGGTGCGCTCGCACGCCGGCGAGACGAAGCGCAGCGTGCCGTCCGCCCCCACGATCATGATGACGTCGGAGGCATTGGCGATGAGCGATGCGTAGCGGTCCTCGACGATGCGCGCGGCCTTGCGCTCGCGCAGCAGGGCATCCCCGCGCAGCATGACGCCCTGGCGCACCATCAGCAGCAGCGTGAGGGCGAACACGACCATGGTCATGACGGTCGAGGGACCGCCGATGTTGCCGCGGCTGAAGTAGACCAGCACCAGGAACGCGGCGAGCATCGCCGCGTACGGCAGCGAGCGGGCGATCGTGTCGGTGGTCGTGGACGGCTCGCGCGCCCGCGAGCCTGAGCTCAGCATCTGCTCGCGGCCCGCGATCGTGATCGGTACGTAGCAGCACAGGTACAGCACGTCCTGGAACTGGCCCGGCAGGTAGTAGCCCTGCACCTTGGCGAGCGACCAGAGGATGTCGCCCATGAACATGGTCGCAAAGCCGGCGAGGATCAGCACCGGCACCCGGCGCGCGCCGGTGAGCAGCAGCACCCCGAACATCAGCAAGAGGATGCAGTCGCAGGCGGCGTAGCCGAGGCTCAGTGCCTGGCGCAGGAAATCGACCTCGCTCGCAGACGCGGCCGGCCGGATCACGAGGAACCAGAAGAAGGCGCCAAAGCCGACGGCGAAGATGGTCCCGTCGAGTGACAGCTGGATCCAGGGCACGCGCATGGCGGCGCCCCGGATCAGGTACAGTGCCGCGAGCGTCAGGGCCGCGTAGTAGCCGCAATAGAAGAGGTCCGCTGGCCCCGGGAAGGGGTCGACGTTGCGCAGCCAGGAGGTCGTGCCGATGGTCAGCGCCGCGAAGTAGAAGCCCAGGGCGAGTGCCAGGAACCCCCAGGCGCTGCGCAGCGGGCCGCGCTCGACGAACCGGGCGGTGGCGACCGTGACGACGACGCACATGAGCGCTGCCGGCAGGTCCGAGAGGAGGCCCACGTAGTGGGTGACCCGCGGGCCGCCAAAGCCAGCGAGCATCCATACCGCCCCGATGACGGTATATATGATGAGTGCGAGGGTCAGCGCATCGACCCAGCGCGGCATCTTCCCGCGGCGGGTCGGCGGTGCCAGTGTCAGCTTCGTGTCCACGCTTTTATATCGGCACGCAGGCCCGGCGCATCAGTTCCCTGGAGCGGGCCGACCTGAACCGGCCGCAATGACATAAATTTGAGGCTAAACCCCACCTTCGGCCACCGGAGAATCGTGCCCCGTGACGCAGTTCTCACCCCGCCTGAGCGAACTGCCAAGCCGTTCCGGCCCGGCACCCGCCCTTCACAATTCTATAGCCCGCCGCAGTCTGTTACGCGAACTCACATATCGTTCGCGCCCGCGGTGTTCTAATGCGCGCGGCACCGCAACCCGCATGGAACGCGGCCCCACCTTCTGATGGAGAACGACTGCATGTCCCCGACCCCAACCCGATGGCTCGCCCTGGCCGCCGCGCTCGCCACGACCCTGGTCGCTGCCGGCTGCAACAACTCCAGCTCCGACAGCGGCTCGGGCGGCACCACGCAGTCCGCCACCGGCATCTGGAGCGGCACGGACTCGACCTCGGGGCTGTCGGTCACGGCGCTGATCGACTCCGCGGGCCGGGCGACCTTCATCCGTGGCGATGGCGTCCAGTTCACGGGCGACGTGCAGGTCTCCGGCAGCACGCTCGCCGCGACCGTCGATGGCTACCCCGACTTCAGCGCAACCTTCAGCGACGGCTCGGACTACGGGATCGGGACGCTGAGCGGGACGGTCTCCTCGGGGGGCACCCTCGCGGCGACGCTCGCGTTCACCACCAACAGCAACACCTCGATCACCGGCAACTGGTCGCTGACCTACGAGTCGCTCTCGGACACCGCCTCCTCAGTGGGGGCGATGAGCGGCAGCTACGCCGACTCGGTCACCGGCACGACCTATAGTTTCTCAACTACGGGAAGCATCAGCGGGACCAACACGTCCAACGGCTGCACCCTCAGCGGGTCGGTATCGACCGCCGATCCCACGCACAACATCTACCAGGTCGCGTACACCTATTCGGGCTGCACCGGTACCTACGAGAGCCTGAACGGGGTGCCGCTGACCGGACTTGGGACGATCAACTCCACGCTCTCGCCTGCGCAGATTCTGCTCGTGGTCACCGGCAGCAGCACCAGCGCCTCGACGTCCACCTACTACGGCCTCGTCACCTCGCTCGCGGCTACGAGCTGAGGGCGCAGCGACCCGCCGGCGATCCTCACCCGGGCGGCTGGTCGCCCGTGAAGGGGATCGCGGTGGCGCCGGAGACCGGGCCGATGGTCGCCTTGTCGCTGACGTACAGGTCGACCTCGTGATCGAAGCGCAAATCGCCCTGAACGGTCGAGCCGGGGCCGATGACGATGCGCGGCTTGTGCTTGCCGACGTTGACCCAGCCGCTGCTCTTCTCGACCCAGATCCCGCCCTCGAGGTGTGCCCCGCCCTTCAGGTCGATGTCCGCCTCCACGGTCTGGATTCCGCCGGCGACGTGCGCGCCGTCGAGCACGATGTGTCCGTTCACGTTCTTGACTGCGCCGGCGACCTCCGCCTCCTTGAGGTTGACCGTGCCGTTCACCGTGGTGATCCCGTGCGCGACCTTGGTCGCGCTCCCGATGGTCACCGGGCCATTCACCGCCTTCACCGCATCCACGCTCACGTGCGAGCCGATCTCGATCGGGCCGTTCACGGTGTGCACGTCACCCACCACCGCGTTGTCACCGACAGTCACGTCCCCATTGACCGTACCGATGCCGTCGGCGTGGTCGCCGGGGGCGACGCGCACCGAGCCGTTCACCTTGTTGAGGGAGCTGCCCCCGCCGACGGAGTCCCCGTTGTCGCAGGCCGACAGCGCAAGCGTGGACACGGCGACCGCAAGACCGATGAGACGGAACATGGCTGACTCCTGGCGATGATGGCGGGCCGTCTTCGGGCGGCCTCGCGGATGTTCGGGCGGGCAGTCTTCCGGATGGTCGCCACAGGCGTCAAGGCCGTCCGGAATTCGTGACGCAGCCGCCTTGAAGTCAGCGCCTGCAGGGGGCTACAACGAGCCTGCGGCTGGGTATCCGAGGAGAGGGGCGATGGGCTGGATACGCGGACTGATCGACCGGGCGCTCCTGGTATGCGCGATCGTTGCCGGGGGACTCGTGCCGGGATTCATTGCCCAGTACCGCCAGCGCCTGGGGGGCCGCCTCGACCAGGCCCGCGCGGATCTCGAGCCCTGGCAGCACCTGGCCGACCAGTACCACCACGGCGATCTCTCCGCCCTCATCCACTACCACCTGGGGAGTTCCGACCCGACCTTCCATGCCGAGGGCGCACTCATCCGCTCGCTGAGCGAGACGGTCCAGGCATTGCAGGCGGCCGCCGACGCCCTGCACGGGAACCTCCTGCATCAGCTCACTTATCTGCTGCTGCACGCCGATGCGGGCCTCGCCCGCGCCACCTGGGCCGACTTCGTGCCCACCTTCGCGCTCTCGGGGGAGGGCCTCGCCTTCGCGCTGCTGTTCGGGCTCGCGCTGTGGCTCGTCTTCCAGGGCCTGTGGAGCCTCGTGGCTCGGCTGCTCGCACGGCCGCGCGCGCCGGCGGCCCACGGGCACTAGAGCCGCTTCCAGTCCCTGAGCATTTCGCGCGCGGCGTTGTAGCCGGGAATCCCCGATACCCCGCCCCCGGGGTGCGTGGAGGAACCGCACTGGTACAGGCCCCGCACCGGCGTGCGGTAGTCGGACCAGTGGGCAGCCGGGCGCTGGAAGAACAGCTGGTCGGCCGACAGCTCGCCGTGAAAGATGTGGCCCTGCGGGAGGCCCACGATCGCCTCCAGCTCCGGTGCGATCAGCGTCTCCATCCCGATGATGTCCTGCGAGAAGCCGGGCGCCATCTCCTCAAGCACGGCCAGCGCCGCCTTGACGAGGTTGGGCTTCTCGGTTTCCCAGGAGGCCCCGTCGCGCAGCCGGTAGGGGGCATGGCCGCCGAAGATGTTGATGACGTGCTTGCCGGGCGGCGCCAGCGTGTCGTCCACGATCGTGGGGGCGACCGGGGTCAGGAACGGCCGGCTCGAGTACCAGCCGTACTTGGCATCGTCGTAGGCGCGCTCCAGGTAGTCGATGCCCGGCGCGATGTGCACGTAGGTCGGGTACTTGAACCCGGCACGCTGCGGATCGAAGGCCCGGTACTGCGGCGGTCGGTGGGCCGCGATGTTCATCTTGAAGGCGGTCGAGAAGGTCCGGAAGGTGTCGATCTCGCGCCGTAGCTCGTCCGGGAGGTGCTCGGGGGCGACCAGCCGCTTGAACAGCGTGGTCGCCGGCACGTTTGAGACCACCGCCCGCGCCCGGAACTCCCGGCCGTCGGCGAGGCGCACGCCGGTGGCCCGCCCGCCGGTCACCATGACCTCGGCCACCGGCGCCTGCGTGAGCACCCGCATGCCGAAGCGCTCCGCGGAGCGCGCGATGGAGGCCGTGATCGTGCCCATGCCGCCGCGGATGAAGCCCCAGCCGCCGGCGCCCTGATGCTCGCCCATGAGGTGGTGCATGATGACGTAGGCGCTGCCCGGGGACTTCGGCCCCGCGAACGTCCCGATCGAGCAGTAGTAGGCCAGGATGCTCTTGATGATGTCGTTCTCGAACCAGGCCGACAGGTAGTCGTAGGCGCTCTGGCTGAGCAGGTCGACGAGCCGGTAGGCCTGGTCCCCGATGCGCCGCTCCCGCCACAGGAGCGCTGCGCTCTCCTTGAAGGAGCGCCAGGTGCCGCGCACCGGGTCCACGGGCGTCTGGAACAACAGGCGGCGCACGACGTTCGCAGACTCTTCCAGGTGGCGCGAGAACTCCGGGTAGATGTCCGCGTCGTGGCGGGAGAAGCGCGCGAACTCGGCCTGCGTCTTCTTCACGTCGTCGCTGAAGATGATGTAGTCATCACCGCCCAGCGGGCAGAACAGGTCGTTTGCCGGCAGCACCTCGAGCCCGAAGGACTTCAGCTCCAGGTCGCGGATCACCCGCGGGTGCAGCAGGCTCATGACGTAGGAGAACCGCGACGCCCGGAAACCCGGGCAGAACTCCTCGGTGACCGCGGCGCCGCCAAACACCTCGCGCCGCTCGAGCACCAGCACCCGGCGCCCGGACTTCGCGAGGTACGCCCCGCAGGTGAGCCCGTTGTGACCGCCGCCGATCACGATCACGTCATAGGTTTCGCTCATGCAACTCCCGCGACGCGGCGCCGCGCTCCAGCACCAGGAAGGGTCCGTTAGCTTACCGGATGGGCGAGCGTGGGCCACCGCGCACGCGCACGTCGCAGGTAGGCCTGCGGGGACTCGAGGAAGTACACCAGCGAGGTCGCGCTCGAGAAGCAGTAGAGGCGCCGGTCGTCCGGGTCGGTCCAGTTGATCGAACAGTCGGCCCAGATGCGCGCGCCCGCCATGACACCGATCGGGTCGTTGCTGTCGAACTCGCCTCGCATCGATCCTGCCGGCGGGATGGCGGCCTTCCAGATGCCGGCGCGCGCCGGGTCGACCGAGGCCCCGTCGTGCGCCTGCGCGGCAGCCACCACGCCTTGCGCATCCTCGCCGTGGGCGGTCCCCGCCCCGGCAAGCACGGCGCCCACCAGCAGCCCGACGGCGCACGCGGTTCGATTCATCGGTCTTGGATCTCGCATCGATTCCGCGGCCGCGGCGCCGCCCCTTAGGTATAGCGCCGCCGCCGCCCCGCGATCAAGTCAGTGTACTGGGCCAGTACTTCCTGCACCGCAGGCCATTTTTCGAGGCAAGGATATC